>NZ_VKLU01000004.1:0-490244 GCF_007352635.1 Corallococcus sp. Z5C101001
GTGCCCTGGAACGTCACCGTCACGCTCGTCGCGTTCGTCGCCGTGCCCGTCACCGTCACGTTCGGGTTCGTCACCGTGGCGCCGTTGGCCGGCGTGGTGATGGCCACCGTCGGCGTCGCGACAGCCACCGTGAAGGTGGTCGTCGCCGTGTTGCCCGTGTTGCCCGCGGCGTTCCGGGACACCGCCGTCACCGTGTAGTTGCCGTTGGCCAGCGGGCCGGGCAGCGCCTGGCTCCAGTTGCCAGAGGCATCCACCGTGATGGGACCGTAGTTCGTCCCCTGGAACGTCACCGTCACGCTCGTCGCGTTCGCCGTCGTTCCCGTCACCGTCACGTTCGGGTTCGTCACGGTCGAGCCATTGGCCGGCGTCGTGATGGCCACCGTCGGCCCGGCCACCGTGAAGGTGGAGGTCGCCGCGGCGCTGGTGTCACCCGCGGCGTTCCGAGACACCGCGGACAACGTGTAGGTGCCATTGGGCAGCGGGCTGGGGGCCAGGACCTGGCTCCAGGCGCCGCCCGTCACCGTGATGGGACCGTAGGTGGTGGTGCCATTGACAGTGAGCGTCACGGAGGTCGCGTTCGCGGCCGTGCCCGTCACCGTCACGTTGTTGGGGTTGGTCACCGTGGAGGCGTTGGCCGGAGCGGTGATGGCCACCGTCGGCGCCGCCACGATCGTGAAGGTGTTCGTGTTGCTCTTGGTGCTCGCCTGGCCGTTGGTCTCCGCGTACGCGTACACGGAGTGGGCCGCGACGGTGAGCTGCGCGGTGGGCGTGAAGGTCCAGTTGCCCGAGGCATCGGACGTCGTCCGGCCAATCTCCACGTTGTCCACGATGACGACGATGGTCGTGTTCGCCGGGCCCGTACCGGTGAAGGCGGGCGTCCGGTTGGACGTGGTCGAGCCGTTGGCCGGCGTGACGACGACCGGCGCCGCGGGCGTGGTCAGCGCGGACGTGAGCGTGTTGACGACGCCGACGTTGCCAGCCGCCGCCCCGTACGTCGCACCGTCATAGATTGAAGTCGCGAGCGCCTGCGTCCCCGGAAGGCCCCCGGAGGTCGCCGTGGCGGGCGTGGTCGTGCAGTTGAGGGTCGCGCCCTGGAGGAAGATGTTGCCGCCGCCGCCAGCGCCGCCCGTGCCGTGCTCATCAGCGCTGCTGCTACCGCCGTTGCCACCCTTCGCGGAGACGTTGCCGGTGTTGCAGCTCAGCCCGCCATTGAACCGCAGCGACAGCGTGCCACCCGCACCACCGCCACCCGCCGCGTCGTTCTGGGAGTTCACACCCGCTGAACCGTCCGCGCTGATGCGACCCGCACCCGCCAGCGAACCGCCACGGATGAACACGATGCCGCCCGCGTTGCCGCCGCCGCCGCCCACGCCGTCGTTGCCGTGCCCCGAACCGCCGCCACCGCCAAAGAGCACGCGCGTCGTCGGGAGGAAGTTCATCTTCGCGCCACCGAGGCCACCCACCGGGCGCGCCGGGGCGGTGTCACCCGTCCACGTCCGGCCTCCGATGCCACCCTGTCCGCCGTTGCCACCACCGCCGCCGCCGGAGTTGTGGCAGATGCCGCCGCCGCCCGCGTTGAGGATGTTGCCGCGGCCCGCCGTGCCCGCAGGCACCGGGAAGGTCGGCGAGAGCTTGAAGCGGCCCGGCACGACTCCCTCGCCCTTGATGGCGCCGCCCGGCCACGCCTGGTCGAGTTGCGTGCAGTTGTCACCGTCCCCGTTGAAGTACCCACCACCGCGGAAGCCCGCGCCATTGGCGGAGATGGTTCCGTTGTTGGTGACCGCGCCCTGCGCCAGGAACACCACGAGGCCACCCAGGTTGTCCGTCTCGTCGGCATCGTTGGACCAACCCTTCGCCGTGATGCTGCCGCCCGCATCGACCGTCACCGTCGTGTACTCAGGAACCCGGATGGCCTGCGCCGAGGTGCGACTGGCCAACGTGCCACCCGTGAATGCCACCGTGAGGGGCGAACCGAAGGTGAGCCGGGTGGCCGTCAGCGCCGTCACGCGCGCGAACTGCCAGCGGCCCACCGGGTCCGACGAGAAGTCGAACGGCCCCTGGTTGCCGGAGGTCACCGTCCCTGTGTAGCCAGTGGACTGGAACACCATCACCAGGTCACCGACGGCGAAGCCCGTCGTGTCACCCACCGTCACGAACGACGAGCCCGCGGCCGCGTTCGCGGTCAGCCGCGCGTACGTGTTGATGGTGACCGCGTTGCCCGCGGCGACCGTCAGCGCGCCGTTGTGGCCATTTCCCAGGCCGAAGGTGTCGGGTTCCGCGGACGCGGGGGGCGCCATCAGCACGGCGCACAGCAAGGCCAGGAGGCCCGCGGCGGAGCGGCGAACTCCCGGCAGGCGCGTCAGCAACCGCGTAGTTTTTTGTGGAGTCATAAGGTCAGAGGCCCACCGGGAACGGCGGGATGCGTTCTGGGGGCCACAGCCCCCTAGCAAGCCGGGCGCCATCCTCTGTCGGATTTCCATTCCCACCAAATTCAGGCACTTGCGCCGCTCGCTCGCCGTGCCTACGGCCGACGTCCGGAAGGTGGATCCAAATTCCAGAAACTGGACCATTCCGGCGTCCCCCGCTGACGCGTCATCGTCCCTACCTGACGCGTCAGGTCCGCCCCCGGACACGGACACCGGCCCCAGAAACGCGAAAGGGCCCCCCGAAGGGAGCCCCGACTCAGCGCGTCACCGCACCGGATCCGCCTAGAAGATCTCTTCCAGCCACTCGCGCATCCGGCCCTTCACCTTCTTGTAGACGTTGCCGTCCTCGCGGATGCGGAACATGCGCCGGTCCATGTGCTTGGCGCCGTAGACCACCAGGCCCACGCCCGTGGCGTACATGGGGCTCTTCACCACGTCCACCAGGCCGCCAATGCCGCGCGGCATGCCCCGGCGCACCGGCAGACCCAGCACCTCTTCCGCCAGCTCCGGCATGCCCGCCAGCAGCGTCGAGCCGCCGGTGATGACGATGCCCGAGGCGAGCAGATCCTCGTAGCCGCACTTCTGGATTTCACGGTGCACGAGCTGGAAGATCTCCTCCACGCGCGGCTCCAGGATCTCCGAGAGGATCTGCCGGCCCAGGACGCGCGGCTGACGGCCGCCCACGCTGGGCACCTCGATCGTCTCGTCCTTGTTGATCATCGACGCGAGCGCGCAGCCGTACTTCTGCTTGATGCGCTCGGCTTCGTGCGCGGGGGTGCGCAGGCCAATGGCGATGTCGCTCGTCAGGTTGTTGCCGCCCAGGGCAATCACCGCCGTGTGGACGATGGAACCGCCGGAGAAGATGGCGATGTCCGTGGTGCCGCCGCCGATGTCGACGAGGCACACGCCCAGCTCCTTCTCGTCCTCGCTCAGCACCGCTTCGGCCGAAGCCAGCGGCTGGAGCACGATGTCGGAGACGTTCAGGCCCGTGCGGTTGGCGCACTTGACGATGTTCTGCGCGCTGGAGACGGCGCCCGTGACGATGTGCACCTTGGCCTCCAGGCGCACGCCGGCCATGCCCAGGGGCTCCTTGATGCCGCCCTGGTCGTCGATGATGAACTCCTGGGGCAGGACGTGGATGACCTCCCGGTCCAGGGGGATGGCCACCGCCTTCGCCGCGTCGATGACGCGCGCGATGTCCGCGTCGCGGACCTCCTTGTCCTTCACCGCGACGATGCCCTGGGAGTTGAAGCCCTTGATGTGGCCACCGGCGATCCCCGTGTAGACGTGGGAGATCTCCGCCCCGGCCATCAATTCGGCTTCCTCCACGGCGCGCCGGATGGACGACACCGTGGCCTCGATGTTGACCACGACGCCCTTGCGCAATCCCTTCGACGGATGCGTGCCGATACCGATGATGTCGATACCGCTATCGGTCAGCTCGCCGACGATGGCGCAGATCTTCGTCGTGCCGATGTCGAGGCCGACGATGATCTCCCCCGACTTCTGCTTCGCCATGACTCCTCCCAGGCTCCCTCACTTTCGTGAAGGAAGCATCCTCACTGCGTCGAGTCCCCGCTCCTCTCGGAGTCGGACCCACTCGAAAGCCTCACCGCCACCCAACCCGGTCGGGCACGGTTATCCAGGCGAATGATCGCGGCTGCAAGCCCTCTCGTGCTGAGCTCGCGACGAACGCGCGCCAGCCGCTGGAGCTTGACTTCCGTATCGCCCGCGCCAAGGCGCACCTCCTGCCCCGTCGCCGTCACCAGCGCAAGTCCGCTGTTCTCCAGGCGAACCTCGGACAGCCGCTCGGATCGCCCGGGCGACAGCCGCGCATAAGCTCGGGTTACATCCAGTGCCTCGCGAAACTTCGCGCGCACCGAGTCCGCGTCCGCCACGTACGCGTCGCGCTCCACGCCGGTGACGAGCGGCAGGTCCAGCCCGTCCCCCGGGGTGACGCGCTTGAAGGGCTCGCCCTCCTCGTCCAGCACGTACAGGTCGCCCAGCACCGCCAGCGCCGCGGGTGCGTGCTCCGACACCTCCACGGACACTCCGCGCGGAAACCGCCGCGTCACCTCCACCTTGCGCACCCAGGGGTGCTGCCCCATGGACCGCGCCAGCGCCGCCGGGTCCAGCGTCCACAGGTTCTGCCCCGCCGTCAGCCCCGACAGCTTCAAGAGCTCCGGGCGCGAGGCCCGCTCCAACCCGGAGAAGGACACCGACTCCAGCGCGAAGCGAGGCGACACCACTGCCCAGGCCCGCAGCTCGCTGCCGCCCCAGATGAGCCCCGCCGTCGCCACCGCCAACCCCAACGCCTTCACCACCATCGCCCCGTGCGAACGGACGGCGCCCTTCACCGCGTCGTTGCGCGGTGCGGCGTCCAGGCGGCGGCGGTTCTTGGTTTTTCCAAAGGCCATGAGTCGGGAGGCGCATGCTGCGTGCGGACTTCGAACCACGCCAGTTTTTGGCTACAGGCACGTCGCTGTAGCGAACCCGGCCCGCTCATCGGGTGCGGGGCTTCTCGCTTCGCAGAGGGCTCGTGAAGGGTGCGGCGGACACTCGTACTCGCCCCCCTTGAACTTCCAGGGGACCGCCCTCGCGGTGCTGACGAGGGCGCTCTCGACGCTCACACCCGCGGGCCCGACCAGGCCCCGTTCTTCGCTGCCACTCGGGCTCTTCACGCGCGTCATCTCGGGTCTGGAGAGAGGCTGGGGTATTTACCACCCCCGGATTGGATGTTGGGCCATCTCTTCCTGAATGGGCAGGGTTCTCTGACTTGTGCCCTCAAGAGTTGCTGCTTTTCCACGCCTCCATGGGCGACGAACGCCTACGGCCTGAGTCACCGTCGGCTGGAGATTCCGCACGCCCCTGCGAGGCCTTGGAGTGGATGCCGTAGAAAGACGGCGGTCACGCCAGTTCTTGCGGATTAAACGCGCGTGACCGCTTCCGCGGGCCGCTTCGCGAGGAGGCCTGGGCTTCCATGGAAGTGGGAACGTCTGAATGAGGATGCGGGTATTTCACGCAGGAGGCCCACCGCATGCGGGCGGTGCGAGGCGTGCGTTTGGACTCCCGCGACCGGACATGCACCGCGCGGGAGCGCTTCGGCAGGTGGCCGGACGGCACGGTGTGACGGGCGTCGCCAGAGGAACGAGCCTCGTTCATGACGCAGGGTGTCGGTTCGGCTCGCATCCGCGCAACGAACCCGTGACAATCCGCGGCATGAACCTGCAACGCTCGATTCTCTCCCTACTGGTTATCTCTCTCACCACTGTTTCCGCATTCTCCGGCTGTGGCTCCGACACCGACGATCCGACACCGGACGCGGGCCTGGACGCAGGCACCAAGGCGGATGCAGGCACCCATCTGGACGCGGGCACCGAGCCCGACTCTGGCACCGGGTCCGACGGAGGGACCGAGAACGACGCAGGCACCGAGCCCGACGCGGGCACCACGCCCGACTCCGGCACCGGGTCCGACGCGGGAACCACGCCCGACTCTGGCACCGAATCCGACGCGGGCACTGAGTCCGACGCGGGCACCACACCCGACGCTGGTACCGAGTCCGACGCTGGTACCGAATCCGACGCGGGCACCACGCCCGACGCTGGTACCGAATCCGACGCGGGCACCACGCCCGACGCGGGCACCGGGACCGAACCGTTCACCGTCTGCGAGGGTACCTGCAAGGAGACGGCGGCCACGATCCGACTGGATGGCACGTCGCGAACCTTGACCAACGCCTACTTCGGTTATGACGAGCCCGCGAAGCCCGGGGACCCGTGGGAGCTGTGGATCGAGCTCAACAACGGCGCGCCGGGTGAGTGCCCGTCCGAGGTCTCGGACCTCCCGCCTCAGCTCGTCAACGTCTACTCGGTGAAGGTGCCGGTGGACGCGACGCCGCAGACAGGCTCCGCGGCGGGCGAGCCGGCCGCGACGCTGGTCGACTTCGAGGGCGTGCTGCTCCCCTCGGTGCCCTTCATCCACAGCACGAGCCTCACCTTCACCCCGGTGGCGGCCTCGCTCTGCCCCACCTGCGCCAAGGCGGGCGCCCCTCCCGCCTCGCACTTCGTGGCCTTCGACGTGAACGGCACCTACGAGAACGGCGCCCTCACCGGTCACGGGTACGCCACCTACTGCCCCTCGCTCGACACCTTCCGGAGCCCGTGACCCTGGGCCCGGCTCGCTTGACGGTGAGCCGGGCCTCCCCGGGCAGGTGAAGGGGCCTGGGCCTCCCGACCATCCCGTCGCCGCGCCATCCGCGCGTCACCGCGAGTGCGCGAAGCGCCGGTGCGGCGAGGCTCAGGCCTTGAGCGAAGCGCCCTGCAACAGCCGCTCGCAGAGGGCCGGGAAGTCGATGCCCCGCCCCGCCGCGATCTTCGGCAACAGGCTGGAAGCCGTCATGCCGGGCAGCGTGTTGATCTCCAGCAGGAACACGTCGCCCGCGTCCGTGACGATGACGTCCGAGCGCGACCCGCCCGCGCACCCCAGGGCCTGGTGCGCGGCGAGGGAGACGGCGTTGACGCGCGCGTACAGGTCCGGCGGCAGCGGCGCGGGGAAGAGGTACTGGGTGCCGCTGCCCGCCTTGTACTTCGCTTCGTAGTCGTAGAACTCGCGAGCGGCCTTGACCTCGATGACGCCCAGGGCCTCGTTGTCCAGCACGCCGCCCTGGACCTCGCGGCCCTTGATGAACTGCTCCACCAGGAGCGTGCCCGCGTACCGCGCCGCGTCCTCGACCGCGGCGGTGTAGTCCCCGCGCGTCTTGCAGATGTGCACGCCCACGCTGCTGCCCTCGCGGCTGGGCTTCACCACCACCGGGAAGGGGAACGGCAGCCGGTCCGCCTCCGCGAGCGCGGCCTCCGCCGTGGCGAAGGCGCGGTAGGGCGGCGTGGGGATGCCGCGCGCGACGAAGATCTCCTTCGCGTACACCTTGTCCATGCCCACCGCGGAGGCCATCACGCCGCTGCCGGTGTAGGGGATGAACATGGCCTCCAGCAGGCCCTGGATGCAGCCGTCCTCACCGAAGCGGCCGTGCAGCGCGAGCCACGCCACGTCCACCTTCTCCGCGATGAGGCGCGCGGGCAGGTCCTTGCCCACGTCGATGTCCACCACGTCGTAGCCCAGGCCCCGGAGCGCGCCCGCCACCGCGGCGCCGGTGCGCAGGGAGACCTCGCGCTCGCTGGAGAGGCCGCCGTACAGCACGCCCACGCGCTTGGCCTTCAACTCGGCCGGGGTGAAGCCTCGGGGACCGATGCTCATGGAAGGAAGACTCCGATGCTCTTGACTTCGGGGTGCATGGCGACGCCCGTGGCCTCCAGCACCCGCGTCTGCATCAGGGTGATGAGGCCCTTCACGTCGCGGGCGGCGGCGCCGCCCAGGTTGACGATCCAATTGGCGTGCAGGGTGGACACCTGCGCGCGTCCCAGCGTGTGCCCCTTCAGGCCGACGAGTTCAATCAGCCGCCCGGCGTGGTCGCCCGGCGGGTTGGTGAACACGCTGCCGAAGTTGGGCTGGCTCAAGGGCTGCGTGCGCTTGCGGTAGCCCAGGTCCGCGTCCATGGTCGCCTTGCTGGCCACGACATCGCCCTTGGGCAGGTGGAAGCGCACGCGGGTGACGATCCCTCCGGGGGGCAGCGTGGCATGGCGGTAGGCGTACGGGACCTGCGCCTTCGTCAACCACCCCACGCCGTCCGCGGTGGCGACCTCGAGGGCCTCCACCACGCGGAAGCACTCGCCGTTCTTGGTGCCCGCGTTCATGGTGACGGCGCCGCCCAGGGTGCCGGGGATGCCCGCGAGGAACTCCGCGCCCACCAGGCCCTGGGCCCGCATCACGTTCACCAGGCGGGCGATGGCCGCGCCGGTGCCCAGCGTCACCCGCCCGTCGTCCGCGCCCACGTCCAGCGCCTCCGGAAACAAGTCCGAGGGCAGCTTCACGGTGAGCCCCGGCACGCCGCCGTCGCCCACCAGCGTGTTGGCGCCGCCGCCCAGCACCGTCACGGGCACGCCCTCGTCGCGGGCGAAGCGCAGCAGGTCCACCAGCGCGTCCGGCGAGCGCGGACGCACCAGGGCCTCCGCCGGACCTCCCACGCGCACGCTGATGAGTGGCGCCAGGGGCTCCCCCGGCTTGACGTCCAGGCCCGGCATGCGCGCCACGCGCGCCGCGAGCAGAGTGACAGCGCCCGCCTCCATCCCCTACCCGCCCTTCGCCGCGCCCATCAGGTTCAAGAGGTCCGGGCCCACCTGGGTGATGTCGCCCGCGCCCAGCGTCAGCACCAGGTCGCCCTCGCGCACGCGCTCCTGGAGCGCCTTCGCCACGTCCGCGCGCTTCTCGATGAACGTCACGTCGCGGTGGCCGTGCGCACGGATGGCCTCCGCCAGCGCGTCGCCGGTGGCGCCGGGGATGGGCTCCTCGCCCGCCGCGTAGACGCTGGTGACGAAGAGCACGTCCGCGTCGTTGAACGCGGTGGCGAACTCCTTCATCAGGTCGTGCGTGCGCGTGTAACGGTGCGGCTGGAAGGCGGCCACCACGCGGCGGCCGAAGGCGCGGCGCGCGCCCGACAGCGTGGCCATCACCTCCGTGGGGTGGTGCCCGTAGTCATCCACCACGGTGATGCCGCCCACCTCGCCGCGCACGGTGAAGCGGCGCTGCACGCCGCCGAACTCCGCCAGCGCGGAGCGCACCGTCTCCAGCGGGATGTCCATCTCCTCCGCGATGGCCACCACCGCCAGCGCGTTGAAGGCGTTGTGCGCGCCCACCATCCGGACGCGGAACTCGCCCAGGTCCTCCTCGCGGCGGAAGGCGCGGAAGGTGGTGGTGAAGCCATCCAGCGAGATGCCCTCCAGCCGGTAGTCCGCCATGTGCGAGCTGCCGTAGGTGACGAAGCGCTTCTCGATGCGCGGCAGCAGCGCCTGGACGTTGGGGTTGTCCAGGCACAGCACGTTGAGGCCGTAGAAGGGGACGCGGTTGCAGAACTCCACGAAGGCGGACTGGAGCGTCTCCAGGTCGCCATAGTGGTCCATGTGCTCCGGGTCGATGTTGGTCACGACCGCGATGGACGGGTGCAGCTTGAGGAAGCTGCCGTCGGACTCGTCCGCCTCCACCACCATCAGCTCGCTCTTGCCCAGCTTGGCGTTGGAGTCGAGCACGTTCACCTTGCCGCCCACCACCGCCGTGGGGTCCAGGCCCGCCGCCGACAGCACCGTGGCCACCATGGACGTGGTCGTCGTCTTGCCGTGGCTGCCCGCGACGGCGACCGCGTACTTCAGGCGCATCAACTCCGCGAGCATCTCCGCGCGCGGGATGACCGGAATCTTGCGCTGGCGCGCCGTCACCACCTCCGGGTTGTCCTTGCGCACCGCGGAGGAGATGACCACCACGTCCGCGTGCACCAGGTTGGACGCGCGGTGGCCTTCGTAGAGCGTGGCGCCCAGCTTCGCGAGCCTGCGGGTGATGTCGCTCTCGCGCAGGTCGGAGCCGGACACGCGGTAGCCCAGGTTGAGCAGCACCTCCGCGATGCCGCTCATGCCGATGCCGCCCACGCCCACGAAGTGCACGTGCGCCGCGTGGCGCGTCTTGAAGAGGCTGCCGGGCTTGTGGGTGAGGGACTTGTTCATGCCTTGCTCCCGGGTGCCTTCTTCACGTCCTTCGGTCCGCGGTCGCGACCGCCCGGGCCCCAGGCCTGGGTGGTCAGGTCCACGCACACGTCCGCCAGCTCCTTCGCCGCGGCGGGGCGGCCCAGGATGCCCGCCTTCTTCGCCATCTGCTTGAGCTTCGCCGGGTCCGTCATCAGCCCGCGCAGCGTCTCCGCCAGCTTCTGCCCGGTGAGCTCCGACTCGCGGAACATCACCGCCGCGCCCGCGTCCACCAGCGCGCGGGCATTCACTTCCTGGTGGTTGTCCGTCGCGTGCGGGAAGGGCACCAGGATGCTGGGCTTCTTGCACACCGTCAGCTCCGCCAACGACGTGGCGCCCGCGCGGCAGATGACCAGGTCCGCCTTCGCGTACGCGGAGGACATGTCGTCGATGAACTCCACCACCGTGGCCACGTCCGCGAAGCCCTTGTCCGCGTAGCCCTTCCGCACCGTCTCCAGGTCCAGCTTCCCCGTCTGGTGGACGATGGAGATCTGCTCCTTCACATCCCCCAGCGCGTCCAGCGCGTCCAGCACGCGGGTGTTGACGCCGCGCGCGCCCAGGCTGCCGCCAAAGACGAGGACGGAGAACTTCTCGTGCGCGGCGCTGCTGCGCAGGTAGTTGTCCATCAGCTTCTTGCGGATGGGGTTGCCAATCATCTGCACCTTGGCCTCCGGGAAGTGATTGCGCGCTTCCTCGAAGGAGGTGAAGACGACCTTCACGATGCGGCCCAGGATCTTGTTGGTGAGGCCGGGCAGCGCGTTCTGCTCCTGGATGGCGGTGGGGATGCCCATCAGCCACGCGGCCAGCACCACCGGCCCGCTCGCGTAACCGCCCACGCCCACCACCACGTCCGGCTTCTGGCGCGACAGGATGCGGAACGACGCCAGGAACGCCAGCGGCAGCGCGATGAGGCCCTTGAGGAGCCCGACCACGCCCTTGCCCTTGAGCCCCTGCACCTTCACGAACTCCAGCGGGTAGCCCTCCTTGGGCACCACGCGGGCCTCCAGCCCCCGCTCCGTGCCCACGAAGACGACCTCGTTGTTCGGGTGGCGCGTGACGACCTCTTCGGCCAGCGCGATGCCCGGAAACAAGTGGCCGCCCGTGCCGCCGCCCGCGATGAGGACCTTCACGCCGCCACCTCGCGCAGGTCGGAGGAGCCCGCGCGCACCGGCCGCGACGCGCCCTGGGTGTTCGCGCTCAACGAGAGCAACACCCCCGCGGACCCCATCAGCACCACCAGCGACGTGCCGCCGTACGACACGAACGGCAGCGTCAGGCCCTTCGTGGGCAGCAGGCCCATGGCCACGCACATGTTCACCGTGGCCTGGAACGCGATGATGGAGCTGATGCCCAGGCCCAGGTACGTGCCGAACGTCTCCCCCGCCGCGAGGCTGGCGCGGATGCCGCGCCAGAGCACGACGCCGTACAGCGCGACGAGCAGGCCCACGCCGATGAGGCCCAGCTCCTCCCCCAGGATGGAGAAGATGAAGTCCGTGTGCGCCTCCGGGAGGAAGAACAGCTTCTGCCGGCCGTCCCCCAGCCCCAGGCCGGTGATGCCGCCCGAGCCGATGGACATGAGCGACTCCGCCACCTGGTAGCCCACGTCGTGCCGGTGGGCCCACGGGTCCAGGAACGCCAGGATGCGCTTCATGCGGTAGGGGCTGGTCGCGATGGCGACGAACGCCAGCGGCAGCGCGAGCAGCACGGAGCCCACCAGGTACGAGAGCTTCGTCCCCGCCGCGAACAGCAGCACGAAGAGCATGAACACCAGCAGCACGCTGCTGCCGAAGTCCGGCTGGAGCATGCACAGCAGCACCAGGATGCCGCACAGGGCCAGGTGCGGCAGGAACCCGATGGAGAACGTGGCCACCTTCTCCCGCTTCTTCGCGAGCGAATAGGACAGGTAGACGAGCCACGCGAACTTGGCGATCTCCGCGGGCTGGAGGCTGAAGCCCGGCAGGCGGATCCACCGCCGCGCGCCGCCCGCCGTGGTGCCGATGCCCGGGATGGCCACCGCGACCAGCAGCACGATGGCGACGAGCAGGAGCGGGTACGCCAGCCGCGCCAGCTTCCGCCACCCCAGCTTCATCGCCACCGCCATGGCCACCAGGCCCAGGCCCGCGGCGGACAGCTGGCGCTTGAGGAAATAGAGGCTGTCCCCCAGCTTGTCCTGCGCCAGCACCGCGCTGGCCGAGTACGTCATCACGAGGCCCAGCGACACCAGCGCCAGCACCGCGCACAGCAGGATGGGGTCGAACCGCACGGGGGCGGCCGGAGCAGAGGTCTTCATCACGGTCAGAGCGCCCCGACGAGGCGCTTGAACGTGTCGCCCCGGTCCTCGAAGTTCTTGAACTGGTCGTACGACGCGCACGCCGGGGACAGCAGCACCGTGTCCCCCGCCTCCGCCAGCTGGCGCGCCTTCGCCACCGCCGCGTCCAGCGCGCCGCACGCGTGCACCGGCGCGTCGTTCGCGTACGCCCGCGCCAGCGTGTCCGCGTCCTGGCCAATGGTGAGCACGCCCTTCACCTTCCCCCGCCCCGCCTCCACCATGGGCGCGTACGGCGCGCCCTTGCCCTTGCCGCCCGCGATGAGCCACACGCCGCCCGCGAACGCCTTGAGCGCCACCAGCACGGAGTCCACGTTGGTGGCCTTGGAGTCGTTCACCCACTCCACGCCGTCCAGCACGCGCACGCTCTCCAGCCGGTGCGCCAGGCCCGGGTAGCTGTCCAGCCCCGCCTGCACCGCGTCCTTCGACACGCCGCCCAGCCGCGCCAGCAGCGCCGCCGCCATCGCGTTCTGCGCGTTGTGCGCGCCCCGGAGCGCGCGGTTGGTGAGCGTGTAGTCCTCGCCGGCGAACTCCAGCTGGAAGCCGCCGGGCCGGGACACCGCGAGCCCCGCCAGCCGGGGCATGCCCACCACCGGGTGGCCGGTGAGGCTGAAGCCGTACACGGGCACGCGCGCGGAAGCGGCCAACTCCATCACCGCCGCGTCGTCCGCGTTCACCACGGCGAAGTCGCTGGCGCCGCCCTGGTTCATGAAGATGCGCGCCTTGGCCGCGCCGTACTCGGCGGGGTTGGCGTAGCGGTCCAGGTGGTCCGGCGTGAGGTTGAGGATGGCCGCGCCGGTGGGCTTGAGCGTGTGGATGCCCTCCAGCTGGAAGCTGGACAGCTCCACCACCAGCGCGTCCCAGTCCCCGGGCACCATCGCGGCCTCCGCCAGCGGGCGGCCCAGGTTGCCGCCCACGAAGGTGCGCAGGCCGCCCTTCGCGTACAGCTCGCCGGTGAGCGCCGTGGTGGTGCTCTTGCCGTTGGTGCCGGTGATGCCCAGCAGGCGCGTGCCCTCCAGCATGCGCGCCGCGAGCTCAATCTCCCCCCAGATGGGGACCCCCGACGTGCGCGCGCTCTCCAGCTCCGGCAGCGACAGCGGCACGCCCGGGCTCACCACCACCAGGTCCTGGCGGGTGAGCAGCCCCGGGGGCGTGGCGCCCGTCACCAGCGTCACGCCCTTCGCGTGCAGCTCCTTCGCCACGTCGCCGAGCGCGTCCTCGGAGCGCGCGTCCAGCGCCGTCACCTTCGCCCCGTGCTGGACGAGCAGGCGCAGCGCCGCGACGCCACTCTTGGCCAGCCCGAACACCGCGACCTTCCGACCGGACAGCGACGTGCTCATGGGTGGGCCGACCTCTTCGAAGCGACTAGCGCAGTTTCAGCGACAGCAGGGCCACGCCACCACAGAGGATGGCGACAATCCAGAAACGCACGATGATCTTCGGCTCGGCCAAGCCCTTGAGCTCGAAGTGGTGGTGCACGGGCGCCATCTTGAACACGCGCTTGCCCGTCATCTTGTACGAGGCCACCTGGATCATCACGCTCAGCGCTTCGGCGAAGAAGATGCCGTGGATGATGGCAGAGACGACCTCGTTCTTCGAGAACACGGCCAGCCCGCCCAGCGCGCCGCCCAGGGCCAGCGAGCCGATGTCGCCCATGAACACGGACGCCGGGTAGGTGTTGAACCAGAGAAAGGAGATGCCCGCGCCCACGATGCTGGCGCAGAAGACGGCCAGCTCCGCGCCGCCCGGCACCTGGAGGATGCCCAGGTAGCGGTACAGCGGCGTGGCTGTGAGCCGGGTGACGCCGTTCACCGTCTCCGTGTCCGCGATGTGCAGCGTGGTGCCCGCCACGTAGCAGAGCACGCAGAACGTCACCGCCGAGACGATGGTGGGCACGATGGCCAGACCGTCCAGGCCGTCCGTGAGGTTCACCGCGTTGGACGTCCCCACGATGACCACCCACGCGAACACCACGTAGAACCAGCCCAGGTCCGGGTTGAACCAATGGGACGGCACGAACGGCAGCGTGAGCCGCGTGTCGATGAGCAGCTTGGGCCCGAAGGAGCCGTCCGGCAGGGTCCACGTGCACATCAGGCCGAAGACGGCGATGAGGAAGAAGGCCGTCTGCAGCAGCATCTTCTTGCGCCCGGCCAGGCCCTTGGAGTTGCGCTTGGACAGCTTGAGCCAGTCGTCCAGGAAGCCGATGAAGCCGTAGCCGAAGGTGAGGAGGATCATCACCCAGACGCCGCGGCTCTTCAGGTCCGCGAACAGGAGCGTGCCCGCCGCGATGCAGATGAGGATGAGCGCGCCGCCCATGGTGGGCGTGCCCTTCTTCTTCTGGTGCGAGTCCGGGGTGTCCTCGCGCACGTTGCTCTGCCCGTGCTGCTTCAGGCGCAGCCGCGCGATGAGGCGCGGGCCAATGACCATCCCCAGGAGCAGGGCGAAGACGCCCGCGGCGATGATGCGGAAGGTCGGGTAGCGCAGGAAGTTGAGGACGCGCCCGGCCTCGGTGTTCTGGATGAGCTCGTACAGAAGGTACAGCACTAGTGACTCCCTCCGGGGGGGGCCGCGCCCGTGAGGGCGGCCACCACGCGCTCCAGCCGCATGCCGCGACTGGCCTTCACCAACACCACGTCACCGGGGTGGAGCCGGGGCGTCAACCACGCCACCAGGGGCTCCACTTCGGTGAAGTGGGCGGCGGAATCTCCCATGGCCGCGCTCCCATGGCCGCCCGAGGACCGGGGACCGAAGAACGCGACCAGCGACGCGTGCGTCCGGACGAGCTCACCCAACCGGGCATGCTCCTCCGCCTCACCCGCGCCCAACTCCAACATGTCGCCCAGCACCGCCACCGCCCGGCCGCCCTCGGGCACCAGCGTGCCCAGCGTGACCAGCGCCGCCTCCATGGAAGCGGGGTTGGCGTTGTAGCAGTCGTCCACCACCGTGACGCCGTTGCGGCCGTCCAGGATGTTGAGCCTGC
The DNA here is from genome assembly GCF_007352635.1 of Corallococcus sp. Z5C101001. Classification (NCBI taxonomy): domain Bacteria; kingdom Pseudomonadati; phylum Myxococcota; class Myxococcia; order Myxococcales; family Myxococcaceae; genus Corallococcus; species Corallococcus sp. Z5C101001. The sequence continues at coordinate 15,361 of NZ_VKLU01000004.1, forward strand.
GCGCGTACGGCCGCGCGGACTCCAGGCCCTTCACGCACTCCTCGGGGGAGTAGCCCAGGGCCAGCGCCGTCGCGAACGCCGCCGTCGCGTTCTGCGCGTTGTGCGGCCCCACGAAGTGCAGGCGCACCGGCCAGTCCTTCTGGGCGTAGCGCACCGTGGCCACCATCCCGTCGCGCCCCAGCGTGTGCACCGCGGTGAGGCGCACGTCGGCGCCCTCCGCGCGGCCGAACGTGAGGTGCTTCGCCCCGCTGCGCGCGGCCTGATGCACGATGTGCGCGTCGTCGATGTTCACCACCGCGGTGGCCTGCGGGAGCATCTCGCGGAACAGCTCGCCCTCCGCCTCCGCCACGCCCTCCAGGCTGCCCAGGCCCTCCAGGTGCTCCGGCTGGACGACGGTGATGACCCCCGCGTCCGGCTGCACCTTGCGGGTGAGCCTCTCGATTTCGCCGGGCTGGTTCATCCCCACTTCGATGACGGCCGCCACGTGGGACGGCTCCAGCCGGAAGAGCGTGAGCGGGACGCCCACCTCGTTGTTGAAGTTACCCTCCGTCTTCAGCGCGGGGCCCCGCGTGGCCAGGATGGCGCCCACCATCTCCTTGGTGGTCGTCTTCCCGTTGGAGCCCCCCACCGCCGCCACCGGGATGTGGAAGCGGCGGCGGTGCAGCGCGCCCAGCCCGCCCAGCGCGGCCAGGGTGTCGTCGACCTCGAAGAGCGGGTAGCCCTGGGGAAGGGCGGGCAGCGCCCGGCCCCGCTTCACCACCGCCCCGGCGGCCCCCTGTCGCATGGCGCCGTCCACGAAGTCGTGGGCGTCGAAGCGCTCGCCCTGGAGCGCCACGAAGAGGCACCCCGGGGTGAGCGACCGCGTGTCGGTGCAGACGTCGGGAAACCCCGCGGGGACGGCGTCCCCGCGACGGGTCGCGCCGGTCGCCTGCACCACCTCGTCATCGGAGAATCGAGCGGCCATGAAGGGGGGAGCCGGAGGGAAGGAGGCCCGGGAGGCCCCCTTCTGGTTTTCAGCCCGGGATGCGGTTGGCCAGCGCCTTCGCGGCGACCTCGCGGTCGTCGAAGGCGAGCTTCTCCGTGCCCACCGTCTGGTAGGTCTCGTGGCCCTTGCCGGCGATGAGGACGACGTCGTCGTCCTTGGCCAGGTTGATGACCTGCTCGATGGCGGCGCGGCGGTCCGCGTCCACGAGGTAGCCCTTCTCCCCGCTCTTCGCCTTGCCCGCGGAGATGCGGCGCAGGCCGCCCTTCTCCAGGCCCGGCGTCACCTGGGAGATGATCTCCTCCGGGTCCTCCGTGCGCGGGTTGTCGCTGGTCACCATCACCAGGTCGGCGCCCTCCGCGGCCACGGTGCCCATCAGGGGGCGCTTGCCCTTGTCGCGGTCGCCGCCGCAGCCGAAGACGACGATGACGCGGCCCTTGGCCAGCGTGCGCGCCGCTTCGATGGAGCGCTTGAGCGCGTCATCCGTGTGCGCGTAGTCCACCAGCACCGCCGGCGCGGGACCGCCCCGGTGATTCTCCGCGCGGTCCATGCGGCCCGCGACCTGGGAGACCAGCTCGATGCCGCTCTTCACGTCGGAGCGGGAGATGCCCGCGCCCAGCGCGATGCCGGCCGCGAGCATGATGTTCTCCAGGTTGTGGGGCCCCAGCAGCTTGCTCTTCACCTTGATGTCGCCCGCGGGCGTCTTCAGGGTGGCCTCGATGCCCTTGAGCGAATACGTGGCGTCCGCGGCGGAGATCTCACCGGCGCCCAGGCGGCTGAACTTCCACGCCATGCGCTTCTGGCCGCGCAGCTCGTTGTAGACGCGGCTGGCGAAGGTGTCGTCGCCGTTGACCACCGCGGTGCCTGTGGCGGAGAGGTTCTCCACGAAGAGCTTGCGCTTCACCTGGAAGTACTCCTCCAGGTCCTTGTGGTAGTCCAGGTGGTCGCGCGACAGGTTGCTGAAGCCCACCGCCTTGAAGGTGAGCCCGTGCACGCGCTCCTGCGCGAGCGCGTGGCTGGACACCTCCATCACCACCGTCTCCACGCCCGCGTCCACCATCTCGCGGAAGATGCGGTGCAGCTCCAGCGGGTCCGGCGTGGTGTTGGCCAGCTCCGTCGTCTTGCCGCCGAACTTGTAGCCCAGCGTGCCGATGACGCCCGGCGGGTTGGCGCCGGTGTACATGGCGGCCGTCGCGAGGATGGCCTCCAGGAGGTACGTCGTCGTCGTCTTCCCATTGGTGCCCGTGACGCCCAGGAGCGTCAGCTTGTCGGCGGGGCGGCCATGGAAGTTCGCCGCGATGAGGGCCAGCGCCTTGCGAGCGCTGCTCACCTTGAAGAACGGCACCTGCGAGGACTGCCCCTGCTTCTCCGACACCACGGCCACGGCACCGCGCGACACGGCTTCGCCAATGAACTGGGCCCCGTCTTCCTTCAGGCCCGGAACGGCGATGAAGAGATCCCCCGGCTTCACGCGCCGCGAATCCTGCGTCACTCCCGTGACGTCGACCGCGGAACGGCCGCCCGAGGTCTGCTCGGCTCCACACCCTGCGAGGACATCCGTCAGCTTCATCTCTTCCCCTTCACACGCATTGCTGATGCGGGGCCTGGAAAGGACACGGCCTCATTGCCGCGTCGCCAGTTCCAGCGTCACCCGAGCCCCCTTCTCCACCAGCGCACCGGCGGGGGGGGTCTGAGACACCACTCGTCCACTGCCTTGCAGCTGTGGCTCCAACGCCGCGGCAAGCAACTTCACCACGGCCTCGCGTCCTGCCTGACCCTGGACATCCGGCACACGCACCGTGCCGTCTTCCGAGGTCTCGGTCACCGCTACCTCCAGACCGGCCCGAACAGGGACGGCCTTCGCCAGCGCCTTCGATGCCGGAGGGGGCACCACGGGCACGGCGGCCGCGGCCACCTCGGCGGGTGCCACCGTCCGGGACGGGGGCACGGCCAGGTGGGCCATGGCGGCGGTAGCGATTTCCTTGAAGGCAGGGGCAGCCACGTTCCCCCCGTATACGTCCGTCGTCGGTTCGTCCAGTACCACGAGAATCACGGCGCGCGGGGCCTCGGCCGGCACCATGCCCGCGAACGACGCGATGCGTTTGTCGGAATACCCCCGCGCGACGGGGTCCGCCTTCTGCGCGGTGCCCGTCTTGCCCGCCACCCGGTAGTCGTCCATGGCCGCCTTGGTCGCGGTCCCTCCCTTGACCACCACGCTCTCGAGCATGCCCACGACCTGGCGCGCCACCCTCTGGGAGACGACCCGCCGCAGCTCCGTGGGCTGGTTCTCCAGCAGCACCACGCCGTCCGGGTCCACGACCTTGGACACGAGGTACGGGCGCATCAGGACGCCGTCGTTGGCCAGCGCCCCGTAGGCCGCCGCCAGCTGCACGGCGGTGGAGGTCATGCCCTGGCCGAAGGACTGGGTGGCCAGGGAGATGTCCGATTTTGGAAACGGGATGACGCCCCGGCTCTCCCCGGTGAGCGCCAGGCCGGTGCGCTCGGCGAAGCCGAAGGCGTGGTAGGCCGCGACCATCTTCTCACGGCCCAGGGTGTCCGCCACCTTGGCGGCGCCGATGTTGGAGGACACCTGGAGGATGCCCTGCGCGTTGAGCCACCCGTGGCGGTGGGTGTCGTGGATGGTGTGGCGGCCAATGCGCAAGGAGCCATTCTCGCAGAAGATGAGCGTGTCCGCGGTGATGGCCTTCTCCTCCAGCGCGGCGGCCACCACGAAGGCCTTCATCGTGGAGCCGGGCTCGAAGGCGTCCAGCGCGGCGCGGTTGCGGATGGCGTTCTTCACGCCGTCCTCTGGCGTGTTGGGGTTGAAGCGCGGGTTGTTGGCCAGCGCCAGCAGCTCACCGGTGCGCGGATCCAACACCACCGCCATGCCCGCGAGCGCCTTGGCGTCGTCCACCGCCTTGGCCAGCGCCTTCTCCGCCACGTACTGGAGGTGGCGATCCATCGTGAGCGTCACGGCGGCGCCCTGGCGCTCCAGGGGATCCATGGCGCCCTGGACCATCAGCTTGCGGCCCTTGGCGTCGCGGAAGCCGGAGGTGCGCGAGTTCTGTCCGGACAGCTCGTCCTCGAAGGCCAGCTCCAGGCCCTCCAGGCCGTGGCCGTCGGTGCCCACCATGCCCACGATGTGCGCGCCCAGCTCGCGCTGGGGATAGAAGCGCTTGGGCTCCTTGGTGAAGCCCAGGCCCGGCAGGCCCAGCGCCTTCACGGCGTCCACTTCCTGAGGCTTCGCCTGGCGCTTCACCCACGCGAAGCGCTTGGCGCGGCCCAGGCGGGCGGCCACGTCGCTGGGGTCCAGGTGCACGGCCTTCGCCAGCTGCCGCGCGGCCTGGGGCACGTCGGGGAGCAGGGACGGGTCCACCCAGATGGAGTCCACCTCCACGCTCTGGGCGAGCGGCGTGCCGCGCCGGTCGAAGATGTCCCCGCGCCGGGCCGGGATGTCGATCTGCCGGACGTACTGGTCCTGCGCCAGGCCGCGCAGCTTCTCCTGTTGGAAGACCTGGAGGGACACGGCGCGGCCGAAGGCCGTGCCCAGGAGCACGAGGAACAGCCCGAACAGGAGCTGGACCCGCAGCTTGAGCCCCTTGGCGTTGGATTCGGGCGGCCGCGAGCTCTTGAAGTCCCTCACCGCTGGGTCCCCCGCTCCGCCACGCGGACGGCCGGGGCCGAGGCGCGGGCCTGCGCGGAGCGCGAATCCTTCACGCGCTCGTCGCCCAGGGACACCACCGCGCCGCCCTTGGGCATGGCCATGCCCAGCTGCTCGCGCGCCACGCGCTCCATGCGGCCCGGGGCCTTGAGCGTGGCCAGCTCCAGCTTCAGCCGGTCGTTCTCCCGGGTCAGCGAGCGGCTCTCGCCCTCCGCGTTGGACAGGCGGTAGCCCATGTCCACCACCAGCACACGGCTCGTGACGTGGAGGATGCCCACGCCGACGAACAGGGTGAAGAGCATCACCGCGGGCAACAGGTGCAGCAGCACGCCGGCCACGGACACGGAGGGACGCGAGAGGGCCTTGCTCATCGGATTTTCTCCACCGCGCGCAGGTGCGCGCTGCGAGAGCGGGGGTTGGCCTCGACTTCCGCCTCGGAAGCCGCGACGGCCTTCTTGGACACGAGGGCGAAGTCGCCCTGGCTGTTGCAGACGCACACCGGGAAGCCCGGCGGACAGGTGCAGCCGCCCACCAGGGCGCGGAAGGCTTCCTTCACCTTCCGGTCCTCCAGTGAGTGGAAGGAGATGACGGCGGCGCGGCCCCCCACCTTGAGGAGCGACGGCAGCGCGGCGAGCAGCGCGTCCAGCGCCTCCAGCTCCCCGTTCACCGCCATGCGCAGCGCCTGGAAGGTGCGGGTGGCCACGTGGATGCGGTCCGGCCACGCCTTGCGCGGCACGGCGCGCTTCACCACCTCCGCGGCCTCCAGTGTGCGCTGGGGCAGCGCCTTCTTCAGCTCCCGGGCGATGGGCCGCGCGAAGGGCTCTTCCCCGTAGTCGCGCAGCAGCTGCGCCAGGTCGCGCTCGTCGGTGCTGGCGATGAGCTCCGCGGCCGTCTGCCCGCTGTCGCCCATGCGCATGTCCAGCGGGCCGTCCTTCATGAAGGAGAAGCCGCGCTCGGCGACGTCCAGCTGGGGCGAGGACACGCCCAGGTCCACGAGCACACCGTCCACGGGCAGCAGGTCATGCGCCACGCGGGGCAGGTCCGCGAAGTTGCCCTGCCGCGCCTGGAAGCGCGCGTTCGCGCCCATGCGGGCGGTGGCCGCCGCGAGCGCCACCGGATCGCGGTCCACGCCCACCACCGTGGCGCCCCGGGCGAGGAGCGCTTCGGTGTGGCCACCGCCGCCGAGGGTGCCGTCGAGAATCACCCTGCCCTCCGCCGGGAGCAGCAACTCCACCGTCTCGTGGAGCAGGACGGTCTGGTGCTGGAAGTCCACGGCAGGCCCCGGTGGTGGTTCAGACGAAGGGAGCGCGCGCGAGCTGGAAGGCCGCCCGGGCATCGTTCAGGTGCGGATACAGCTCGAAGGTGTCGTGGGCGCCGGCCGCGCGGAAGATGGCGGCCAGGTACGGCGACAGCCCGGACAGCTTCACGTCTCCTCCCGCGCGGCGGAACGCCTCCGTGCGGGCCATCAGCGGGCGCACGCCGCGGTAGTTCAGGTGCGACACGTCCGCGAAGTCCAGCACCACCTGGCGCGTGCCCCGGTGCAGCCGGTGCAACAGGTCCTCGCACAGCCGCACCAGGTCCGCCTCCTCCAGTTCGCCCTCCAGCATCAGCGTCTCCACGCGCTCGGACGCCGCCACCATCACCCTGTTCCGACGAACCTCCTGCACCTGGTCCATGCGCCTGCCACCCTTCTCTTGACGAACTTCCGGCTGCTGTCGACTTCCCGGCTACGGCTGGCGCAGTTCGCCCAGCACGCGCAACACGTCCTGGGAGGTGGCTTCCTGGCGCGCGTCCTCTTGCGCCTTCGCCCAACCGTCCAGGCTCCACAACTCAATGACCTTGACCATCCCCGCCCACACCACGTCCTTCTCCAGCTTCGCGTACGCCCTGAGGGACGGCGGGATGAGCAACCGGCCCAGCTTGTCCAGCGGGCACTCCTGCGCGCTGGCCACGTACAGCCGCATCAACGTCTTGACCCCCGGCTCCATGGGGTTGCGCCGGGCGAGCGCGGTCTCCAACGCCTCCCACTCCCGCACCGGATAGGCGTGGAGGCAGGGGTCCAGGGCCGTGGTGACGATGAGCCGCTCGTCGTAGGCGCCCACCAGCGTTTCCCGCAGCTTGGCCGGGAGGCTGGTGCGCCCCTTCGCGTCGATCTGGTGCTCATAGACGCCTCGGAACACGCGGGACGATCCACCTTTTCAGCCCAGCACGGGACGGACCACCACTCCTTCCCACTTCTTACCCCTCTGCGGCCGGCATACATACGCGCCCCCCCCAGGGGGGTCAAGAAAGCGCAACAGGATGGAACACCGCCCGCCCGCCGCCGGACATCCGCTGGGGCAGGTGCCGCACGGCCTACCCCTGGAGGTGGGGCAAACTTGAATTTTTCCTCCCCCAGGCCGAGAGTGACGGGCGCGTGAACACGAACGTTCGACTGAAGGTGGCCTACAAGACGCCGCAGTCGTTGGTCGGCGAGTACACCCGGAGCGTGGGCCAGGGCGGCGTCACCCTGGAGACGCGAAGGGCCCTGCCCCTGGGCACCCGGTTCACCTTCGAGCTGCACGCGGGCGGCATGCCCCGCCCGGTGGAGGTGCTGGGCGAGGTGGTCAAGGTGGAGCCCCGCTCCGGCGAGCGCTACCTGCTCACGGTGCGCTACGACGGCGCCGAGGATCGCAGCCCCCTGGACGCGGTGCTCCAGCACATCTTCGCCCAGGAGGAGCAGAACGGCCTGCGCCGCTTCCCGCGCATGCCGCTGCACCTGCGCGCGCAGGAGAGCGACCCCAAGGCGCCGTCCTTCTTCGTGCGCGACATCTCCCGGGGCGGCGTGGGCCTGGAGGTGGAGGCCCCTGCCCTGCCCAGGGAGGTCCATGTGGGGGCGCCCTTCCTCATGGAGATGGAGATGAAGGAGGGGCCGCTGCTGCTGCACGGCGAGGTGGCGTGGACGTCGTCGGTGCCGCGCAAGGGCGTGGCGCAGGCGGTGACGCCGGGCTTCGGCGCGACGTTCGGACGGCTGCGGCCGGACATGCTCCAGCGGCTGGAGGCGCTGATGGCGCTGGAGCACCTGCCGCCCGCGCCCTGGCGGGCCCGGGTCAGCTTCGGGCTGGATGCCGTGTCGCGGATGCCCTGAACCCCCAGGGCACCCGCCCCCCTCGGCGGACTACAGCGGGTTGTAGGGGTAGCCGCCGGCCTCTTCCAGGCCCGCCACCACCGTCTCCCGCAGCTGGGCGGGGTCGTACGGGGTGAAGGCGTCCAGCGCGGAGAGCCGCTTGAGCTCCAGCGCGAGCACGTCTCCCTTGAGCGTGGCGCACAGCGCGCGGCGGGTGCGCTCGAAGGCGCGCGCGGTGGACTCCATCGCGTACAGCCTCACCAGCGCCACGCGCACCGGGTCCAGCACGCCGCCGGCGGCGGACTGACGGGTGCGCGTCACCATGGAGTCCAGCGCGTACGCGTCCATCACCACGTCCGCCAGCGCGGCCATGACCTCCTGGTGCTTGTCCAGCTCCGTGCCGAACGCCTCCGCGGCCAGGCGCATGCCGTGGATGGCCAGGTGCTTGGCGCACTCGGCGGCGACCTCCTCGTGGGCCAGCGCGTCCTCGCGGCCCGCGCGGGGACGCTCGCCCCGGCTCAGCTCCTCCGCCACGGAGCGCCCCTGCGCGAACAGCGGCAGGTCGCCCTTCACGGCGCGCTTGAGGAGCATGCCGGTGATGAGCATGCGGTTGATCTCGTTGGTGCCCTCGAAGATGCGGTTGATGCGCGCGTCGCGGTAGGCGCGCTCCACCGGGTACTCCTCGATGTAGCCGGCGCCGCCGTGCACCTGCACCGCGTCGTCCACCAGGAAGCCCAGGGCCTCCGAACCGAAGACCTTCATGATGGAGGCCTCGGTGGCGAACTCCTCCATGGCGGCGATGACGTGCGCGTCGTAGTCCGCGTCCGAGCGCTCCTTCGCGGCGAGCCGCCCGTCCACCAGGCCCGCGGTGCGGTACGTCATGCTCTCCACCGCGTAGACGAGCGCGGCCATGCGCGCCAGCTTCTCGCGGATGAGCGGGAACGTGGCGATGGGCGCCTTGAACTGCTTGCGCTCCTGCGCGAACCGGAGCGCGTTGCCCAACTGGAGCTTCATGCTGCCGATGACGCCCGCGCCCAGCTTCAGCCGGCCGTAGTTGAGGATGTTGAAGGCGATGCGGTGGCCCTTGCCCAGCTCGCCCAGCAGGTTCTCCGCGGGCACCTTCGCGTCCTCGAAGTAGAGCGGACAGGTGGACGAGCCGCGGATGCCCATCTTGTGCTCCTCCGGGCCCACGGTGAGGCCCGGAGTGTCCTTCTCCACGATGAAGCCGGTGAACTTGTCACCGTCCACCTGCGCGAAGACGACGAACACGTCCGCGAAGGCCGCGTTGGTGATGTAGAGCTTGGAGCCGTTGAGCAGGTAGTGCTGGCCGTCCGCGGAGCGCACCGCCTTCGTCTTCGCCCCGCGCGCGTCACTGCCGCTGCCCTGCTCCGTCAGCGCGTACGCCGCCACCCATTCCCCCGTGGCGAGCTTCGGCAGGTACTTCGCCTTCTGCTCCGCGTTACCGAACCACACGATGGGCAACGACCCGATGCCCGTGTGCGCGCTGGACGTCACCGACCAGGAGCCCAGCAGGCTCATGGCCTCCGCGAGGAGCAGCGACGTCGTCTTGTCCAGGCCCGTGCCGCCGTAGGACTCCGAGATGTCCACGCTCAACAGGCCCAGCTCGCCCGCGCGGCGCAGCAGGTCGCGCAAGAGCGCGTTGTCCTTGCCCTCGATGCGCTCGGCCAGGGGCAGCACCTGCTCGCGGCAGAACTGGAGCGCCGTCTTGAAGAAGAGCCGCTGCTCCTCGGAGAACCCCTCCGGCGTGAGGATGCGGGTGGCGCCCACCTCCTGGAAGAGGAACGTGCCCCCGGCGAGGACATCCTGGGGACGCGAAGCGGGCTCGGTGACGGCGACCATCGACAACCTCCGGGGAGGGAGCAGTGGCCCCTCCGAAGCCTTCATGGAAAAAGGCGCGCGGCACTCTAGGGCGCGCGGCCCGCTGGGGGTAGTAGCGGCGCGAGCACGCGGCCTCAATGCGATGACGGTCCCCCCGGAGCGCGCGCCCGCCAGGAGGGCAGGAGACTGCGCGGAGCGCCGCCTACGGGGTTCCCGCGTCCCGCGCGGGCCTGGGCGTCGGGTACACGAGGCAGAGCGTGTCGAAGAGCCCGTCCCCCGGCGCGACGTACGTCCCGCCAAGCGCCCGCGCCACCTGCGCCAGCTCCGTGCCGAATGACGAGACGAGGCAGAGGTCCTCCGACGTGGTGAAGCGCCCCTTGAGCCGGGAGAGCTCCCGCCGCAGCGTCGCGATGTCCTGGCGCCCCGCACGCACCGGCACGGACGGGCCGTTGCGGTCCGGCCCGGGCAGCTTTCCCACGCTCGTCGCCAGCTCGAAGCCGTCCGCCCGCTGGATGATGCGCAGCTTCCCGGGCGCCACCTCCGCCAGCCACTCCCGGAAGCCCTCCTCGTCGCGCAGCACCAGCCGGTAGGCCACCGGCGCGTCCGGATGCCGGAGCCACACCGACGCCCCCTGCGCCCGCAGCACCGCCAGCGTGTCGGACACCTGTGCGAGGAACGTGTCCGGGTCACCCACCGTCAGCAGCACGTCCCGGCCCCGCACCCGCTCCGCCAGCCGGTCCGCGTCCCGGGTCCGGGACGGAACGAAGGACTGTGTGTCCATTCGAACCTGTTCTCCAGACATTTCCATGATTAGCAGTTGTTCTGGGAGAGGCTCGCCATAGACAGGGGCGGACGGGGGCGCGACGGTCGCGTCCACCCAGGTCCCGGCGTCCCCCAGGGGGGTAGAAAGGGCCCCTTCTCCGCTGGGCGGGTGGGTCACGGAGGACGCCGGCGGGGCGGCGCTCGCGGGGGTGGGCTCACGGCAACCGCTGGAGGCCAGGTTGCTCAACAAGAGGAGGAAGAATGCACGGTTACGGGAGCGGGCTGGCGAGCGCAGCGGAATATTCCACCCTGAGCGTCTGAATGGTCCCATGATAGCGTCTCGCGATTTTCCCGAAGGACTCCCTCCAGAAGGAGCCGATTCGAACGTGCCGCAGCCTTCCGCGGGCCTCCAGTTCGGAAAGTACAAGCTGCTCGAGCGCATCGCGACGGGCGGCATGGCGGAGATCTACCGCGCCCGGATGACGGCGGTGGCGGGCGTCACGAAGCCGGTGGTCATCAAGAAGATCCTCCCCGGCTACGCGGACGACAACGCGTTCGTGTCCATGTTCATCAACGAGGCGCGCATCGCCCTGGGGCTGTCCCACGGCAACATCGCGCAGATCTTCGACTTCGGAGAGGTGGAGGGCGAGTACTTCCTGGCGATGGAGTGGGTGGACGGCCATCCGCTGTCGCACGTGATGCGCCGGGCCCGGGCCAAGGGGCTGCCCGCGCTGCCGCCGCCCCTCGCGGTGCTGGTGGCCATCGACATGCTGAGAGGGCTGGCGTACGCGCACACGCGGCTGGACGACAACGGCCGGCCGCTGCACATCGTCCACCGCGACGTGAGTCCGCAGAACGTGCTCCTCTCCTTCGAGGGGCAGGTGAAGCTGGTGGACTTCGGCATCGCGCGGGCACGGCTGGCCGGGCGCGGGGACACGAAGGCGGAGGCGGCGAAGGGCAAGTACGTCTACTTCGCGCCGGAGCAGGCGCGGGGCGAGGCGCTGGACGCGCGCACGGACGTGTTCGCGGCCGGCACCGTCCTCTACGAGATGCTCTGCGGACGCCGCCCCTTCGAGGGCACGCTGCAGGAGGTGCTGCGGAAGATCTCGCTGGGCGACTTCCCAAGGCCGCGCGAGTGGACGCCGGGGATCCCGGCCGCGCTGGAGCGCATCCTGCTCACCGCGATGGCCACGAGCCCGGATCAGCGCTACCCCACCGCGCAGGCCTTCGCGGAGGCCCTGGCGCGGCAGCTCCACGTCACCGCGCCCGACGTGTCCACCAGCGACCTGGGCCACTTCATGGGCTACCTCTTCGAGCCGGAGCTCGTGGAGGCGGGCCGGCCCGTGCAGCTGCCGCGCGAGTTCATCGCCCAGGTGGGCCGCTGGAGCGGTGTCGCGGAGCCGCCGCCCGTGCCGACGCCGCCGGAGCTGCTGCGCTCCACCCTCGAGCCGCGCGGGGTGCCCCGGGGCGACCTGACGACCCAGCCGCTCCCCACGCAGGCGGTGCCGTCCTCGCCGCCGTCCGCGTGGCACCGCTCCCTGCGCGGCTGGGCGGTGCGCGGCGCGCCGGTGGTGGTCGCCGCGCTCGTGGCCACGTGGCTGGGCCTGGTCGTGGGCGGCTCCAACACGTTCGCGGTGGAGCTCAGCTCGTCGCCCGCGGGCGCCAGCATCCGCGTGGATGGCCGGATGCTGCCGGAGACGACGCCCACGCTCGTCACCCAGCTGCCGTCGGACACGGAGCACACGCTGGAGGTGTTGCTGCCGGGCATGGTGCCCTGGAGCCAGCGCGTGCACGCCGAGCACGGCACCACGCTCGCGGTCCATGCCCGGCTCCTGCCGAAGCGGCCCGCCGCGGCGCGGGCCCTGGTGAACCCGGGCCAGGGAACCCCGCCCGTGTCCGGCGCCCGCTACCCCACGGGGGGACCGTTCACGCTCAGCGCGGTGGCGCACGCCATCCGCATGCCCCCACCCGCCGCGGCGCGCATGCGGTTGGATCCGTCCCGCGTCTACGGCCTGCGCGTGGAGGGGTACGTGTCGTTGGGCGGCCCGCTGCCGGTGGCCCAGGCGGTCTACTTCCTGGAGGGCGGCTCGGCCCTGGCCGCGCACGACAGCTTCGGCGTGGTGGGCACCGACGAGGTGCTGGTGCAGAACGCCTCCGCCCTCTCCGTGTTCTTCTGGGACGACCGCCGGGACGACAACCGCGGCGCGCTCCAGGTGCACGTGCATGAACAGACGAACGACGCGCTCCCGCCCCGGCAGGCCGCCGCGGGCGTCACCACGCTGCTCCTGGACTCGTACCGCCACGCCGTCTCCCTGTCGCCTCACGATGGCTTCACGCTGAAGGAGCTGGATCCCTCCACCACCTACCGCGTCGTCGTGCGCGCGGGTCCAGAGCCGGCTCGCACGCGCGGCTTCAACGGCGGCGAGGTGGACGCGGTGCTCGCGCTGCACGGCGCGGGCGAATCCCCGGCCACGTCCCCCGGCACCCTGGAGGTGCTGGAGGTCAACCAACCCACGGTGATGCGCGGCGCGCGCTGGCTGCGGCTCGCGTTCCCGGACGACGACCCGGGCGACAACTCCGGCGGCCTCACGCTGGAGGTGACGCCGGTGGCGCCGCTCCATCAATAGCGGGTGCCACCGGGCGCTACAGCCCGCAGCCGGCCTGTTGCTGAAAAATTGATCATCCGGACTCCGCCCCTACCCTGGGCCGCCACGGAGGACGCTCATGAAGAAGCTGATGGCGGTGCTGGCCCTGGGGATCGCGGTGATGGCCACGGTGGGACTTTCCACCCGAGTGGATGCGCGGCCTGGAAGCATGGCGGACGAGGGGCCGACCGATGCCCAGATTGACGCGGTCCTGGACGCGCAGGCACACGAGGTCATGGCCCGGCTGTTGGAAGCACAGCGCAATGCCCACGGGATGACAAAGCTTCCCCGGTAAACTCGTGGCATCCGGCGGGGCACGGTGCTACGACCGGCGCTCGCTTCGGTGCTCATCCCACCCGCCCACGAGGGGGCCATGCCAGAAGGGTCCGCTGCACTCCAGCTCCAGGTTGGAGACCGGGTCGTCTACCCCAACCAGGGGGTCTGTCGCGTCGCCGCCATCGATGTGAAGGAGGTGGCGGGACAGAAGCTCACCTTTGTCACCATGCGCCGGGAGGAAGACGGCGCCGTCGTGATGGTGCCGCAAGGAAAGATTGTCTCCATCGGCGTGCGCAAGGTGGCCAGCCCCGCGGACGTGGAGGAGATCTACGCGTTCCTCCGCTCGGACAGCGACAAGGCCGACCTGGACTGGAAGCAGCGCGCGCGCACCAACCTGGACCGCATGACCCAGGGCGGCATCCTGGGCCTGGCGGAGGTGGTGAAGGGCCTCCAGGTCCTGAGCGAGCTGCGGCCGCTGCCCACCAAGGAGCGCGAGCTCTACGACAACGCCCGGCACCTGCTCGTCTCGGAGGTCGCCGCCGCGCTGGGCACCGCCGAGGCCAACGCCGAGGACTCCATCGACATCGTCCTCTTCCCGCCCGGCAAGGAGCGCCCCAAGCGCACCGCCGCCGAGTTCGCCCGGCCCGGAGGCGACGAGGACGACATGGACCTCGACGGCGACCTCATGGGGCTGGAGGGCGGAGAGCTGGACCTGCCCTCGGACGAGGAGCCGCAGGCCGAGCCGGAAGAGGAGTCCTCCGAGGAAGGCGCGGAGGAGGAAGGCGGCGAGGAGGCGGCCGAGGACGCCCCCAAGAAGCGCGGCCGTCCGCCCAAGGCCAAGCCCGCCGAGGGCGCCGAACCCGCGGCCCCGAAGAAGCGCGGCCGTCCGCCCAAGCCGAAGCCCGAGGTGACGGCCGCGGAGGCCGCCGAGCCCGCCGCGCCGAAGAAGCGCGGCCGTCCGCCCAAGGCCAAGCCCCCGGAGGGCGCCGCGCCCGCGGAGCCCGCCGCGCCGAAGAAGCGGGGTCGTCCGCCCAAGGCCCGTCCGCCCGAAGGCGAGTGAACCCCTGGACCCCACGGCCCTCCCGGCCGCCCGGCCCGCGCCCCTCGCGCGCGCCCGGCACCGCGCGAGGGCCTTCCCGCCGAGGTGACGCCCCGTGATTCGCGTCGTGACGCTGGACCCTTTCGACGACAAGCAGCTCGCCAAGTTCAACCGCACGCTCTACACGGCCTTCGGCGTGGGCAGCGAGCACAGCGGCTCCGCGGAGGTGCCCGCGGGCATGTCCGAGCCCCTGGACGCGGAGAAGCTGCTGGACGAGGTGAAGGGCATCCGGGCCTACAAGGACGACAAGGTGCTGCTGCTCACCTCGCGAAAGCTGAAGGACCGCGACCTGCCCAGCGGCAAGGCGCCCACGTCCGGCTTCGCGCGGTACGGCAAGGACCGGGCGGTGCTCTCCATCGCGCCGTACAAGGACCTGGAGACGGGCTACAAGGCCATCGCGCGCCACGCGCTGCACCAGCTGGGCACGCTGTGGGAGCTGCACCACTGCCTGGATCCGCGCTGCTCGATGTACCCACCCTGGACGCCGTCCTTCAACCAGGGCGACCACATCTTCTGCACCTTCTGCCGCGAAAAGAGCGAGCAGAAGATCCGTCTTGCCAAGTCCTAGGCTCGCGCGCGCCCTGCCCCTCGTGGAGCTGGGGGGCCTGCTCCTCGTCGCGCTCGGGTGCCTCGTCTTCCAGCTGCGGCTGCCGGGCCGGCTGCCCACGGACGCGGACGAGCGCGCCGTCGCGGACGTGCTGACCCGCGACGCGCGTCCCGGGGACGCGGTGCTGCTGTTCCCCTGGTGGACCGAGCGCGCCCGGCTCTTCGTGCCGCCCTCCGTGCCCGTGTACGGGTGGCTGGAGTCGGACCGCGCGGACCTGAGCGCGCACCCGCGCCTCTGGGTGTTGGGCCAGCCGGAGCTGCCTCGCTCGGATGCGGCGGCGTTCGACGCGGCCTTCCTGCCCGGCCGCAAGGCGCTGGGTCCGGAGTCGCGGCTGGGCCCGCTGTCGCTGCGCCTCTATGAGAACGGCCGCTACCGCCCCCGCCACTGGGTGGCGAGCGAGTCCGCGAGCGCGGCGCGCGTGTACCTGGAGCAGCCGGACGGCTCCCGCCGCGACTGTCCATTCGACGGGCGCGCGCACCGCTGCCCCGGCCCGCCGCACCTGTACGTCGCGCCGGAGTGGCACGAGATCCTCTACGAGCCCCGGCACTGCCTGTGGATGCACGCGCCGGGAGGACCGCAGCGGCTGGTGGCGGAGTTCGCCAACGTCCCCTCGGGCATGGGCCTGCGGCTGGAGGGCGGCATCATCTTCGAGTTCGCGCACCCGAAGGACCCGCGCCTGAGCACCGCGTACCTGGGCGTGGACGACGCGGCCACGGGCGAGCGCCTGCTGGACGTGGCCATCCCCCCGGGCCGCGAGGGCGTGCAGAAGGCGGAGGTGGTGCTGCCGCCAGGGCCTCCTCGCACGGTGAAGGTCTGGGTGCAGGCGGACAACGCGGAGTCGCGGCAGGTGTGCCTGGACGTGATGGCGCTGGAGCCAGCGGTGGGGGTGAAGCCGTGACGGGCCGGGCGGCGACGCGCGAGGAGAAGCTCTCGGCCCTGGCGCTGTGGGTGCTGGCGTTCGCGGCGCTGTGGAGCACCGAGGCCGCGGTGGGCTTCACGCGCGACGAGAGCGTCTACTTCGCCGCGGCGGAGGGCTACGCGAGCTGGTTCCGGCTGCTCCTGCATTCACCCGCGCAGGCGTTCACCGATGCCGCCATCGTGCGCGCGTGGGACTACAACCACGAGCACCCGGCGCTGATGAAGACGCTGTTCGGGCTGAGCCACCTGCTCTTCCATGACGGCCTGGGCCTGATGCGGGACGCGACGGCCTTCCGGCTGCCCGCGTTCGCGATGGCGGCGCTGGTGCCCGCGCTGTGCTTCCTGTTGGGCAGCGCACTGTATGGCCGCACCGCGGGGTGGTTCGCCGCCCTCTCCTTCCTGCTGGTGCCCCGGCAGTACTTCAACGCGGAGCTGGCGTGCTTCGACATGCCGGTGGCCGCGATGTGGCTGCTCGTCGTGTACTGCTTCTGGCGCGCGCTGGAGGACACCCGCTGGGGCATCGCGTGCGGCGCCGCGTTCGGCCTGGCCATCGCCACGAAACACAACGCCCTCTTCCTGCCGTTCGTGCTGACGCCCTTCGCGCTGTGGCGCGCGTGGCACGCGAGCGAAGGCCTCCCGGAGGCCCGCGCGCGGCTGGGCCGCTTCGTGGGGCTCTTCGCGGCGGTGGCGGTGCTGTACGGCGCGCTCGTGCTGTTCATGGGCGGGAGCGCCGCGTTCCAGCGGCGGTTCCTGCTGCTCAGCCCGCAGACGCTGTTCTTCGTGGGGCTCGCGGTGGGCTGCGCGCTGCTGCTCCGGGACCTGCGGCGGGTGAGCCTGCCGGTGACGCGGGCGCTGGTGCCCATCGCGGCGATGGCGGTGCTGGGCCCCGTCATCTTCTACCTGCACTGGCCCTACCTGTGGCACGCGCCGGTGGACCGCACCGCGTGGTACCTGGCCTTCCACGCGACCCACAACCACTACGCCTGGTTCTACCTGGGCACGCTGATGCGGGGGCCGCCCTTCCCGCTCACCTACGTGGTGGTGAAGACGGCGCTGACGGTGCCCACCAGCCTCTTCGCTCCGATGGTGACGGGCTTCGCCGCGCTCGTGGGCCGGGCGCTCCTGAGCGTGAGCGCGCGCACGCGGGCCTGGGTGCGGATGCCCACGCCGGCGGAGGCGCTGGTGGGCGTCAACGCGGTGACGTCCATCCTCATCATCAGCCACCCGCAGGTGCCTCACTTCGGCGGCGTGAAGCACTGGTTCCCGTCCATGCCCTTCCTGGGCATCCTGGCGGGCGCGGCGGTGGCGCGCGGCTGCTTCGCGCTGTGGGAGGTGCTGAAGGCGCGGAGGCCGTCCGTGTCACCGCTGGCGGTGACCGTGCCGGTGTTCGCGCTGCTGCTGGCGCCCGCGCTGCTGGCGCTGGTACGGGTATTCCCTTACGGGACGGCGGCGTACTCGGAGCTCGCGGGGGGCCTGCCGGGCGCGGCGACGCTGGGCATGCAGCGGCAGTTCTGGTCCAGCCACGTCACCGGCGTGCTGCCGTGGATCAACGCCCACGCGAAGCCGGGCGCGCGCATCTACCTGCACGAGGTGAATGGCTTCTCGTTCCGCGACTATCAGCGCAACGGGATGCTGCGCGACGACGTGCGCGCGGTGAACAGCCCCTTCGACGCGGACATCGTCGCGTACCAGTACCACCAGGAGTTCCGCGAGCACGAGTTCCTCACGTGGCAGGCCTTCGGCACGCGCACGCCCGTCACCGGGCTGTACCTGGACGAAACGCCGCAGGTCGTTGTCTACCAGCGCCCGGAGTAATCCCGGCCTGACATAACGCAGAAGGCCATGTGCACGACCGTGCACTCGGCGTGCTGGCGAGCCTCACGGGCTGAGGGAACGGATGGGAAGTCGAGGGACCAGGGTAGGCTCCAGGTGTCTGCCACTCCACCCTGCTGGGAGGGATACATGACTCGCTGGACGGGATTGCTGACAGTGCTGGCACTGGGCGCGGCGTGCACCGACACGAAGCCGCCCGAGCGGGTGGCGCGGGCCCAGGTGAAGCGCACCGGCCCGGCGACGATGGAGGTCGTCCCCTCGGCGGGGCAGCTCCCCTACTGCATGCTCTTCACGATGTCCGAGAAGGGCGTCATCCGGCAGCTCACGCTCACGCGCGAGAACCGCTCCATCCGCTGCGACGCGAACAGGCCCGTCGCCAACACCAGCTTCCGGGTGCCGGTGCAGGAGGGGAAGGTGCGCCTCTACGTCTTCTTCTCCGACGACCGGGTGCCCGCGGGATCCGTGGCGCAGCAGCTCTACGACTTGCGCGACCGGGAGCGCGTCACCGCCATGGACCTGCGGCTGCCGGGGCGCGTCTTCGTGGAGACGCTGGAGTTCGTGCCGGAGGCGGGCGAGCCAGAGCAGACGGGCGGCGTGGTGGGCGCGGGCGGCGTCGTGACGTCCCACGGTGGCGCGGGTGATGCCGACGCCGGTTCCAGCATGCTGTCGTTGCAGCCCGCGGCGGAATGACCGGCCGCGAGCCGGCGGGAGACACAGGGAGCCCGCGCCGGCCGCGTGCGTGTCCGGACGTGAAGAAGCCCGAGGGTGATGCTGCCCCCCGGGCTTCGGTGCTGCCTCGGAATGTGGAGGGCCGGGGCCCCCCTGCTCAGTTCAGCCAGCCGCCGTTGTGCGCCACCCGGTCACGCTGGGCCTGACGCTCGCGCTGCTGGCGCTCCCGCTCCAGCCGGGCCTGACGCTCGCGCTCCTGGCGCTCCCGCTCCAGCCGGGCCTGACGCTCGCGCTCCTGACGCTGCCGCTCCTGACGCTCGCGCTCCAGCCGGGCCTGACGCTCGCGCTCCTGGCGCTCCCGCTCCCGCCGCTCGCGCTCCAGCCGGGCCTGACGCTCGCGCTCCTGACGCTGCCGCTCCAGCCGGGCCTGCCGTTCGCGCTCCTGACGCTCGCGCTCCATGCGGGCCTGGTCCTGGCGGCTCACGAAGGGGGTGGCCGAGTGGTAGTCCGCCGCCATCACCGGCGAGCTCGCGATGAGCGCCACAGCCACCACCATCTTCTTGAACATTGCCTTCATGACCTGCCTCCGTGAGCCGCGTTGTTGCTGCGTTCTGAACCTTCTGACGGAGGAGGCGCCGGCTGATTCAAAGGCTCCACGATGAAGCGGGGCCGCCCTGATTCTCCTCGGAGCGGCCCCGGCGGAAACAATCCGAAATCGAAGCGGCGTGACGCCCGCTCAGTAGGCCTCGCGGGCCATCGCCAGCAGGTCCGGCTCGGTGACGGCGCGAGGGTTTCCCTGGTGGGACGCGTCCAGGAAGGCCTTCTCCGCGATGCGCGGCAGGTCCTTCTCCTGCACGCCCGCGTCGCGAAGCCGCGCGGGAATCCCGATGGCCTCCGCCAGCGTGCGCACCCGCTCGATGGCGTTGCCCGCGCGCACCTCCTCGCGCGCGTTGGACGAGTCCCCCAGCGCCGCGGCGATGCGCGCCAGCCGCGCGGTGCTCGCCGCGCGGTTGAACTCCATCACCACGGGCAGGACGATGGCGTTCGCCAGGCCGTGCGGCACGCCGGAGATGGGCGTGAGCGCGTGCGCCAGCGCGTGGCTCGCGCCCAGGCCCTTCTGGAAGGCCATGGCGCCCTCCATCGCCGCCGCCATCATGTCCGTGCGCGCCGCCAGGTCGCGCCCCTCCTTCACCGCCGTCACCAGCGACCGCCCCACGCGCATCACGCCGTCGATGGCCACCGCGTCCGCGAGCGGATGGAAGCCATTCGCGAGGTACGCCTCGATGCAGTGGGTGAGCGCGTCCATGCCCGTGGCCGCCGTGACCGACGGGGGCAGGCCCAGCGTCAGCTCCGGGTCGATGATGGCCGCCTTCGGCAGCAGGTGCGGGCTGAAGATGACCGTCTTGCGGCCCGTGTCCGCCAGCGTCACCACGCCCGAACGCCCCACCTCCGAACCCGTGCCCGCGGTCGTGGGGATCGCGATGAGCGGCGGCAGGTCGTCGCGCACGTACTGGTCGCCGCCCTTCGCGTCGTCATACCGGCTGAGCGGCGGCTCGTGCGTGGTGAGCAGCTGCACCAGCTTGCCCGCGTCCAGCGCGCTGCCACCGCCCAGGGCGATGACCCCGTCGCTCCGGTGCGCGCGGTATGCATCCAGGCCCGCGAACACGTCGCGCTCGGTGGGGTTGGGCTCCACGCCGTCGAAGACCGCGCAATCCAGGCCCGCGCCCCGGAGCACGTCCGTGACGCGCGCGGCGAGGCCGGCCTTCACCACGCCCGCGTCCGTCACCAGCAGCGGGCGCTTCATGCTCAGCCGCGCCGCGTGCGCGGGCAGCCTCTGGAGCGCGCCCGCGCCGAACACGATGCGCGTGGGCCAGGCCATCTCCGTGACACGCGGCTCCGCGGGAATGTCGAAAGGCTTCATGGAAGGTCCTCCTTCAGATGAGCTCCAGGTAGCGCTCCAGCTCCCAGGAGGTGACCGCCCGCTCGTACTGGCGCACCTCCCACTCGCGGGTGCGCACGAAATGGTCGACGAAGCCCTCGCCCAGGATTTCGCGGGCGCGCTCGCTGTTCCTCAGGAGCACCACCGCGTCCTTCAGGCTGCGCGGCAGGGGTCGGGTGTTCTTCGCCTCGTAGGCGTTGGACAGCACCGGCGCGGGCGGCTCGATTTCGTTCTCGATGCCCCACAGGCCCGCGGCCAGGCTCACCGCCATGCCGATGTACGCGTTCATGTCCGCGCCCAGCTGGCGGTACTCGATGCGCATGGACTTGCTGCCGTCGCCGATGACGCGCAGGGCGCAGGTGCGGTTCTCCAGGCCCCACGTCGCGGTGGTGGGCGCCCAGGTGTTCTCCACGCTGCGCTTGTAGCTGTTGATGGTGGGCCAGTAGAGCGCCGTGAGCTCTGGCATCAGCGCCAGCTGCCCGCCGATGTAGTGCCGCATCAGCCGGCTCATCCCGTGCTTCTGCGACGGGTCGTGGAAGAGGTTGTCCTCCCCCTTCAGGTTCCACAGCGACTGGTGCACATGCCCCGAACAGCCGGGCAGCTTCGGGTGCACCTTCGCCATGAAGCACGCGGACACGCCGTGCCGCGCGCAGATCTCCTTCACCACCGTCTTGAACAGCGCCGCGCGGTCCGCCGCCAGTTCCAGCGTGTCGTACCGGATGGCGGCCTCGAAGACGCCGGGCCCCGTCTCCGTGTGGAAGCCCTCGATGTCGAGCCCGTACGCGTTGCAGCCGTCGATGAGGGCGTGCACCAGCGGCGCGTTGAGGGACGTGCGCAGCCACGAGTAGCCGAACATGCCCGGCGTCAGCGGCGTGAGGTTCTGGAAGCCCTTCTCATGCAGGCTCTGGGGTCCCTCCTTGAAGAGGAAGAACTCGTACTCCGCGCCGAACTTCGGCAGGAAGCCGAGCTTGCGCGCGCGCTGGCCCATCTTCTGGAGCAGCTGGCGGGGGCTGGCCTCGAAGGGCGTGCCGTCCGGGTTCACGAAGTCCAGCAGGAACGCCGCCGTGTCCGGCTCCCACGGGATGATGCGCGCGGTGGACAGGTCCACCTTCGCGGGCGTGTCCGGGTAGCCCGTGTGCCAGCCCGTCACCTTCGTGTTGTCCAGCAGCTCGTCGCCCAGGTCCCAGCCGAAGACGACGTCGCAGAAGCCCATGTGGCTCTTCGCGGCGCTGTAGAACTTCTCCAGCGAGATGTACTTGCCGCGCCACACGCCATCCATGTCGATGGCGCCCACCTTCACCTTGCGGACGCCCTTCTCCTCCATCCACCGGCGCAGGGAGTCCATGTCCCCCTGCTGACCAGGCGCCGCGCGCTGCGAGCCCTCGCCGCGCTCCTTCGCGCGGACACGGCGGGCCATCGCCGGATGCGGGAGCACCTTGGCCTTGGGACGCGACGCCATCGGGACCTTCCTTTTCGTCATCGGATTCGCTGCGGTGGAGTGCGAAGGGGAGGACGCGCGGGCCGTCAGGGCGACGGCAGCTTCGTCCACACGGCCTTCGTCTGGAGATAGCCATCCAGCGCGTGGTGGGACAGGTCCCGGCCCCAGCCGGATTCCTTGTAACCGCCAAAGGGCGCCGCGTCGTCGAACTCGTTGAAGCAGTTGATCCACACCACGCCGCTCTTCACCTGCTTCGCCAGCGCGTGCGCCTTCGCCACGTCGTGCGTCCAGAGGGACGCGGCCAGGCCGTAGGGCGTGCTGTTCGCCAGCGCCAGCGCCTCCGCGTCGTCGCGGAAGCGCATGCAGCTCAGCACGGGCCCGAAGATCTCCTCCTGGGCGATCCGCATGTCCGGCTTCACGTCGCCGAAGAGGGTGGGCTTCACGAAGCAGCCCTTCGCCTTGAGGCCCTCCGTGTCTCGCCCACCACCCGCGAGCAGCTTCGCGCCCTGCTGCTTGCCGCTCTCGATGTAGCCCAGCACGACCTCCATCTGCTTCTGGCTCACCAGCGCGCCCATCTCCGTGGACGACTCCAGCGGGTCGCCCACCTTCAGCGCGCGCGCCTTCTCCGCGAGCTTCGCGACGAACGGCTCATAGGCGCGCTCATGCACCAGCACGCGGCTGCCCGCGTTGCACGTCTCGCCCTTGTTGCTGAAGATGCCCCAGAAGCACGCCTCCACCGCGCGGTCGAAGTCCGCGTCCGGGAAGATGATCTGCGGGCTCTTGCCGCCCAGCTCCAGCGTCAGCTTCTTCAGGTTGCTCGCGGCCGACGCCTGGAGCAGCCGGCGCGCGGTGCGGCCGGAGCCGGTGAAGGAGATCTTGTCCACGTCCGGGTGCCGCGCGATGGCCTCGCCCGCGGGGTCGCCCAGGCCGGTGACGATGTTGATGACGCCGGGAGGGAAGCCCGCCTCCAGCGCCAGCGCGCCCAGCTTCAGCGCGGTGAGCGGCGTGTACTCGGAGGGCTTCACCACCACCGTGCACCCGGAGGCCAGCGCGGGCCCCAGCTTCCACCCGAGCATGCACGTGGGGTAGTTCCACGGGATGATGGCGCCCACCACGCCCACCGGCTCCTTGAGCGCGTAGGTGTGGAAGGGGCCGTCCACGGGCAGCACCTCGCCCATGATGGTGCTGGCCATGTCCGCGAAGTTCGCGAGCGTCGCGGCGCCCGGCGCCACGTCCCCCCGGATGGCGTCCTTGAAGGTCTTGCCGTTGTTCAGCGACTCGATGAGCGCGAACTCCTCGCGGCGCTCGTAGAGCAGGTCCGCCAGCTTGCGCAGGAGCTTGCCGCGCTCGCGGCCCGTCATCCTCCCCCACGGCCCGGACTCGAACGCGCGGCGCGCGGCCTTCACCGCGCGGTCCACGTCGGCGGCCGTGCCCGCGGGCGCGTCACACAGCTTCTGTCCGGTGGCGGGGTTCGTCACCGCGAAGGTGCCACCTTCGATGGGGTCCACGGTCTGCCCGTCGATGAGCAGCTTGAGCACGGGGAGCTTGGGAGTGAGCGAACGAGCGTCGGTCATGACGAAGCCTCGGGTGAGCACGGCGCGCGGGCGGCCGGAAGTGCCGGGCACCGGACACGGACGGCAGGACACGGTAGGAATGGGTCCATGACGCGGCAACCCGCCCCCATGAAGAACGTCCTGCTGCTGAAAGCCGGCGACGCGGCGAACTCCGTGCGCCTGTCCGTGGGCGACTACGAGCAATGGTTCCTGCGAACCATCGGACTGTCGGGCCGGCGCTTCGACATCCTCCCCGTGCACCAGGGCGCGCCCCTCCCGAAGGACGCGAAGGGCTACGACGCGGTGATGATGACGGGCTCCCCCCTGTCGGTGACGCGGCGCGAGCCGTGGATGGAGCGCGCCGGGGCCTTCATGGTGGAGGCGGGCGAGCAGGGCATCCCCGTGCTCGGCGTGTGCTTTGGCCAACAGCTGCTCGCCGAGCAGTACGGCGGCCAGGTGACTCGCAATCCCAACGGCCGTGAGACGGGCACCGTGGAGGTGACGCTCTCACCGGAGGGGCGCGTGGATCCGCTCTTCACCGGCCTGCCAGCGCGCTTCGCCGTCCAGGCCACCCACGAGGACGTCGTCTCCCGCCTGCCGAAAAGCGCCACGGTGCTCGCGGGCAACGCCAACACCGCGAACCAGGCGCTCGCGTTCCGCCCCAACGTGCGCGGCGTGCAGTTCCACCCGGAGATGCCCGCGGAGGCCATGCGCGCGGTCATCCTCGCCCGCGAGGAGAACCTGGAGACCCTGGCCCGCGAGAAGGGCGTCCCGCCGGGCGAGTACGTCCCCCAGCTCCTGTCCGGCATCACCCCGACGCCGCTCGCGCACCGGGTGCTGATGAACTTCCTGGAACACTTCACCTGAGCGGACCTCCCGGTTTCGGGCCCCCGTGCGCGTGAAAGCGGACAGTGGCCCGGCGCGGCTCCGGGCCTGCGGGTGACGCGCTCCCTACCTTTGCCCCGGATTCCAGGGCGGGACGGGGGTGGGGATGAATCCGTTCGTGATGCAGTACCGGAAGATGAAGTGCCAGCTGAAATACCTGGCCAGCTACGTGGATCTGGATCCACGCGGCAACCAGGTGGTGCGCCGCACGGACTTCAAGCACTGCCTCAAGCCGGTGCTCCTGCTGCACGGCTTCTTCAGCACGCGCCGCGTCCTGGAGGTGCTGGAGCACCGCCTGCGCCGCGAGGGCTACTGCGTGTGGTCCATCCACCTGGGCGGGACGATGGACCGCTTCAACACCCACCGCATCGACGAGCTGGCGCGCAAGGTGCGCGGCAAGGTGGACCGGCTCTACGAGCGGCACCCGGACATGGGACCGCTCACCATCATCGGCCACTCCAAGGGCGGCCTCATCGGCACGTACTACGTGAAGCGGCTGGGCGGGGACACGCGCGTGAGGAGCCTCATCACCCTGGGCACGCCGCACCGGGGCACGCGCATGGCGTACCTGGGCTGCGCCGCCCTGGGCTGGTTCAGCCGCAGCATGTGGCAGCTCACGCCCGTGTCGCCCTTCATCAAGCAGCTGGGCGTGGGCGCCTTCCCACGCCACGTGCGCCTGACGTCCATCTACTCGCGCGATGACGTCGTCGCGCGCTTCCCCTCCTCCGTGCTGGACGTGGACGGCCAGCCCAACGTCTTCAACGTGGAGCTGTCCGGCGTGCCCCACGGCGAGCTGCTCACCCGCAGGTCCGTGTGGGAGGTCATCCAGCGCGAGCTGGCCCTGGGCTATGCTGACGGCGCCGCGGCCGTCGCCGCTCCGCCCCCTCCCCTTCCGGTGGCCCTGCCCGCCGCCGTCAGCCCCTGACACATGCCCTCGCGCTGGGACCACCTCTTCGACCTCAAGCCCGTCGCCCTCGTGGACCACCTGCTGGAGGAGGTGGCGCGGCTGCTCGCCCGGGACCTGGAGTCCTGGCCCCCGCCCGTGCAGGACCTGGACCCGGCCACCCTGGGCGAGTTCACGCCGTTGTTCCAGGAGGCCACCCGGCGCCCCTCCCCGGCCGTCTACATGGAGGCCCTGCGGCTGGCACGGTGGGACCTGGCCCGCGAGTTCGACGCGTTCGACGACTACGTCCGCAACAAGCGCTACCTGGAGCGGGGCCTGGCCCCCGAGGACCGCGTCCCCCTGCTCTTCCTCACCCGCTGGCTGACCGAGCAGATGCTGGGCCTGGGTGAGGCCACCCAGGGCCGCATCAAGCGCCCCCGGATGCAGGACTGTCTGGACCGGCTGGAGGCTCACCTGGGCCCGCCGCCGGGGCTGCCACGGGCCTGAGGTCTTTCGGCGGCGTATGGACGTCCGCCCTCCGCGCCGGGCCGCTTGGGGGGCATGGAAGGTGGGGCATCCGGAAGCTTTCCGCCGGAAGCTTGTCAGGAGGGAGGTTGCTGCCCTAAGCCGGGTTCCATGTCGCCGCCCGTGGAAGCCACCGCCCCCGACGAACGCCGCAAGCGCCTGCTCCTCCTCACGGGATTGTGGGTGGCCCTGGCGGTGATGCTCTTCGCCCTGCGCTCGGTGGTGATGCCCTTCGCGGGCGCCGCGCTCATCGCGTACCTGGTGCAGCCGCTGGTGGCGCGCATCACCCGGGTGAACGTGGCCGGCCGCTCCGTGCCCCGGTGGGTGGCCATCCTGCTCATCTACGCGGGCTTCTTCCTGGGCGTGTACCTCTTCTTCGTCGCGCTGGTGCCGCAGCTGTACCGCGAGGTGGCGCGCATCAGCCGGGAGATGGCGGGCTTCGCCAGCGCGCTCACGCCCGAGCACCTGCAGGAGCTCGCGCGGCGCGCGGAGACGTGGCTCAACGTGTACGGCATCCCCGTGGCGCTGTCGGACCGGGCCATGGAGGGCGCGACCGGCCCGTCCGGCGGCTTCAGCCTGGCGCTGGACCTGGAACAGATGCTCACCGACGCGGTGGCCCGCGTCACGTCGCTCGCGAAGGAGAACCTGGCGGACATCGTCAACGTGTCGCGGCGCATCGTCACGGAGGTGCTGGCCAGCGTCTTCATGCTGTTCTTCATCCTGATGGTGGCCGCGTTCTTCTCCATCGACGCGCAGGCCATCCGCCGCTACTTCGGCACGCTCGTCCCCGCGGAGTTCCTCCCCGACGCGAAGACGCTGGTGGCGCGCATCGACAAGTCGCTGTCCGGCGTGGTGCGCGGCCAGGTCACCATCTGCCTGGTCAACGGGGGCCTCACGCTGGTGGGCCTGCTGCTGTTCGGCGTGAAGTTCGCCTTCCTGCTGGCCACCATCGCCACGCTCTTCAGCCTCATCCCCATCTTCGGCACCATCATCAGCTCGGTGCCCATCGTGCTCATCGCGCTGGCGGACGGCGTGCAGAAGGGCTTCGCGCTCCTCTTGTGGATCGTCGGCATCCACGCGCTGGAGGCGTACTTCCTCAACCCGAAGATCATGGGCGAGGCCGCCCGCATCCACCCGGTGGTGGTGGCCTTCTCGCTCATCGCGGGAGAGAAGCTCTTCGGCCTGTGGGGCGCGCTGTTCGCCGTGCCGGTGGCCTCCATCGCGGTGGCCTGCTTCGACTACGCGCGCATCAAGGCCCAGCCGCCTCCGCTGGTGACCCCAGCGGCTCAACAGGCGGTCGCCTCCACGGACGCGGCCCCCGCCGCCTGAGCGACCTTCCGCCCGGGACACGACCCCGAAGCGTCCACCGGTGAAAGCCATGGGTCGGCCCCTTGCGTCCGCCCTGGCCATCCCGGGGGGGAGTGACTAATTCCACGCACTCCTCCGGTTTCCGAGGACGTGTGATGCCCTCCACCCCCCTGGTGGCCCCGGATTTCCGGAGCCTGTTCGAAGCCTCGCCTGATCCATACCTGGTGCTGACGCCGGGGTTCATCATCGTCGCGGTGACGGACTCGTACCTGCGCGTCACCCAGACGCGGCGAGAGGCCATCCTGGGTCGCCACATCTTCGACGTCTTTCCCAACAACCCCTTGGACCCCACGGCCACCGGGGTCGGCAACCTGCGCGAGTCGCTGGAGCGCGTGCTGAGGACGCGCGCCCCGGACGCGATGGCGGTCCAGAAATACGACATCCCCCGGCCCGAGTCGGCTGGCGGAGGGTTCGAGCCGCGCTACTGGAGCCCGTTGAACACGCCCGTCTTCGACGCGGACGGCACGCTGCGCTACGTCCTCCACCGGGGCGAGGACGTCACGGAGTTCATCGGCCTGAAGAACCGGGGCGACGAACAGAACCGACAGCACGCCGCGCTCCGGGCCCGCGCGGACGAGATGGAGGGCGAGATCTTCCGTCGCGCCCAGCAGCTCCAGGAGACGAACCAGCAGCTGCGCACCGCGAACGAGCAACTGGGGGAGCTGGACCGGCTCAAGTCGGAGTTCTTCGCCAACGTCAGCCACGAGTTCCGCACGCCGCTGACGCTGATGTTGGGGCCCACCGAGGACCTGCTCGCCGGGCGTGCGGGGCCCCTGTCGGACGAGGTCCGCAAGGAGATGGAGCGGGTGCACCGCAACGCCGGCCGCCTGCTCAAGCTGGTGAACGCGCTGCTGGACCTGTCCCGGCTGGAGGCCGGCCCCCGGGAGGAGCGCTTCGTGCCCGCGGACCTGGCCGCGCTGACGGCGGACGCGGCGAGCAGCTTCCGCTCCGCCATGGAGCGCGCGGGGCTCAAGCTCACGGTGGACTGCCCGCCCCTGTCCCAGCCGGTGTACGTGGCGCCGGACCTGTGGGAGCAGATCGTCCTCAACCTGGTCTCCAACGCCTTCAAGTTCACGCCCCAGGGGGGCGTCACGCTGCGCCTGCGGGAGCACGGGCAACGGGTGTCGCTGGAGGTGGAGGACACCGGCCCGGGCATCCCCTCGCAGGACCTGCCCCACCTCTTCGAGCGCTTCCACCGCGTGCCGGGCACGCCGTCGCGCACGCACGAGGGCAGCGGCATCGGGCTCGCGCTGGTGCAGGAGTTCGCCCGGCTGCACGGCGGCACCGTGGCGGTGCGCAGCACGGAGGGCCAAGGCACCACCTTCACCGTGGAGCTGCCCCTGGGCCATGCGCACCTGCCTCCGGAGCGCATCCGCACCACCGCCCGTCCCCGCTCCAAGGCGCGCGAGGCCACGTCCACCTACGTCGAGGAGGCGCTGCGGTGGAGCAGCGCCAAGACGAAGGAGCGCACGCAGTCCTCGCATCGCCACCTGCCCGCCCCGAACGGGCAGGTCGCGCCCCCGCTCCCCCGCCCCCGCATCCTGCTCGTGGACGACAACCGCGACATGCGCGACTACATCCAGCGCGTGCTCTCCGCGGAGTACGAAGTGGAGACGATGACGGACGGCCAGAAGGGACTGGAGTCCGCGCTGGCCCGTCCGCCGGACCTGGTGCTGACGGACGTGATGATGCCGCGGCTGGACGGCGTGGGACTGCTCAAGGCCCTGCGCGCGGTGCCGCACACGCGCGAGCTGCCCATCCTCCTGCTGTCCGCGAAGGCCGGAGAGCAGGCCACCGTGCAGGGGCTCGCGTCCGGGGCGGACGACTACCTGGTGAAGCCCTTCTCCGCCGGAGAGCTGCTCGCGCGCATCGGCTCCAACCTGAAGCTCGCGCGGATGCGCCGGGAGATGGCCGACGAGCGCGTCCGGGCGGAGGGGCTCGCGGAGGCGCTGCGCGCCCGCGACGACTTCCTCTCCGTCGCGGCGCACGAGCTGCGCACACCGCTGGCCGCGTTCCAGCTGCACCTGGAGCTGGTGGAGCGAGGGCTGGGCCGGGACGCGCCGCCCAAGGCCCTGGAGCGCCTGAAGCAGGCCCGCGCGTTCATCCGCAGGCTGGCGATGCTGGTGGACGTGCTGATGGACGTGTCGCAGATCACCAGCGGCCGGCTGAAGCTCGTCCGCACGGACGTGGACCTGGGGGACCTGCTGGTGGAGGTCACCCGCTTCGCGGAAGAAGAGGCCCGCCGCGACGGCACGCCGCTCACCGTGGCCGTGAAGGGGCCGGTGACGGGCGCCTTCGACCCGTCGCGCATCTCCCAGGTGGTGCACAACCTGGTCGCCAACGCGCTGAAGTTCGGCCGGGGCCGGCCGGTGGACGTGACCCTGCAGCCGGACGGCGCGGTGGCGCGCCTCTCCGTCGTGGACCACGGCATCGGCATCAAGCCGGAGGACCGCGAGCGCATCTTCGAGCGCTTCGAGCGCGCGGTGTCCTCGCACCACTACGGCGGGCTGGGCCTGGGCCTCTGGGTGTCACGACAGGTGGTGGAGGCGCACCAGGGGCGCATCGACGTGGAGGACACGCCGGGCGGAGGCACGACCTTCCGCGTGACGCTGCCTCTCCAGGGCGCCCCGGTGGACATGGCCGGCGCGCACCCCGGCTGAGGACGGGCGAAGGGGCCGCGCGGGCTACCGGCAGGCGGCGGCGCAGCGCGAGTCGCGGCACGTGGGGATGCAGCGGCCGCAGTCCACGCTGCCGGGGGGACACGTCCCATCACACCGCACGTTGGAGCAGTCCGGCCCCTGGTCGCGGTGGGTGATGGCGGTGCCCTCCCCGCAGCACGCGTTCGCCACGCAGTCCGAGTCGTCGTAGCAGACCTGGTTGGAGAGCACGGGCGGCGTGTCCTCCGGTGGCAGGTCGTCCACCCCCAGGTCGCACCCCGCCAACAACCCCAGGGTGAGGCCCGCGACAGCGCGGGCGACGAGACGCGGGAGGTGGGAACGACGCATGGGGGCTCCTTGGCCGGAAGGACTACCGGTTCATCGAGCCCAGGAACTCCGCGTTCGCCGCCGTCGGACGCATGTGCTTGAGCACGAACTCCATCGCGTCGATGGGGGTGAAGGGGTGGAGCACCTGGCGCAACGCCGTAATGCGCACCAGGTCCGCCTGGGACAAGAGGAGCTCCTCCTTGCGGGTGCCGGATTTGTTGATGTCGAGCGTTGGGAAGATGCGCTTCTCCATCAACTTCCGGTCCAGGACGATTTCGGAGTTACCCGTGCCCTTGAACTCCTCGAAGATCACCTCGTCCATGCGGCTGCCGGTGTCGATGAGCGCCGTGCCGATGATGGTGAGGCTGCCGCCCTCCTCGATGTTGCGCGCGGCGCCGAAGAAGCGCTTGGGCTTGTGGAGCGCGTTGGCGTCCACGCCGCCGGAGAGGATCTTCCCGGACGCCGGCACCACCGTGTTGTAGGCGCGGGCCAGGCGGGTGATGGAGTCCAGCAGGATGCACACGTCGTACTTCTGTTCGACCAGGCGCTTCGCCTTGTCGATGACCATCTCCGCCACCTGCACGTGGCGCGTGGCGGGCTCGTCGAAGGTGGAGGACACCACCTCGCCGCGCACGCTGCGCTCCATGTCCGTCACTTCCTCCGGGCGCTCGTCCACCAGCAGCACGATGAGGTAGACGTCCGGGTGGTTGCGGCTGATGGCGTGCGCGATGTTCTGCAGGAGCACCGTCTTGCCCGCCTTCGGGGGCGCCACGATGAGACAGCGCTGTCCCAGGCCAATGGGGCAGAACATGTCGATGATGCGCGTGGTCATCTCCGACGACTCGTGCTCCAGCTTGAGCTTGCGCGTCGGATAGAGCGGCGTGAGGTTGTCGAACAGGATGCGCTCGCGCGCCGCGTCCGACATGGGGTCCGCGAAGTTGACCTTGTCCACCTTCTGCAGCGCGAAGAAGCGCTCGCCCTCGCGGGGCTGGCGGATGGGGCCCGTCACCGTGTCGCCGGGCCGCAGGTTGAAGCGGCGCACCTGCGACGGCGACACGTAGATGTCGTCCGGGGACGGCTGGTAGTCGCTGTCCGCGCTGCGCAGGAACCCGAAGCCGTCGCTCAGCAGCTCCAGCACGCCCTCCGCGTGGACCTCGAAGCGCTTGTCGGCGATGCCGCCCAGCAGCGCGAAGATGAGGTCCTGCTTCTTCAGCCCCTGGTAGCCCTCGATGCCCGTGTCGTGGGCCATCTTCGCCAGGTCGACGATCTTCATCCGCTTCAGGTCATTGAGCTTGATGACCTGCATCGGGGTGCCGTCGCGCTCCACCTCCGTGATGGCGGGGGACTCGGCGGACTCCTGGGGGGCGGCCGGAGCGGCGTCCTCGGCGGGCGCCTCCTCCGTGCCACGCAGCTCCTGGAGCTCGTCGTCGCGCACGGGACGGGAGATGGGCGTGAGCACCGGGCGGGGCGCTTCCGCGGCGACCTCGGGGGCCTCCGCCTCCTCCACGGGGGCCTCTTCCCGGCGGGCCGGCGCACGGCGCGAGCGGGGCGCGGGCTTCTCCGCCTCCTTCGCCGCCGCGCGCTTGCGCCGCGGCTTCTCGTCCGCGGGGAACTCGGGCTCGACTACCTTCTCTCGGGGGGAACGGGCTTTGGCCATGACGGTCTGCAGACGGAATGGGGGGAAGCGCCCGAAGGCTCGGGCAGGCTGTACGCGGGACGACGGTCCGTCCGCGCGGCGCTCGGAAGCACCTTCCAGGAGGGCAGCACCACCCGGGTCCTTGGAACGGACCGGAGGGCGCGTGGGCCTGTGGTTGGGAAGAGACGGCGCGGGGGAACCCCAGCGCCAGGAACCGCGCTGGAAACTATTGACCGCCTCCAGAGCTGTCAAGGCATCCGTGCCTGGCTCTGTCCCATTTTTCAGGGGGTTGCACCGGAGGGCGGGGGTCCTGCCAACAGGTAATCCGCTATGTAGCTGAAATTCGGGCCTACTGAGGGTGCCCAGGGGCTTCATGGGGGAACACGCGTCCCCGGGCGCCCCTTCCCGTCATCCCTGGCGTCCGGGCAGGCCCTGTCAGGTGGGGCCGGTAGAGTGGTCTTCCTCCAACGCGGGGCGTGCGCATCCTGGCCGCGCCCTTGAATTGGGGTAAGGACAACACCCCGTGGACACCTTCCCGCAAGCCGAGACCCGCGCCCGAGCGCTCCGCCAGGAGCTGGCCCACCACAACCACCGCTACTACGTGCTGGACGCGCCGGAAATCAGCGACGCGCAGTACGACACGCTGATGCGGCAGCTCCAGGCGCTGGAGGAGCGCTACCCCCAGCTCGTCACGCCGGACTCCCCCACCCAGCGCGTGGGCGGCGCGGCGGTGGAGGACTTCGGGCAGGTGGTGCACACCACGCAGATGCTGTCGCTGGCGAACATCTTCGATGACGCCGGGCTGGTGGAGTTCGACGACCGCATCCGCAAGCTGACGGGCCTGACGCAGGTGGGCTACGTGTGCGAGCCCAAGCTGGACGGGCTGGCCATCTCCCTGCGCTTCGAGGACGGCCGCTTCGTCCAGGGCGCCACGCGCGGAGACGGCACCACGGGCGAGGACGTCACCTCCAACCTGCGCACCATCAAGAGCCTGCCCCTGGAGCTGTTCCCCAAGGACGGCGTGAAGGTGCCCCGGCGGCTGGAGGTGCGCGGCGAGGTCTTCATCCGCAAGGAGGACTTCCGCAAGCTCAACGAGAAGCGCGAGGAGGAAGGCGAGTCGCTCTTCGCCAACCCGCGCAACGCCGCCGCGGGGAGCCTGCGCCAGCTGGACCCGAAGGAGACCGCCGCCCGGCCCCTGTCCGTGTACCTCTACGAGTGCGTGCCCGGCGACGGCGTGCCCGCGTTCAAGACGCACACCGACAAGCTGGAGTACCTCAAGACGCTGGGCCTGCCCATCAACCGCTACCAGCCCGCCGAGGGCGCGGACGGGGTGCGCCAGCGCTACGACGAGTCCCTGAAGGGCCGCCACGCCCTGCCCTTCGAGGTCGACGGCATGGTGGTGAAGGTGGACGACGAGGACCTGCGCCGCCGCCTGGGCCAGGTGTCCAAGAGCCCGCGCTGGGCGGTGGCCTACAAGTTCCCGCCGGAGGAGGAGTCCACGGAGGTGCAGGACATTGGCATCCAGGTGGGCCGCACGGGCGCGCTCACGCCGGTGGCGCACCTGAAGCCGGTGAAGGTGGGCGGGGTGACGGTGTCGCGCGCCACGCTCCACAACGAGGACGAGCTGCGCCGCAAGGACGTGCGCCGGGGCGACACCGTCTTCGTGCGCCGCGCGGGCGACGTGATTCCGGAGATCGTGTCGGTGGTGCTGTCCAGGCGCCCGGCGGACTCCCAGCCCTTCACCTTCCCCACCCACTGTCCGGTCTGCGGCGCGGTGGCGACGAAGGACGAGGACGGCGCCATCATCCGCTGCACGGGCGCGTCCTGCCCCGCGCAGCTGGTGGAGAAGGTGCGCCACTTCGCCAGCCGCATCGCGATGGACATCGAGGGCCTGGGCGACAAGCTGGCCACGCAGCTGGTGGCCTCCGGGCAGGTGAAGGCGTTCGCGGACGTGTACGCGCTCACCCGGGACTCGCTGCTGAAGCTGGAGCGCATGGGGGAGAAGAGCGCGGACAACCTCCTGGCCTCCATCGCGGGCAGCAAGGACACCACGCAGCGCCGCTTCCTGTATTCGCTGGGCATCCGCCACGTGGGGGACGCCACGGCGCGGGCGCTGGCGGAGGCGTTCCCGGAGGTGACGTCGCTCTTCACCGCCAGTGTGGAGGACATCAGCCGGGTGAAGGACGTGGGCCCGGTGATGGCGCAGGTCATCCACACCTTCTTCCAGGAGCCCCAGAACCAGGCCGCCATCCGGGCCCTCCTGGACGCGGGGGTCCGTCCGGCGCCCCCGGCGGTCGCCACGGGCGGCCCCTTCGTGGGCAAGACGGTGGTGCTCACCGGCACCATGGCGGGGCTGGCGCGCGAGCAGGCCAAGGAGGAAATCGAGCGGCGCGGGGGTAAGGTCTCCGGAAGTGTCTCGCGCAAGACCGATTTCGTCGTCGCGGGCGAGGACGCGGGCAGCAAGCTGAAGAAGGCGCAGGAACTCGGGGTAAGAATCCTGGATGAGCAGGCGTTCCTGCGGATGCTAGAAGGGGACGTCAGAGCATGAGGCCAGAGGCATGAGCACGCAGCGCCGGGTGACCCTGCGCATCCAAGGCGCGGTCCAGGGCGTCTCCTACCGGGAGAGCGCCCGCCAGGAGGCGCTGCGCCTGGGGCTCCTGGGCTGGGTGCGAAACCGGAGCGATGGCACCGTGGAGGCCACGGTGGAAGGCGAACCGGACGCGCTGGAAGACTTCATCCGCTGGTGCCAGACGGGCCCTCGCATGGCGCGCGTCACGGACGTGGCGCGCACCGATGGCGGGGCCACTGGCGAGTTCCGCACCTTCACCGTGGAGCGAACATCATGACCCCCTACGCGCTGGCCTCCCTGCCGGCCATGCTGGGCATCCGGTCCGGCACCAAGGTTTCGGTCATCAACCCCCCGCGGGGCTTCGTGCAGAAGCTCAACCCGCTGCCGGACGGGGTGGAGTTCCTCATCACCGCCCAGACGGGGCTGGACGTCATCCTCTTCTTCACCTCCGACGCCACGGAGCTGGTGCAGCGGCTGCCCGCGCTGTCGCGCGCCACCACCGTCAACGGCGGCATCTGGGTCTGCTGGCCCAGCGGCGAGGGCGTGAAGACGCGCCTGTCCGAGGACTTCGTGCGCCAGGCGGCGCTCGACATTGGTCTGGTGGACAACAAGATCTGCATCATCGACGAGACCTGGACCGGCCTGCGCCTGGTGCGCCGTCCTCGCGGGCGGCTGGACAAGCCAGAGGGCCGCAAGCAGGCCCCCGCGCAGGCCTGAACGTCCGTCACCGAGCGCCTGGAAGCCCTGTGGGCGGGCCTACCGTCCATCTGCCCGACAGTGGATGAACGGGCGCTTCTAGCCTTTACACACCTGGAGGGGCGTGGAAAACTCTCCGTGTTTCTGGGTGGTTGTGTGACGCCCCGCGTTGGCGGGACATCAGGCCCAGGCAGGAATTTCGACGGGTTGCGCTTCCGGTTTCCTCCGGACGTCCCTGCTGCTCCGGGGCCCCCAGACGCCCCCCCAAGGTGGCCCACGCATGGGCACCGACCGGGTGTGGAAGAGGGGGCGGACGGCACGGGCGTGGTGGAGGCCTCGAGCGCGTGAAGAGAAGCAGCCCCGCCCGGCACGGTGCCGGTCGCAATGCGGGGCGACATGAACTCGGAGGAGCAGGCGGCGATGTCCTCGGCCCCCACCCAGGTGATGCGTTCTTCCTCCGGATCCTCCGGAAGGCGTCCGCACGCCGGAGGGCCACTGGCCGCCTCTCCCCTCGCAGCGTGCTCGGAGGTGTGGCGTCTCGCCGCCTCCCGTCCGGTGAGGTCCCTCCTACCGCGCGCGCTTCCAGGATTCATCCATGAGCAGTGTGCTCGTCATCAACGCCGCGGGTCGGGAGACCCGGGTGGCGCTCGTCGAGGGCGGCCATATCGCGGAGTTCTACCTCGAGCGTAAGAAGGACAAGGGCGTCGTCGGAAACATCTACAAGGGCCGTGTCGTCCGGGTGCTCCCGGGCATGCAGGCGGCTTTTGTCGACATCGGGTTGGAGAAGGCCGCCTTCCTGTACGTCAGCGACGTCGTCTACGACCCGGACTTCGCCCGCGCGCAGTTCGAGCTGACCGAGGGCGAGCACGAAGACGCCCCGGAGGTCCCCACCGAATCCGAGGCCGACGCCGTCGAGGCCGCCGCGTCCACCGTTCCGGAGGCCCCGCACGCGCTTGCCGCGGGCGCGCAGTCCGCTCCGGCTCCCGCGGAGCCCGTGCTGGCGCACGAGACCGCGCTGGCGCTGGACGTCCAGGCCCAGGCGGCGCCCCAGGGTGAACCCCACGAGGCCCCCGTTGAAGCGGCCCCGGAGGCTCCGGCGGACGTCCGGACGCCCGCCACGGAGCCCCAGGCTGTCGCCGCGGAGTTCCCCCTCGCGGCTCCCGTGGAGCCCTCGTCCGTGAGCGCCGGCGCCGGGGACGCGCAGGCCGAGGTGTCCACCGCCGCCGTGGCGGTGCCGCTGACGGACACCGCGGCCCCCACCGGGGAGGCCCCCGCGCTGGTGCAGGAGACGCCCGCGGAGAGCGCCACCGTGGCCGCCACGCTCGCCGAGTCGGGCGTGGAGGGCACGACCGAGGCCTCCGAGCCGCCGCCGCACGCGTCCGCCCTGGGGGAGATCATCCCCGCCTCCGAGCCCGCCCGCCCGGCCGAGGTCTCCGGCGAGCGCCGCACGCCGCGGGAGGCCCGGGAGGCCCGGGAGCCGCGCGCGCGGGATGGCCGTGAGAAGGACAAGGACAAGCGCCGCCAGGAGCCGCCTCGCCGCGAGAAGCGCGACGAGGAGAAGGAGAAGCCCAAGCAGCGCAAGACGGACAAGATTGAAGACCTGCTGAAGGTCGGCCAGGAGGTGGTGGTCCAGATCTCCAAGGACCCCATCGGCACCAAGGGCGCGCGGCTCACCTCGCACATCTCCATCCCCGGCCGTCACCTGGTGTTCATGCCCACGGTGGACCACGTGGGCATCAGCCGCCGCATCTCCAACGAGAAGGAGCGCCGGCGGCTGCGCGAAATCGTGGACCGGCTGCGTCCGCCCGGCACGGGCTTCATCGTGCGCACCGTGGCGGAGAACGTTCCCCAGGAGAAGCTGGAGAGCGACATCCGCTTCCTCATCGAGGTGTGGAACCAGGTCGTGCGCCGCAACGAGAAGCGCGGCGGCCCGGGCCTGCTGCACCCGGACCTGGACCTCATCCTGCGCGCCACGCGCGACCTGTTCGCCCACGACGTGGAGAAGCTCGTCGTGGACGACGCGGAGGAGTACGAGCGCATCCAGGGCTTCGTCACCGCGCAGGACCCGGCGCTGCGCGACCGCGTGGTCCTGCACGAAACCGACGAGCCCGTCTTCGACGCCTACGGCATCGAGCAGGAGCTGCAGCGCGCCACCCAGCGCAAGGTGTGGCTGAAGAGCGGCGGCTACCTGATCATCGACCAGGCGGAGGCGCTCACCGCCATCGACGTCAACTCGGGCCGCTACGTCGGCAAGAAGAGCCTCGAGGAGACCATCACCAAGATCAACGTCGAGGCGGCCAAGGAGATCGTCTACCAGCTGCGGCTGCGCAACATCGGCGGCATCATCATCTGCGACTTCATCGACATGGAGAAGGCGCAGAACCGCGACAAGGTCTTCAAGTCGCTGCAGGAAGCGCTGGGCCGCGACAAGGCCAAGACGAACGTGCTGCGCATCTCCGAGCTGGGCCTCGTGGAGATGACGCGCAAGCGCGTGCGCGAGTCCATTGGCCGCGTGCTGCACGAGGACTGCCCCTACTGCGACGGCAAGGGCTTCGTGAAGACGGCCACCACGGTGGCGTACGAAATCTTCCGGGAGATCCGCCGCGAGGCGCCGGGCTACAAGGACTCCACGCTCGTCATCAACTGCAACGCGGAGGTCGCGCGCCTGTTGCAGGGCGAGGAGCGCAACGAGCTGCGGCACCTGATGGACCGCTACAACAAGTCCATCCAGGTCAAGGCGCAGCAGAACTACCACCGCGAGCAGTACGACATCTACGGCCGGTCGGCCACGGGCCCCGAGCACAAGGTGGCCTCGTCGCCGGGCTCCGGTGACGGCGAGCTGGCGATGCAGCAGCGCCGCTCGGAGAACCCCAACTACGGCCGGCAGGACCAGGGCCGCCGGGGTGGCCGGGACCGGGGCGGCGAAGGCCGCGGCGGTGAGAACCGGGGTGGTGGCGAGCGCGGCGGGGAACGCGGTGGCGAGCGCGGCGGAGGAGACCGTCGCGAGGGCCGGCGTCCCGAGCGCGGCGGCGACCGAGGTGGCGAGCGCGGCGGCGACCGCGGCGGCGACCGCAACCGGGGCGGCGAGCGTCGCGGCGGTGAAGGCCGGGGCGGTGAACGCGGCGGTGAGCGGTCCGAGCGCGGTGAGCGCGGGGGTTCGCAAGCAGCCAGCGCGGGCGGTGGCAACGGCAACAACGGGGGGAGTTCTGGCGGCACGCCTCCCGCGGCGTCCGGTGGGGGCTCGTCGGAGCCCTCCAGCGGGGGCAGCGAAGCCTGAGCCGGTGAACGACGCCGGACCTTGAGCGCGGTCCGCGAGTGACAACCCAGGCCCGGTGGGGATCTCCCCGCCGGGCCTTTTCTCTTGCCCGGAGCCGATCGTGGCCACGGGCTTCGCGGTGGAGACGTCCGGCCTGCTGTCCAGGGGCCAACCAGGCCCATGGGACCGTGCACGCGGTGACAGCCGCCTCTCGCTGGGGCGGGTGGGCTGGTTCCGCGGGCCCGAGTTTGGCTACGGTGGCGCTTCCACACCGGGGGGTGGGTGTTCGCCCACCGGTTCACGTGAATCCCCTCGGGATGAACCGCCTGCTTCCGCGCCTCCGCATGCTGCTGCCCCTCGGTGCGCCGTCCGCACCGGCACAGGAGCACGCCGGGAGGAGTCCGTGGGTGTGAAGCGGAGCCTGCCGTGGCGCCTCAGGCGGCACCTGGCCCGGACCCGGGCCTGGACGCTCACGACGGCGGCCCGCCTGTGGGCGCCCATCGGGGCGACGTCGGGTGGCCGGTTCGCGGCGGACATCTTCTTCGCCGGACGCACGGTGGCGCGCGGCTTCATGGGCGAGAACCTGCGCCTGCGCGCCGCCGCCCTCACGTACATCAGCATGTTCTCGTTGGTGCCACTGCTGACGGTGGGCCTCGTGCTGCTGCGCACGCTCCACCAGGAGCAGTTCCAGCGGAAGCTGCGCTTCGTCATCTCCGAGGTGCTGGCGCCAGGGGTCAGCGAGGAGTCCGCCGCCCTGCTCGACCGGTTCCTGCATCCGGGCGACTCCATCGCCGTGGGCAGCGTGGGCTTCCTCGCGGTGCTGATGTCGGCGGGCTCGCTGCTGCGCCACATCGACGGTGCGGTGAACGAGCTGTGGGGCATCCGGCGTCAGCGCCCGTGGCTGACCCGCCTGTCCATCTACGCGGGCCTGCTGCTCCTGGGCCCCATCTTCCTGGCCATCTCCTTCTCGGGGACGGGCCGGGTCCGCGTGCTCCTGCAGACCTACGCGCCCAGCGCGCCGCTGTTCATCGCGCTGGGCACCACGCTCATCGCCATGGGCAGCCTGACGCTGCTGTACCTCTGGACGCCCTACGCGCACGTCCGCGTGCGCTCGGCGCTGGCGGGCGGGCTGGTGGCCGGCCTGGGGTGGATGCTGGCGAAGCAGGTCTACGCCGAGTTCGCCGCGCGCAGCTTCCTCTACAACCCGCTGTACGCGTCGCTGGGCGCCCTGCCCCTGTTCCTGGCCTGGGTGTACGTGAGCTGGCTGGTGATGCTGTTCGGAGCCCGGCTCTCCTACGCGGTGGAGCACGTCTCCTTCCGCGACTCCCTCTTCGCCTTCGCCGGCCACCCTCGCGCCCACGAGCTGGTCGCCGCGCGCGTCGCCCAGGACGTCACCCTGTGGTGCGTGGATGGGCGCACGCCACCCCTGCCCCGGGAGCTGGCCACGCGGCTGCGCGTCCCGGAGTCGCTGGTGCACGAGGTGGTGGACCGGATGGTGGAGGCCCGGCTGCTGGAGCGCGGGCGAAAGGGCGGGCTGCGGCCGGCGAAGGACCCGTCCGAGCTCACGCTCGCGGACTCCACCCTCGCCGTGCACGGGGTGATGATCACCGGCGGCCCGGAGACCTGGACGGGCCCCCGGGCCCCAGGCTTCGAACAGTTCGAACCGCTGTTCCAGGCAGCCGACTGTGCCGGGGTCGACCTGCTGCGCCGCACCCGCTGGTTGGACCTGGTGATACCCCTGCGTCCGGGGCTGCTGTCCCCGCCCGCTCCCGAGGCCCCCAAGGCAGCGGCCGGCGGCGGAAATCCGTAACGTTTTTAGAGGGTTGGGAGCCTACCCGGCTTGCAAGGAGGAGGTGTTCTGTTATGTATTCGGGACTCGACCACGGGCCAGAGAGCCCTGTCACCAAGGGGTCACGGGGTTTGCGGGAGCGTCCGATGCTCAAGTCCGATCTGATCAACATCCTCGTTGCCAAACGAGGCGTGACCCAGAAGCAGGCGGAGGCGACCATCGAGACGATTTTCGAGTCGATGAAGGACGCCCTCTGCCGCGGGGAGAACATCGAGATTCGCGGGCTTGGCGCCTTCCACGTGAAGAACTACCAGGGCTACCAGGGCCGCAACCCGAAGACGGGCCAGGTCATCCCGGTGAAGCCCAAGCGCGGCCTGCTCTTCCGCACCGGCAAGGAGCTGCGCGACCGGGTCAACCGTCCCGCGCCCCTGCAGGCCCAGTCGGACCTGCCGCCCTCCTCCGAGTTCAAGGGCAGCAGCGGGACTGGCACGCTCTAGGTCTCACCGCCCCACGGCGACCGGCGTCAGCCGGCCGATGGGGCGAATCTGCAGGTCCCCATCCAGCTCGCCATAGGTGAGCACCGCCACGTCCGGGAACGGGCCCTCGCACAGCTTGCGCAGCGGTCGGCGGATGTCCGGAGCCGTGAGCAGCACCGCCCGGCCGCCCGTGGCGATCTGCCGCACCCCTTCCAGGATTTCGACGACGCGCTCCGGGTCCGGCGAAGGCCCTCGTGGGCCGCCAGCGCGCAGCACGTCCTCCACCTCCGGGTCCACGAGGTAGGCGTACAGCGGGCCCGTGGGCGCGAACTGGTGGCTCAGGTAGCGGTGCAGGGCCTGGCGGCAGCGCTCGGCCAGGGCGGTCGCGTCGCCTTCGGTGGTGGGCGCGACGAGTGCCTCCAGGATGGCGCGCAGGTCCCGGATGCTCACCTGCTCCTGCACCAGCCGCCGTAGCACGTCCACCAGCAGCGGCAGGGGCACCTTCTGAAGGGCCTCCTTCACCAGCACGGGCGCCTGGGCCTCCAGGCCCTCCAGCAGACCCTGCACTTCCTGGAGCCCCAGCAGCGCGGCGGCGCGCAGGCGGAGCACGGCGCGGAGGTGGTCCGCGATGAGCTCCGAGGGCTTGCGCAGCGGCACCTGGGCCAGCTCCAGCCGGGAGCGCACCCCCTCCGGGACGCGGCTGATGGACCGCCCGGAGGCAGGCTCCACGGTCGCGTCCGCCTGGACCTCCAGGAAGGCCAGCTCCCCGGGAGGAACGAGCGCGTAGAGAGCCCCAGGCTGCACCACGCCGCCTCCCGCGGGGACCTCGTCCAGGAGGATGCGGTACTCGCCCGGCCCCAGGTAGGCGGCGTGGGTCCGCACCCGGATGCCGGGGATTCGCACCCCCAACTCGAAAAAGAGCTCGTCCCGCACCGCGTTCAGCACCCTGTGCACGAAGGCACCACCGTCGGCCTCCGCGAGGGGCGTCAGCGGCGAGGACAGGTCCAACGTCAGCGGTGTCACCCCCACGGGCGCCTTCGCGCATTCGGGAGGCTTGCCCGCCGCACCGTCAGCGACCGTCGCCCCCGCCGGGGTCCCCTCCTTCGACGGCGACTTCTCCGAGGCCCCTCCCTTGGGACGCAGCGCGTACCCCAGGCCTCCAAGGCCCGCGGCCAGGGTGAGGAAGGTCAGGTGCGGCATGCCCGGCATGAGGGCCAGCGCGACACACAGGCCCGCGACGGTGGCCAGCGTCCGAGAGTCGCCGAAGAACTGGGTGCCAATCTCCGTCCCCAGCGAGTCCTCCTCCTTCTCCGACGCCACGCGGGTGACCACGAGGCCCGCCGCCACCGCGATGCACAGCGAGGGCACCTGGGACACGAGCCCATCACCGATGGCGATGAGGGCGAAGGTGGCCGCGGCCTCGGAGAAGGACAGGCCGTTCTGCAACACGCCAATGAGCGTGCCGCCCAGCAGGTTCACCGCGACGATGACGAGGCCCGCGACGACGTCCCCCTTCACGAACTTCATCGCGCCATCCATGGCGCCGAACATCTGGGACTCACGCTCCAGGTCGCGCCGCCGCCGCCGGGCCTG
Organism: Corallococcus sp. Z5C101001; assembly: GCF_007352635.1. NCBI lineage: Bacteria > Pseudomonadati > Myxococcota > Myxococcia > Myxococcales > Myxococcaceae > Corallococcus > Corallococcus sp. Z5C101001. The sequence goes on from NZ_VKLU01000004.1 coordinate 57,348, forward strand.
GGTCTGGTCGATGGCGCCCGCGCGCAGGTCCGCGTCGATGGACATCTGCTTGCCGGGCATGGCGTCCAGCGTGAAACGAGCGGACACCTCCGCGACGCGCTCGGCGCCCTTCGTCACCACCAGCAACTGCACCAACGTGAGGATGGCGAACACCACCGCGCCGACCACGTAGTCGCCGCGCACCACGAACTCACCGAAGGCCTGGATGACCTCGCCCGCGTGTCCCTCCGAGAGGGCCAGCCGCGTGGACGACACGTTGAGCGACAGCCGGAACAGCGTCGTGAAGAGCAGCAGCGTGGGGAATGAGGTCACGCGCAGCGCGTCCTTCGCGTGCAGCGCCGCGACCAGCAGCGCCACCGCCGCGGCCAGGTTCACCGCGAGCCCCACGTCGAGGAGCCACGCGGGCAACGGGATGATGAGCGCGCCCAGCACGGCCGCCATCGCCACCGCGAGCACGACGTCGGAGGACTGGCGGGCCTTCAGCAATACCTTCATGAGCGGTTGCTTCACGTCTGTCTCCGTGGACGGTCGTCCGGCCCGCGCGTCTCCATCGCGGTCCGCAACACGACGGCCGCTGCCTGGTACAGCTCCTCGGGGATGGACTCGCCGACGTCGAAGTGGATGAGGCTGCGGGCGAGCGGCACGTCCCGGACCACGGGAATGCCATGACGCCGTGCCTCCTCCTTGAGCGCGAGCGCGTCCTGTTCGCGCCCCTTGGCCACGAGGTAGGGCGCGTCACATTCGCCCGCGTCGTAGCGGAGCGCGACCGCGATGTGCGTGGGGTTGACGATCACGGCGCTGGCCTTTTGCACCCCTCGTGCCGATCCGCCCTGTGCCAGCTGCCGATGCAGGGCCCGCCGCTGCCCCTTGTGACGCGGATCGCCTTCGCTTTCCTTGTGCTCCCGTTTGACTTCGTCGCGGGTCATCATCAGGTCGCGCAGGTGCCGACGACGCGCGAGCGCGTAGTCCACCGCACCGCAGCCCAGGACCACCCACGCCAGCCGCGACACCAGCGCCGCCAACCGGCCGACAAGGAACTCCAGTCCCCGGGTTCCCTCGAGCCACGCGGCCCGCAGGGCATCCGGTCCAACCGCCTCCACCTCGCTCCAGACGATGGACGCCAGCAACGCAGCCACGAGCAGGGCCTTGCCCATTTCCATGAGGGGCCGCACGCTGAAGAGGCGCTTGAGGCCCGCCGCCGGGTTGATGCGTTCAAGCTTCGGCGCGGCATGGCTCGCGTCCATCTCGAAGCCCACGGTGGCCACCGACACCGCCAGGGATGCCACCACGGCGCCCCCCAGCGCGGGACCACAAAGCCGGACGGCGATCCAGGCCCCGTCTTCCCACGCACCCACGAGGCTCTGCTCCAACATCAACCGGGATGCCCAGTCCTTCAGCCGGGTGAAGCCATCTGGCGCGAACGCGGTGAAGCCCAGCAATCCCCCTAGCGTCACCGCGCTGGCGGAGAGCATGCGGCTGCGAGGAAACTGGCCCTTGCGCCTCGCCTCCCGCAGCCGTTTCGCGGTGGGCTGCTCGGTCTTCTCCCCACTCATCGCGAGACCTCCCCCAGCAGCGACAGCGCGCCCTCGGTCGACGCGACACCCGCGAGCAGCCGCTCACACAGCAGCCCCACGCCCAACCACAGCAACGCGCCTCCCCCAAGAATGCGCAGGGGAGCCCCCAACTCCTGGAGGTTCACCTGGGCCGCGGCTCTCGAGGCCACCCCCAGGAAGCAGTCCACCGCCAGTGCCGCCGCGGCGACCGGGGCCCCCAACGCGAGCCCCGTGGCCATCGCACCGCCCACCATCACCACCACGTGCACGGCAGCGGCCTCCGTGGGCACGAAGGCCCCCAGCCGCACCACCCCGAAGCCTCGCAGCAAGGCTGAAAGGACCAGCGGGAACAGCGCGCCAGACACCACCCGGGCCACGAGCAGGTGGTACAGCCCATCTCCCGTGGCCGACTCGCGACTGCCCGCCAGCGGTAGGCTCGCTTCCGCGGAGGACCCTCGGAAGAGGTCGATGAAGCGACCTCCCATCCTCGCCGCGTCGAAGGGCAGCGCGGACACGAGCCCGACGGAGACGCCGTAGGCCAGCTCACGCACCACGAGCGCCACCATCACCCACGGCGTCTCAACCTCACCGTTGAACCCCACCCCTGCCTCGACATGCAGGAAGAGCGACAGCGCGAGCACCAGCCCCAAGCGCACCGTCGTCGGAGCGGCCTGCCCCCCGAGCAACGGGCAGAGGAACGCGATGGGTACGAGGCGTGCCGCGCACAGCGCCACCGCGACCGCGTGCGGTCCCAGCGTGAGCAACTGTTCACCCAGCGCGTCCGGGTTCACAGCGCCACCTCCGCGATGAGCGCCAGAAGCTGCTGCGTGAAGCGCGTGAGCTGACTGGCGATCCACGGCCCCGCCAGCACCAACGACACCACCGCCGCGCACAGCTTGGGCACCACGGACAGCGTGCTCTCCTGGAGCTGGGTGGTGGCCTGGAAGAGGCTCATCAGGAAGCCCACCATCATGCTCGCGCCAATGGGCGGCAGCGAGGCGAGCACCATCAACAGCAGGGCTTCGCGCCCCAGCGTGAGCAGGACGTCCTGGGTCATGACATCACCGGTAGCCGAGGATGAGTCCCCGCGCGAGCAGGGCCCAGCCATCCACGGCGACGAAGAGGAGGATCTTGAACGGCAGGCTCACCTGGCTCGGCGACAGCGTCTGCATGCCCAACGCGAGCAATACGTTCGCGATGACCATGTCGAGCACCAGGAAGGGCAGGAAGACGATGAAGCCAATCTGGAAGGCTTCCTTCAGCTCGGTGATGACGAAGGCCGGAATGACGACGAACAGGTCCGTCTCATGCACCTGCTCCGCTTCCTCTGGAGGCCGCAGCTCGCGGGCCAGGTCCACGAAGCGCGCTCGCTCTTCCGGGCTGCCGTGCTTCATGAGGAAGCCGCGCAGGGGTTCCGTCACCTGCTTCGCGGCGGCGAGCACCTGCGCTCCGGAATGAACCCCGTCGTACGCCGCCTGCCCCGCGTCGTACATGCGCTCCATCACCGGCGCCATGATGTGCCCCGTCAACACCACCGCCAGCCCCGTGAGCACCACCGTCGGCGGAGCCTGCTGGGTGCCCATCGCCGAGCGGGCCAGCGAGAGCACCACGGCGATCTTCGAGAAGCTCGTCAGCATCAGCACCGCGAACGGCAGCAACGAGAGGAGCGCGAGCATCCCCATCATCGCCAGCGGACTGCCCGCGTAGGACGCCTGCGTCAGCGACGTCTCCGACGCGGACGCGAGCGCGGGAATGAACACGCCGAGTCCCAACCCAAGGGCGCTCATCCCCCACCCCGCTTCCGGGAAGCGCCGCACGGAGGCCGTGCCTGCCGCGCACGGGTGAAGAGCACCGTCGGTTCCAGATCCAATCGAGGCTTCACCGTGGGCCTGAGGGTCGCTCCGGGAAGAATCGCCATGCCCCGGGCCTCGTGGATCTCCGCGAAGGTGTCACCGTACGCCACCAGGTAGCGCCGCCCCTCCACCTGCACGAGCGCGAGGCCGCAGCGTTGGGAGAGCCCCACCCTGGAGACAATGCTCAGGGGTTCCGGCGGGAACGCTGCTGCCTCACCGCCAGCACCGCCCTTGCGGAGCACCACCCATCCCAGCCCCGCGAGGGCCATCGAGCCCACCAGAAGGCGCGAGGTGCCCACCCACGACAGTCCCCCAAGGGGCGCGAGCGCGGCCAACCCCACGAGCAGGGCCGCCGCGAACAGCAGCCGCCCACGGGGAGAGAACGAGGCCACCAGCATGTGCACCGGCGTGCTCACGGCAACAACGCCAGGATGCGGGCGCCCACTTCGCCTTCGATCTCCACCAACTCCGCACGCGCGACCACCCGGTCGCCCACGCGCAGCAGCACGGGGCTGCTCGCGTTCACACGCAGTGGCAGCAACGTCCCCGGCTTCAGTGCCGCCAGCTCCGACAGCGGCAAGAGCACCCGCGTCAGTTCAATCTCCACGTCCACCGGAAGCGGGGGCATCGCCTCGCTCCGCTTGTTCGTCGCCACCATGTCCGACTCCAGTCGGGCCGCGTGTGGATGCACGCTCCCGGTCGAAAAGCCTTCCCCGCGAAACTCGCCCCGGAGCGCGAAGCCCCGGGTGAGCAACCGGCCCTTGCCCTCGAGGCGGCCATCCCGAAGCCGCACGTCCTCGAAGAGCACGACATCTCCAGCGGACAGCGCGTCCACGGCCGAGGCCTGCAAGGGGCTGCGCCCCATGAGGCACCGCGCGGGCACCGACGCCGCCAGCACCCGGGCAGCGGCGTCCCCCTCCTGCTCCATGGGCAGCTCTTGAAACGCGCTCTGCACGGCCCGCGCGGGCAGGAGCACCCGGCCTCCCGCCTTCACTCCCTCCACGCTCGCCGTCAGGGACACCGCCACATAGGGCTGCCGCGCATCCACCCGCGTCACCACGTCGCTTCGGCGCATCGACACCGCGGACAGCCGGGGGCCGAGCCTTCCCACCCACGCTCCGTGCCCGCGCATCGCGGCCAAGGCGGACAGCACCAGGTACACCAGCGTGGACTCCTCCAGCCGCGTCAGCTCCGCCACCGGCGCTGGACGCATCCCCGTCCCCGCCAGCCTCGACAGGGCCGCGAAGACGAGCGGCACCTCCAGCTCCACGATGGCGGTCCCCCCTACCGCCGACAGCTCCACCAGCGCGAACACCGCTCCCAACTCCAGCTCTCGCTCCGGATGGACCGCCGCGTCCACCAGGTGCCCCTCCACCTCCACCGCCGCGCCCACGTCCCGCGACAGCGCCGCGCTCACATCGCGAAGGAGCTCCGTCCCCCACCGCGCCACCTGGGGGCGCTGTCCCAGCAACAGATGGGTGCGCGTCAGCCGGCGCGCGCCGAGACGGAACGGGCGCGCGGACTTCTTCGCGATGGCACCAGGGGACCTGACGGGGTTCGTCTGCATCCGGGACTCCAGGAAGTCGAAGGGACACACGGCCCTGTGCACGGTCCTGGCCATGAGGCCGGCGTCGTGGATTCAGGCGGTTGGCGGCTGGGGGAGGTCCACCGTTGGGATGCGGTGTTTCCGCGTCGGGATGGGGCCGCCCGAGCAGCTCCGCTCAGCGCGTGGCCTCGCGGATGCGCCGCTCCGCCAGAGCGGTCAGGACCGGCGAGGCGTGGGAAGGCGATGCGGGTCCTTCCAACTGGGGGAACCGGCTCCGGTGATACGGCGGAAGCCCGCGGAAGACCTCCCGGCGGAGCACCTCGGGCGCCGCGTCCAGGAAGAGGGCCAGCCGACTCGCGGCGTCCGCGCGCTCGCCGAACTCCACCGCGACCTTCGCCTGTCGCTGCGCGGAGGGCATGGCGGCGAACCGCTCCAGATGGCGCAGCGCCCTTCCCGCTTCGGCCTCCACCAATCCCTCCAGCAATTCCGGGCCGCGCCCCTTCGCGAGGACGCAGAGAACCAGCGCGATCCGCTCCAGGGGCAAGGACAACGCGGGCAGCGTGACCTCCATCGCCGTGGACCGGGGTGGCTCCTTGCGCGCGGGCAGGAGCTTCCGGGCCATGCGGATCGCCCGGCCCACACGTGTGGCTTCCATGGAACCCATCGCGCGCTCAGGCCAGCTTGCGCGGAGCGCTCGGCGTCACCACCGGTCGCGCGGGCGTTGGCGGAGCAGGGGGCACCGCCGGGGGTTTCTCCGCCAGGAGCCGGTCTTGCCGCCATCGCAGCATCACCCAGACGAGCGCGCCGGACAGCCCCGTGACCAACACGCCCAACAGCGCGAGCAACACCCGCATCCGAAACGGCACCGCCCCGCCTTGGGGCGACGGCGCCGCCACTCGCGTGGTCACCTCGTCCACCCGCAGCGACACCGCTTCGGGTGACAGCCCCTCCACGCCCCCCGCGATGAGCTCGCGCAGCGTGTCCGCCGATTTGCGCACGCGCTCCGCGCCGCCAGGGACCGCGCGCAGCATGGCCGAGGCCTTCGACGGCATGGGAGCCTGCCCTGGCCTCGGTGGGGGTGGCACCACCAGGTGCACGCGCGCCAGCAGCACGCCGTCCACCGTCTGGAGCGTCTTCTCCAGCTCCCGCTCCATTCCCCGGACGCGGCAGACCTGCTCCTCCAGCGGGGAGCGCACGAGGCCACTGCCACCAAACACATCGCAGCCCGTCTCCACGGCGGCCCGGGGCAGCCCCAGCTCCGCCAGGATGCGCACCGCGTCGGAGGACTGCGCGTCCGCCACCTCGATGGCCCAGGTGGGTTTCTTGCCCGGCTCGGGCACCTTGCGCGCATCGAGCCCCCGCTCGACGAGCACCGTCTGCAGCTCGTTGGCCTGACGCTCGTCGAGGCCGTGCTGGATGCGCTCCCGGCACGCCGGTGTGCCCAGGAGCAAGAGGAAGAAGAGACAACGAAGGGGAGCGGATCGCATGGAAGGAAGGACTCCTCACACCTGGGTCTGGAGGACCTGCTTGACGCCGCCGGTGGCCTTCTCGACGACCTTGCCGGCGAGATCGAGCTCCTGGCTGGCGCGGTAGACGTGCGCCTGGAGCGCAAGCAACTCCGTGGGGCTGAACGTGCGGCCGGACTCCGCGAGCTTCAGGATGTGGTCCAGCCGCTGCTGCGCCTGCCCCACCCGGTCCAAGACCTCCACGGCCTGCTGGCTCCTCGCCGCCTGGACCGAATCCACCCGGGCGCCCGGCGCGACCTCCGCGCAGCCCGCCTTCGCCCGCTCCACGCCCTCCGCGCGCGAGGAGCCCGCGGCGGCCTCGGTGGGGGTGCGCACCGGCTTTGGCGGCCCCTCCGTCGTCACCGGTACGGGGCGCGACGCAGGAGCGCGCACCCCGTCCAGAACCTTGCTGAACGACTCCCTCCCGGACTCCAGCGCGGGCGAAGGGCCCGCTCCTCCCACGGCTCCCAACTTGTCGATGGCCATCGCGAACGCGCCTCAGCGGATGTTGTTGATGGCGGCCTTCGCCGAGTCGTGGCGGACCTTCATGATGTTGGAGATGGCGTTGTGCTCGCGGCTCTCCTTCTGCATCTCGTTCTGGAGCGCGAGGTAGGCCATGTTGAACTTCTGGCCATCCGCGGCCATCACCTTCTGCGCCTCCAGCAGGTCCCACGCATCGCCCTGTCCCGTCGCCGAGGTCCCCGTCGCTCCCGCGCTGCTCGCGCGCGAAGACACCGTCGCGGCGCTGCCCACCGAGGAGAGCCCTCCCGCCGCGGACACCGACGTCGCTGCTTCAGCGGGCACCGCCGCGGACACCGTGCCGCGCAGGGTGGACACCACCGCGCTGGAGATGGGCCCCGAAGGCAGCATGCCGCCCACGAGGCCCGCGCCCGTGCGCACCACCTCGCGCGCCGCTCGCGCGAACGTGGGGCCGAAGTCCGTCTGGGGCGTCTGACGCGCGACGGACGGGGCGATGCTCAACGAGGGGATGCGGCGGTCTTGCTCCACGAGGTGCCTCCGGCAGGGATTCACCGGGGTTGCCTTCCACCGTCCGTGCCAGGACCCAACCGCTTGAAAGAACTGGGACGTGCCTCCGTGCGCCCATCCCAGACGTCTCCGCCAGGACGGCTCCAGGTCCACGGCGCGGGACGGCGGACGGCGGCCCGAAAACTTGCCTCCGCGCCAACCTGCTTCACAGTTGTCGCGTCCTGTCGCACCCAAAGGCGAGCAATCCGATGATGACCCCCTCCAACGGACCCCGTACGACCGAGCGCTACCACCCGCGCGTGGAAGCCCGGCTCCAGGTCAAGGTGCTTCTGTCGGGCCGCACCGTGCACGCGCAGGCCCGCGACATCTCCATGAACGGCCTGTTCCTCCAGGCCCACCCGGCCGACACGCAGCGCGCGCTCACCATCGCCCTGCCGCTGCCAGGGGACCGGGAGCTCGTCACCATGTGCGCCATCCGCCGCCGGGAAGTGGACGGCGTCGCGCTGGAGTTCGGCGAGCTGGACTGGGACGACCTCATCGCCCTGGCCCGCTTCCTCCATCCGCACCTGCCGTAGGCGTCAGTCCGCGGCCGTCCGGGCCGCGCGCAGCCGCTCCACCAGGTCCATCAGCTCAGCGCCTCGGAACGGCTTGTGGATGTAGCCATCCGCGCCCGCCTGCGTCGCGCTCTCCACGTCGGCCTTCTTCGCCTTCGCGGTGAGCATGTAGAGCGGCACCCCCGCGGTGACGGGGTCGCTCTTCAAGATGCGACACACGGAGATGCCGTCCAGCTGCGGCAGCACCACGTCCATCAGGATGAGCTGGAAGGCGCCGCCGCGGGCCAGCTTCAGGCCCTCCAGGCCATTGGCCGCGCACACCACGTCCACCGCGCCGTCGCTCAGCATGGAGCGCACCAGCTCGCGGATGACGGGCTCGTCCTCGACGAGCAGGATGTGGAACGGCGCCTGGGCGTTGCCAGCCATGATTCCTCGGGGGCCTCTCGTAGGCCATTGGCCCGGCGACGTCCAGCGAAGCGACAACGCCCGGTCCCCCTCTGTACGAAAGCGAGCCACGGCCGGTTTCCCTGGCGGCTGGGGTCGCTCCGGCCCCGCCTAGATTTCGGCGACGCCGTCGCGCTCGGCCCAGCCCTCCAGGCCATTGGGCAGACGGATGCGCACGTACTTCCCCGTCTCCTCCAGCAGCTGCACCTTCAGGCCGGCGTGTACCTCGAAGAGCGAGCGCCCTTCCGAGCGAGGCAGCTCCCGCGCCACCAGCGTGGGGGACAGCACCACCGCCTCGTGCACGTTCTCGTGAACCCAGATGTGCGCCCCCAGCAGGAGCGCCGCGGGCACCGCCGCCGTGAGGCACAGCGCCATCAGCACCACCACCCCGGTGCGGCGCATGGCGGGGAAGACGCGCCGCAGGAGCAGCAGCGCGAAGCCCACGAGCCACGCGACGAAGAACACCCAGGCCACCGCCGCGCCGTCCGTCGCGGCCGCCAGCCGGGGAAGGAAGGCCTCGTCCGCGGTGGAGCCCACCACCTTGTCCACCTGCCGCGCCCGCGCCAGGGCCAGGTTGGCCTCCAGGTCCGAGGAACGGCCGCCCTGCTTCCGGGCCTGCTCCAGGGCCAGCACCGCGCGGCCCAGGTCGCCCCGGGCCAGGTGCGTGGTGCCCAGGTTGTAGAGCACGTCCGGCCCGCCGAAGCCGTGGGCGAGGAGCTTCTCGTAGTGGCCCTGCGCGGTGGCGTAGTCCTCGCGCCCGTACGCGTCGTTGGCCTGCTGGAAGACGGCCTCCGCTTCCTCGGCGGTGTAGTAGCCCTGCGTCGCCGCGTCGCTCATGCGGACCAGCCTTCCATCACCGCCGCCGCGGTCGCCAGCACCTTGCGGCGCTCCCCCGGCTCCACCCCACCGCCGTAGCGACCCAGGTCGCACGCCTCCAGCACGAAGAGCACGCGCGCGCGCCGCTCCGCGTCCACGCCCGCCGCCGCCAGCCTCTCCCCAAGCGCCTCGCGCGTCAGGCCGCCCACGGGGAAGCCCAGCTGCGCCTCCAGGAAGCCCACCATCGCCTTCTCCACCTCCACGTAGAAGGCCCCCGCGTCCGAGCCCGCCTTGAGCTTCTCCGCCTCCGCCAGCCGCTTGCGCGCGGCCTTCGCCTGCTGACGGCCCCGGCCCGCCTCGGAGCGGGTGGCCAGCCGGCCACGCATGCCGCCGACGAACGCCACGCCCACGAGCAGCCCCAACGGGGCCAGCACGCCCGCGAGGAAGAAGGGCCGCATCCACACCGGCTGCGACGGCCCCACGAAGTGGGCCTGGTAGCGCACCGGGCGCAGACCTCCCGCGGTCAGCACGTTCTTCTGCTCGTTGGCCGCGTCCACCATCTGCGAGGGGGTCATCGTCGAAGGCAGGGACGACACCCCGCCCGCGCCCGCCTCCACGGTGAGCGTGATGGGGTCGGTGCGCGCCACGTCGTACTGGCGGCGGTTGGGGTCGAAGTACGGGAAGCGCAGCTCTGGCAGCGTGAAGGTGCCCGTGCGCTGCGGCATCACCAGGTACTCCACCACGCGGCGGCCCTGGATGCGGTTGCGGTTGGGCGTGAGCCGGTCCGTCGTGGTGGGCTCATAGATTTTCAGCGCGGCGGGGCCGGTGAGCTTCGGCGGGGTGACGTTCTTCACGTTGCCCACGCCCTCCAGGATGACCTTCACCGTGATGGGCTGTCCCAGCTCCACGCGGGTCTGCGATACGTCCAGTGACATGCGCCACGCGCCCACGTTCGCGTTGGACATGTTCGCGGGCGCGCCGGACGGCAGGGGCCGCACCTTCACCTTCAGGCCGTTGGAGACGCGGTGCACGCGGTGGCCCGCGAAGAGGAAGCCCGTGGTGATGTCCGCTTCCGCCGGGGTGATGGCCAGCGTGCCGGACTTCACCGGGAACAGCGCGCGGCGGCGCAGCAGGTAGGCGCGGTACGGGATGCCGTCCACCACCTTCTGCTCGCCCGTCAGCTGCGTGGGGCTCTCCACCTCTTCCGTCCAGAAGCCCTCCAGCTTGGGCATGGTGACGGCGTCCACGCTGGACAGGTCCACGCGCGAATAGATGTACAGCGACAGCGTGGCCTGCTCACCGACATAGAGGTCGTCGCGGTCCAGGCTCGCGCGCAGGAACAGGTCCGAGTCCCCGCGCGGAATCACCGGCGCGTCGTCGCTCACGTCGGAGTCGTCATCCCTGAAGGGGTCCGGCATGTTGCGCAGGTTGCGGAATGGATCCGGCAACCCGGGCCGGCCCCCCTGCTGCGCCTGGGGCGCGTTGCCCGCGCGGCCTTCGCGCACGGTGAGCTGCACGGCGTCCGTGCGCAGCGTGCGTCCGCCCGCGCTGAGCGTCGCGGGCGGAATCGTGAGCTTGCCCGCGCGCAACGGGCGCATGAGCAGTTCGTGGCGGGTGATGTCCTGGATGACGGCCGGGCCGCCGCCGGACAACGAGATGGAGCGCTGGCTGCCTCGCGACGAGGACAGCACCTCGAAGTCGTTGGACTCGGGCATGCGCACCTGGGCGTTGGGCGGCGCGTCCACCACCACCACGGTGAGCTTGAAGGTGTCGTCGGTGCCCACCTCGGTGCGATCCACCGTCTGGTAGAACTCGATGTCCGCCGCCCACGCCGGCGCCGTGGCCAGGAGGGCGAGCACGGCGAGCAGCGCCGTGCGTCCGCTACCAGTCCTTCTCATTGGGCTTCCTCTGCTTCTTCTTCTGCTGCTGGAAACGCCAGAGCTGGAGATTCTTCTCGTTCTGCTTCATCGCATCCAGCAGGCGCTCGGCCTCCTGCCGGTCGACGTCTCCCGGTGACACGCCGCCGTCGCGCGGGTTCGACTCCTTCTCTTCCTCGCCCTCGCTGCCGCCGTCCGCGCCGCCATCGCGCGAGTCGCCGTCGCCCTCGTCCTGGCCGCCGTCGGCCGTGCCGCCATCCGCCCCGCCGTCGCCCTTCTGGTTCGGATCCTGCTGCCCGGCATCGGAGCCGCCATCCGCCCCACCATCGCCAGGCCCGGCATCACCCCCACCGCCGTCCGCGCCGCCATCCGCGCCACCATCCGGTGCACCGCCATCCTGGCCACCGTCGGCGCCGCCATCTGGCGCGCCACCGTCCTGGCCCGCGTCCTGCGGCGTGCCGCCGTCGTCCTTCTTTCCGCCGTCCTCGCCGCCGTCCGGACGCCCACCGTCGCTGCCGCCGTCCTGGCCTCCATCCGTGCCGCCATCCGGCCCGTTCTGGGGCGGCGGCAGGTCACGCAGCACCACCTCGTAGTTGTGGCGGGCCTGCGGATCCGTGGGGTCCAGCGTGAGCGCCTTGCGGTAGGACTTGAGCGCTTCCGTGCGGTCGCCAGAGGTGGCCGCGAGGTTGCCCAGGTTGTACCAGCTCTTCTGCGCCAGGTCGGGCTGGCGCGAGGACTCCGCCACCTGCTTGAAGGCCTCGCGCGCCTCGGCCGTGCGGCCCAGCTTCGCGAGCGCGTCCGCGCGGTTGAACTCCACCGCCGGGTCGTTGGGCCGCTCCTTCTTCGCGGCCTCGAAGTCGCGCAGCGCGTCCTCGTAGCGGCCCGCCGCGTAGGACTCGCGCCCGCGCTGCACCAGCGGGTGGTCCTTCTCCAAGGGGCCCACGGCCCACGCGGGGCCCGGCAACGCCAGCAGCCCCGCCAGCCCCACCGCCACCGTGCGCGCCGCGCGCCGCCGCATCGAACGCGCGCTCATGCGCCCCTCCGGCGCGAAGGGATGAGCGCCATGCCCAGCACCAGCAGCGCCAGGCCAGGGATGGCGAACATCTGGAAGCGCTCGTCGTAGCGAACCGTCACGCGGCTCTCCAGCTCGCTCTTCTGCAATTGGTCGATGCGCTCCACCACCTGGCTCATCGCCACGCCGTTGGGCTGGTAGAAGAAAGCCCCGCCCGTCGCGTCCGCGATCGCCGTGAGCCCCGCGCGGTCCAGGCGGGTGATGACCGTCTCTCCGGTGGAGTCCTTCTTGTAGTCCACGAACTCGCCGCGCCGGTCGTAGACGGGAATGGGCTCACCGGCGTCGGAGCCCACGCCCACCGCGAGCACCTGGATGTGCGCGTCCTTGAGCGCGTCCGTGGCTTCGCGCACCTCGCCCGTGAGGTCCTCGCCGTCCGAAAGCAGCACCACCACGCGCTCCTTGGAGCCGCGGTCCGCGTTGTCCAGCACCTGCTTGGCCAGCTTCAGCGCCGCGCCCACGTTGGTGCCCCCCTGGGGCATCACGTCCGGATCCACCGCGCGCAGGAACAGCTTCACCGCCGAGTAGTCCGACGTGAGCGGCGACTGCACGAACGCGTCCCCGGCGAACACCACCAGCCCGGCGCGGTCGCCCTTCAGCTCGTCCAACAGCGTGTTGAGCTCCAGGCGCGCACGGTCCAGGCGGCTGGGCTGCACGTCGCGCGCGAGCATGGACTTGGACGCGTCCAGCGCCACCACCACGTCGATGCCCCGGCGCTTCGTCAGCTCGCTCTTCGTGCCGCACTGGGGCTGCGCGAGCGCCAGCCCGAAGAGCATCAGCCCCAGCCCGTACAGGCCGCCCTGCGCCGCGGGCCGCCACACGGACACGCCGGGCGCGAGCGCCGCCACGTGCCGCTCCGCGATGAGCGCGGACAGCCGGGTGCGCCGGCCCAGCGCCTTCATGAGCGCGAGCAGGCCCAAGAGCAGGCCCACCAGGAGCAGGCCCAGGAACAGCGGCTGCGCGAGCCCCACCTGATAGCCCAGCAGCGTGAAGCGCCATGCCTCCATCGTGGGCATCATGGGAACACCCGCAGGAAGGTGGCGCGCAGCAGCAGCTCCAGCGCGGCGAGCCCGAAGGCCACGAGCAGGAACGGGTGGAAGTTCTCCTTGTACGTGGCGCTGGCCCCGCCCTCCATCAGCTTCGAGCGCTCCAGCGCGTCCAGGACCTTCTGAAGGCCCTGCTTGAGTCCCTCCGGGTCGGTGGCGCGGTAGTACTCGCCGCCGGTGCGGTCCGCGATGTCCTGCATCAGCTCCGGGTTGATGGGGATCTCCGTCTCACGCCACACGGTGTTGCCGAACAGGTCCGTGCCCTGCGGGAAGGGCACCTTGCCGCCCTTGCCCACGAGGATGGTGTAGATGGGGATGTGCAGCGACGCGGCCATGTTCGCCGCGTCCAGCGGGGAGATCTTCCCGGCGTTGTTGTCGCCGTCGGTGATCAACACCACCACCCGGCTCTTCGCGTCCGAGTCGCGCAGGCGGTTGAGCGACGTGGCGATGGCGTCGCCAATGGCCGTGCCGTCCTCCAGCACGCGGGTGCGCAGCTGCTTGAGCACCTCCTTGAGCACGCCGTAGTCCAGCGTCAGCGGGGACTGCGTGTACGCGGCGCCGGAGAACACCACCAGGCCCAGGCGGTCGTTCACGCGGCCGGTGATGAAGTCCGCGAGCACCTCCTTCGCCACGTTCAGGCGGTTCTGCGGCCGGAAGTCACCCGCCTCCATGGACGTGGACAGGTCCAGCGCCACCACGATGTCGATGCCCTCCACCGACAGGTCGCGCACGCGCGAGTCGCGCGACTGCGGCCGGGCGATGGCCACCACCGCCGCCACCACCGCCGCCGCGCGCAGGACGGGCAACAGGGGCAGCAGGTACGTGCGCAGCCCGCGCCCGCCCTTCGCGAAGACGTGCGCGGCGGAGAAGCGCAGCGTCGCACGGCGCTTGCGCTCCCAGAAGGCGAGCCCCAGCAACAGCGGCGCCAGGAGCAGGGCCCAGAGCACCTCCGGGTTATTGAACGCGAGGTCCGGAGGCAGCATCGGGCGTGGGGGGAGCGGGAGGAACGTACGTCCGGGCCAGCAGGTCGTAGCCGAAGGCCAGCGCCTGATTGCAGGACTCGGGGGAGGCGTCGGCGCGGGCGTACTTCACCATGTCCGACTCGGAGACGAAGCGCATCAGCGCGTCCTCGGGCAGGCCCGGCGTGGGCAGCCTGCGCAGGGACGTCATCAGTTCGGACGACGTGCACTCCAGGGCCTCGAAGCCGTAGCGCTCGCCCAGGTAGCCACGCACGATTTCGGAGAGGCGGAAGTAGAAGTCCTTCGCGTGGCCCCGGCCCGGCAGGTCCTCGCGCTTGAGCGCGTCCAGCGACTGGCGCACGCGCACGTCCAGGGGCAGCAGCGGGACGACCTTCTCGCGCTTCGGGCGGCGCTGCCACCAGCGCGCCAGCGCCCAGACCGCGAGCCCCACCGCCAGCGCCACCGCCAGCGCGTAGAGCAGCGTCCAGGACCGGATGGGCACCTCCTGCGGCGGCTGGTAGTCGAACAGCTCCGCGCCCTGCCCGTTCGCGTCCGGAGGCAGCGAGGAGACCACCTCCACCGGCTTGCCCTTGAGCACGAAGCGCCGGGGGCCCTCCGGCGTCGCCACGTCGAAGGTGAGGTCGGGCAGCTGCACGCCGCCCAGCTCGAACGCGGAGAAGCGCAGGCCGAACGTCGTGATGGCGTCGTTCGCGTTGTCCTGGCGCTGGCGCGTCTGCTGGAGCAGCTCGACGGCGCCCTCTCCCGTGGGGGGCACCAGTTCGTAGCGCTGGTCCTTCGGGTGGGTGAGCGTCACCTGGTAGGTGAACGGCTCGCCGATGCGCACCTCCTCCGGCTCCACGCGCGCGGAGGCCCCCGTGGGCGTCACCGACTCCAGGACGGCCGGAGCCTTCGCCGGGGCCGGGGCCTGCGCCCACACCGCTGGCGCGCTGAAGCCGAGCACGGCCGCGAGGACGAGCGCGCGCCTCATGCCGCCATCCTCCGGGCCCGCGCGCGGAAGAAGTTGGCCAGGGCCTTGCCGTGGTCGTCTCCGGCGCGCAGCTCCACGTGGTCCAGCTCCAGCTTCTTGAACAGCTTGCGGCGCTCGTCGCGCTGGACCTGCATCGCGCGCGCGAACCGCCCGCGCACGGTGGAAGAGCTGGTGTCCACGACGAAGCGCTCCCCTGTCTCCGGGTCCTCCATCTCCACGAGCCCGTGGCGCGGGAACGCCTGCTCCAGCGGATCCTCGATGACCACCGGCACCAGGTCGTGCCTGCGGCCCACGAGCCGCAGCGGCTTCTCGTAGCCCGTCGCCATGAAGTCCGACACGAGGAAGGTCACGGCCTTCCGCTTCGACACCTGCGTCAGGTACGTGAGCCCCGACGCCAGGTCCGTCCCCCGGCCCTTCGGCTTGAAGGTGAGGATGTCGCTCACCAGCCGCAGCACGTGCGTGCGGCCCTTGCGCGGCGGGACGACCTTCTCCACCCGGTCCGAGAAGAGGATGAGCCCCACGCGGTCGTTGTTGGCGATGGCGCTGAAGGCGATCTGCGCGGCCACCTCCGCGGCGACCTCCGCCTTGGTGCGCTCCTTCGAGCCGAACTCGTTGGAGGCGGACACGTCCACCAGGAGCATCACCGTGAGCTCGCGCTCCTCGGTGAAGACCTTGATGAACGCCTCGTTCATGCGCGCGGTGACGTTCCAGTCGATGAAGCGGATCTCATCCCCGGGCTGGTACTGCCGCACCTCGGAGAAGGCCATGCCTCGGCCCTTGAACACCGAATGGTACTGGCCGGCCAGCATGTCGGAGACCACCTTGCGGGTGCGGATCTCCAGCTTGCGGATGCGGCGGATGAGGTCCTTGGGCAGCACGGGCGCGCTCTTACCGGGGGGCGGTCAGGGGACTTCCACGCGGTCGAAGACGCGCTGGATGATCTTCTCCTGGGTGAGCTCCTCCGCCTCGGCCTCGTAGGTCATCGCGATGCGGTGGCGGAGCACGTCGAAGGCGATGGCCTTCACGTCCTCCGGCGTGACGAAGCCGCGGTGGCGCAGGAACGCGTGCGCGCGAGCCGCCTGCGCGAGCGCGATGGTGGCGCGCGGCGAGGCGCCGAACTGGATGTAGTCCGCCAGGTCCTTGAGGCCGTACCGCGCGGGCTCTCTCGTGGCGAACACCACGTTGAGGATGTACTCCTTCACCTTCTCGTCCATGTAGATGGCGTGGACGAGCTCGCGCGCGCGCACCAGGTGCTCCAGCGCGATGACCCGCTGGGCCTTGGGCGAGGAGCCGCCGGACATCCGGTCCATGATGACCTTCTCCTCATCACGGGTCGGGTAGCCCACCTTCACCTTGAGCATGAAGCGGTCCACCTGGGCCTCGGGCAGGGGGTAGGTGCCCTCCTGCTCGATGGGGTTCTGGGTGGCCAGCACGAGGAAGGGCGAGGGCAGGCCGAAGGTCTGGTCGCCGATGGTGACCTGGCGCTCGGCCATGGCCTCCAGGAGGGCGGACTGGACCTTGGCGGGGGCGCGGTTGATTTCGTCCGCGAGGACGATGTTCGCGAAGATGGGCCCCTTGCGGACGGTGAACGCGGCCGTCTGCTGGTTGTAGATCATCGTGCCGACGAGGTCCGCCGGCAGCAGGTCCGGGGTGAACTGCACGCGCATGAAGGTGGCGCTGAGCGAGTCCGCCACGGTCCGGACCGTGAGCGTCTTGGCGAGTCCAGGCACGCCCTCCAGGAGGACGTGCCCGTTGCACAAGAGACCAATGAGGATGCGTTCGAGCATGTACCGCTGCCCGACGATGACCTTGCCGGTCTCCTGGTTGAGGACCTCGACGAAGCTGCTTTCCTGCTGCACGCGCTCCGTGAGCGCGCGGATGTCGGTGTTCATGTCCCCTCTGTCGGCCTGGGCGGCGGGCAGCCTAGGGTTCCCGGGCGTCCGGCTCAACACCGCTGTAGGCCGGACATTCCGTCAAGCCGCCCCGTCCCGTAAAGGGTCATCCTCACCATGTCCCGCCCGCCTCCCCCCCGCCGCTCTCCCCTCCCCCCTCGCTGGGACGCCGCCGGCCGCCCGGGGGCCCCGGGCGCCACACCCCCGGTGGGCCCGGTGGAGGCGGGCCTCCTGGCCCAGCTGGCCCCCGCCGTGGTGCCCCAGGTGCACTGGCTGCCCGGAGGGGGCGCGGTGCGAATCCTCGAGGGAGGCCCCCCGGAGGGCGCGCGTTCGACCGTGGTCTGGCTCCATGGGCGCGGCCACTGCGCGACGCACGCGTTCCCCTCTCTGACGGCGCTGGCCCGGCACCACCGGGTGCTGGCCTTGGACCTGCCCGGCTTCGGACAGTCCACCGCCCCGGACCTGGCCGTGCGCTCCCCGGAGGACGCGGCGCGCTTCTTCACCGCCCCGGTGGAGGAGGCGCTCGGGCTGGTGGCGCCGGGGCCGGTGGCGGTGGTCGGTCACTCCCTGGGCGGGCTGGTGGCGCTGGAGCTGGCGCTTCGCGGGACGGTGCCGGTGGAGCGGCTGGTGTTGGTGGACGCGATGGGGCTGGGGCCGGAGATGACCCGGGCCTCGCGCCTCTTCTTCCACGCGGGGCCGGAGCGGCTGGCGCGCAACCTGGGGCCCTGGGCGATGGCGCGGATGCTGCCGCCGCCGCCCACCCCGCTGGGAGTGAAGCTGGGCGCGCTGGGCTATGAGCTGCTCGCCGTCCCTGGCGGCAGGCCAGAGGCGGCGCGGGCCTTCAACATGCTGGCGCCGCTGACGGGCCCGGTGTTCCACCGCCGCGAGCGGCTGGGCGAGGTGAAGGTCCCCGTGCTGCTCATCTGGGGTGAACGGGATGAGACGCTGCCTGTCTCCCTGGCGGACGAGGCCGCGCGCGGGCTGCCCCAGGCCCGTGTGCTGCGCGTGAACTGCGGACACAGTCCGCAACTCGAGCGCCCCGAGCGCGTGCTCCCCGAGCTGAAGGCCTTCCTGGACGCGGAGCGCACCGGCGACTGAGCGGGCCCGGCATCCCCGCCGTCATCCGAACCGGGTACAGTCCTGCGCCGTGCCGAGAGACTTCCTAGACCTGGAGGCGACGCCAGAGCGGTTGCAAGCGCTGGTGGACGCCAGAATCCTGAGCCCCGACGCGTACGGGCGCGCGCTGCACCTGGCGGTCGCCACGCCGTCGCGCTCCGCGTGGAGGGCGTTCCTGTCCACGACGCTGATGGCCCTGGGCGCGCTGCTGGTGCTCGCGGGCGTGGTGTACTTCTTCGCCTTCAACTGGGCGGAGCTGGGACGCTTCGCGAAGCTGGGCCTCGTGGCCCTGGGCATCACCGGGGCGGCCGTGGGTGCGTGGCGGCTGGGGGAGCGGCCCTCGGGGCAGTTCTCGCTGCTCGCGGCGGCGGTGCTCGTGGGCCCGCTGCTCGCCGTCTTCGGCCAGACGTACCAGACGGGCGCGGACCCGTATGAGCTGTTCATCGGCTGGGGAGTGCTCATCCTCCCGTGGGTGGCGCTCGCGCGCTTCACGCCGCTGTGGCTGTTGCAGCTCGTGCTCATCAACACCGGCCTCATCCTCTTCTGGGGCCAGCGCATGCACGGCTTCGAGTCGCGCGGCACGAACCTGGCGCTGATCCTCGGGCTGCTCAACGGGTTCGCGTGGGCCACCTACGAGCACTTCGCCAACCGGCGGGTGCCGTGGCTCCAGGGGCGGTGGATGCCGCGCGTGCTCGCGCTGATGGCGATGGGGCCGCTCGTGGGCATGTCCATCCTGTTCATCGTCAGCCAGTACAACCGCGCGTTCGACACCGGCCTGTCGCTGCTGCTGCTGCTGGGGGCCTTCGCCGCCATCTACGCCCTGCACCGGCACCTGCACGGCGAGCTGTTCCTGCTCACCGTGGGCGCGCTGTGCGCCATCATCCTCGTCACCACGGCGGCGGGCTACTTCCTCATCGAGGTCACCCGCGCCGAGGAGCTGACCCTCTTCCTCCTGCCCCTGCTGCTCATCTGCGAGGTGGGGCTGGCGGTGTACTGGCTGCGCCATGAGTCGCAGGCCACGGGCGTTTCGGAGGAGACCTGACCATGGCCCTGCGACCGACGATGCGCGAAGTCCTGGAGGGCCTGACGGCCGAGGGCCACGTGGGCGCGGAGGTGGACGCCCGCGCCCGCACCGCCCTGGAGGTCCGGCAGAAGACCGTGGGCGCGTCCCCCTGGTTCGTGAAGGCGCTGGCCGGGCTGGGCGCATGGCTGTCCGCCGCCTTCATGCTCAGCTTCTTCGCCTGCGTGGGCCTTTGGAAGGAGGAGGCGGCGCTCACCGGCCTGGGATTGGCGTTGGCCGTGGCGTCGGTGTTCCTGCGCCGCGGCACGCGCGGGCCCTTCATGGAGCAGCTCGCCCTGGCCCTGTGCCTGTCGGGCGTCGGAGCGTTCCTTTCAGGGCTGGGCATCAAGGAATTGGACATGGACCTCCTGGCGTTGGCGGGAATGCTGATGGGAATCGCCCTGCTCGCCACGTTCCCCGATGTCATCCTCTACTTCCTGGCGACGGTGGGCATCTGCGTGTCGGGCGCGGTCCTGGCGTACCAAGGCCTGGGGGGCGTGGGCGTGGACGCGTGGATGCTGGTGGGCGCCACGGCGCTCTGCGGCTTCCTCCTCTTCGAGCCTCAACTCCGGCGCGGACCGCTGGGGGCCCGCGTGGGCCCCATCGCCTTCGCGCTCGCGTGCGCGGTGCCCGGCTGGCTCTTGTTCCGCAGCATCGAGGGCGCCCAGCAGGGCTTCCGCTACCTGTTCCACTTCGCCAGCGACTTCGTGCCGCGCGCGGGGATCTCCCTCGTGCTGGCCCTGCTCGCGCTGGGGACGGGCTGGCGGGTGCTGCGTGAGCAGGGACTGGCGGGGGACAAGCGTGCCTGGGTCCCGGCGGCCTGCGCGCTCTTGCTCCTCACCGTCATGACGCTGCACACTCCTGGCGTGCTGATGGCGGGGCTGATGCTGACGCTCGGCTTCCACCGCCGCAGCCGCGTGATGCTGGGGCTCGCGGCGGCCTTCCTGCTGACGTTCGGGTCGTTCTACTACTACGACCTCCAGCTCACGCTGCTGGCCAAGGCGCTCGCGCTCGTGGGCGGAGGCCTGGTGCTGCTGGGCGTGCGGCAGTTCGTCCTGCGGCGGGACCCCGCCGTGCTCGCGGAGGCGCGATGAAACGCGGCGTCGTCATCTTCGGAGGGCTGGCGGTGGTGCTGCTCGCCATCGCGTTCCTCGTCGTGCAGAAGGAGACCGTGCTGGCCCAGGGCCAGCCGGTGCTGCTGCGGCTGGCGCCGGTCGATCCCCGCTCGCTCATCCAGGGCGACTACATGGTGCTCGACTACGCCATCAACCAGGGCTGGCGCGAAGGCCGCGAGGAACCCCAGGAGGACGGCAACATCGTGCTGCACCTGAATGAGCACAACGTGGGCGAGTTCGTCCGCTACGAGACGCCGGGCACCCCGCTGGCCCCGGGCGAGGTGCGGCTGCACTTCCGCATCCGGAACTCGCAGATGCGCCTGGGAGCGGAGGCCTTCTTCTTCCAGGAGGGCCACGCGGAGCGCTTCGCGAAGGCGCGCTACGGCGAGCTGCGCGTGATGGACAACGGCTCCAGCGTGCTGGTGGGCCTGCGCGACGAGAACTACGAGCTGCTCGGCAGCAACGTGCACTGAGGTCGCCACGCTCCGCGCCCCAGCGGATGGGGCGCGGGGGCGGCGAGGCTACTCGGCGTCTTCGTTCTCGAGCAGGTCGGAGAAGGGCGAGCCCCCCTCGCCCAACGCCTTGTAGAGGACGTCCACCTTCTCCAGCTCGCGCTTGAGCGCCTTGTGGTGGTTGCGGTTCTTCACCAGGCTCTCGCGGCCCAGCAGGCGGAAGGCCTCGTCGCGGCCCACCTGGCGGATGGCCAGCCCCAGCACCAGTCCGCGGAAGCCGTCCGCGCAGTCCAGGTCCAGCGGAGCCCCGCGCCTGCGCGCCTCGCCCACGAAGGCCTGCGCCGCGGCCCGCAGCGCTTCGGGGAGGGGACGGCCGCCCGGCGCCTGCTCGTAGTCCAGCGCGCGCGCCACGTGCTTCTCCTGCAGCACGAGGTCGCCCGCGCCGGCCGCCTGCTCCACCATCGCCAGCGTGTAGGCGCGCCGCACGATGTTGTCGAGCTGCCGCAGGTTGCCCGGCCAGGTGCTGGTGGTCAGCAGGTGCTCCGCCTCCGAGGCCAGCCGAGCGGAGCCCTCCGGCATCCGCTCGCGGTGGCGGCGGTTCACCATGTACCGGGCCCAGAGGGGGATCTCGTCCTGGCGGTCCTGCAGGGGCGGCATGCGCACGGGCAGCACGTTCACGCGGTAGTACAGGTCCTCGCGGAAGCGCCCGGCCCGCACCTGCGCGTGCAGGTCCGCGTTGGTGCCGATGATGAAGCGCACGTCCGCGAGCTTCTCGCCGGTGCCCTCGCCCAGCGGCCGATAGCTGCGCGACTCCAAGAGGTGCAGCAGGCCGGCCTGCGCCTTCAGCGACAGCTTGTCGATTTCGTCGATGAACAGCGTGCCCCCGTCCGAGCGGGCCACCACGCCCGGCGCGTCGCGCACCGCGCCGGTGAAGGCCCCCTTCTTCCAGCCGAAGAGCTCCGCCATCTGGAGGTCCTCCGGCACGGTGACGAGGTCCAGCGTCTCGAAGGGCTTGCCCCGGCGGTTGGAGCGCTCATGGCACCAGCGCGCCAGGCGCGACTTGCCCGCGCCGGTGGCGCCGCTCACGAGGATGGTCTCGTCCTGGAGCGCGAACACGCGGAGGATGGGGAGCAGCTCCGCCATGGAGTGGCCCACCACGGGAAGGAACTCGTCCACCTCCGGAGTGGCCACCGGCCGCTGCGGCAGCGCGGTGAGGTACGGCGCGGCGATGTCCGTGAGCAGCTGGAGCAGGTCCCCGGCGTCGCGCCAGACGAACTCCTGGCCCATCGCGGCGAGGCAGTCCGCCTCCAGCGAAATCATGCCCTCCATGCCCGCGGGCGTGCGCAGGGGCAGCACGCACACGTGCGTGGCGTGGCGGCCCAGGAAGCGCTGCTTGCTTTCGTTGCTGTGGAAGCCCGCGAGCCCCGGGTCCCCCGTCACCGGCGCGTCCGGCGCGTGCGGCTGCACCGTGCCGATGTTCACGTCGATGGACACCGCGCACCGGTGCTCCACCACCGCGCGCCAGGCCGTGGCGGAGGTGAAGAAGGGCGTCCCGACGCCCGCGTCCGTGGTCTCCTTGCCGCCCACGTCCAGCGCCGCCAGCCGCCGGTACGCCTCTCCGGGACGCAGGTGGACGATGCCGCGCAGGACCCGGGCCCGCCCCGCATAGCGGCTGGCCGCCACCGCGGCTTCCGCCACGGTCAGCATCCGCCGCAACGTCGCGGCCGCCGCCGTTTCGAAGTCCCTGGAATCCCTGAGCGCAGCCATGAGCTGCGCCAACTCGTCTTGCATCCCCTCGCCTCCCGTGCGGAAGCCACGCCACCGCCGACCGGCGAAGCCGTCCAGAAATCAGACGCGGACTCTATCGGAGATGACGAGGAGGTGCGGATCCAGATGGAGAGCGCGGAAGGAGCGGCCCCTCCTTCCGCGCTCCGGAAGCATCTGGATGCGGTACACACCGTTGCCGGCGTATGGGCGGGACGCTTTGCGGATGTCGTGCCAGGAACAAAGCCCTGTGATTCCAGCGGCTTCTCCACAGCGGCCCTCTTCCACTGCGTCCTGATGGAACGCAGGCGCGTCCTGATGGAACGCAACCCCGGCACCGTTTGAGCCCCAAGGCCTGACGCGCCCCTCGGTGTCCCGCTTAGCGGGAGCACCTGGGGTCATTCCATACCGGTCAGCGCGTGCTTCAGGGAGCGGCGCCCACGTCCGGCTTCAGGATGAACACGCGGTCCAGGCGCGGACTGCCGCGACCCACGGGCGCCTCCAGGTCGTAGTCGAAGTCGAAGGTGGCGGCGACGCGCAGGCCGGACTTGCGGAACAGGCGCTTCACCTGGGCTTCGTCGTAGGTGCGGAAGTGCCACGTCGTCTCGATGAGCCAGTCCTTGCCGGGTCCGGTGACGCGCAGGCGGTTGCGCATGGGCGAGCGGCGCAGCTGCTTCTCCGGCAGGCCCTCGTGCGTGTTGCAGACGACCTTGTCGCGCCCCACCTGCCCCACCCAGCGCTCGTGCTCGGGGCCGGAGCGCGCGTAGTCGGTGAGGTGGAAGCCCAGCACGTAGATGCCGTCCGGCTTGAGCAGGCGGCGGGTGCCGGACAGGTGCTCCACCGCGGCCTTCTCGCTGTCCAGGTAGCGGAAGGTGGACACCAGCGTGTGGGCCAGGTCCACGCGGCCCTCCAACGCCGGGTCGAAGAAGTCCTCCATGCGCGCCTGCGACAGCTTCACGCGGCGGCGCTCGGCGGGGGTGAGCCGCTTGCGCGCGTGGGCGAGCATGGCCTCCGACAGGTCATAGCCCGCGACGCGCAGGCCCCGCCCCGCGGCCTCCGCCACCAGCCGCCCCGCGCCGCACGCGGGCTCCAGCCACTGGTTGCCCCCCGTGCCGTAGCGCTGGCTCAACGCCTGGAGGAAGTCCGCCTCGCGCACGGTGTCGGTGCCGAAGATGGCCTCGTAGTACTCCGGGTGCTCGTACCAGTCCTTGCGTCGTTCCATGGCGCCTTCAGTGCTCCGTGTGTCCCAGGACCCGCGCGAGCACGAACATCACCAGCAACCCGGCTGCCAATGCCACCAGGTTGCGTCCGGGCTTGTCCCTGCCGTGCTTGTTCACGTGCGGCAGCAGGTCCGACACGGCGATGTAGAGGAAGGTGCCCGCGGAGAAGGCCAGCGCCTTGGGCGCCAGGGACTCGAAGCGCAGCACCGCGTCGAAGCCGAAGTAGAGCACCGCGCCCACCGGCACCATCAGGCCGTACAGCGCGGTGTACGCCAGGATGGTGCCGCGCTTCTTGCCCTCCGCCTGGAGGATGGACGCGAGCGACAGCGACGAGGGCACCTTGTGCGCGGTGATGGCCAGGAGCGCCATGGCGCCCACGCCCTCCTTCACGGAGGAGCCCAGCGCGATGCCGTCGAAGAGCGTGTGCGTGGACAGCCCCAGGAACGCGCTGAGGCCCAGCGCGTGGCCGTGCACGTGTTCAGCGCAGTCCGGCGGCTCCTCGCACGCGTGGGCGAGCAGGTAGCGCTCCAGCACCAGCACGAAGAGGAACCCCATGGGAACCAGCGCGAAGGCCCACCAGCCCCCGCCTTCGTACGCCTCCGGGAGCATGTGGAAGAAGGCCGCGCCGAACATCACGCCCGCCGCGAAGGCCAGGAACGTCACGAGCCGCGTGGAGCGGTCGTTGAAGATGACCACGCTCGCGCCAGACAGCGCGCTCACCACGACGATGAAGGAATACAGGAGGACTTCGGCCACGACCGGCGACATGGGGCGCGCACCCTACTCCCAAAACGCCCGGGTCAGTAGCTTCGCACCACGAGCACCGCCACCCGTCCCGGCTTCACGTCCACCAGGTGCGTCGTCGGCCGGCCCGGCGCGTCCACCTGGACGGTGTGCTTTCCCGGAGGAAGCCGGAATCGCGCCACCTGGAACTCCGCTGGCAGTGAGAGCCACGAGCGCAGGTCCGGCTGGTTGCCCGCGTTGAGCACCAGGAAGGTGAGCACCCCCAGCTCCTTGCTCTTGGTCAGCGCGCCCACGCCCGCGGCCAGGCCCGCCTTCGCCACCGCGCCCGCGAGCTGCTTCGCGAGCATGCGGCCGATGCGGTCGTTCAGGTGCACCTGGGCCACGCGCGACAGCGACGTCACCGTGATGGCCCGCTCCGCCTGCCCCTCCACCGACACACGCACCGGCGGTGTGCCGCCGCGGTCGCGATAGACGGGCACTTCAATCAGCTCCCCGGAGTCACCGCTGGAGCGCGACATCCGCTGCTTCTCCGGAGACAGGCCCGCTTCCACCACCACCACCAGCTGCCCGTCCCCTGGCGCGAGCGGGTCGTGCGCCACGCCCGAGAACTTCCGGGACAGGGTGTCGTAGGCGTCGTCGCGGCCGGTCTTCTTCGCCAGCCGCAGCAGCGGCTCCGCCAGCCCGCCCAGCCGGGGCTCCAGCTCATAGGCCTTCATGTAGTCGATGAAGGCCGAGTCCCATTCGCGCTGGTCCTCGTACAACACGCCGCCCAGGTAGCGGGCGATGGCCAGCTGTTCGTAGGGCTTCTTCTCGTCGACGATCATCTTCTCGATGCGCTCGTTGACGCGGCGGACCTCCACGAGCGCGTCCTCGTCCCGGCCCAGCTCCGTGTAGTTGAGCGCCTGGAGGACGGAGATCATCAGCTTCTCGAAGTCCTCTCCCCGGTAGGCGCGGTGCCGCTCGTTGCTGAGCAGCACCCCGGCCTCCTCGCTCACGGAGGTGATGTCCAGCTCGCCGCTGAGCCGGTCCGCCTCCGCCAACACCTTCGTGCTCTCCTCCCACTGGCCGGCCGCGTGCAGCACCATGCCCCGGTCCAGCAGCAGCAGGAGCCGGTCGCGCTCCGGGGACTCCCGCTGCTCGGCATCCAGCGCGCTCAGCGCGCGCGGGTAGTCCGAGGACTGGTACGCCCAGCGCGCCGAGGCCGTGCGCGCCACGTAGTCGCTGGCGCAGCCCGTGCCCAGGACGCTCAAGGCCACGGCGAACAACAGGCCCCAGCGCGCGGCCGCGGGACGGACGGGAGCGCGTGGGGCCTGGGGGACGATGTCAGGGAGGTTGGACACGGGGACGGCTACCAGCTCACGCCCTGCTTCTCGAACTTCTTGCGGATCTGCTTCTCGTCCGTCCACGCCAGCGTCCCGGTGCGCACGTCGTTCAGCTTCGCCGTCATCTTGTAATAGACGAGCTTGTCGCGGCCGACCTCCTGGATGATGGAGGCGAGGTCGCCCGTCATCAGGAAGTCCACCGACGCCTGCTGGCCCGGGGCCTTCGCGGCGTTCGGGTTCACATAGCCGGACTGCTGGTACTCGTACTCCTCCGCGATGTCCTGGCGCGCGGCCTGGTCCACCAGCGCGAAGCGGCCGGTCTGCGCGAGCGCCGTCTGGATCTTGTCCGCCAGCGAGCGCATGTCGATGTGCTCACTGGTGCTGTTGCGCAGCTTGCCCACGAGGACGATGGGCAGGGACTGGCCCTGCGGCGGGGCCTGGGCGAAGCGCGGAGAGCTGGCGAGCGACTCGGCCATCTTCTTCGCGATGAGCTGCAGGTCGTTCTCGTTGAAGCGGTCCCCCAGCATCTCGATGGTGTTGGGGTCTTCATAGGTGCCCCGCGTGAAGGCGCGGGGGCCCGCGCAGCCGGCGAGCGACACGGCGACGAGGGCGGACAGCAGCAGGCGGCGGGTGTTCATGGTCGGGTCGACTCCTAGTTCCATTCGCATTCGAAGCGGCTGCCTTCGAAGTTCCACTTGTAGGCAAGCACCGCGTCGCGGCGGTAGCCGGCCGTCAGCCGGCAGAGGCTCTGCAAGGACGCGCGCGGATAGTCGAAGGTGTACGTCTGCGCCTTCGCGCGCTCCTGCGGGGTGAGCTGCGAGGGGTGCGTGAGCGTGGGGCTGGCGCTGGCGGCCACCAGCACGCGGTGCGCGCCGTAGGTCTTGAGCGGCACGTGTCCCGCCAGCTGGATGCGGCGCACCGTGCGGGCCACCATGATGTCGCTGCGGTCCACCATCGTCTCGTGGCTGTTGCTGCGCTGGAGCAGCTCCGGGAGGTTCGCGGAGAACACGCGGGTGATGTCCCCGTCGTCCACGAAGAAGTAGAGGAACGCCTCGCGCGCGGTGCGGCTCTCTCCGGTGAAGTCCAGCGTCACCAGGACGTCCAGCTGCCGGTTGGGCGCCAGGCCGTGGCGCGACACCGCCGCCAGCACCGTCTTGTCCACGCCCGCCTTCTTCAGGCGGATGAGGCCGTCCGCGCTGGCGTCACAGGAGCAGCGGCGCTCTTCAATCATCTTCACCAGCTGGGCGGGCTCGAAGCCGGCCTGGGACAGCTTGGTCAGCTCCTCATCGGTGAGCGGGAGCTGATCCGAGCGCTCGTAGATGCGGGGCAGCTGGTTCGGGTCCCACTGGATGATGTTGTAGGTCTGCACGTCCCCCGACGGGAACGGCAGCGAGACCGGGGGCGCGGAGGCACGAGGCGCCTGCGCGGCGGTCAACGCGACAGCGGCGGCGAGCAGTTGGGCGATCATGGCGACGTTAGAACCGGTATCCGATGTTCATGAACAACCGGTTCGTCACTCCTCCTCCCCCGATGGGGATGTCCGGCGAGTAGTGCAGCCCCATGAGCACGCGGTCGCGGCGGCCCAGGAAGAGCTCCGCGCCCACCTGCGGCGACAGGGCGAAGCGAAGGCCCTCGCCCTCCGGGATGACGATGGCGCCCGCCTTGATGCCCAGGGTGAAGGACACCGGCCAGCCCCAGGTGCGGAAGGTGGGGCCCACGTTGCCGATGAAGCGGCCTCCGTCGAACACGTAGGCGCCGCTGGCGTCCAGGCGGTACCAGTCATCGCCCCAGAGGGAGACGGTGGCGCCCACGAACAGCGGCGGGCCCTCCGGCGCGCCCGCGGGGTTCTTCTGGGCGTTGATGGCCGCGCCCCAGTCGAACTGGAGCGACACGCCCCGGCGGTTGTCGCCGTAGCCGCCCGCGCCGTACTCCGACTCCTCGGGCCCGTCGGTGCGACCCCGCTCCTGGGCGCTCGCGGTCAGCGGCGCGGCGACGGCCAGGAGCGCCAGGGCTCCGCACAACGTGACAGGACGCTTCATCTCTTGGACTCCCCAGCGAGGGTGCGACTGCTCTTACGCGCGTCATACGTCGCGACGGGCGACATATTCATCGGGTGGCGAACTTCCGTGCAAGCGCCCGCTCCCCCGGAGGCGCCGGATTCAGGCCCGGGGCTCCGGGGCGCCCGCCGTGGCCTCCTCCAGATCGTCCTTGGGAGGCGGGGGCAGCTGGGCGGCGCGGGACTCGCTGCGCACCATGGGCAGCCACTGGGGACGGCCGCGCAGGAAGAGCACCAGCCGCTCGCGCACGAGGAAGCGCAGGTCGCCCAATTGGCTGGAGTTCGCCGCGCTCACCAGGGCGCGCACGGTGAGGGTCTTGTCCATCACGTCGAAGACGACCAGCGTCTTCACCCGGCCATCCCACAGGTGCTTGCCCTCGTTCGCGAGGATGCGGTCCAGTTCGGCGCGCAGCGCGTCGATGTCCGCCATGTAGTCCACCTGGAGGATGACGGTGCCCATCATCTCCGGGGAGCCCTTGCTCCAGTTCTGGAAGGGCTTGTCCAGGAACTGGGTGATGGGGATGACCATCCGGCGCTGGTCCCAGATGCGCAGCACGACATACGTGAGGGTGATCTCCTCCACGACGCCGAACTCGTTCTCCACCAGCACCTGGTCTCCAATGCTCACCGGCTGGGTGATGGACAGCTGGATGCCGGCGAGCAGCGTGGAGATGGACTTCTGCGCGGCGAGACCGATGACCAGACCGGCGATGCCGGCGGAGGCGAGCAGCGACACGCCGACGTTGCGCACCACCTCGAACTGCATCAGCAGGAGCGCGGCGGCGATGACGTAGGTGGCCACCTCGAACACGGCGCGCAGCACGGCCAGCTGCGTGCGCAGCGAGCGCGCGCGGGGCTGGTTTCCCCCCTCGGTGGTGACGCGGCTCTGGACGAACGCCTCCGACACCCGGAGGAAGCGCAGGATGAACCACGACACCGCGACGATGACGAGCGAGTAGCTCACCCGGTCGCTCAAGAGCCGCAGCTTGGGGGGCAGCAGCAGGAACGACGTGCCCAGCGCGAGGAACAGCGAGAAGAACGGCAGCCGCAGCGGGCCCCGTCCCGCGCCGACGAGCTGATCATCCCAGGTGATCTTCGTCCAGCGCGCCACCCGCATCGCGGCGGACAGGAGCAGCTTCTCCAACAGGTACGAGAAGATCCACGCGCCCAGCAGCGTCACCGCGAGCCCCAGCCACTGCCACAGCTCCAGGCCCAGCACGGTGCGGTCGAAGAAGAAGGCCGGCAGCGTTTCGGTGAGCAGCGGGCCGTACTCGTCGAAGAGCGGGTCCACCATCTTCACGGTGGCCTCCGCGAAGACCCAGGTGGGCGCGCCGTCCACCGTCACCCGTTGCAGGCGGATGGGCACGCTCTCCCCCTTGAGCGGGATGGCGCCCAGGGAGCTGAAGCGCGCCCCCGGAGGCTCGCCTTCCGGCACCTTGGGAAGGGCGGACACCTCCACGGCCAGCTCGCGGTCCAGGACGAACTTCAGCTTCCGCGCCAGCTGGGCGCCCTGCGCGGCCTGTTCGGAAGCCGGGAGGTAGTCCAGGTAGAGGTAGAAGGCGGCGCGGGGGTAGTCCCCGCGATGCACCGCGTCCAGGAAGCCTTGCGTGGTGGCGCGCGGCGACGAACGGTCGAGGTCCTGGGGGACCTGCCCCAGTCCAGGGTTGAGGGCGGCCGCGGGGAGGCCACCGAGGAGAAACCCCAGGAGGAGGAGGGCCGCCAGGGCCCGGGAGGCGCGGTGCTTCATGGCGCTTCCTTACCCTTTTTCGGTCCCGTTGCCCGTGAAAGACGGCCACGACCTCCGCGCCCGCCCGGCGGCTGGGACGCCCCTCGGGCAAAGCCGCGAACCCGGCCTGGGTTGCGACACGGGAAAGCATTGGTGCGACGCTGGGTGGTGGGCTAGAACCGACCCCAAGGAAGGTCGCCGTGTCCGAGCAGAAGCGAAGAATCCTCCTGATTGACGACAGCGAGATCACCCTCGCCATGGAGAAGGCCGTCCTGGAGGCGCGGGGCTACGAGGTCGTGGCCACCTCCACGCTCATGGAGTTTGAGAAAACGCTTCAGAGCTGGCGACCGGACCTCATCCTCACGGACATCCACATGCCGGAGGCGAAGGGCACGGACATCTGCCGCACGCTGAAGAACGAGTACAACACGCAGGACATCCCCATCGTGTTGTTCTCCAGCCTGCCGGACGACGAGCTGTCGAAGCTGGCGGAGCAGGTGGGCGCGGACGGCTCGCTCTCCAAGGTGAATGGCCTGGAGGCGATGGGTGAGAAGATCGACGAACTGGTGCAGAGCATCCTCTGGTGATGACGATGCGCGCGGCCGTCCTCGCGGTGCTCGTGAGCGCGCTTCTCGCCGGTTGCAGACGCCAGGAGTCGCGCCCCCAGGAAGGCGGCGCCCCGGCGAAGCAGGCCCCCACCCCCGCGCCTCCGGGCGCGGTCCTCTTCCTCTCCGCCGACACGCGCGGCTACCTGGGCCCCTGCGGCTGCAGCGAGAACATGCGCGGCGGCATCGGACGGGCGGCGTTCCAGGTGCAGGAGGCGCGCAGGGGCGGCCAGCCGGTGCTGTACGTGGACGGCGGCAACAGCCTCTTCGGGGAGACGCACCTCAAGGCGGATCAGGTGCCGCAGGAGGAGCGCAAGGCGAAGGCGCTGGCGGACGCGCTGCGCACCATGGGCCTCGCCGTGCGCGCCACGGGAGCGCTGGACGACACGCGCGGCGCGGACTTCCGCCGGGGGCTGGGCCTCCCGGAGGTGGCGCCGGGCGAGGTGAAGGTGCTGGACGCGGGGGCTCGCCAGGTGGGCGTGGTGGCGGCGGATTCGGGCGAGGCGCTGGTGAAGGCCAGCCAGCGGGCGCGGGAGCAGGGCGCGGACTTCGTGGTGGGCCTGTTGGACCAACCGCTGGAGACCGCGCAGGCCGCCGCGGCGCTGCCGGGGCTCGCCGCGAACCTGGTGGTCGCGACCCACAGCGCCAGCGAGTTCTCCGCGGAGGAGAACCGGCTGGTGCGCTCCGACGTGCCGGTGGTGGCGCTGCAGAGCAAGGGGCGCTCGCTGTTGCGCGTGGACCTGACGTACGCGGCCGCGAAGGGACCCTTCGCGCTCCAGGCCTCGCAGGGAGACGTGGACCGGGAGGTGGCCGCGCTGGAGCAGCGCATCGCGCTCCTGGACAAGGAGATCGCCCTGCCGGGACTCGACCCGAAGCTGAAGGCGCTGAAGCAGGGCAAGCGCGACGAGCTGGCGGCGCGCAGACAGACCGCCCTCACCGCGCCGCCCG
This sequence comes from Corallococcus sp. Z5C101001, assembly GCF_007352635.1. Classification (NCBI taxonomy): domain Bacteria; kingdom Pseudomonadati; phylum Myxococcota; class Myxococcia; order Myxococcales; family Myxococcaceae; genus Corallococcus; species Corallococcus sp. Z5C101001. The sequence continues at coordinate 88,565 of NZ_VKLU01000004.1, forward strand.
CGACCGCCACCGACGTCAACGGCTTCACGCTGCGCTTCCTGCCGCTGGAGTCGAACCTGCCCACCGCGCCGGACACGCAGGCGCTGGTGAAGGCCTACGACGCGGACGTGGGCGCGCTGAACCTCGCGTGGGCGAAGGCGCACGGCCAGGACTGCCCGCTGCCCGCGAAGGGACAGTCGGGCTTCGTCGGCAGCGCGGCCTGCGCGGACTGCCACCCCGACGCGACCGCCGTGTGGGAAGGCACCAAGCACCACCACGCGTGGGCGACGCTGGAGGAGGTGGGCAAGCAGCACCACCTCAACTGCGTCGGCTGTCACGTCACCGGCTGGCAGCAGCCCGGCGGCGTGTGCCGGCTGGACAAGGTGGCCGGACGCGAGGACGTGGGCTGCGAGAGCTGCCACGGCCCCGGCTCGCGTCATGTGGACGCCCCCAGCCCGAAGACCATCGTGGGCAAGCCGGGACAGGCCGTGTGCGTCACCTGCCACAACACGGAGAACTCGCCGCACTTCGACTTCGCCACCTACCTGCCCCGCGTGCTCGGGCCGGGTCACGGAAGACCGGAGAAGAGCGGGCAAGCGGCGGAGCCCCCGTCGAAATAGGGCGCTCGCTCCCACTCGGTGTCCATTCGGGGGGCACACCGAGCGACTTGTTGTTTGACTGTCAAGAAAGCTGGCGAATACTGCGGCCTTCGCCTGCTTCTGGGCGACATCGCCTGGCGTTCCCATGCCGCCTCTCTCCCTCATCCTGCTTGCCCTGGCCTCGGTCCCCTCCCCGCCGGGGGTGGCGCCGAAACCCGTGCCGCCGCCGGGCGTGCATGCGGTTCCCTCCTCGGAAGCACCCTCGCTGACGGCGGACGGCACGCTGGCCGCGCCTCCGGTCCCCATGATGGAGGAGGGCGAGGACAGCGACGAGGTGGAGTCCGAGTCCGCCGAGCTGGAAGAGCTTCGCGCGCTGGAAGGCGCCACGCTGGACCCCGAGTCGAAGCCGAACGCGGAGATGATGCAGTCGCTGCGGCGGCTGGGGCTGACGAACCCGCTGCGGCTGCGGATGCTGGACGCGCTGGAGGAGCCGACCTTCCGCGAGGACGACACGCCCCCGGCGCTGGCGCGCATCACGGACCTGGCGACCTTCGACATCTCGCGGGTGAAGGACCGCTACGACATCCCGGTGGACATGCAGCCGCGGGTGGCCGAGTACATCCAGTTCTTCCAGGGCCCCGGCCGCAAGTGGTTCCGCAAGTGGATGGCGCGCTCCACGCGCTACCTGCCGGTGATGCAGCCCATCCTGGAGGCGAAGGGCCTGCCCCGGGACACGGTGTACCTGGCGATGATCGAGAGCGGCTTCTCCGCGAACGCCTATTCCTGGGCGCACGCGGCCGGGCCGTGGCAGTTCATCTCCAGCACCGGCAAGCAGTACGGCCTCAAGCAGGACTTCTGGGTGGACGAGCGGCGCGACCCCATCAAGGCCACGCAGGCGGCGGCGGCGTACCTGAAGGACCTCTACGGCGAGCTGGGCCACTGGTACCTGGCGTGGGCGGGCTACAACACCGGCTCGTACCGGGTGCGCAAGATGGTGGAGCGCTACGGGACGAACGACTTCTGGGTGCTGGCGGAGGAGCGCGGGCTGGCGAAGGAGACGAAGCACTACGTGCCCAAGCTCATCGCCGCGGCGCTGGTGGCGAAGAACCCCACCGCGTTCGGCTTCTCCGAGGAGGAGTTCCAGTACGAGGCCACGCTGGAATACGACGAGGTGAAGCTCACGGACGCGACCGACCTGGACGTGGTGGCGCGCGCGGCCGGGGTGAGCGTGACGGACGTGCAGGAGCTGAACCCGGAGCTGCGGCGCTGGTGCACGCCGCCCGCGACGACCTCGAAGCCCTACGTGCTCAAGCTGCCGCGCGGCACCACGACGCTCTTCGCGGAGAACCTCCAGAAGCTGTCGCCGGCGGACCGGCTGACGTTCCGGGTGCACACCGTGAAGCGCGGCGACACGCTGTCGCAGATCGCCCAGAAGTACGGCACGGCGCCCGAGGCCATCCTCCAGATGAACCGGCTGAAGAACGCGCGGACGCTGAAGCTGCGCACGGAGCTGGTGATTCCGGTGCCGGCGAACGGCCGGGGCGGCAGCGGCGAAGCGGGTGGCGCCCTGGCGTCGAAGGTCGCGCAGGCGCGGCGCAGCGGCGTGGTGGTGGCGCGGCCGGAGGACGAAGTGCCCGCCGGAACGCCCAAGGGGCCCGTGGCCGCGGGTCCCGTGAAGACCGAGAAGGTGGATGGGAAGACGCGCGTGACGTACGGGGTGCAGGACGGCGACAGCCTGTGGCTCATCGCCAACCGCTTCCAGGTGTCCGTGGACGACCTGAAGAAGTGGAACAACCTGCCCCGCCGCAACCGCACGCTGTCGGTGGGCACGCTGCTGGCGGTGTGGCCGTCGGACGCCAAGAGCGCGGCGCCCGCCAAGGTGGAGGAGCGCGGCGGGACCATCGTCGTGGCGAACACCGTCGCGGGCCAGGCCCCCGTGGGTCCCAAGGGCAAGGTGCACACCCTGGCCGAGGGCGAGACGCTCTGGTCGGTGTCCCAGCGCTACAACGTGTCCGTCGAGGACATCATGAAGTGGAACCACATCAAGGACCACCGCACGGTCCCCACCGGCAAGCTGCTGTCGCTGAGCGCGCCGTAGCGGCATGAGGGCGTGAGGCGACGGCCGGGGGCTTGCAGTCCCCGGAGCCATGCTCGCATCCGCCCTGCTTCGAGAGACGTCCGCGGTCCTCCCTGAAACGCCCGACACGCGAGAGCCCGCGCCCATCGACGCGGGCCGGCCGCCGGGAGCGCCCCTGCTCCGGTCCGTCCTGTTTGGTGGAGCCGGTCGTCCGGGAGACAGGACGGTTCCCAGGGAACCGACTCCGCGCCGCGAGCCTCCTGCCTCCGAGCCCAACTCGCTCACGCGCTTCCGTGAGTCCCCTTCATCCGCGCACGCACCGCTTGCCAGCGCGCCACCGGGAGCCGGGACCGGGGCCACGCCGCGCGCACCGGGCACGGCCTTCCACGAGCGCTCGCGCGGCGCCGCGACGACGGATGGCCGCGCGAGCGCGATGCCATGGTCCGGAGAGACGGCCCGCGCATGGGAGGCTGTGTCGACGGCACCGGTGACACGGATGGCTTCATCGCTCGCCTTGGCGAACGCCGTCACCTTCAGGCCCACACCTCCGGGCGACAGCGCGCGCACCGGAGGCACGGACGGCGCGAGCCCTTCGTCGACGCCGCTCCTGGAACACCCTCGCTTCGCCGGCTCCTCCCAGCTCATGGACGTGGCCTCGGGTGGGGCGGTGCTGGGCGCGGGCTCACGGGGTGACGGACTTCTCGCGGTGCAGGGCGCGCTCCTGGACATGGGGTTCGCGCTGTACGGCGGCGCGGACGGACGCTACGGCCCGGACACGGCCCGCGCGCTGCGCAACTTCCAGGTGCATGCTCGCGCGGGGTTCCCCGAGGTGCGCTCGAACGGGGTGCTCGACGCGGCCACGCTGCGCGCCCTGGTGGCGCTCGCCCCCGCGCTGGGGGCCCGGGGACAGTCGCGCGCCCTGCCCTCCCCCTTCTACGCGGGACAGCCCGTGCGCGTCGTCATCGCCCTGCGCGAGCACCGCACCTTCCTCTTCGACCCGGAGGGGCAGCTCCTGGACATCTTCCCCAACGCGGTCGGCACCGCCGCCACGCCCACGCACGCGGGCCTCAAGGTGGTGCGCGCGAAGCTGGATCAGGTGGCCACGGAGGACGCGGGCGCGCGGCTGTGGAACGACCGGCACGTCTTCGGCGCGCGGCTGCTGGACCTCTCCTGGGTGGATGGCCACCGCAGCGGCGAGGAATTGCACGGCACCAGCGCCCCCGCCCTGCTCGGGGGCGACGTGTCCCATGGCTGCATCCGTCACGCGAACGAGGACATCCTGGTGCTGCATGACGCGCTCGCCGTGGGCGACCGCATCGCGGTGGTGGAGACGCTCCAGGATCCGAACCTGGGCGTCCCCCTCACCGCTGGCTGAGGCCCTACTGCTCCTCCAGCAGCATCTTCAGCTCGCGGACGCGCCGACTGATGAAGTCCCGGTCCACCTTGCGGAAGTTCTCTGGCAGCAGCGCCCGGCTGGTGCACTCCTGCACCGCCACCAGGTTCTGCATCTCGATCTCCAGCGGATAGCTGGGCGGGACGAAGTCGGTCAGCACGGCGATGAGGTCGTCCTTCGTCACCTGGTCCCGCCCGTCCGCCAGCGCGCGGAACTTCGAGCGGACCATCACCGCCTCGATGTCCGCGCCGCTGAAGGCCCGCAGGCCCTCCGGAATCAGCGAGGAGAAGGACTCCACCCCCTCCACCGCCACGCCCGTCTTGCGGCTCATCGCCTGGAACAGCTCGTTCCGCTCCGCGTCCGTCTGCGGATAGAAGAGCGCGATGTGCTCCTCGGCGCGCCCCTGACGCTTCAGGTCGATGGGCAGCAGGTCCGGCCGCGCCGTCAGCAGGAACCAGACGATCTTCCCGCGGTACTGCGTGTTGCCCATGAAGGACGCGATGGAGCCGAAGATGCGGCTGCTCGTCCCCGAGTCCCCGCCAGAGTCGCGGTTGCCCAGGAAGGTGTCCGCTTCGTCGATCATCACCGCCACCGGCCACAGGGCCTTCAGCAGGTTGAAGATCTTCTCCAGGTTGGCTTCCGTGACGCCCTGCCACTGGCTGCGGAAGTTCAGGAACTTCACCACCGGGATGCCAATCTCTCCGGCGAAGCAGCTCACCATGAACGTCTTGCCCGTCCCCACCGGGCCGCTCACCAGGTAGCCCATGGGCATGACCTCGATGCGGCCCTTCTTCAGCGCGGACGCCGCCTGCCGCAGCATCTGCTTGGCGGGCGCATGGCCCGCCACCGCGTCCAGCGTGTGCGCGGGTTCGATGAACTCCAGCAGGCCGTGGCACTCCGCCTGGATGAGCTCCTTCTTCTTCTCCTTGAGCAGGTCCGGCGTGATGCGGATCTCCCGCTCCAGCGCCTCCGTGAGCACGCGGTCCAGGTTGATGCGCGACAGGCCCGCCGTCATCTTCGCCAGGCCCGCCAGCGGCACCTCCGACAGCGACTGGAGGCGCTTGCCCTCCAGCTTGGAGCGCACGTAGTCCAGGCGCTCCTCCTCCGTGGGAAGGGGCAGCTCGATGGGCGCCACGTACGGGTTGCGGCTGATGCGCGGCGACATGTCCGCCAGGTTCTCCGCCAGCAGCACCACCGACACGTCCCCCGCGAGGAACTGCGGGTCGTGCGCCCACTTGTCCAGCGTGGCCACGACGAAGCGGTCCTCCGCGGACAGGTGGCTCATCTCCCCGCCGGGGACCAGCGTCTCCGCGAAGTCGATGATGAGCGCCAGCGAGCGGCCCTCGCTCAGGCGCATGCGCAGGAAGTTCTCCAGGATCTGCAACGCACGGCCCGGATCGCGCGGCATGACCTTGGCGTAGTCGGTGCCGTACATGGCGTCGTAGCCCGACATGGCCCGCACCAGGTCCTTCTGCGTCTCCGGCGTCGCGGAGCGGATGCCGGACGAGCGGTCGTAGAACAGGACGTGGTCCCGCCCACCGAACAGCTCCTCCGACAGGAACGTCTTGAGCGTCCCGAAGCCGCGCCCACCGCCTTCCAGCTGCAAGGGCTGCAGGTCGCGCACGGCCCCGTACAGCAGGAAGGTGCTGACCGTCTTCGTGTAGTACTTGCGCGCCAGCTGCTGCGCCCACCGGGGCAGATCCGCCAGCGGATCCGCCTTGTTCACCTTGCGCACCTTCGTCACGGACATCCCTCCGGCGCCACTCCCCCCAGGGACATCCGGGGGGAGGACCCCCAGGCCTACCTTTAGTGTCGGGACCGCGCCGCCGCTAATCGCGGCAGCGCGCCAGCTTCTTCAAGGACGCTTCCACCTTCACCGAGCCGCCCGGCGTAGCAGGCGCTCCCACGGACACATCCGCGTCGGAGAAGCACTTCGCCTTGAGCGTCAGCTCGCGCGTGCCAAAGGGCACCCGCACGTTCGTCGGCGTGACGGCGCCCAGGTCCTTGTTGCCCAGGAAGATGGAGGCGCCCTCCGGCGTGGACTCCACCCGCACGTCCACCGGGGCACGCTCGAGCACCGCCGCCACGTCGAGGCCGCTGCTCTTCACCTGCACGGTGGAGATGTGCGGCGCGTAACCGGGCGCCGACACCTCCACCAGCGGCGAGTCGGAGCTGAGGGAGAACTCCCGGTTGACCAGCTCGTGGCTGCCCTGCGCCCGGGCCACCTTGCCGTCGATCTTCACCTCGGCGTCGTCGGGCTGGGTCTTGAAGACGACCACCACCGAGCGCGACTGGCGCTTGAGCACCACGGGCACCTGCGTGGCGTTGGCCCCTTCGGACACCATCACGGCCTGGTTGAAGGCGTCGGCGCCGTCCGCCGTCACCACCACCAGCACGTTGCCCACCGGCACCTGCTTCAGGATGAAGCCGTTCGAGGGGAACTTCTCCGGAGGGCCGGCGTTGATGGACACCATCGCGCGGTCCTTCACGTCCAGCGACTTGAGCTCCACCATCACGTAGCCCAGGGCGGCCTTGCTCGGCGAGAGCACCACCGCCATGCCCACCAGCAGGAGCAGCGAGGCCAGGGCCACGGCGCTGTAGAGCAGGCGCTTGTCGATGCCGCGCAGGCCCATGCCACCGCCAGAGGCCTCCGCGGGCGCCTCCTTCGTCCGTGCATCCCTCGCGTGGGGCTCCTTCGCCGGGGGCGGACGCGGCGGCGCGTTCGCCCCGCTCAGGACGGGCGGCCCGGGCGGGCGCGACAAGGGCGGCAGCTGCTCCGGCGGCGCGTCCGGCCGGTGGAGGCGCGGCAGCTGGCTGTCGTTGCCCCGGTTCGGCGTCTGCCGCGGCGCGGGCGCGTCGTGGGCCATCAGCGTGGGCACGTTGGTGAGCGACGGGCGCGGGGGCGCGGCGCTGAGCACCGGGGCGTTGCTCTGGGACAGGCGCGGCGGCCCCGGAGGAGGCGGGGGCAGCGACGAGGGCGGCGGGATGACTGCGGTGCGGCCCGCCACGTCCTCATCGTCGTCCACGGGCGCGGCTGGAGTCTCCAGCGGCGTGACGGCGCGGCCAATGGCGGCCCCCGGCTGGGTGGTGGGCTCCGGGGCGTCGTCGAAGACGGCGTCGCGGTCCACCATCTGCGTCGCCAGCTCCTCGTCCTCCTTGGGCGAGGGCGCGGCGGGCGCGGCGGTGAGCTTGGGCAGCGCTGCGAGCGTGGGCGAGCGGCGGGCCCCCTGGCCGGCGTTCGCGCCGGAGTTGGAGGCGCGCGGCGGCGGCGCGGAGACCGGCTCCACGGCGGGCGCGGAGGGCGCCACCGCGGGGATGTTGGTCATGCTCTGCGTGGGCACCGGCGACGGGCCGCTGAAGCCCGCCTCGATGGCCGCCAGCATGCCGTCCGGCGCGCGGATGTCCGCGTACTCGGCCAGCCGCTGCTTCTCCCGTTCCACCTCTTCGGCGAACGTGGACTTCATGTACTGCATGAGGTCCTTGCGGCCGAAGATGGAGTCGTTCGTCAGCAGGAAGCGCTGGAGGTCGTCGCCCAGCTCGCTGGCATACTGGTAGCGCTCGTCCACGTCCTTCGCCAGCGACTTGAGGACGATGCGCTCCAGCGCCTCTGGGATGCGCCGGTTGTACGTGGACGGGGACGGCACCTCCGCCTTGCGCACCTTCTCCAGCACGCTGAAGTCGCTGTCGCCCACGAAGAGGCGCTCGCCCGTGAGCATCTCGTAGAGGCACACGCCAATGGCGAACACGTCCGAGCGCCGGTCCAACGGCAGGCCGCGGATCTGCTCCGGGCTCATGTAGCCGAACTTGCCCTTGAGGATGCCGGCCTGCGTCTTCGTCGCCTTGCCCGCCGCCTTCGCGATGCCGAAGTCGATGACCTTGACCTCGCCCTCGAAGGACACGAGCACGTTCTGCGGCGAGATGTCGCGGTGGACGATGTTGAGGTCGCGCCCCATCCCGTCCTTCTTGCGGTGGGCGTAGTCCAGGCCCTCGCACATCTTCGCCACGCAGAAGGCGACCAGCGGCACCGGCGCGGGCTCCCCCTTCTTCCGGCAGCGGTCGAAGATGGCCCGCATGTCCTTGCCGGGGATGTACTCCATCGAAATGAAGTAGCTGCTGGCGATCTGCCCCAGCTCGTAGATCTGCGCGATGTTGGCGTGGGTCAGCTGGACGCTGATCTTCGCCTCATCGATGAACATCGAGATGAATTCTTCGTCCTCCGCGATGTTCGGGAGGATTCGCTTGATGGCGACGAGCCGCTCGAAGCCACTGGCGCCGAACTGTTTGCCGCGCCAGACCTCCGCCATGCCGCCGATGTTGACGCGGTCCAGGAGGAGATACTTCCCGAACGGGATGGGTTGCCGCTTCGGTTGAGAGGTCGTCACTTTGAGTGGGGGTCGAGTCCTTGCAGGGAGCCTATCGATCGCGGCTCCGAGGGGTCAACCGCGCACGCGGACCTATTTCCGCACGCTTGCCCTGCAGGCGACCCGGATTCAAGGCACAGGGGACGTCACCGCGCCACCCCCATCCACCTGGGGAATCTCCAGATCGATGCCCTCCATGACGCCTTCCTCCTCTGGGACCTGGACGCGGACGACGGCGAAGCGAGGCTCGCCCCCGCGCGAGAACACCGCTGGCGCACCAAAGCGCACCTCGGCGGGCAGCCCGACCAGCCCCACCCAGGCCTGCCTGCCATCCCGGGCGACGCAGTACAGCAGCGTCCCGGGGCGTGTCCCAGGAGCCTCACGGGGGGGACCCTCGCAGTCCGTGCGCACCTGGAGTGCGTAGGCCGGCACCGGCACGCCCCGCTCCAAATACGGAGGGCTGCCCAATTCCTCCACCAGGGGCTGGAGGACGCGCGCCTGCGTGGGCACGGCCTGCGGCGTGGCCAGCTTCTGGGCCCCGCTCTGGAAGCGCTGGAGCGCGACCGCGGCCAGCTCGGGCGAGTCCAGCGGCGTCCGCCCCTCCGCCAGGACCAGGTCCACGAAGAGCGCGCCCACGAGCAGGATGGGCAGGAGCCGGTAGCCCTTGAAGCCCTCCGGCTGCTTGCGCAGGAGTCCCCCCAGGAACACGGCCAGCCCCACCGCCGCGAGCCCCAGCACCACGCCCGAGCGGACGGCGGACGGCGGCGTCATGAGCGCGGAGACCTCCGCGGAGCGGGCGCGCAGGGCATCCGCGAGGTCGCCCCCGTAGATCCACGCGAACCCCACCAGGCACACCCCGTTGGTCAGCAGCGTCTTGCGAGCAGGGCCGGTCATCCCGCGAGCGTCCTGGCCGGGTCCGTGGCGGCGGCGCGGCGGCTGGGGAAGTAGGCGCCGGCGAGCGCGGCCAGGAGGCCCAGCAGCACGCCGCCCAGCACCACGCCCACGGGGAAGGAGAAGAAGCTGTCGGGCTTGAAGGGGAAGTTGGGCAGGTAGCCCGCCGCGAACCGGTCCACCGCGAAGGCCAGCACCAGCGCCGCCGCGGTCCCCGCCCCACCGCCCAGCACGCCCACCACGCTGGCCTCCGCCAGCACGATGGCGCGCACGTCCGCGCGCGAAGCGCCCACGGCCTGCATCACGCCAATCTCCCTTGCCCGTGCGCGCACCGACGAGGACATCGCATGGGCGATGTTCACCGCGGCCAGCACGCAGATGAGGATGGACAGCAGCGCCAGCGCGGAGGTGGTGAGCGCCACCGCCGCGCCCGCGTTCTCCGCCATCCTGCGCTCTTGATCATCGATCTCGAAGCCCATCCCCTTCACCGCGTCCACCAGCTCCGGGACGCGCGAAGGGTCCGCCGCCACCAGCGTGACGCCGGAGTAGCTGTCCGCGTCCGCGCCCGCGGCGCGGTTGATGCGCACCGCCGTGTCCAGGGGGATGGTGATGCCCGCGAGCATGGCCCGGTCGGACGCGCCCACCACCTGCGCCTGCTGCGTGGTGCTGGGGCCGCCCGACGTGGCCGCCACGTAGGAGCGGTTGAACTCCACCGGGAAGCCGAAGCCGATGAGCATCTCCGCGGACAGCTGCGGCAGCTTGCGCGCGGGCGCGAACGTCTTGTTGTACAGCTCCAGCAAGCGCGTGGAGATGAGCGCGGGGATGGCCTTGCCCTCGCCCGGGTCACTGAAGTCCTTCGCCTCCTGGAGCCCCACGTCCTTGCGCACGAGGCCGGGGTCCACGCCCACCGCGAGCACCTCCATGCCCATGCGCAGGCGCGAGCCGAAGAAGACGCCGTCGTAGCGGGTCACCGCCGGCACGCGCACGTTCATCTTCCGGTACGTCGTCTCCACGCCGGGCAGCGCGCCCAGGCGCTCCACCGCCGCCGCGTCCAGCTTGCCGCCGCCCAAGAGGCCCAGCGACACCGACGCGGGCACCACGTCCACCAGGCGCGAGTCCGTGGGGAAGATGCGCTCGCGGATGACGCTCCCCACGCCCAGCCCCAGGCCCACGAAGAACACGAGCGCGCCCACGCCCATGGCCACGCCGAAAGCGGAGAAGAACGCGCCCCGGCGCTCGCGCGCGAGGGACAGCCGCACCAGCCTCGACAGCGCGTCCCACCTCACGGCGCACCTCGCGAGGCCAGGGGCTCGGAGGAGGTGGACTCCTCCACGAGCCTCGCGTCCTTGAGCCGGAGCACCCGGCGCGCCACCGCGCTCATGCGCTCCTCGTGGGTGACGGTGAGCACGGTGAGCCCTTCCTTGTGCAGCTCCTGGAAGAGCTGGATGACGCCCGCGCCCGTCGCCGCGTCCAGGTTGCCCGTGGGCTCGTCGCACAGCAGCAGCCGGGGACTGCCGAAGAGGGCCCGCGCGATGGCCACGCGCTGGCGCTCGCCGCCGGAGAGGCGGATGGGCGCGCGGTCCTGCTTGGCGCCCAGGCCCACGCGCTCCAGCAGCTGGCTCGCGCGCTTGCGCCCGTCCGCCGTGGCCGGACCGAAGTGCGAGGGCAGGAGCACGTTCTCCAGCGCGGACAGGTTGGGGATGAGGTGGAACGACTGGAAGACGAAGCCCACGTGCGTGTTGCGAAAGCGCGCCAGCTCCCTGTCGCGCAGGCCGGTGAGCTTCACCCCGCCCACCTCCAGCTGCCCCTGGTAGTGCACGTCCAGGCCGCCCAACAGGTGCAGCAGCGTGGACTTGCCGCTGCCGGACGCGCCCACCACCGCGACGAAGTCGCCGGCCTCCACGTCCAGGGACACGCCGTCGAGGACGCGCACCCGCGCCCCCTCGCCGTCCTCGTATTCCTTCACGACGTCTCGCGCGCGGATCACGGCGTGGCCGGGGTCGTGGTCGTGGTGGCGGCCGGCGCGGGCGTCAGCCTCAGGGAGATTTCAGCCTGCAGCGCCTTGTCCTTGCGCGACAGCGCCATCGTCACGGCGCGCAGGTCGTCGGTGGCGTCCAGCCAGCGCACCGTGGTGGCCTTGATGGCGAAGCCGCCAATGCCCCACGCGGCGGACGGCAGCGCCTTCACCGCGTCCGCCAGCCGGCGCAGGTCCAGGAGCACCACCACCGCGGCGTCCTTGCCCACCGACTTCAGGTCCTCCGACACGGGGCCCGTGCCCGCCGGCTGGGCGAGCGCGGCCAGGGACGACTCCAGGCGCGCGCGCGGCGCCGCGAGCACCAGCTTGCCGTCCTTCGACAGCGCGAAGTGCGCGCCCTCGCCCGCGCGGTACGACGTGAGGTAGGCCTTCTGGCCGTTCACGTCCATGGGCTCCACCTTCGCGCCGAAGCCGCCCGCGAAGCCGGGCACCTTCTCCAAGGTGGCCTGCCCCTTCGCCACGTCCTTCACCTCCGCCAGCGCCACCAGGTTGACGAAGCGGAAGGGGTTGGTCCGCCGCAGGTCCAGGTCCGGCATGCCCGAGGACAGGTTGACGTTGGGCGACAGCGACAGCGACAGCACCATCCCCGGCTTGAGGTTGTCCAACACCTCCGTCTTCACGTTGAAGCCGGCCTCCTGCACCGCGCGCGTCACCTGCGAGCCCGCGAGGTACGGCCACACGCCGTCGAGCTGCGCGGGGTCTCCCCGGAAGCGCGCCACGAAGAAGCTGTCCTGCGGCAGCCAGCCCACGAGCGCCTCACCGCCCTTGGGCTCCAGCGCCGCGAGCGACGCCTGCGTGTCCGGCCACGGCGCGTCCGCGCGCAGCGTCACCGCGCGCTCCTCGATGTGGCCCGTGAAGGTGATGCCCTGCACCGTGCCCATGGGCAGCAGGCCCGTGCCGCCCGGCAGCCACACGTGGAAGTCCCGGTCGCCGGAGAGCCGCTTGAGCGACGCCTCCAGCACCGGCTCCTTCGCGAGCGAGCTCTCCTCCGGCAGCGCCGCCAGCTCCGTCAGCCGCGCCACCGACGCGCCCGCGGACAGCAGCACCAGGTCGTGCTTGAGGAAGAGCATGCCCAGCAGGGGCTCCGTGGAGCCCGGGCGGTGGAAGGTGACGAGCCGCCCCGCGTCCGACTTCGCCTCCTTCTCCTCCGACGCGCCCAGGCGCGTGCGGGCGAAGGTGGCGAAGGTGGTCTTGAGCTTGTCCGCGTCCTTCACGCCGATGACGGACACCACCTGCGTGCCGCCCAGGAAGGCCGCGCCCGCGCCGCGCTTCGGATCGATGCCGGCATCCTCCAGCGCCTTGCGGCTGCGCAGGTCCACGCCCACCTGCCGCATCACCGCGGACACGTAGCGCTCCGCGGACGGGAAGTTCTGCAGCTGCGCGACGAACGAGGCCACCTTGAGGTTCTGGAAGCGCGCCAGCTTCTCGCCCAGCGTGCCCAGGTCGTCGATGACGACCGCCGCCTGCGCCGTGCGCGGCAGGTAGCGCGACACACCCGACGGCGAGGCCGCGGGCCCGGCCGCGTCCTTCCCGCAGCGCGAGCAGCCGGCGAACACGACCAACACCAAGAGCAGCGGGAGGAAGCCTACGCGGCGGAGCATGGACGTCAGGACAGGATGCCTGCGGCGGAGAGTCAATCTATTCGTGCGCCGTCACCGGCCGCTGCCTCGCCCCCAAGGTGCCACGGTGAACAGGCGCCACCCGCCCCACCGCGAGGGGCGGTCCAGGCCAGCAGGGGCGGACCGGCATGCGGGCCCGCGCCCGGCTCACCGCACGCGCGTGCCGCCGTGCGGCAGGGGCCCGCGCGTCTCCTCGGTGAAGTCGAGGAAGCGCTCCATCTGGCGCACCGTCTCATCGGTGGCCTCCGTCTCCGCGGAGAGCACGTCGAGCTGGCGGTTGACGCTCTCCGGGTCGCGGATGGCGATGGACTGCTCGTGCGTCAGCCGCATCAGGTCCTCGATGCCGGCCAGCTGGTGGCTCACCACCTCGCGGCTCTCGCCCGCCTGCTCGAAGCGCATCAGGCGCTTGCGCAGGATCTCCACGCGCTTGCCCTTCACGTCCTTGAGGCGTGGGTTGGGCTCCTCCGCGACCTCCGCCTCCAGCGCCGCGACCTCACCCGCCAGGTGCTCCCGGTCCGACCCGCCCAGGTACGTGCGGTACTGGTTGAGCGCGGAGATGAGCCGCAGGAACGACGTGAGCAGCGCGTCCAGCTTGGGCTCGCTGTCCGCCACCAGCACGCGCCCGCCGGGCAGCTTGCGATAGTTGCCGAGGATCTTCTCCTTCAGCCCCACCAGCTGCTGGTAGTGGTCGCGCTGCGACGGCGCGAGGTCCGCGAGCAGCGCGTCCACCGCCGCGCGCGCCGCCTCCGGGTTGTCCGGCTGCTTCGAGCGCACGGCGCGCTGGAAGCGCGACATGGACGACAGGACGCCCAGGTACAGGCCCTCCACGCCCAGCGCCACCAGCATGGGCAGCGGCTGCTGCGTCACGGCGCTGGACATGGCCGCCGTCGTCAGGCCCACCAGGTTGGCCGGCAGGAGGAACGCGGCCTTGATGTAGTTCGGTGTCTTCGCCACGTCCGACTCCCCTTCCCGCTGCCCACTCCCAGAGCCTAAAGCAGGGCCTAGGGCCCCCGCGCCTCGGAGACGTATTTCAGCGCGCCCAGGTCCCGCGTGTCCTCCGCGGGCGGGGGCGCGGTCCCGCGCTTGAGCTTCTGGAAGAGCGCCGCGGCGCTCTGGAAGAGCTCGTCATAGGTAACTGGCGCCTCGCCGGAAAGTCCGAAGAAGGCCCGATTGTCCGCCAGCGTCGCGGGCGGCGCGCTGCGGATGGCCTCCGTCGGGTCGCCCAGGTAGGGCGCCACCTCGCCCAACAGCCGCGCCCCGGCCGCCGGGTCCTTGAGCACGCCCTGCCCCGCGTCCAGGAGGCCCCGGAGCACCCGGCGCACCGCGTCCGGGTAGCGCGCCGCGAAGTCGCCCCGGGCCACCAGCACCGTGGCCAGGAGGTGCGGCGCGTCCGCCGTCGTCGCCAGCACCTTGCCGCCCCGGTCGCGCGCGGCCAGCTCCACGTCGCCCCACAAGCCCACCACCACGTCCGCCCGGCCCTCCCGCAGCGCCCGGCCGGCGTCCAGCGTGGAGGGCAGGTCCACCCACCGCACGTCGGAGGTCCGCAGCCCGGCCCGCGCCAGCACCCACAGGGCGAAGTAGTGCGACGAGCCGCCCGGATACACGCCCACCCGCCTGCCGCGCAGGCTGGCCAGGTCCGGCACCCCCACCGCCGCCATCGCCTCCTGGCCCCGGCTGCGCCCCACGAGCAACACCGTGCGCGGCGCCGCGTCCCGGAGCGTGGGCGCCCACGACGCCAGCCGGTCCACCGACAGCGCCGCCATGTCCACGCCGCCGTTCTCCGCGCCCACGGACAGGGCCTGCTTCAGCTCCTCCTCCCGGGCGAAGAGCACCGCGCGCGCGTCCAGCGCGTACGCTGTCTTGAGCAGGCCCTGGGCCGCGCCAGCGGGCGTCACCGGGTTGTCCAGCGTGGTGGAGCCACCCGCGGCGACGAGCAGCGCGGAGGCGGAGCCGCGCGGGGTGAAGCCGATGAGCACGGGCCTGAGCGGCACCGACGCCACGTCCGCCACCGGGGCCGCCACGCCCGCGGGAAAGTCACCGGGGGACAGCCGCACGGCTTCGCGGGTGGAGGGGAAGAAGCGCGCCTGCAAGCGGTCGAGGTAGCCCGCCCGCGAGGCGAACACGTACCCCGCGCCCAGGACACAGAGCGCGAGGAAGAGAAAGAGGCCGGGTCCGCGGTGCAGCTTCATCCGTGTGCGCCGGCCTCTTTCATGGGGGGAGAACTACTTGATCTCCACCTTCTTGCCGATGGTCTTCTCGGGCCCCGCCCCCACGTCCGACACCGGCGCGGGGCTGTCCAGCAGGCCCATCTCCATCTTGAACTGCTTGACCAGCTCGTCGCCCTGGATCTTCTCGGCCTCTTCCTCGATGGCCGCGGCCTGGTGGTCCACCGACTCCAGCGCCATCTGCATGCGCGCCTCGTTGATGGCCGTCTTCTCCTGCACCTTGCGCAGCATCTCGTCGTGCGTGGAGTCCACGCCGGCGACCGTGAAGGACTCCATCGTGTCGGCGACCTTCGCCTGCCACTTGGCGCGCCGCGCGTCCCGGACGGCGTTCATCGCCTCCTGGGTCTTGCGGTCCTTCTCGCGCATGAACGCCTTCTTGACGTTCAGGGCCTTCTCGTAGGCCTGCTTCGCGATGTCGAGCTGCTGCTGGTTGCGGGCGAGCGCTTCCTTCTCCCCCTGGAGCTTGGTCGCGTACGTGCCGGCCAGGTCGTCGCGGCCGGCCTGGATGGCGGCCTTCACCTTGGCGGTCAGCTCCCGCACGTCCTGCTGGTACTTCATGTTCTCCTTCTCGAGCAGCGTCACATTCGCCCGGACCATGGCGATGGACTCGTTCATCTTGGGGACCTGGTCGTTCAGGTCACGGATGTTCTGCTCGAGAATCAGCTCCGGATCCTCGATGGAGGAGACGAAGAAGCCCGCGAAGCTCCGCATCGCTCTCTTGAATCGCTGCCACATGTCGGCTCTCACCTCCGCCTGTGCGTAATCCCAGCCACCTTACACGAACTCCGCCACCCACAAGCACCCGGCCGAAAGGCGCGTGTCATCGTGACTACGCCTGCCCGGAACGGATGATTGCCCCCGGACGGCCACCGCCCGCCAGCCCGGCCGGGGCCAGGGCCACCGGACGACCCCCTCCCGCCAGCCCCTGTTTCTAGGGGTCCGGCGGGTGTCGCGAAAGACGAGGCGGCCATGAACTTGCCGGGCGGGGAGGAAGCGGGGAAAACGGGAGCGTCCCATGGACACAGAACCTCCCGTCGCCTTTGAGAATGAACTCGCGCGGGTCGTGGCCGCCCAGCGCAAACATGTGCTGGGCGCGGGAGCGGCGGTGCGGCTGGTGGGCACGGCCGTGTTCTTCGCCGTGAGCGTGGGGCTGTGGCTGTCCGGCGCCCGCGACTGGACCCACTATCCTCCGCTGCTGCTCTGCTACGGCGGCGTGGTGGCGATGCTCTTCGCGCTGCGCTCCCGGCCCTTCTCGCGGCAGCTGGGCGTGGTGCAGTCGCTGGTGGACGTGGGGCTGGTGTTCGGGCTCCAGCAGCTGGCGCTGCCCGTGTCGCCCTTCCCCGCGGGCGTCGCGGGCTTCAGCCTGGGGCTCTTCGCGCTCGTGGTGGCGCTGTCCGGCCTGGAGCTGATGCCCTGGCTCGTCTATGGCACGGCGGGCCTGTCCGCGCTGGCGCAGGCGGTGCTCATGCGCGAGGCGGGCGTGGGCCTGGGCGCGGTGACCGTGGCCGCGGTGACGCTGGTGCTGGTCGCGGCGGTGAGCCACTACGGCACCGGGCGGCTGCGGCAGCTGGCCATGGACCTGTCGCGCGCGGAGGTGGCGCGGCAGCTGGACGCCCGCCGCGCCACCGAGGTGGAGGACGCCCACCGCACCATCGAGCGCATGCTGTCGGAGGCCCACGGGCGCAACGCCCAGCTGGAGGCGCTCCAGGCCCACCAGGAGCAGCTGATGCAGTTCCTGGTGCACGACCTGCGCTCGCCGCTGTCGGCCGTGACGCTGTCGCTGTCGTGGATGGAGCAGGAGCTGCCCGTCGGGACCCCGCTGGTGGAGTCGGTGCGCACGGGGCTCGCCGTCACCGCCCGCCTGGACCGGATGATCTCCGACCTGCTGGACGTGCCCCGGCTGGAGCAGGGCCGGCTGTCCCCGCGCAAGCAGCCCTTCCCGGTGGCCCCCCTGCTGGACGAGGTGCGCCGCTCCCTGGACGGCGCGGCCCGCCTGCGGAAGATCCGGCTGGAGCTGGCCTCCTCCCCGGGCCTGCACCTGACGGGGGACGCGGGCCTGCTCATCCGCGTGGTGGAGAACCTGGCCACCAACGCGCTCCGCTACGCGCCGTCCGGCGGGCGGGTGCGCCTGGAGGCGGGCGAGTCCGAGGGCCTGCAGTGGCTGGCGGTGCGCAACGACGGCATCGCGATCCCCCCCGAGGCGCGCGAGTCCCTCTTCGACAAGTACGTGCAGGGCAGCCGCGAGAAGGAGGGCCGCCGGGGCTACGGCCTGGGCCTGTACTTCTCCCGGCTCGCGGCCGAGGCCCACGGGGGCCGGCTCTCCGTCGAGGACGCGGACGGCTGGGCCACGTCCTTCGTGCTGCGCCTGCCCCGCGCGCAGGCCCAGGACGCGGCCACCGCCCAGCGCCGCTAGGCCTTCAGCTTCGCGCGGGCGAAGAGCTTGCGCGCCTGCGTCTGGGCGTTGGCGAGCACCGCGGAGGCGTCCATCGTGGTGAGCTCGCCCTCGCGCAGCACCAGCTTGCCGTCGATGAGCACGTGCGACACGTCCGTGGAGCGCGCCGAGTACACCAGCGGCCCCGTCACGTCCTCCGGCAGCGGGCAGAAGTGGAAGCCGCGCGTGTCCACCACCGTCAGGTCCGCGCGCTTGCCGACCTCCACCGACCCCACCTCGTCCTCCAGGCCCAGCGCGCGGGCGCCGTGCAGCGTGGCCATCTCCAGGACGTGCATGGGCGTCATCGCCACCGGGCCCACGCGCGGGTTGTGCAGCACGGACGCGAGCCGCATCTCGTGGAACAGGTCCAGCGTGTTGTTGCACGGGGCGCCGTCCGCCCCCAGCGCCACGGGGATGCCGTCCGCCAGCAGCTCCGGCACGCGCGCGTAGCCCGACGCGAGCTTCAGGTTGGAGCCCGGGCAGTGGCACACCACCGTGCCCGACTCGCGCAGCAGCGCCTGCTCCCGGCCCTCCACCCAGACGCAGTGGGCCAGCGTGACGTGCTTCCCGGTCAGGCCCAGCCCGTGGAAGAAGGCGACGTTGTCCTCGCCGGTGACCTGGCGGACCACGTCCGTCTCCGTCCGGTTCTCGCTGGCGTGCGAGTGGATCCGCACGCCCTTCTCGCGCGACAGCCGCCCCACCTCGCGCAGGAGCTCCGGCGTGCAGGACAGGGCGAAGCGGGGCGCGAACGCGTAGCGGAGGCGGTCGTCGTGGGTGCCGTGCCAGCGCGCCATCAGCGCCAGGCTCTCCGACAGCGAGTCCGCCGTGGTCTCCCGCAGGCCCGCGGGCACCTCCGCGCCGGAGTCCATCATCGCCTTGCCACCGACGAGCCGGTAGCCGCTGTCGCGCGCGGACTCGAAGACGGCGTCGTAGTGGTGCACGGTGCCCATGTCGAGCGCCGCCGTGGAGCCGGAGCGGATCAGCTCCGCGAAGGTGAGGTCCGCGCTGGCGCGCAGGGACGCCGCGTCGTGCGCCGCCTCCATGGGCCAGATGCGCTCGCGCAGCCAGTCCAGCAGCTCCCGCTTGTCCGCGTGGCCGCGGAACAGCGTCTGGCAGGCGTGCAGGTGGCCGTGGATGAGGCCGGGCATCACCACCTGCCCGGTGAGGTCCAGGACGCGGCGAGCGCCCTTCACCTTCAGGCCCCGGCCCACCTTCGCGATGCGCCCGTCCTGCACGAGCACGTCCGCGCGAGGCAGCACCTCGCGGTCGCGGTTCATGGTGACGACAGTGGCGCCAGTGAGGAGCAAGTCCACGCGAGAGATTCCTAGAGGAAGGCGCGGGTGAAGGCGTGCGGCAGCAGCTCACCGAGCGTGTAGCGCGCCTCCTCCCCGCGGAGGGTGCGGCTGCGCACCGGAAGGTCAGACCCGGAGAACTCCGCCATCACCTGGCGGCACATGCCGCACGGGGGACAGGGCTCCGGGGTATCCACGACGATGGCCACGGCCACCGGCCTCTCACGGCCCTGCGCCACGCCCGCGACGAACGCGCCGCGCTCCGCGCACACCGTGAGGCCGTAGGTGGCGTTCTCCACGTTGCAGCCGGCCACCACCGAGCCGTCCGCGTACAGCACGGCGGCCCCCACCGGAAAGCGCGAGTACGGCACGTGCGCGCGCTGACGCACCCGCAGGGCCTCCTCGAACAGCCGCTCCCAGGGAATCTCCTCCGCCATGACACCCTCCTTCGCGGGACGCCCCAGGGGGCGCCCGTCCCATCCGGGAGCCCGTGCCTTAGGAGGCGCTCCGGGGCTCGTCCTTGACCTGCGCCTCCAGGTGCCGGGCGATGCCCAGCTCCACCTCCACCGGCAGATCCAGGAACCGCACGCGCACCACCGGGCCCGTCATGCCGGGCTTGGGAGGCAGCACCTCGCCCTGCACCTGCACCTCGTCCAGGGGCGAAGGCAGCGCGAAGCGCACCTCCACGACCTGGCCCGCCTCCAGCGCCTCACCCACCCACCCCACGCCGCCCAGGGACAGGTCCCCCGCGCGGTCCAGGTAGCTTTCTTCCCCCTGCCGCCGGACCTTCAGACGCATGGGGACGCGGGGCGAGTCACGCCGGTCCTCCCCCGTCCTGGTGTCCTGGTTCTCGTTCTGCTCGGACATCGCCGTCGTCTCCCTGCCGCTTCCGCTCTCAGGCCCGACCCCGGGTCGCGCTCCACCACCGCCCCGGGTCTGGGCTGGCGGCATCATACGCGGCCTCATCTAGACCGTTGCCCCTGAAAATGCATCCCGGGAGACCTCAGGCCCCCGTGGCGCAGAACCGCTCGTAGTCGATGAGCTCCACCTTCGCGCCTGGGGCGCACACCGGGCACGCTGGATCCCTGCGCAGCTTGAGCTCCTGGAAGCGCGTGCCCAGCGCGTCGAAGGTGAGCAGCCGCCCCGCCAGGGACTCCCCCACGCCCAGCAGCAGCTTGAGGGCCTCCGTCGCCTGGAGCATCCCGATGAGCCCGGGCAGCACGCCCAGCACGCCGGCCTCCGCGCACGAGGGCGCCAGCTCCGGAGGGGGAGGCGCGGGGTAGAGGCAGCGGTAGCACGGCCCCTGTCCCGGGAGGAAGGTCGTCACCTGTCCCTCGAAGCGGAACACGGAGCCATGGACGTTCGGCTTGCCCAGGAGCACGCACGCGTCGTTGAGCAGGTAGCGCGTGGGGAAGTTGTCCCCGCCGTCCAGCACCAGGTCGAAGTCCCCGAGGATGCGCTCCACGTTGGCGGAGGTCAGCCGCTCCTGGAAGGGCACCACGTTCACGTCCGGGTTGAGCGCCTCGAGGGCGGCCTTCGCGCTCTGGACCTTCGGCTGGCCCCGGCGCTCCAGCGTGTGCAGCACCTGCCGCTGGAGGTTGCTCAGGTCCACCACGTCCGCGTCCACCACGCCCAGCGTGCCCACGCCCGCGGCGGCCAGGTAGAGCGCCGCGGGAGAGCCCAGCCCGCCCGCGCCCAAAAGCAGCACCTTCGACTTCAGGAGCCGCGCCTGCCCCTCCTCGCCCACCTCCGGGAGGATGAGGTGGCGGCGGTAGCGCTCCTTCTGGTCCGGGGAGAGCACGACCGGCTTCTCCACCGGGAGGGCCGCGTCGCTCCAGCGGTTGTAGCCGCCCGCGAGCGACGCCACCCGCGTGTAGCCCAGCTCCCGCAGCGTCCGGGCCGCGAGCGCGGACCGGGTGCCGCCCGCGCAGTAGAGGACGAGCTCCTCGTCGCGGTCCGCCTTCTCCTCGATGCGCAGCTCCAGGAACCCCCGGGGGATGTGCACCGCGCCGGGGAGCCGCCCCCCGGCGTATTCGTCCGCCTCGCGCACGTCGATGAGCTTCACCTTCGCGCCCGAGTCCAACAGGCCTCGGACGTGCTCGAGGGAGACCTCGTGGATCTCCTTCTTCACCTCCGACAGCAGCTCGCGGAACGAGGGGGCCATGGCGCGCAGGGGGACGGGACGCGGCGAGCGCGACTACTCCAGCCGGTCCAGCACGAGGGGACGGACCGCGGGAGCCTGGTCGCCAAACCGGTAGGCCGCGAGCAGCCGCGCCCGCACGTCGTCCACGGGGCCGGCGTCGTTGTAGTGCACCTGCACCACGGGCTCGCCCTCCCGCACCACGTCGCCCACCTTCTTGAGCAGCGTGAAGCCCACGGCGGGGTCGATCTGGCTGTCCACCCGCTGCCGCCCCGCGCCCAGCGCCACCGCCGCCAGCCCCACGCCCTCGGTGTGGATACCGGTGACGAAGCCGTCGCGCGGCGCGACCACCTCCGTGGTGGCCTTCGCGGTGGGCAACAGCGAGTAGTCGTCGATGGAGCGCGGGTCGCCGCCCTGCGAGCGGACGATCTCCTTGAGCTTCTTGAGCGCGCTGCCGTCCTCCACGCAGCGGCGCAGCATCCCGCGCGCCTCCTCCACGGTGGCGGCCTTCTTGCCCAGCACCAGCATCTCCGCGGTCAGCGCGTAGGTGATCTCCGTGTAGTCGTCGGGCGCCTCGCCGCGGAGCATGTCCACGGCCTCGCGGACCTCCAGGGCGTTGCCCACCTGGCGGCCCAGGGGCTGGTCCATGTCCGTGAGCAGGGCCACGACCTTGCGGTTCATCTCCGCGCCCAGGCCAATCATGGTCCGGGCGAGCACGCGCGCGTCGTCCGCCGTCTTCATGAAGGCGCCGCTGCCGACCTTCACGTCGAGCACCAGCGCGTCGATGCCCTCCGCCAGCTTCTTGCTCATGATGGACGACGCGATGAGCGGGATGCAGTCCACCGTCGCCGTCACGTCGCGCAGCGCGTAGAGCTTCTTGTCCGCCGGGGCCACCTGGGCCGTCTGGCCGATGAGGCAGCAGCCCACCTCGCGCACCAGCTGGCGGTAGCGCTCCGTGGACAGGTCCACGCGGAAGCCGGGGATGGACTCCAGCTTGTCCAGGGTGCCGCCGGTGTGACCCAGGCCCCGTCCGGAAATCATGGGCACCGGCACGCCGCAGGCCGCCGCCAGGGGCGCCAGGCTCAGCGACACCTTGTCGCCCACGCCGCCCGTGGAGTGCTTGTCCACCTTGATGGCCGGCGTGTCGGAGAGGTCCAGGACCTCGCCGGAGTTGAGCATGGCGCGCGCCCACGCCCCCAGCTCCCGCGAGTCCAGCCCCTTGAAGAAGATGGCCATGCACATGGCGGCCATCTGGTAGTCCGCCACGGTGCCGGCGGTGTACGCCTGGATGAACGCCTCAATGTCCGACGGGTCCAGCTTGCCGCCGTCGCGCTTGGCCTTGATGAGCTCGTAGGGTTGCACGGGACAAGGCCATAGCAGGAAGTCCCCTCCTGATGCACTCCCAGGAAAGGGAAAGCCCCAGCCGCATCTGATAGATAGCAGGGCCCATGATGCTCCACCGACTCCACGTGCTCGCACTCGCCGCGTTGCTGTGCGCCTGTTCCAAGAAGTCCGAGGAAGTCCCCAAGGCCCCGACTCCAGCGGCCACCGCCGCGAAGCCGCCCGAGGGAAAGCCGGTCGTCGTGGGGCTCGTCATCGACGTGGGGGGCCGGGGGGACCACTCCTTCAACGACGCCTCCCTGCGGGGCCTGGAGCTGTGGGCCGCGGGCAAGCGCTACGAGGGGGGCCGCTACGTGGACGCCCCTTCTGGCGAAGTGCGTCAGTCCATCTCCTCCGACCTGGCGTCGCTCGCACCTGAAGTGAAGCCGCTGCCGGTGCAGCCGCTGGTGCTCCAGAGCAAGGCGCAGGAGGACTACGCCCCCAATCTCCAGTTGCTCGTGGAGCAAGGGGCGAAGCTGACCATCGGCAACGGGTACCTGCTGGCCAACGCGGTGCGCGACGTGGCCACGGAGAACCCGGAGGCGAAGTTCCTGCTCATCGACAGTCAGCTACTGGACGCGCAGGGCAAGCCGAAGTCGCTGCCCAACGTGCGCACGGTGCTCTTCAAGGAGCAGGAGGGCAGCTTCCTCGTGGGCGCGCTGGCGGGGCTGGTGACGAAGACGAACAAGGTGGGCTTCGTGGGCGGCATCGAGGTGCCCCTCATCAAGCGCTTCGACGTGGGCTACCGCGCGGGCGTGCGCACCACGAACCCGAAGGCGGCGGACGCGCTGATGGGCGTCTACACCGGCAGCTTCAACAGCGTGTCGGCGGGGAAGGAAGTGGCGCAGGACCTCATCGCCAAGGGCGCGGACGTCATCTTCCACGCGGCGGGCACGGACGGCCTGGGCGTCATCCAGGCGGTGAAGGAGGCGCGCGCGGCGGGCAAGTCGGTGTTCGCCATTGGCGTGGATTCGGATCAGTCCCACCTGGCGCCGGAGGCGATCCTCACGTCGATGGTGAAGCACAGCGACCTGGCGGTGTACCAGGCGGCGAAGGACCTGGTGGACGGCAAGCTGACGGCGGGCGAGCAGGTGCTGGGCCTCAAGGAGAGCGGCGTGGGCATGGCGGACGTGCGCGTGGAGTTCCCCGGCAAGGCGGAGGTGCTCCAGAAGGTGGAGGCGCTGCGCCAGGACATCCTGGCCGGGAAGCTCACGGTGCCGGGGACGCAGGCGGAGCTGGCCTCCTTCCAGGTCGCGCGGCCCTGATCTCCCTCCAACACATCGCGAAGCGCTTCGGGTCGTGCGTGTCCCTGGAGGACGCGTCGCTGGACATCGCCCCGGGGGAACTGCTCGCCGTGGTGGGCGAGAACGGCGCGGGCAAGTCCAGCCTGATGAACGTGCTCTACGGGCTCTACCATCCGGACGCGGGCACGTTCCGGATGGACGGGCAGCCGGTGCGCTTCAAGAGCCCGCGCGACGCCATCGCGCGCGGCATCGGCATGGTGCACCAGCACTTCATGCTGGTGCCCACGCTGACCGTGGCGGAGAACGTGGTGCTGGGCCGCGAGCCCACGAAGCACGGCCTCTTGGACCTGGACCGGGCCTGTGACGAGGTGGCGGCCACGGCGAAGCGCTTCGGCTTCCAGCTGGAGCCCCGGGCGCGCGTGGACACGCTCACGGTGGGCTCCCAGCAGAAGGTGGAGATCATCAAGGCGCTGCACCGGGGCGCGCAGGTGCTCATCCTGGATGAACCCACCGCCGTGCTCACCCCGCAGGAGTCCGACGAGCTGTCGCAGGTGATGCGCGGGCTGGTCGCCCAGGGGCGCACGGTGGTGTTGATCAGCCACAAGCTCAAGGAGGTGCTGGGCGTGGCGGACCGCGTGGTGGTGATGCGCCGGGGCCGCACCGTGGCGGAGGTCCGGGCCGCCGACACCACCGTCTCCGCGCTGGCCGCGCTGATGGTGGGCGAGGGAGCGCGAAGCGCCGCGCTGACCGGCGTGCCCGCCACGCAGGTCCCCGCCGTGCTGGACGCCGCGGGCGCGGGCGCGCACCTGGCGGGAACGGGGTCCCTGGGCGCGACGGACCTGCGGGCCCCCGCCGCGAGCCACGCCCCCGGCGCGGCCCTGGCCGCCGCCCCCGCGCCGAAGGACGCGGGGGTGGGCCCCGTCGTGCTGGACGTGAAGGACCTGCGGGCGAAGGGCGACAACGGCCGGCCCGCGCTCCAGGGCGTGAGCCTCACCGTGCGGGCAGGCGAGATCGTCGGCATCGCCGGCGTGGACGGCAACGGGCAGCGCGAGCTGGCCGAGGTGCTCACCGGGCTGCGCGCCCTGGAGGGCGGAGAGGGCACGCTGCTGGGCGCGCCCCTCGCGGGGCTCACCCCGGCGCTGGCGAAGGCGCGAGGCGTGGGCCACGTTCCGGAGGACCGGTTGGCGCGCGCCGTGGTGAAGGCGATGACGGTGGAGGAGAACGTGGCGCTGGGCCGGCACCGCCAGCCGCCCTTCGCGCGAGGGCCCTGGGTGGACTTCCAGGGCCGCCGCGAGCGCACGGACGAGCTGCTGGCGGCCTACGACGTGCGTCCGCCCGACCCGACCCTGGCGCTCCAGCGGTTGTCCGGCGGCAACCAGCAGAAGGTCGTGGTGGCGCGCGAGCTGGACGCGGATCCGCGGCTGCTCGTCGTGGTGCAGCCCACGCGCGGGCTGGACATTGGCGCGGTGGCCCAGGTGCACGAGCGCCTTCGCGAGGCGAAGGCCCGGGGCGCGGGAGTGGTGATGGTGTCGCTGGACCTGGAGGAGGTGCTGGCCCTGTCGGACCGCGTCTACGTCCTCTACGAGGGGCGCGTGACGGGACACTTCCCGCGCCAGGACCTGGACGAGCGCGAGCTGGGCCGCCGCATGCTGGGCGCGGAGTCGAGCCATGGGTGAGCGGGCGCGGCAGGCGCTGCCGTCGGTGCTCTCCGTGCTGCTGGCGCTCGCGGTGTGCTGGCTGGCCATCGCCCTCACGCGCGACGCGGACACCGCCACGCGCGCCTACCTCCAGATGCTCTGGGGCGGCGTGGGCAACTGGCCCGCCTTCCTGGACGGAGGCAGCGCCAACACCGTGCTGCGCCCCCTGGGCGAGGCCGCGATGAAGGCGGCGCTGCTCACCCTCACTGGCCTGTCCGTGGCGGTGGCCTTCAAGGTGGGGCTGTTCAACATCGGCGCGCAGGGGCAGATGATCTGGGGCGCGCTGGCCGCGGCGCTCGTCGGCGCGCACGTGTCGCTGCCCGCCGTGCTGCACGTGCCGCTGGCGCTCATCGCCGCCGCCGCGGCGGGCGCGGTCTGGTCGAGCATCGCCGGCGTGCTCAAGCTCAAGCGCGGCGTGCACGAGGTCATCTCCACCATCATGCTCAACTGGGTGGCGGTGAGCCTGGTGGACAACTGGCTCGTCATCGGGCCGCTGCGCGCCGTGGCCGAGGGCGCGTCGTCCATCACCGGCACCGCGGAGATCCTCCCCACCGCGCAGCTGCCCCGACTGCTGGGCGACGGCTCGCGCCTCAACCTGGGCTTCCCGCTGGCCCTGGCCGCCGCCCTGGGCGTCTGGGTGTGGCTCGCGCGCACGCGCTCCGGCTACGAGACGCGCGCGGTGGGCCTCACGCCAGAGGCGGCCCGCGCGGCGGGCATCCCCACGCTGTGGCGCGCGGGTGGGGCCATGGCGCTCGCCGGCGCGATGGCGGGGCTCGCCGGCGCGGTGCTGGTGCTGGGCACGGAGGGACGCTATCCGGGCTCGCTGGGCGCGCCCTACGGCTTCGACGGCATCGCCATCGCGCTCATCGGCAACAGTCACCCGCTGGGCACGGCCCTGGCCGCGGCCTTCTTCGGCATCCTGCGCGCGGGGGGCACCCGCATGCAGCTGCTGGGTGTGCACAAGAGCTTCCCGGAGCTCATCCAGGGCTTCGCGCTGCTCTTCGTCGCGGGCCGCATGGTGTGGCTCGCGCTGCTGGAGCGGCGCCAGAAGCGCGCCCTGGCCCAGGCGCGGCCCCTGGTGGAGGTGCCCCGTGCTTGAGGTCCTGCACTCGCTCCTCTTCTCCACCCTGGACGCGGCCCCCGCGCTGGTGTTCGCCGCGCTGGGCGCCATGCTCTCCGAGCGCGCCGGCGTGGTGAGCGTGGGCGTGGAAGGCATGATGCGCACGGGCGCCTTCTGCGCGGCCGTGGCGGCGCTCGCCATGCCCACGCCGCTCGCGGTGCTCGTGGGCATGGCCGCGGGCGCGGCGATCGCGGCGGTGCACGGCTTCCTCAGCATCCGCTGGCGCTCCGACCAGGTCGTCTCCAGCATGGCGCTCAACCTGGTGGCCATGGCGGGAGGCACCTTCCTCCTGGAGTCCCTCTTCGGCCCCAACGGCACGCCCGCCATCACCCAGCTGTCCCGCTGGAACGTCCCGGGCCTGTCCCACGTGCCGCTCCTGGGCGCGCTGTCGGGCCACGCGGCGCCCACGTACCTGGCGCTCACCCTGCCCTTCCTCTTCCACCTGCTCCTGTCACGCACGCCCCTGGGCCTGCGGCTGCGCGCCGTGGGCGACAAGCCGCACGCGGTGGCCACCCTGGGCCTGTCCGTGGCAGCCCTGCGCTGGGGCGCGGTGCTGGGCGGCGGGCTGATGGCGGGCCTGGGAGGCGCGGTGCTATCCACCGCCGTCCTGGACCGCTTCGAGCAGCACACCCCCGCGGGCCTGGGCTTCATGGCCCTGGCCGCCATGGTGTTCGGCCGCTGGACGCCCCTGGGCGCCTTCGCCGCCGCCCTCTTCTTCGCCTTCGGCAACGCCCTGAGGATCGGACTGGCCTCCAGCGCGCCCTGGCTCCTCGACCTGGTACCCCAGGGCTTCCTCCTCGCCCTGCCCTACCTGCTGACCCTCCTCGTCCTGGCGCTCCAGGGCCAGCGCGGCCACGCCCCCGCCGCGCTCGGCACCCCCTACGAGCAGGAGTCCCGCTGAGCGCTTCCAGAGCGAGTGGGTAGATAAACACCCGGGTCTGGATCCACTTTTGGTCAAGACCGACTCGTCAAATCTGAAGCGGCCACCTGTCCTGATGCGTCAGGTCATGGCGAAGGGGGCCGCCAACCCCCTGACCTTATTGGATCGCATTTCCGGTATTTCCAGTGTGGGCTGATCTGCCGTCTGGTGGACGTCCGGCATGCCGCTGGCAAGAGAGTGCGCCCATGTCGGATTGCGTACCGGACAGCGAGCAGGCGCAGCACGTGGGCCTCCGCGGTTGGGCGGCGCACTCCCCCGGGCACCCGCTGACGCCTCCGGG
Organism: Corallococcus sp. Z5C101001; assembly: GCF_007352635.1. Lineage (NCBI taxonomy): Bacteria > Pseudomonadati > Myxococcota > Myxococcia > Myxococcales > Myxococcaceae > Corallococcus > Corallococcus sp. Z5C101001. Next base: position 116,268 of record NZ_VKLU01000004.1, read on the forward strand.
CGTGGGCGGTCCCGGTTTCCAGGCCGGGGTGGGGTGACATGGAGACGACGGGAACAGGCTCGACGTCCCACGCTCGTCCGCGCGTGCTCGCGGTGGACGTGGAATCCGGCAGCGTGGAGCGGGTGCGCTCCATCCTGACGCCCGCGGGCTACGACGTGCTGCCCGCGCGCGGGACGACGGCCGCGCTGGAGGCGGTGTCGCGCCACTCCGCGGACCTGGTGCTGCTGGACGTGGAGCGGGCCCGCACGGTGGGCCTCGCCGCGTACCGGCGCTTCCGCGAGGAGCTGGCCCCGCCGCAGCTCCCCATCCTCATGCTCACGCCCTCCGCGGACCGGCAGACGCGCCGCGAGGTGATGGAGGCAGGTGTGGACGACTTGCTGACGACCGAACCGCTGGACCCGCTGGAGCTGAAGGTGCGCGTCCACACGCTGCTGGAGCTCAAGGCGCACCGCGAGCAGGGCGGCCTCTCGGAAGTGCTCCAGGATCCGCGCACGCGCTGGGTGCGCATGGAGCGCCTGGCGCGCGTGGGCACGCTCGCCGCGGACCTGGCGACGCAGATGGACCAGCTGGGCGTGGGCCTCCAGCGGGCGCTGGAGCACGTGCGCGCCCGCGCGGCCCTGGGCCTGCCGCCGGATCCGGAGGAGCTGCTCAAGCTGGGCGTGGCCGGGGAGCAGATGCGCCTGCACGGCCAGCACCTGCTGTCCCTGGGCCCCACCAACCCCAAGGACATCCAGCGCTTCGACCTGCGCGAGGTGGTGCCGGAGGTGGTGTCGCGGCTGCGCGCCAACCACCGCCTGGGCCGCGCGGACGTGCGCGTGGTGCTGCCGGAGGACCCCATCGCGGTGGTGTTCAACCGCCGTCAGCTGGAGCAGGTGGTGGCGGAGCTCGTCTGCAACGCGGTGGACGCGGTGGAGGACGTGCAGGACCGGCCGCGCGTGGTGCAGGTGGGCGTGGAGCTGCCGGACATGTTCGGTGACTTCGGGCCGCAGCTGTTCGTGAAGGACACCGGCATCGGCATCTTCGAGGGCGAACTGCAGGCCATCTTCGCGCCGTACTACACGACGAAGGCCCCGGAGAAGAGCGTGGGCCTGGGCCTCACGGTGGCGCGCACCCTGGTGGAGAGCCTGGGCGGCAAGCTGACGGTGAAGAGCCGCGTCAACCTGGGCAGCACCTTCACGGTGGAGCTGCCCGAGCAGACGTCCTCCTGGTGAAGCCGGGGGCACGGGCGGGAGGCGACTCCCCGCCCGCGCCGGAGCGCTAGAAGCGGTAGGCCACGCCCGCCAGGGCTTCCATCGTGAAGTAGCTGTCGTCGAAGCGCGGGACGATGGAGGGCCCCAGCCGCAGGTTGAAGTTCACGTTGAAGTTGTTGCTCACGAAGTACTCCAGGCCGCCTCCGAAGAGGATGGGGATGACCGGCCCGATGCCCTCGCCGATGTAGACGTTGAACGGCACGTCGAGGCCCGCGTTGATCATCAGCGCGCTGCCCACGGGGATGCCCACCACGAACGCCACCGGCAGCGCCATGCCGAAGAGGGTGTTGCCGCGGGGGAAGTAGAGGAACGGACCGGGCTGGAAGGTGATGGCCATGGCCACCTTGTCCGTCCGGGCGATCATCACCCGCAGCCAGCCCTGGAGCTTGATGCCCTCGTCGGAGGCGTCCACCAGGCCCTCGCGGCCCCAGTTGAAGCTGAACTTGCCGCCGATATCGACGTTGTCCGAGCCCCCGTGCAGCAGGCCCAGCGTCAGGCCCGGGAAGCCAATCTGCGCGCTGAACATGTTGCGGCCGGAGCCCAGCGTGTCCGCGGCCAGCAGGGACCAGCCCTGGCCACGCGCCATCGCGGTGCCGGGAACGGCCAGCAGGACGGCCAGGAGGAAACCAGGAATGAAGCGCTTCACGCGGTTCCTTTCTGCGATGGGCCACGACGGGAGGAGACGCGGCCCGGGGTTGAAGGGTGATTCAGGACTCAGGCGGGCTGACCGCGCTCGCGGGCCAGGGCGAGGAAGGCGTCGATGAGGGCGGACAGCCGGGCCTCGGCGCGCTGGCGGGCCTGGGGGAGCGGCTCCCCGGGGGCGGGCGTCTCCTTGTGCTCGAAGTAGTATTTGATCTTCGGCTCGGTGCCGGAGGGGCGCAGGGTGACGCGCCCGCCGCCCTCCAGCGCGAAGGCGACGACGTTGGAGGGAGGCAGGCCGCCCTCGCCCTTCTGGTAGTCGCGCACGGCGCTCACGGGGGTGCCGCCAATCCGCGGGGGCGGCGAGGCGCGGAAGGCCTCCATGATGGCGCGGATGGTCTGCGCGCCGGCGGCGCCGGGGAGCGTCACGTTGCGCTGGGCGCCCACGTGCAGGCCGAAGCGGCGCTGGATCTCCTCCAGGTAGCCCAGCACGGTGGTGCCGCGCGACTCGCACCACGCGGCCATGTCCGCGACGACCAGCGCCGCGCCCACGCCGTCCTTGTCGCGCGTGGCGGTGCCCACGGTGTAGCCCAGCGCCTCCTCGTAGCCGAAGACGAACTGCGTGCCTTCGCTCCGCGTGCGCTCCAGCGCGCGGTTGGCGATCCACTTGAAGCCGGTGAGGACCTCGTCGTACGCGGCGTCCAGCCCGCGCGCGATTTCACCCAGCTGCGTGGACGACACGATGGTGGTGACGACGTGCGGACGCGCGCGCTTCGTCCCCTGCGTGAGCACGTAGTGGCCCAGGAGCACGCCCACCTCGTTGCCGGTGAGCAGGCGCAGCTTGCCGGACGCATCGCGCGCCATCACGGCCAGCCGGTCCGCGTCCGGGTCGTTGGCGAGCACCAGGTCCGCCTTCACGCGCTCGGCGGTGGCGAGCGACAGGTCCATGGCGCCCGGCTCCTCCGGGTTGGGGAAGCGCACCGTGGGGAAGCGGCCGTCCGGCTCCTGCTGCTCGGCCACCGGCGTCACGCGGGGGAAGCCCGCCTCCTTGAGCGCCAGCACCGCCCACGCGCCGCCCACGCCGTGCATCGCGGTGTAGACGACGGACAGCGTGTCGCTGCCCTTGCGGTACAGGCGCAGGTCCAGGATGGCGCGCAGGTAGGCGTTGCCCACGTCCTCCGGCAGGTCGCGCCACAGCCCCTTCGCGCGGCCCTCCGCGGGCGTCAGCAGCGGGACCTGGTTCGCGGGCTCCACCTTCGCGATGGCGTCCGCGATGCCCACGTCCTGCGGCGGGACGATCTGCGCGCCGTTGCCCCAGTAGACCTTGTAGCCGTTGTACTCCGGCGGGTTGTGGCTGGCGGTCACCATCACCGCGGCGGCGGCGTTGAGGTGCAGCACGGCGAAGGCGGTGACGGGCGTGGGCACCGGCTCCGGGAAGACGTGCGCGGGGATGCCCTCCGCCACGAACACGGCGGCGGTGTCCTCCGCCAGCTCACGGCTCAGCCGGCGCGCGTCACGGCCCACCACCACGCCGCGCGTGGTGACGTCCGGCACGGTGGCCTTGAGGTAGCGCGCGAGGCCCGCCGTGGTGCGCCGCACGACGGCGCGGTTCATCCGGTTGGGGCCGGCGCCCAGCACGCCTCGCAGGCCCGCGGTGCCAAACTCCAGGTCCTGGGCGAAGCGGTCCGCCAGGTCCGCCCAGTCCGACGTCGCGAGCACCTGGGCCAGCTCCGCCTGCGTCTCCGGGTCTGGATCCGCCCTGCGCCAGGCCTCCGCCCGCTCCCTGAGTCCGGTGGTGTCCATCGCGCGTTGCCTCGTCTTGAAAAGGGGGGTTCAGCCTTTGTAATCCGTGAGGTGCTTGCGGCGCACCGGGCCTTTGGGCCCGTCCTTGTTGTTCTGGCACGCGACGCAGAACTCCGCGTAGGGCATGGCCTTCAGGCGGCCCATGGGAATGTCGTCGCCGCACTCCTCGCACTCGCCGAAGGAGTCCGGGTCCTCGCGCAGCTTGCCCAGGGCCTTCACCACGCGCGCCAGCGTGCCGTCGGTGTTGCGGTTCCGGCTGGAGGCGATGGCCTGCATCATTTCATTGAGAGGCTGCTCGTCCTCGTCGCCGCCGACGCGCGTCTCGTCGGTGCGGTTGGGCTCGATGCGCAGGGGCGTCTTCCCGGTCAGCTCCGCGTGGAGCGCGAGCAACTGCTGGAGGAAGTCCTCTCGCTGCTTCGGGGTCACGGTGCGTGCTCCAGGAGGGGTCAGTACTGCGCGGTGGAGATCTGCCCGGTGACGATGGCCACGGACGCGGACGCGCCCAGGCGGTTGGCCCCCGCGCGCAGCAGCTTGATGGCGTCCTCCGCCGAGCGCACCCCGCCCGAGGCCTTCACGCCCACCTCGTCCCCCACCACCGCGCGCATCAGCTCGATGTCCTTCACCGTGGCGCCGCCGGGCCCGAAGCCGGTGGACGTCTTCACGAACGCCGCGCCCGCGGCCTTGGACAGCGCGCAGGCGACGACCTTCTCCTCGTCGGTGAGGTGGCCCGTCTCCAGGATGACCTTCACCGGGATGGGGTGGCTGGCCTCCACCACCGCGGCGATGTCCTGGTGCACGCGCTGGTAGTCGTGCGCCTTGAGCGCCCCCAGGTTGAGCACCATGTCGATTTCGCGCGCCCCGGCGCGGATGGCCTCGCGCGCCTCGAAGGCCTTCGCGGACGGCAGCATGGCGCCCAGGGGGAAGCCCACCACGGCGATGGGGACGGCGGACGCGCCGGCCAGCACCCGCGCCGCGGTGGCGACGTGGCAGCTGTTCACGCACACGGTGGCGAAGCCGTACTGGCGGGCCTCCTCGGCCACGCGCACCACGTCCTCCGCGCGCGCCTCGGGCTTGAGCAGGGTGTGGTCGATGTACCGCGCCAGGTCCGTGGCCTTCAGGATGGACGCGGGGTCGACGCGCGCGGTGGCGGTCTTCACCCCGGGCGTGCGCGGCGGTTCGGCGTTCAGCGCGGCGGCGGGCGCGGGCACCGACTCCTGCGGGACCTTCCAGGCGTTCAGACGGAGACGGGCCTGGTCGAGCAGCGCTTCCAGGACGGGGATGACGGCATCGGCGTCGGACGGCATGGGGGCCCCATAACCCAGTCCCGGGTCCCGGGGAAGCGCTCGCGGGGGGCCCAGGCCCCGGGCAACGCACGGGGTGCCGTGGAGGGGAGCGGGGCTGTAGAGTTCCATCCCGTGAAGGTCTTCGCGCGGTTCCTGGGTCTCCTCTTCCTCCTGTTCGCGGCGGTGCCGGGCCACGCGGCGGCTCCGGCGGCTCCCACCCCCGGGGCCTTCCCTGCCCCCGTCCCGGGGCGGCTCACGGTCTACTTCCTCGACGTGGGCCAGGGGGACGCGGCGCTCATCGTGTCCCCCACGGGGAAGACGGTGCTCATCGACGGCGGGCCACCGGAGGCCGGGACGCGGCTGGCGGCCCGGCTGCGGGAGCTGGTGAAGCAGCCCCTGGACCTGGTCATCCTCACCCACCCACACCTGGACCACCTGGGCGGGCTGCGCGCCGCCCTCAAGGCGGTGGGCGCGAAGCGCTTCATGGACCCGGGCTTCGACCACCCGAGCGAGGCGTACCGCGACCTGCTGGACTTCGTGGGCCGTGAGGTGGGCCAGGTGATGAGCCCGGAGCCGAACCCCGCCACGCCCCAGACCCTGCTCACCGTGGGCCTGGGCGAGGGCGTCGCGCTCACCGTGCTGTGGCCACGCGTCCCCCAGGAGGAGTTCCTCGCGAACACGCGCTCGGACGCGAACGCGAACTCCATCGTCGCCAAGCTCACCTACGCGAAGACGGCGTTCCTCTTCACCGGCGACTCGGAGCCGCCCACGGAGGAGCTGCTGCTGCAGAAGCCGTTGGACCTCACGGCCACGGTGCTGAAGGTGGCGCACCACGGCGGCAAGCACTCGTCCACCGCGGCCTTCCTGGAGCGCGTGAAGCCGCAGGCGGCGGTCATCTCCTGCGGCGTGGGCAACGACTACGGCCACCCGAGCCCGGAGGTCCTGGGCCGCCTTCGCGGCGTGAGCGCCCGGACCTTCCGCACCGACCAGGACGGCGAGGTGATGGCGGTGAGCGACGGCGCGACCGTCACCCTGCGTTCAGCCAGGGGCGACGCCCGGTCCGTGAGCCTGCCCGGCACGCAGCCCGCGGGAAATCCCGTGGCGCTCGGCCCCATCGAGCCCACGCCGAACCGCCGCTCCGGCCGCGCGGTGGAGAAGGAACCCGAGCCGGGAGGCTCCCGGACGCGCGCGCCCGCGGAGCGCACGGCCCCCGTGTCCCCGGACACGTCCGACGAGGCCTCGGGCCAGCGCTACGTGTCCCTGAAGGGCAGCAAGGTGTTCCACCGCGAGGACTGCTCGACCCTGAAGCGCTCCAAGAACGAGCGCACCGTCTACTCCAGCCGCGCCGACGCCCTGCGTGAGCGCCGCCCCGCCGAGGATTGCCATCCATGAGTGCCCGCATCGCGCTCGGAGTGGGGCTGTTGTTCGCCTCCCTGGCCTGCCAGCAGCCGTCCGCGCCCCCCGCCCAGAAGGCCCCGGAGAAGTCGCGCTACTTCGGCGGGGCGCCGGACGGGAAGCTCCACGTGTACTTCTTCGACGTGGGCGCGGGCGACGCCGCGCTCATCGTCACGCCGCGCGGCAACACGGTGCTGGTGGACTCGGGGCCCGCGTCGGCGGAATCGCACCTGGTGAACCGGCTGCCAGAGCTGCTGCGGCGGGAGCTGGACCTCGTCGTCCTCACCCAGCCGGATCCAAGGCACCACGGCGCGCTGGACGCGGTGCTCAAGCGCGTGGGCGCGCGGCGGCTGATGGAGTCGCAGCTCCCCGACACGTCGAAGGCCTACGACGCGCTCCTGACGGCGGTGGGGTCGCGAGGGGTGCAGGTCTTCTCCCCCGCGCCGTCCTCCGCCGCGCCCCGGGAGCTGGTCCGGTTGACGCTGGAGGACCGGGTGAACCTCACGGTGCTCTGGCCGCGCGCGCCCGCGGAGCCGCTGCTCAAGGGGGCACCGGACGCGGAGGGCCGGAACGCGGCGAACTCCATCGTGCTGCGCCTCACGTACGACGACACCTCGATCATCTTCGCGGGCGCCGCCCGGGGAGAGACGGAGGCCCGGCTCCTGGGGGGCGGCCTCCTGGCGCCCGCCACGCTGCTGAAGGTCGGCTCACCGGGTGTGGACGGGGCCAACACGCAGGCGTTCCTGGAGGAGGTGCATCCCCAGGCCGCGGTGTTCAGCGGGGACGACGGCCTGGGCCGGAGCGCGAAGGTGAAGGAGCTGCTCGGGCGGCTGCGGGCCATGGACGCGCGGGCGTTCCGCACGGACGTGAACGGCGAGGTGCACGCGGTGAGCGACGGCAAGCAGTTCGAGCTCGCGCTCCAGCGCCCCTCCCCGGGCGAGCCCCCCTCCGTGCGCCGCGTCTTCCCGGGGCTGGATCCCCGCCCCGCCCTGGTGCGCACGGCCAGGCCCCCGCCGCCGGTGGTGAAGCCGGCCCCTCCCGAGCCGACGCCCGCCGGGCGGACGGAGCCCGCGCGCGCGGAGGCGACTCGCGCCACCTCCTCGCGCGTCGGCAACATGACGGACGTGGATGACCTGCCCGCCACGCGCCAGGGCAACCGGACGGAGTCGGTGCGCTCGTCCACCAGCGCGCCTGCTTCCATGGGCGTCGACTACCGGGCCAGCCGGCACAAGCGCATCTTCCACAAGTCCACGTGCCAGAGCGTACGGCTCATCAAGCAGGAGAACCTCCTCATCTTCAAGACGCGCGAGGAAGCCATGAAGACGGATCGCGAGCCCGCCGGGGATTGCCACCCGTGACGAAGAAAGCGAAGGCCATGCCCAAGGCCACGGTGGACCGCATCGAAGAGGACGTCGCCGTGCTGGTCGTGGATGGCCGCCAGGTGACTCGCGCCCTGAGCACCCTGCCCCCCGGCGTGCGCGAGGGCGACGTCGTGGACCTCGAAACAGGGACGGTGGACCCCGAAGCCACCGAAACCCTGAGGGCCGAGGTCCGCGCCGCGAGGGAGCAGGCCCTGCGCGGCAAGAAGCCGCCGTCCGGAGACTTCGACCTCTGAGGAGTTCGGGGCGCGTGGCCCGCTGGAGCGTCCGGCTCGACGTGCCAGGTCCTCCCGGTGGAACGGGATGCACCGGGCAGGGCCCGCTCCTGCGCGAGGCGCGGGAGCAGGCCCACCCATCAGGGGGTGACTACGGCGTGGAGCCTTCCGCCGGGGCCTTGGCTTCGCCCCCCGCGGCCGAACCTTCCGCCGGGGCCTTGGCTTCGCCCCCCGCGGCCGAACCTTCCGGAGGCGCCACGGGCTGGGTGCCTTCCGTCGCCGGCGCGGCCTGACGCGGCGCCGGCGCGGCGGGCGCGGGCGCCTTGCCGGTCGCCTTGTTGACGATGTCCGCGAGGGCGGGCGGCAACATCCCCGCCGCCGACAGGCCGAACACGACCGCCAACGGCAGGACGATGAGCAGCACCAGCACCAGCGCCACGACCTTCAGCGCGCCGCCGCCGCTCTTCTTCGCCACGACCGGGCGCTTGCGAGCGGCCTTCGAGTCCTCCACGGCCTGCCGCGCGTCCTCTTCCTCGTCGTCGCGGCCGTCGTCGCGCTGTTCGTCCGGGTAGGCGTCCTCGTCGTCCTGGGAGTCGCCCCGGTTGCCGGGCAGATCCAGGTCGGAGAACAGCTCGTTGAGGGGCGCGCCGCTGGCGGCGGGGGCCTGCTCCACGTGCGCGGCGCGGCGCCCGGCGGGAGCCGCCGCGGGGGCGGGCGCCTCTCGGTTGTTGCCGAAGAGCGTGCCCTCGTCCTCGTCGCCGTCGCGCTCGAACCCGCCGTCGTCACCGTCCTCGGACGACCCGGATTCGGACTCGGCGTAGAAGGGCTGCTGGGGCTCCGGCTCGCGGCGAGCCGGAGGCGCGGCGCGCGGAGGCGGCGCGACGGCCACGGGCGGCGGCTCCGGAGGCGCGGGCGGCGGCTCCGGCGCGGCGGGCGCGAGCAGCGCCGCCAGCTCCGGGATGTCCGAGCCCCGCTTCCAGTCCGGCATGCCCTGGCGCCAGAAGAAACTGCGCGCGCTGATGCTGCCGGCGGCCATCCACTCGGCCACGGCCGCCTCGTCGAGCGGGCCCTCCTGCTTGTTGCGCACCATCACGAACCAGGGCGCCCCGGCCGTCTGGCGGGGCGGCGCGGTGCGCGTGGGCTCATCGTCCCAGGGCTGCTGGGGAGCCGACGCAGGAGGTCGGGCCAGGGGTGCAGGCGCTGCGACGGCGGCCACCGGGGCGGGCGCGGCCGCGGCCGCGGCACCGCCGCCCGCGAGCGAACGCTCCTGGGCCCGGATGCGCTCCACGTCGGCGAGGGACACCACGCGGGTGCTCTCCTCCTCGGCGGGCCCTTCCACGGTGATGACGTTCTGGCAGTTCTTGCAACGGACCTTGACCGTCTTGCCGCGGACTTTCTCGTCCGCAATGGAGTACCGCTTCTGGCAATTGTCGCAGGTGAAGTTCAAAGGGGCGTCCGGCTCTCGGGGGAAACCGCCGGGGATGCTACCGCCAGAAATCTCCCGCGCAAACACACGGTTGACTCCGTTCGTCGGCCCAACTATTCAGCCGCCCTCCCTTTCACTCCAGGCTCGACGAGGGTGGCGCATGCCGGCGAAGGATCTCGGGACCAAGCACTCGTGCTTCAAGTGCGGGACGAAGTTCTACGACATGAAGAAGCCGGACCCCATCTGCCCCAAGTGCGGGGCGGATCAGCGGGAGAACGTGGTCGCCAAGCCCGCCGAGGGCCGCCGTGGCCGTCTGGCGGCCGCGCCGAAGGTCATTGAACCGGCCGAGCCCGAGGAGACGCCCGCCTCCGAGGATGACGAGGAGAACCTCGACTCCTTCGGGGATGATGAGGACGCCGAGGCGGGCGCCGAGCCCGCCGAGGACGACGACATCTAGCGCCTTCCCCTTACGCTCGCATCCTACCGGGGCCCCCCGAACTGCTCGGGCGGGCCCCGTTGTCATTTCCCTGCCCGCCCTCCCCAGGGCCAAGCCGGGAACGCCGCTTCCCCGGGAGGGAGCCCCAAAAAGGGGCCCGCTCCACCCGGGCGTCGGCTCAGGTGCCGCTCAGGCGCTCATGGGACGAGACCAGCGACAGCTCGGTCAGCGCGCTGCGGATCTCCTCGTAGAGGTTGGGTCCCATCTCCTGCATGCCCACGGGGCGGGTCCCCTTGCGGCGGACCCCCATGGGCGACCGCTCCCCAGCGGCGGACACTGCGGGTTGCTTCCTGGACTGATGCATGACGAGTCCCCCTCGCGCGGAAGTGTTGGCTTCCGACAAAGCAATTTTGCCACCAAGACAGAAGCCCGAACAAGGGCCGTGTTTTCCGGCACTTGGAGGGGCTCCCCATCAGACAACTCCTCCAGAGGCGGGTCGGCCCTGACAGCGATGTCAGGGGGGCGCTACTTCCCCGAGCCCTCCTGAAGCAGGGCACCCACGTCCCAGGTCTGCTCGAGCTGGACGGTCTCCCCCGCGCGGACCGTGACCGGGCGGGAGGCTTCCGGAAGCCGCGCGTGCCAGAAGGTGAGGGTGTGCGCGCCTTCGGGGACGCGGAGCCGGAAGCGGCCGTCCGGGGTGGTGGCGACGAAATAGGGGTGGTTGAAGGTGCGCACCACGGCGTGCATCCAAGGGTGCACGTCGCAGCGGACCTGGACGGTGCCGGGTTCGGCGGGCAGGGGGCGGCGCAGCGTCATCCCCTCCAGGGGCATGGCCACGTTGAAGACGGAGCGGTTCGTCCCCGCCTGGGCGCGGACGTTGTGCACCAGCGGGTCGGAGTTGCGCAGCAGAAGCTCGCCGCCGGCCTTCGCCGCGAGGGCCGGGGGCTCGTAGTGGCACTGCTTCTGGTCCAGCACGGGCGGGGGCGCGGGCGTCTCCGGCTCGGGCAGCGCGGCGCCGTCCTGGAGCGAGACGACGGCGTAGGCCAGGGCGCCCTGCGCGCCCACCACGAGCGAGCGGTCCAGCGCCTGGTCGCCGCAGACGCTGGCGACGGTGGCGGAGGTCGGCGCGCTGGGGGGTGGGGGTGGAGTCCCCGTCAGCAGGACCCGGCCCTCGATTTCACCCCACTTCACGGGTCCTGCCGGACGGGGGGCCACGGCGGCGGGAGGGGGCGTCGCCGGAGGCGGCGGAGGCGCGGGGGCGTCGCGGCAGGCCCCGGCGGCGAGGAGGAGCGCGGGGGCCAGGAGGGGTCGGAGGCGGTGGCTGGACACGTGCCCCGTCTAACGGGTGCGTGAAGCGGATTCAAACGCCCAACGGGCGGGCGGGGAACACGGGGATGGAAGGCTGCCCATTTGGGCGTTGGAACCCCAGCATCCTTGTTGGTACAAGAGCCGAGCCGTGCGTCGGTGCGGCCGTGTGGGAGGCAGCAAACTTGCGGGAGAAACTGAAGGCCCTGGCGGAGCTGCAGAAGGTTGACCTCGAGGTCGCCTCGCTCCGGAAGGCGGCGGACGTGCATCCCCGCCAGATTTCCGAGCTGGAGCGGGAGCTGGGCGGCGCACGCAATGGCATCGAAGCCGAGCGGACACGCGTGGCCGACCTGGAGAAGCAGAAGGCCCTGCTCGAGCAGAACATCACGGACGAGAAGGACAAGGTGAAGAAGTGGGAAGCGCGCCTGTCCGACCAGCGCTCCACGCGTGAGTACTCGGCGCTCGCTCGCGAAATCGACATCGCGAAGAAGGGCATCCTCACCCAGTCCGAGGCGCTCACGGAGAAGGTGAAGGAGCTGGGCGGCGCACGCGACGCCATCAAGGGCAAGGAGGCGGACTACGCCACCAAGCAGCAGGGCCTGTCGGCCCGGATGACGGAGCTGCGCGGGAAGCTGGGCGAGTCCGAGTCCCAGGTGAAGGAGCTGGAGGGGCGCCGCGCGGAAGTCGCCGCGAACGTGGACGCCACCCTGCTCCGTCGCTACGAGGTCATCCGCAAGAAGAAGCTGCCCGCGATGGTGGGCGTGGTGGCGGGGACCTGCCAGGGCTGCAACATGAACCTGCCCCCGCAGATGTACAACATGCTGCGCACCACGCTGGGCACCGACGTGTGCCCCTCGTGCAACCGCATCATCTTCGCCATTGAAGCGCTGCAGGAGAAGCCGAAGGACTCCGCCGAGAAGTAGCGGCGGCGAGCCCCACGCTCCCCTCCCTCCATGCCGCCCCCCTCGCTCGTCGACCTCCTCCGTCACATCGCCCGTGAGGAGCCGTTGACGGCGACGGTGCGAGCCTTTCGCGGGCTCACCCGGGAGCACCTGGGCCAGCTGCTGGACGAGGCCGCCGACCAGCTGGGCGGCGCTCCGCGAGAGCCCGTGCCGGTGTCCGCCACCGAACAGGCCGTCGCGCTGCAGTCGGAGGCCCCCGGTGTCGAGGTCGTGGTGCCCGCCGCGGGGGGCTCGCTGACCCGTGTCCGCGTCTATTCGGATGGGGCCGCGCGCGGCAACCCGGGCCCCGCGGGCGCGGGCGCGGTGCTGATGGACACGCACGGCGCGGTGGTGGCGCGCCTGGGCAAGTTCCTGGGCACCCAGACGAACAACTACGCCGAGTACATGGGCCTGCTCATCGGCCTCCAGCACGCGAAGAGCCTGGGCGCGCGCGAGGTGGAGGTGTTCGCCGACAGCGAGCTGCTCATCCGGCAGCTGGGCGGGCGCTACCAGGTGAAGAGCCCCACCCTGAAGCCCCTGTTCCTGGAAGCCCAGAAGCTGCTCGCCGGCTTCGGCAAGGTGAAGCTCGCCCACGTCCCCCGCGCGCAGAACGCGGAAGCGGATGAGATGAGCAACCGCGCCATCGACGAGCGGATGTAGCCGCACCTCCGGGCCTTCCATCTCCTAAGCCACGGGAGGCGGGTGGGCCCGGATGGCATGGACCCCACTCAGGGCTCGGTGTCCCCCGCCACGGCGCTGGACGGCTTGGGCCGGGCCCAGTGCTCGAGCGCGGCCGTCACCGGGCCGGGCAGCAGCGCTTCCCGCTTCACGCGCGCATAGGCCGCCTTGGAGTCCACACCTTCGGCGTCCAGCCGGCGCGCGACGACCAGGGAGAGCGCGGCGCGCTCGCCCCAGTCCAGCGTGGGCAGGGACTCCAGCGGCAGCTTGCCGTGCACCACGTCCTGCAGTTCGCCGAAGCCCATCTCCACAGCGGACACGTCCAAAATCCTCGCCGCGAGCGCGGAGTCCCCGAGCCGTTCGGACTCCGCCGCGAGCAGCAGGGTCGCATCCGTGCCCATGCGGCGGAACACACTGAACTCGATGTCGGCGCAATCCCTCGCGGCGACCTTGGGCTCCTCCGCGAGCGCCATCAACACCCGCGTCGCGGCGGCGAGCACGTTGTCCGAGGGAGCATTGCTCGACTCCGGGGAGACCACAGGTTCACCAAGCGAGGCCGCGACCCACTCGCTCACCACGGCGTCCGCCGGCTTCTTCGACGCCCAGGTGATGAGCTGCCGCATCACGGCGTTCTTCTTTCCCTTCTGAGAGGAGCCCCCGACGAGCTTCGCGTAGAGCAGCACGTCGTCCGGGTTCACGGTGTCGTCCTTGGCGCCGGCCTTGAGCAACCGCTCGGACACCTTGCGCGCGGCTTCTTCGCGGCGGCCCAGCGCCACCAGCGTCTCCGCATGCATGTCCAGGACCAGGGCGTAATCGGAGTCCTGCTGCTCCATCGCCTCCAGCAGCGGGAGCGCGTCCGCCCAGCGCTGCTGACGCACATAACGCAGCGCCAGCGCCTTTCGGGGGAGCGGCTCACCCGGATGGTCGCGCATCAAGGCCTCCAGCCGCTTCGTCCCTTCCCCGGCGGGCTCGTAGCGCGAGAGCATGATGGCCATGACAACAGCCCCGGGCTCACGCTCCAGCTCCGCGACGTAGTAGGCGCGGACCTCGTCGTTGCGCTCCGCACGACGCATCTCGCTCGCCCAGAGCCGGTGCGCGGTCAGGTCGTCCCGATGCGCGTCCCGCCATGCGCGCGAGACCGCGACGGACGCGAGCAGCCCTTCCTTGCGCGCGAGCGACAACCGCGAAACGAAGGCAGCCTCCTCCGCGCTCCGGGTTTCCGGCAGGGCGCGCCACAAGGCTTCCGCCAGCTGGTTCGCCTCGGCGGTCTGCCGGGAGTCCATCAACATCCCGAAGGTCGTCGTCCAACCGCCGGGAAACCGCCCCAGGTGCGTGCGCGTGATCGAGCGGCCACTCTCACTACGGACCGACATGCGCTCCGGAGGGTCGGTGAGCACGTAGTCGAACTGCCCCACCCGCTGGAAGACCTTGCCTCCCAGGGACAGCGGCTGGGAGTCCGGCGCGCCGTTGGAGTCCTGCGTCCGCGAGTAGCGGACCGTCGTCGAATACAGCGGCGCGGCGCCCAGCAGGTTGTAGATGAAGAGGCCCCCTTCGTCGGTCACGAACACCGTCTCGTGCGCCAGCGGGCCCGTCGCGTTGCGCACGTCCACCTCCAGCGGCCCCACGGGCAGCCTGCGCAGACGGTGACCATTCGCATCGAGCGTGAACCGCTTGCCGCCCGCGGAGACCGTGACCTCGCTGTCCAGCCCGTTGACGAAGAGCACCTTCTCGTACGCCATGGAGAGCCGGACCACCGCCACGAACGCGAGCGAGCAGAGACCGATTCCACCGAGCAACAGCAGCCCCAGGCGAGGAGAAGTCGAAGGAGCACTCACGGCTGGGCCTCCTGGGCAAGCGTCGACGTGGTGAGCAGCAGGGGGTGGCGCTGGCGCGCACCGGGAAGGTGCCAGGCGTCCACCCAGGCATGGAAGAGGACTTCCGAAGCGCGCGGATCCGCGGCGTCCGCCACGAGCTCCAAGGCCCGCGCGGGCCCGTCCGGAGCAAGGCCCTCCTGGGTCACAGACCAGACGCGCTGGGTCCCCGAAGCGCCCCGTGACTCATCCCGCACGTGGAGGGTGAGCAGGGGCGGCTCCTCCCGAGAGCGCCCCCAGCCTCCGTCCACGACCAGGACCCCTGTCCCCAGCACTTCATCCACCGTCCGTTGCCACGCCACCACCAGCGACTCCGAAGGGTCGTCCCGCACGGGCAACGCGTCGTCCTCGGCGGGCGCCTTCCACACCACCGTGATGCGCCGGCGGTGGTCTCGCGACACCGCGTCCAGCAGGCTCTCGAAGAACGGACGGGACGGAGCCGCGGCGCTGTCTGGATCCAACCGGGCATCCAGCCGCGCTCGGGCCTGGGCCAGCTGTGCATCCACGAGGGCCTGGATCCGCGGTGCGAAGCGGCTGTCCGGCGAGTCGCGCAGATACTCGAGCATGGAGCCCAGGTCCGACCGCGCCGCGACGCGCATCCAGGCGTGGTCCTGCACCGAACGCCTCTGCTGCCACACGGCTCCGCCCGCCAGCAACACCCCGACCCCCGCGGCCGCGAACACGCCGGGCCACGGCGAACGCGCGCGCTGCGCGCGCACATGCCCCCGCTTGTCCGCTTGAGCCAGCAGCGCCGGAGGCAGGTGCTCCACACCGCTCTCCGCATCCAGCATCCCGCGGCCGAGCAGCTCCAGGACCCGGCGGCGCCGGGCAATCAGCTCCTGGGCCTGCGCTTCCGCTTTGTCCTTGCCCTGCACCGTCAGGACCGTGCGCTCGTTGTTGAAGCGCAGCTCGAGGGCGGTGTGCTGATAGACGCCGTTGCGCTGGTGGTTCACCAGCTTCAAGTCCTGCAGGTGCACGAGCGGCCACACGGTGATGTGGTCGATGTCGACCTGCACCAGGTGCAGCGGATGGATGGTGTTGAAGCGCGCATAGGGGCTCGCCATCACCCTCAGGAAGTGGCGGGCCCAGGCGTAGGTGACGCCGCAGAAGACGGCCGCGTAGAGCGCGCACCAGACCCAGTCCGAAACGCCGCGCGCGGAGGTTCCGAAGGAGATGTGCGCCAGGAGGAAGCAGGTGGCCGTGACGAGCACCAGGGTCAGGGCCGCCGACTTCAAGCTGGTCCACAGGGTGCGCCAGCCTCCGACGCGCTCGGCCTCCGAGTGCAACCACTCGCGCGTGATGGCCGGCAGCGCGTCCATGTCCACGGTGACGCGGGTCGGATAGGAGACCTCGGTGGTGCTCTCTGGATTGAAGCGCCGGCCGAACTCCAGCAGGCGGTTCGCGCCCTGTGACTTCTGCTGGGAGAACAGGTGCGCCGCGGCGGCGGAGAGCTGGCCTCCGGCCCACCGGCGCAGCTCGGGGTCCGCGTCCTCCGGCAGCTCCGCGTCGAGCTGCTCCAGCTCCTTCGCCGCGTCGGCCTCCTGGCCGTACTCCAGCATCGTCGCGATCCGCCGCACCTTGAGTGCGAGCACGTCCATGCGCGACACGCCGGGCAGCGCCTGGGCCTGCGCGAGCACGTCGAGCGCGTCCGGCACCTGCCCCATCGCCTCCAGGCAGTCCGCCAGCGCCACGCGCGGGCTCACCTCCGACGGGCCATGCTTGCCCGCGCGCCAGAAGGAATCCGCGGCCTCCTTCAGCCGGTCCAGGCGGTTGAGCGCCCAGCCTCGGTACAGGTGCGCCTGCCAATGCCCGGGCGCCCGAGCGATGAGGGCGTCGAACTCCTCCAACGCCTCCTTGGCCTCGTTCTCGAAGAGGAGGTTGCGGCCCAGCAGCAGGCGCGCCTCGTGGAAGTCGGGCTGCTCCGTGAGCAGGGCCTTGAGGACCTTGCGCCCCCCGGCCTTGTCGCCCGCCTCGAAGAGGTCGACGGCCTCCTGGAGCTGCGCGTTCTTCACCGCCTCCGGTCCATCCACCGGCGCGTCGGTGCTGGCGTCGAAGGCCTGACGCGCTTCAGGGTCGGAGAGCAGCTCGTACGCCTCGCGCAGGCGCTTGAACACCTCTGGGTGCGTCTCCGGCGGGTTCTGCCGGACACGCTCGAAGTAGGCCTTCTTGATGGCGCGGGTGTCCGCGTCCCTCTCGATGCCCAGGACCTCGTAGGGGTTCGGCCGGGGTTCGTTGTTCACCGTCGCTCCACTCCTGGCGCGGTCGCGGTCACGACCCGCCATGCCTCGTCCAAGCTGTCCACCGCGACCAGACGCAGACGCCCGGCCACGTCAGGCGGCAACGCCGCCACTTCCTGCAGGTTCCGGCGCGGATGCAGCACCACGCGCATGCCTTCGAGGTGGGCAGCCACCAGCTTCTCGTGCACGCCGCCGATCTGCCGCACGTCGCCGGAGAGCGTCAGCTCGCCGGTGACGGCCAGCCGCGCCGGCAACGGGCGCTGCGTGTAGGCGGAGAGGCCCGCGAGCGCGAGCGCGAGGCCGCATGACAAGCCGTCCTTGCCCACCTCCGTGTCGATGAAGTGCAGGTGCAGATCGTAGCGGGTGACCAGCGCGCCCAGCCCCAGCGCGGGCGCGCGTGCACGCACCGCGCTGAAGGCGATGTCCGCGGCCTCCTGCCCCTCCGGTCCCACGCGGCCACTGCACCGCAGCACGCCTCGTCCTGGCACCGCCACCGCTTCCAGTGGCGAGACATGCCCGCCGTTCGGATGCCATCCGAGCACGCCCAACCGTCCGACCGCGGGGACATCGCGCGCCAGGAGCCGACGGCGCTCGGAGACCTCCGCCTCGCGCCCCGCCGCCGCCAGCGACTCGCCATTCGCGGCCGCCTGGGCATAGAGCGCCCGCGCCTCGTCCAGGGCTCCGGCTTCGAGCTGATGATCTCCCAGGCGCAGCGCGGCGGCCCCTGGCGCTCCGCGCGCCTCCAGCGCGGCGCGGCGGGCCGCCTCGACCTGAGCCAGGGGCCGTCCCTCCAGCCACACCAACTCCGCGCGCAGCAAGGCCGCCGCGGCCCCCGAGCGGCTGGTCGCGGGTGCGGTCACGAGCTGCCGCTTGGCCTCCCCGAGCGCTCCCCGGGCCAGGGCCTCCACGGCCGCGTCGAGCTTCGCCAAGGAGAGCGCGGCTCGCGCCGTGGGCAGCGCGAGTGCCTGCGCGGCCTGCTCCAGCGGTGGCGCGTCCAGCATGGCGGTGGTGGCCGGGAGCCCGAGCGCCGCGCGCGCTTCGAGCACCGACTCCGCGAGGCGCGGGTCCTCTGGCGCGAGCAGCCGGGCCCGCCTGAGCGCGGGCATGGCTTCGGAGGGCCGGTTCGTGCGCTCACAGAGGCGGATGACGGCGCGCCAGGCCTCCAGCTCCCCGGGGGCGGCCTCCGTGGCCAGGAGCGCATGCACCAGCGCGTCGTCCGGCCGCGCTTCCTCCAACAGGGTGATCAACTCGGCGCGCAGGGCCGCGTCACCGGGAGTCTCCCGCGCGCAGGTCTCCAGCAGCTTGAGGGCCTCCTCCCGCCGTCCGTCACGCGCCCAGGCGCCACACAGGAGGCGGCGCGCGGCCCCTCCCCCGCCCAGGTCCAGGGCCCGCCGCGCGTGCTCCGCCGCGCCGCTGAAGTCCCGCTCCTGGAAGAGCGCTTCGGCCAGGGCCAACCGCGCCGATGGCTCGCTGGGACGCAACACCACCGCGCGCTTGAGTTGGGTCAGCAGCACGCGGTCACTCTCAGCCCAGGTCGAACAACAGGTCGGTCAGCTCGGCATCGAGCCGGGCCGCCGCGACGCGGTCGCCTCGCGCACGGGCGTCCCGCAAGTCGGCGCACAGCGACTCCAGCCGGGGACGTACGTTCGCCGGGGCGGTGGCGATCCGTTCGGTCGCGGCGGCCAGCAGCGCGTCCGCATCGCTCACCGTGGACGCGGCGATGGGCACGGCCGTGGACGCCGGCGCGGATGCGGCCCCGGCCATGGACGAAGCCATGGACGCGGCTCCGGGCGCGGACACGCTCGGGGCGGGTGCGGCACCCCATTCACGCGCCAGCCGATCCCTCGCCTCCACCCGCTGCTCTGGCCCCAGGCGCTGCGAGCGCTTGTCCACCACCAGCGTGGCCTCCTTGCCGGTGGAGACCACGCGCGTGGTGACGTCGAGGATGCCGTTGATGTCGTACGTGAAGGTCACCGCGACCTTCTCCGCGCCCGCGCGCCCGGGCGGCACGCCTTCCACCGTGTACGCGTCGAGCAGCAGGTTGTCCTTCACCAGCCTCGCTTCGCCCTGGAACACGCGGATCTCCACCGCGCGCTGGTTGTCCGCCGTGGTGGCGAAGGTCTCCGTCCGCGACACCGGCACGGTCGTGTTGCGCGGGATGAGCGGAGAGAAGACGCCCCCCACCCGCTCGCGCCCCACCGACGCCTGGACCTCCACCCCGAGCGTGAAGGGGCACACGTCGGTGATCATGATGCCGTGCGCGGCGCTCATCGCGCCCGTCTTCAGGCCCGCCTGCAACGCGGCCCCCAGCGCCACCGCCTCGTCGGGGTGCACGCCTTCGCGCGGCTCGCGCCCGAAGTATTCGGCGACCAGCTGGCGCACCAGCGGCACGCGCGAGCTGCCGCCCACCAGCACCACCTCCGCGATGGACTTCTTCGACAGCTTCGCGTCTCGAAGCGCGCTCTCCATGGGCTCGAGCGTGGCGCGGACCAGGTCCGTCACCAGCGCCTCGAACCGGGCGCGCGTCACCTCCACCTCCAGCGACGCGAGCGCACCACCCCTGCCAGACGCGAGGAACGGCACGATGACGGGGGTCGCGTCCACCGACGTGAGCGCGATCTTCGCGGCCTCCGCCGCGGCCTTGAGCCGCACCCGCGCCGCGAGGTTGCCCGCCAGGGACACGCCGTGGAGGCGCTCGAACTCCGCGCCCAGCCAGGCGGCCAGCGCTTGGTCGAAGTCGCTGCCCCCCAGCTGGTTGTTGCCCGCGGAGGCCTTCACGTCCAGCACGCCCTGGAACATCTCCAGCACCGACACGTCGAACGTGCCGCCGCCCAGGTCGTACACCAGCACGTACTGCTCGGCGTCCAGGTGGTTCACGCCGTAGGCGAGCGCCGCGGCCGTGGGCTCGTTGAGCAGCCGCTCCACCTTGAGTCCCGCCAGCTCGCCCGCATCCTTGGTGGCCTGGCGCTGCGCATCGCTGAAGTACGCGGGCACCGTGACGACCGCCTCCGTCACGGCCCCTCCCAGGGCCCGCTCGGCGTCCTCGCGCAGCGCGCGCAGGATGAGCGCGGAGATCTCCGTGGGGCTGTAGCGCCGCTCACCGAGCATCACCGGCAGGTCGCGGCCCATGCGCCGCTTCACCTCGGCCACGGTGCGCTCGGGATGCACGAGCAGCTGCGCGCGCGCGGACTCCCCCACGTGGAGGCGGCCCTCCGCGTCCAGGCCGACGACGGAGGGCGTGAGGCGCTGCCCCAGCCGGTTGGCCAGGAGGGTGGGGCGACCCGCGCCGTCGAGCGAGGCCACCAGCGAGTGGGTGGTGCCCAGATCGATGCCGACAACATGACTCATGGAATGGGACTCGGGGCCGTTCAGCGAAGGACTGCGGGCGACGGGCTACGACTCCGGGGGCGTCCAGCGCTGGGCGGGCGCGGCGGCCATCGAGGCCACGGGGCTCGCGTACATCCGGCGCAGCTGCTCCAGCCCCTCTTCACTGATGCCCGCCTGCGCGGCGATCTCCAGCGCGCGCTCTGGCGACGCGTGAGTGAACGGCCTCCAGGTGTACGAGGCGATGAGCCCCGCGATGCAGAGCACCGAGACCAGGGCCAGCGAGATCGTGAGCCCCGAAACCTGGCCGGAGAGCATGGTGAGCCCCCCGAAGAGAGCACCGAGGCCCACGAAGAGGAACACCACGCGCGCCCACGCCACGAGCACGGACTTGCCGCTCATGGGGATGGCCTGCCCTCGCCATCCATTGCCGTCCTCGCCCACGACGAGCCACCCTTCCAGGGGAAGGAGCGGCACGTAGTAGAGGTGGCCGAACTTGGTCGCCACGTAGCCCAGCCCTGGAACCTCGTCGACCTTGCCGTAGAGCCTCGAACCGAAAATGATCATGTGATTCCCCCTCGAAACGGGCGCGCCGTGCCCCGGAGGCCCCACGCCACGCGGGCGCGAATCCTGCGGCACCCGGGTGAATTCTTGCAATCCCCAATGACAGTCGGGGCGCCGCTGCGCACCCCACGGAGGGAGATACGGCAGGACCGCCTCTCTCTGGTCGCGGCCTGGCGATGCCCTGCCACGCCAAAAGCAGACAGCCCTTCAACTCCAGAACGACGACGCCGGCCCCCGAACCGCCGCATCCGCCGGCCGGCGTCCATGCTCATCGGTCCTGTCCCTCCAGCAGGGACAGGATGAAGGCACCGTACGCGTCCTTCATCGGCAGCTCGAAGTCGACCTTGAGGCGACGGCGCTCCACGCGGACCGCCGCTCCTGTCCTCGGGTTGCGAGCCTCCTTCTCGTACGCCTCCCGGTAGAGCCCCGTCCCCCGCTTCTGCCAGTTCGGCAGGTCGTTGAACTGGATGCCTCGCTGGAACAGCAGCTCGTTCTTCTGCGCCACCGACAGGCCCACGAGCGTGTTCGTGGCCTCGTCCACGCCCTTGCCTTCCCGGCGCAGGCTCCAGTAGCAGTGCCCGTTCAGCGCGTTGCGGTGCGCGTCCTCGTTGCGCCAGCGGAAGTAGTCGCGCACGAGCTCCGCGTTCGGCAGCTCGCAGATGCGGCAGTCGAACGCGGCCAGGCCGCCCAGGAGCAGGGAGAACTTCGCGCTCGCCTCGCCCGCGAGGATGGAGTTGAGCTTGCGCGTCTTCCTCCCGAACGTGTCCTCGTCCGGGTGGAAGAGCAGCGAGATCTCATCGCTCTGCGTGTAGCCGTAGAGGATCCGGAACCCGCAGCTCATCAGGTGCTCGGTCGTCGCGACCATCATGTCCCGGACGCGCACGTCGAAGGGGCTCTCGAACGCGTGCACCTCCTTCGTCAGGCGCGTGAAGCCGCGCCCATCGATTCGGGCCACCATGAACACGCCGGGAAGCACGCACAGGTCGTGCGCGGTCTCGAAGACGCGCATCCGCTCGTCCAGCTCATCGAACTTCACGTTGCCACTCCTCCACGACAAAGCCGTCCTGAGACAGCCGGATGAAGAACAGCGCGTCGAACCCCTCCTCGGGGTTGGGGACCTGCAAGCGCCGGTAGGTGCCGAGCACGCCCACCACCGGCACGCGCTGCTCCAGGGGGCGCTGCTCATTGCGAATGAGCGCGTCCGCGACCTTCGACTGGAAGTAGCAGCCCACCACGCGGAAGCCGGCGTCCTTCGCGGCCGCGATGTACCGCGAGCGCTCCGCCACCGTGGGGTTGGTGTTGTCCACCACGAAGGGCTGCTTCGCTTCCAGGCACGCGCGGAGCAGCACCTTCTCCCGGTGCCGCGTCTTGAGCATGTCCAGGCTCAGGCGGACGTGGGTGGTGAAGTAGCGCTCCCGGTAGAAGGTGCTCTTCCCCGTTCCCTGGATGCCCGTGAAGATGATCGCTTCCACCCGTCCCTCCCCTGTCGCGAGGTCACCCGCGGGGACTGCTGGACGGCCGGACCCACGCGGACCCGACAAGCCTCCGGACGCTCAGCCGGACCCGGGGGTCAGCGACCTTCGAACGGTGTCCCCATCCCCAAAGTGGACCCGCGAGGGGCGGCTGTTGTATCCCCCAGGTGCCGGAGCGGTCCGGGTGAACGCCGGCCATCGCAGGCATGGATGGCGGGAGGAAAGTCCGGGCTCCACAGGGCAGGGTGCTGGCTAACGGCCAGTCGAGGCGACTCGCAGGAAAGTGCCACAGAAAACAGACCGCCTGTCCTCGCGAGGGGGCGGGTAAGGGTGAAACGGTGCGGTAAGAGCGCACCGCGTCCGGGGTGACTCGGACGGCACGGTAAACCCCACCTGGAGCAAGAGCCAATAGGAGCGCGTCCCCGAAAGGGGACAGGGATGGCCCGTCCTACGCGCTCGGGTTGCTCGCTGATGAGGCCCCTGGGCAACCAGGGCCCTAGATGAATGTTCGCTGCCCATCCCGAAAGGGGTGGTGACAAAACCCGGCTTACAGGGCCGCTCCGGTTTTTTTTCCCTGTCATCCGCCCACGGGGACCTGCGCCAGCAGCAGGCGCCCCCGGCCGTCGTTGCGCACCGCCTGCGGGTTGGTGATGGGCAGGCGGCTGTCGTTGCGCGGCTCCCACAGCCCCATCCATACGTTCACCGCGCGCGGCGCCGCGCCCGGCGGCAGGGCGACGACGAACTCGTCCTTCACCGTCTCCCCCACCTTCCACTGCGTCGTGGGGTAGAGGCCGCCCGCGGGCTTGTGGTCCACGTTGAGGCGCTCCATGCGCCCGTCCGCGTCCTCCACGTGGACGAAGACGAGGTAGTCGTCCTCCAGCGGCTGGAGCACCTTGAAGAAGACCGTGACGCGGGCCTGGTCCCCCGCGGGGATGCGGCCCGGCTGCACCGACGCGCCCACCACCTCCACCTTGCCGCCCAGGTTGGCGCCGCTGCGGATGGACAGCGGGGGGACCTGGCTGACGGTGGCCGCCCGGCGCTCCTCGGGGCTGGCCCCTCCCGGCGCCTCCACGATGCAGGCGCTGGAGGTGCCCAGGAGGACGGAGGCGGACAACAGGACGTTCAGGGGCGGAAGGCGCATGGCGGAGGGCAGTTCTAACCGGCCACGGGCGCTGCATCCAACTGCGCGTTGGTGTATGCGGAGCGGCGATGAAGACCCCGAACGCCCTCGACGCGCTCCTGGCGCAGGTGCCTCCCGCCCCCTCCCCTGCCCCCACTCCCGGCGGCGGGACGACGCAGCCGGGCACGGGCACCCCGCCCCAGACCGGGCTCACCGGCGGCGACGTGGTGGGCATTGGCGGCGCGGCCGTCCTGCTGGTCCTGGTGGTCGTGGCGGCGCGCAAGCTGTTCGGCCGCAAGCGCGCGCCGGAGGCCCCCCGCAAGCCCCAGGAGGAGGCCCCTCCCCAACTGCCCGCCGAGCGCCCCGAGCTGCGCGTGGAGCTGCCGCCCTCGGAGGCGGAGCTGGCCCTGCGCCGGGAGCTGGACACCGCCCACGCCCACACGGAGGACCTCCGCCGCCAGCGGGAGACGGCCTCGTTCGCCGCCCACGACGCGAAGGACGGCGCCGAGCGCACCCGCCTGGAGGCCGAGGTCCGCGCCCTCAAGGAGCGCGAAGAAGAGGCCAAGCGCGTCGAGTACCGCGCGAAGAAGGCCGTCGACGACGAGACGCGCGAGCGCCGGAAGCGGGAGCAGGTGGAGGCGGTGCGCCTGCGCGAGGAGGCCGTGGCCCAGGAGGCCGCCCAGGCGGAGGCCGCCCGTCAGGCGGAGGCCGCGGCCCAGCGCGCCAAGGTGGAGGCGGAGGGCGGCCACACGCTGGCGCAGGGCCTGGACCGCACGAAGACCCAGGGCTTCATGGCGCGGCTCAACGGACTGTTCGGCCAGCAGCGCGCGATGGACGAGTCCGTGCTGGCGGAGCTGGAGGACATCCTCTTCACCGCCGACATCGGCGTGCGCACCGCCGACCACCTGGTCTCGGTGGCCCGCGACAAGCTCAAGCGTTCGGAGCTGAAGGACCCGGAGCGCATCAAGGACGCCATCCGCGAGGAGGTGGCGCGGATGGTGGACCTGCCCGTGCCGCGCTCGCTGGAGGGCGGGGGCCCGCCGCACGTGGTGATGGTGGTGGGCGTCAACGGCGCCGGGAAGACGACGACCATCGGCAAGCTGGCCGCGCAGCTCACCGGCAAGGGGCAGAAGGTGGTGCTCGCCGCGGGTGACACCTTCCGCGCCGCCGCCACCGAACAGCTGGACGTGTGGGCCGAGCGCGCCGGGGCGCAGCTCGTCAAGGGCGTGGATGGCGGCGACCCTGGCGGCGTCGTCTTCGAGGCGGTGAAGAAGGCCCAGGCGGAGGGCGCCGACGTCCTCATCGCGGACACCGCGGGCCGCATGCACAACAAGGCCGGGCTCATGGAGGAGCTCAAGAAGGTCAAGCGCGTGCTGGGCAAGGCACTGCCCGGCGCGCCCCATGAGGTGCTCCTCGTGCTGGACGCCACCAACGGGCAGAACGCCATCCAGCAGGCCAAGCAGTTCCACGAGGACGTGGGCGTCACCGCCATCGCGCTCACCAAGCTGGACGGCACCGCCAAGGGCGGCGTCATCATCGGCATCTGCGACGAGCTGAAGCTGCCCGTGGTCTGGGTGGGCGTGGGCGAGAAGATCGCCGACCTGCGCCGCTTCGAGCCGCGTGAGTTCGTGCGGGCGCTGTTCGACTGAGGGCCCCGCGGTCCGTCAGGGCCCCATGAGCTGGGGCAGCAGCTGCTCCAGCAGCGCCTGCGTCTGGGCGTCCAGCTTCACGCCGCCCAGGCCGCCCGAGCCTCCCATGGCCTCCATCAGCCCCTGGAGGTCCGCCGCGCCCAGGTCCTCGTCGCCGTGGGCCTCCTCCCACCAGCGCACGCGCAGCCGCCCCAGCGCCTTCGCGTTCACGGGGCTCGCCTTCGCCAGCTCCTGCGTGAAGCAGGCCTTGCACGCCCACTTGAAGCGGTACGTGTCCACGTACGCGCGCAGGGCCTTGAAGAAGGCGGCGTCCCCCACGAGCTCGCGCGACGCGTGATGCAGCAGCGGCGCCTTGCCGTACACGAGCGCGCCGTACTCCAGCTCGCCCCCGTCGAAGTCGCCCGTGGGGCGGTCCGCGCGGCCGTCGCGGCCTCCGGTCATCCGGAAGAACTGGTAGGGCATCACCAGGGCCTCGTTGCGCAGGGACTCGGCGACCTCCGGGCCGTGGGCCCATTCCATGTAGAGGAGCGCGGCGTACTGCGCCAGGGACTCGTCCACCACCGGCTCTCGGATGGGGTCCGAGCCCACGAGCCCCGCGAAGTACTGGTGCGCCACCTCGTGCGCCACGGTGAACTCCAGCGTGCGCTCCAGCGACTCGCCCACCTGGGCGCCCATCTGGGCCAGCAGCCCCGCGCCCTGCGCGTCCAGCAGGTCCTCGAAGGCCTCCATGCCGGGCATGCCCGCCAGCATCTTCAGGGGGTCTTGCTTCGCGCGGTAGAGCGACGTCGCCACCGTGACGAGCCCGGGGAACTCCATCCCTCCCGCGCCCCCGCTCAAGGGCGCCTGCACCACGCGGAAGTGGGTGTAGGGCAGCGGGCCCAGGCGCTTCTCGAACTCCGTCAGGGCCTGCGACGCGTACTTGAGCACGCGCTTGCCGGACGCCGCGTCCTGGGGCGCGAAGTGGCTCTCCACCGTGACGCCGTTCACCGTGGCGGTGGCGGCGGTGTAGCCGCGCGTCACCAGCACCGGGAAGTCGCGCACCGCCGCCGCCGCGAAGCTGTAGCGCACCCGGCCGTCGCGCTCGGGCACCTCCCCCAGGGGCGTCCCGGTGGCGTGCGCCGCCCAGCCCGAGGGCACGGTGAGCGTGGCCAGCACGTGCGCGGGCTCGTACAGCGCCAGGTCCCCCATCCCCTGCGGGCCGGCCCACGGCTGGCCCTGGTCATCCACCGGGGGCACCTGCGGCACCACGCCCACCAGGCTCAGCACGTCCGCCGTGGCGGAGAAGGCCCCATGGTCGTCCGCGCCGCCCTTCGCGCCGGCGCCGCCCAGCAGCCCGCCCGCGCCCAGCAGCGACTCCGCGCCTGGAGCCGCCTTCGGCACCGTGCCCTTCACCGCGACCTCCAGCGACACCGTGCCGCCCGGGGCCACCGGCGGCTCCACCGCCACGCGTTGCAGGGTGGGCTCCGGCCCCAGCTCCAGCGCCACGGCCTTCCCGTTGACCTTCGCGCCGGAGAGCGTCACCTGGCGGGAGCGGGTGTTGGGCGTCAGCCGGAGGTACAGCTCCGTGAGGGGCCTGGGGCCCTTCGCCACCAGCTCCACCTGCACCTTGCCCCACACCCGTCGCTCCTTCGGCGACACCTCCAGCTGCACGCGGTAGAGCGGCACGGACTCCAGCGGCCCCAGCGCCTTCGCGGCCCGGTCCCGCTCCGAGGGCTTCAGGTGCTGGAGGCACAGCTGCACCTCTGGCGCCACGCTGCCCGCGCCCGGGATGGCGGGAGGCGCCGCGGCGGGAGGCGCCGCGCCCACGGGGCTCGCGACCAGCACACACAGCAGCCACCATCCGGGGAGGGTCCGCATGGAGGGCATGCTAATTGACCCCGTCCAGGGCTGCTCGCTACAAGCCTCCGGGTGCGACTTCCGCGAACGATGACCCTCACCGCCGCCCTGGGCCTGGTGGCCTGTGCGAAGCAGGTTCCTCCGAGCACCGCCGCCGCGCCGCCTCAGCCGCGTTCGGTCCAGCTGCTGTCCGCCACGCCGGAGCGCGAGACGGCGCGCCTGGAGAAGCGGCGCGAGGACGTGGAGGTGGACACGCGCGAGGGCGAGCGCACGCCCCGCGTCGTCGCCACCGCGGAGACGCCGCCGCTCCAGCTGGACGGCGCCCAGGCCCACCTCTGCGGGGACGCGGCCTGCACGCGAGGCTTCGCCGTGGACAACTTCCTCCTGCTGGAGGTGCTGGACGCGAAGGGGCACGTGTCACGCCGCGCCGCCGTGGGCTTCGCGGACAGCATCTTCATGGGCAACGAGCAGGTGGACAACCTGGGCCGGCGCGCCTTCACCTTCGAGCCGAACGAGGTGGACGTCACCAGCCTGCTGCCGGAGTCCGGCCCGTTCCGCCTCCGCGCCACCGCGCTGGACTACTGGGGCGTGGGCCGGGTGACGGACGTCTTCCTGAGGCTGGAGCCGGGCACGGGCCGCGCCGAGGACGACCTCCGGGGACACTGACCCGGGTCCCCGAGAGCGACCCCTGCGCCCCGCGCGTCAGAACCGCAGGGCGTTCGCGGCCGGCGCCGGGCGCAGGCCCGAGAAGCCGATGGAGCCGTCGCACTCCCCGCCGCACACCTGGCCCGGGGTCAGCGCCGCGGGGCTCCGGGTCGCCGCGTAGGCGCCCGCGCCCGCCGCGGCGGCCACCACGCCCACGCCCACCCAGACGTACCAGCGCTGGTACCAGGACTTGCTGGTGCTCTCCTTCAGCTCGGGAGGCTGCTCGGTGCCCAGCGCCAGGCCCGGCTGCTCCACCTGCGCCGTGGACGTCGTCGGCTCCAGCACGGGCGTGCGCGGCGTGTCATCCCCCCGCGCCACCGCCGTCGTCGTGTTGGCCGACGGACGCAGGCGGCCCTCGACCACGTAGAGCTGGCCGGCGCGCACGTTGATGTTCTTCACGTCCTTGAGGCCCGGCCCGCGGAACTCGATTTCGTGCGGCCCCTGGGACAGGGCGTAGTTCTCGATGGGGGCGACGCCCACGCGCGTGCCGTCCACGAACACCACGGAGCGGAGCACGTCCGCGCGCAGGGTGGCGAAGCCCGTCGCCGCGTCCAGGGACACGGTCAGCTCCGTCGCGAGGCCCGGCGCCAGCGTGACCTGCTGGGTGAAGTCCAGGTAGTTCTGACGGCGGGCCACGACGGTGTGCTCACCCGGCGTCAGCTCCAGCGGCGTCTGGGGGTTCACCTCCTGGCCATCCACGGTGACCTTCGCGCCGCGCGCGTTGCTGCCCAGCTTGAGCGCCAGGGTGGCCTTCGCTGGGGGAGCGTCGTCGACCGTGGGCGTCACGGCGGGCTTGCCCTTGCGCGTGCTCACCCGCTCCTTCTTGGGCGGAGCCTTGCGCTTCACCGTCGCCTTCGGCTTCGCCGTCTTGGTCGTCTTGCCCTTGGACTTCGAGGGCTTGGTTTCCTCCGTGGGGGCGAGGAGATCATCCTCCTGGGCGAACACCGCGGAGGGCAGCGCCAGGGAGGCAACAAGCGACAGGATGGCGAAGCGGCGAAGACTCATGACGGACCGAAGGTTAGAGAGTCATCCCAGGGGAAGCAAACACCGTCCCACCGAACCGTGGGTTGGGCGAAACTCCGCGCCCCATGCACCGCACCCTCGTCGCCCTCCCGTTTGGCCTCTGTGTCCTCTCGCTGACGGCGTGTCCCGGCAAGGCCCCGCCCCGGGTGGAGACGCCCTCCTCCGCGCCCCCCGCCATCCACGTGCCCGCTGGCTGCGAGAAGGATCAATCCGGCGACTACCGCCACGCGCAGAACCCGGCCTTCCGCTACCTGGGCCAGGACGACGGCGGCACCCTGTCGCTCGCGGTGGTGCGGGCCTGGGCGGACGGCGGCGTGGAGTCCCCGGACGCGGGCTCCGTGGGAATCATCCTCCACCGCACCCCGGACGGCTTCGTGGGCGAGACCCGCGCCACCGGCTTCACCGCCTCCGGAACGCCCTGCCCCGTCAGCTTCCCCACCGAGGCGGTGGCCTGCACCGACGCCGGCATCACCCTGCGGGCCGCGTCCAGCACCTCCATTGACGAGGGCTGCCGCTCCGCGACCTCCGGCCCCGCCCCGGTGCGCCAGGAGCAGGTGCTGCTGCGCGGCGCACCCGACGCCGGCCGGTAGTCCCCTCGAAGCACCGCGCCGCCGTCCCCGCCCGGGAAGCCCGGTGGGAAGCGGCGGCGCGAGTCAGCCAGCGGAGGCGGGAGCGCGGCTCAGGCCGCCTGGCGCGGCTGCTCCTCGGGGGACGTCACGGCGGGGGCGGCGTCCGCCACCTTCACCCGGCCCGCAAGCCCCTGCAGCAGGCTGGACACGCCGACGTAGAGGAAGCCCGCCTGGAACAGGACGATGAAGGGCACCGACGTGTAGATGCGCGCGTCGATGGCGAACCACAGCGCCCCGGTGAAGTAGGCGGCGAAGAGCAGCTCCACCACCGGCATCAGCGTCTTGCTGCCCCGGTAGCTCTTCTTCACGGCCTTGACGCTCTTGCCCTCGGCGCCCGTCTTCGGCGTGCGCGCGAACCCCGACTGCTGGTTGAGCAGCGCCTCGCCCACGGCCTTGGCGTTGTTGATGGCCAGGCCGATGCCCAGGCTCATCAGGAAGGGCAGGTACTTGAAGCGCTCCCAGCCCTTCGCGCCGCGCTCGCGCTGGGCGGCCACGTAGAAGACGCAGACGCTGGCCGTCGCGGTGATGAAGAAGGGCAGGTCCAGGAACAGCGTGCCGTACAGGCCGTGCTGGAAGCGCACCACCATGCTGATGGGCATCAGCACGGACAGGAGCACCATCAACAGGTAGGCCATGTTGTTGGTGAGGTGGAAGAAGGCCTCGCGCTTCACCAGGAGCGGCAGGTCGCTCTTGAGGATGGTGGGCAGCAGCTTCTTCGCCGTCTGGATGGAGCCCTTGGCCCAGCGGTGCTGCTGGCTCTTGAAGGCGTTCATGTCCACCGGCACCTCCGCCGGGGAGATGACCTCCGGGAGGAACACGAACTGCCAGCCCTTCAGCTGGGCGCGGTAGGACAGATCCAGGTCCTCCGTGAGCGTGTCGTGCTGCCAGCCGCCCGCGTCGGAGATGGTGGAGCGGCGCCAGATGCCCGCCGTGCCGTTGAAGTTGAAGAAGCAGCCGGCGCGGTTGCGCGCGGTGTGCTCGATGATGAAGTGCCCGTCCAGGAAGATGCTCTGGGCCTGCGTGAGGATGGAGAACTCACGGTTCAGGTGGCCCCAGCGCACCTGCACCATGCCCACCTTCGCGTCCGCGAAGAAGGGCACCGTGCGCATCAGGAAGTCGGGGCTGGGGACGAAGTCCGCGTCGAACACCGCCACGTACTCGCCCGTGGCCAGCTTCAGGCCGTTCTCCAGCGCGCCCGCCTTGAAGCCCTGGCGGTTGACGCGGTGGATGTAGACGATGTCGTGGCCCTTCTGACGGTGGCGCTCCACGCACGCGCGCGCGATGGCGCACGTCTCGTCCGTGGAGTCGTCCAGCACCTGGATCTCCAGCAGCTCGCGCGGATAGTCGATGCGGCACACCGACTCCACCAGGCGCTCCACCACGTACATCTCATTGAAGATGGGCAGCTGGATGGTCACCCGGGGCAGCGCCGTCAGCGTGCCGTTGGGCGTGGGCAACTTGAACTTGTGGCGGTAGTACAGGAACGCCATGCGATACCGGTGGGATCCGTAGACCCCCAGTACGCTTAGCAGGCTGAAGTAGACAGCCAGGAAGATGATCTCGACGGTGGTCATCGGTGACGCTCAGCCCCTCCCGCCGGCCCTGTTGCTAGCGGTCCTACCAGACGTGGCGGCATGCCCGACCGACCGCTCACGCTGACCGCCGCCTCCTGGGTCCGCTGAGCCCCGCCCCGTATGTGCCCGAAAAGACAGGGCTTTGACCTTCCGGTTACTGATGCCGGCGGACAATAGGGAGCCACCCGGGTCGTGTCAAACTATTCCCCGGATTCGAGAGATCTGGAAGGACGACATTGACGCAGGGTGTCACCCCCGTTTTTTCCCTGCGTCGGGGCGGTCTGGAAGGGCCTGATGGCCACACCCGGGGAGGACGTCCCGGGTGCTTCAAGCGGCGTAGGACCTAGCGGGCGACACGCAGGGGCGCCGGGGTCACCGGGAGGGGGGCCGCCTCCGCGACCTGGGCCTCGTCGCGGGTGGCGCGGTCGAGGACCCCCTGCACCAGCTCCGGGAAGTCCAGGCCGGCGTGGGCGGCGATCTTCGGCAGGAGGCTGGTGGGGGTGAAGCCCGGGAGGGTGTTCACCTCCAGCACCACGTCATTCTCCGTGTCCGAGCACAACAGGTCCACGCGGCCGTACCCCCGGCAGCCCAGGGCGCGATACGCGGCCAGCGCGAGCGACTCCACGTTGACGCGGCGCGTGTCGGACAGGCGGGGGGGGAGGAAGTACTGGGAGCCGCCCTTGTACTTGGCCTCGTAGTCGAAGCCCTCGCGCGGGAAGGACACCTCGCAGCTGCCCAGCACCGCGTCGCCGAGGATGCCCACCGTCACCTCCTGCCCCCGGACGAAGCGCTCCACCAGGGCCTCGCCCCCGAAGCGGCAGGCCTGGGCCACCGCGGGCACCAGGGCCCCGGCGTCGTGCACCACGGACAGGCCCACGGACGAGCCGCCCTTCGCGGGCTTCACCACGCAAGGGAAGCCGCTGTCGCCGTGAAGCTCCAGCGCGCGCTCCACGTCCGCGCGGCCCACCCGGTAGCCCCGAGGGGTGGCCAGGTTGTGCAGTTGGAAGAGCTTCTTCGCCATGGGCTTGTCCATGGCCAGCGCGGAGGCCAGCACGCCGGAGCCGGTGTACGGCAGCTCCAACAGCTCCAGCAGGCCCTGCACGCGGCCGTCCTCCCCCATGCGGCCATGCAGCGCGAGGAAGGCCACGTCGAGCTCCGCCGAGCGCAGCGCCCGGTCCAGCCCCGGACCCGCGAAGACGCGCGTGACGGCGTGGCCCAGCGTCTCCAGGGCCGCCACCACGGCCTCCCCCGTCTTGAGCGAAATCTCCCGCTCCTCGCCCCACCCGCCCATCAGCACTCCCACGCGCTTGCCCATGTCCTTGATGCCTCCTTGGGCCCACGCCAGAGCACGGATGATGCCACGCACCAGCGGTCCTCCCCGGCGCGGACCACGCGTGCAAGCCTCCGGAATGACAGGGCTTCAGGGTGATACCCGTGACCAAGCAGCCGTGTCCGGGGGGACACGGCGCGGCCCGGCGGACACGTGCGGACACGGGTCCTGCGGCGCGAGCCACGAGGGGCCCACTCCAGCGCTCGGCTCGGGCAGCGTCGGACCCCGCCCCGAGCGGTTCGAGCCGGGGCGGCGCGAGCCACGAGACCGTCGCTCGAACCGGGACACGCAGGGGCCGCGCCGCGTGGGGGCGCGGGCCCGTCCAGACATACCGGGGGCCCGTTCAGGCCCCCGCCACGGACCGGATGCTTCAGCCCGCGTCGCCGCGGACGCCGCCGTCGGGCAGCAGCCCGCCGTCAGTCGTGCCGGCGTCCGCATCCCCCGCGTCACCGGCATCGGAGGAACCCGCGTCGGACGGGCCTCCGTCCGGAGGGATGCTGTCACCGGAGACGCAGACCTCGTTCCGGCAGACGTAGCCCTCGATGCACTGGCCCCGGTCGCAGGGCTGCCCTTCCGGGTCGAAGTCGACGAGCAGGCTGCAGGCGGACAGTCCCAGGACCAGGGCCGAGGGAACAATGAGCGATGAAAGGCGGCGCATGGCTAGTAGTTCCGGAGATCGTCGTCGTCGAGCTTGGGGCGCTTCTTCTCTTCCTCGCGCTTGCGCTTCGCCTCTTCCTCGCGCTGGCGCTTCTCCTCTTCCTCTCGCTTGTGCTTCGCCTCCTCCTCCTGCTTGCGCTTCGCCTCCTCTTCCTTCTTGCGCTGCTCCTCTTCGCGCTTGAGGCGGGCCTCCTCCTCCCGCTGGCGCTTCGCCTCGGCCTCGCGCTCCTTGCGCGTCAGCTTCTTCGCGGGCGGAGGGGGCGGCGGGGCCTGCGGGGGCGGCTCGAAGGCCGGCGGCGGAGGCGGCGGGGCCACGGGCTTCTCCGGGGCCGGCGTGGACGCGGGGTTCGCCTTCGGAGCCGCGGGCTCCGTGTGAGCCGCCGGCGGAGGCGGAGGCATGGGCAGCGCCTTCTCCATCGGCTTCACTTCACGAACCGGCTCGGCGCGCGGAGCGCTCTTGGCCGGGGGAGCGCTGGACGACGACCCGCCCCCCTTCTTGTAGAAGGCCAGGTAGCTGCCCGCGCCCGCGGACACGAGGCCCGCCAGCACGCCGACGTCCGCCACCAGCGCGTACGTCTTGCCCGTGTTCTTCAGGTCCTCCGCCCGTGAGCTGCCCTGGGGCGCCGTCTTGAAGGCATCCGACTTCGAGGAGGCCTCCAGCCCGAAGTAGATGCCGCCCGCCAGGAGCGCCACGCCCGTCGCCAGCAGCACGTAGCCCGCCGTGCGGCGGCTCACGCTTCCGCCACCGGAGAAGTGCTTCACCGGCTTGCCGCCCACGCGCGCCGCGTCCTCGGAGACCAGCCCCGTCAGGAGCGCCTCGGAGCCCGTGGCCATCGCGTCGCCGCGCGGGACCTGCCCCAGCGCGTACGCCAGGTTGTGGCCGTCCGCCACGTCCATGCGCAGGCCCGTCACGGTCAGGGGCGTGTTGCCCGGACCGCCGCGCACCAGCAGCGCCAGCACCTGCGGCACGTCCGCGAGCACGCCCAGCTCCTGGAGCGCCTTGTCACGGTCCTCTTCGTCGGGGTTCTTCGCGATGCGCTCCACCAGCGCCGCGTATCGCTGCTGCACCGGCAGGCGCGCGAGCGTGAAGGAGGCCTCGCCTTCGCGGGCCCGCCCTTCCGTGACGGCGTAGCCCGGCGCCACCAGCGTCACGTAGTGGTCCGCGCGCGTCAGGCCGGTGAGCGCCAACGGGGACACGCCCCGGTAGGCCCCGTCCACGAACACCTGCGCGGGCCCTGGCAGCGTGCGCACCGACAGCGCGGCCTCCGCCGAGGACAGCTGCGCCTTGCGCTCCTTCTCCACGAACGCGACCTCTTCGGGAGGGAAGAAGTTGGGGTTGAAGGTGGCGCGGGGGTCCACCGCCAGCACCGCGCGCATCTCCAGCTCCGCGGCCTTGTTCTCTCCGTTGGCCACCTGCGTCGCGGCCTTCATCACCCGCGCGCGGCTCAAGAGCCCGAACGCACGCGACAGGTCCGCCTGCTCATAGGCCCGCACCGCCTTGTCGAAGCTCTGGAGCGCCTTCACCGTGTCCAGCTCGTCGTAGGCCTTGGCGCCGTCCTTGAATGCGGCGTTGCCCTCCACGGCCTTCGTCTGGCGAGCGCTCGCGCCCTGGGCGTCCAGCGCGTCCGTCAGCCGCACCAGCTCCAGCCTTCCGGAGCGCGCCACGGCCTGTTCGGCCCAATGCGCCAGCGCCAGCGCCTCACCCTCGAGCGAGGCATCCACGGGAATGGCCACCACCGCCACGCGGGGGCCCGCCGCCGCCGGCAGCGTGCGCGGCATCAGCCGCAGCGGTACGTGTTGCTGCTGCGCCGCCGCGGGACCCATGGCCAGCATTCCCACCAGCCAGCCACTGAGCGTCGCGTGCAGCGCGCGATTGAAAGGACGTCGCATCCGGTCTCCCTCGTTGCTGTGCGCATTACACGCACTGCGCGGCGGAACGCCAGCCTCGAAAGGGGTTTCAGCGACCCGCGGTGCTCCCGGAGCCCCGGGACGCGGGCCCTGGCGCCAACCCGTGGAGGTAGTTGAGCGCCACCTTGAGTTGTGGATCCGCGAGTTTCGCCGTCACCGCCCAGTCCTTCAGGTTCGCGGGCAGTGCACGCGGCGCGGCCGCGACCTCCGACGTCGCCTGGGACGGCTCCGCCTTGAAGTGGCGCCGCAGGTCCTTCTCCCGGGGCGCGTCACTCCCCGGCTTCCCGGACGCGTCCTCTGGCACGAGGAAGTCCGGGGTGATGCCCTTCTCCTGGATGCTGCGGCCCTTGGGCGTGTAGTAGCGCGCGATGGTGAGCTTCAGCCCGGAGCCGTCCTCCAGCTCGATGATGGTCTGCACGCTGCCCTTGCCGAAGGTCTGGGTCCCCATGATGACCGCGCGGCCGTGGTCCTGGAGCGCCCCGGCGACGATTTCGGACGCGGAGGCGCTGCCCGCGTTGACGAGCACCACCAGCGGGTAGTCCTTCTCCGTGTCGCGGTCGCGGCTGCGCTCCTCGGAGGCGTTGCGGCCGTCGCGCCCGCGCGTGGACACGATGGTCAGGTTGCCCGGCAGGAAGCGGTCGCTCATCGCCACGGCTTGATCCAGCAGGCCCCCAGGGTTGTTGCGCAGGTCCAGCACCAGGCCGTCCAGCTCCCGGCCGCCGTTGAGCGCGCGCAGCCGGTCCAGCTCCTTCTTCAGCGACAGGTCCGTGCGGTCCTGGAAGTTCTTCACCTTCACGTGGCCGATGCCGTCGTAGAGCGCGCCCTCCACCGACACGATGCGGATGTGGTCGCGCAGGATGGCCAGCTCCTGCGGGGCGTTGAAGCCCGCGCGCATCAGCGTGAGCAGCACGCGGCCACCGGCGGGCCCGCGCATCTTCTGCAGCGCGCGGCCCAGGTCCATGCCCAGGGTGCTCTCCCCGTCGATGGCCAGCAGCTCGTCCCCGGCCTTGATGCCCGCGCGCGCCGCCGGCGTGTCGTCGATGGGCGCCACCACCACCAACCGGTCGCCCTTGCGCGCGATCTCGATGCCCAGGCCCCCGAACTCACCCGACGTGTCGATCTTCATCTCCCGGAACACCTCCGGGGGCATGAAGAGCGTGTGGGGATCCAGCGTCTCGAGCATCCCCTGGATGGCGCCCTGGATGAGCGTCTTGCGGTCCACCGACTCCACGTAGTTGTTCTCCACGTAGGAGAGCACCCGCGCGAACAGCTCCAGCTGGCGGTACGCGGATTCGTCCCGGCCGGCCGCGTCCGCCGGCTTCTGCGCGAGCGCGGGCGCGCCCCACAGCAGGAGCGCGGCGAGTCCCATGCGCCACGGCTTCGGGAAACGGGTCACGGGAGCGCGTCCTTTGGGGCTGCGGGGAGCAAGGGGCCTTCGCAAGGCCCCGAGTCTACACCCGGCCCGCCGCACGATTCCCGCCCTTAGAGGCCGGCCCGGTCCGCGAAGCCCACCAGGTGGGACACGAACGCGTCCGGCCGCTCCATCTGCGGCACGTGGCCGAAGCCCTCCACCACACGCACCTCCGCCTGGGGCGGCAGGTGCTGCCGGTACCAGGAGAGGATCTCCGGAGGCAGGAGCCGCTCGCTGCCGCCCCACAGCAGGAGCACCGGCATCTTCAGGTCCCGCACCGCCTGGGGCGCGATGCTCGCCTGCGTGGCGAGGGCGTCATCCGACAGGGCCCGCACGGTGGGCGTCGTGTAGAACTTCCGCAGCTCCGACGCGAGCAGCATCGCGGCCCATGGCGGACGGTGGAAGAGCCGCTTCGTCAGCGCCCGCACGTCCGCGTTGGACTTCACCGCGAACGCGCCCAGCAGCGCCGTCAGCGCCTCCGGCGTCAGCTCCGCGCCCGCGGGGGCCACCAGCGCCAGCGCCTTCACCAGGGCCGGCTGCTCGGAGGCCAGGTTGACGGCCATGGCCCCGCCCAGCGAATTGCCCACCACCAGCGCGGGCGCCTTCACCACGTCCTCGCAATAGGCGCGCAGCACGTCGAACTGGCCGCGCACGCAGGTGGGACCGCCGCAGTACTCGCCGGAGAAGCCGTGGCCCGGCAGGTCCGGCGCCAGCACCCGCGAGAAGCGCCGCGCGAGCCCGAAGAACGTCCGCCCGAAGCCGTTGGCCGAACCGCCCAGCCCGTGCACCAGCACCACCGGCGGCCCCTTGCCCTGCCCCTCGAGCGCGTAGTGGTGCACCTTCTGCCCACCCACGTCCACCATCTCCGACGCCACGCCCCGCGCCACCAGCACGCGGCGCATCGCCTTCTGCATCCCACCCATCAGGTCCACGCGCGGGCCTCCCTCTTCCAGCGACCGCCGCTGGCCGGCACCTTCTAACGCCCCCGCACCTCAGACGCAGCGCATCAAGATGACAATGTCAGGGGGTGCTCACGGAGGCGGAGGCGGGGGCGAGCCACGGGGCGGGGTCGACGGCCTGCCCCGCGCGCCGGACCTCGAAGTACAGGTAGGCGCCCTTGAGGGAGCCGGTGTCGCCCACCTCCCCCACCACTTCACCGGGGGCCACGCGGGCTCCCACGGCGACGGCGATGGTGGACAGGTGGGCCACCAGGGTGTGGAAGTCATCGCCGTGGTCGACGATGAGCAGGTTGCCGTAGCCGCGCAGCCAGCCGGCGTAGACGACGGTGCCTTCCGCCACCGCGTGCACGGGGGTGCCGGCGGGCACGCGGATGTCGACGCCCTTCTGCACGGTGACGGTGTTGAAGCGCGGGTTCACCACGCGGCCGAAGCCCACCTCCACGATGCCCGCCACGGGCCGGGGCAGCTTGCCCTTCAGCGCGCCGAAGCCGCTCGTCGCGGGGGCCTCGTGCAGGTCCGACAGCATGCGGGTGAGCTCCGCGTCCGCGCCCTCCAGCTCGCGCACGGCGCGCTTCGCCAGCTCCGCCTCGCCGGCCAGCTTCCCCACCACCTCCTCCAGCGCCTCCTGCTGGGCCTGGGCCTGCTTCGACTGCTGCTGGAGGAAGGCCACGCGTTCGGACAGCGAGGTGTGCAGCCGCTTCAGCTCCAGCGTCGCCTGCCGCTGGAGCCCCGCGACGTGCTGCACGGTGCGGAGCAATTCCAGGTCCCCCGCCATGCTGGCCTCCAGCGCGCGGGAGCGCCACATGAGCGCGGCGAAGTCCTCCGCGGACAGCAGCACCTCCAGGGGCCGGCGGCGCTGGAGCCGGTACAGGGTGCGCAGGCGCGGGGACAGCCGGCGCAGCTGGGCGCGCAGGGCCTCTCGCAGCACGGCCTCCTCGCGTTCGGCCAGGGCGACGCGGCGGCGGAAGAGGTTCAAGTCCCCCTCCAGCGCGCGCACGCGGCGGCGGGAGAAGGCGGCCATGTCCTCCATCAGCTCCATGCCCTCCAGCACGGAGAGCTTCTTCGCCTCCACCAGCGCGAGCGTGGCCCGCTGCGCGGCCAGCTTCTCGCGGATGGCCGCGCGCTCCGCCGCCTCGTCCTGCTGACCGGACGCGGTCGCCGCGCCCAGCAGCACCATGAGCCAGACGAGCCGTCTCATACGCGCAGGAAGCGCCCCACCGCGACGAAGCTGCCGCCCAGCCCCAGGGCGCACCCGGCCGCCAGCAGCTCCAGCGCGGTGCGCGTCTCCACCCAGGGCGCGGCCACGCCCGGCCCCAGGAGGAACGCGAAGAGCGAGCCCAGCGTGGGCCCCAGGAGCCGGCCGAACAGCCACAGCCCGCCCACCGCCACCAGCGCGCCCAACAGCCCCTGGAGCAGCCCCTCCAGGAGGAAGGGCGTCTTCACGAAGCGGTCGGTGGCGCCCACCAGCTTCTGGATTTCAATCTCCTCGCGCCGCGAATAGATGGCCAGCTGGAGCGTCGCCGCGACGATGACGACGGTCGTCCCCAGCACCACCACCAGCGCCACCAGCGCCCCGAAGCTCAGCGCCCGGGCGATGGCGGACAGCCGCTCCACCGCGGCCTCGCCGTAGTCCACGCCGGTGACGCCAGGCAGCGCGCGCAGCTCCTTCGCCAGGGCCTGGAGCGCCGCGGGAGACCTCCTGGCCTCCGGCACGCGCAGCTCCAGCGTCGCGGGCAACGGGTTCTCCGGCAGCTCCGACAAGGCCTCGCCCAGGTCTCCCAGCTCGCGCTTGAGGCGCTTCAGCGCCGCTTCCGGCGGCACCACCGTCACCTCGCCGTGGCTCAGCTCCACCACGCGCGTGTGCACGCCGTGCACCTCGTCCTCGCCCAGCTGCGGCGCCAGGTAGAGCGTCACCTCCACCTCGCCGCCCAGCGACGCGAGCAGGTTGTCCACCACGTGCGACGCGCCGCGCGCCAGCCCCGCGGCGAACAGCGCGATGGCGATGGTGGACACGGCGATGAAGTGCACGAAGGGAGCGTGCTTCAAGCCCCCGGCCGCCGAGCGCCAGAAGTAGGCCGCCTTCGACAACACGCTCATACCAGCATCCGCCGCGCCGCCTTGACGCCGTCCTCGTCGGAGACGATGAGCCCGCGCTCCAGGCGCACCGTGCGCTTCTGGTAGCGCGACAGGAGCGTGGCGTCGTGCGTGGCCACCATCACCGTGGTGCCGCGGATGTTGATGTCCGTGAGCAGGT
The DNA here is from genome assembly GCF_007352635.1 of Corallococcus sp. Z5C101001. Classification (NCBI taxonomy): domain Bacteria; kingdom Pseudomonadati; phylum Myxococcota; class Myxococcia; order Myxococcales; family Myxococcaceae; genus Corallococcus; species Corallococcus sp. Z5C101001. The sequence goes on from NZ_VKLU01000004.1 coordinate 155,541, forward strand.
CCATGATCTCCACGGTGAGCGCCGGGTCCAGGTTGCCCGTGGGCTCGTCCGCCAGGAGGATGGTGGGGTCGTTCACCAGCGCGCGCGCGATGACCACGCGCTGCTGCTCTCCACCCGAAAGCCGCAGCGGCAGCGAGTGCGCCTTGTGCTCCAGGCCCACCTGCTTGAGCATCCGGTACACCTTGTCGCGCGCCTCCGCGCGGGGCACGCCCAGCACGTCCAGCGTGAAGCCCACGTTGTCCGCGACGCTGCGGTGGGGCAGCAGCTTGAAGTCCTGGAACACCACGCCGATGTTGCGCCGCAGGTACGGCACCGCCGACTCGCGGATGCGCGCGATGTTCTTGCCGCCCACCAGTATCTGCCCCTTGGTGGCCTTCTCCCCGCAGAAGATGAGCTTGAGCAGCGTCGTCTTCCCCGCGCCGGAAGGGCCGGTGAGGAAGACGAACTCGCCCTTCTCCACGTTCAGGTTGATGTCCTGCAGCACCGGCGGATCGCCGGGATACGCCTTGTAGACGTGGAAGAACTGGATCATGACCGGAAGCGGGGGCGCCTCCGGCGAGCCTACCACGGCCCTGGAGCCCGCCCAGGAACGGGCCCGGGCGCGGCGCCACGACGCACGGCGGGTGCTACGAGGGCTCGCCCTCGCTGGCCAGGTAGCTGAGGATGACCTCGTCCAGGCTCTTCTCGGAGATGAGGTCCTCGCCGAAGAGCGTCTCCACGCCCACTTCGTTGATGCGGGGCTTCTCCTTGAGGGCGCGCGCGGCGGCCACTTCCGGAGGGAGCTGCGAGCCCGTGGCCGCGACGGGCGGCGGAGGCGGCGTGGGGGGACGCGGCTGCTGCGTGGGCACCGGCTGCAGCTTGGGCTGCGCGGCGACCTCCGCGTCCGTGGCGAGCTGGCCCGGCTGGTACGAACGGACCGTGGACTCGTAGTTGTCGTACACGCCGTTGATGAGGTTGCGCAGCATCTCCTTGTGCTGCTCCTCCATCAACTCGCGAACAACCTCCGCCAGGTTCTCCGCGTTGAGGATGTCCGCGTAGGACGTCTTCTTGGACGCGAGGATGTTCCCGCCCACGAACAGGTGGGTGATGATGTGGGGGTTGTTGACGCCCGAGTCCTCGGTCTGGACGTGGTAGACCTTCCCCTTGTGCTTGATGTTGTGATTGAAGCCAGTGACGGCTTTTTCGAAGGTTTTCGCCATTGCCGAGGTCGGGCACCGTACCAGCGGGGTCCGGGCTTCACAAGGTAAGCGTCACGCACCCCGCTCCGAACCCCGCGTCCGCGCGCTCCAGGTCCGTGTGCGTCCGCCACCTTCCGTGTGCGGATCCACACGGGGACACCAGCCTGGCGGGCATGGCCACCTCTGTTGAAAAGCCGAAACGCCCTGGGGTACGTAAACCCCTCTGACGATCGCGCCGTCGGACCCACCTTCCCTGCCGCGGGCGGAAAAGCCACCGATGAAGAAGCCGGACACCATCGCCGACAAGGTCCGCCTGCAGGATGCCCAGGCGCTCGCGCAGGGCTATTCCCCGGCCATCCGCGCGATGGAGATCGCCTCCATCCTCGCGTTCGTGACGCTGGAGGGCGCGCTCATCTACAAGCTCTGGAGCACCCACCACACCGGGCCGTGGCTGCTCATCCTGGCGGTGGTGCTGGGCTACCTGGCCGCGGACTTCGTATCCGGCCTGGTCCACTGGATGGGTGACACGTGGGGATCCACGGAGATGCCCGTGCTGGGCAAGGCCTTCATCCGCCCCTTCCGTGAGCACCACGTCGACGAGAAGGCCATCACCCGCCACGACTTCGTGGAGACCAACGGCAACAACTGCCTCGTGTCGCTGCCGGTGGCCGCGCTCGCGGTGGCGGTGCCGCTGAACGGGCCGGGCTGGGTGTTCCTGGCCGCGTTCCTGGGCGCGATGATCTTCTGGGTGATGGCGACCAACCAGTTCCACAAGTGGTCGCACCTGGACTCGCCGCCCGCGCTCATCCACTTCCTCCAGCGCGTGCACCTCATCCTGCCGCCGGACCACCACCGCATCCACCACACCGCGCCCTTCAACCAGTACTACTGCATCACCGTGGGCTGGATGAACCGGCCGCTGAAGATGATCCACTTCTTCCCGCTGATGGAGCGGCTCATCACCTGGGCCACCGGCCAGCTGCCCCGCCAGGACGACATCGGCACCGAGGCCGCCCAGGCCCTGGTCGCCGTGGACGGCGCCCAGGAGGTGCCCGTGCTCCAGGCGGCCAAGGAGCTGCTCAAGGCCACCGCCGAGGACCCCGCGGCCCCCGCGTCCAGCCGCTCCGCGCCCTGATGAGGGGCCCGGGCCGCGCCCCGCCGCCTAGAAGCGCAGGTCCACCTGCTCCGCGGAAGGGATGGGGCGCCCCAGGAAGCGGGCCCCCACGTCCACGAAGCGCTCCGGCACGTCGGTGACGAAGAAGGCGTGCTCCGGTGTCCCCACGGAGGCGGGCGCCAGCAGTCCCCTCGCCTCCAGGAGCTCCGCCACCGCCTCCGCGGTGGCCTCCGCCGAGTCCACCAGCGACACGTGCGGCCCCACGACCTCGGCGATGACGCCCTTGAGCAGCGGGTAGTGGGTGCAGCCCAGCACCAGCGTGTCCACGCCGTCTCGCGCGAAGCCGGCCAGGTACTCCTTCGCCACCAGCAGCGGCACGTCCCCCGTGGTCCACCCTTCCTCCGCCAGCGGCACGAAGAGCGGGCACGCCGTCGCCTTCACCGCGACGCTCGGGTCGCCGGCCTCCAGGGCCCGCTGGTACGCGCCGGAGCGGATGGTGCCCGGCGTGCCGATGACGCCCACCCCGCCGCCCCGCGTGCGCTGGAGCGCCGTGCGGGCCCCTGGCTCGATGACGCCCAGCACCGGCACCGGCAGCACGGCCTGGAGCGCGGGCAGCGCCGCGGCGGAGGCCGTGTTGCACGCCACCACCAGGAGCTTGATGCCACGCTCCAGCAGGAACTCCGCGTTCTTCAGCGAGTAGCGCGTCACCACCTCGCCGGACTTGGTGCCGTAGGGCACCCGCGCGGTGTCCCCCAGGTACAGCGTGCGCTCGTGGGGAAGCCGCGCCATGAGCGCCTTGAGGACCGTGAGCCCTCCGATGCCGGAGTCGAACACGCCGATGGGACCGTGGCTGTCTTGCCGCATAGGGGCAGTCCCTATCACGTTTGATGCCAACGCCCGTGGCCGGCCTCCGGGCCCCGGAACGCACGAAGGGCCGGAAGCCTGGATGGCTTCCGACCCTGGCCCGTGCCACCCGGACCGGAGGGTGCGGCCTACCGCACGCGGAACACCGGCGCGTTGAGGGCATCCGGCACGCCCGGGAAGTCGTGGGCATAGACGCGGATGGGAGGCAGGTCGCTGCGGGACTCGTAGGCGCGGTTGCCGGTGCCGGAGGCGCGGAAGGACACGAAGTACTCGCCGGGGCGGAGGAACTCGAAGATGGCCGGGGACTCGTTGCACCCGAACCACTGGCCTTCGGAGCCGTAGACCCACTCGCCGGTGTGCGTGTCCTGGAAGTTGATGCCCACCTCGCTCACGCCGGCCTGGCTGCAGCTGAGCTTCACGCTGCCCTCGTAGAGCTGCCAGCCCACCGCGGCCCCGCCGATGGCGTAGGTGTTCGCCGTGACGGACGCCGGCACCCCGTTTTGCGCCGTGAAGCCACCGCCGAAGTAGTAGAGGGGGCGCTCGCGGACGTCCATGGCCACCACCTCCAGGTAGTGCTGTCCGGGCGCCAGCTCCGGGGTGCTCACCGACCGGCCCTCGCTCCCCTGGTAGCAGTCGAAGCGCGCCCAGGAGCCGTCATCCACGCGGGCATCCACGTAGGCGACCCCCGCCTGCTGGCAGGTCGGATAGCCCGACCCCGCCTCCGTGGGAAACAGCCAGTTCACGTACGCGAAGGTCTTGCCCTGCTGCGGGCCGCCCGACGAGAAGGTGATGGGGACGGAGATGTTGCCGTCCACCGTGAAGCTGCCGTGGTACGTGAAACGCGCCGCGTTGTTGTAGTCCACCGCCACCGCGTCGAACGCGTAGGTGCCGGGCGCGAAGTCGTGCAGGACGATGCCGTCGAAGCCGTTGGCCTGGCAGGGATAGCGGCCGTCGTTCTCCAGGATTTCCCCCCCGATGGAGATGTCGACGCCCTGGATGTCTCGCATCTGGCTGCAGCTGGCGCCGTCGAAGCTCCACGTCATCCGGACGTCGCCGGGGTAGCGCGGGCTGTTGTCTTCGATGATGCAGCCGGTGGCGCCGGCGGAGAGACAGAGGAATGCGGCGAGCGTTCTCGCGTTCATGGTGGGCATCCGTGTTTCGGGAAGTTGAGGTCGTCGGCCCGTAACACCTGTCCAGACGACTCAGTCCGGGAATTATTCACTCCCGCCCAAAGCAACCGGGCATCGACGGCGGGTTTGACCCGCCCGAGCACAGGATGTTACGCGCTGGACCCCATGATTGCCCACCTGCCCCTGGCCCTCGCCGCCATGAACTACGTGGAGATCATCCGCGACGCGTCGTTCATCGAACTCGCGGTGCTCCTGCTCCTCATGACGGTGTCCGTGGCCTCCTGGGCGCTCATCGCCATGAAGGCCACCCAGCTGTCGCGCGCCCGCGCCCAGTCGCTCACCTTTCTCGACACGTTCTGGAAGGCGTCACGGCTGGAGGCCATCTACCAGTCCGCCCAGAAGCTGGAGGGCTCGCCGCTGTCGAAGGTGTTCTGCGCGGGCTACGAGGAGCTGAGCAAGCTGGCGCAGACGGGCAAGGAGGGCGGCGGCGCCGAGGACGCGATGAGCGCCAAGCTGGGCGGCATTGAAAACGTGGAGCGCGCGCTCAACCGCGCGGCCACGGCGCAGATCACCGAACTGGAGAACCGGGTGTCCTTCCTGGGCACCGTGGGCGCCGCGTCGCCGTTCGTGGGCCTGTTCGGCACGGTGATTGGCATCCTGGGCGCGTTCAACAACATCGCGGAGCAGGGCAACGCGACGCTGGCCACGGTGGCGGCGCCGGTGGGCAACGCGCTCTTCGCTACGGCGGCGGGGCTGTTCGCGGCCATCCCGGCGGTGGTCGCGTACAACTCGTTCGTCAGCCGCATCAAGGTGTTCGACACGGAGATGTCCAACTTCTCCGCGGACTTCCTCAACATCATCAAGCGGCACTTCTTCCGCTAGGGGACCCACCACATGGGCATGGGCGGAGGAAAGGGCGGCGGTGGCCGCACCACCATGAGCGAGATCAACGTCACGCCCATGGTGGACGTGATGCTGGTGCTGCTCATCATCTTCATGGTGACGGCGCCCCTCATCCAGCAGGGCGTGAAGGTGAACCTCCCGGAGACGAAGGCGGCCCCGGTGGAGGCGGCGGAGAAGAAGGTCGTCCTCTCCATCGACGCGGGGCGCAAGGTCTACATCGGGGACGCGGAGGTGCCGCTGGAGGAGCTGGAGACGAAGCTCGCCGCCAACGCCAAGGCGCAGGCGGACAAGGAGGTCTACCTCCACGCGGACCGGGACGTGCCCTACGGCGTGGTGGTGGAGGTGATGGCGGCGGCGCAGCGCGCGGGCATCGCCAACGTGGGGATGATCACGGAACCGGCGCCGGGGGGCAAGACGTCCAACTCCGGGAAGGCGCCCGCCGCCCCCAGCGGCAAGGGCAAGCCCAAGGAGGCGAAGCGCTAGCCCATGAGCTCCGCGGTGAATCACAGCCTGCTGGTGACGCGGCCCACGCGGCTGTCGCGCTTCGTCGCCTTCTCCGTGGGCGGGCACGTGGCGGTGCTCGCGGCGGCGCTGCTCTACGCGCGCTTCACGTCCGCGCCGAAGCTGAACCTGGACCAGAAGCCCATCAACGCGTCGCTGGTGCGGCTGGGCAAGCCGCGCGACCCGAAGCTGCTGCCTCGCAAGGAGGTCGCGCAGCCTCCGCCCAAGGAGGTCGTGGCGAAGCCCACGCCCACGCCCCCGACGGAGGCGCCCGCGCCCTCCCCCACCGCGGTGGCGGTGCCCGGCGTGAAGCCCGCCCCCGCGCCCGCGCCCCAGAAGGGCGAGGCGACCGCGGAGGACCGGCGCAAGAAGCTGTTCGGCGCGTTCGACAAGTCCGCGAAGCCCAGCGAGCCGGAGGAGCTGGAGGGGGCCGAGGACGGCGACCCCGACGGTGACTCCGCGACCGCGGAGGGCGAGCGGTACTACGGGCTGCTGAAGTCCCAGGTGCGCCGCCACTACAACGTGGCGGACACCATCCCCGACGCGGAGCGCCTGTACCTCAAGGCGCAGGTGGCCATGCGGTTGGGCCGCGCGGGTGAAGTGCTGGACGTGAGCCTGGCCAAGGCCAGTGGCAACGAGCTGTTCGACGCGGCGGTGGTGGCCGCCGTGCGCAAGGCCTCTCCCTTCTCTCCTCCCCCCGATGCGCTTCGCGACGCGCTCCAGAAGAACGGCGTCGTCCTGGTGTTCAGCCCATGAAAGCCTTCCTGCTGTCGCTCCTCCTCGTCCCCGCGCTGGTCCTGGCGCAGGCGCCCGTCATCGAAATCTCCGGCGCGAACTTCCGCCCGCTGCCGCTCGCGGCCCCCGCGCCCGTGGTGCAGGACGGCGCGGACAAGAAGACCGCCCAGACGTTCGACACCGCCTTCACGTACGACCTGGCCGCCTCCGGCATCTTCCAGGTGCTGGACCGCGCGGGCTTCACCGCCGACGCGAAGGAGGGCATGACCGCGGGCAGCATCAACTTCAGCCGCTGGGCGGACGTAGGCGCGGAGTCGCTGGTGAAGGTGTCGCTCGCGCAGGACGGCGGCGCGCTGCGCGGGGAGCTGCGCCTGTTCAGCGTGGCCACGGGCCACGAGGACCTGAAGGTGGCCAAGGACGCGCCGGCCAACGAGCCCCGGCAGCTGGCGCACGCGCTGGCGGACGCGCTCTACCGGCACTTCACCCGCGAGGCGAGCCCCTTCCTGTCGCGCATCACCTACGTGCGCAAGGCGGGCGCCAACCGCGACGTGTTCGTGGCGGACTGGGACGGCATGAACGCGCAGGCGCTCACCAAGGGCGGCACTCACATCCTCCCCACGCTCAGCCCGTCCGGTCAGGTGGCCTTCACGTCCTACCGGAAGAACCGCCCGGACATCTACGTGCAGACGCCGGGCAGCGAGGCGAAGCCGCTGGTGACGGACGGGCAGATGGCCACGGGCGTGGCGTACTCGCCGGACGGCAAGCGCATCGCGTACGCGCTGGCGGAGGGTGAGAGCGCGCAGATCTACATCGCCGCCGCGGACGGCTCCGGCGCCAAGGCCATCACCGACACGCCCTACGGCCTCAACACCAGCCCCACCTGGTCGCCGGACGGCAAGCGCATCGCCTTCGTGTCCAACCGGGGCGGCAGCCCGCAGGTGTACGTCATGGGCGCGGATGGCTCCGGGGTGAAGCGGCTCACCTTCCAGGGCAACTACAACCAGACGCCGGACTGGTCGCCGCGCGGGGACCTCATCGCCTTCACCGCCCGCGACGAGCGCAACGCGTTCGACCTGTTCACCGTCAACGTGGACACGGGCAAGGTGACGCGCCTCACGCAGGACCAGGGCAACAACGAGGAGCCCACCTTCTCCCCCAACGGCCGGCTCATCATGTTCAGCTCCAACCGCATCGGCGGCGCGCACCTGTACGTGATGACCTCCGACGGCAACAACCAGCTGCCGCTCCCCATGGAGAAGGGGAATTGGCTGACCCCGGACTGGGGCTCCGCTCCGGCGGCGAAGTAGTCGTCGCACCGGGGGTGCCGTTGACAGGGGGGACGCGCCGGAGTGCATTGCGCACTTCATGAGCGCTCCCCTCCGCTCCCATTGGGGCTTGGATCCGCAGGTCGTCTTCCTCAACCACGGCTCGTTCGGCGCGTGCCCCACGGCGGTGCTCCAGCACCAGTCCGAGCTGCGAGCACGCCTGGAATCCGAGCCCGTGCGCTTCCTGGGCCGCGAGGTGGAAGCGCTGCTGGATGAAGCGCGCGCCGCGCTCGCGGCCTTCGTGGGCGCGGACGCGGACGACGTGGCGTTCGTGCCCAACGCCACCACGGGCGTGAACACCGTGCTGCGCGGCCTGCGCTTCCAGCCGGGTGACGAGCTGCTCACCACCGACAACGAATACAACGCGTCCAAGAACGCGCTGGACGTGGCCTGCGCCGCGCTGGGCGCGAAGGTGGTGGTGGCGAAGCTGCCCTGGCCCGTGACCTCGCCGGAGGCGGTGGTGGACGCGGTGATGGCGCAGGTCACGCCGCGCACGCGGCTGCTCCTGGTGGACCACATCACCAGCCAGACGGCGCTGGTGCTGCCGCTCGCGGAGCTGGTGCGCCGACTGCGCGAGCGGGGCGTGGAGACGCTGGTGGATGGGGCCCACGGGCCGGGCATGGTGCCCCTCCAGCTGAGGGAGCTGGGCGCGGCGTACTACACCGGCAACTGCCACAAGTGGCTGTGCGCGCCCAAGGGCGCCGCGTTCCTCTACGTCCGCCGGGACCTGCAGCCGGCCCTGAAGCCGCTGGTGGTGAGCCACGGGCACAACTCGCCGCGCACGGACCGCTCGCGCTTCCGGCTGGAGTTCGACTGGACGGGCACGCACGACCCGACGCCCTTCCTCTGCATCCCCACCGCGCTGCGCGTCATCGGGGGGCTGGTGCCGGGCGGGTGGCCGGAGGTGATGGCGTCCAACCGGGCGAAGGTGCTGGCCGCCCGCAAGCGCCTGGACGCGCGGCTGGGCAACGCGGCCCCGCTCTGCCCGGAGTCAATGGTGGGCAGCATGGCGTGCGTCGCCCTGCCGGACGGCTTCCCGGAGCGCCCCGAGCCTCCGCTCTACCTGGACCCGCTGCATGTGCGCCTGTTCGATGCACACCACATCGAGGTCCCCGTCACCCCGTGGCCCCGGGCGCCCCGGCGGCACTTGCGGCTGTCCGCGCAGCTGTACAACACCCCGGCGGACTACGAGGCCCTGGGGGACGCTTTGGAAGCGCTGCTGCGTTGAGTAGTGTGCGCCGCATGCCGCGCTTCGCCTCCATCGATATCGGGACCAATTCCGTGCTGCTGCTGGTCGCGGACCGCCTGCCGGACGGGCGCTTCCAGGCCGTGGTGGAACGCGCCGAAATCACCCGGCTGGGCCGGGGCGTGGACACCAGCCGCGTGCTCTCCTCCGACGGAATGGAGGCCACGCTGTCCGTGCTGGTCGCCTTCGCGAACGAGGCCCGCGAGCTGGGCGCCGAGGGCATCGCGGTGTCCGCCACCAGCGCCGCGCGCGACGCGAAGAACGGCGCGGACTTCATCGCCGCCGCGAAGGCCCGCGCGGACGTGACGGTGGAGATCATCCCCGGGGGGATGGAGGCGCAGCTGTCCTTCGCCGCGGTGGCCCAGGACTTCGCCGGGGACGCGGCGGGTCCGCTGCTCGTCGTGGACATTGGCGGCGGGTCCACGGAGTTCATCTACGGCAGTGACGCCGGGACCGTGGCCTTCCGCCACAGCTTCGACGTGGGCGCGGTGCGGCTCACCGAGCGCTTCGTGCGCACCGACCCGCTGTCCCCGGACGAGCGCGCCGCCATCGAGGCGCACCTGCGCGACACCTTCTCCGCGCTGCCTCCGCCTCCGCCAGCCGCGATGCTGGTGGGCGTGGCCGGGACGGTGACGACGCTGTACGCCGTGCAGCACCGGATGGCGACCTACGACGCGGAGGCGGTCCACGGCGGCACGCTGTCCCGGGGCGAGCTGGACGCGCTCACGGACATGCTGTGCGGCCTGCCGCTGGACGCGCGACGGGCGCTGCCGGGCCTGCAGCCCAAGCGCGCGGACGTCATCCCCGCGGGGGCCCTCATCCTGCGCGAAGCCGTGAAGGCGCTGGGCCTGGATGCGTGCCGCGTGAGTGACCGCGGCCTGCGCTGGGGCCTGCTGGCACACCGCTTCGGCTCGGCCCCGTCCTCCTCATGAACGCCTCTTCCCCCACCGCTTCGTCCAGCGCGTCCGCCACGCAGTCCGTGCGCGCGGGCTACGCGCTGTTCATCCTCACGCTCATCAACCTGGTCAACTACCTCGACCGGTACATCATCGCCGTGGCGCTGCCGGAGATTCAGAAGGACTTCGGCATCAACGACGCGCAGTCGGGCCTGCTGGGCACCGTCTTCATCATCGTGTTCATGCTGGCCTCGCCCCTGGGAGGCTTCCTGGGAGACCGGGTGCCGCGCCGGCTGCTGGTGGCGGGCGGCGTCGTCCTGTGGAGCCTGGCCACCGGGGCCAGCGGCCTGGCGGCCTCGTTCACCGCGCTGCTGCTGGCGCGCGCGGTGATTGGCATTGGCGAGGCGGGCTACGGCGCGGTGGCTCCGTCCATCATCTCCGACCTCTACCCGCGCGAGCAGCGCACGCGGATGCTGTCGTACTTCTACATCGCCATCCCGGTGGGCTCCGCGATGGGCTACGGCCTGGGCGGGTGGCTGACGCAGACGTATTCGTGGCACGCGGCGTTCTTCGCGGGCGGCGTGCCCGGGCTCGTGCTGGGCACGATGGCCTTCTTCATGCCGGAGCCGCGACGCGGTGCCATGGACGGGCCGGAAGCGACAGTGAAGCTGCCCTTCATGGAAGGCCTCAAGGGGCTGGGCCGCAACATGGCCTTCTGGGCGACGACGGCCGGCTACACGCTGATGACGTTCTCCATTGGCGGGCTGGCGTTCTGGATGCCCACGTACCTGGTGCGCGAGCGGCACCTGTGGCTGGAGCATCCGGGCCGCGTGGGGCTGGTCTTCGGCGCCATCACCGCCGTGGCGGGCCTCACCGGCACCGTGGCCGGCGGCTGGCTGGGCGACAGGCTGGACCGCAAGCGCGTGGGTGGCGGCCTGTGGATGTCCGGCGTGGGCCTGCTGCTCGCGGCGCCGTGCATGTACCTGGCGGTGAACCTGCAGGACACGGCGCTCACGTTCGCGGCCATTGGCGTGGCGCAGTTCCTCATCTTCCTCAACAGCGGGCCCATCAACGCCGCCATCGTCAACTGCGTGCCGCCCGCGTTCCGCGCCTTCGCGATGGGCCTCAACGTGCTGTGCATCCACATGCTGGGGGACGCCATCTCCCCCACGCTCATCGGGCAGATCGCCGACATGGCCAGCCTCCACACCGCCATCGCCATCAACGCGGTGCCAGTGCTGCTGGGCGGACTGGCGCTCCTGCTGGGCGCGAAGCTGTTCCGGGAGGCCGTGCCCCGCGCGCAGGCCTGAGCCGGGAGAAACGCAGGGGCGCGGAATACATCCGAGCCCCCATCCGGTCGTGCGGGCAGGTTCGCTGCTCGCCAGGGAAGGAAGCGGAGGCATTTCGTGGCTGCCGGGCAACCCATGCATCCCTTGCACGCATCCTCGGCCCCTGTGTTCGTGGCGTGCGGGCGCAGCCACCCCACGCCCTCCGCCCATGTCGCGTCGCATCCCCAGGCCGTCCTCGCCCTCTACACGGGCGGCCGGGCCGTCATCCATCAACGCACCCGCTTCACCCTGTCCCCGGGCGACGTGATGCTCATCCCCTCTGGGGAGAAGCACCGGATGGTGATGGCCGAGCGGGCGGAGGCCTGGGGCCTCGGGTTCCATCCGTCCGCGTTCGCCCGGACGGAGGTAGCTCCGCTGCTGGAGCCCTTCGAGCGCGTGCGCCAGGGTGCCTCCGCCGTCGTATCGATTCCTTCCAGTCGTCAGGAGCACCTGGTGCGCCTGCTGTCGGAGCTGCGTGAGGAGACGCTCACGCAGCACCGTCCGCTGGGGGAGCAGGTGACGCGCAGCCTGTTCTCGCTGGTGCTGGCGGAGGTGGCTCGCGCGAGCGCGTGGACGCCCGTGGACATGCGGGCGTCACTCGCGGGGGAAGCGCTCTCGTTCATCGAACGGCACTGCCTGGAGCCCATCTCGCTGCGCGAAGTGGCCGCCGCCGTGAACCGCTCTCCCTCTCACGTCACGACGGCGATCAAACAGGCCACGGGCAAGAGCGCGGTGGAGTGGATCATCTCCGGACGGCTCGCGGAAGCGCGGCGGCGGCTGCTGTCCACCGACGAGCGCGTGGACATCATCGCCGAGCGCGTGGGCTACGCGGACCCCACGCACTTCATCCGCTTGTTCCGGCGCTCGGAGGGACTCACGCCCGCCGCGTGGCGCCGGCAGCACCGCGCGCCGTCCGCCAGCTGAGCCACGCGGCGCCTGCACGAGGCGAACGCCCCGCGGGCCGCGGCAGCCTCGCGAAGCGAACACCGCCCGAGGTGATGCCGCGCATGGCCTCGCGACGCCAACACCTTCCGGGAAGCCCACGCCGAGCCCCGCGAAGACAGAGGTGATTTCGCGCAAGGGCCGCGAAGCGAACACCGGCCGGGAAATCCACGCCGAGCCCCGCGAAGCCAGAGGCGATTTCGCGCAAGGCCCCGCGAAGCGAACACCGGCCGGGAAGCCACGCCGGGCCTCACGCGGCAAACACCGGCAAAAGTGGCCTCACGACCGCGTGCGCGGGCCTCAGTGCGGCTTCTGCTTCGAGGCCGGAGGCTTCCCCGTCACGGCCGTGTAGCGACGGTCCGCGTCCTCCTGGATGAGGCCGTGGTTCATCATGGCCGCCGCGACAGCGCCAGCGCTGGCCGCCATGAGCGCACCCTGGAGACGCGTCGTCATGTCCCCCACGGCGGAGATGCCCGGCACGGACGTCTCGCCCACCGGGCCCACCTTCACGAAGCCCTGCTCATCCAGTGCCAGTCCCAGCCGGGTCACGAGCTCCGACTGTCGCTGCGGCGGCGCGGAGAACATGACCTTGCGCGCCACCCGCGTCCCGTCCTCCAGCTCCACCGCCTCCAGATGGCCGTCCTTCCCGTGGAGCGCGCGGATCCGCTGCTCCTCCAGGCCGATGCCCAGGGCCTGGAGTCTCTCACGCTGCTCGGCCGTCACGGCGAACGCGCCATGGGTGAAGACCGTCGTGTCCTGTGACCAGTTCTGGATGACGGCCGAGTGGTCCAGGTACTGCGGCTCCGTGAGCAACACGCCCAGGGGTTGGTCCCGGACCTCCCAGCCGTGACAGTACGGGCACTGGAAGATGCTGGGGCCCCACAGCTCCTTGTAGCCGGGGATGTCCAGCATGACGTCCACCATGCCCACGGCGAGGAGGAGCCGGCGCGTGTCCACCGTGCTCCCGTCGCCCAGCGCCACGCGGAAGCCCCCTTCATGCTTCTCCACGGAGCCCACCCGCGTGTCGCGCACCTCCACGTTCGGATAGGCCCGGAGCTGCTCGCGGCTGATGCGCCGGAACTCCGAGGGCGGGATGCCGTCGCGCGACCCGAAGCCGTGCATGTGCTCCGCCGCCGCGTTGCGGGGCGTGCCCGCGTCACACAACAGCACCGCCCTGCGCCCGCGCCCCAGATACAGCGCGGCGTTGAGCCCTCCCGGACCGCCTCCCACGATGACCACGTCGTATGCCGCCATTGCCCTGCTCCCTTGAGCTGTCGTTGATTCCTGGAGGAAATCTAACGACCGGCCCAAGGCCCCCAGCAGGGCGGCTTTTTCGACGGCATCGGCGGATCTTCCGGGCCGCCACGGCCCGCGCGTCTACCGCACGACGGGCGAGGCCTCGGGCACCTCGATCCTCGGCCGGTACTCCTCCGCCACCCGCTCCACCTCCCCCGCAAGCCGCTCCCCTTCCGCGAGCAGCCGGGCCTTCAGCCGCTTCCGGTTGCCCAGGGTGAAGAACAGCTCCAGGTCGTGACGGATGGCATCCCAGCGCTCCGCGAACGACAACGTGAAGAGCGCCAGCGACGGCACCCCCACGAAGGTCCCAAGCCCCCAGCCCCACCCGCCCCCCACCGCCGCGACCGCGGTGAGGCCCCACCACCACACCAGCGACACCACCACCGCGGTGAGGAACTTCACCGTGGCCTGGATGTCCAGCTCCGCGCGCCGCGCCGCCATCCGGGGCACCGGATACGGAATCGCGAACAGCGCGAGCCCCACCGCGAACAACGGCAGCCCGAACACCAGCCGCAGCAGCGTCTTCACCACGAAGGGCACCACGTTGGCCGGGCGGTACTCCACGGACAGCTCCTCCGGACGCGTGGCCTGCACCAGCGACATCCGATGGCCGAAGGAGGACAGGTGCTGCCGCAGCCGCTCATAGCGCTCCGGCTCCTCCGCTCGGAACAGCCGCACTCCGCGCGCCCACAGCCGCAGCCGCTCCGGCGCCAGAGTGCCACCCTGGCGGAACGCATAGAGCTGCTCCGCCACGTGGACCACCGGAAGGTCCGCCCACTGCTCCAGGTTGAGCGTCACCGAGCGCAGCCCCTCCGCCACCCGCTCCGTCAGCGCGCGCACCGCGTCCTGCTCCGACGCGGCGTCCTTCGGCAGGAAGGCCGCCACGTCGATGGGCGCCCCCTGGTCGATGAGCACTTCGCTGCGGAAGACGTTCTTCTCCGCGTAGGTGAGCCCCACCGGGACGATGCGCACCGGAGCGCCCTCGCGCGCGGCGTTGAGCGCGATGCGCGCCGCGCCCGTCTTCAGCTCCGCGAGCGCGGGCTCCGAATGGCTCTTGCCCTCCGGAAAGATGGTGATGGCCCGCCCCTGCACGAGCGCGCCCTTCGCCGCGTCCAGCGTCCCTTCATTGCGCCCCATCTGCGTCGGGTCGTCCTGCTTGCGGTACACCGGCAACGCGTCCAACCCCCGCAGGAGCCACCCGATGACGGGCAGCTTGAAGAGCGGCGCCTTCGCCATGAACGTCACCTGGCGACGCGTGAGGATGAACACCAGCGCCGGGTCGATGAGCCCGTTCGGATGGTTGCCTACGAAGAGCACCGGACCCGACGGCGCCTCCCCCGGGGTGTTCACCTTCACCCGGTAGAAGAGCCTCAGGGCCAGCGCCATCACCGCCCGCACACACGCATAGAACACAGGACGGACTGTATACCGGCGACCCACCTCGGACCCGCCCCACTCCGGACACTGTCACCCTGAGGGGCCGGAAGGACCCTCTTCCGAGGCAGCCGGTCAGCTTCAACCCAAACGGAACAATCCGAGGAGACCGCGATCCAGGGCGCCTTGCCCGCGACACCTCTTTTTCGTGCGCGGGCTGGAAGCCGCGTCACCCCTCGGAGAGCAACCCCATGAAGCGTTGGCTGTCGCGGGGCAGGGCCGCGCGCCGCCGAACACATGCATGCGCTCGCGGTGCCCGCGGGCGCCCCGCGCATCCCCCCCACCTGGGGCAACCCCGCCCATGACCTGGACCCGGACCTGGAGGTCTACGACCCCACGGACGAGCTCGTCGCATCCCTCGGTGAAGGCACCTCCGTCGCCGAATCCGTCCCCATCTCGAACCCCACCGCCGGCACCTGGAGCGTGAAGATGAAGGGCTTCTTCAAACGCTCCCCCCAGGACACCGGCACCGCGGCAGTGGAGCGCCGTGTCCCGCGTCCGTAGTCACGGACCCCACAAGGCACGGCGGTCCCCGCCCCTCTCCCGTGTCCACACGGGGGAGGGGTTGTTCGTTGCGGGAGCCGCGGCGTTCCCGCGCCGAGCCCCGGGGCTCAGCGCGGCGTCAGCGTCACCTGCGTGTCCGCGAGCGTGCGGCCCTGCGCGTCGGTGAAGCGCGCGCGCACCGGCACGGGGCCCGTCAGCCATCCGCCCCGCACCGGCGTGCTGAAGGACAGCGGGACGTCCACGCCCGCGGCGACTTCCGGGGCCGCGCCTTCACCGGGGAAGAAGCGCAGCGGCTCTCCCGCCTGGGACGTGCCTTCCACCGACAGGCGCACGCGCTCTGGCGAGGTGTAGCTGAACTGCACCGCGTTGCCCTCCGCGCACGCCAGCGTTCCACCAGGACCGGCCTCCGCGAGCACCGCGCCCGTGGGCGCGATGCAGAAGGCCCGCACGCCCCAGGCGCCTTCTCCCGGAGCCGCCGAGCGCGCCTGCCACTCCGGCGTCTCACGACGCTCGAGCGATGGCGCCACCGCGACCAACGCCACCGCGACCGCGGCCGCCCCCAGCGACAGGGGCATGAACAGGGGCGAGGCGAACCACTTCCGCTTCTCCGCCACCGGACGCGTCGCGGGCCCCCCAGCCTTCGCCATCCGCGCGAACAGCGCCTGCTCCAGGAGCGCGCTCCGGGCCTGGGGGAGCACTCGCTGCTCCAGCACCGACTCCACGCGCGAGAGCCGGTTGTAGGCCTCCTGACATCCGGGGCACGTCGTCAGGTGCGCGCGCAGGCGCTCGAAGTCTTCCGCGTCCAGCGCGTCCCGGCCCTTCTCGAAGAGGGCAGACATCCGCTGCTTCGCCTGGCGGTCGTCACATCCGCTCATCGCGCACCCCGCCGCGTGAAGAAGCTCCAGCCCTGCGTCCGCAGATCCTGGAGGTATCCCTTCGCCTGGAGGAACCCCAGCAGCCTCGACTTCAAACCGAACTCGCGCCGCCTTACCTGGATGCGCGTGAGGCCCAGCGCCGTGGCCGCTTCTTCCTGGGCCACGCCCTCGCCGAAGCGCAGCTCGAACAGCCGGTGTTCTTCACGCGACAGCCCCTCCTTGAACGCCGCGAGCAGCGCCTCCACCTCGCGATCCTCAAGGAGCTCCGCGAGGCCGCCATCCTCGGCGGACGCGTCGGTGAGGCCCTCGAAGGGCTCGTCACGCCCCACCATCTCGCGCTCGCGCGACTGCTCCAGGAGCACGTTGCGCGCGATGCCCATCAGGAAGTGGGCATAGGGGCGCGTGCCGTTGTAGGCCGCGCGCGTGCGGGGCTCGAACGCGCGGGCGAAGGTCTCCAGCAGCGTGTTCTCCAGCTCCATCGCGCTCCTCAAGCGGGTGAAGGCTCCCCGCCATGCGGCCGCCTTGAGCAGGCGGGCGAGCGGCTCCGCGTGCGCGCGATACACCTCCGCCAACACCTCCGGGGTGCCTTCGCGAAAACGGCGCAGCGTGTCGTCATCCCACTCCATCCCTCAAGGGCTTACCGCGACCGTCGCGGTCCCGTCATCCGCATGTTGTCGCGAGCGGCCTCCGGTGGATTGTCGGACGCGCCCCATGGCATCCTTTCTCACAGCGCACCGCGCCACTCCCCATGCGATCGCCGTCCCACAGGACCCTGGCCCTGGGTGTGCTCCTCCTGCTCGGAACCGCGGCGAGCGCGGCGCCCGAGCAGGTGCACTACGCCCTCATCGTGGCCAGCAACACGGGCACCGAGCCATCACAGGCCCCCCTGCGCTACGCGGACGACGACGGGGCCCGGTACTACGAGCTGTTCGCCCCACGCTCGCGCGAGGTGGTGCTCCTGAGTGTGTTGGACAGCGACACGCAGGCCCTGCACCCGGGGCTCGCCGCGAAGACGCGCCCGCCCACGCACCCCGCCCTGGAGGAGGCGCTCGCCCGCTTGAACGACCGCATGGCCGAGGACCGGGCCCGGGGCGCGGTGCCGGTGCTGTCCTTCGTCTTCGTGGGCCACGGCAAGCGCGGCGCCGCGGGCGAAGGGGCGGTGAGCCTGCTGGACGGGCCGCTGACGCGGACGCAGCTGTACGCGCGGGTGCTCGCGCCGAGCAAGGCGGCGTTCATCCAGCTCATCGTGGACGCGTGTGATTCGTACTTCTTCGTCCACTCGCGCGGCGCGCTGCCCGTGGGCCCCGCGTACGTGGACGCGGTGAAGGGACTGCTCGGCAACCGCGAGCTGGAGCGCTTCCCCCAGGTGGGCGTGGTGCTGTCCACGTCGTCGGAGCAGGAGAGCCACGAGTGGAGCGCCATCCGCTCCGGCGTCTTCAGCCACATGGTGCGCTCGGCGCTGTCGGGCGCGGGAGACGTCAACGGCGATGGCAAGGTGGACTACGCGGAGCTGCGGGCCTTCGTGGCCGCCGCGAGCCAGGGCATGGACGATGTGCGCGGGCAGCCGCGCGTGTTCATCCAGCCGCCCGCGCTGGACCGCTCGTTCGCGCTGACGGACCTGGGCAGCGCCGCGTCGCTGGGCTACCTGCTGGTGCCCACGGGCCTCTCGGGCCGGCTGTGGGTGGAGGATGCCCGCGGCATCCGGGTGGTGGAGCTGCACAAGGAGCGGGAGCGCCCGCTGGTGGTGTCGCTGCCGCCGGGCCGGGGCTACTTCCTGCGGACGACCGGCCGCGAGGCGCCCTTCGCCGTCACCCGCGCGGGAGAGGTGGTGGACGCGGGTGGCCTGCGTTGGACCGAGGCCACCGTGGCGGCCCGGGGCGCCGTGGAGGACGCGCTCCGGGACAGGCTCTTCTCCGTGCCCTTCGGGCCGCGCTTCTACCGGGGCTACATGGCGAGCCTCGGCATCACGCCCCCGTCGGAGGAGGCCGACGCGGCCCTCACGCCATGAGCCTGACCGCCACGTCCCTGCTGCTGATGACGCTGTCAGGCGCCGCGCCCTGCGACGCGGACACGCGCGTGATGCTCGTGCCCTTCGAGCGGCTGGCCCTGCCCTCCACGGAGGCCCGCGCGCTGGAGGACGCCACGCGGCGCGCGGTGGCCGCCCTCCCCGACACGTGCCTGGAGTCCCGCGAGGACACGCTGGAGCGGTTGCGCGGCTCTGGCGAGGCACTGGCCGCGTGTGGCAACGCGGAGTGCCGGAGCGCGCAAGCCACGGCGTTGAGCGCGCGCAGGCTCGTGCGGGGCGTGGCGCTGGGCGTGGGAGGCATCCGCAGCGTCGCGCTCACGGTGACGGACTCACGCGGCACGGAGACGCGCGCGCAGTTCGAGGCCCCCGCCACGACGCCGGGCGAAGCGGATGCGCGGGCGCGCCAGGCGCTCCAGCAGGTCTGGGCCCCGCTGGGGACGGCGCGAGCGGTGCGCGAACCGCGGGGCTCGCGCGTGCTGCCGAAGGTGCTCCTGGGCGCGGGCGGCGTGGCGCTCGCGGCGGGCGTGGGCTTCGGACTCGCGGCCCGGAGCACGGAGTCGAAGGTGTCGAGGCATGGGGGTGAGTGCGCCGCGGCCGGGGAGACCTTCGAGGCGTGCTTCTCCTCACGGCTCGGCGCCGGGCGCCGTCAGGCGCGAACGTCCAACGTGCTGCTGGGCGTGGGCGCGCTGCTCGGTCTGGGCGGCGCGGTGTCCTTCATCTGGGAGCTGCCATGAGAAGAGCGCTGACCGCGCTGATGGGCGCCGCCCTGCTCACGATGGGCGCCTGCACGTTCGCACCGGACCTGTCGCGCTTCGCCGCGTGTGACGCGGCCGGAGGCTGTCCTTCCGGCAGCAAGTGCCTGGCATCGGAGAACCGCTGCCTGCCGACCTGTGGCGAGGGCGGTCCTTGCGACAAGTCCGAACCCGCGGAGACGCAGGATGCGGGCGCGGACAGCGGCACGGACGCGAGCGCCGAGGACGCGGGCGCGGTGGACGACGGCGGCACGGATGCGGGCACCCCGGACGCGGGGCCCTCCGCGCTCGCGCTGGAGTCCAACATCCTGGTGGAGGGCATCGAGACGATCCCCTACGTGGCGCAGCTCCAGGCCCGTGGCGGAACGCCCCCGTACACGTTCAACACCACCGGTCAGCTTCCCGCGGGCTTCGCGCTGAGCACGGACGGCCAAATCACCGGCACGCCCACTCGCGCGGGGGATGCGTTCCTTCCCGTGGAGGTGACCGACCAGGGCACGCCGATGAAGCGCGCCAGTGGCAACCTGCTGCTGCGCGTGCGGCCCGTGCTGCGCCTCGCCGGCCCGGCGCCGCTCGCGGACATTCCCCAGAAGAAGCCCTACGCGGAGCGCCTCTCCGCCACGGGGGGACAGGCGCCGTACTTCTTCAGCCTCGTCGAGGGGCAGTCGCTGCCCGCGGGCGTCTCCCTGGCCTCGGACGGCAGCGTCACCGGCACGACGACGCAGCAGGGCACGCAGACCTTCACGGTGGAGGTCACGGACAGCCAGGTGCCGCCGCAGAGCCGCACCCGCCAGCTCACGCTCACCACGGTGGACGCCACCGGGTTCGTCAAGCTGCTGTCGCGCGCGGTGCCGGACGGCCGCGTGGACACCGACTACAGCTATGCGTTCAAGTGGACCGGCGGCACCGGCTCGTTCACCTGGAGCGTGAAGAAGGGGGAGCTGCCTCCGGGCCTCATCCTGGACACCCAACAGGGCATCCTCTACGGCACCCCCACGAGCTCGGGCACCTACACCTTCGAGCTGAGCGTCGTCGACCTCTTGAGCAGCACCCAGCTGGGCTATTCGCTCAAGATCGACTGAGCCCCCGCGGCCCCGGGCCTCACGGGTAGGCGTCCACCACCTGGATGACGCCGGTGTTGTCCTGCACCACGGAGAAGCCCTTCATCGGGCTGGGGTACGCGATGAGTCCCTCCCCATCCCGGTCCCACCGCGAGTCCAGCAGCACGCCACAGAACGGCACCGACGTGGCGCCGCTCTCGGGCGTGAAGATGCGATCGTACCGGCCGAACACGCGGTGCTTCGTCACGTAGAGCCGCCCGCCGATGCGCGCCCCCGGCAGCTTCGTCTCCCCTTCCGCCTGCGGCAGCGCGATGACGAAGCTGTAGTTGTAACGGGCCGGTCCCGGATGGTCCTGGATGCTGTCCACGATGACGGGGATGCGGTCCCCCACCTTCAGCCCCAATCGCTCCATCTGGAGCCGCGCGCCGCGAGGACAGCTCCCCTCCGGAGGCATCCACGCGGGGCGCGGAGGCTTCGCGTCCGCGTCCGGCCCGTGCTGACACGCGAGCAGCAGCAGGCCCAGCAGGGCCCACCCTCCAGGGCTTCCACGGCGCGGACGGTCGGGTCGCAAGCGCAGGCCTCCGGTCAGAACGTCCCGATGCTGAAGTGGAACTGCGTGGGCGCCTCGTTGAGGGCCTCGTCGCGGTCCAGGTTGAAGCCCACGTCGAAGGCGAGCGGACCCACGGGCGTCACGTAGCGCAGCCCCACTCCCGCCGTATAGCGCAGCACGCCCAGGTCGAAGAGCGTCCGGTCCTGCCACAGGTTGCCCACCTCGAAGAACAGGCCCAGGTCCACCGCCGCCACCGCCGGGACGCGCAGCTCCGCCTTGCCCAGCGTGTAGAGCTCGCCGCCCTGGCTCGCGGGCACCTGCCCGGCGAGCACCGCCTTCAGGTCGTCCGGGCACCCCGCGGGCGTGATGACCGCGCGGCACGCGGCCAGCCGCTGGTGCAGCCCCTCGCGCACGTCCTGCGGCAGCACGCCGTCCTCGCGGAAGCCCCGGAGGCTGGACGAACCGCCCAGGTAGAAGAGCTTGGAGCCGATGTTCTGCGACCCCTGCGTCAGGGGCACGATGGTGCCCGCCCGCGCGCTCACCGCCACGCTCGCGCGGCGGCCCAGCGGCGCGTACGCGCTCACGCTGCCCGACAGCTTCACCCCGTCGATGGGGAACTCCGGCACGCGGCTGCCCGCGACGTCCGTGGGGCGCACGCGGATGCCGCGCATGAACTCCACGCTGGTGCTGAGCACCATGCCCCGCCGCGGATTCGCCGGGTCGTCGCGGAAGTCCAGCGTCATCGACGGCCGCAGCGAGTGCAGCGCGAAGTCGCCGTACGGATAGCGCAGGCGCTCCTGGTCCGCGCGGTTCACCAGCTCCAGCACGCCCGCGCGCGAGCGCAGCCGGTTGTTCTCCAGTTCGTACTGGAGCGACACGTTCACCCACGACGCCAGCGCCCAGTCCACGCCCGCCACCGCGGCGAACCGCGTGGACAGGTACGAGGGCCGGTGCGCGCGCTCGCCAATGAGGTCCAGCCGCGCGCCAATCTCCTGGGGCGCGAGGAAGGACAGGCGCGGCTGTGACAGCGCCAGGTTGCCGCGCCCGCCCAGGCCGCTGAGGCCCTCCAGGTCGGACTCGCACGCCTCTCCCGACAGCTCTCCGGTGGAGCACCCGGCTGGCTGGCGCGACGACGACAGGGCCTCCGCGCTCGCGCCCGCGTAGTTCACCTTGCCACGCGCCAGCAGGTTCAGCCCCCGGCCATCCAGGTTGCGCCATGCCGTGTCCAGCGTGATGCGCGGACCGTCCACCAGGAAGTAGCCGCCGGACACCTCGCCGTCGATGCGCGGGCGCTCCTGCACCGTCACCAGCACGTCCTTGGACGCCTCGCGCCGGTTGGGGTCCGCCAGCGACACCTCCGCCTGGCGGAACAGGCCCAGCCGCGACAGCCGGCGCTGCGCTTCCGCCAGGCCCTCCACCGACAGCGGCGCGCCGGGCTTCAGGCCCAGCAGCGCCAGCACCACGTCCGGATCCGTGCGCGTCAGCCCCTGGAGCAGCACCTGCCCCACGCGCACGCGCGGCCCCGCGTCCACGCGGAACACCACCTGCGCGGCCGTGCCCTCTCCATCCACCGACACCGCGTTGCTCACGCGCGCGAAGAGGAAGCCCTCCCGGCCCAGCCCCCGCTCCAGCGAGGCCTGCGCTTGCTCCACCCGCTCGAAGCTCAGCGGCTGTCCCACGGGGAGCAGCAGCTTCACCCACGTGGGGTCCACCTCCGGGGGCATGCCCTCGAAGCGCGGCGCGCGCATCAGCGCCCGGGGGCCCTCCTCCACGTCGAAGTCCGCCTCGGCCGTGTGGTGGATGGCGTCCACCGTGAGGCCCCGGAAGGTGACCTGCGCGGAGGCGAAGCCCTGCTCCCGGTAGGTCGCGGTCATCGCGTCCGCCGCGTCAAGCCACGCGTCCTCCACGTAGACCGTGGAGGGATCCGGCGGCGGCACCGCCCCCATGGCCTGGCGCCGCTCGCGGCCCTCCGTCTCCAGCGGGTCCTCGCGCATGGGCAGGTCCAGCTCCGGCCACGTCTCCAGCACCGCCACCTGATTGGTCAGCATGGAGCGCAGCGCGCCTGACGACAGCGCCGCGTTGCCGTGGAAGCGCACGTCCGTCACGCGCAGCAGGGCGCCCTCGTCCACCTGGAAGCCCAGCACGGCCGCGTCGCCGTCCGGCCGCACGGCTTCGGAGGCCCGCACGCGCGCGTCATGAAAGCCCCGCCGCCGGTAGAAGGACTCCAGCCGCCGAGCGAGCCGCGCCGCCACGGCCTCGTCCATCGCCTCTTCGCCGTCGTAGGCCACCACGCGCGCCAGCACCGCGTCCGGGAAGCGGTGGTTGCCCGTGAAGCGCAGGTGGAACGCGGGCCCCGCCGCCACCGGCACCGCCACGGACGCCTCGCTGTCCTCGACGACAATGGTGGGCGTCCCCACCCAGGCCTGCCAGTGCTGACCTTCGCGCAGCAGCGCCCGCAGCCGCTCCAGGCCGCCATCCAGTCGCGCTCGGTCGAAGACCTCGCCGGGCTTCATCCCCAGCGCCGCCACCAGACGCGGCAGGGGCAGCGCGGGACTGCCAGAGAACGTCACCTGCCGCACGCGGGTCGGCTTGCCCTCCTCCACCACCAGCGTCACCGCCACGCCGCCCGCGGGCACGGGCCGCTGCTCCACCTGGATGTCGACGGCGTCGTAGCCCTTGCGCTGGTAGGCCTCGCGCACGGAGGCCGCCGCCGTGTCCAGCTCCTCGGGATCCAACGGACCGCCCTGCAACAAGCCGCTCGCCTCCAGCAGCTCACCGGACGTCAGCACGTGGTTGCCCCGCACCGCGACGTGCGACAACAGCGGCAGCGGCGTGAGCTGGAACACCAGCCGCACGCCCCCGGGCACGTCCTGCGTCAGGGCCACCACGTCCGCGAACCGCCCCGTGGCGAACAGCTGCTCCACGGACTTGCGCACCGCGCCGGGCGTCAGCGCCTGGCCCTTGTGCACCGTGACCAGCCCCGCCAACCCCTCGGTGGACCTGCCCTCCGGGAGATGCAGCTCCACCGCCACCACGTCAGGGGCGTCGTCATCGCGGGGGGCCGCGAGCGCGGGAAACGCGCACACGAGCAGCAGCACCGCGGTCAGCGCGGTTATTCGACCTCCCAGCCCAGCTTGAGCTCGAGCCCGAGGTTTCCGAACGACGCCTGGCTGTTCTCGTTGTCCCACTGGGCCTGTGCGGAAAGTCGGTCGTCGAAGCGGTACTCGGCGCGTGCCCGGGTGCCACGCCCACTCACCGGCTGGGTCATGCCGATTTTAAGCTGCTCGGAGAGGAACTTCGACTCCAGTTGTGCGGTGGGCTCCGCCTGCCGGGTGGCGTCGTTGTAGGTGGTGGCGATCTGCAGGGACAAGTCCCTGAGAACAGGGTTGCTGGGCAGGAAGCGGCGCACCTGCCGGTCCAGGCCCGACACGTTGAAGAGGGCCTCCGCGGCCAGACCGTAGCTCGCCGACGCCGCCGTGTCCTTGTCCGCGCTCGTCACGCCCAGTGTGAGCAGCGAGAGGATGTCACCCTCCGTGAGCACCGGCTCCGAGGACAGCACGATGAGGGGGTTGGCCGGCCGGCCGAACGCGTGCAGCTTCACCACGAACTCCCGCACCGACGTCTGCGCCTGGACCTCGAAGACCGGGTCGATGCCGGACGCGTCGCGGAACTCCAGCTGCCCCTGCTCGATGGTGAAGAGGTTGTTGCGGAAGAACGCCTGGCTGCCCTCCGCCGCCTCCACGCGGCCCAGCAGACCCGGCCTCACGTCCGTGCCGGTGAGCCGCACGTCGCCCAAGAGCCGCGCCTTCGCCAGGTTGTTGTCCACGCGCACGTCGCCGAAGTGCACGTTGACGTCCCAGGTGAAGAACGGGTCCCTCGCCCGGTCGCCCCCTCCGCCCACCGCCAGCTGCGGCTTCTTCTGCATCGTCTTGAGCAGCGATTCGATGTCGAGCGGCTTCTGGTAGCGCAGCTTGATGATGTCCAGCCCCCCCGTGACGGTGGGCCCGGTGGGCGGACCCACCACCTGCAGCAGGCCGGACACGGTGAGCGGCAGGTCCTCCGTCATCCGGTACGGCACCGCGTCCAGTTGCAGCGTCAGCGCCAGCCGCTTGGGCACGAAGCGCTCCAGCCGGATGTCGCCGCGCGCGGACACCTGCCCCTCGTTCACCTGCGCCTGCAGGTGCTCCAGGAGCACGCGCTGGCCCGTCATCTCCAGGCGCCCGGACATGCCGCGCACGGTGAGCGGCAGGTCGCGCATGGACATCCGCACGTCGGACAGCTCCGCGGTGCCCACCACCGAGGGCGCATCCAGGGTCCCGGTGGCCTCCGCGTCCACGCGCAGCTGGCCGCCCACGCGCTCCATGCCCGGCAACAGCGGCTCCAGGAGGCGTACGTCCATGCGGCCCTCGCGCAGGCTCATGTTCATCCCGCGCTTGCCCACCCAGCCGCCCAGGGTCACGTCCACGGACGCGCCGCTGAAGCGGAAGGGCTGCACGTCCAGCCGTCCCCCGGCGTACACCAGCACGAGCGGGCCCTGGTTCCGGCCGCGCAGGTCCCCCCGCGCGAGCGACAGCTCCCGCACCGTGGCCGCCACCGTGTACGCGTCGGGCTGCAACAGCGGGCCCTGGAGCGTCACGCGGCCCGCGAGCATGCCGGTGACGCCGGCCAGCACCGGGACCTGCGGCAGCAGCGGCTTGATCTCCGGCAGCATCAGGTCGAGCGTCGACTCGAAGAGATAGGGCTCCTTCACCGTCATCGACAGGGAGCCCTGAGCGTCGCGGAACGGCCGCCCGGTGATTCGCAGCGCCTTGCCCTGCTGGTGCAGCGCCAGGTCCATGGCGCCCAGGTCGCGCGAGGCGAACGCGATGCGCGGCCCCTTCAGCGTGGCCTGGATGTCGGGCTTGTCCGCCGTGCCCGCCACCGTCCCCGCGAGCGCCAGCGTGCCCTGGATGCCCATCTCCTCCGCCGTCTCGGGGCCCACGGCCTCGCCCAGCGACAGGTTCTCGCCGCCGAAGCGGTAGTCCAGCCCGCCCGCGAAGGTGAAGGTGCCCTCCGCCCAGGTGCGCCCCAGCCGGCCGTCCAACACGGTGCGCTCCAGCACCATCGCCTTGCCGTCCACGAAGCGCATCCGCGCGGAGCCCGCGCCCAGCCGGCGCCCCAGGTACGTGGTGTCGCGCAAGTCGAAGGCCACCAGCCCCTCCAGCTTCTCCAGCGGGCTGTCGATCTCCACGCGCCCGGACGCCGCGCCGCCGAACTGGCCCTGGATGACGGCGATGGACGGACTCAGGCCCGCCACCAGGTCCACCAGGTCCTCGGTGCGGCCCTGGGGCACGTTCACGTCCAGGCGCAGGTGCAAGAGGCGCGCGAAGGTGAGCGCCGCCTTGCCGAAGTACTGCGTGCGCCCCTTCTGGCCGGTGAGCGACGGGAACGACAGCAGCCCGTCCGAATACGACAGCTTCGCCTGCGTCACGCCCAGGCCGAAGCCCCAGAAGACGAAGTCGCGCAGGGACAGGCTCGCGTCCACCTTCACGTCCGAATACGGCCCCACGATGGAGTAGTTCGCCGAGCCGCGTCCGGACCACGGCAGCTCCGCGATGTGGCCGAAGTCCGACAGCTCCAGCTCGCCGTTGCCCTGGATGTCCAGCCCGCGCGCGGTGTCGAAGTAGAGCGTCACCTCGCCGTGCACGCGCGAGCGGCCGGACTCCACCGTGAGGCGGGTGAAGGACACGCGGTCCCCCTGGAGCTTCACCGCCGTCTGCGCGCGGCCCCGCTCGAAGGTCAGCAGCGTCTTGCCCGCGCGCGCCGGCGCGTCGAACGCGCGCGTCGCCAGCACGAAGCGGCCGGTGCGCAAATCCAACGGCCCGGACAGGGACGGCCGGGGCAGCAGCGTCCCGGTGAGGTGCGCGGTCGCGGTCGCGGGGAAGTCCACCCAGGAGCCCGCCACGCCCGCGCGCTCCAGGATGCGCCCGAACGACGCGTCCTCCGTCTGGAGCGACAGCTCCACCGGCAGGTCCGGCTTGAGCTGGAGCGAGCCGGAGAGCTTCACCTTGCCCGCGCCCACGGGAGCCTCCAGCGACTCCACGCGCACGCGGTCCCCCGCGTACGACAGGCGCGCGTTGAGGCTCAGCGGACCGTAGCGCTCATAGGCCAGGTTGCTCGCGGACAGGTCCGCGCCCACCACCAGCGCGGCGGGCTTCCCGGTGACGGACAGCCGCGTCCACAGGTGCCCGGTGGCGGGCCTGGGCAGCAGCTTCGCCTGCGACAGCGTGCGCAGCGGCAGGAACACCTGCGCGTCCAGCGCGAGCACCGGGTGGCACAGCGTCTCCACGCGACCGGACACCGTGGCGGTGATGTCGTCGAGCGCCACCTCCGCGCGCTCCACGTCCAGCAGCCCCTCGTCCGGATCCAACGCGCCGGTGAAGGCCAGCCGCCCCAGCGTCAGCTCGCCGCCGCTCGCGCCCAGGCGCACCAGCCCCTGCCGGGCGCCCACCTCCAGCTCCATCACGCCCCAGTGCTCCACCCACCCCACGTCGAGGTTCTCCACCTCCACGCTCCGGCCCTCCGGAAGGGCCAGCCGCACCTCCGCGCCGGTGATGTCCATGCGCCCCACGCCCACGCGCGCCAGCGGCGTGAGCGGGCACGCCGCGTCCTTGGAGGGCGGGCGCGTGGAGGGCCGCGACAGGTCCAACGTCACGCGCGGATGGCGCACGCGCACGTGGCCCAGCATGAAGCGGCGGGACAGGGGCGACAGGAAGCCCAGCCCCACCTCCGCTTCGTCCGCGGCGAACAGCGGCGTATCGCTTCCCGGCGCGAACACCGACACGCCGTGCAGCACCACGCGCGAGCCGAGCGGATCCAACTCGCACCGGCCAATGCCCACGTCCACGCCCAGCAGGTCCGGCAGGTGCCTGCGCGCCGCCGAGCAGGCGGCGTCCCAGGTGAACGGCTGGCGCAAGAGCAGGATGCTCCCCGACACCACGAGGAGCATCCACAAGAGCGCCTTGCGCGCACCGTTGCGGCCGGGGGGAGACAAGCCGCTAGAGCTTACCGAGTCCCTCGAGGTAGCGGTCGATCTCCGCCAGGTCGATTTTCGTGTTCGCCGTCCGGGGCAGCGACGTGGCGGGCGCGCTCGCCCGCTCGGCTGCCTGGGAGGCGGCCGAGCCGCCCTGGAGCCCCAGGTTCGTCCCGATGCGGTGCACCAACGCCGCGTCGATGGACTCCTGGCGCGCGAGGAACGCCTCGAAGAGGGCGTTGTCGCACAGGGTGTTGATGACGCGCGGCGTACCGCCGGAGTGCTCGTGCACCGCCAGCAGCGCCTCCGGCGTGAAGGGCATGCGCGGGCAGCCGGCGAGCCTCAGCCGGTGCTTCACGTACGCCTCGGTGGACTCCGCCGTGAAGGGCTCCAGCTTGTAGCGGAGGGCCACGCGCTGGGCGAGCGGCGGGTCCAGCTTCAGGTTCTTTTCAATCTCCGGCAGGCCGAAGAAGACGAAGGAGATGAGCTTGCGCTCGGGGACCTCCAGGTTCAGCAGCCCCCGGAACTCCTCCATGATCTCCCGCGTCTCCAGCATCTGCGCCTCGTCGATGAGGACGACGGCCTTCTTGCCGGACTCATAGATTTGCAGCAGGCGCTGGTAGAGCTGGGACAGGAGCGCCAGCTTCTCCTGCGCGGGGTTCTCCACCCCCAGCTGGAGCGCGATGCGGCGCAGCAGCCACTGGGCGGTGATGCCCGAGTGGATGATGACGAGCAGCGCGGCCTCGTACTCGGACTCTGGCAGCGAGTCGAGCATGCGCCGCGCGAGCGTCGTCTTCCCCGCGCCGATGTCGCCCACGAGGATGGACAGGCCCTTCATGTAGCCCACGGCGTGCATCAGCCGGGTGAGGGCCTGCGAGTGCTGCGCGGAGTTGTAATAGAAGCGGCTCACCGGAGCGTTGGAGAACGGCTCCTGGGTGAGTTCGAAGAAATCGAGGTAGGTCGTCATGGGCTCGCCGGGCCTCGCGGGGACGCGCTACACGTACCCTACTTTACGAGCCTTCGGCGCGCCTGCCGCGGGAACCGGTGCGGGCGTGACGGGGGCCTTGCCTCCGGCACGGGGCAGCGGGTCCTCTTCCGGCGCGGTCACCGCCGACAGCCGCGTCACCTGCGACCCCACGTCGCGGTACTTCGCGTCCATGGAGGCCACACGCTGGAAGTGGAAGAGCGCCTTGCCCGGCTCGTTGAGCGCGTCGTAGGCGCTCGCCAGCTCGAAGCCCAGCGCCTTGGCCACCTCGCCCACCGCGAGCGCGTTGGAAAGCCCTTCCTTGAACACCTGCACGGATTCGTCCGGACGGCCGCGCAGTGTGTGCAGCATGCCAATCATCGTCAGGCAGTCCAGCTCGCGCGCAGTGCCCACGCAGCCCTGGCGGGCCACGTCGAACTCGTGGACGGCGTCGTCCAGCAGGCCCATTTCCTTGTACGCGATGCCCAGGTCGTAGTGCGTGTCCACGTCCTCGGGCTTCACCACCTTGGCCAGGCCCTTCTTGAACTCGGCGAAGACCTCGTCCACCGAGTACTGGAAGTCCTCCTCGGCAGGGGGCACCGCCGCCAGCGACTCACCGCCCAGGTCGTCCAGCTCGCCAGCCAGCTGCGCCGCGAGGTCGAACGCGTCACCGCCACCGCCGTCGTCGAGCGACGCCTCCGTCACCGGCTGCACGGAGGGCACCGACACGGGCTCCGAAGGAGCGTCGTCCTCGGGGGCCGCGCCACCGCCGGCCTCCATCTCCTCCAGGCGCGCCATCAACTCCCCGGCGCGCACGTGGCCCGGGAACGCGATGACCACCGTCTCCAGGATCTCCCGCGCCTCTTCCAGCAGCCCCTGGTCCAGGAAGAACGACGCCTCGTCGCACTCCTCGGCGGCGGGCTCCTCCTCGGGTTCGGCCTCGGGCTCCGGCTCGTCCGCCAGCGCCTCGGGCTCCGGCTCCGGCTCCGGCGCGTCCGCCAGCGCCTCGGGCTCCGGCTCCGGCTCGTCGTAGGACAGGCCCTCCAGCGGCGCGAGCACCAGATGCGCGGCGGTGGGCTCGTCGTCGTCCTCGTCGCCCAGCCCCATGCCGCCCGAGTACGGGGCGTCCTCCGGGGGCGCGAACTCCTCGTCCAGCCCGGCGTCGTCCAGCGAGGACACGTCCAGGGGCGCGAGGCCCACACGCGTGGGCGCGTCATCGTCCTCGCCCAGCCCCATGCCGGCATCGCCAAGCAACTCGTCGTCGCCCCCGCCCAGGGTCGGCAGCTGCCGCGTATCCGGCGCGGCTTCATCCAGCAGCGCCCGCGACGGAGACAGCACGCGCGTGGGTGACGGCTCGTCCTCGTCGCCCAGCGACATGCCGCCCGCGTCATCCGCGAGCACCATGGGCTCGTCGCCGCCCGTGTCCCCGAAGGAGTCCGCCGGGTACGCCAGCGAGTCGTCCGGGGCGACCAGCGGCTCGTCGTCCAGACCGGCGCCGTCCAGGCCCGGCTCGTCCGCCAGCACCAGCGAGTCCTCGTCGGACCCCGTCACCAGGTCATCCTGCGGGGGCAGGTCGTAGACGGTGTTCTCGGAGGAGCTGATGGGCTCGCCCATCACCGCTTCCTCGCCGCTGAGCGTGGCCTCCGCGACCTCGTCGTCGACGATCTCGTCCGAGTCCGTGCCGTGGCTCAGCGCCGCCAGCGCCAGCTCGTCGCCTTCGGGCTGCGCGAGCGCGTCGTCCGGTGGCTCCGCGACGAGGATCTCATCCTCGTTGGAGTCCACCAGGATGGCATCCTCCTCCAGTGACTCCACGCCCGGCGTCGCCACCGGCGCCACCATGCCCCCGACCGCGCGCAGCACGGACAGGAAGGCGGGCACCTCGGGATGCGCCGGGTTCTCCTGGAGGATGGTCGCCAGGTACGGCTGCGCGCGCTGCACGTCCGCGCGACGCGTGCACAGGCGCAGCACGTTGAGCAACTGCTCGGACGCCTGCGCGTCGTTATTGGCGGCCACGTAGATGTGGTACGCCTTCTCGTGCGCGTCCAGGTTCTCCGGATCCACCGAGAACACCTTGCGGAGGTGTTCAAGCGCTTTGTCGTGGAGCCCGTACTTCACGTAGACGTCCGTCTCCGTGAGCAGCTTGGCCAGCTGCTCGCGGCTCATCCCCGCGGGCGCGGCCGGTACCACGGCCGCGGGCGGCGCGGCGGGCGCGGGACGGGACGGCGCTGCCGCGGCGGCGGGAGCGCTCCACGCGGGCGCCTCCTCATGCGGCTCCGCGGCCATCGGCGCGGGCTCGGGCTCCGGTTCGGCGACGGGCCCCCGGCGCGCGAGCAGATCCGGGTCCTGCGGATCCAACAGCTCAATCTGCGTCCACACGCCGTCGGACTCGGCGGTGCGGCCGCGCTCCTGGTGGATCTTCGCGAGCTCCTTGTAGACGGACACCGTCTTGGAGACCTGGCCCAGCCCCTGGAACGCCTGGGCCAGCAGCGTCAGCGTCTCCACGTCGCGGCCATCCGCCTTGAAGCACACCTGGAGCTTGGCGAGCGCGCGCTTCTGGTCGCCGCGCTGCAGGTACGACGCCGCCAGCTCCTTCGCGAGCTGCAGGTTCTCAGGCTCCAGCGCGGAGAGGCGCTCCGCGACGCGAAGCCAGTCATCCGCGCGGCTGTTGCGCTTCAGGTACTCCGCGGCGCGCTTGAACTCCTGCGCCGCTTCCTTCGTCATGTTCTCGCGCGCGTACAGCTCCGCGAGCTTGATCTTCGACGCCACGTTCTCCGGGTCGAGATCCACCATCTTCTTGAGGGTGTCGAGGCTCGACTTGGTGTCGCCCGCCTTGTCGTAGTGATTGGCGACGATCTGGAAGTACGCCATCGCCTCCGACATCAACCCCAGCTGCTGGTGCAGCTCCGCCAGCTTGAGGTTCACCTCGAGCAGGTTCGGGTTGAGCTTGAGGACCTGCTTGTAGAGGGCGACGGCCTTGAGGAAGAAGCCGTCCGAGGAGTAGCTCTCCGCGACCTTGGTGAAGAAGTGCGCCGCCTGCGCGTTGTCATTCTTCTTCTGGTACAGCTCCCCCATCTTCTGGAGGACCCGGATGTCCTTCGGGTCGACCTCCAGGACCTTCTGGTACTCCTTGATGGCTTTGTCGTACGCGCCCTTCGCGACCAGCTTCGCGGCGGCTTCGATGATCTTGTTCTTGTCCATCGAGCGTGCGCTTCCGGCAGGCAGAAACCCCGAGGAACTTCGCGGGTTTCAGTCCTTCTCTGTGGGGGAGGTTCGGAGGCTAACGGAATCCTCCGATGCGGGTCAAGAAACAGCCTGCCCTCCCCTGGGGCTGGATCACCCGCTTGGACGCTCGTCCGCCCAGCGGGCTTTCCACGACTTCGGCCGACAGCGCTACGGCGTCTCTTCCACGGCCTTCTTCAGCCGGCGGGAACCGGTCTCGCTCGCCAGCAGGCGCTCCACGAACCGCGTGTCGTAGTTGCCCTCCTGGAACGACTCCTCCGCCAGCGCCGCCCGGTGGAAGGGGATGTTGGTGCGGATGCCCTCCACCACGTACTCGGAGAGCGCGCGCTGCATGCGGCGGATGGCCGTCTCGCGGTCCTCCGCGTGCACGATGAGCTTCGACAGCAGGCTGTCGTAGTACGGCAGCACCGTGTAGTTCTCATACGCGGCGGAATCCACGCGCACGCCGTAACCACCCGGCACGCTGTAGCCGGTGATCTTCCCCGGCCACGGCGCGAAGGTGACGGGATCCTCCGCGTTCACCCGGCACTCGATGGCGTGCCCGCGGATCTGGACGTCCTCCTGCTTGAAGCGCAGCGGGTGTCCATAGGCCATGCGGATCTGCTCGCGCACCAGGTCCACGCCCATGACCAGCTCCGTCACGGGGTGCTCCACCTGGATGCGCGTGTTCATCTCCATGAAGTAGAACTCGCCGCGCTCGTCGAGCAGGTACTCGATGGTACCCACGTTGTTGTAACGGAGCTTCTTCATCGCGGCGACGGACACCTCGCCCATGCGCTGGCGAAGCTCCGGCGTGAGCGCGGGGGACGGGCTCTCCTCGATGAGCTTCTGGTGCCGGCGCTGCACCGAACACTCACGCTCGTTGAGGTGGATGATGTTCCCGTGCTCGTCCGCGACGATCTGAATCTCGATGTGGCGCGGCTTCTCCACGTACCGCTCGATGTAGAGGTCGCCGTTGGAGAAGCTGGCCAGGGCCTCCGCCTGCGCGGTGGAGAACGCCTGCGCGAGCACACCCGGCTCGCGGACGATCTTCATGCCCTTGCCGCCCCCCCCCGCCGCCGCCTTGAGGATGACCGGGAAGCCAATCTCCTTGGCGAACGCCTCCGCCTCGCGCGGATCCTTCACCGTGCCGGGGCTGCCGGGCAAGAGCGGCATGCCCGCCTCGCGGGCCGCGGCGCGCGCGCGCACCTTGTTGCCCATCAGCCGCAGCATCTCCGGACGCGGCCCGATGAAGCGAATCTTGCAGTTCTCGCAAACCTCCGCGAACTCGGCGTTCTCCGACAGGAAGCCGTAGCCCGGGTGGATGGCGTCCGCGCGGGTGATCTCCGCCGCGGAGAGCAGCTGCGGCACGTTGAGGTAGCTCTCCTTGGACGGGGGCGGCCCGATGCAGACCGCCTCGTCCGCGAAGCGCACGTGCAGCGCGTTGGCGTCGGCGGTGGAGTGCACCGCCACGGTGGCGATACCCAGTTCACGGCATGCGCGGATGACCCGAAGGGCGATCTCCCCGCGGTTGGCGACCAGTACCTTCTTGAACACGGCCGTGCTCCTTCGCGAGGGCCTGGGGCGCGTCCCGTCCAGGGAATGGACCGGACGCGCCTTGCGAGGTGACTCAGGCCGGCTCGATGCGGAACAGCGCCTGGCCGAACTCCACCGGGCGACCGTTCTCCACGAGGACCTCGGCGATCTTGCCGGAGACCTCGGACTCGATTTCATTCATCAACTTCATCGCTTCGACGATGCAGAGCACCTGCCCCTTGCGCACCACCGTGCCCACGTCCACGAACGCGGGCTGGTCGGGCGCGGGGGTCCGGTAGAACGTCCCCACGAAGGGGCTCGTCACCAGGTGACCCGGCTTCTCCGCGGGCTTCTCCGCCTGCGCGGCGGCGGGAGCCGCGGACGCCACGGCGGGGACCGCACGTTGCGCGACGGGGGCGGCGTACTCGACCGGCGGCGACACCGTCACCCCGGGGCCGGAAGGCGCCGTGTGGTGCACGATGGTCGTCTCCGGCGCGTGACCGCGGCGGATGTAGAGCTTCTCCGGGCCCCGCGTCCACACCAGGCGGGTGACGTCCGAGGCCTCCAGGATTTCGACGATCTGCCGGAGGGCCTCCACGTCCAGGGACGTGGTTCCCGAGTCTCGCCCGGAAGCCGCTCCCGAGGACTCAGCCGGCCGGGTTGCCTTGCGCTTCGTTGCCATTCAGACCCCTCCAGGAGTCGCCAGGTGAAGGGGACTGCTCTAGCCCGCGGTGGCCACGCGGGTGAGGTACTTGCCACCTTCACGCGTGTCGATCTTCAGCACGTCACCCTCGTTGATGAACAGGGGGACGTTGACCGTGAAGCCGGTCTCCATCGTCGCGGGCTTCATCGCGCCGGACACGGTGTCGCCGCGCACGCCCGGGTCGCACTTGGTGACCTTGAGGTCCACGGAGTTCGGCAACCCCACGGAGATGGCCTTGCCATTCCAGTAGAGGACTTCCACCGGGGTGTTCTCCTTGAGGAAGTTCTTCGCCTCGCCCAGGACCTTCTCCGTGATGAAGGTCTGCTCGAAGGTCTTCTTCTCCATGAAGTAGTACTCGTCGCCGGACGAGTAGAGGTACTCCATGTCCTTCTGCTCGATGTCGGGGATGCCCACCTTGTCGCCGGACTTCATGGTGGGCTCCAGCATGCGACCGCTGAGCAGGCTGCGAATCTTGGTCCGCACGAACGCGGAGCCCTTGCCCGGCTTGACGTGCTGGAAGTACTCGATCACGAACGGCTCGCCGTCGATCTCGATCTTCAAACCATTGCGGAACTCGGACGTGTCGACAAAACCGGCCATGGGACCGACTCCTTCAGCCTGACCTGACTGACGTAAAAACGAAAGTCGGGGGTGTCTAGCCCATGCCCTGTTTCCTGCAAAGGGGAAACAGGCGGCACGCTGCGTCGCCGGGCAGGCTCGACAAGCCCCTGCCTGGGCGGACGCGCGAGGCTACAGCTCCGCCTTCACCTGCGGCGCGGTGACGCGCAGGACGTAGCGCCCCTTGCCGAAGTTCCCGTCCGCGCGCAAGGCCAGCACCAGGAAGTAGTCCGGCGTCAGCAGGCGCATCACGGTGAGAACCTTCTCGCTGTTGACACTCACCTCGGTGACGGTGCCCGTCTTCAGCGACTCGGCCGCGTTCTTCAGCTGCGTGAGCAGGTTGGCGTACTCCACCCAGGTGCCGGAGACGTCCAGCTCCGTGGCCTCGTCCTTCTGGAACGTGTCCACGGAGATGCCGTCGAAGCCCATCACGCTGCACGCGAGGGCTCCATCCACCTGGTTCACCACCGCTTCAAGGTGCGTGCGAAAGGACATGGTCATCCCGGCCGGGCGTCAACGCCCAAGCGCTACAGACACGTGGGGTACTGGCCGTCCTGTCCACCCAGCGACCCGCAGGGGGCCACGGGCGTGGGAGCCGTGCCAACCGCGCAGGCGGGAATGGTCACGGCCCGCTGGGCGACGTCGATGGCGAAGACGAGCTCGTTCGAGTTGAACGACTTCTTGCCCGTGGCGTACTTGCCCGCGAGCTGCGCGGTGACGCGCACCTGGACCGTCGCGCCTCCCGCGGTCGCCGCGGCCAGGGCCTCCGCGGCCTCGGTGGTCATCAGGTTGACCAGCAACAGGTTGTCATCCGAGGCCGGGTTGAGCGCCGCCGCGTAGGGCACTTCCTGGTCGGGAATGGAGACGCTGGGGGTCGTTTCATAGGACAGCTTCAGCGTGTCCACGAACGCGGTGGCGGCCCCACCGACCTCGCCTCCTGGATCCAACGGGACGCCGTTCACGTCGATGGGCGTGTTGGCGTAGCCCGACCTGACGACGAGCCCCAGCAGGTAGGAGCTCCTGAACCGGAGGTTGAGCGAACCACTCGCAAGGCCAGGATCGCCAGCGGCGAAGCTGCACGTGTCATTCGGCAGGACGGTCTGGAGAATCTGGACGGTGGTGACGCTTTCGGAGCACGAGCACAGACCCAGCGCCAGGGTCGCGGCAGCGAAGAAGGGCTTCATTGGAATGGGGTCTCCCAATCAGGGCGCGAAGCCTAGAGGCTCTGCGCGATGGTCTGCCGGTTGAGGATGCGGGGCGTGATGAAGATGAGCAGTTCTTGACGCTCATCCGTCTCCAGAGTGCTCTTGAAGAAGAAGCCCAGCACGGGGATCCGCGACAGGAAGGGCACCGAGTCACGCGAGGTGCTGCCCCGGCGCACGTAGATGCCACCGATGACGGTGGTATCGCCATCCTTCACCAGGACCTGGGTGTTGGCCTCCTTGCGCTGGATGGACGGCTGACCATTCGCGCCCGTGTTGGACGGATCCGGCTGGTTGTTCTGCGCCGCGATGGACATGAGGATGCTGCCGTCCTGGGTGATGTGCGGCGTGACTTCCAGAGACAGGCGCGCTTCGACGAAGGTCGTGTTCACACCGCCGGCAGACGTCTGGCTGAACGGGATGGACAGACCCTGGCTGATGCGGGCCGTGTTGTTGTCGAGCGTCGTGACCTTGGGCGACGAGATGGTCTTCACCGTGCCCTCCGTCTCCGCCGCGGACAGGCGCAGGTTGAGCTGCAGGGCGCCGCCCGCGGAGCCGAAGGCGAAGCCCATGGCGCCACCGAGGCCTTCACCCACGGCCGCCGGCAGGTTCACCGCGAAGTTGGGCGCGGACGGCAGACCCGGCGCGGAGCCAGACGCGCCGCCGGTCACGCCGACGGTGCTGGGGAAGATGAGGCCGGTGGGGTTGCCAGACGCTTGCGACAGGCGAGCCTGCCC
Organism: Corallococcus sp. Z5C101001; assembly: GCF_007352635.1. Taxonomy (NCBI): domain Bacteria; kingdom Pseudomonadati; phylum Myxococcota; class Myxococcia; order Myxococcales; family Myxococcaceae; genus Corallococcus; species Corallococcus sp. Z5C101001. Next base: position 192,192 of record NZ_VKLU01000004.1, read on the forward strand.
GCCCCACTGCACGCCCAGGGCGCGGCTGAAGGTGGTGCTCGCCTCCACGATCCGGCTCTCGATGAGCACCTGCGGCGTCTGCGTGTCCAGGCTGCGCACCAGGGCGCGCGCCTTCTCCGTGTTGGAGCGGATGTCCTTCACGATGAGCACGTTGGTGCGCGTGTCCACCGTCACCGAGCCACGGTCGCTGAGCACGTCCTTGACCCGCGACGACATGTCCGCGGCCACCGCGTAGTTCACCGGCACCAGGCTGACCAGCAGGTCCTCCTGCTGCTGCAGCGACTTCTTGCGCTCCTGGCGCAGCCGCGCCTCCTCTTCCAGGGTCTTCAGGGGCGCGATGCGGATGATGTTACCCACCTGCTCCTGACCCAGCTGCTTGGTGCGCAGGATGAGGTCCAGCGCCTGGTCCCAGGGCACGTTGCGCAGGCGGATGGTCACGCGGCCCGACACGTCGTCGGCCACGACGATGTTGCGCTTGGAGATCTCCGCGATGACGCGCAGCAGGTTCTGGATGTCGATGTCCTTGAACTCGAAGGACACGCGCTTGCCACGGTAGCGCGCCTGCTGGGGTGCGCCCTCCGCCGCGTACGCCGGGGCCTCCGCGGTGAAGCCGGCGGTGCGCTGCGTGAGAGCCACCTCCTCCGTCTTCACGCCCTGCACGTCCAGCCGCCAGCTCAGGCTGTTGGCGCCCTGGGTGACGTTCTCCTCGATGGCGCCGTCGGCGGCGACCACCAGGCGCACCTTGCGGCCCTCACCCGGCACGCTGAAGGCGCTGATCATCTTCACCGGCGTGTCCAGCGCGCTGGTGTCCAGGCTGCGCTCCAGCTTCTTGGGCAGCCGCGCGTTCTCCAGCGTCAGCACCGCGCTGCGAGGATCCGGGCGGTCCACCTTCCACGCGGTCGCGCCGGACAGCTTCAGCTGCACACGGCCACCCGAGGGGCTCTCGTCGAAGGACAGGTCCTTGACCTCCACCACCGCGAGCTGCGGGGCGGACGGGGCCGCGGCGGGCTTCGCCGGCTCCTGCGCGGGCAGCGGCTGCGGGCGCAGCGGTTCGGTCTCCGCCACCGCGTCGCGGGGCTGGGAGGGCTTCGGCTTGCGCGCCACCGCGCCGCCCAGCACCACCTCCAGGCCACGGTCGGAGCGGTCCACGCGGTAGGCGGGCATGTCGCCCTTCGCCACCAGGACCAGGCGCACCTTGTCCTCATGGGCGCCCACGCGCACATCCTTGAGCAGGTTGCCCTTCACCTTGGGGGCCTTCGCGCTCAGGCCCACACCGTAAACGTCCACGGCCAGGCGAGGCGGATCCACCAGCTCCAGGACCTCGTAGCGCGCGATGTCGCCGTCGGCGCCCACGCGCAGGGCGTCGCCGTCCAGGGACAGCCGGGTGATGCGCTGGGCCGGGTGGGCCACCTCGCGCTCATCCGCCTCCGTGGCGACCACGTTCTCGCGGCCCGGGGTCTGGGACGCGGCGGACTTGGAGGAGGCACCCTCCTCCGGCACCACGGCGACCATCGCCTCGACCGGAGCCGGGGCGGCCACGGGGGCGGCCTTCACCGCCGCGGCGGCGACCACCGGGGCGGGCGCGGGCTTCGGCGTGGCGACGGGCTCCGCCGGCTTCGGCTCGGCGGGGGCCTGGGCGACCGCGGCGGCGGGGGCCACCGGCGAACCGTCCACGGAGATGACGACGCGGTTGCCTTCCGCGCGCACGTCGTACTGAGAGGCCTGATCGAGCGCCACCAGCACGCGGCCCACGCTGGCCCTCGCGTCGGAGAACTGGGCGGCCACCACCCCGGACACCGGACCGGTGCCGTCATGGTGCCCCTTGATGCCGGTGGCATCCGCGGACGACAGGTCCACCACCAGCCGCTCCGGCCCACTGAGCCTGAAGACGGTGAAGGTGGGCGGCCGGTTCCCGGTCACCACGACCTGCGCACCGGCTCCCGTCCGGGACACCTGCAGGTCCTTCAGCGTATTGAGATCCGCGCCATACACCTTGGCGCTTGCCAGGACGACCGCCCATGCGGTCGCCATGATCCACTTGCCCCTCGTCACAGCGCTCTGCTCGAGCATGCGTCCCCTCAACAAGTTGGAAGCGGGCTGCGACTGCCCGCGGGCGCGCCGTGGGGCGCTACTCCCAGTTCTTGCCCGTCATCAGGTTGTAGGCGGGGTCCTTCACGCCATCCGCCTTGAGCTGCAGACTCACCGGATTGCTGATGAGCTCGCCCTTGGCTCCCGTGAAGACCTCGGTGACGGTGACCGAGTCCCGGAGAATCTGTGTCACCTTGCCGCCCTGACGCCCCACGCGGGTGTTGCGTCGGACGATGTGGCCGCGGCCCAGCGGATCCTCGACCATCGCCAGCGGACTGGCATCCCCCGTCACGACCGCCACCAGCTTGAGCTGGTCGAGGTCGAACACGCACAGGGGCTCGTTGCATGCCCGCTCCGGTGCGTCACGCGCCACCGGCCCCAGCTCCTCCAGCGGACTGCGGAACGGATCCCGCTTGCCCACCGGGCTGTACGTGTAGACGAACGCTGGCGCCGCCGACGCCTCGGTCTTCTCCTCCACCGGGGCCGCCGCGGGGGCAGCGACCTTGGGGGGAGCGGGAGCGGGGCTGGCCTTGGGGGTCTCCTCACAGGCAGACAACGTCAGCGCAAGCACCGCGGCGGTCATCGTGGATTTGAACGTCTTCATCCGCGTCATCCCTTGTCGCCCCAGTTGCCGGGCGGATCAAGTTTCTAGTTTTTCTTCGTCTCGATGAAACGGAACGTCGTCGCCAGGAAGCTGCTCTGGAGGACGACCTTCTCGTTCTTCAGGGCCGCGCCATCGAGCTTGATGTTGTTGACGTTCACGATGCGGCGCATGTTCGCCATCTCCTGCAGGAACATGGCGATCTCATGGTAGTTGCCGCTCACCGTCATCTTGATGGGGATGCGCGCGAAGAACTCGCCGCTCTGGACGAACTCCTTGTCGGGCTCCACGCGGGAGATCTCCAGGCCGGACTTCTTGCCGATGTCGTTGATCTGCGCGAGCAGCTCTTCCATGTCGCGCCGCTCCGGAAGCTCCGTGAGGGCCTCCGCCAGCTTCTGCTCCAACACGTCCATCTCGCGGCGGCGCTCGTTGAGGTTCTGGGCGATCTCGCTCTTCTCCGCGAGCTCCAGGTCCAGCTTCCGGCGCTCCGCGCCTCGACGGGCGATGTCCTCGTCCGTGGGCTGGATGGCCAGGAAGAAGTTGGCCACGGTCAGGAGGACGACGATGGCCGCGAGCCCGCCGAACTTCGCCGCGGGGGGGGCCTTCGCGAGTTGATCCAGGTATTTGTCCATGACAGGGGTCCTTCGCCGCCAATCAGATGGCGTAGTTGGCGGTGAGGGTGAGCTTGAACTCGACGAACGACGGGGCGCCGGCCAGGCTGGGCTTGGTCTGCACCGCGTTCGTCAGTTCGATGTTGCCGAAGAAGGGCTTGATGTCGCTCACGGAGAACTCCTCCACGCTGGCGGTCTCCGTGTTGAAGAGCTCCACGCGAGAGGTCTTGGCGTCGCGGCGCTGATCCACCAGGCGCCCCATGCCCTTGGGCGTCCACACCATGCCACCCAGGCCGCGCATCAGCTCCGCGACCTCGTCGTGACTGACGGCCGAGCCGTTGATGGTGACGCTGTTGGAGGCCTCCACGAAGTCCTTGAGCCAGACCTTCTTGGGCATGGCCGAGGACAGCGCGTCCAGCATGCGCACCGGACCGTTGCGGCCCTTGCGCAGCGTGTCCAGCACCGCGAGCTTCTTCTCCACCTCCGCCTTGCGGGCGTTGATGTTGGTCACCTCGCCGATGACCTTCTCCAGCTCCGCGATCTTCGCGCGCGTCTGGGCGATGCCCTGGTTGGCCCGCTTCAGCTCGTTGTCGCGGTCCGCGAACCAGAGGTAGTTACCCACCACCGCGGCGATCAGGACCGCGGCGTAGAGGGCCAGCACCTGCCGGCCCATCTCGCGCTTCTTCACCGCCCGGACGGGCAGCAGATTGATTCGAATCATCATGTGCGTCATCTCCTCGCGGCCAGAGCGGTTCAGCCCAGCTTGTCGCCCGGGCGCCGGAGCGCCAGTCCCACTGCCACCGCGGCCATGGGCGCCACGTCCATGATGAACGCAGGGTCGAACTTGCGGTTGTCCACTTCAATCTTCCGGAACGGGTTGAGGATCTCCACCGGCACGCCGGTCCGCGCCTCGATGGTCTTGAACAGGGCGGGAATCTTCGCGGTGCCACCAGACAGGTAGACCTTGGTGAAGTTCGAGTCCGCCGCGGTGCCCGCGTAGAAGTCCAGCGAGCGCTGGATTTCGCCCGCCACCTGCTCCGCCACGCTGGAGAGGACGCGCTCGACGTCCTGGGGAACGACGGCGTCCGCGTCCGCGCGGTTGCCGCCGATCTTCAGCGCCTCCGCCTCCTCGTAGGAGACGTTGAGCTGCTTCTGGATTTCTTCGGTGAACTGGTTGCCGCCGATGGTCACGTCGCGGGTGAACACCGTCACGCCGTTGGCGATGATGTTGATGTTCACCACGGAGGCGCCGGCGTTGATGAGGACGACGGTCTCCTTGTCCGGCAGCTCGTAGTTCGTGGAGAACATGTTCTGGACGGCGAACGCGTCCACGTCCACCACCACCGGCGCGAGGCCCGCCTCGGAGACCACGGTGGTGTAGTCGTTGATCATGTCCTTCTTGGCGGCCACCAGCAGCACGTCCATCTGACCGGTGGCGTCGTTGCCGCCGCCGTCGAGGATCTGCGTGTCGATGTTCACGTCCTTCACGTCGAAGGGGATGTACTGCTCCGCCTCCCACTGGATGCTCTCCTCGAGCTCCTCCTGGCTCATGCGGGGCATCTGGATCTTCTTGATGATGACCGAGTGGCCGGACACGCCAATGGCGACGTCCTTGCCCTTCACCTTCAGCTCGGACATCAGCTCCTGGACGGCCTGGACGATGGCCGTGGAGTTCATCAGCGCGCCGTCAACGATGGCCTCGGGAGGCAGCGGCTTCATTCCGAAGCTCTGGAGCGCGTAGCCGACTTCGCCGCGCTTGCGCTGCTCCTTGAGCATGATCATCTTGATCGACGTCGACCCGATATCCAGCCCGAGTGCCAGTTTGCCCTTCGCCATGCGTAACTCCATCGGAGAGGCGGCCAGCGTAGCACCGGCTTGATACCCCTCCTAAAAAGTGCTTGGCGCCCGGCCGCCCATCGGACGGGGGAGCGCCGTGAAGACCGACACCACGACCGCGCCCCCGGGACCTGCCTTCGCGGAGGCCCGATTTTCCGGCTCCGGACGCGTTCCGTCAAATAGCGACGGAGAATTCCTGCGACGGCCTCCCGAAGGACCTCGCTCCGGCCCTCAGCTCCGGGAGCCTTCCGCGTCTGGATCGATGCCGTACTCCTTGATCTTGTAGAGGAGCGCCCGGTGGCTGATGTCCAGCACCTCGGCCGCCCGGGTGCGGTTGCCCTTCGTGCGGCGGAGGGCCGCCCGGATGTAGGACTCCTCCAGCTCTCGGATGGCGCGCTTGAGCGACAGGTCGCTCCCGACCTGTAGCGGTGGCGCCGTCCCGGCGGCCGCGGGTGCGGAAGCCGCCCACAGCTTCTCCGGCAGGCTGCCGGGCGCGATGTGCGTGCCCTCCGCGAGGAGCACCGCGCGCTCCATGGCGTTCTCCAGTTCGCGCACATTGCCCGGCCAGGCGTAGGCCGTGAGCAGGGCCTCCGCCTCCGGGGTGAAGCCCTCCACGGGCGGATCACGGTTGAGGTCGCGGTTGAAGCGGTGGAGGAAGGCCCTGGCGAGCACGGGAACGTCCTCGCGGCGCTCGCGCAGGGGCGGCAGGGTGAGGTTCACGACGTTGAGGCGGTAGTAGAGGTCCTCGCGAAACTCGCCCTTCTCCACCAGCTTGCCCAGGTCGCGCAGCGTGGCGGCGACCACGCGCACGTCCACGCGCTCCACGCGGCTCTCGCCCACCGGGCGGATCTCCCCCTCCTGGAGCACGCGCAGGAGCTTCACCTGCGCGCCCAGGGGCAGCTCGCCCACCTCATCAAGGAAGAGCGTGCCGCCGTCGGCCTCCGCGAACAGGCCCCGGCGGGCGGTGCGTGCGTCGGTGAACGCGCCCTTCGCATGGCCGAACAGCTCGCTCTCCAGGAGTCCGTGGGGGATCGCGCCGCAGTTGACCGCGACGAAGGGCATGGCGGAGCGGCGACTCTTGCCGTGCAGTTCGCGCGCGATGAGCTCCTTGCCAGTGCCGCTCTCCCCGGAGATGAGCACCGTGGTGTCCACCGGCGCCACGCGCGCCACCTGCTTGAGCACCGTCTGGAGCGCGGCGCTATGGCCCAGGATGTGCCCCCCGGACGCGCCAGGCAGCTGCGCTTCGTGCAGGCGCCGGTTCTCGCGGACCAGCCGTTCGCGCTCCTCCGCCTTGCGCAGGACGAGGACGATCTCCTCTGGCTTGAAGGGCTTCTGGACGTAGTCGTACGCCCCCGCCTGCACCGCCTCCAGCGCCTGCTCCTGGGAGCCATACGCGCTCATCACCACCACGGTGAGGCCGGGATGGTCCGCGAGCGCCGCCCGCAACACCGACAGCCCGTCGCGCCGGGGCATGCGCACGTCGGTCAGGAGGACGTCGTAGGCGCGGGCGGACAATTCGCGCAGGGCCTCATCGCCGTCCGCGACGGCGCGCACGTCGTAACCCTTGTCGGTGAGCACCAGGGTGAGGATGTGGCGGATGGACGGCTCGTCGTCAGCGACGAGGATGGTGCGGAAGAGGGGCATGGGGGTGCCGCCCATCATACGCCCGGATGCGCCTTCAGGCGGCCGGCAGGGACAACCGGAAGCACGCGCCGCCACCCGCGCCGTCGCGCGCGTCCAGCCGTCCCCCCATGCCCTGGGCCAGGTTCAGGGACACCGCGAGCCCCAGGCCCGTGCCCTGCCGCCCCTTGGTGGTGAAGAACGGCTCGAAGAGGCGCGCCCTCGCCTCGGGCGACAAGCCCGGGCCACTGTCCTCCACCTCCATGTGGAGGAGCGCGTCCTCGCGCCGGGCGGAGACGCGCACCCGGCCCTCGCCCCCCATGGCCTGGGCCGCGTTGAGCAGCAGGTTGATGAGGATCTGCGACAGCGGGCCTGGATCCGCGCGGGCCAGCAGGCCGGGCGTCACATCCAACATCACGTCGACCCGGTCCAGCTCCGGCCCGGCCCGGACCAGGCGCACGCAGGTCTCCACCACCTGCCCCACGTCCACCGGCCCGGGCTGGGTGCTGGCGGGACGGCCCAGGTCCAGGAGCCCTCGCACGATGCGGTCGATGCGCAGCACCTCGTGGTCGATGCGCTCAAGAAAGTCCTTCAGCTCGGGCTCCCGCGCCCTGGAGCGCGCCAGGGAGAGATAGCCGAGGATGCCCGCCAGCGGGTTGCCCACCTCGTGCGCGACCCCCGCCGCCAGCTTTCCCACCGTGGCCAGCCGCTCGGAGGCGACCAGCTCCGTCTGCGCCCTCGCGAGCCGCGCGTTCGCCTCGCGCAGCGCTTCCAATTGGGAGCGGGTGAGTGCCTGCTCCTGGCGCAGCGCCTCCGCCATGCGCTGGAGTTCACTTTGGATGCGCGCCACGAGCGGGCCGCCCTGCCCCGTCAGCGGCACATCCAGTTGGAGCCGGCCCAGCTGCGCGACGGCCTTCTCGGTGGCGCGCAGCGGGCGGCCCACCGCGAGGTCCAGGACCCCGTACGCGAGGACGGTCAGCACCAGCAGATCCAGACCCAACGCCAGTGGAAGGAAGGCGCGGATCCGCGACAGCGCCTCCATGTCCAGGGACCCCGGCAGTGCCAGTCGGCGCGCCATGTCCAGCAGGCGGATCAACACCGGCTGCAGGGTCAGCCACGACAGTCCCGTGGACAGCGAGCCCAGGAGGAAGGCCACGCTGGCGATGCGCCACTTCATCCCTGCACCGGCGGCGGGCCCCTCACCGGGTCCCACCGAGCATCAGCGCCACATCCAACGGCAGCACGCGCGCGAGCCACGGTCCCAGCAGCATCACCTCCAGCCCCGCAAGCGCGAGCCATGGGCCGAAGGGGATGTTGGTGGGACCGGGGACCCACTCCTCCTCTTCGCCGGTTTCGTCGAGCGGTGCGTCCGGGATGGGCTGGAAGACCAGGCACCAGGGCACCAGCAACACCCGCTTCCACAGGGGAAGCCCGGGCTTCGTGAAGTCCCACGTCATCGTGGACTCGGGCTCCTCCTCCTCGCCCTCGGGTGTCGCGGCGACGGTCGGGGTGACGGGGGCGTCGGCATCCGGTCCCTGGGGAGGGTGGGCCCGCTGCGCGTCGCCGATTCCGGCCCCAGGTGGAGGGGCTTCCGCCGCCCGCGCCTCGGCGTGGACCTCCGGCGGCGCGGACTCAGCCCCCTTCTCCCCGGTCTGTTCGGCCGCGCCTCGTGGACCCGCCCGGCCCGTGAGGGCCAGGAGCGCCACGCCGACGATGGAGCCCTGCAGCGACGAGAAGAAGAGGATGCCCAGGAGCGAGTGCCAGCCCAGGAACGCGCCCAAGAGCGCGACGAGGAACTTGTCCCCACCGCCCAGCGCCTCGCGCTTGAACAGGCGCCAGCCCACGTACTCCATCAACCGGAAGGCCCCGAAGCCCACCGCCGCTCCCACCACGGCCTGCACCACCGCGCCCGAGCCCCGGGGAATCGCCAGCAACACGCCCGCGGCGATGCCCGGCAGGGTGAGCGAGAACGGGAGGATCCAATGCTCCAGATCAATGAAGGTGAGGGGCACCAGCAGGAACACCAGCACCAGCGCGGGCACCAGCGCGTACGTCCAGTCGAAGCGCTTGAGGCACGCGAGGAACAACAGGCCCGTGAGCAGCTCCACCAGCACGTAGCGCGGGGAGATGGGCATGGCGCAGCCGCGACATCTCCCGCGCAGCCCCAGCCACGACAGCACGGGGATGTTCTCGTACCAGGAGAGCACGTGCCCGCACTTCGGGCAGCGCGACCCCGGCCGCACGATGCTCAGGCCTTCGGGCACCCGCGCGATGACGACATTGAGGAAGGAGCCGATACACAGGCCGAGGAAGAACAGGAAGAGGATGAAGAGGGGCTCGGCCCAGCCCGGCGCGTAGGTGAACGTCACGGAGCCCGGAATCCTACCCGCGCCCTCCGAACCTGGCGACTTCGCGGTGGAAGACGAAAACCGTCAGCGCTGGTGACAATTTTTGGCAGGCATCCCGCCGATCCATCCCCACCCTCCCCTGCCTGCCCTGGGAATCCCGTGGGTTGCGGGATTGTTGGGCATGGCACTCTTCGTGCTAACGTTCCCGCCGTCGTCCAACCCCCCTCTGCCCCTGCCGCGGAGTTCCCAAACATGATGAACCGTCTCTTCCGGAAGAAGGGTGGCTTCACCCTCATCGAGCTGATGATCGTGGTCGCCATCATCGGCATCCTGGCCGCCATCGCCATCCCGAACTTCATCCGCTTCCAGGCGAAGTCGAAGCAGTCCGAGGCGAAGACGAACCTCAAGGCCATCTTCACGGCCGAGAAGTCGTTCTTTGGTGAGAAGGACAAGTACTCCTCCGACTTCACGGTCATCGGCTTCGATCCGGAGCCCGCGAACCGCTACAGCTACGGCCTGATCGCCAACTGCGCCGAGACCTCCCCCGCCAACGGCCGCACCGCGCGCGCCAAGGCGGGCTGCATTGGCCAGGACGTGGCCAAGTTCCTCACCGCGCCCGCCGCCAAGGACGCGATCGCCGCCCTGGGCGTGCAGGCCGCTGTCGCCAACTGCCCCAACTGCTGGTTCAGCGCGAACGCCGTCGGTAACGTCGACAACGACCCCATCGGCGACGCCTGGGGCATCACCTCCAACCCGCTGGGCGAGACGCTGGCTGCCACCTGCGGCGTGGACACCAACCTGGTCGCCGCCGGCGAGCCGGGCAACGCGTACAACGACGTGAGCTGCGACCAGTAATCTGATTCTTCAAACCATCCCCATCAGCAGCGGGTGATGGCAGAATCGATGGGGCGCCCGGGCATTTCGGGCGCCCCATTTTCGTTGGGTGAAGCCATGGTCAAGGTGTACCTGCGATTCGTCCCGGGCGTGCTGCTGCTGGCGCTGCTGTCCGCGCCCCCCCGGCCCGTGTCCAGGCAGGGGGGTGGCCCACTGTTGCCCCGCCCCGGACTGCTCAAGACGCTCTTCAAGTCCCAGCAGGGCCTGGTCACCGACTACTTCTGGATCATGCTGCTCAACCGCATCGGGGCGGCGAACCGGCCGGACGAGTACCGCCACATCTACGACTACGCGGACCTCATCACCGACCTGGATCCCACCTTCTGGCAGGCTTATTTCTACTCGGGCATCACGATGCCGGTGCACCTGGGCAAGGGCGAGTACGCCAACGTCACGGAGTCCAGCGCGATCCTCCGAAAAGGGCTCCAGCACCTGCCGGGCAACGAGCGGCTGTCCTTCCAGCTGGCGTACAACCTGATGTTCTTCGAGAAGAAGTACAAGGAAGCAGCGGAGATCATCGAGAGGATGTCCCAGCGTCCTGACGCACCCTCGTGGTACTCCGCGCTCGCCACGCGGCTTTATGCACAGTCGGGTGACTTCGACAGCGGCCTGTCCCTCAGCATGGCCCTGCGCGACGGCGCGACGGACGACGAGACGCGCGAGTTCTACGCTCGCCGCGTGCAGGAGATCCTCCAGGAGCGCGTGCTGCGATCCATTGACACGGCCATCGAGAGCTACCGCGCCCGCGAGGGCCACCTGCCCGACAACCTTCGCGCGCTGGTCGCCGCCGGAGACCTCGCCCGGGTTCCGGAGGATCCACTGGGAGGCAAGCTCTTCGTGGGGGAGGATGGCCGCGCCTACTCCGACGCCGTGCGCTTCCGCATGGAACTCATCCAGGATGAACGCACCGACGACGGCGAACGCCTGATGCCCAAGCCCCGAGTCACGAGCCATGACGAATCCCAGCCCTGAAGCCCCGCCCATCCAGACGCAGGGGCTCGAGAAGACATACAAGGTCGGCTTCTGGTTCAACCGCACCGTACGGGCCCTGCAGTCACTGGACCTGCAGGTGGACACCGGTCAGATCTACGGCCTGCTCGGACCCAATGGCGCCGGCAAATCCACCACCATCAAGATCCTGATGAACCTGGTGCGCCCCAGCGGCGGCACCGCGCGCCTCTTCGGACAGCCAGTGGAGGACGCGGCCACCCGGCGGCTGGTGGGCTTCCTGCCGGAGAACCCCGCCCCATACGAGTACCTCACGGGCCGGGAGTTCGTGACGCTGGCGGGGCAGCTCGCGGGCCTCAGCGGCCACGACCTGGACCTGCGCGTCACGGAGGTGCTGGGCGCGGTGGAGATGGCGGGCGCGGAGAAGCTGCAGATCCGCCGCTACTCCAAGGGCATGGTGCAGCGCGTGGCCCTGGCGCAGGCGCTGGTCGGCCGGCCGAAGCTGCTCATCCTGGATGAGCCGACGAGCGGCCTGGATCCGCTGGGGCGCCGGCAGATGCGCGACCTCATCCTGGCGGAGCGGGACAAGGGCACCACGGTGCTGTTCTGCAGCCACATCATCCCGGACGTGGAGTCGCTCTGCGACCGGCTGGCGGTGCTGGTGGGCGGCCGCCGGGTGCGCGAGGGCAGCGTGCGGGAGCTGGTGTCCGCGCAGGTCCCCACGGTGGAGGTCGTCGTCGAGGGGATGAAGCCCGACGAGGTTCGCGGGCTGGGCATACCGCTGGAGTCTCTGCAGGCGCTCGACGGGCGCGTGATGTTGCAGGTGGCGGACGTGGACAGCCAGCGGCTCCTGGGTGGCGTCCTGGGCGCGGGCGGACGGGTGAACCGGATGCAGCCGGCGACGTTCTCCCTGGAGCAGTTGTTCATGAACGCGCTGAAGGAATCAGGCCGCGCGACCAGCGTGGGTGGGGAGATCAACACGTGAGCGCCTTCTCGGCGATGATGTGGAACGGCTTTCGCGAGGCGCGCCGCAACCGGGTGACGGTGGTGGTGGGCGTGTTCGCCGCCGTGGTGCTGCTGTCCTCCTCCCTGGTGACGGAAGTCACGGTCGCGACGTTCGACCGCGTGCTGACGGACTTCGGACTGGGGATGATGAGCATCATCCTCGTCTTCCTCACCATCTTCCTGTCCAGCAGCCTGCTCAGCCGGGAGATTGAGCGGCGCACCATCTTCCTGGTGGTGAGCAAGCCCGTGTCGCGCCGTCAGTTCCTGCTCGCGCGCCTCGCGGGCACGATGTTGACGCTGGGGGCGCTGCTGGTCGCGATGACGCTCGTCTTCCTGGGGGAGCTCCTGCTCTTCGGCGCGGACGTCACCACGACCCAGCTGCTCGCGAGCGCGGGGCTGTGGTTCGAGCTGCTCATCATCAGCAGCGTGGGCATCCTGTTCTCCAGCTTCGCGGGGCCGGCGGTGTCCGCCATCGCCACCACGGGCATGTACTTCACCGGGCACCTGACGGGTGACCTGTACACGCTCGCCAACCGCTCGGACAGCATCGCGATCCGGGGCATCGGCAAGACGCTCTACTACCTGCTGCCCAACCTGGAGCGGGTGAACTTCCGGCCCCAGGCCACGTACGCGCTGCCGGTGGACGCGTCCACGTTCCTGTCCGGCGTGGGCTACAGCCTGGCGTGGACGCTGGTGCTCACCACGCTGGCCATCTTCATCTTCGAGCGGCGCGACTTCCGCTAGGCCGCCGCGGGACGCCGCCTGGGTCCGAGGCGCTTCCCCAGACAGGCCAGGGCCAACCCCAGCCACGCCGCGGCGCCCAGCAACAGGCCCGCGGTGAGGCCGGGGGTGCGGTAGCGCAGCTCCACCACGTGCTGGCCGGCGGGCACCACCACCGCACGCACCGCCACGTCGGCGGGGAGGATGGAGACAGGCTGCCCGTCCAGCGTCGCGCTCCAGCCGGGTTGATACGCGTCGTTGACGACGAGGACCGCGGGCCCGAGCGCCTCCACGCCCACCGTCAGGTGCTCCGGCGTACCAGGTGCCACGTCGACCTGCCCCAGCGCCCCTTCCGGCGCGGGCGGCAGAGGGGTCGCGCATTCCACGATGGCGACATCGGGCGGCGGGAGCGTGGGCGATAGCAGCCGCCGCGCGGCCTCCTCCCTCCCCGCGACACACTCGGGACGGGCCAGGTGGATGCGCGGCGCCGCGTCCGCGTACTCCACCAGCGTGAGCCCCAGCAGCGGATCCTCGAAGGTGCGCCTCGCCGTCAGCCGGGAGCCCAGCTCCGCGTGTTCCGACGTGGCATAGGCGAGGAACCGGGTGCCCAGCCGCGGCGCGAGCCGGGTGAACCAATGCGCCCGGTTCCCCTTGAGTTGCCGCACGCGAGGACTCACGCCGGGCAGATACTCATTCGCGCTCTCCAGGCCCCACAGCGCCACCATGTCCGGGGCCAGGGCGGACAGCTGCACCAGGTGGAGGCCATCATTGTAGGGCACCCCCGCCAGACGCGGCACGCTGGTTTCCCGGAGCGAGGAGGCCACCCGGATGGGCTCATCCCCAGGCGCCAACTGGCGGATGCGCTGGACGAACGTCGGCGGCGTTCGCAGCAGCTCCGCGGGTGACAGCTGGTAGAGAGGCTCGTTGGCCCGCGCGAGCGCGCCCCACTGCAGCGCGACGAACAGCGCGTCCCGCAGGGACGGCCGCTCTCGCAGCAGGACGAGCGCCACGCACGCGAGCGCGAGCACCGCGGCCATGGACGCCGTCGCGACGACGTTGGTGGACAGCCCCTGTCGGACGGGCTCCGGGACGTCTGGCCAGCGGCTCCGCAGCCAGTGCTGGCTCCACCACTGCCCTCCTCCTTCCGCCAGCGCGAGCCCCGCGCAAGGCAGCGCCACGAACGCTCCCACCCAGATGATGGCCCGGGACGCGCCCCCCGACGCCAGGCACCGCCTCCACCCCAACCCTGCGGCGACCGCGAGCCCCAGGGACACGAGCGGCACCAGCTTCTCCGGATAGCGGAAGGGCCTCCACAGTGGAAGGAGCTGGTAGACCCAGCCGTACACCGGCAGGGCGTCTCCCAGGCTGAGCGCGAGCAGCATCAACCAGGCCGCCATCAATACCCAGGCCCTCCAGCGGCGGAGGGATGCGACGAAGCCCGCCAGCGCCAGCACGCAGGCTGGCGTCCCCAGGTACACCGAGTCCACCCAGACGCGACCGAAGCCTCCGGAGGGAACCAGGTGCGTCACCACGACGTTGGGGATGCCCTGGACGCCCTCCGCGTCCACGAGGAAGGGCCCCGCGAGGCCTTCCCACAGCCGCAACGGGTGGAGCGAGAAGCGCTGCGCCTCCCCGAGCGAGCGGGCCCCTGGCTCCGATGCCGAGGCGAGCGCGGCGGCCGGCAGGAGCTGCGGCGCGGCCATCAAACCTCCGGCGACGATGAGCAGCCCGCACGCGACCAAGCGCCGGCGCCATGTCCCCGCCTCCGGATCCACCACCGCGAGCAGCACGACCAGGGCGTTGACCATGGCGAAGGCCTGGGCGTCACCGGCGAAGGCCACCAGCGCCAGCCCCGCGCCCGCGAACGACAGCCGCTCCACGGAGGGCCCGCGCAGGAAGCGCAGCGCGAGCCAGAGCGCGCCCGGGACGGTGCTCGCGGCCAGCAGGTACGTGGGGTTGTTGGTGACGCAGACGAGGTAGCCGCAGAACGTGAAGGTGACGCCCGCGAACAGCGCGCCCGCACGAGGCACGTCCAGGCTCCGGACCAGGGCGTACGTCCCTCCCAGCGCCACCAGGAAGCATCCCAGCAGCGTCACCTTCACCGCGACGCCGGGCGACAGCACCAGGTGAAGCCACAGCGTGGGATGGAACATCCCGGTGATGAAGATGCCCGGGAAGGACTGCCCCAGGCCGTCATACGGCAGCCACTCCGGCAGTTGGCCCGCGGCCAGCCTCGAGGCCCCGTAGTACCGCATCGGGTAGAAGGCCCGGAGCGTGTCTCCGGCCAGGAAGACCCCGGAGGTGAAGAGGGCCCGGAAGAAGAAGAGTCCCCACAGGAGAACCGCCACCGCGACTCGCCCCCAACGCCCCACCACTGCCCTGCGCTCCTGGTCGCTCATCGCGCTCCCTGGCCCTCCGGCCCCGCGGACCATAGCGGAGTGCGCTCCGCGAGGTGGGGCGGAGACCGCGGCATCGGCCCGCGCCAGGACCTCGCACGCGGGCATCAGGTCCGTCTGGCGGCCAGAGCGCATCCTTCAGCGGCGCGTTCGCATCTCCCGCGCGCCCACCGGCCCGCACACGTGCGGGAGCGCTCCGCGGACTCCGCCTTCGCTCGCGACTTCCGGAGGGAACTAACCGGTGCGCGTCCCGCTCGGCTCATCCAGTTCGTCCGTGAGCCCGTGCTTCGCCAGCCGGTAGCGGAACGAACGGAACGACAGGCCCAGGAGCTCCGCGGCGCGCGTCTTCACCCCTTGCGCCTGCTTGAGCGCGGCCAGCAGGTGCCGGCGCTCGTGGTCGTCCAGGTGCCGCTCCAGGTTGAAGCCCTGCCCCAGCATGGGTTCGCCGCCGTCACCCGCGCGCACCTGGGGCTCCGCCTCGCCCCGCACGGAGGGCGGCAACGTCGTGGGCCCCAGCACGTCCGAGTCCGACAACGTGGCCGCGCGCTCCACCATGTTCTGCAACTGGCGCACGTTGCCCGGGAAGGCGTAGCGCTCCATCAGCACCAGCGTCTCCGGCGCGAACCTCAGGCCCGGACGCCCCAGCTCCTCCGACAGCCGGGACAGGAAGAACGTGGCCAGGTGCGGGATGTCCTCCGCACGCTCACGCAGGGGGGGCAGCTCCAGCGTGATGACGTTGAGCCGGTAGAAGAGGTCTTCGCGGAAGCGGCCCGCCTGCACCTCCGCCTCCAGCCGGCGGTTGGTGGCGGCGATGACGCGCGCATGGAAGGGAATCTCCGCCGCGCTGCCCACCGGCTTCACCTTGCGCTCCTGCAACACGCGCAACAGCTTCACCTGCGTGGACAGGGGCATCTCCCCCACTTCGTCCAGCATCACCGTGCCTTCGCCCGCGGAGACGAGCAGGCCCGGCCGCTCATGGGTGGCGCCGGTGAAGGCCCCCCGCATGTGGCCAAACAGCTCGCTCTCCAGCACGCCCTCGTTGAGGGCCGCGCAGTTGAAGGGCAGGAAGGGCTGAGCCGCGCGGTGGCCCCGCAGGTGGACGGCGCGGGCCACCAGCTCCTTGCCGGTGCCGCTCTCTCCCGTCACCAGCACCGTGCTCCGGCCCGGCGCCACCTTCTCCACCAGCTGCCACAGGGCCCGCATGCGGGGGCTCGTCCCCACCAGCAGCCCCCCCAACCCCGGGAGCAGCCGCGCCTTCAGCGTGCTGTTCTCCTGCCGCAGCGCGCGCTTCTCCAGCGCCTTGTGCACGAGCAGCCGCAGCTCCTCGTTGTCGAAGGGCTTGCAGATGTAGTCGTACGCGCCCTCGCGCATGGCCTCCACCGCGGAGGACGGCGTGCCGAAGGCGGTGATGAGCACCACCTCCGGCGGCTCCTTGCGCGAGCGGGCCGCCCGGAGCACGTCCAGGCCGCTGCCCGTGCCCAGCTTCATGTCGGAGATGACCAGGTCCACCTGGTCCTTCTCCAGCACCGCGCGGGCAGGCTCCACCGCGGGCACGCTCGTCACGGCGTAGCCTTCCCGCACGAGCAAGATCTCCAGGTACTCGCGCATGGACAGCTCGTCGTCCACCACCAGGACGTGTCCGCGCGGACCTCCGTCATGGACGGAAGGCGCTGTCATAGGGGCAGCCCCACGAGGAACTCCGTGCCGTCAGCCGGATGCGACGTCACGCGGATGCTCCCGCCGTGCGCGCGGATGATGGAGTGCGCGGTGGACAGCCCCAGCCCGGTGCCGCCGTTGCGGGTGGTGAAGAACGGCTCGAACAGGTGTCCCATCATCTCCTCCGTGATGCTGCCGGCCGAGTCCCACACCCGAATCTGCGCTTCCTTCTCCGCGCGCGCCAGGGCCACCCTCACCGTGCCCCGCGGACCCGCCGCCTGGAAGCCGTTGCGCACCAGGTTGATGAGCACCTGGCGCAGCTGATCCGGATCCACCGGCGCCGTCAGGGCCTCCGGCACCCGCACCTCCATCAGCACCTCGCGCGCCAGCGGGTCCGCGCGCAGCATCTCCACCGTCTCCGACAACAGGGCGTCCAGCGCCACCGGGCGGCGCTGGGGCTCTTGCGGTCGAGCGAAGCGCAGGAAGTCCTCCACCAGCCGCGCCAGCCGGTCCGCCTCCCGCGTGAGGATGCCGGTGAGCTTCTTCACCACCGCGTCGGTGGACTGCTCCTGAGCCAGCAGCTGCGCGGAGCCCCGCATGGCGGCGAGCGGATTTCGGATTTCGTGCGCCAGCTGCGCGGACAGGGCCCCCAGGCTGGCCAGCCGGTCCGTGCGCTTCAGGTCCTCCTCCATGCGCCGCAGCTCCGTGAGGTCCTGGAAGACGATGAGCAGCGCCCCGGCCTCGCCCTCCAGCGGCGACACCGACAGGCCCAGCACCCGGTTGCCCCCGGGCGTCCGCACCCGCAGCTCGCCTCGCACGGAGCGCGGCGTCAACCCCATCACGCCCGGCAGCAGCTGCTCCAAGGGCTGCCCCACCCCCATGAAGGTGTCGACCTGGAGGATGCCGCTGGCCGCCGAGTTGAGGAAGGTGACGCGCCGCTCGACGTCGCAGGTGACGAGCCCCGAGGGCATGGAGGACAGGATGAGCTGCTGCAGCCTCCCCAACCGGCGCAGGTCCGCCTCGCTCTGGGACAGCGCGCCGCCCGTGGCGGACAGCTGGCGCGACAGGTAGCCGGACAGGACCGCGATGAGCACCAACGCCAGCGCGTTGCTGCCCAGCACGAAGAGCACCCGCCCGCCCGGCACCGTCACCACGTCCGCGGGCGTGGTGAGGCGGATGACGAGCAGGAGCGCGGTGAAGGCGAACGCGGAGACGGCCGCCGCCGCCAGCGCGCCCCGCCAGTCCAGCACCACCGCCGCGCCAATGACGGCCAGGCTGTAGAGGAACGTGAGCGGCGAGTCCGCGCCGCCGCTCAGGTAGACGAGCCCGGTGGCGATGAGCACGTCGCCCACCACCGTCACCGTGGCGTCCAGGCGGCCCGCGGTGCCCCGGCGCAGCCGCAGGCCCGTCACCACCGTGAGGACGTAGGCGCCCGCGATGACCGCGAACGACAGCGAGTCCGCCCGGCTGGGCTCCTGCGCCGGCTGCGTCAGCAGGCGCACCACCGTCACCACGAGCGACAGGCTCGCCGCGACGGTGCGGAACAACACCAGCCACACCAGGCGCGGGCGCAGCCCGGAGGCCGCGCCAGGCGCCCGACCCTCCAGGCGCGCGCTACTTGATCGCGCCGGCAAGGCTGAAGATGGGCAGGTACATGGCGATGAGGAAGCCACCCACCACGCCGCCGAGGAACACCATCAGCAGCGGTTCGATCATCGACGTCAGCGCGCCGATGGCGGTGTCCACCTCGTCGTCGTAGAAGTCCGCGATCTTGTTGAGCATCGTGTCCATGGCGCCCGTCGCCTCGCCGACGCCAATCATCTGCACCACCATCGACGGGAACACCTTGGTCTCCAGCAGCGGACCCGCGATGTTCTTGCCCTCGGCGATCTTCCCGCGGACGTAATAGATGGCCTCTTCCACGGTGCGATTGCCGGCCGTCTTCGCGGTCACGTCCAGCGCGTCCAGGATGGGCACGCCCGAGGAGATCATCGTGCCCAGCGTGCGCGTGAAGCGCGCCACCGCCACCTTGCGGAGCACGTCGCCGAACAGGGGCAGCTTGAGGAACAGCTTGTCCCAGAACTTGCGGCCCCGGGGCTGGCGGTAGGTCCAGGTGAAGGAGAAGACGAGCGCGGCGACGCCGATGACCGCGTGGAGGAAGTACTCCTGCGCGAACTTCGACAGGTCCACGACCACCTGCGTGGGGCCCGGCAGCTGTGAACCGAAGTCCGCGAACATCTTCTCGAAGACGGGCGTCACCTTGAGGAGCAGCAGCGCCGTCACGCCAATGGCCACCAGGATGACGATGGTGGGGTAGGTCATGGCGCCCTTGACCTTGGCCTTGAGCTTCTCGTTCTTCTCGCGGTAGGCGGCGAGCCGGTTGAGGATGGTGTCGAGGATACCGCCCACCTCGCCCGCGGCGCACAGCTGCACGTAGAGCTCGTCGAAGACCTTGGGGTGCTCCTTCAGCGCGTCCGCGAAGGTGCTGCCCTGCTCCACCTTGCCCTTGATGGCGAACACCACCTTCTTGAAGGCGGGGTTGTCCATCTGGCTGGCCAGGATGTCCAGACACTGCACCAGCGGCAGACCCGCGTCGATCATCGTCGCGAACTGGCGGGTGAAGATGAGGATGTCCTTGCCCGTCACCCCGCCCAGGCCGGGCAGGCTGATTTCCCCGTCGAGCGCGCTCTTCTTGCGCACCTTCGTCGGGTTGAGGCCCAGGGACTTGAGACGTGCGTTGACAGCCTCGATGTCCGAGGCCTCCATCTCGCCCTTCTTGTTCTCCCCGCTCTTGGTCTTCGCCTCCCAGAGGAACTGGGCCGTGTTCTTCTTGGACGCTGTCGCCTTCTGCTGGACCGCTGGTGCTGCCATAACCTGGACCTCCGGGGAGGGCGCGAGTCTAACCCGCGAAATTCACGTCGGAAAACTAACGGGCGCCCGCTCCTCCGGCCGGCCGCTGGGCTCCCCCCGGGGCGCCGCCCGTGGCCAGGATGTTGCGCAGCTCTTCCGGGTCGGAGGAACGGCCGAAGGCCTCGTCCTGGGTGATGAGCCGGCGCGCCAGGAGGGCGGCCAGCGCCTGGTTGAACGTCTGCATGCCGTACTTCGCCTGGCCCACCTGCATGGAGGAGTAGATCTGGTGGACCTTGTCCTCGCGGATGAGGTTCCGGATGGCGGGGTTGGGCACCATGACCTCCAGCGCCAGCACGCGGCCCGGAGCGCCCGCCTTGGCCACGAGCGCCTGGCTCATCACGCCCTCCAACACGAAGGACAGCTGGGCGCGCACCTGGGGCTGCTGGTACGGGGGAAAGACGTCCAGGACGCGGTTGATGGTCTGCACCGCGCTGTTGGTGTGCAGCGTCGCGTAGCAGATGTGGCCCGTCTCCGCGATGGTGAGCGCCGCTTCGATGGTCTCCAGGTCGCGGAGCTCACCCACCAGCACCACGTCCGGGTCCTGGCGCAGGATGTACTTGAGGGCCGTCTTGAAGTTGCGCGTGTCCGCCCCCACCTCGCGCTGGTTCACCAGGCAGTTCTTGTGCGGGTGCAGGTACTCGATGGGGTCCTCGATGGTCATGATGTGCTCATGACGCTCGGTGTTGATCTTGTCGATCATCGAGGCCAGCGTGGTGGACTTGCCGGAGCCCGTGGGGCCCGTCACCAGGATGAGGCCGCGCGGCTTCTTCACCAGCTCCGCCACCACCGGCGGCAGGCCCAGCTCCTGGAACGTCAGGATCTTGAAGGGAATGGTGCGGAACGCGCCGGCGACGGCGCCGCGCTGCATGAAGATGTTCGCGCGGAAGCGCGACAGGCCCTTCACGCCGAACGACAGGTCCAGCTCGTTCTCCTCCTCGAACTTGTGCTTCTGCGCGTCCGTGAGGATGGAGTAGCAGAGCTGCTTCGTCTCCACGGGGGTGAGCGGCGCCGTCTTGAGCGGGACGAGTTCACCGTCCACGCGCAGCTGCGGCGGCGAGCCGGTGGTGATGTGGAGGTCGGAAGAGCCCTTCTCGACCATCGCCTTGAGGAGCTGGTGCAGGTTGGCCACGGATGCGTGTCCTGTCGCGGAGAGGTGTGGTGGAGGAAGGTGACTAGAAGCGGTCCGGCGCGGTGTTGCCCACGACCTCTTCGAGCGTGGTCATGCCGTCCATCAGCTTCCTGAGCGCGCTCATGCGCAGGCTGCTCATGCCCAGGCGGATGGCCTCCTGCTTCAGTTCGGCCGCGGAGGCGCCGTTGATGACCAGCTCCTTGAGGCCATCCCAGAAGGGCATGACCTCGTAGATGGCCACGCGGCCGCGGTAGCCGCGGTCGTTGCACTCGCGGCAGCCGACCTTCTCGTACATGGTGAAGGTGCCCATCTTGTCCGGCGGGATGCCCGCGTCGATGAGGGCCTGCTCGTCCACCTTCTCCGCGGGGCGCTTGCAGGCCGGGCACAGCCGGCGCGCCAGACGCTGGGCGAGGATGAGGTTGAGCGACGCCGTCACGAGGAACGGCTCGATGCCCATGTTGAGCAGACGGCTCACCGTGCCCGGGGCGTCGTTGGTGTGCAGCGTGGAGAGCACCAGGTGGCCGGTGAGCGCCGCCTTCACGCCGATTTCCGCCGTCTCGAAGTCGCGGATCTCACCGATCATGATGATGTCGGGGTCCTGGCGGAGGAACGAGCGCAGGCCGGCCGCGAAGTTCAGGCCGATGTCCTCGTGCATCTGCACCTGGTTGATGCCGGCGAAGTTGAATTCGACCGGGTCCTCCGCGGTGCAGATGTTGGTGCCCACGTCGTTGAGGCTGGAGAGCGCCGAGTACAGCGTCGTCGTCTTGCCGGAGCCCGTGGGGCCCGTCACCAGCACCATGCCGTAGGGCCGGTCGATGGCCTCCTTGAACCAGGCCAGGGGCTGCGCGTCGAAGCCCAGCTTGGTCATGTCCAGCTGCAGGTTGCTCTTGTCGAGCAAGCGCATCACGACCTTCTCGCCGAAGAGCGTGGGGCACACGCTCACGCGGAAGTCCATCTCCTTGCCGCCGCCGATCTTGATCTTGATGCGGCCGTCCTGCGGCAGGCGCCGTTCGGAGATGTCCAGCGACGCCATGATCTTCAGACGGCTGGTGATGGCGTTGCGCAGCTTCATGGGCGGGCGCATCACCTCGTACATCACGCCGTCGATGCGGAAGCGGACCCGGAAGTCCTTCTCGTACGGTTCGATGTGGATGTCGGACGCGCGCTTCTTGATGGCGTCCATCAGGATGAGGTTCACCAGCTTG
Organism: Corallococcus sp. Z5C101001; assembly: GCF_007352635.1. NCBI lineage: Bacteria > Pseudomonadati > Myxococcota > Myxococcia > Myxococcales > Myxococcaceae > Corallococcus > Corallococcus sp. Z5C101001. The sequence continues at coordinate 214,159 of NZ_VKLU01000004.1, forward strand.
ACCACGGGCGCGTCGTCCGCGGCCTTGGCCATCTCATCCAGGTTCTCCTGCTCCTCCTTGGCGACCTCGATGTCGTCGCTCACGTCGCCGACGATGTCCTCCAGCGAGGGGCCCTTCTCCGCGTAGTAGCGCTCGATGGACTCGCGGATGGAGATCTCCGACGCGACCACGGCTTCGATGTTGTAGCCGGTGAGGAACTTCAGGTCGTCCACCGCGAAGATGTTGGACGGGTCGCACATGGCCACGATGAGCGACGGGCCCGCGCGGTTGACCGGGATCACCAGGTGCTTCTCGGCCACCTCCTTGGGCACGAGCTTGATGATGTCCGGATCAATGTCGAAGTCCTTCAGGTTGATGGCCGGCACGCCGTACTGCTTCGACAGGAAGTCGGTGAGCTTCGACTCCTCGATGGCGCCCGTCTTGATGAGCGCCGTGCCGATGCGCGCACCACTCTTCTGCTGCTCCTCCTGCGCCTTGCGGAGTTGCTGGACGGAGATGAGGTTCTCGCGCACCAGCAATTCACCGAGTCGACCGGACATTTCTGGGGTGCCTCTTTAGAGCGTGAGGAGGGAACAGCCAGAGCCCCGGCCAAGGCGGGGCCCCAAGGGGGGATGGGGGGGCGACAGGGGCTTGAAGCCCTGGCACGGATCCTCATGGATTAGAGGAAACCGATGCGCGGCCTGTCAAGGCGCCCTGGCGTGCTCCCTCGCTGTCCGGAGCCCCCTCCCGGAGGATCACCGGACCCTACCCGTCGCCACGGGCCGCCACGGTGCGGGCGGCCTCCACGTCGCGTTTGATTTGACCCACCAGCTCCGCGACGGAGCCGAAGCGCTGTTCGGGCCGCAGGCGCTCCAGGAACTGGACCCGCAGCTCCTGGCCGTAGAGGTCCCCCGTGAAGTCCAGGAGGTGCGCCTCGATGGTGACCTCCGTTCCACCAAAGGTGGGCTTCACGCCGATGTTGGCCGCCCCCGGCCGCCACGGGCCGCCAGCCTCCGACCGGAGGCGCACACGGATGGCGTACACGCCGGGCGCGGGCCGCAGCTCGTTCTGCGTGTCCACGTTGGCGGTGGGAAAGCCGATGGTGCGCCCCCGCCCCGCGCCGGACACCACCGTGCCATCCAGGTCGAACGGGCGTCCCAGGAGGCGCCGGGCCGCTCCCACCCTTCCCTCCAGGATGTATTCGCGGATCCGCGACGAGGACGCGACGACGCCGTCCACGTGCACGGAGGGGACGACGTGGACCTGGGCGCCCCGCTTCGCCGCGGCCTCGCGCAGGGTGGTGACGGTGCCCGCGCGGTGGGCGCCGTAGGTGAAGTCGCCGCCCACGACGACGTGGGCCACGCCCAGGGTGTCGAAGAGGTCGACCTCGAAGTCCGCGGGAGAGCTGCGCGCGTAGTCGCGGGTGAAGGCCTGCACCACCACCCCGTCCAGGCCGCAGCCGGCCAACAGCTCCAGCTTGCGCGGCAAGAGGGTGATGAGCTTGGGCGCCAGGTCTGGCTGGAGCACCTTGCCCGGGTGGGGCTGGAAGGTGAGCGCGCCCGCGGGGGCGTGGCGCCGGGCCTCGGCGAAGAGGGCCTGGTGGCCCACATGCACACCGTCGAAGTTGCCCAGCGCGAGGGCCTGCCCCTGGAGCTGGCGGCCCGCCTCGGACACCGACTGGAAGACCTTCATGACCCCTCCCTATACCACCCCGCGCGCTTTTGCCCTGGCCAACCCACGCGGCTCCATGGTTAGAGGCGCCCGCCCCCGCCATGCGCCCTGCCCTGCTCCCTGATCCAGTCGGCCTCAAGTTCGTCCCCCTGGATGCGCCCCCGGACTGGGACGCGGAGTTCGGCTTCACCGGCCCGCTGGAGCTGGAGATCGGCTCGGGCGCGGGGGGGCACGCGCTGGAGTACTGCCGCCGCAACCCCGGCGTGCGCTTCGTGGCCTTCGAGTGGCGCAAGAAGTACGCGCGCGACACGCAGATGCGCGGGGAGAAGGCGGGGCTGACCAACCTGCGCGTCATCGAATCCGACGCGCGCTTCGTCGTACCGCGCATCTTCGCCCCCGGGTCGCTGGACGTCATCCACCTCCAGTTCCCCGACCCCTGGTGGAAGCGCTCGCACGCCAAGCGGGCGGTCGTGCAGCCCCAGTTCGCGAAGCTGATGCTGGGCCTGCTCAAGCCGGGCGGCCGCTTCGACATGCGCACCGACGTGCAGGACCGCGGGGTGGCCATGCTGGAGATCCTGGAGGCGGCCGGCTTCCACAACCCGCTGGGCACGGGCGTGTTCCACCCGTACGACCCGGAGGAGGTGCCCTCCACCCGCGAGCGGCGCTACCTGGCCTCCGCAGAACCCGTCTACCGCGCACGGCTGGTGAAACCCGCGCCGTAGTGTGTCGCGGCCCGGACCCGGGGTCGCGACGGCGGTCTTGGGGCCCTTGGCAGCGCCCCCCACCCGGAGGAGAATCCGGGCACGGGGTTCCCGCCCCGGGTGACACTCGCGACGTGGGCCACGGCCGCATCCTGGGGGGTTGGCGCCTCATGCCAGAAGCCGAAAGGAAACGGATGCCGGACGCCGTGCGCAGGAGCGGACCGGCGAACGACTTCGCGGGGCGCACGGTGCTCATCGTGGACGATGATCCGGCCCAGGTGCGGCACGTGCGCGAGGGCCTGGCCCCGCACGGCTACGTGTTCAAGGAGGCGCTGGACGGCGCGCAGGCGCTGTCGGCCATCCGCGCGGGACGGCCGGACCTCATCGTGATGGACGTGGAGATGCCGGGCCTGGGCGGCGTGGAGGTGTGCCGCATCGTCAAGGCGAACGCGGGCGAAGGCGGCTTCGGCTTCATCCCGGTCATCCTGATGACGGCCCGGCAGGCGGCGGGCAAGGTGGAGGGGCTGGAGCTGGGCGCGGACGACTACCTGGTGAAGCCCTTCGACATGCTGGAGCTGGGCGCGCGCGTGAAGTCCATGCTGCGGCTGAAGGCCTTGCAGGACGCGCTCCTGGAGAAGAACCGGGAGCTGGAGTGGGCCAACCGGGAGCTGGACCGCCGCCGCCAGGAGCTGCTGGCGCTCAGCCGCACGGACGCGCTCACGGGCCTGTTCAACCGCCGATACTTCGAGGAACGGCTGGGCGAGGAGTTCATGCGCTCGCGGCGGTATCGTTCGCCGCTGTCGCTGGTGATGCTGGACATCGACCACTTCAAGCGCATCAACGACACGTTCGGCCACCCCTTTGGCGACGAGGTGCTGCGCGCGGTGGCCCAGACGGCGCGCGCGACGCTGCGGGAGGTGGACCTGCTGGCCCGCTACGGCGGCGAGGAGTTCATCGCGCTCCTGCCAGAGGCGGCGCCCCAGGACGCGCTCCGGGCGTGCGAGCGGGTGCGGGAGGCGATTGAGCGGCTGGAGCTGACGTGGCGGGGGACGGATGGGGTGTCACAGGAGGTGAAGCTGACCGCGTCGCTTGGCGTGGCGACGGTGCCGGCGGACGACCTGCCGGGGACGGAGGCGCTGCTGCGCGCGGCGGACGCGAGCCTCTATTCAGCCAAGGGCACGGGACGCAATCGCGTCCACCAGCATGCGGCGTGACGCAGCTCGCGCTTCCCCACGGAGGCGGTTTGACCTAAACCGGAGGCTCCATGCGCCCGCTCGCGACGACGACCTGGCTGCTGTTCGCCCTCCTCGCCCTGGGCGGCTGCAACCGGCTCCAGCCGGACTCCCCCGTGGGGGCCTACCAGACGTTCCACCGGCATGTGCAGCGGGGCGAACTGCCCAAGGCCTACGCGGGCCTGTCCCAAGCGACCCAGCAGGTCCTGAAGGCTCGGGCCCAGCAGGTCAGCGATGCGTCGGGGGGCATGGTGAAACCGGAGCCGCTCGCGCTGTTCTTCGCGAATGTCCCCGGGACGCCCGATGTTCAGGAGGTCAAGCTGCTCCGCCAGGAGGGCGACGAGGCGACCTTGGTCGTGAGCTCGGCGGGAAGGTCGGGCGAGGTCCGGATGGTGAGGGAGCCGTCCGGGTGGAAGGTGGACTTTTCAGCATCCCCTTAAGCCGCGAGCCCGGGCATGCCCGGACCCCGCGCATCAGGTAACGTACAACCGTGAACGATAGGAAGACACGGCGGGTGGCCCCCGCAGTCGAAGTCATCCGGCGCCCGGGCTCGACGCCCGGCGCACCGGTGGCTCCGTCCTCGGCCGCCCCCAGCCCCACGCCGAGGCCCACGCCCCGGCCCACGCCGGTGGCGCCTGCCGCCCCGGCGTCCTCCGGCGCGAGCGCGACGTCGGTGCCCCGGCCCACGCCGGGCCCGGCGCCCACGCCGAAGCCGAGCGGACTTGCCGCCCCGGCCCCCCGGCCGGCGACGCCCGTGGCGCCCACGGGTCTGTCCGCCCCCATGCCCCGGCCCACGCCGGGCCCGGCGACGACGGCCCCCGCCGCCCCACCCCGGCCCGCGGGAGCCGTGGCCCCGGGCTTCACGCCGGGTGCCTCGCCCAGGCCGGCCGCTCCCCGGGGGCCCGGGATGGGTGGGCCTCCGCGCCCGGGCGGGCCTCCGGGCCGCTTCGGGCCGCGCCCCAGCACGCCGCGCCCGCCGCCCACGCCGGAGCAGATCCTGGCGCTGGCGACGCGCGAGCACGTGCCGGCGCGCATCGCCAAGGGAGAGCTGGAAGGCAAGATGAAGGCGCGCATCTGGCGCAAGCTGCACGCCGAGGAGGCGAAGCGCTTCGACCAGGTCTACGAGCTCATGGGCCAGACGGCGGGCCTGTCGCTGGGTGATGCCTTCGGCATCCTCCAGAGCGGCCTCACCGTGGCGGAGTTCATGGCGCGCAAGGAGCGCAGCCAGCGCAAGGCGGCCATCAAGCAGGCGCGCGGTCAGGTGGACAACGCGCTCGTGGCGGACTTCCTGGGCGCCTTCATCGAGCAGAAGACGGAGCTGTCGGTGGTGCTCGCGGAGCGCTCGCTGCTGGACACGCTCCTGTCGGAGGAGGCCATCGCCTTCACCTTCGAGCGCACGGGCCGGCTGGAGAAGCTCCAGGTGGTGCTCATCGCGCGCAGGGGTGACTGGGAGCGGCTGATGCCGACCCTGGAGCGCGACGCGAAGCTCACGCAGAAGCCCGCGCAGGTGGCGCGCCAGCCGGACAAGCGCCCCTATTCAGACCCGCGGCCGTTCCTGCCGCACATCGGGCAGACGGTGAAGCTCACGCTGCGCAACGGCATCACGGTGGCGGCGCCGCTGCTGCGCGTGGGCCGCTTCGACGTGCTGCTGGGCGAGCCAGGACACGAGCTGTTCATCCCGCTGCACGCCCTCCTGCGCTTCGAGGCGCCGCCGGCCCCCGCCGAGGACGCTTCCGACGGCGCGGACGGTTCGACGCCGGACACCGCGGGCTGACGTTCCGCGGTGGTGCCTCAAGGGCGGCCTGGGCTTCCAGCCGGGCCGCCTTCGTCCTTCTTCCCTCCGGAGCCTTCGTTCATGCGCCCGTTCTTCTCCCGCATCATCAAGCCCTGGCTCGCGCTCACCGCGGCGGCGGTCCTCGCGGGGGCGTCCCAGCAGGCATGTACGAAGGAGTCCGCCGCCGCGAAGGGGACGGACGCGCCCGCCGCGCAGGAGGTGGGGCGCAGGGAGAATGGCGTGCACGTGGTGGACCTGGCCGTCACGGAGAAGGGCTTCGAGCCGTCGCCGGTGCCGCTCAAGCAGGGCGAGCCGGTGAAGCTGGTGGTGACGCGCAAGACGGACCTGACGTGCGCCACAGAGCTGGTGATGGACGAGTACAAGATCGACGCGAAGCTGCCGCTCAACGAGCCGGTGGAGATCGCCTTCACGCCCAACCAGTCCGGGACGCTGCGGTACGGGTGCGCGATGGGGAAGATGATCGCCGGCACCTTCGTGGTGGACTGAGCGCTTCGCGCGCCGCCCCTGATAACCTGCACGGCCATGCGCCCATCATCCTCGCGTGGCATGAGGCCCTGGCTCAGGTTCGCCGTGACAGGCGTCCTCGTGGGGGTTTCGCAGCAGGCCTGCACGAAGGAGCCGCCCCCCGCGCCGCCCGCGGACGCGAGGCGGGGCCCCCACTACACGGCCATCCAGGAAACAGGGACGAAGGTGAACGGCACGCTCATGGTGGAGCTGACCGTCACGCAGAAGGGCTTCGAGCCCTCGCCGGTGCTGCTGCGCCAGGGTGAGCCGGTGACGCTGCTGGTGACGCGCAAGACGGACCAGACGTGCGCCACCGAGCTGGTGCTGGAGGACTACGGCATCCACGAGAAGCTGCCGCTCGGCAAGCTGGTGGAGGTCACCTTCACGCCCCGTCAGGCAGGGATGCTCCGGTACGGGTGCGCGATGGAGCAGCGGACCGCGGGCGCCTTCTACGTGGAGTAGCGCGCCCGCTCCGTTAACTGGCGATGTGCCTCTGGGCGGGTAGGCTGGCCGCCCTGCATGGGCAGCTCGGAGCTCTTCACCCGGCATGTCTTCCTGGACCTCGAGACGACGGGGCTGGACCCCCGCGTGGACGAGGTCATCGAGGTCGGCTGCCTCTTCTTCGAGCACGGCCGCGAGGTGGACCGCTTCAGCCGTCTGTACTCGGCGTCGCGCCCGCTGAACCTCACCATCCGCCGCCTGACGGGCCTGTCGGACGCGCAGCTCTCCGGTCAGCCCCGCTTCGACGCCGAGCGCGTGGAGCTGCGGGAGCGGCTGAAGGGGTGGACGGTGGTGGCGCACAACGCCCCGTTCGAGAAGGGCTTCCTGCCGGATGTGCTGGGCGGAGCGCCGGTGCTCGACTCGTGCGAGCTCATGCACTACCTGCACCCGGAGCTGCCCAGCCACTCGCTGGAGTCGCTGATGCGGTGGGCGAAGCTGGGCTCGCAGCAGCCGCACCGCGCGCTCCATGACTGCGTGGCGGTGCACGCGGTGCTGGTGCACGCGCTGGACGGTTGCGTGCGCGACGGCCGCGCGGAGGACGTGGCGGACCTGCTCGCCACGATGGATCCACGGGCCCGCGCCGCGCTGGGGCCCGCGCCGCTGCTGGATGCGCTGTCCCCGGAAGAGGCTCGCGACCTGGCGACGGACGCGGAGGAGCGCCCCCTGCTGGAGCTGCTGTCCCGGCTGTGGGAGGCGTGCCGCGCGACGCCGGTGCCCTTGGGGCTGGAGGCGACGGGCGGCTTCCTGCGCGCGCGGCCGGAGCGACGGAGGGCGAATGGCGGCAGGCCTCCCCCGGAGCCAGAGCCGGACGCGACGCCGCTGCCCGTGCGCCCGGAGGAGGTGTCTCAGGTGCTGGGGCCCGGCGGCGCGCTGGAGCGTGGGGGCGGCTTCCTGTCCCGGCCCGCGCAGCTGGAGATGGCGCACGCGGTGGCGCGCACGCTGTCGGACGGCGGGCAGGTGGCGGTGGAGGCCGGCACGGGCACGGGCAAGTCGCTGGCGTACCTCACGCCCGCCGCGCTGTTCGCCGCGCGCAACGGGCTGAAGGTGGGCGTGGCGCCGCACACGAAGACGCTCCAGGACCAGTTGCTGGAGAAGGACCTGCCCCGGCTGCATCAGGCCACGGGGGGTGCGTTCGGCTACGCGCTGCTCAAGGGGCAGACGAACTACCTGTGCCGCCGCCGCGCGCTGGAGGCCACGCGCGTGGAGCCGGGGATGCCGCACGCCGCTCGCGCGCCCCGCGCCTACGTGCGCGCGTACCTGCGCCGCAGCCCGGATGGAGACCTGGACCGGCTGAGCCACTGGTTCCGCGAGCGCTTCCCGGGGATGCACGGGCTGGTGCCGGCGGTGCGCTCCGAGGCGGCGACGACGCTGGGTGAGCGCTGCCCGCATCACCACAAGTGCTTCTACCACTCGGCGGTGGCGCACGCGCGCGACGCGGACGTGCTGGTCATCAACCAGTCGCTCGCGTTCGCGTGGCCCGCGCGCTACCCGCGCCTGGACCACCTGGTGCTGGACGAGGCCCACGAGCTGGAGGACGTGGCCACCACCGCGCTCACGGTGGAGCTGTCGGACCTGGCCTTCCTGCGCCTCACGGAGCGGCTGCATGGGCGCGACGGACGCCGGGGCCTCTTCGCGGAGCTGCGCCGCGCGCTGGCGGCCACGCGCCGGGACGAGTCCCGCTCGCTGATGGGGGAGGTGGACGAGGCCCTGCGCACGCTGCTCCAGGAGGCGCGGGCGCTGGGCGAACAGGTGACGGCGCTCTGCGAGCCCGCGGCGGCGATGCCCGGCGAGGACGCGGACGAGGCCGCCTACGCGCCGGAGCTGCGGGTGACGGACGCGGTGCGCGCCCTGCCCGCCTGGGCGCCGGTGCGCGAGGGGCTGGTGGAGGTGCGGACGGCGCTGCAGCGGGTGCACACGCTGCTGGCCGTGCGCGTCCTGGCGGCGCTGCCGGAGCTGGCCGTGAAGCAGCCTTCGCTGGAGCGGGAGCTGGCCGGGGCGACGACGGAGCTGGGGGAGCTGTCGGTGCTCGCGGGCGAGCTGGCCGGAGACCCGGACGTGAAGCGCTGTTACGCGGCGCGCGCGGAGCCTCGCAAGGGGCGCTGGAGCGTGGGCGCGCAGCCGGTGGACGTGTCCGAGTCCGTGTCGCGCGACTTCGCCGCGAACAAGCGCGCGCTGGTGATGGCATCCGCCACGCTGGGCACGGGCGACAGCGTTCCCTTCGTCCTGAAGCGGCTGGGGTTGAAGCCGCCGCTCTTGCGCGCGCCCTCGCCGTTCCACCTGGGACAGCAGGCGCTGGTGGTGCTCGTGACGGACGCGCCTCGCGCGCACGAGGAGCCCTTCATCGACTGGGCCTCCGGGCGCATCTCCGGGCTGGCGCAGGTGATGGGCGGGCGGGTGCTGGGCCTCTTCGCCTCCACGCGCAGGCTGGAGCGCGTGGCGCGCGAGGTCCAGGCGCGGCTGGAGCCGCACGGGATTGAGGTGCTGCGCCAGTCGCGCGGGCACGGCCGCTCCCTGGCGGCGCGGCAGGAGCGCGACACGGGGACGGTGCTGCTGGGCACCAAGAGCTTCTGGCAGGGCGTGGACATCCCCGGCCGCGGCGTGGGGTGTGTCTTCATCGACAAGCTGCCGCTGGAGCCGGCATCCCGGCCGCTGGTGGCCGCGCGCGAGGAGCCCCTGGCGAAGGGCGGCAACGAATACCTGGGCTTCCTGCACTACCGGCTGCCGCGCGCGCTGCTGCTCTTGCGTCAGGGCGTCGGTCGGTTGATCCGCTCCACCACGGACCGGGGCATCGTCGTGGTCGCGGACCCCGGACACGCCAGCTACCGGCCCCTGCTGCTCCAGGCGCTCGCGGGCTACCGCGTCGTCGCGCTGCCCTGGGCCCAGGCGCGGCTGATGCTGCACGCGGAGCTGATGCAGATGGGGCTGGCCGCGGACACCGCGCGGGTGTGACGCGCCTCGCGAGGCGCCCGGCCCTGCCCTACCGCGCCAGCCGCTCGCGGTAGCGCGCTTCCAGGGCGCTCAGCTCATCCACCCACGCACCGCTGGCGCCGCTCCGCCGCGCCTCCGCCAGCGCCTCCGCCAGCACGCGCGCGTCCTCTTCCTGCTGGTTGCGCAGCCGCTGGGTCATGTCGCGCGCGGCCTCGAAGACGTCCTGGAGCTCGTCGCCTTCGCGCAGGCCGTGCTGCGGCGGTCGCAGGCGGCCCTCCGCCACCTCCCGCACCATGCGCTTGATGCGGAACAGCGGCCCCGCCATCCGGTGCGTCACCACGATGGTCGACAGCGCCACCACCACGATGAACGTCAGCATGCACCCGCCGAGCACCCACCACGTCAGCTGCTGATGGCGCTCCAGCTCCGCGCGCTGCGCGACGATGGCCATGCGCTCTTCCTCGTAGCTGGCGTCAATCGCCTGCGCCTGCTCGCGGAACTGCTTCTCGAACGCCGGGTCGTTCATGTGGGCCATCAGCTCGTTGGAGAGCGTGGCTCCAGACAGCTCGCGGCTCACCTCCGCCGCGCGCGAGCGGGCATCCACCGCCGTCGCCGTCTCGTGCATCAGCGAGTTCGCCGCGCGCACCAGGAAGATGCCCAGCAGCGCCGCCAGCACCAGGGACACGCCGACGATGTACGAGGTGAGCTTGAGCTGGAAGGGCGCGTCGAGGAGGAAGTTGCGCCAGCGGCGCTTCGTCGGGGCCGGGGCCGTGGTCGTCGTCATGTCTCGCTCTTCCAGTCGAAGGTCGCGGCGGCTTCTTCAATGGCTCGGGGAATCAGGGCCTTCAACAGGTCCGCGGGCGGAGCCCCCGCGGCGTTCACTTCCACCTGCCCCATCAGGGACTGCTCCGGGTACGTCATGCACAGGATGGCCAGACGAAGTCCTCCGCTGTCCGTGGCCTGGATCTCCGCGGTGATGCGGTAGCCGTGCAGGCCCAGCTTCTTCAGCGCGCCCTTGGCCGCCGCCTTCGACTCCTTCTCCGGGGCCATCAACGCGCCCCAGCGCACCAGCTTCGAGCGCAGCCGCGCCTCTGTCACCTTCACCAGCTCCGGCGGCACATTGCCCGTCTTGTCCTTCAACGCGTCCAGCGCCAGGTAGAAGCGCGGCCGGCGGGACTGGTACGCCTTGATGGCCTTGATGGACTCCGCCACCGCCGCCTGCACCGTGGCGTCCGTCTCCCCCTGGAACGCCTGGAGGCAGTCCAGTCCGCTCGGCTCCAGGAGCGCGCCCAGGCCCTTGGCCACCGCGGCGCGCACCAGCTCGCTGGGGTCCTTGAGGCCGCCGCACAACGGCGTCACCGCTTCTGGATCCTCGGTGGCACCCAACACGAGCGCGGCTTGTGAGCGCGCACGCGGATCCCTTCCCTTCTCCAACTGACGGCCCAGGAAGGTGATGCGCGTGTCCCCCTGCGCCAGCGCAGCGCACGGCAGCAGGAGGAGGGGGAGCAGGAGTGCTGTCAGCAGCCGCATGGGATGGGCAAAGAAGTGCCACCACTGTAGCCGCGTTTTACCTGTCCACGACAGTTGCCTCGCAGGGCAATCGCACCCACCTTGGCAGCACACAAGGGGCGACGCCCCAGCGGAGAACCGCTGGGGTGCCGCGGACCCGAGGCGGGTCAGCGCGGGCTGGGGGAGCCATGAAGCGCGGATACATCCTGACGGGGATGCTTCTGCTGACCGGCGGGATGGGCGGTTGCCGGGACACGGACCGCCTGACGTCGGTCGGCGAGGCCCGGCCTCCGGGCCCCACTCCCGTGGCCACCTCCCCCACCCTTCCCGACGCCGAGAACTCGCGGCCACCGCCGCCGCTGCCCGAGGGAGTGGACCCGCCGCCGGACCCGGAGGAGGAGGTGCTGGACCCCACGCCCATCCCGACCACGGACGGCGTCCCCGGGCCCCTGCCGGGCGTCTACACCGACAAGGGCGAGGCCCCGGAGACGGACCTCCTCCGAGGACTGGTGTCCTTCCCCATCCGCGACGAGGCCGCGCTCGAGCAGCGCATCGCGGACATCTACAAGCCGGGCGGATCCCACTTCCGCCAGTACATGACGGCCCAGGAGTGGATGGCGAGGCACGCACCGCTCGAGAAGGACGTCGCCGTCGTCACCGACTGGCTGAAGTCCGAAGGCCTCCAGGTGCCCTTCGTCGCCACCAACCGGCTGCTGGTGCAGTTCGTGGGGACGGTGGGGCAGTTCAATCACGCGTTCGGCGTGAAGCTGCGCGTCCTGGAGCGCAAGTCGCCGCAGGGTGGCAATGATCCGCACGACGTCTATGGCCTCACCGAGAGCCTCAAGGCGCCCACGTTCGTGCAGCAGCGGGTGCACGCCATCGTCGCGCTGGACCTGCCGGCGGAGACAGGGAGGCTGCCCGGCGAGTTCGGCCAGCCCTCCACGGAGAAGCCCCACCCCATCGACCGGGGCCTCACGCCACGGCAGATCGCCAGCGCGTATGGCGTGGACTCGCTCTACGCCCAGGGACACCTGGGCCAGGGCACGAAGCTGGGCGTGGTGATTGGCGCCAGCTTCCGGTGGAAGGACGTGCGCGCGTTCTGGAAGATGTTCGACATCGAGCGCGAGGACCCCCGGGTCATCCAGACGATGGAGCCGCCCGTCACGCGCTACCGCGAGGGCACGCTCGACGTGGAGTGGGCCGCGGCGATGGCGCCGAAGGCGGAGGTGGTCGTCTACATGGGCCCGGACGCGCGCAACACGTCCATGCTCTACACCTTCAACGAGGCCATTGGCCGGGGCGAGGTGTCCGTCATCACCACGTCCTTCGCCCACCGCGAGGACTCCGAGCCGCGCGCGGTGCATGAGCAGTACAGCGCCTCCGGGATGATGGCCGCCGCGCTGGGCATCACCGTCACCGCGGCGAGCGGCGACTCCGCGGGCGTGGACACGCCGGGCTCCAGTCCCTACGTCACGGCCGTGGGCGGCACGCGGCTGAAGATGAACGGCCTGGCGGTGACAGGCGAGACCGCCTGGTACTACTCCGGCTCCGGCATCAGCCGCTCCTTCACCACGCCAGAGTGGCAGAAGGGCATCGTCCCGCTGCCCGCGAAGCGCGCGGTGGTGGACGTCGCGCTCAACGCGGACACCGGCTACTGGTACACGTGGCTGGGCGTCACCTCGCCCAACACCGGCACCTCGTTCGCGTCGCCCGTCTTCGCGGGCCTCATCGCCGTGGTGAACGGGGCGCGTTCGGAAGGGGCGAAGCCGCCGGTGGGCTGGCTCAACTCGCAGCTGTACACGCTGCCTCACGTGCAGGGCTCCTTCCGCGACATCACCGTGGGCATCACCGACCGTCAGCACGAAGCGGGACCGGGCTGGGACATCCCCACCGGCTGGGGTGCGCCCAACGCACAGGGGCTGCTCCAGACGCTGCCCTGAGAGCGGTTGTGCCGAGGGCGTGCGGACATGCGGGCGCCTGATGGGCTGACATCCCGGATTGACGAAGGGCGAATGCGTGCACAGGGCGTGCTGTTCGGGAGTGGGTCATGTCCCTGCCCCCTCTGCGCGCAGCCCTTCCCTGCCTCCTGCTCCTCGCAGTCGCTTGCGGCAATGTCGTCGGCGCCCCCAACGGCGCCCTGGCGGAGTCTCCCACCTCCGCTTCCCCCGGGAGCGCCGCCGATTCGCCGACAGCCCCCTCCCAAGAGGTGAGCCCGTCGCCCGGCGACCCGGTGGAGGCGCCAGCCACCGAGACACCAGTCGTCACCTCGCCCGCCCCCTCCACGAGCGTGTGCACGCCGCTCGGCACGCTGGCCAGCCTGCGGGGCAACCTGGCCACGTGGCTTTTGACGACGCCCATCGCGACGGCGCTGAGCGGCGGATTCAAGGAGCCGGGCGGCACGGAGCTGACCGCGTTCGAGGGCACCTTCCGCGCGCTGCTCACCGAAGGCCCCACGCCGCAGGTGGTGCGGGACCTGGAGGGGCTGGGCTATGGCGTGTCCACGTTCCACGGCGACAACGGAGGCGCGTGGCTGGTGGTGCGGGAGCAGGGGCTGTCGCCTCGAGGCGGTGGCACCTTCATCGTCAACCTGTTCCCCGCTCGCGACCTCTGGCTGGAGGCGCCGCACGCGGACTCCGACGAGGGCACGCTGCGCCAGACGGCCACGCAGTTGGTGACGTTGGGCGCGCGCGCGTTGCTGATCACCGGCAGCAACCGGTGCGCCGTCACCACCCCCAGCCCATGCAGCGGCACCACCCGCGTGTGCGGCACGAAGGGCCTGCGGCTCTCCGATGCCGCGCACTACGGCAACACCTTCTTCACCGCCGCCCACCGCGCGCTACGTGACACCTACCTAGACGCGGTCGCGGTCAGCCTCCATGGCATGGACTCCGGGGATGGTCCCGAGGCGGCCGTGGTGAGCGACGGCACCGGCGTGGAGCGCGCGGGCGCCCTCTCCAACCGCCTGCGCGACGCGCTCAACACCCACCTGACGGGGACGAAGAAGGCCTTCTCCTGCAACGCGGCGGAGGACGCGGGCAAGCACCGGCCCCTGTGTGGCACCGGCAACGTGCAGGGCCGTATCGACAACGGCGCCGCCGATGCATGCTTCACCGAGGCCACCGCCGCCACGGACCGCTTCCTCCATCTGGAGCAGTCCTCCACGCTGCGTGGCACTGGCGCGTCATCGAAGGCGGTGCTCCAGGCGCTCGCGGACACCGTGCCGTGCTCGCTCACCGGCTCCGGACTGGGGTGCCAGGCCGTGGCCGCGCAGGACTGCCCGTAGCCAGTCGCCCACTCCACCTCGCACCTCGCGGGAGAAACCCGCTCCCCGAGTGTGAAGCGCGCGGACAGACCTCCGTGGAACCTGTCACCCGGTCCCACCCCAGTGTCAGGGCGTGGGCATTCCTCGGCACTGGAGGCGCGGATCATCGGTTGGACAGCGGACGCTTCCCCTCCGCTGGGAGGGGTAACCCTGGTCGGAGGGATGAGCCTCCCTAGATTCGAGCGCTGCCACCATGGCGCTCCTTTCGACCCTGACACTCTTCCCGGCCTACTCCCTGGACACCTCCATCCTGGTGGCGGTGCTCGTGGGGGTGCTCATCCTGGCGTTCCTGACGGAGACCCTGGGATGGGTCTTCGTGGGCCTGGTCGTCCCCGGCTATCTGGCGTCGGTGTTCGTCATCCACCCGGAGGCTGGGTGCACGGTGGTGGCCGAATCCCTGCTCACGTACGGGGTCGCGCTGGCGTTCTCCAGTGGCCTCTCCCGCACGGGGGCGTGGAGCGAGTTCTTCGGACGCGACCGGTTCTTCGCCGTCGTGCTCGCGAGCGTGCTCGTTCGCGCGGTGAGCGAAACGTGGCTGCTGCCTGTGTTCGGGCGGTGGATGGACGACCGGTGGGGCACGTCCTTCATCGTGGATCGTGGCCTGCACAGCATCGGCCTGGTGCTGGTACCGCTCACCGCGAACGCCCTCTGGAAGCTGAAGTTGCGCCGGGGGCTCTGGCAGGTGGGCGTGCCCGTGGCGCTCACGTACGTGCTGCTGCGCTTCGTGCTGCTGCCCGCCACCAACCTGTCCTTCTCCAGCCTGGAGCTGATGTACGAGGACGTGGCGCAGGACTTCCTGTCCAGCCCCAAGGCCTACATCATCCTGCTGACGACGGCGTTCCTCGCCGCGCGCTTCAACCTCAAGTACGGCTGGGACTTCAACGGCATCCTCGTGCCCGCGCTGCTGGCGCTCACGTGGCTGGAGCCGCTGAAGCTCGTGGCCACGCTGGCGGAGGTGCTGCTGCTGGTGGTGGCCGCGAAGGCGGTGCTGTCGCTGCCGGGGCTGCGCACGCTCAACCTGGAGGGGCCTCGCAAGACGGTGCTCGTCTTCTGCCTGGGATTCCTCGTGAAGTGGTGCGTCGGCTGGGCGATGGGCGGCCGCATTCCGGGCCTGAAGGTCACGGACCTGTTCGGCTTCGGATACCTGGTGCCCACGCTGCTGGCGGTGAAGATGCTCCAGAAGCAGGTGGTGGCGCGCGTGCTGCTGCCCACGCTGCACACGTCGCTCGCGGGCTTCCTCATCGGCAGCCTCGCGGGCTTCGGGCTGTCGCTCGTCGAGCCGCGGCCGGCCATCGCGCTCACCGCGGAGGCACCGCGCGACCACGTGCCCGGGCTGGGCCTGGACCAGACGCCGCTGGGCCTGATGGTGCTGGGCCGCGCCACCGCGCGCGAGAGTGACGCGGGCGGAGTGTCGCTGCGGCTGAAGCACGGCGACCTGCGCGCGTACACCGGGCTGTGGAACGGCTTGGACTCGTGGCTGGAGTCTGGGCGCGCGGAGCGCCTGCCCGCGCTGCGCACACAGGCGGTGGCGCTGGGACTGGAGCTGAGGGAGCTGCCGACACGGGATGGCTCACCCGCGCGCTTCGCGCTGGTGGAGCGTGTGGAGGGCGATGGCAAGGCAGGCTGGGACACCTCGCTGCTCGTGCCCGGCGCGCGGGGGCCCGTGCTGGAGGTGCCGCGTCCGCTGACGGAGGCTCCCAGCGCCGAGGCCGCCGCGGTCCTCTGCGAACGCGTGCACTGCCGCGCCATCATCGTGAGCGGCGTGGACTCGCGCCGCTCGGGGATGGTGCTGGGCGACGCGCTGGCGCAGTCGGAGACGCCGCTGCGTCAGGCGCACGACGCGCTGTCCTCGCGCGAGCGGGTGCAGGTGCGGGTGGACGTGTCCCTGAAGCCCGGGCAGGTGGTGCTGCACACGCAGGATGCGCGGGGGCTGGACGCGCTGTGGCCCGACGCGAAGGTGACGGCCGATGCACCGCCAGAGCCCGGTGAGAACTGGGGCGAGGCGCGGCTGAGCGTGCTGCGCGCCGGCCCGTCGGACCTCGCGGCGCTGGTGCTCGAGCAGGCCCAGGCGCTGGCGACGCCGATGACGGAGCGCGATGCGCTGGGCACGCTGATGGTGGCGCCAGAAGCGCCGCGCGTGCCGGCGGTGCGGCCGTCGGACGCGGAGCTGCTGGTGCTGGAGCAGCAGGTGGCCGCGCCGCTGCTGGGTGGTGGAATGGCGGACGTGCCCCCGGAGCTGCGCGCGCGCTGGGCCGGGGCCATGGCGTCGCTCCTGGGCCTGCGGGTGCACCCGGTGACGGACTGCGCTCGGGCGAAGGTGTGCTGGTGGGTGACGGACGCGGAGGCCACGCCGGGCCGGTTGGGCGCGGGGCTGCTGTTGCGTCCGGGCGGCTCGCCGCTCGCGCTGGAGGTGCCGTCACCGGCTCGCGAGGCGGGCACGCTGCCGGTGGCCGCGGAGCTGTGGCACGAAGCGGAGGCCACCGCGCTGGTGTTCGCCTCCGGCTCCGCCGACATGCCCCACCCGGCCACGTTCGGTGAGCTGCGCACCGCGTTCCAGGCGTTCCATCAGGCGGTGCACCGCGCGCTGCCGAAGGAGCAAGGTTGGGTGCTGCACCTGCGTGGCTTCTCCGGCCGCCCGTCGGTGGACGCGGACGTGCTGGTGGACGTGGGCAGTCCGGTCCTCACTCCGGCGCAGCGGCCCGCGGACCTGGAGCGGCTGTTGTCGCGGGAGGGACCGCTGGGCTGGCTGGGACCGCGCGTGCGCTACCACGACGGCGCTCCGGAGTTGACGGGGCTCGATGACGCGAGCCCGCAGCAGGTCTTCTCGCGCACCTTCGGCGGAGCGCGGCTGGCCACGCTGTGGCTGTCCGAGCCGCTGCGCGGCGCCTTCGTGGGCCCCCGGCTCGTGGCGGAGGAGCTGGCGCTCACGGGCCTGCTGCCCGAGGAGTCTCGCGAGGCGCCCGAGCGCGCGCTCCTGGCGGACCGGCTGGTGGCGCCCTCGCACCCGGTGTCCCCCGCGCTGAAGGAGCAGTTCGCGGAGCTGACCGCCCGCGCGGAGCGCTACCTGGCACAGCAGAACGTGCACGACCTGCGCGCGCTGTCGCAGGCGAAGCGCGTGGGCACCGTGACGCCGCAGGTGAAGTGCGGGTTCAGCGCCGAGCACGGCCTGCTCTTCCTCCTGGTGGAGGCGCGACAGGGCCCGCAGGTGCTGCGCGCCGTCTATTTCCTTCAGCAGCACCCGTCGCCCCTGAAGCGCGTGGAGCTGACCGCGGGGGACGCGCGGCTCGCGAGCGCGGTGGACCTGGCGCTGCGGCACCGCCAGCCGGTGGTGTTGACCGGGGAAGTCCCCCGTGAAGAGGCCCGTCGATGAAGACCCGCGGCCGCGCACTCCTGGCGCTCCTGGGCCTGATGGTGGGGCTGGCGCTCGTCTGGGGCGCGAGCCTCGCCGTGCTGGACAACACCGACACGCCCACCGCGAGGCGCGACGCGAAGTTCGTCAACGCCGAGCGCCTGCTCTTCTACCGCCTGGAGCCCGGCCGGGAGATGCGCGTCCGCGTCCCCGTGGACGCCGAAGAACTGCTCATCGTCACGCATGTGCTGCTCCCCGACGGAACGCCCTACGCGCCGGAGAAGCAATACCAATACGGCCTCCAGGCCATCCTGCGCACGCCGTCCGGGATCCTCCTGGAGCGCGCCATCTTCACGCGCACGCGCCAGAGCAAGGGCCAGCCGCAGGAGGATGGCACCTTCCTGGAGGAGAGCGCGTTCACGCCCCGCGCTGACCAGCAGGTGACGGACGAGCGCGAGTTCGTGCTGCGTCTGCCGGCGGAGCGGCCGGACTACTCCGTGCTGTACCTGCGGCCCGCGGACACGCACGGCACGCTGCTGGCGCGCGTGTACGTCCGGGCGCACCGCACCCTGCCGCTCCTCGCGTCTCAAAAGCTGGCGCAGGCCCGCGCCGAGCTGCGTGCCGGCCGCGCCACCTTCGAGCCTTTCGAGAAGCTGTCCGCCGGGACGCGCCGCTGGCTCGCCGAGGAGCACTGGGAGCGCCTCAACGCCGAGGGCGAGGCGGGCACCGACTACCAGATTGAGCCCGTCTACCGCACCGCCTTCCGGCTGCCCCTGGTGGAGGCCACCGAGTCCGTGCAGGAGCGGCTGGGTGCTGGCCGCGCCGTGGCCCTCAACGTCACCGGGCCCGCGACGCCGGTGCTGTGGCTGTGGAGCGACGCGGCGGACGCGAAGGCGCGGCCACACGGGCCCGTGACGGTACGCACCCTGTCGTCGGACGGCACTGCGCGCACGCTGGAGCTGCCGGGGCCTGTCGCGGGCTCGCCCATGTCGCATCCGCTGGAGTTGCCCGCGGGGGTGCACACCGTGACGGTGAGCAACGACGGCCAGCAGGACCTCCGCTACACGGTGGAGGGGGCGTTTGAGTCGTGGCTGCTGCCCACCGAGTCGAATCCCAAGCCCGGCGCCGCCGCGGAAGGTCGGGTGGCCTTCCTGCCGGACACGCGCCGTACGGAGGCATTCGCCACGGGTCCGGCGTGCCCGGTGCTGGAGCTGGACATCGACCCGCGCATGGACGCGGTGGGGCGGCTGGTGCGCATCGACGCGCGTTCGCTGGACCGCGCGCCCTCGCATGAGCCCCTGCACCTGAAGCTCACCGTGCTGGATGGCCAGGGACAGTCACTGGGGCAGGCCTCGCTGGACGCCACGCCAGAGCCCGCGCCTTTCGAGGGCGCGGACCTGGTGCCGCTGCCCGGTGGCGCGCTGCCGTGCATGCCCCAGGCGAAGGCGGAGCACGAGACGGACTCCGGGGGCACGGGGGAAGTGACGAAGCTGCCTGCCTGGGTGTCCGGCGTGGCGAGCGCGCGGGTGTTCCTGCCGATGGGCGCGCGCAAGCTGCGCGTGGAGGCGCCGCGCTCCACCATCGTGCAGCTCTACAGCTTCCTGGCTGGCACGCAGGCCCTCACGGCGATGGCGCCCTACGCGAACGACGCGCTCATCGGCGTGCGCTGGCGCAACGCGCCCGTGGATCAACGCGCGTGGCACCCGATGCGTCCCGCGAACCTGACCGAGCTGATGCAGGGCGGCGCGCGACTGGAGCTGCTCAGCCAGGTGCGACTGGAGCCCGTGGGCCCGGGGGAGGAGACGCCGCAGCCGTCGGGGGACCCGGTGGTGGTGCGCCCCTACGGGACGCCCATGGTGGTGGAGGTCCTGGAGCCGACCCAGGAGCACGACCGCGGGGACGGAGTGAAGGCGCTGTCCACCGTCCTGGAGCCGGGCCGCCCGGTGCGCGCGCGCTTCGATGCGCGCACGCCCACCCGTCCGGAGCTGCGCCTGTCGTTGAAGGACTCGGCGGCGCTGGGCAACGAGGTAGAGGTGTTGCTCGACGGAGAGCCGCTGCACCGCTTCACCGTGCGCGCCACGCGCTCACGGGAGCTGCTGCCTCCGCTTCCACCCGGAGAACATGAGGTGTTGCTGCGCTCGTCCGCGGCGGGGCTGACGGCGATGCTCAACCGGCCTCCCTCGGCGGGCAGCGGTCTGCGTTCGCGCACGGTGTATCCGGTGGGCAAGAGCGGCCTGCGCGTGCCGGTTCGGAAGAAGGGCCTGGGCTCCGTCACCCTCAACGTCGTCGTCTACACACCCGTGGCGGAGGGCGCCACTCAACCCCAGCTGTCCGTCACCGTGGATGGCGGCAATCCCGCGCGCCGCGCCAGCGTGCTGGTGCCGCACGTCACCCGCGCCGAGCGCACCGTGGTGCTGCCCGCCTCCGAGCGCGACCCGGCCATGCCCGTCGGCCGTCCAGGCGTGAAGTGGTACGCGCGCACCGTGCCGGTGACGCTGGGCGAGGACATCGCGCCGGGACTGCACACCGTGCGCATCCAAGCCCTGGGCCCCCAGGCGCTGTGGGCGCGCTTCTTCGTCTTCGGACAGGCGGTGGAGGACACCGCGCCGCGCACGTGGAACCGGGGCGGCTGGCAGCCCGGCGAGGACCTGTTGTGACGCCTCGCCGGTGGACCGGGTCGTGGCGCCCGCTGGTGGCCGTGGCGGGGGTGTCGCTGCTGGGCGTCGCGATGAGCGCCCGGGCGCAGACGGTGCCGTTGAAGGGCTCGAAGGTGGAGGCAGCCCGCTCCGGTGCTCGCGCGAAGGCCGCGCCGCTGGAGCGCATCCCTCAGGAGGATCCATCCGTGAACGTGCCCGGGCAGACAGGGTGCCACGTGGACGCGCGCTTCTCCGGGCTGTGGCCCCGCGCGGACGCCGTGACGTTCCACCCCACGACGCTGGAGGAGAAGGCGACGTTCGCGAAGCTCGTCCCCGCGCTGCTGGCGGCGGCGCCGAAGCAGAAGGACGTGCCTCCAGAGCTGACGAACGTGGCCGCGTCCGTGGGCTTCTTCCTGGAGACGTGGACGACGCCGCGCGACACCTTCTGGGTGCTGCGTGAGCGGCCGGACGGCTACCACGGAGCGGGCGCGTACGTGATTCGCACGGGTGAGGCCACCAGCGACGTGGTGCAGGTGCCTCACCCCTACTTCGACATCGGCACGGAGGACATCGGCGCGGGCCTGTTCGCGTGTCCGCCCCAGGGTCGGGCGCCGCGCCTGTTCATGACCGCCACCGCGCACCGCTACAAAGGCACACCCGGGGAGACGCCCGAGGATCCAGAGCACCCGGCGGACGTCGCGCACAACCCGGACCACCTGTTCCAGACCGTGACGGACCTGGCCGCGCGCCACCTGCCCGCGCCGCGCGTGGTGCAGCTGCACGGCTTCGGCGAGTCCAAGGTCCAGAAGGGCCGGACGGAGACGCTGACGGCGGTGGTGAGCGACGGGACGCGCAAGCCCGGCGCATGGGCAAGGCGGGTGGCCGCGCCGATGGAGGACGCACTGGGAGGCGGCGTGAAGCTGTACCCGGAGGGGGTTCAGGTGCTGGGCGGGACGCAGAACGCGCAGGCCCGGCTGCTCCAGGCCTATCCACAAGCCCGCTTCCTCCACCTGGAACTGTCATCCCGTACGCGCAAAGCGCTGATGAACCCGGCGCGTCTGGACCGGCTGGCCCAGATTCTGTTCGCACCCTTGGAGGACTGAGCGCCGATGTCTCCTGTTCGACGCCGCGCCCGTTTCACCCTGCTCGTGGGAGCGCTCGCGGCGCTGCCCGTCATCGCGCAGCCGGCGACGCCCTCGCCGTCCGTCTCCGCCCGCAGCGAAGAGGGGATGACCTGGCAGCCGCGCGCCGTCCGGGGTCCGGTGGCCCTTGAAGACCTCCGGGGCCGCGCGCCCTACGTCCCCGGCGGCGTGCCCCAGGTCACGGGCACCCTGGAGGTGACGCCGCGGAAGGGCGCGGCCGTGTGGCTGGGGCCGCTGGACGTGGTGCGCGTCTCCGGTCCCGCGGGCGCGCTGCGCTTCACCCGCGTGCCGCTGGCGGAAGGAGAAGAGGCTCCCGAGCTGCGCGTGGAGGAAGCAGGCGTGCCGGAGCGCCCTGGCCGCTGGTACCTGGCGGAGCCCATGGGCGCCGGCAGCATCTGGTGGGTCACGGCGACGAAGAAGGCGCGCGTCGTGGTGGAGCGGCCCACGCACACCTCCTCGACGAGGACCGAGGAGCGGATGCGCGACGCGCTCCTCAAGTGGGTGGACGGACAGGGACCCCGCCCGGCGCTGGCGTTCGACGCGGCCACGCGCGCGAGGCTGGACGTCGATGCCGAGCTGGAAGCGGAGCTCGTGCGGGATGAGCCGGACACGTCCCCCTTCCGCGACGCGGTGCATGCGTGGCGCAAGGCCGCGGCGCTGAGGGAGTGGTCGCTGGTGTCGCCCCTGTGGGGCCAGGCGGTGCGCGTGGAGCGCCCGCGCCCCGCCGGCAAGGAGGAGCTGCTGGAGGGCATGGAGGCCCCTTGGTACCGCCCCCAGGAGAAGGGCTCGGTCTGGGCGCTGGAGCTGGAGGGGCCGGGCGTGCTGTCGCTGGAGGCGCGCTCGGTGTTGGGGGACGGTGCTCCCTCCGAGGCGCCGACGGTGGAGGTCTACGGCGTGGGCGGAGTGCTCGCGCAGGCGCGGCTCACGCAGCAGCCCGCGTGGTCGGAAGCCCCCGAGGGCGCGGCGCTGCCAGATGCTCGAACGGCGCGCGTGCTCGCGTCGGGCGAGCACGTGGGCGTCGCGGAGGAGATGCGCGTCTCGCTGCCGCTGGGCAAGCACAACTACCGCGTGAGCTGGAAGGGTCCGCCGCCGCTCCTGCGTGCACGCGTCGCCACGCGCAGGCCCACGCTCTCCGAGGCGCTGAGGCACCAGACGCACTGGACCGAGCTGGCGGAGGGCGCGTGGGAGGTGGTGAAGAAGGACACCGCGCCCCGCCCGTCGCTGTTGCGCCAGCAGTTGGTGGCGCTGATGCCGGACCTCGCACGCGGTACGTACGGGAAGCTCAAGACCGAGACCCTGTCGCCGCTGTTGCGCGCGCTGGCCGCCGTGGGGGAGCGCGACACGGACGCGGCGGTGGAGGCCCTGAAGGGCGCGGATTCCTCGCCGCTCGCGTGGCACCTGCGGATCCTCACCGCGACGCAGCTCCTGGACTCGGGCAAGGCGGACGCCGCGCACGCGCTCCTGGGCACCGCGCCCGCGATGCCGGATGCGGGCTTCCTGACCGCCGAGGCGTCAGCGCTCGTGGCCCGGCTGCCGCTGGGGGATCCGCTGCGCAGCCGCGAGCTGGCCGCGCTGGAGCTGGCGTGGCGCGCGGAGCCGCTGTCGGAAGACATTCGCCGGAGCTACCGCACCGCGTGGTGGCGAGCGAGCCGCTGGTCGCAGGTGACGCCCGCCCCCCGGGGCGACGGAGCCGAGGTGAAGCCGTCGCAGTGGTTGGATCTCCAGGGCATGGACGCCGACGCATCGGTGGCGGGCAGCGCGCTGTGGCCGCTGGCCGTGGGAGGCACCACGCAGGTGAAGGCCACGGGCCTCGCCGAGGTCCCCACGCTGCTGCGCGCCTACGTGATGACGCCGCCGGGTGCGAAGACCAACCCGATCCTGCGCGTGGGGAGCCACGCCTTCCCGCTGCTGCCCCTGTCAGCGGTGGAGCCGGTGGAGATCGCGCTGCCTCCGGGAGAGCACGCGCTGAAGCTGGAGGGCAGTGGAGGAACGCGCGCGTTCCTGTCGCTCGCGCCCTCACAGGTGCAGGGCACACCGGGGGAAGTGGGCTACGTGCGCACGCAGTGGCCTGCGACGGTCGGCAAGCAGGCGGTGCGCTTCCGGGTGCCAGACTCACAGCTGCCCTCGCCCGTGCGCGTGCAGCTGCGTCCCATGAATGCGCCCACGAACAAGCCGCTCGTGGTGCGCATGAACACCGACGTAGGGCAGCCGCGCCGGCTGGTACTGCTGCCCTCGGTGGCGAGCGGGCGCCACGTCGCGCTGGAAGGTGCCAAGGGGACGTCCTCCGCGCCCGTGTCCGCGGTGGTGACGCTGCCGCCGCAGGCGCGTGAGGTCTGGTTCGAGCCCGAGGACGCCAAGGTGACGCTCGCCGTCTCGCTGGCGGTGCGTCGCGCGGAGGTGGCCGCGCCCACGGAGTCCCCTGCCCCGAGGCAGCCGCAGGCCGGCACGGCCTATGAAACGCTCCAGGCCCTCTCCCGCGCGCTGCGCACCGAGCCCGGCGACGCGGAGCCGCGCCTTGCTCGCGCTGAATTGCTCGCGTCGTTGCAGGAGGAGGGGTTCGCCCGCGCGGACGTGGGGCGGCTGTTGGATGCGCAGGCGAAGCTCACGCCGGAACAGCAGCGGCGCCTGCTCGCGCTGATGGACCAGTTGTCACAGGTCTCTCCGCGCGCGGTGCGCTTCACGCAGCCCATCACGCGGCCCACGCTGGTGTCGCCAGCCTTCCCGGCGCTCCAGGACCTGGGCGGCACGAGGTCCGGGGACAAGCCTGCCGAGGAAGCGCGAGCCTCGGTGGATCTCCCTGACGGCGAGGAGCCCGAGGACCCTGGCGCGAAAGGGCGGCGGAGCACGAGGGCGATGATGTCGGGCAGCGCGATGCTCGCGGACCTCGGGGCCCGGGTGCGCGACGGACAGGTGGACGCGGCGCTCGCCGCGGTGTCGGTCGACAAGAGCATCGCGGGCCGCTACCTCCGGGCACGGCTGTTGTCCGCCTCGGGAGAGGATGCGGCGGGCGCGCTGACGATGGCGGCGCTGTATCGGGAGACGGGCTTGCCTCAGGTGGGCCTGGAGGCGCTCGGGATGCTGGAGCGACTTCAGGACTCACCCCAGGCGTGGAAGGACGGCGGTGCTCCGCTGGGCGCGGCGCTGGCGGGCCAGCTCCAGAGCTGGGCGGACCACCCGGACGTGCGCCGCATGCGCTTCATCGCGGGCCGCTGGACGCGTTGGGAAGGGCTGCGCGACGCGGAAGAAGCCGCGGGCTCGCTGCTGGCCACGTCGGAGGCCGGGATGGACGACGAGGACGCCGCCATGTCGGTGCGCAAGGCGCTGCTCGCGCCCCCGTGGAATCTGTCCGAGGCGAAGCTGCTGCCCGCGGGCGCCTCGCGCGTGATGAGCCTGATGGTGAAGCGGCCCCGGCCCCTGGGCGCGGAAGTCCTCTGTGGCACCACCCCACGCCCGGGCGTGGACTCCGCCGGCACCTGCTCGTTCGCGCTCCGCGTGGACGGCCGCGTCGTGCGCGAGCTGAAGGTCGCGGAGGGCGAGACGGCCGTGCTGGGGACCCGCCTGGACATTCCCGGCCGCCATCAGGTGGAGGTGGTGCTGGCGCGGGCCGACACGCAGCAGACCGGTCTCGTGCGCTTCGTTGCGTCCGAGGAGGGCGCGGCCCATGCCCGCGTCATGGCGGCCCCGCAGCCCCTGTCGCTGCTGCGCAGTCGTCCCGGAGCACCGGTGGTGATGACGGTGCTGGGCCCCACCGCGCTGCGCGTGCGCGCCTCCGCCCTGGCGCCCACGGCGGGCCGCGAGCTGCTTCTGCGCAGCATGCCCCTGCCCGCTGGCGATGGCGCGGGCGGCTCCAGCGCGGAGGAGGGCCCGCTCATGCGCCTGGGCCTTCCCGAGGACACGGACCCAGGCCTCCAGGGCGCGTCCCAGCCGCTGGGCCGCATGGGGGAGACGTGGCTGCTCCTGCCCTCGCGCGGGCCGCACCGCGTGACCCTGGAGTCGCCCATGGGGGAGACGCTGGTGCAGGTGCAATTGGGTGTCGCCACGGATCCGAGCGCGCTCGCGCCCTCGTCGTGGGCCCAGGGCACCACCGGCCTGGAGCCCCTGCCCTGGCCCGCGCTGCCGCCCAGCCTGTCGCTGCTGCCGGAGGGCATGCCCCCCGAAGCGCGCACGGACGGACTGGGCATGCTGTCCGCGGAGGTGGGCTACCGCAGCGAGGACGTGGAGGAAGGCGAACTCCTCGACCGCCCGCTCCAGACGGGACTGGAGGTCCGCATGTCGCTGCGCCGCGAGCTGTCCCCGGACCGCGCGTGGCTGCGCTTCACGCCCGAGGCGCGCTATCCGCTGGGGCGGAGCGCCGTGCTGGGCGGCACCGTGGCGGCGTACGTGAACCAGCTCCCAGGAGACCTGCGCCTGTCCCTGCAGGGCGCCGTGTTCTCGCAGACCGTCGGCGGCGCGATGCGCTGGAGCGCGAAAGGCCGCGTGTCGGCGGACCGCTACCTGCGCCTGTCACCGGACGCGGGCGTCATCCCCGGGCTCGGCCTGACGGTGGAGTCCTTCCAGGGCGGCAGCGCGGTGGAGGCGTCGCGCTATGACCAGAGCGTCTACTGGCGCTATGGCAAGGACCACCCGCAGCGGCTGTCGCCACGGCTGTCCCTGCGCTGGCAGCCGCTCCAGGACCACGTGGCCACGGTGGGCGTGTTGGCCGTGAGCAACGGCAACCTCTACACGGTGGACAACGCGGGCGGTTACGCGAGCTGGGCGGCGTTGCTGGGCGGCAGGCTCCGGGGCACCCGCGTGGAGCTGGGCTACGGCGCGTCACAGCGCTTCGCGGACGACCACCGCGCCACGGCCTATCTGCGCCACCGCGTGTCGGGGCGGATGGACTGGAACGTGTGGATGGGCAAGGCCGGCAACCGGCTGATGCTCTTCGCGGAGGACCGGGCGTTCCTCGCCGGCCCGTACGGCACGCAGAACGTCTTCTCACTCGGAGCGCGGTGGGATTGGACCGGTGGACGTGGGTTGCAGGACGTCACCCCCACCGAGGAGGAGTTCGAAGAGCTGCTGGATGAGCGACGTTTCCAGCCCTGAGCTGTCCTGATCCGAACGGGGACCCTGGCGGATCGGGCAGGTTTCTCAAGCAGTGAATAGGTCTGGTCGCGCATGCATCTGGCGACTGACGCACTCGAAACCCTGCTCCTGGAAGCCCTGCCCCCACTGCACCGTCGGGTGCGGCGGGCCTCCGCGGAAGGCCTGGCCCGGCGGCTGGTGGAGACGTGCCCACGCCCCGCGGGCCTGGAGGGCCTGGCCCCGTGGCTGGGCGTGGCGCTGGAGGCACTGGAGACAGAGCTGGCCTCGGTCCACACGGAACTCGTCCATTTCACCCGCCAGTACAACGAAGCAGTGGATGACGCCGCGCGCCGCCAGGTGTTGGTGGATCACCTCAAGGCCACGGTGAAGGACCGCAAGGACCGCAGGGAGGACCTGCGCGCCCTGGACCGCTGGATGGGCTTCGATGCGCTGCGTGAGCGACAGGAGAAGCGCCGCCACAAGCTGTTGATTGAAGAGGAGACGGCGCTGCGGGCGCTGACGGGAGTGCTCACCCGTGCCACCGCGCGGGAGCTCCAATCAGCCGCCGTGCCACTGGCGAGGCAGCTGCTGGACCGCGCCGTGGACGCGCCCCGCGAGCAGAACCGCTTCGCCGCGCTGGAAGCCTTCCGGCAACTCACCCAGACGGTGCCGGGCGTCGCGGCGTCGCTGCCCGAGGTCGGCCTCACGCTGACGAGCCTCGCGGGCCAGGAGGATGCGAGCCCCTTCTTCCAGGCCGAAGCCCTGCGCGCGCTGCTCACCGTGGACGTGCTGACGGGCATGCCGCTCTTGCGCCAGCGGCTGCGCGCGAAGGCGCCCTCGGAGAAGGACTTCCTCTTCCGCCGGCAGGTGCTGGAGCAGTGCGCGCCGCTGATTCCAGAGGAACACCGCCTGCCACTGCTCACCGAGGTCGCGCACCACGACCCGAGCGAATACGTCCGCATGGGCTTGTGCGCCCTCCTCGCGCTGCGCCCCGACGGACAGCTCCTCCTGCGGCGATTGGCGGGTCTGGAGACGGTGGCCACGGCGCATGCGTCGTCGGAGCCCAGCCCGCGCGTGCGCACCGCCGCCGTGCTGGCCGCCGTGGAAGCGGCGCTCGCGGTCCCGAAGGTGAAGAGCGCGGCGCTCCAGGTGTTGGTGGAGGTGCTGGGCCGGGACACCGCGCCGCTCGTGCTGCGGGTGTCATGCGAGCGCGCCGCCGCATTGGCGGAAGCGCTGGGAGCCGCGGGCCTGGGTCCCGCGCACGCGGCGCTGCTGGACGCGGTGGAGTCGTTGGCGACGCAGCAGGACGCCACCGGTCCGGTGGTGGAGGCCGCGTCGGCGGCTGCGCAGGTGCTGCGCCGGGTGAAGGATCCGGTGCGTCAGGCATGGACAGCCTTCCTCGCGGGCCGCGTGTCCGGACTCCGGCCCGGAAGCCGCACGCGCATCCCGCTCCAGCCGCCGCCAGAGAACCTGCCGCCCATGCCGGAGGGGCATGCGTGGCTGGGCGCCATCCTTGCGGACCTGTCGCAGGACGGGCACGGGCTGTACGCGGAGCGGACGGAGCGGACGCTGACGCTGTGGCACGGCGACCGGCAGCAGCGGCGGCTGTGGCGCATGTGGCACGAGCTCGGCCGGCCCGCGCCGAACAAGCGACAGGCGTTCCTGCACACCTCCGGCCGAAGGATGCCGGGCACGCTGCGCGCGCACCCGGGCCACCTGGACGAAATCACGGAGACGCGAGTCCCCGGCGAGCGCGTCCACGTGGCGAGCCAGGGCAGCTGGGGCCGGCACCTGCCCACGGTGGACGACCTGTTGGACATGCCGCTGTCGAAGGACGGCAAGGTGCACCTGTTCAGCAGTCACGGCGAGACGGTGCTGGTGCCGCCCGCGTCGCGACTGCGCCGGCTGGTGAACCGCTTCCGGGTGACGAAGGACTACCACCGGCTCGCGACGACGCGGCTCGACTCGCTGGGCGGAGAGGAGCCGCGCGAGCGTCGTCGCTTCGTGGAGCAGGTGGAGCGGGAGCTGGGCGTCCAGGTGCGCTTCACGCCGTATGGACAGGGCAGACAGGCCCCCGCGCCACTGGCGACGCTCTTCCGAGAGCCGCCGGAGTCCTCGGCCCGGCTGCACACGCCCGCGCTGCTGGGTTTGCAGAGCGGCTTCCTGGCGCTCCTCACCGAGCGCATCATGGAGAACGAGGGCTACTTCCTGGGGATGGGCGGCAACGGCATCGCGGCGTTGGGCCTCTTCACCGCGGCGCTCTTCTCCGTCTTCCTGGGCGACACGTACGTGAAGCGCCAGAACGTGCGCGAAGCGCGCGCGAGGATTCCGCTGTGCATTGGAGGCTGGGGCACCCGCGGCAAGTCGGGCACGGAGCGCCTGAAGGCGGCGCTCTTCTCCGGTCTGGGCTTCGAGGTGTTCGCGAAGACAACGGGTTCGGAGGCGATGTTCGTGCACAGCGCTCCGGGCGCCGGGCCCTCCGAGTTCTTCATCTTCCGCCCCTACGACAAGGCCACCATCTGGGAGCAGAAGGACATGGTGGAGCTGGGCGCGCGCCTGGGCACGGAGGTGTTCCTCTGGGAGTGCATGGCGTTGCAGCCCAACTTCGTCGAACTGCTCCAGAACGACTGGATGCAGGACGACTTCGCCACGCTCACCAACGCCTATCCGGACCATGAAGACATCCAGGGGCCCGCGGGCATGGACGTGGCGTCGGTCATCACCCACTTCATGCCCAAGGGTGGCCGGGTGGTGACGACGGAGGACCACTTCCTGCCGCTGTTCAAGCAGGTGGCGAAGGAGAAGGACACGACGCTCCTGCACAGCGCGTGGTGGGAGGCGGAGCTCATCCCGGAGGAGCTTCTCGCGCTGTTCCCCTACCGCGAGCACCCGCGCAACATGGCGCTGGTGGCGACCCTGGCCGAGCAACTGGGCGTGTCCCGGCCGTACGCGCTGGCGCTGATGGCGGAGCACGTGCAACCGGAGATTGGAGTGCTGAAGGTCTTCCCACCGGCGAAGGTGCGCGGGCGGCAGCTGACCTTCATCAACGGGCACTCGGCGAACGAGCGCACGGGCTTCATGAACAACTGGACGCGCACGGGCCTGGGCGACGTGGATCCAGATGCGAACCCGGACCGAGCGGTCATCACGGTCATCAACAACCGCTGGGACCGGGTGTCACGCTCGGAGGTATTCGCGCGCATCCTGGTGGAGGACGCGCCCGCGGACAGGCACGTGCTCATCGGCACGAACCTGGAGGGCTTGCGAAAATACGTGCGCGACGCGCTGGACCGGCACCTGCTGGGCACGGAGATCGTGGCGGCCGAGGAGCTGTCCAGCCAGGAAGGCGCGGCGCGGGCGGAAGCGCGGCTCGCGAAGGAGCTGGCGAGGCTGAAGGTGCCGCGTCCCACGACGGCCACGTTCATGGATCGGTTCATGCGGTACGCAGCCGGCGCGGACCTGCGGGCTATCCCCACGGTGGCGTTGACGGCGGCGGTCGAGAAGGCACTGGAGGGCGCCGACGATGAAGTGGGCGTGGAGAAGGTGCGCCGCGCGCTGGAGCGCGAGGTGGGGCCACTCCTCGATGCAGCGCTGGAGCCGGTGTCGCGCGCACAGACGAAAACCCTGCCGGAGGTGCTGACGCCCGCGACGAAGGACGAGGTGCGCGAGCACGCGCTGTACCTGCTGGCGCGCATGGTGGTGCACGCACGATTGATGCAGGCGCTGCCACGAGGGGACGGCGACGCGGAGGGACGCGTGAAGGCGTTCCACGCGAAGTTCCGTGAGGCCTACCGGGCTCTGATGCTGGAGCAGTTGGTGCCGGTGGCCGACTCACAGGCGACGGGCGATCAGGTGGTGGATGCATGTGCCCGCGCGGTGGCGCCCGGGACGCACGTGAGCATCATGGGCGCGCAGAACATCAAGGGCACGGGCCTGGACTGGGTGTACCGCTGGATGGCGCTGGACCGGGTGACGGCGGCGCTGAAGGCGCTGGAAGGCACTTCGGTGGAGGCACGGCGGCGGGCGCTGGAGTCGCTGGAGACGTTCGACGACTCGGGCTTCGTGGACGCGGGTCTGGCGCACACGGTGTTGCCGGGATTGGTGGACAGGGCCGCGTCGCCGGATGAAGCGGACCGGCTGCGCAAGCTGGCGGAGCGTGCGCGGGCGAAGCACGAAGCGAAGGTGGCGGCGCTGACGCACACGTCGGCGGGCGGTGCGACCCAGGTGGTGGTGCGCAGGCTGGAGAAGGTGTTCGACTACCTGGACAGCGTGACGCGGCGGCGGCTGAGCGAGATGTTGCTGGACGACCTGGAGCAGGGCCGTGTGTCGCACGCACGGGCAGCGGTGGAGACGCGCAAGCTGTACGAGCGCCAGAAGGGCGGCTGGCTCTTCCGGGGTCTCCAGAAGCAGCCGAAGCGGCTGGCGGCGATGCCAACGGTGCGGGTGCCCGCGCCAGTCGTGGAGGAGACGCCGAT
The DNA here is from genome assembly GCF_007352635.1 of Corallococcus sp. Z5C101001. Classification (NCBI taxonomy): domain Bacteria; kingdom Pseudomonadati; phylum Myxococcota; class Myxococcia; order Myxococcales; family Myxococcaceae; genus Corallococcus; species Corallococcus sp. Z5C101001. The sequence continues at coordinate 244,967 of NZ_VKLU01000004.1, forward strand.
CCCCACGTCGGCCGCGCAGGGGGTGTTCACGGAGACGGTGGAGCTGTCCGGCCTGAAGGTCCCGGTGCGCCCTGCCTCCTCGGACACCAACGCGCTGACGAAGGGTGAGGCAGCGGCTCAAAGGCGCGACGAATCACTCCCGAGGAAGGGACCGGGCGTCGTGGGGCCCGATGCGGCAGCAGACGACGCAGGCGAACCGCTGTCCTGAGTCTCCGAGCACGAGACCCGAGGAGACACATTCATGGAGGAGAGTCCCATCCCGGACGCGGTGCTCGGGGAGCGCGTCCCCTCGCTCTCCCGCGAACATGTCGCGGAGGAGGAGCCCGCGTGGAAGCCGGTGCCGCGCGGAGCCCGAGGGCGAACGGAGCCCTTGCGGGTAGCGGAGGTGCGGGACCTGGAGGGCTTCGACGCGCTGGCGGCGGAGTGGAACGCGCTGGTGATGCGCGCGGATGATCAAGTCTTCTACCGACACGAATTCGTGCGCTGCTGGCTCCAGAGCTTCGCCCCTGAAGCCTCGCTGCGGATCCTCACGGCGAGGAGCGGCGAGGGAAGACTGGTGGCGGTGCTGGGACTCCAGGAGGAACAGGGCCACCAGTACGGGGTCCCCGTGAGGCAGCTGACGTCACTGACGAACAAGCACTCCTGCCGCTTCGACCTGGTGGCGGAGGAGCCGAAGCGAGCCGCGGTGGCCTTCCTCTCGCATTTGATGGGCGACCCCAGTTGGGAAGTGCTTCGGCTGTCGGACGTGCCGGAGGGGGGCGCGGCGTGGGCGCTGGTGAACGCGGCGAGAGGCGCCGGAATGCCTTGGGGCGCGTGGCCGAGCGCGCGTTCACCGTACCTGGCGCTACCGCCGACGGCGGAGGTCTGGACGAAGGGCCGGAGCAACGCGAAGCCGCTGCGCCGGAGGAGGAGGCGCCTGGAGGAGAGGGGCCGCGTGGAGGTGGAGCGCGTGTCCGGGCGAGAGGGTTTGGAGGCGAAGCTGGAAGAGGCCTTCGCGCTGGAGCAGAGCGGTTGGAAGGCCCAGGTGGGAACAGCGATTGGGCAGGCGGAAGCCCGGCGAGGCTTCTACACGGCGCTGGCGCGGACGGCGGCCGAACGAGGCTGGCTGGGGTTGTATTTCCTGCGTTTGGGCGCGAGACCCATCGCCTTCCAGTACGGGCTGGCGTACGGAAGTCGATATCTGGCGATGAAACCTGGATACGACGAAACGTTGGGTGAGGTCAGTCCGGGGCATCTTTTGACCGAGAGCCTGGTCCGCGATTGCATCGCGAGAGGACTGAGCGAGCTGGATTTATTGGGGGATGACGCCCCCTACAAACGCGAGTGGGCACACGAGGTACGGCAGCACCACTGGTTGTTCATCTACCGGGACACGTGGGTAGGACAGACGCTTCAGCGGTCGAAGTTCCACTGGGCACCAGCAGCGAAAAGGATGGTGGGCAGATGGGTCCGACGGCGCTGACCTTCTACCGGGCCGCGAAGCGGCTCCAGGCGCTCCAGGCGCCAAGGCTCGCGAACGTGGTGGCGGCGGTGGGAGACCGTTTCCATCACAGCCACGTGGACACACAGGCCGCGCTGCACCCCAGCGTGGTGCTGGGCTACGGAGGCATCGGCGTCATCATCGCGCCGGGGGTGGAGATTGGAGAGAACAGCTTCATCTCCCAGAACGTGAGCCTGGAGTCACTGCCCGGAGTCGATGGAGTGCCCCGCGTGGGCAGCAACGTCTACATCGGAGTCGGAGCGCAGGTGCTGGGCCCGGTGACGATTGGAGACGGAGCGACGGTCGGAGCCAACGCCCTCGTGCTGGAGGACGTGGCTCCGGGAACCACCGTGGCCGGAATTCCAGCCCGCGAGCTGAGGAAGCGCGCGCCACCGACGGGGACTTGATCTTTGTCGTCAGAAGAAACTCGGAACAGCTCAAGAACATTGACACACGACCTGAACCTCCTCCGAGAGCCGCATCCGCTCTCCGCACGCGATTCTGTATCTTCCGTCAAAAAGTCCATAACCATTCCCCAGAAAGACTTTTCCAGAACCCACATACCCAGCACAACCTTCCGCCGAGTCCGAACCCACCGACATCACCTTCTCTTCACGATACAATCCATAACCAGCCATCCGACCCAAAATCACTCCAAGCAAGACGGCCATACCCCATCCCAACAGACGCGGCCCGACTCTTCGCATCCAGTCTCCATAGTTCATATCCAGCCCCAATGGCACGCCCCCTGAATAGCATCATCCGCGCTCCACAATTACTCAAGATCCCCAAACGCGACATCCGTCCCAGTCAGCCAAATAAAAACCATTGACGACGCCAGCGAACTCCTCCATCGCACGCACATCGCCACTCAACTGCTGCGCCCAGGACGCAAGACCAGGCGATCAACAGCGCGCTACGCACAATGCCCTCTCTGACAAGATGATCGAACTGCAGCACGCGCTGCGCTTGGGACTCGGCCACTACAGTGCCCGGCCCAAGCGGTGCTCAGCCTCTTCGGCTCTCCCTGGAACCCGGCTCAATCAGCCGAGGCGTGAGTCAGGCGCGACGCCCGCTCTAACGCGCTCACTTCAGCGCAGCCAATAAGCGCGCCCGCCTCGACTCCAGCGACATTCGCTCTGTAGCCCTCAGCGCATCCGGGTCGTCGCCATTTTCGCGCGAAACACGATCCATCTCAGATTCAACCACCTTCCGAAAGCGCGAATCATTCTTCCCCCCGAGCCCTGACGGGATGTTCTCAGGAAGATCAAGCCAAGGATCACCAAGAAATCTCAACTCCTCCTCAATGGGGCGCAGAAGAAATCGAACAGCCTCAATTCCCAAGCGCAGGGCCTGAAGGCTATCCACCCCTAGAACTTCCTGTCCCACAACAGTCCTCCCCCGGACCTCAACGAGGCAGACATACTCGTCCCCACGACGGGCAGGCCCATACACACACACGCAGATACGACCACCATCAATCCAGTCAAACTCACGTCGCGCAACAGGATCTGCCTGACCCATATTCAACCACCGCCCTACACTCATCGACCTCAGCACAGGCTTTCGAATTACAGATAGCCGCCATCTTCTCAATCAGCGAAACATCAACCATTGACGACTCCAGCGAACTCCTCCATCGCACGCGCATGCTACTCGACTACTACCTTCTGGAACCAAAAAGCCATGCAATCAACGTCCGTAAACAGACCCTTGGCGAAGCAAGCCAATTTCTCTCGCACGGGCCGAGGGCGAGCCTACCGTATCCAGGCGCATCCGAGTCAACATGCAGGACGACGGGGCTCGGTACCCGCTGCCCTCGGTGTATACCGTGAACAGCAACTCAGTCTTGACCCGCAGCAGTGCGTCCACTGCGTCGAGTGAAACCGAAAAACAGCGCCTCATGCAGTTTCACTCCGGCCTGGATGCCAATGAATCTCGCAAGCATCCCAGCACTTGCGAGCATCATCCGAAAGCCCCTCCGCAATCCGAGCAGCCATCGACACCGTTCGTCCACGGTCAGCTGCCGCTCACGATGTTCCAATGTGGCCTCCGTCGCCGTCAGCCGCACGCCCCTCATTGACGACTCCAGGGCACGGATCAGGTCACCAACTCCCGAAGCACTGTGGAGATCGAGGTCGACGTTCACGAAACGAGTCACGGAGCATGAATTCGTGGGTTCGGCCCTCAAGTCCTTCCCCTTCACGGTCTCCTCGCACTCCTGTGGCTTATCCTGCGGCAGTCGTCTTCCAGCAACACCTGTCGCGCGCCAGTAGGCCCGACCTCATCACGGCTGCATGTGACCTGGCCCTCGGCGAGCCAGGTCCGGCGAAGGGTTCCATCCGCGAACTGCTCCTCGCGCAGGATGATGCCATCCACTCCAATATTGCAGGAACGGGTGCGTAGCCCTGACTCGGCGCGAACCGAGCAACGATACAAACCGCGAGGAACACCCAAGTCGTCTCGGGTCAGCAAGAGCCAGTATGGCCTGCATACCCACGCCAGACAGACCATCACCCCCATGCACATGAACAGAACAGCTCGTCCACCAGGTCTTCTTTTCATGGGACACCCAGACTTCCTCCAGGAGAACTGCCTTCAGTTCGCCACAATACCCGCGCATTTCAACCGCGATGTAGAAAGAGGAGATGGACTTCTCCTCGCGTACTGGATGCGCGGTCCGAACCGCCGCCTGCAATAGGGCCAAGACCTCATAGGCCACCGTGTCCAAGTCCGAGTCATGGAGCACCACGGACTGGCCCGGCATCGCGGCGCCCTGGAAAGCCACTCAACTCAGCCAGGCACTTGTCACACGCTGGTAAGTCGTTGCCATCTCCGATGCGGACAACCATCTCCACGCATACCCTGTCGCCCGGCGCGATGCGCAGAGGCGAGGCGAAGTCGCTGCGTGCCGCATGACCGAGGCAGCGCGGCGCGGCCACTTCGGGCATTCTGCCGGGCATGGGACAGCCTCCTTCATTTCGGACCTACGCGAAGATGCCCGCGGCGGGTCAACCGAAGTCAGCGCCCAGCCCAGGTGGACCGTGGATCGCGCTGGAGAAGGTTCATGGCGCGCAGCTCGTCATCGCCGTGCGTGCGGGACAGGTCTGGTTCGGCAAGCGCAAGGCCTGGCTGACCGAGGAGGAGTCCTTCTTCGGCTGGCAGCTCGTGCGGGCGCAACTGGGCCACGCAGCTGAGCAGATGGCACAGGCGCTGGGGGCCCCGTCCGACACGGTGTATTTCTACGGAGAGCTCTTCGGCGGGCACTATCCACATCCGGAGGTCCCGCCCGTGCCGGGGCTGTCCGCCGTGCAGACCGGCATCTGGTATTCGCCGGAGCTGCGCTGGTCGCCGTTCGACGTCCTGCTCGTGCGGGATGACGAAGACGAGGGCACCTTGCTGGCCCATTCGGAGCTGGAGGCCGCAGCCAAGGGCGCTGGACTCATGACGCCTCCCGTGCTTCGACGCGGGACTCGCGGCGACATGGACAGCGTCCCCACGCGGTATCCGACGCGGGTTCCCGGCGTGTTGGGACTGCCCCCCATCCCCGACAACGTGGCGGAGGGGCTGGTCATCAAGAGCGAGCTGCGCGCCGCCCCCAGCACCCGTGCCTCCCTCAAACGGAAGATCGACGAGTTCAGCGAGGGCCGCTTCGACGAGAGCGAGGCGTGGAGTCCCCACCAGGCCCTCTCGGTGGAGACGCTCGCGGGCTGGTCCGCGCGACTGGTCAACCCCGCGAGGATCGCCAGCGCCATCTCCAAGTGCGGACGCGACCAGCTCGACACGCTGCTCGACGAAGTGGTCCTCGACGTGCGGGTGGACCTGGAGCTGGCGTTTCCTCTCGCCTGTCGCTCGCTCGATGCGAAGGCGGAGGACTTCCTGTCCGCCCGGATTCGCGAGCAGGCCCTGGTGCTCATCCGCGCCGCGCTCGCGCCTCACGGAGCGTGAGGACGGATGGCCCCAAGGCAGAGTCCGCGCGGCCTCCTGGAGCCCCTGGAGCCCCTCGCGGCCTCCAGGGCGCCCGCCCGCCCCCCTGCCCCCCTGCCGTCAGCCGTGCCTACATGGGCCGTCCCCTCAGGAATGACCCGTCCAGGAACTGCTGCGCCCGGCCCTCTTGTGGCATATACCCACACCATGCCTTCCGCCCTCACCGCCTCCCAGATCCGCGAGGCGTTCCTCCAGTTCTTCGAGGAGCGCGCCCACCGCCGCGTGGCCTCGTCCTCGCTGGTGCCCGTCGGCGACCAGACCCTCCTGTTCACCAACGCCGGCATGGTCCAGTTCAAGGACGTGTTCACGGGCCGTGAGCAACGCGACTACCGCCGCGCGACGTCGTCCCAGAAGTGCGTACGCGCCGGTGGCAAGCACAACGACCTCGACAACGTGGGCTACACCGCCCGGCACCACACGTTCTTCGAGATGCTCGGCAACTTCTCCTTCGGCGACTACTTCAAGGCCGACGCCATCGCGTACGCCTGGGAGTTCGTGACGAAGACGCTCGGCCTGGACATCCACCGGCTCGCCGTCACCGTGTTCAACGGTGAGAACAACATCCCCTGGGACGAAGAGGCCTTCGAGCTCTGGGCGAAGCAGGGCGTGGCTCGCGACCGCATCCTGAAGCTCGGCTACAAGGACAACTTCTGGGCCATGGGCGACACCGGCCCCTGCGGCCCCTGCTCCGAAATCCACTTCCACCAGGGCGACGACATCCCCTGTGTCGAGGAGGCCGCTGGCAGGAAGTGCCAGGGCGTCGCGTGTGATTGCGACCGGTGGCTCGAGATCTGGAACCTCGTGTTCATGCAGTTCGAACGCAAGGAGAAGGACGCGCCCCTCATCCCCCTCCCCAAGCCGTCCATCGACACCGGCGCCGGCCTGGAGCGCATCGCCTCCGTCGTCCAGGGCAAGCGCTCCAACTACGACACCGACCTCTTCCAGGGCATCCTCGCCACCGTCAGCGCGCTGTGCGGCAAGCCCTACGCCCAGGAGACCGGCGCCTCGCAGCGCGTCGTCGCCGACCACGCCCGCGCCACCGCGTTCCTCGTGGCCGACGGCGTCCAGCCCTCCAACGTGGCGCGCGGCTACGTCCTGCGCCGCATCATGCGCCGGGCCATCCGCCACGGCGACACGCAGCTGGGCATCAAGGAGCCCTTCTTCTTCAAGGTCGTGGACCGCGTCATCGAGCTGATGGGCGACGCCTACCCCGAGCTGCGCGAAGGCCGCACCTTCATCCTGGAGGTCGCCAAGCACGAGGAGGAGGGCTTCCGCCGCACGCTCGACCGCGGCCTGAAGCTGATGGACGAGGAGCTGTCCAAGCTCCAGGCCTCCGGCCAGAAGCTCCTCTCCGGCGAGGTCGTCTTCCTGCTGCACGGCACCTACGGCTTCCCGTGGGACCTCACGCAGATCATCGCCCGCGAACGCGGCTACGACGTGGACCTGGAGGGCTTCAAGAAGCTCCAGGAGCAGGAGGCCGCGAGCCAGGACTTCCACGCGGAGAAGAAGCCCACCGGAGAGATCTTCCAGGGCATCCTCGCGCGCACCGCCCCCACCCAGTTCCTGGGCTACGACGGCGAGGGCCACGAGGGCGAAGGCAACGTGCTCGCGCTCGTGCAGGACGGCGTGGAGGTGCCCCAGGTGTCCGCGGGCGCCACGGTGGACGTGGTGCTGGACCGGACGCCCTTCTACGGCGAGTCCGGCGGCCAGCTGGGCGACACCGGCCGCATCGTCGCGCACGGCGGCAAGACCGTGGCGCAGGTGAAGGACGCGCAGCGCCCGGTGCAGGGGCTCATCGTCCACAGCGTGGAGGTGAAGGAAGGCACGCTGAAGGTCGGCGACATGGTGCAGACGTCCGTGGACGTGGAGCGCCGCAAGGCCATCCGCGCGAACCACTCCGCCACGCACCTGCTCCACAAGGCGCTCAAGCGCGTGCTGGGTGAGCACGTGAAGCAGGCGGGCTCCGTCGTCGCGCCGGACTTCCTGCGCTTCGACTTCTCGCACTTCTCCCCCGCCACCCAGGAGCAGCTGGAGCAGGTGGAGGACCTGGTCAACACGTGGGTGCGCGACAACGCGGATGCGCAGACGCGCGTCATGAAGCTGGACGAGGCGAAGAAGTCCGGCGCCGTGGCCATGTTCGGTGAGAAGTACGGCGACACGGTGCGCGTCGTCACCGTGCACCCGGAGTCCACGGAGCTGTGCGGCGGCACGCACGTGAAGCGCAGCGGCGACATCGGCCTGTTCAAGGTGACGAGCGAGAGCGGCATCGCGTCCGGCGTCCGTCGCATCGTCGCCGTCACCGGCGTGGGCGCGCTCCAGTTCGTGCGCGAGCAGGAGCACGAGCTCAAGAAGGTCGCGGCGCTCTTGCGCACGTCGCCCAAGGAGGTCGCCCTCCGCGTGGAGGCCACCCAGAAGCGCGTGAAGGAGCTGGAGCGCAAGGTGGAGGAGGTCGCGGTGAAGGCCCAGACGGCCTCGCAGAAGGACCTCATGGACCAGGCGCGCGACGTCAACGGCATGAAGGTGCTGGCGACGCGCGTGGACCCCGCGGACGACAAGGTGTTCCGCGGCATGGCCGATCAGCTGCGCGACCGCATCGGCTCCGGCGTGATTGCCATTGGCGGCGAGAAGGACGGCCGCGCCGTCATCCTGGTCGCGCTCACCAAGGACCTGGTGGCCAAGGGCATCAGCGCGGGCAACCTGGTGCGCGAGATGGCCAAGGAAGTGGGCGGCAAGGGCGGCGGCAAGCCCGACATGGCGCAGGCCGGCGGCCCTGACGCGGACAAGCTCCCCGTGGCGCTCGAGAAGCTCTACGAGCTGGTGAAGGGCGCGAGCCCGGCGTGAGTCCTCGCGCTTCGTCCCGGTTTCAGGCGCTCCTGACGGCGGCCCTCCTCCTGGGGGGCTGCACGAAGGAGTCCTCCACGTCCGAGCCCGGCCAGGAGGCCGACGCGCGCACGCTCCAGAAGCTGCGCGCGGAGGCGGACCGGGTGAAGCAGGGCGGAGCACCCTCGGCGCCCCGGGAGGCCGCGCGGGAGCCGGAGGAGTCGCGGCTCGCGGGCCTGGCCGCGGGGATCGGCTCCGAGGGCACGCGCAAGCTGCGGCTGCCCGAGCGCAACGACACCGTGCACGTGGACACGGTGGCGATGAAGGTCACGGGGCTGGAGGCGTCGCATTCGGTGAAGGGCGGCTCCGGCAAGGTGGGGTTGGGGCTCACGACGGAGGAGCTGTTCCTGCGCGTGGAGCTCATCACCCAGAACGTGGGCCCGGCCCCCGCGCCGCTGTCGCTGGACGGCGTGAAGGTGACGGATGCGAAGGGGCAGGCGTACCCGCTGGCGCGTGACGCGCAGGCGGTGGCGGGCACGAAGCCCCTGCCCACCACGTGGGCGCCCGAGCAACGCATGGAGCTGGTGCTGCTGTTCGAGGTGCCTCCCGAGGCCGTGCAAGACGATGGGTTGGAGCTCGTGGTGAAGGGCTCCGGCGGGGACGTGCGGATCCCCCTGCGATGACCGGGTCGGCCCCCAAGCTCCTCCCTCTGCGCATCCGACTCCCGTACACGGCGGAGGAGGAGTTCATCGAGCGGTATGGCTCGAACGTGGGGCGCGGTGGGATCTTCGTGGCCACGCGGGCGCTCAAGCCGGAGGGCACGGGGCTGGCGTTCGAGTTCGTCCTCGCGGACGGCACCCGGCTGTTGCGCGGTGAAGGCGTGGTGCTCAAGGCGCAGCCGGACGCGGGCAACGCGCGGACCGGGATGACGGTGCGCTTCACCCGGCTGGACGCCGCGAGCAAGGCGCTCATCGACCGCATCGTCTCTCGGCGCCATGGGGCCGAGGATGCCCAGGCGGTGGTGGCCTCACCTGCCGCGCCAAAGACAGACACGGTGCCGCGCCCGCCGGGGCTCGTCCGGAGAACCCCGGCCGTGAATCCGCCGCGCCCCGTGGCGTTCCCCAGTCCGGAGACAATACCCGCGACGAGCAAGGTGCCCACGCCTGCGCCGGCTCCTCCGTCACGACAGGTCGAGGTGGCTTCCGGGAACGAGCCGTGGGCTCGCGCGGCGACGGCGAAAGCGTCCATGACGTTGCCGGCCGTGCAGATTCCTGCCGCCGTCGCGACGCCGGTCCTCGCGGATCCCGATGAGCCGGTGTCGCTGTTTCCTGAACAGGGGGACGAGGAAGCAGAGGAGGAACTCGCGCCGCTTCCGGATGTGAGCCCTTCGCGGAAGGCGCGAAAGGATCCGTCGGGGACAGGGGTGCAACGAGCGACGCAGGAGATGTTCACCGTCCGCCCGTCGCCTCCGGGGTCCTCCGAGGGGACGATACCGGAGCGGTTCCCAGCCGCTTCCGACGCGTTCTCCGCGGTGCAGGCGTCTCCGGCCGACACCGGTTCGACGGGGCACGGTGAGGCCCTGGCTTCGTCCGAGCCGGACGTGAACCCCTCCTCGGCTCCGGCATCCGTGGAGTCGTCCGGCACCGCTGATGCGCACGGCACGGATGCGTTCGCCGCGTCGGAAGCCGGCCACGACCGTGCAGACTCGTCTTCATGGGAGCCGGTACCGGCCGAGTCCTCCGGAAACACGGACGGCATTGGCGCGGACGCGCCCACTGCGCCAGACCGTCCGGAGCCGCAGGCCTGGGAGCAGGCTTCGCCCGCGCCCTTTGGCGACACCGCGAGCATCGCGGCGGATCCGTTCACCGCCACCGAGCCCGAAGGTCTCACCGCGGCTCCTTCCTGGGCTCCGGCTTCGTCTGACGAGACCCTTGGGAACGTGGCAGCGGATCCATTCGCCACCTCCGCATCGTGGTACACGTCGCCTGGCGAGGCCGCTGGGAATGTTGAAGCGGATGGAGTCCCCACTCCGGGGCCTGACAACAGCGGAGAAGCGAGCGCTTCCTGGGAGCAAGCTTCGCCGCTTGTCGAGGCGGACGACGGTCGTGGGCGGACGCAGTCCTGGGAGCCAGCATCCCCAGAGGCTCAGTCCGCGTGGGCTGCCCCTGTCGCGGATGACGGGCTCCACGAGGCACCGCCGGCTGACAGCTTCACGCCTGGGTTCGCGGAAGAAGACGCATCCGACTCCTTCGGCTTCGTCCCCGCGCCGGTGGATTCGTTCGACCCGAATGCCGTGCTCGGGGATGCGCACGTCCCTGAACAGTCACAGTGGGCCTCCCCTGCGAACACGGACGAGGCCGGCGACGCGGAAGCAGGGCCAGCCCTCCTCTCGTTCCCACAAGGAACGGGAGCATCCGCGCCTGCGTTCGCGGGCAGCGTAACGGGTACGCCCAGCGAGACAGGACCGTCGAGCGCTCTCGCGGCGACAACGCCCCCCGAGGAGGCGTCGAGCGAGGTCGAGCAGTCCCTCGAGTTCGATGTCGATCTCAGCCTGGATTCAGACGAGGAGCCCTCTTCGCCAGAGGGCGGCTCCTCGGCCATGCCGGCCCTCGACGGCATTCCGGGATCCGCACGGCCCGAAGTGGTGCATGCGACGGCGCCGGTCGCGGCTCCACGTCAACTGGAAGCCGAGCGACTTCGCGCATGGGGCATCGACCCAGAGTCCACTCCTCACGGAGCGAGCGACGCCGCCGAGGAGGTGGACCCGTTCACCGCCGCGCTTGAGCAGGCTGTCGAAAAACCGGGGCCGCCATCACGATTCGATGAGCCAGGTTCGGGCACCACGACCGAGGTGCTGGAGTCGGACACGGAGGTCGTGTCCGAAACGCAGTTGCTCACGTCCACGCTGGCCGAGGCACCAGCCGAGGACGCATGGACCGCTCTCGTCGGAGCATCCGCACCTCCGGAAGTCCTTCCGGATGCAGCGCTCGCGGCTGAAGACACGCCCCCCTCCGAGGCCGCGGAGGTGCTGGATGAGGACGCATTCCTCCCGGCTCCATCGGTCTCTCAAGAACAGGCGCCGGTCTTCTTGGGGGATGCGGAGGAAGCATGGCCCATATCCGAGGCCGATTCCGTCCTCGCGTCGGAACACGAAGAAGGCCCCCCCGCTTTCGCGCCATCCCTCGCGTCTGACGAGACGATCCCTCCATCCGACGATTCCGAAGCCACACATGACGCTGAGATGGCGCCTGCGAATGCGCCCCAGGATGCGTCGGCAACCGTCACGTCCCCGTTTGAAGCCGAGTCCTGGGGGCCCACGGTCCAGGAGGGTGTTTCGCCTCTCGAAGAGGCGCTTTCAGCGTCCTCCATGCCGCCAGTCTTCGCGACAACGCTCGCGGACGACTTGGACCAGGAGGAGGAGTCGCCATCCTCTGTCACGCAGCCTGCGCCCGCCACGAGTGGGCTTGCCGCACCGGCAAGCGCGACAGCATCTTCCTCAGACGCATCGCCGTTGGACGCTTCGGTCTTGGGCAGGGTTGGTTCCGACACGAAGTCGGTCGGCGAGGGAGCTCCTGCTGAGACACGCGATTGGGATGAGGGCGCGCTTGCGGTCACCGCGTCCCAGGTCGCGATCCATGCGGCGGATGGCCACGCGGCTGCCTCCATCGCACCGGCGCCCTCTGACGAAGCCACGTCTCCTGGATGGGAAAGCTCGGCCGTGGCTGCGGCACTGGCAGCTCCGAGTGACGCCACGCATCTCAGCCAGAGCGCATCCGCGCTAACGGAACGCACTGCCGCTGCGACGGCGGTGCCACATCCGAACGAGACCACGCGACTCAGCGAGGACGTATCTGCCCCAGCAGAAGGCACAGCATCCACCGCGGCACTGCCGCATCAGGATGTCGCCGCATCACTCAGCGAGAGCGCGTCCACTCCGACTGAGAACACAACAGTCCCCACTGCGGCACCGCCGCAGCAGGACGCCGCCTCACTACTCAGCCCGCGCGCCTCTGCTCCAGCGGAGAGCACAGCTGCTTCGGCGCTACTGCATGAGGGCGAATCCTCACTGTTCAGCGCGACTGCGGCTCCCTCGATAGCGAGCTTGGCAGCCGATGCGGCACTGACTCGTCCAGACAAGTCCGCACCGGGCGACGCAAGCGCCTTCTTCCCGGAGGCAGGCTCGGCCTCGACACTGGCACAGCCGCATCCGGACGAATCCGCGCCACTCAGCGAAAACACATCTGGCACGGCGGAGCACACGGCTTCAGTGCTCGCGCTGTCGCATCCCGACAAAGCCGCACTGCGCGGCGAGTACGCATCTGGCTTAACGGAGACCACGGGCTCCACGCGTGAGCAGTCGTATCTGAACACAGCCGCACCGCCCAGCACGAGCGCCGCTGTCCCAGCGGAGCGCACGGACTCTGTTGCAGCACTGTCACGTCCGGATAAATCCGCCCCTCTCAGCGCGAGCGCATCCGCTGATGAAGAGCACACGGTCGACGCCTCGGCACAGCTGCATCCGCACGAGTCCGCTCCGCGCAGCACAGGCGCCCCTGTCGCGACGGAGCGCACGGACGTCACATCAGCGCTGCCGCATCTGGACAACTCCGGCTCTCTCAGCACGAGCGCATCAGCTGCCGAGGAGCGCACGAGCTCCGCTTCGACACTGCCTCATCCGCACGAAGCCGCTCCGCTCAGCACGAGTGCCCTTGTCCCAGCGGAGCGCACGGACTCCGATTCAGCACTGCCGCATCCGGACAAAGCCGTCGCTCTCAACACAGGCGCATCGGCTGACAAAGAGCGCTCAACCGCCGCCTCGGCACAGCCGCATCCGCGCGAAGCCGTTCCGCTCGGCACGGGCGCCCCTGTCCCAACGGAGCGCACGAACTCCGCTTCAGCACGGTCGCTTACAGACTCCTCAGCCACTCGCAACCCGAGCGCATCCGCTGACGAAGAGCGCACGACCGCCGCTTCGGAACCGCCGCATCCGCGCGAAGATGCTCCGTTCGGCACGAGCGCCCCTGTCCCAACGGAGCGCACGGACTCCGCTTCAGCACAGTCGCATCCGGACTCCTCAGCTCCTCTCAGAACGAGCGCATCATCTTCTGCTGAGGAGCGTACGACCGCTGCTTCGGCTCTGAACGAAGCCGCACCGCTCAGCGCGAGCGCTGCTGTCCCAACGGAGCGCACGGACTCCGCTTCAGTGCTGCCGCATCCGGACACCTCCGCGCCCCGCAGCACGAGCGCTGCTGTCCCAACGGAGCGCACGGACTCCGCTTCAGTGCTGCCGCATCCGGACACCTCCGCGCCCCGCAGCACGAGCGCTGCTGTCCCAACGGAGCGCACGGACTCCGCTTCAGTGCTGCCGCATCCGGACACCTCCGCGCCCCGCAGCACGAGCGCTGCTGTCCCAACGGAGCGCACGGACTCCGCTTCAGTGCTGCCGCATCCGGACACCTCCGCGCCCCGCAGCGCGAGCGCTGCTGTCCCAACGGAGCGCACGGACTCCGCTTCAGTGCTGCCGCATCCGGACACCTCCGCGCCCCGCAGCACGAGCGCTGCTGTCCCGACGAAGCGCACGGACTCCGCTTCAGCGCTGCCGAATCCGGAGAACTCCGCCCCCCTCAGCACAAGCGCATCAACCGCCACGCAGAGCACGGACTCCGCTTCAGCGCTGCCGCATCCGGATAACGCCGGTCCCCTCGGAGCAAGCGCATCCATCCCGGCGGAGCCCTCGCCCTCCACATCGGCACCGCCGCCCCCGGACCCGGGTTCAACTCCCAGCACGCGCCCATCCGCCTCACCGGCGAGCACCGCCTCCGCTTCGGAACTGCCTCCCCCGAACGCCTCCCCACCGCGCAACACGGCCACATCGGCCCCCACTGAAAGCACGGCCTCCGCGTCCACACCGCCGCAGCAGGACAACGGCGCGAGCACGACCTCCCTTCCGCCTCTCGCTCCATCCACGGAAGGTGTCTCGCTTCCCGCCAGCGCCATCGCGTCCACACCGTCCCGCGCGGAAGCCTCCATCACGGCGCGCGAAGCCGCGATCCCTCCCACGGAGCCCGCTCAGAGCCGCGCCTCGGACGTCCCCACCGCGCGCAGCCGCCGTCGCACGTTCTTCGACCTCGCCCCCGCCGTCCCCTCCACCACGCCGGCCGCGGCGGAGGTCGTGCTCGGCATCGACGTGGGCACCTCGCACGCGCGCGTCGCGGCCTTCATCAACGGTGTCGCAACCCCCATCCCCCTCCCCGGCACCGACAGCACCGGCCTCCCCTCCGTCATCGCGATGGACAGCGCCGGAGCATTCCAGGTCGGCACCGCCGCCCTCGCCGAAGCCGCCCGCGATCCCCGCCGCGCAACATCCGGCCTCAAGCGCCTGCTCGGCGTACGCGCCCGCTCCCCCCACCTCCGCTGGCTCGCCCCACAACTGCCCTTCCCCGTCGCCACCGACCTCCACGGCGACGCGGGCGTGGAGTTCGACGGCCGCGTCGTGGCGCCCACCCTCCTCACCTCGATGCTCCTGCGCGAGCTGCGCCAGGCCGCCACCACGTACCTCGGCCGCAAGGTGACGCGCGCCGTCCTCTGCGCGCCCTCTCACTTCACCGAACGCCAGCGCGCCGCCCTGCGCGAAGCCGCCACCCTGGCCGGCCTGGACGTACCTCGCGTGCTCACCAACAGCGCCGCCGCCGCGCTCGCGTACGCGCACGGCCGAGGCCTGGCGCGCAAGCGCGTCCTCGTCGTGGACCTGGGCGGCGGTGGCCTGGAGGTCTGCGTGGTGCAAGTCACCGGCGACGACCTGGAGGTCGTCACCACCGGCGGCGACCCCACCCTGGGCGGCATGGAGTTCGACGCTCGCATCGCCGAGGCGCTCGTCAGCGACCTCGCCGAACAGGGCCACCCCCGCCCTGAACACCCGCTCGACTGGGGCCCCCTGCGCACCCTCGCGGAAGCCACCAAGCAGACCCTCTCCACCCAGAACTCCGTGGACGTCGCCCTGCCCACCGGCCGCGGCCCCACGCTGGATCGCGAGCGCATGGAGGCCCTCACCGCCGACCTCGCCCAGCGCGTCGTCTCCGTCACCCGCGAGGTGCTGGAATCCAATGCCCTGTCCCCCCAGGGCCTGGATGCCGTCCTCCTCGTGGGCGGACAGTCCCGCGCGCCGCTCGTGCGCCGCCGGCTGGAAGAGAGCCTGGGCGTCCCCGTGCGAGAGGACGACGTCGACGGCCGCACCGCCGTGGTGCGCGGCGCCGCGCTGCTCGGCCACGCCCTGCTGCTCGCCGAAGTGGGCAGGCCCGCCGCCAGCGTCTCCGAAGTGCTCACCGCCCCCATCGGCGTCGCCGAGGACGCCGGCGTCTTCCGCCGCGTGCTGGAGCGCAACACCCGCCTGCCCACGGCCAAGACCCTGGTCATCCCCGTCACCGCCCCCGGCCCGCTGGCGCTCGCCTTCTTCCAGGGCACCGCCCCCACCGCCGTGGAGAATGAATGGCTCGGCGCCCTCTCCCTCACCGTGGAGCGCCCCGGTGAGGTGGAGGTGCACCTGGAGCTGTCCACCGACGGCACCCTGGCCTTCAGCGCCACCCTGCCCGGAGCGAAGCGTCAGCCCGTGGCGCTCGCGACGGAGGACCTGGACGACGCGACCCGGGATGCCCTCATCGCTCGCTCGCCCTTCCACACCGCCCCCGAAGCGCGCCCGAGCGGCCTGCTGTCCGGCCTGAAGAAGCTCTTCGGCCGCCGTTAGCGGGCGGGGCGCTCGGCCCCCCTCCCGCCTCCGTCCCACGGGCAGGTGCTGCGTCTGGCCCCCGCGTCCCAGCTTCCATTCCAGGTCTCACCCTTCACGGCATCGGGAGGAACCCGGACATGAGACGGACTTCGATGGTGGCAGGTCTGGTGGCGGCCGGTACATGCGTGGCGAGCCCGGCCTTGGCGGCGGTGGATGCAACCGAAGTGTCGCGCAAGCTCAGCTACAGCCCGGAGGACGTCGAGGCCGGCGTGGACGTGCGCGTGGGCCTGGGCGGCTTCACCAGCGAGCTTGGCAGGGAGACGGGAGTGGGCCCCCTGTTCAGCATCAACGCCACCGCCCAACCCTGGAAGTACATCGGCGTGGAGGCCGGCTACGAAGGCCAGCGAATCCCCATCGATGACTCGCGCGTGCCCAGCGGCAACCAGATCTGGCGCAACAACGCCACGGTGATGGGCAAGCTGGGGCCGGTCATCCACCACCGGTTCCACCCCTTCGTCGGCGTGGGCCTGGGCCTGAGCTACCTGCACTCGTCCGACGGCTCGCGGAGCGTCTACAACAACGACTGGCAGACGGAGCTGCCGCTGTCGGCGGGGCTCGATTACCGCGTGGGCAACCTGTACACCGGCGTGCGCACGACCTTCCGCTTCCTCGGGGGCGAGAACCTGTTCAGGATCCCCGACACCAACTCGGACGCGAAGGGCAACCTCTTCAACGGCAACCTCACCGTCGGCGGCACCTTCTGAGCCGTCCGTGACCCAGGGCCCGCGTCCCCGGGACGACGAGCGCGCTTCCCGCCCTCACAGCTCGAAGCGCGTCATCAACGTCTCCGGACGCGGGTCCTGAGCCCACGCGTCCAGCACGTCCTGCGCGGGCGACCGCCCCGAAGCCGCCACCGCCTCCAGCGGCGCCAGCAGCGGCACGTCCAGCGGATCCAGCCGCTGCAGTCCCCGCTTCGCGATGGCCACCATCTCCGCGGCCAGTCCGTGCAGCGCGCGCGAGCCCTGCTTCCCAGCCAGTCCCTCGCGGCGCGCGGTGTCATGGAAGGCCAGGTGCTCCGTGAAGCTCAGCCGGGGCAGCAGCTGCTCCGCCTCGCTCAGCGCCTGCGCGTCGTAGAGGATGCCGCGCCAGAGCGCCCCCAGGGCCCCCGTCATCGCCGCGCTGCTACAGTCCGCGCCGCGCACCTCCAGCACCTTCTTGAGCCGCACCTCCGGGAAGAGCGTGGACAGGTGGTCCGTCCAATCCCCCATGTCCGGCGGCTTGCCCTCGTAGCCCTCCGTCAGCAGCTGGCGGAAGGTGAGCTTCGGGTGGCGGTACTCGCCCTCGCGGCGCAGGAACAGCAGCGGCGCGTCCAGCGCCCAGTCCACGTACGCCTGGTAGGAGAAGGAGCCGTCGAACCAGGACGGCAGGTAGCCGCACCGCGTGGGGTCCACCTCTTCCCAGACGCGGCTGCGGAACGACATGTAACCGGACGGCTTGCCCTCCACGAGCGGGCTGTTGGCGTACAGCGCGACGAGCAGCGGCGACAGACGCGCCACCGTCACCGTCTTCTTCACGCAGTCCGCCTCGTCCGCCCAGTCCAGCGACACCTGCCCCGTGGACGTCATCAACATCATGTTCAGCGCCAGCCGGCCGCGCTCCGGCAGCGTGCGCCGCATCACCTGGTAGCGCGTCTTGGGCATCCACGGCATCTCGCCCGTCGTGCCCACCGGCCGGTACCCCAGCGCCACCAGCCGCAGCCCCAGCTGCGAGGCCGCCGCCTGGGTCTCCTTCAGGTGCACCAGGTTCTCCTGGTGCGCCTCCCGAGCCGTGTGGAAGGGGCTGCCGGACAGCTCGAACTGACCGCCGGGCTCCAGGGAGATGGCCGCCATCCCGCGCTGCAGCGCGATGACCGGGGACTGGGGCGTCTCCCGGAAGGGCTCGTAGCCCCCCGGCGCGATGCGCTCCAACAGCGCCCCCACCCCGTTCGGTCCCTCATAGGGCACGGCCTGGGCGGAACCCACGGGGTAGATGAACTTCTCGTGCTCCAGCCCGAGCCGGTGCTCGGCCCGGGGCTTTTCCGCCTTCCGGAGCTCTTCCACCAGGGGGGCGGCGGACGTGAGGGGCTCGGAGGCCACGCGCTTGAGGTCGAGGGACATGAGGGCGCCCTATATAACGGGGCTCGTTGGCCTTGCCCTCATTTGAGCACCCCGCCCCCATGCCTCCCGCGCCCCCCACCCCCACCCTGTCGCCCCAACCCCATCTGTTGGATTTCTTCCAGGGCGTGGGGGTGCTCGGCCGCGCCTTCCAGCTCCTGTTCCGCTCCCGCCGCCTCTTCCTCCTGTCCAGCCTGTGCGCGGCCCTCACCACCGTCGCCCTGGTCGGCGTGGGGGTCCTGCTCTACCGCTACGCCCCCGGACTGCTCGAATCTGTCTGGACCCGCCCTGAGTCCTGGTACGGCCGCGTCGGCTGGTACATCGCGCTCGTCTTGGGCTCGCTCGTCGCGTGGGTGGTGGGCGCCAACGTGGTGCCGCCCCTGCTGGTGGCCCCCTTGCAGGACCCGCTGTCGGAGGCCACCGAGGCCGAGTGTGGCGAAGCGGACGCTGGCGCCTCGCCCGTCTCCTTCCTGCGGGGGCTGACGACAGGGCTGTTGCACACGCTCGCCCGCATGGCCCTGCTGCTGCTGGGGCTGGCGCTGCTCCTGCCGCTCAACGCCGTGCCGGGCGTGGGCAGCGTCGTGTTCACCGTGCTGGCCAGCCTCTGGACGATGCTCTGGATGGCCGCTGAACACCTGGCCGCGCCCATGACGCGCCACCTCTACCCCTTCGCCCAGGTGCGCCGCATGCTGCGCGAGCGCCGGGCCCTGTGCCTGGGCTTCGGCGCGGGCGTCTACGTGCTCCTCTGGGTCCCCATCCTCAACACCTTCTTCCTTCCGGTGGCCATCATTGGCGGCACCCTCCTGTACCGGGCCCTGCGCGCGGCCGGAGACCTGCCCCCGCCACCGGATGCGATCGGACCCGCCACCCCCCGGGCCGGGGCCCCTGCGCCCCCCTCCTCCCTGGCGAAATAAACGGGAGGGCCGGGTGTCCGTACGTCCAAGCCCTCCGGGAACGCATTGCCTGCGGCAGACGTTCTCGGTCGCTAGTGACAAGGCCACGCCTTGAAGCACCTGGAAGCCGTGATTAGGCTTGCCCGGCCGCTGCCAGGCCCTTGGCTCACGTCGAACCGTTCGGATTCACAGGGCTTTTCACGCATCACCCGGGGCGCCACTCGCGTCCCAGCTGGGATGAACCGCATGCCGCGTATCTTCCGCCGCATCACCGCTGTCGCCGTTCTGTTGGGGGCCTGGGCATTCGCGGGCAGTGACCGCGCACCCCTCCCGCTCACCGTGGGAATCGCGGAGGCGGGGCAGGACTCCTGGGACGGCGCCCTGCCATCTGCCAGCAAGAGCGAGAAGGCCCCTCACGACCTCAACAGCCTGCGCGTGCTGACGAAGGTCATCCTCTACGTGAAGGAGAACTACGTCGACCCGAAGCGGGTGAAGCCCAAGGAGATGATGATCGCCTCCCTGGAGTACGTGGAGAAGAGCGTCCCGGACGTGCTCGTGGACGGCAACGCGGAGACGGGCAAGCTCAACGTCAACGTGAACGGGAAGCAGAAGGAGTTCGACATCTCCCACGTGGACTCCCTGTGGAAGATGTCCTTCGCGCTGAAGGACGTGTTCGACTTCCTGTCGAAGAACATGCGCCCCATCGAGGAGACGCGCGACATCGAGTACGCGGCCGTCAACGGCATGCTCTCCACGTTGGATCCGCACTCGGTGCTGCTGCGCCCGGAGCTGTACCGGGAGATGAAGCTGTCCACCAAGGGTGAGTTCGGCGGCCTGGGCTTCGTCATCCAGATGAAGGAGGGCAACCTCACCGTGGTGAAGGTGCTGCCCAAGACGCCCGCGGCGCGCGCCGGCATCCAGAAGGACGACCGCATCAAGAAGATTGGCGAGGAGTCCACCGTCAACATGGACCTCAACGAGGCCGTGTCCAAGCTGCGCGGCCCGGTGGACAGCCGCATCACCATCACCGTGGAGCGCGACGGCTGGGACAAGCCGCGCAACATGACGGTGGCGCGCGCCATGATTTCGATTGAGTCCGTGCAGCACAAGCTGCTGGCGGGCGGCGTGGGCTACGTGCGCCTGAAGAACTTCCAGGGCAACACCACGCGCGACCTGGAGTCCGCGCTGGCGGAGATGCGCAAGCAGGCGGACGCCAAGGGCGGCTTCAAGGGCCTCGTGCTCGACCTGCGCGGCAACCCGGGCGGCCTCCTGGAGCAGGCCATCCAGGTGTCGGACACGTTCCTGTCCAAGGGCACCATCGTCGCGACGGTGGGCTTCAGCGACAAGCTGCGCGAGGAGAAGCGCGCGCGCCCCACGGAGGGCGAGGAGTCCTACCCCATCGCGGTGCTGGTGAACGCGGGCAGCGCCTCCGCCTCTGAAATCGTCGCGGGCGCGCTCAAGAACCTGGACCGCGCGGTCATCATCGGGCGGCAGACGTTCGGCAAGGGCAGCGTGCAGGTGCTCTATGACTTCCCGGACGACAGCGCGCTCAAGTTGACCATCGCCAAGTACCTCACGCCGGGCGACGTCTCCATCCAGGAGGTCGGCATCGTGCCGGACATCCAGCTCGTGCCCACGCGCGTCACCGCGGACCGGGTGGACGTGTTCGCGCCCCGGAAGTCCATGGGCGAGGCGGACCTGGACCAGCACTTCGGCAACCCGGACTCCACCACCATCGCCAAGAAGCGCGAGGAGGTGCTGGACCGCGAGAAGCCGGGCACCAGCCTCAAGTACCTGAAGGTGGAGGAGAAGGCCGTCCAGGCCGCCGCCGCCAAGAAGGAGGAGCCCAAGGAGAAGGTCGCGGCCAAGGGCGCCAAGGACAAGAAGGAGCACGGGGAGAATGATCCGCTGCTGGACGTGGACGTGGCCGGCCGGGGCGAGGACCTGGACGACCAGCTGGACGCGGAGGCCCAGGAGGAGATCAAGGAGGACTTCGAGGTCCAGTTCGCCCACGACTTCATCGTGCGCGTGCCGGCCGTGAAGCGCACCGAGCAGCTCAAGCAGGGCAAGACCTTCGTGGAGCAGAAGCGCCAGGAGGAGGAGCAGCGCATCAACAACGCCATCGCCGCGCTGGGCCTGGACTGGAGCCCCGGCCCCACGCCGAAGAACGTGCAGCTGGACGCCAGCTTCTCCCCGGGCAACGACGCGAAGATCAACGCCGGCGACGCGCTGGACATGGTCATCAACGTGGAGAACAAGGGCACGGAGCCGCTCAAGCGCGTGCGCGGATGGACGGAGAGCGACAACGCGTTCCTCGACCGCCGCGAGTTCCTCTTCGGCGCCATCGCGCCGGGGGAGAAGAAGTCCTGGAAGGTGCAGGTGCGCCTGCCCAAGGACCTCACCAGCCGCCGCGACGACGTGAAGGTGAAGCTGTTCGACGACAACGGCCCGCTGCGCGACACGCTCGTGTCGGAGCTGTCCTTCGTGGAGCTGCCCCGCCCCGCGTTCGCCTTCAACTGGCAGGTGGTGGATGACTGCGCCGAGTGCAACGGCGACGGCGTCGTGCAGCGCGGCGAGGACGTCACGGTGGTGATGGACGTCACCAACACGGGCGTGGGCCCGGCGCTGGACTCGTTCGCGCAGATCAAGAACGGCGGCGACGCGAACATCTTCATCGAGAAGGGCCGCTTCAAGCTGGGGGAGATCAAGCCCGGCGAGACGAAGACGGCGCGCTTCCAGGTGTCCCTGAAGAAGGGCTACAAGGGCGACACCTTCCCGCTGAAGCTGGCCATCCTCGACGAGCCCCTGGAGGAGTTCGTCCTGGAGAAGCTCCAGCTGCCCGTGAAGGACGGCCCGGTGGCCCCGCTGGAGGTGAAGAAGGGCCTGGTGAAGCTGTCGGACAAGGCGGAGCTGTTCGGCGCGCCCACCGCGGACGCCCGTCCGGTGGCGAAGCTGCCCCAGGGCGCGACGCTGGCCATGGAGGCCACCACCAAGGGCTTCTACAAGGTCGCCCTGGACAAGGACCGCTTCGCCTTCGTGCGCACGCAGGACGCGAAGGAAGTGAAGACCGGCAAGGCCGCGGCGCCCAAGACGGTGGCGTGGACCACCACGCACCAGCCGCCGGACATCAAGCTGGACGTGGACCCCTCGCACGGCGGCGTGGTGGTGAACGGCGACAAGTTCACCCTCTCCGGCGTGGTGAAGGACCCCAACGGCCTGCTGGACGTCTACGTGCTGGTCAACGACCAGAAGGTCTACTTCAAGGCCGTGGACCCCAAGGGCGGCGAGCCCAACACGCTGAAGTTCACCTCGGACTTCGCGCTCAAGGAGGGCAACAACAACGTGCTGGTGGTGGCCCGTGAGAGCACCGAGTTCGCCAGCCGCCGCACCCTGGTCATCCGCCGCCGTCCGGCGGAGGTGGCCCAGAAGGTGACGACGCCCGCCGCCGCGGCGGTGACGCCGGTGAAGCCGCGCCAGCAGTAGTCCCCGGGCAGGCCCGCCGGAGCGCCTGACCCTCGGGCGGCTCACTTCCAGTGGACACCCTCCCCTTCCGGGAGGGCGTTTCCCTGGAGGAGGGCCGCCCGTTTTGTTGACGCTTCACCGAGCGCCGATTTAGGGTCCGCGCAGGTGGGCGCCCGCTGGCCGGCATGCGTCCCGGAGGCGTGATTCCCCCATGCGGACGTTCAGTCGGTGGCTGGTGCTCGCGACGGCGCTGTCCGGGGCCGCGGCCCACGCGGACGACAACGACCTGTCCATTGCCCGTTTCGGCGTCGACCGCCGGGGCTCGACCCCGGTCATCACCGGCACGGAGTTCGCGGAGGCCAGCGCGGACTTCCGCGCCTTCGCGCGCACGTTCGGCGCGGTGATGTCCTCCGCGAACCTGATGCCTCCCCGCACCACGGGCCACTCGGGCTACGCGTTCAACGCGGAGCTGTCCGTGGTGTCCCTCCCGAACAGCGTGGCGCTGCCCACGGAGCGGGCGCAGCCGGGCTCCGTGCTGGTGCCCTCCCTCCACGTGCGCAAGGGCCTGCCCTTCTCGCTGGAGCTGGGCGGGCGCGTGGGCTGGGTGGAGAAGAGCAGCATGGTGACGGCCACCGGCGAGCTGAAGTGGGCCGTCAACGAGGGCTTCACCTACCTGCCGGACGTGGGCCTGCGCCTGCACGTGACCAAGCTGTTCGGCGCGCACGACCTGGACCTCACCACCACGGGCCTGGACATCGGCGTGGGCAAGCAGTTCCCCCTGGGCGGCATGGTGACGCTGACGCCCTACGGCGGCCTGGACCTCAACTTCGTCAGCGCCACGACGCGCACGCTGGACTTCGACCCCACCCGCACCGTGGCGGACACGCAGGGCAACGACTCGCGCGACGCGCTGATCAACACCGCCTCGTACACGAGGGTGTCCGCGGGCGACAACCTCACCCCGCGCTTCTACGCGGGCGCGCGCTTCATTGGCGGCGCGCTCCAGCTGGGCGCGGAGGTCTCCATCACCAGCCTGGGCAGCTTCGACCAGACCGGTGCGACCAGCCGCGACCTGCCCTCCGTCTTCGCCTTCAACACGACGCTGGGCCTGGACTTCTAGCTACCGCAGGGCCTCGCGCACGCGGCCCGGGCGGTTGGTGATGAGGTAGGAGACGCCCATCTCGCGCAGCGTCCTGGCGCGCTGGGGGTCGTCCACCGTCCATGCCGCCACGCGCAGCCCGGCGTCCTTCCACGCGGCCACCCGCTCCGGCGTGCACGCCTCGTGGAAGGGGTGCACCGAGTGCGACGACACCAGCGGGCTGAGCCCGTACGCCTGGAGCACCCAGGGGCGATCCGGGTCGATGAGGAAGCCCCGGCGCAGCGAGGGGTCCGCCGCCGCCAGCCGGAAGAGGCACAGCGGGTTGAAGCTGGACACCACCACGCGGCTCGCGAGGTCCCGGTCGCGCACCAGCCGGGCCACGGCCGCGGCCAGACCGCCGTCATCGAACCGGTCGCACTTCAGCTCGATGTTGACGAGGAAGTGCTCCGGCAGCGCGTCCAGCACGTCCTCCAGGAGCGGGATGCGCGCGGGGGCGAAGCCCAGGGACGTGCCCACGTCCGCGCGGGAGAGCTTCCACCAGGGCGTCGTACGCACCTCCCACGGCTGCCCGGCGAGCCGGTCCAGGCGCTCGTCGTGGCACACCACCACCTCGCCGGAGCCGCACACCATCGCGTCCAGCTCCACGCCGTCCGCGCCCTGGCGCACGGCCTCCGTGAAGGCCTCCAGGGTGTTCTCGGGGGCGTCGGCGCTGGCACCACGGTGAGCGAGCAGGAGCATGGGACGCGCAGTGTCGCCTGGAACCGGCGCCGGGCGCAGTGTCGGGGACGGGCGGGCGTCCAGGGGTGGACGCGGGCCCGGCTTGCCTCGCGGGTGGGTTTATTGCAGTGTCCGAAGCATGCTGGGCCTCGGAGAATTCATCGTCCTCGGCTTCGTCCTGCTGGTCGTCTTCTCGGCCGCCCGGATGGGGCAGCTGGGCAACGCGGTGGGCAAGTTCGTCTACTCCTTCCGCAAGGCGTCGCGCGGCGAGGACCTGGTGGACGTGAAGCACCTGCCCGGTTCACGCCGGGGCAGCACCGACGCGGACTTCACCGAGGGCGGCCCCAAGGACCCTCGCGCCTAGAACTCCTCGCCGCCCGGGAGCACCAGTGGACCGGGCGGGCTGCCGGGCGCTGGCGCCAGGAGCAGGCGCGCGGCCTGCTGACGCAGGGCGGGGAGCAGTCCGGCGTCGTCCACCAGCTCGCGCAGGTCCGCGGAGTTGAGCAGCGGCACCAGCTTCGCGCCCACTTCGGGTGGCAGGTACGGGTTGAAGGCGAGCGCGCGGCGCACCTTGTGCCGCACGGACCAGCGCGGTGACTTCCAGATCTCGACGAGCGGCTCCGGACGGGCGGGCCTGCGCGCGGCGATGCGCACCACCAGGTCCTCCGTGAGGCGCGGGTTGAGGAGCACGTTGCGCAGCACGGCCGGGTTGCTGACGGTGGCCAGGCGCGACAGCACGTCCGGGTCGCGCGTCAGGCGGGCCTGCTGCTTCAGGTGCCCCAGGGACTGGTGCGCCGCGAGGGCGTCCGCGCGGGCCGCCGCGTCCGCGTCCAGCTCCTTGCGCGCGGGGCCTCGGGCGAAGAGGTCCGCCACCGCCTCCAGGGACTGCACGTGGGCCATGCGCCGGAGCGCCTCCACGTGGGGGATGTGCTCGGCCTCTTGATCCAACGCGGCCAGGAAGTCCGACAGCACGCAGGTGGCGGGGGCCTGCCCGGCGCGGGACAGGGACAGCAGGTGGCCGATGAGCTCGTTCGTGTCGAACGGCTCACGCCGGGCCATTTCGCGCGCGGCGGCCTTGCGGCGCACCGTGGCGCCTCCGCCCAGGGCGTGCAGGTTGCGCGCGAGCGCGCGGGCCTCCTCCAGGGTGGACATGTGGGCTCAGCCTCCCGTGCGGTCCGCCGTGGGTTCGGAGGGTGCGGGCTCCAGCGTCACCTCCAACCGGAAGCCGCTGAGGTCCGCGGGGAACTCCTGGAACACCACGAGGAAGGGCACCTTGCCCCCCGGGGGCACCGGGAGGGCGGCCGCGTCCATGCGCTGGCGGAGCGCGGTGGCGTCCTCGCGGGTGGTGACGGCGTGCAGGTCCTCCGGCGTGGCCAGCGCGCCCGCGAGCCCTTCCGAGGAACGCACCCGCTGATCTCCGTCGAACAGGGCGGCGCGCACGCGCACGGCGGCGGCGGCACCGGTGCGGTTCTCCGCCTCCCCGCGCACGATGAAGAGCATGCGGCCGTCGCGCGTCTCGTACAGGCCGTTGGACACGTCGCTGGCGATGAACGGGCGGGACGGCGGGAGCACCAGCGTGCGCAGCCGGTCCGGGGACAGCGTGGTGGGGTCCACCCTGCCGTCGCGAAGGTAGACGGTGCCCAAGGCGCCCAGGGCCACGACCAGCGCGGTGGCGACGGTGAGGTTGACGACGAAGCCCGTGAGCTTCCGCGCGCGGCCGGGCAGCCGGCGCTGGGGCATGCCCACGTCCTCCATCCGGGCGGACGGCTTGTTCACCGTGACGGCGGGCCCCCCGCGCATGTTGGCCAGGTCCACCACCTCGCGGCGGGGCGTGGTGATCCTGAACGGGTCGCCGTCGTCGTATGCCGGCACGTCGCCCAGCAGCGAGATGCCGCCGGGCTCGTCCGCACCCGAAGGCACGTCGCCCAGCAGGTCGGCGCGACCGGTGTCGGAGGCGGCCAGGCCTTCCTCTCCTGAAGCCCCCGCGCCGGAGAAGTCGAACAGGTCCCCCATCGGCTCCGGGGAGGCCCCGGGGTCGTCATGCGCGGCGGACAGGTTCGGGGCCTGCGCGACCATGTCGATGGAGGCGAACGGATCCTCGCTTTCGAAGCTGGGGGCGGGCGTCATCGGCCCGACCGCCGCGGCCCCGCTCGGCGCGGGCGCGGCGGCGGCATTCGCGGCGTGGCGCAGGGACGCCGCATCCGGAGCCGGAGGGGCATCCAAGGAGAAGTCGAAGAGCGGATCCGGCGCGGCGTCCGTCGCGACGGCCGCGGAAGGGCCCGGAGACACAGCCGCGCCTCCAGCACGTGACGGTCCGGTGGGCCCTCCCGCGAAGGCGCCCGGCGCCGGAGCGCGGGTCGCTGCCGCGGCAGGAGCCACGGCTCCGGGCGGAGCAGCCCGTGGAGGCGCCGGAGCCTTCGGCGCGGGGGCAGCCACCGGGGGTGCCGGAGCCCTTGGCGAGGAGGCGACTCCTGGAGGGACCGAGGCCCCGGCGCGGACGCCACCAGGTGCTGTCGGAGACGAAGGGCTCCCCGCTCCCGAAGGCGTCCCAGCGCCGCCTGGGCGTGCGCCCTGTCCGGCATGCGACGAAGTGCGCCCCAGGGTCGCGTGACCCGGCGGCGACGAAGCACCCGCCGAGTAGGGCCCTGCCCCGGACGGGGACGAAGCACCCGCCAAGTAGGGCCCAGCCCCGGACGGGGACGAAGCCCCCGCCGAGTACGCCCCTGCCCCGGACGGGGACGAAGCGTCGTCCGCGAAGTCCCCGAAGTCGGACAGCGCGGAAGCGTCGCCCGTGTAGCTCCCAGGCGCCCCGAGCGATGAAGCGCCGTCCGCGAAGTCCCCGAAGTCAGACAGCGCCGAGGCGTCGCCCGCGAAGGCGCCCGGAGCGCCCCCGAGCGCCCCCGGTGGAGCCGTGGGAACGGGAGCCATGGGGCCAGGGCGGGACGCGCCAGGCGGCCCCGCCGCGAACGCCCCGGGAGGAGCGGCACGGGCGGTGGGCGGCGCGAAGGCCCCCGGAGGCGCCGGTCGGGGCGCACCCGCCGGGGCCACGGGCCGAGGGGCCGCCGCGGGAGCAGCGGGCGAAGGCGCATCGAACATGAAGTCCGCGAACGGATCCTCCGCGTCCAGCCCCTCCAGGCGCCCCGGCGAGGGCACCGGCGCCGCCTGCCTCCGGGACGCGACGCCCGGGAGCGGCACGGGCGGATCGAACGGCGTCATCGGCCCCCCCGCGCCCGGCGTGGCAGGGGCACGTCCGGGAGTCGCTTGCGGGAGGTCCACGTCGATGTCCACCTCCACATCACCCCAGGCATGGACCAGGGACTTCACCCCGGGTGCGCCCGGCGCGTAGTAGGCCGCGCCCGGGCGGGTGACTTCGCCGGTAGGCTCCGGCGCGTCACCGAATGCCTGGAACGGGTCCGCCTGCCCACCCGGGGAGGGGGCAGGCGGGGGGGCGCTCAGGGCAGGCGTGGGCTCACGCGCCACCCGAAAGGTGTTCTGACATTTGGTGCAGCGGACCTTGACCCCTTTTTCCGTCACCTTCTCGTCGGGGATCTTGAACCGCGTCTGGCACTGTTCGCACTGGACGATCATGGGGTCGGGCCGGGGGGACTCGAAGCATAAGCCCACCTGCCGGACACGGCGAGTCGGACCCGGGCAACTTGCTCGCTTCCAACCCCTTTGATACGAGGTTCGCCCCTTTGGAAATCAGGTAGTAAACGAGTAAATGCCAAGGCGCAGCCGGGGTCGGAGACGACAGACATGAGCGAGGCCGAGCAAGCAAATGCTCCTAGCAGCAGCAAGGAGCCTAAGATCATCAAGCGCTACACGAACCGGAAGCTCTACGACACCGTGGAGAGCCGGTACGTCACGCTCGATGAAATCGCCGCGATGATCAAGGAGGGCACCGAGGTGCGGATTGTCGACAACCGCACGAAGGAAGACCTGACCTCCGTCACCCTCGCGCAGATCATCTTCGAGGAGGAGAAGAAGAAGAACCAGATGCCGCTGTCGGTGCTGCGGGAGATCATCCGCCACCCCGGCGAGTCCATCTCCGGGTTCATCCAGAAGGAGGTCACTCCGCGAGTGGCCTCCATCCGCGAGGAGGCCGAGCAGCGGCTGGACAAGCTGCTGCGCCGCGAGGACGGCAGCCCGCAGGAGTCCGCTCCGGACGCCGCCGCCACGCCCGCCGCCCAGACGGAAGCGGGCGCCGCGAGCCTCAACCCGGCGGAGCTGCTCAAGGCCAGCCAGCGCGCCTTCGAGGACTTCCAGCGCCGCATCGACGAGCGCGTGAAGCAGGTCGTGGAGAACCTCACCGGTAACCTCCCCGCCCTGGGCCGCGACATGCAGGCGCTCACGCAGCGGTTGGAAGAGCTGGAGAAGAAGCTCGACGCCGCGGAGAAGGGCGACAAGAAGGACCCGGGCGCCTCCTAGCGCCCGGCCCTGGGGTCGGGGCGCCCACGAGCAACGGGCGCCGCCTCAGGCCACCTTCGGAGGAGTCCGCTTCCGCTTCGCCGGAGCGGGCCCTCCGTGGATCTCCGCCGCGATGGCCGCGAGCATCCGCGCCCCCGGGCTCTGGGGCGCGTACTCCCAGATGGTCTTCCCGTGGCTCTGCGCCTCGTCCACCTTGACGCTGTAGCCCAGCGGCGTGGCGGCGAGCGCGTCGGGGAAGTACGTCCGCAGGCGCTCCAGGATGGCCGTCGCCAGCGCCGTCTTGCGGTACAGCGTCGGCACCACCTTGTTGACGCGCAGGTCCGGCCGGCCCTCGGCCTCGCCCACCTGGCGCACCGTCTCCGCCAGCTCCGCGCACCCGTCCAGCGCCAGGTACGTGAGCGCCACCGGCACCACCACCTCCGTGGCCGCCACCAGGATGTTGCGCGTGGTGAGCCCCATGGACGGAGGCGCGTCGAACAGCACCACGTCGTAGCCCGCGGCCTCCGCCTCCCCCATCCGGTCCGCCAGCCGGTGCGCGCGCCGGGGGTCCTGCGCCACCATCACCGGGAAGTCCGCCATCTCCTTGTACGACGGCACCACGTCCAGCCCGGGCACGCCCGTGGGCCGCGCCACGGAGGCCAGCGACACGCCCGGGTCGGTGAGCAGGTGGAAGACGTTCGCGGGCAGCGTGCGCACGTCCAACCCCAGGGACTTGCCCGCGTGGCCCTGCGTGTCCAGGTCCATCAGCAGCACGCGGCGGCGCTTCTCCCGCGCGAGCCACGCGGCGGTGTTCACCGCGAGCGTCGTCTTGCAGGTGCCGCCCTTCTCGTTGATGAACGCGATGCGCCGCATGGCCCTGGAAGCGCCGACGCTACTTCTTCTTCGAGGACGCGTTCGACACGAGCGTGTCCACCTTGCCCTCGACGGAGGCGAGCAGCCGCTCCAGGTCCTCCACCTTCGAGCGCAGCTGCTCCAGGTCCGCGGTGGACGGCAGGTTCATGGCCGACAGCGCCGTGCGCAGCGCGCTGTCCAGCGTCCCCTTCGCCGCGAGCGAGCGCGACACCAGCGACTGCACCGCCGCCACGAACTTCTCATTGGAGAGCAGCTGCTGCGCGAGCTTGCCCACGCGCTCCTCGCCCGACTCCACGAGCTTCTTCATCACCGGGTTGTTCTTGAGCATGGCTGGGAACCGTTCAGGCCCGCGGACGACGGACTTGTCCGTCGGGGCAGGCGGGACGTCAGGAAAAAGACGCCGCACTCTGGGAGGGGGCAACGCGGCGTGTCAAGCAGGGCAACACTGGGAGTTTCACGTCGTGGACTCTCGTTGACTCTCCAGGGGGCCATCCCTACGGTTCGCGCGCCCTCTTATGGCCGGACTGCTCGACAAACGCCTGTGGATCGTCTCCGGCAAGGGGGGCGTGGGGAAGTCAACGGTCGCCGCCGCCCTGGCCCTGGCCTCGGTGCGCGCCGGACGCCGCACCCTGGTGTGTGAAGTGAACACCCAGGAGCGCGTCAGCCGCTTCCTGGAGCTGCCCGAAGCGGGCCCCGAGGTGAAGCGCCTGGAGGAGAACCTCTGGGCGGTGGACGTGCGCCCCCAGGAGTCCATGCGCGAGTACGGCCTGATGGTCCTGCGCTTCGAGACCCTCTACAAGACGGTCTTCGAGAACCGGCTGGTGCGCTACTTCCTGCGCTTCATCCCGTCGCTCCAGGAGCTGGTGCTGCTGGGGAAGATCCTCTTCCACCTCCAGGAGAAGCTGCCGGACGGCCGCTGGAAGTACGAGACGCTGGTGCTGGACGCGCCCGCCACCGGCCACGCCATCTCCTTCCTGAGCGTGCCGCAGGTGCTCCTGCAGACGGTGCCCCCGGGCCCCATGACGCGCGAAGCGCTGAAGATGCGCGACCTGCTGGTGGACCCCGCCGTCACCGCCGCGGTGCTGGTGGCGCTGCCGGAGGAGATGCCGGTCAACGAGGCGCTGGAGCTGCACGGCGCGCTGCGGGACCGGGTGCACATCCGCACGCACGCGGCGGTGCTCAACCAGGCCTTCCCGGCCCGCTTCACGGAAGCGGACCTGGAGGCGCTCGTGGACCACCCGGAGCTGCTGCGCGTGGCCCAGGCGCACCACGACCGGGCCTCGCAGGCGGTGCTCGCAGGCACGAAGCTGGAGCGCAACCTCCACGCGCCGGTGTACACGGTGCCCCGGCTGTTCGTGCCGCGGTTCGGACGGGACGCGGTGGAGACGGTGATGGGGCACCTGGATGCGTTGGTGACGGGAGGCACGGGAGCATGACGGCGCTGCAAGCGGCGCTCGCGAGCAAGCGCGTGCTCATCTGCGTGGGTTCCGGAGGGGTGGGCAAGACGACGGTGGCGGCGACGCTCGCGCTGAGGGCCGCGGTGGACGGCCGCCCCAGCATCGTGTGCACCATCGACCCGGCGAAGCGCTTGGCCAACGCGCTGGGCCTGTCCGGCCTGGGCAACACGGAGGCGGAGGTCCACGCGTCGGTGCTGGAGCCGCTGGGCGTGAAGCCCAAGGCCTCCCTGCACGCGATGATGCTGGACATGAAGGCCACCTGGGACGACCTCATCACCCGCGTGGCCCCGCCCGAGCAGCGCGAGCGCATCTTCGCCAACCGCTTCTACCAGTCCCTCTCCACGGCCCTGGCGGGCAGCCAGGAATACATCGCCATGGAGAAGGTCTGGGACCTGCGCCGCAGCAGCGACTACGAGCTGGTGGTGCTGGACACGCCGCCCACCGCGCACGCGCTGGACTTCCTGGACGCGCCCAACCGGGTGTTGGACTTCCTGGACAACGAAGCGGCCAAGTGGCTCCTCACGCCCGCGCTGAAGGCGGGCAAGGTGGGCCTGAACCTCTTCAACCTGGGCGGCAGCTACGTGACGCGCGCGCTGTCGCGCTTCACCGGCACGGAGATGCTCCAGGAGCTGTCCTCCTTCATGCTGACGCTCTCCACCATGAACGAGGGCTTCCGCGAACGGGCGCGCGGCGTGCGCGGGCTCCTGGAGGACAAGACGACGGGATTCGTGCTGGTGACGAGCCCCAACCCGGAGCGGCTGGACGAAGCCATCCACTTCCACAAGCTGCTCAAGCAGAACCGCATGGAGATGACGGCCATCGTGGTGAACCGCGTGCACGCGGTGCCCACCCCGGCCCAGTGGAGCGACGCGGCCACGCTGACGCCCACCCGGCGCGCGAAGGTGGAGGAGACGCTGCGCGAACTCCAGGTGCTGGCGCAGCAGGACCTGGAGGGCATGGCGCAGCTGCGCGCGGCCTGTCCGGGCACGCCCCTCATCCAGGTGCCCCGCTTCGGGCTGGACGTGCACGACCTCACCGCGCTGTGGGGCACCGGGCGCTACCTCCTGGGCGACGACGTCCTCGCCTGAGTGCCCTCCCCCACCCCGCGTGACACCCGCTGGCACCGGGCATTTCCGGCGCGTGGCCGCGTTGGTGCCGGGCGGACGGGCGACAGGCGCGCGGGATGCCTGACCGCATTAGACTGGAGACTGGCGCCCCCCGGAGGCCTTCGGGGGAAGCGGTCCGGGGAACCCGCCGGGTCTCCGGAGTGTCGATGCCGGAGCCACGCCGGGTGACGCCGGGGCTTTCCGGACGGGAGCAGGTGCATGGACGGCAGCAAGCGGATGGATGCGACCGGAAGCGCCCGGCGGTGGCTGTGGGTGGGCGTGCTGGGCCTGGGGCTGACGCTCACGGGCTGCCGCACCACGGGCTCGGCGGCGAAGCCCGACGCGACGGCGAACAAGCAGGTGGTGGAGTTCGACCCGGTGACGGTGACGGCGGACCTGGAGCTGGACCGCCTCAACGACGAGGAGCTCTTCGCGGGCGGCACCTCCGCCTTCGCCGCCAACGACTTCAAGCAGGCGGCGCGCTACTTCGGTCGGCTCGCGGACTTCCACCCGGACAGTCCGCACCGCCGGCAGGCCCTCTACAACGCGGGGCTCGCGCACCAGCGCCTCAAGGAGTGGGACGACGCCTACGCGCGCTTCGCCGAACTGGCGGAGCCGGAGAAGGGCCAGGGCGACGCGCTGGAGGCGTCCTTCCGTCTGGCGGAGACGCTCTACCATCTGGAGCGCTACGAGGACGCCACGAAGCTGCTGGCCACGCTGTCCGCGCGCGCGGACCTGCCCGCGGGCCGCCGCATCGAAGCGCAGGTGCAGCAGGGCATCTGCCAGGTGGAGGCCGGCCGCACCGACGACGCGGAGGCGACGCTGCGCAAGGCGCTGGCCGCGTATGACGCCCTGTCGGACAAGACGGAGGTGGAGGATTACTTCCCCGCGCAGGCGCACTTCTTCGTCGGGGAGATCTACCGGCTGCACTACGAGGCGGTGAAGCTGGAGGCCAGCCGGGGCAGCGACGGGCTGGCGCAGGACCTCAACTACAAGGCGGAGCTGCTCCTGTCCGCGCAGGGCCACTACCTGCGCTCCATCCGCGTGGGCAACGGCTACTGGGCCACCGCCGCCGGAGCGCAGATTGGCGCCCTCTACGAAAACCTCTACGAGCACATGGTGAGCTCGCCCACGCCCCCGGAGCTCAACGCGGAGGAGGCGGGGGTCTACCGCCAGGAGCTGCGCAAGAAGATCCGCGTGCTGCTCACCAAGTCCATCAACATCTACGAGCGCACCCTGGAGGCCGCCGAGCGCATCGGTTCGCAGAGCGCCTTCGTGGACCGCACGCGCCAGAGCCTGGAGAAGGTGAAGTCGCTGCTGCTCGCGGACGCGGAGACGGACGAGGGAGCGGTCTCCGTGCCCATGCCCGCCTCCAACGCGGGCGCGAAGCACCGCTGACGGGCCCCCGCTGGGCACGGGGCCACCGCCGGGCGTAGCCTTGCGCTCCACCGCCCATGGAACCGCTCTTCACCCCCGAACAGCTCGCCGACATCCACGCCTACCACCAGCCCTATTACATCCGGGCGGCGGTGGAGCCGCTGGTGCGCCTGACGCTGTTCGTGCTGCTGCTGGCCGTCTTCGTGCGGCCCTTCCACCGAGGGGCCGGGGCGGCGGCGGCGGCGCTGGAGCGCCGGTTCGGCTTCCTGCGCACGGCCCCGGTGAGCCGCGCGTTCTTCGGGGCGATGGACCGGCTGTGGGGTGAGCCCGGCTGGGGCGCCGCGCTGCTCTTCGCGCTCTTCATCGACCTGGCCACCCAGCTGCTCTACGCCCCCGCCAATGTGTACTTCTACTACGTGCTGGAGCACCGGCACGGCTTGTCCAACGACACGCCCGCCACCTTCGCGTGGACCTGGTTCAAGGGCGGCGTCGTGGGCGCCATCGCCCTCACCGCGCTCGTGGTGGGCCTGTACGGCCTGGCCCGCCGCGTGCGGCGCTGGTGGCTGGTGCTGGGCGTGCCGGTGGCGCTGTTGATGCTGGTGTCGTCCGCGCTGGACCCCTACCGCGCCCGCCTCTACTTCGACCAGACGCCCCTGCCCGAGGGTCCGCTGCGCTCGCGCATCACCGCGCTGATCCGACAGGCGGACATCTCCTTCTCCGACGTGGTGGTGGAGAAGACCTCCGTGACGTCCAAGCGCATCCAGGCGTACTTCGCCGGCCAGGGCCCCACGCGCACCATCGTCCTCAACGACGTCATCCTGCGCGAGCTCGCGGAGGACGAAATCCTGGCCGCGGTGGCGCACGAGGCGGGACACGTCAACGAGGCGCGCTGGCCCGGCCGCATCGCGTCCTCCGTGTCGGTGGTGGCGCTGCTCTTCCTCATCGACCAGCTGCTGCGCCTCTCCGCCCGCCGGGGCTGGTGGGGCGTCCAGCGCGTCGGCGACATCCGCACCCAGCCCCTGGTGTCGCTCGTGGTGTTCATCCTCATCACGCTCGTGGCCCCCGTGTCGGGAGCCCTCTCCCGCGAACGCGAGCGCGAGGCGGACCGCTACGGCCTGAACCTCACCGGCGACCCCGCTGCCTTCCGCCGCATGCTGGTGAAGGCCGCCCGGGTGAACAAGATGGACCCCGAGCCCCCCCGCTGGGTCGTGCTCAAGGGCATGAGCCATCCGCCCATCGGGGAACGGCTCGCCCAGCTCGACTCGCCCTGAACCGCTTCAAGAAGCCACCGGTGGATGGGCCCCTACTCCATTCCCCCTCGCCGTCCATCCCCATCCTCCGGTGGCCGCCCCCGGACCGCTCCCCAACTGTCCGGCGGCACATCCGTCTTGAAGCTTGAAGCGTCGTCCCCTCTCTCCATATCGGGCGGCCCGCCACGTTCCTGACGGCGCCACGCCCGAAGCAGGGTCTCTACGTCGTCGGGGCCCCGTCCTTCAGCTTCTCCACCGCCACCAGCGTGATGGCCTTCACCAGCGCCCGCGCACGGCGGCCCGCGGCCGTCTCCCCGTGGGGATCGACCTCCACCGCGTTGGCGATGTCCGTGAAGCCCTGCCGCTCCCCCCGGCGCAGGTGCAGCTCCCCCCGGCCCGTCAGCGCCACGGGGTTGCGCGGGTCGCCCGTCAGCGCGTGCGTGTACTCGGTGAGTGCGTCCTCCACCCGCCCGAGCTTCTGGTACACCGTGCCCAGCGCCGCATGCGCCGCCGAGTCCTTCGGGTTCCCCTCCACGAGCCCCTCGAAGAGGATGCGCGCCTCCTCCAGCCTCCCCGCCGCCGCCAGGTCGCAGCCCACCTGCGCGATGGCCTTCGCCTCCTCGAAGGTCATCCCCTCCACCTCCGCCCAGGTCGTCTCCCCGCGAGCGAACGCCTTCAGCCTGCGCGCCGTTCCGGTCTCCATCCTCGGCGCCTCGCCGCCTTCGTGCTTGATGATGCGTCCCATGGCGGCCCTCACGCGCTGCGCAGGTTGGAGATGGCCGTCTTCGCCATCTCGTTGAACTTCGACGACATGTTGCTCATCAGGTCGAACATCGCCTTGCGCTTCTCCATCAGCGTCTGAAGCCGCAGCTCCAGCTCCTGCATGCTGGTGTCCAGCTTCGCGCCGCGCGCCTTGTCCGCGTCGCTGCTGCCCAGCGTGGCGCGCTCCTCGCGGGCGCTGGCCATCTCGTTCATCACGTCCAAGAGCTCCGCGTCGGTGTCCTCCGTGATGCCCATGAGCAGCGCCTGGACCTTCTGCTCGATGCTCATGTTCGGGTTGTCCACGATGTCCCGCGCCCGCGTGCCCCCCGCGCTCCGGCCGCTCGCGCTGGACGACGAACCGCCCGGCAGCTTCGCCACCGCCGCCAGCTCCGCGCTCAGGTCCTGCCGGCTGGCGACGCCATCCCGGCCCCCGCTGCCCGCCGCCATCTCCAGGCGGCTGAAGTACTCCGGGTTGTCCTTGAAGAACTGCGCGGCGCGCTTGAGCGTGGGCGACGCGGCGGGGCTGTTCAGCACCGCCTCGAAGTTCGCCATCGCCAGCTTGCCGTCCTTCGTCCCCACCGCCGTGTCGAAGGTGTCCCAGTTCTGCTCCAGCACCCGGAGCGCGTCGCGGTAGCCCGCGAAATTCGGATCCAACGCCCCTGTGCTCCCGGTGCTCCCTCCGCTCCCCGGGCGCCCCGTCCCTTCAGCGCCGGGGCCGGGCCGGCCCGACGCGCCGTCCGTGCCGCCGCCCGGCCGTCCCGCGCCGCTCCCCGGGCGCCCCGCTCCGCTGCCCGGCACGGGCCCGGAGCCCCCGCCCTTGGACGGAGGCGCGCAGTCCGACGGCTGCGGGCCACCGTCCGACGGCGTGGGAGCCGGACGGCCCGGCCGCTCCGGGCGCCCGTACTTCGCGAACTCCGCGGACAGCCGCTGGGACTCCTGCTGGAGGCTCCGCAGGTCGAGGCGGTCGTCGTTGAAGTTCAGCATCGGCATGCCGAGCAGCGTCTTCTTCGCCGTGTCCACCTGTTCGAAGAAGCCCCGGTTCTCCACGAGGAACTTCGCCGCCTCCCGGAGCGACGGAGACACCTGCGGGTCCTGCGCGATGCGCTGGAGGTCGCCGTGCGACAGCGTGCCGTCCTTCCTGCCGTCCAGCAGGTCCAGGTAGCCGAAGTTCGCCTCCAGCGTGCGCAGCGCATCCGAGTAGTCCAGGAGCTTCGGATCCAACGGGCTGCGGCTCCCGGACGGGCCCTGCGTCCGGGAGTCCTCCGTCCGCGCGGCCGTCGCGTAGCCCGCCCCCGCCTTCGCCGCGTCCCGAGGCGCGCAGTACTCCGTCTTCGCGGAGGGGTTCTTCTTCAGCTCATCCGCGACGCCCAGCGCGCCACTGGCCGCCATCATCACGTTGCCGGTCATCACCCCCGCGGCCGTCTTGATGGATTGGGTCAGCACCGGAGGAAGACCCAGGGCGTTCCCCCCCAGGTCCACCACGGCGGCCATCGGGCCGCCGAGCAGATTGGCCACGCCTTTGAGGATGTCGAGCATCGAAACTCCCGCGCGACGGGTTGAAGTGGGTGCTGCCGGAAGGTGCCGCGCGCTGTCTCTTCGGACGGGACGGGGCATTGCAGCGGCGATGCCGGGCACGCGCACGCACGCGCCGAGTCGAATCCAGGGGTTGCGAGAAGGGGCGGCGCGGCGGCGTCCCTGGAGGTGGACGGGGCGGTCCAGGGCGGAGGATTGCGGCTAGAGTCCCGCGCCCATGCGTACCTTCGGGCTCGACTACGGCACCAAGACCATCGGGGTGGCCGTCTCGGATGGACTGGGGCTCACCGCCCAGACCGTCACCACCGTGCGGCGCGCGTCGCTCAAGGCGGACCTGGCGGAGCTGTCCCGGCTCGTGAAGGAGCACGAGGTGACGCGCTTCGTCCTCGGCCTGCCGCTCAACATGAACGGCTCGGAGGGGCCTCGCGCGGAGGCCACCCGCAAGTTCGCGGAGGTGCTGGAGAGCGCTCTGGGGCTGCCCGTGGAGCTGTGGGACGAGCGGCTGTCCACCGTGGCCGCCCAGCGCACCCTGCTGGAGGCGGACGTCCGCCGCGAGAAGCGGCGCGAGGTCATTGATCAGCTCGCCGCGCAGTTCATCCTGCAAGGCTGGCTGGACGCGCACCGCCCCGCGGACGACGGCTACGACCCGGACGACTACGACCCGGAGGCCTGAGCGTCACAGGCCCTGGACGCCCCGCCACCGCTACGGCTGGCGGCGGTACACGTGCAGCGGCGCCGAGAAGCCGTCCTGCTCCTGATACGCCACGCCGTCGAGCGTCAGCGTCCGCCCCTCCAGCGTCACGCCCGGGTCCTTCACCAGCTTGCCCTGGTCGAAGCGCACCAGCACGTCCGGCCGCGCGTCCTGCATGCGCTGGCGGAAGGTGTCCCACCGCACGCGCGCCATGCGCATCTCCGGCAGCCCGGAGAAGAAGGCCACCTGCAGGTCCATGTAGCGCGGGTCGTCGTCGATGGCCGCCGCGCCGCCCCGGGACGCCACCTCCTCCTTGAGGAAGCGCGCCACCTGCATCACCGCCACCGGGTTGGTGGACGTGGGGCTCACCGGGCGCAGCGAGTCGTGCAGGCCGCCCTCGGTGCGGAACGTGTAGATGCCCAGCGCCACCGGCATCACCACCGCCAGCACCGCGCTCACGCCCACCACCAGGCGCCGCGCGAGCACGCCCCGGCTCCCCACCACCGCCGCGAAGCCCGGCGCCAGGAACACGGGCAGCAGCACCAGCTGCGTCACCGTGAAGCGGGCCAGGGGCACGAAGCTCAGCAGCACCGCCGCGCGGAAGGTGAAGTACAGCGCGGGCACCACCGCCATCACCACCAGCCAGCGCGTCTCCGGGTGCTGCTTCCACGCCTTCACCATGCCCCACCCGCCCAGCAGGGCCACGCCGGGCGTCAGCGTGAAGAGCGCCACCGCGGGCCAGAACCCCAGCTGCTGCAGCCGCCAGCCCAGCGGCCCTCCCGCCCCGCCGGAGTCCACCACCCACTGCTGGTGGAAGGCGTCCACCGCCTTGATGGGGAAGAACGGATCACCGTGCGCCAGCTCGTTGCCCTGCATCCACAGCAGCGGGAACGGCAGACACACCAGCCCGAAGCCCACCGCGCGCGTCAGCGAAGCCACCCGGTCCTCGCTGCTGAACACCAGCGCCACCGTCAGCAGCGGGATGTACATCCACGCGTCGTAGCGCAGCGCGCACGCGAAGTTGAGCAGCACCGCGCCCCAGAACAGCGGCTGAAAGCGGTTCTCCTCCACCCCTTCCGCGACCAACGCGAACACGCACAGCATGAAGAAGAGCGACACCGCCTCGCTGCCCGCGGTGGTGGAGAACTGCAGGTGCATGCCCCAGGCGCTGAAGGCCAGCCCCGCGGCCACGCCCGCACGCCAACCGAACAGCCGCCGCGTCAGCGCGAACAGCGGCACCACCGACAGCACGCCGAACACCAGGCTCACCAGCCGGCCCGCCACGTCGCGCTCGAACACCGACAGCACCGCGCCCACCAGGTACAGGTGCAGGGGGCCGAACTGGAACGTCCCATCCTTGTACGACGTGATGACGTGCGGGTCCGCCAGCCACCGCTCCGCCAGCTCCGTGCGCACCACCGCGTCGCCAAACAGGTTCTCGTTGAGGAAGAACACCCCCAGCCGGGGGAGCAGCGCCGCCACCAGCAAGAGGCCCACCAACCACCGGGTGGACGGCTCGGGCTGGGGCGCCGGGACGGCCGACAGGCCGGGCACGGCGGGGGTGGGGGCAGCGGCGGCGGGACTCGAGGCGGGAACCATGGCGCGCGCGAGGATACGCAGGCAGGCCTCAAAGCCAAGCCGGCGCACCTCCCACCTGGCTGATGCCCGCCCGCCTGCCGCCGCCCCTCCACACGAAACACTTCCCCGAGCAGCGTGGGATTCGCGCCGTTACGGACCCTTCTGGACGGGGCGGAACCGGTGCGCCGGCCGTCACGCCGACATGTGGAGCGGACACGGACGCCGCCCCACAGGGGGGCACGCCTGTCCGGGGTGTTCTCCAGCGGGGACCAAGCGTCGGGAAGTGCGCGCTTGGGAGAGGTGGGACCCGACACATCGCACCGGGGGGGCTCCTCCCGTGGCACGTCCGGGTCCTTATAATCGAAGTGCCTTTTCACCCCGTGAAGGAGGGCAGCTCCCCTCCGACACGAGCTGACGCGCGGTCCCACTCCGCGGCGGGGTCCCGAAGGGGCGGAAGCTTCGCGATTGTCGTCGCCTGGGACCTCTTCGGAGTGGGTGTGGAATGGCCTTCCAGCCCTCCAGGTTCACCATGCTGGCCGCCCCGGATGGATGCGACCGTTCGCGTCCCCCAGGAGGCTACGAGGGAGAGACATGAAGGACGCTGAGAAGGGCTCGTGGGTCTCCAGAATCGCCGCGTTCCAGGATGTAAAGACCTACGCGGAACTCAACTGGGAGGGCTCTTTCGAGGACTACCTCGAAATCGTCCGGAAGAATCCGAAGGTCACCCGCACGGCCTTCCAGAGGATCTACGACATGATCCTCAGCCACGGAAAGTCGGAGTACATCGACAACAAGAAGAAGCTCACCCGCTACCACTTCTTCAGCGATGAGCGCTTCGGCGGCCGGGACGCCATCTTCGGCCTGGACGTGCCGCTGATGAAGCTGGTGAACGTCTTCAAGTCCGCGGCCCAGGGCTACGGGACGGAGAAGCGCGTCATCCTCCTGCACGGCCCCGTGGGCTCGTCCAAGTCCACCATCGCCCGCCTGCTCAAGAAGGGCATGGAGGAGTACTCCAAGACCGCCGAGGGCGCCGCCTACACGTTCTCCTGGCTCACCGACAAGAAGCAGCCTGACGGCTCGGTGACGAAGGAGAAGATGAAGTGCCCGATGAACGAGGAGCCCCTCAACCTCGTCCCGCGCGAGTGGCGTCAGAAGGTCTTCTCCGAGCTCTCCCCGCCGGAGACCGGCTACACCATCCCGGACGGCTGCGAGCTGTGCCCCGCCTGCCGCTTCGTCTTCAAGGAGCTGATGACCCAGTACGGCGGCGACTTCGCCAAGGTCATGGGCCACGTGCACGTCAACCGGCTCATCTTCAGCGAGAAGGACCGCGTCGGCATTGGCACGTTCCAGCCGAAGGATGAGAAGAACCAGGACTCCACCGAGCTCACCGGCGACATCAACTACCGGAAGATCGCCGAGTACGGCTCCGACTCCGACCCGCGCGCCTTCAACTTCGACGGCGAGTTCAACATCGCCAACCGCGGCGTCATCGAGTTCGTCGAGGTGCTCAAGCTGGACGTCGCGTTCCTCTACGACCTGCTCGGCGCGTCGCAGGAGCACAAGATCAAGCCGAAGAAGTTCCCTCAGACGGACATCGACGAGGTCATCATCGGGCACACCAACGAGCCCGAGTACAAGAAGCTCGAGAACAACGAGTTCATGGAGGCCTTGCGCGACCGTACGGTGAAGATTGACATCCCGTACATCACCAAGCTCGCGGAAGAGGTGAAGATCTACGAGAAGGACTTCAACTCCCGCGCCATCAAGGGCAAGCACATCGCGCCGCACACGCTGGAGATGGCCGCCATGTGGGCCGTCCTCACGCGCCTGGAGGAGCCCAAGAAGCACAACCTGTCGCTCCTGCAGAAGCTCAAGCTCTACAACGGGAAGACGCTGCCCAACTTCACCGAGGACAACATCAAGGAGCTGCGCAAGGAGAGCGTGCGCGAGGGCCTGGAGGGCATCAGCGCCCGCTACATCCAGGATAAAATCTCCAACGCCCTGGTGAGCGACAAGGGCGAGGGCTGCATCAACCCCTTCATGGTGCTCAACGAGCTGGAAGCCGGCTTGAAGACGCACTCCCTCATCAACACCGAGGACGCGCGCAAGCGCATGAAGGAACTGCTCACCACGGTGAAGCAGGAGTACGAGGACATCGTCAAGAACGAGGTCCAGCGCGCCATCAGCGCCGACGAGGACGCCATCGGCAAGCTGTGCGGCAACTACATCGACAACATCAAGGCCTTCACCCAGAAGGAGAAGGTCCGCAACAAGTACACCGGCATCTACGAGGTCCCGGACGAGCGCCTGATGCGCTCCATTGAAGAGAAGATCGACATCCCGGAGAGCCGCAAGGACGACTTCCGCGGGGAGATCATGAACTACATCGGCGCGCTCGCCGTGGAGGGCAAGACCTTCAACTACCGGACCAACGAGCGGCTGCACAAGGCGCTGGAGCTGAAGCTGTTCGAGGACCAGAAGGACAGCATCAAGCTCAAGAACCTGGTGTCGTCCGTCGTGGACAAGGAGACCCAGGAGAAGATCGACCTGGTGAAGGACCGGATGATGAAGAACTCCGGGTACTGCGAGATCTGCTCCACGGACGTGCTGAACTTCGTGGCCAGCATCTTCGCCCGCGGTGACGCCAAGGAGTAACGCCAGCGCTCAGTCCAGGAGGGACGTGACACCGTGACCTTGAAGATCCACCAGGACCACTCCCGCTTCAAACAGATCGTCCGCGGGAAGATCAAAGCCAACCTGCGCAAGTACGTGCAGAAGGGCGAGATGCTCGGGAAGAAGGGCAAGGATGCCATCAGCATCCCCATCCCCTTCATCGACATTCCGCGCTTCAAGTACGGCCACAAGGAGCAGGGCGGCGTCGGACAGGGAGAGGGCGAGGTGGGCCAGCAGCTCGGCCCCGGGGCGGTGGAGCCCGGGGACGGGCATCAGGCCGGCCAGGGCGAGGGAGACCACGCCCTGGAGGTGGACGTCACCCTGGAGGAGCTGGCGCAGATATTGGGCGAGGAGCTCCAGCTGCCGCGCATCGAGCGGCGGCAGAACGAGCGCATCGTCACGCAGAAGGTGAAGTACACGGGCGTCAACACCACGGGCCCGGAGTCCCTGCGCCACTTCAAGCGCACCTTCAAGCAGGCCCTGAAGCGGCAGATCGCCACCGGCACCTACGACCCGAAGATGCCGGTCATCATCCCCACGCGCGAGGACCGGCGCTACCGCAGCTACAAGCTCCAGGAGCTGCCAGAGACCAACGCGGTCATCATCTACATGATGGACGTGTCAGGTTCGATGGGGGACGAGCAGAAGGAGATCGTCCGCGTGGAGAGCTTCTGGCTCGATACGTGGCTCAAGCACCAGTACAAGGGGTTGGAGTCGCGCTACATCATCCACGACGCGGTGGCGCGCGAGGTGGACCGCGACACGTTCTTCCACACCCGCGAGTCCGGCGGGACGATGATCTCCAGCGCGTACAAGCTGTGCCGGGACATCATCCAGGCGGACTACCCGAAGAGCGCGTGGAACATCTACCCGTTCCACTTCAGCGACGGGGACAACTGGAGCGCGGACGACACGCGCCAGTGCATCGACATGCTCCGCAACGACATCCTCCCCCAGGTGAACCAGTTCGCCTACGGGCAGGTGGAGTCCCCCTACGGCAGCGGGCAGTTCATCAAGGACCTGCGCGAGGCGGTGGGTGACACGACCAACGTCGCGCTGAGCGAGATCGCGGACAAGGACGCCATCTACGCCTCCATCAAGGACTTCCTCGGCAAGGGGCGCTGAAGCGTCCGCCCATCCCCAACCGGAGCACCCGCCCGATGCCCAAGAGCCTGACGCCCCGCCTCGCCGCGCTGCGGGATGAAATCCACGGCTACGCCAAGGAGTTCGGCCTGGATTTCTTCGACACCGTCTTCGAGATGGTGAGCTACGACGAGATGAACATGGTGGCCGCCTACGGCGGCTTCCCCACCCGCTATCCCCACTGGCGCTGGGGCATGGAGTACGAGCAGCTGGCGAAGGGGTACGAGTACGGGCTGAGCAAGATCTACGAGCTCGTCATCAACAACGACCCCTGTTACGCGTACTTGATGGAGAGCAACCCGGAGGTGGACCAGAAGCTGGTGATGGCCCACGTCTACGGTCACTGCGACTTCTTCAAGAACAACTTCTCCTTCCGGCACACCAACCGCCGGATGATCGACGACATGGCCAACCACGCCACCCGCGTCCGGCGGTGGGTGGACAAGATTGGCGTGGAGAAGGTGGAGGACTTCATCGACCGGACGCTGTCCCTGGAGAACCTCATCGACCAGCACGCGCCGCACATCCGGCGCAACCCGGACCCGCAGCGCGCGGAGGAGGAGTCCAAGTCCAACGAGCGCGTGGAGGGCTTCAAGGTGAACCGCGAGTACATGCGCGGCTTCATCAACCCGTCGGAGTTCATGGACTCGCAGAGGAAGCGCGCGGAGGACGAAAAGCAGCAGCGCAAGCGCTTCCCGGAGCGCCCGCAGCGCGACGTCCTCTACTTCCTCCTGGAGCACGCGCCGCTGGAGCCGTGGGAGGTGGACATCCTCTCCATCCTGCGCGACGAGGCGTACTACTTCGCGCCGCAGGGCCAGACGAAGATCATGAACGAGGGGTGGGCCAGCTACTGGCACTCCACCATCATGACCCGCCGGGCGCTGCGGGATGATGAGATCATCGACTACGCGGACCACCACTCCGGCACCATGGGCGTGCGCCCCGGCGCCATCAACCCGTACAAGCTGGGCATCGAGCTGTGGCGGGACATCGAGGACCGGTGGAACAAGGGCAAGTTCGGCAAGGAATGGGACGAGTGCGACGACCTCCGCGCGCGCCAGGCCTGGGACAAGAAGCTGGGCGCGGGGCGTGAGAAGATCTTCGAGGTCCGCAAGCACTACAACGACATCACCTTCATCGACACGTTCCTCACCGCCGAGTTCGCCCAGCAGCAGAAGCTCTTCGTCTACGGCTTCAACGACAAGCGCAACTCGTGGGAGATCCTCGACCGCGAGTTCCGCAAGGTGAAGAACAAGCTGCTCACGTCGCTCACCAACTTCGGCCAGCCCATCATCGAAGTGGTGGACGGCAACTTCGAGAACCGCTCGGAGCTGCTGCTCGCGCACAAGCACGACGGGCAGGACCTGAAGGGCGACTACGCGCGGGAGACCCTGCGCAACCTCCAGTCCCTCTGGCGCCGGCCGGTGAACATCATCACCCGCTACGACGGCAAGGGGAGCCTGCTGCGCTACGACGGGCAGCACCACTCGGAAAAGAAAGTGGAGCTGTAAGGCCCCCGGGCCCCTGGGCCGGGCGGGAGCAGGCGGGCGGGCGGGCGAAGTGAAGTCAGGAGTTGGGCGGAGGACCAACAGTCCTCTACACTCCTGTATCGCCCCCCATGAAG
Organism: Corallococcus sp. Z5C101001; assembly: GCF_007352635.1. Taxonomy (NCBI): domain Bacteria; kingdom Pseudomonadati; phylum Myxococcota; class Myxococcia; order Myxococcales; family Myxococcaceae; genus Corallococcus; species Corallococcus sp. Z5C101001. The sequence goes on from NZ_VKLU01000004.1 coordinate 289,775, forward strand.
ACCGCTTCCCTCCTCTGCCTGGCCGCCCTCGGGGTGGCTTCGACGTCCGAAGCCGCCACCCACTTCGAAATCAAGAACCGCCGCATCGAGCCGCGCCAGACGCTGGCGGGCGCGCTGCATGAAGCGGCGCTGCCCGACGCGCAGGTGGAGGCGGTCATCGCCGCGCTGGAGGGCGTGTTCGACTTCCGCAAGTCGCGCGTGGGAGACCAGTTCCGGCTGGTGATGCGCAACGGCGAGCTGGACTTCTTCGACTACCGCCAGAGCACCGTGGACGAGTGGCAGGTGCGCCGCGACGGGGAGAAGTACGTCGGCAGCAAGCGCTCCATCGAGGTGGAGAAGCAGGTGTCGCTGGTGTCGCTGGAGATCACCTCGTCCCTGTACGAGGCGACGCTGGCGGCGGGCGAGGACCCGTCCATCGGCCTGGTGCTGTCGGACGTGTTCGCGTGGGACATCGACTTCTACCGGGACGTGCGCAAGGGCGACAAGGCGAAGGCCCTGGTGGAGAAGTTCGTCTCCAAGGGCCGCGTGCTGCGCTACGGCGAGGTGCTGGCGGCCACGTATGAAGGCGGGCTCGTGGGCAACAAGCGCGTGTTCCGCTACGTGCTGCCCGACGGCGAGGCCAACTTCTTCCAGGAGGACGGCGCCAGCGCGAAGAAGACCTTCCTCAAGAGCCCGCTGAAGTACGCGCACGTCACCAGCAGCTTCGGGTCGCGGTTCCACCCGGTGCTCCAGTACGTGAAGAACCACAACGGCGTGGACTACGGCACGCCCATTGGCACCCCGGTGTGGGCGGTGGCGGACGGCACCGTGGTGTCCGCGGGCAACGCGGGCGCCGCGGGCAACATGGTGCTGCTGCGCCACGCCAACGGCATGGAGACGCAGTACATGCACCTGTCGCGCTTCGGCGACGGCGTGCGCGCCGGCCAGCGCGTGCGGCAGAAGCAGGTGATTGCCTATTCGGGCAACACCGGCCGCTCCACCGGCCCGCACCTGCACTTCGGCCTGAAGCGCAACGGCGCCTACGCCAACCCGCTCACGCAGAAGTTCCCCCGCGCGGATCCGCTGCCCAAGGAGCTGACGGCGGACTTCCTCGCCAAGGCGCACGACATGGCCCAGCAGCTGGATGCCGTGTCCGTGGCGGCCGTCGCGGGCAAGGCGGCCGCGCCGGCCACCGCCACGAAGTAGCGCGCCACCGCGCACGCCTCGCATCCGGGCCCCCTCCCCTTCACGGTGGAGCGGGGCCCTTCGCGTCTCAGGTCCACTCGATGAGGAACTCGGAGTCGCCCAGGGCCCGCTCGGTGCCGCGCACCTGGCCCTCGCGGTGGAGCGCGGTGAGGGCGCCGCCGAGGATGCCCTCGTGGACCTGCACGGGCAGCAGGTCGCCCTTGAAGGCCAGGCGCACGCGCTTGTCGCCCAGGGGCTGGTATTCGCGCTGCCCGTAGCTCACCGCGGTCGCGTACGACGTGGGGGCGTTGCTGTAGAGGCGCTTGGGGTCGCCGCCGCCGGAGGTGAGGCGCAGCAGCGTCTGGCCCACGGTGGAGTCGAAGAAGTGTCCGACAATGGCCTCGCCGCAGCCTCGCAGGGCCGCGTCGCGCGTGCCGAACTCCGGCTGGAGCGCCTCTGACGCGAAGGCCAACAGGCGCAGGAAGTCCACGGCGGGATAGGAGAAGAAGTCCACCGGGCTTCGCTGCATGAGCGGCGCGCGCAGGCGCTCCGCGGTGTCTCGGCCCAGACGCTGGTGCGTCAGCCGCAGCACCGCCGCGAAGCTCAGCCCCCGCACCGTGTCCCCGGGTCGGGTCAGGGCGATGCGTCGGTCCAGATCATCCAGGGGGAACGCCATTCACAGCCGTTGTACTCCACTTCCCAGCAACGCCAGCCCCTCCCACGAGGGCGATGTCCGCGCGCAATCGCCCCTGGGGCCGGGCCGCGTCACGGGGGTCCGCGGGCACCTTCCCTCCCTGGTTGAGGGAGCGGCCAACCCGAGGACAGTGCGTGGGTTTCCCCTGCCCTGGGCTGGCGTGACACGGTACCCTCCCGCCATGTGCGCCCGCGTCAAAGCGCGGGTGTCCGCAGTGCCCACCCTTTCGCGACCCTCGAGACGACCGACTTATGGCTCCTCCCGCCTCCGCGCGCCCCGTTCCGTCCCCGTCCTCCGCTTCGGGCGCGCCCGAAGACAGCGGCCGCACCGGGCTCGACGCGGCCAGCGTCCGTCGCGGCTTCTTCGAACACGTGCGGTATTCGCGCGGCAAGAACCCGGAGACGGCCACGCCGCATGACCGCTTCATGGCGCTGTCCCTGGCGGTGCGCGACCGCCTCACCGACCGCTGGGTGAAGACGGCGCGCACCTACTACGAGCAGGACGTCAAGCGCGCCTACTACCTGTCCGCGGAGTACCTGCTGGGTCGGGCGCTGGGCAACAATCTGCTCAACCTCAACATGTACGACGCCGCGGCGGCCGCCATGCAGGAGGTCGGCGTGGACCTGAGCCAGCTGCTGGAGATGGAGCCGGACGCGGGCCTGGGCAACGGCGGTCTGGGGCGGCTCGCCGCGTGCTTCCTGGACTCGCTGGCGACGCTCGGCTACCCGGGCATGGGCTACGGCATCCGCTATGAGTTCGGCATCTTCTCCCAGGACCTGGTGGAGGGACACCAGGTGGAGCGCGCGGACGAGTGGCTGAAGTTCGGCAACCCGTGGGAGATCGTCCGGCCGGAGAAGGCGGTGCCGGTGCGCTTCTTCGGGCGCGTGGAGCACCACCAGGGCCCGGATGGCCGGCCGGTGGCGCGCTGGGTGGGCGGCAAGACGGTGATTGGCGTGCCGTACGACACGCCCATCGCGGGCTTCGGCAACAACACCGTCAACACGCTGCGGCTGTGGCAGGCGCGCGCGAGCGCGGAGTTCGACCTGCTCCTGTTCAACGCGGGCGACTACGAGCGCTCCGTGGTGGAGAAGAACGACTCGGAGGTCATCTCCAAGGTCCTCTACCCCAACGACGCGTTCCAGGCGGGCAAGGAGCTGCGCCTCAAGCAGCAGTACTTCTTCGTGGCGTGCTCCATCGCGGACATCGTCCGGCGCTACCTGAAGAACCACAATGACTTCCGGGACTTCTCCCGCAAGTGCGCCATCCAGCTCAATGACACGCACCCGGCCATTGGCGTGGCGGAGCTGATGCGCGTGCTGGTGGATGAGAAGCGCCTGCTCTGGGACGAGGCGTGGTCCATCACCCAGGAGACGTTCGGCTACACCAACCACACGCTGCTGGCGGAGGCGATGGAGCGCTGGCCGGTGTCGCTGTTCGAGCGCCTGCTGCCCCGGCACCTGGAGATCATCTTCGAGATCAACCAGCGCTTCATGCGCCAGGTGCAGATCCGCTACCCGTTCGACGTGGAGAAGCAGCAGCGGATGAGCCTGGTGGAGGAGGGCCCGGAGAAGAAGATCCGCATGGCCCACCTGGCCGTGGTGGGCAGCCACAGCATCAACGGCGTGGCCGCGCTGCACACGGACCTGCTGCGCCGGGACGTGCTGCCGGACTTCGCGCAGATGTACCCGGAGCGTTTCAACAACAAGACCAACGGCGTGACGCCCCGCCGCTGGCTGGCCTGGTGCAACCCGCGCCTGTCCAAGCTCATCACCAGCCGCATCGGCGAGGGGTGGACCACGGACCTGGACCAGCTGCTCAAGCTGGAGCCGCACGCGGAGGACGCGGAGTTTCGCAAGGCCTTCCGCGAGGTGAAGCGGGCCAACAAGGAGGAGCTGGCGCAGCACGTGCGGGACTTGCGTTGGGTGCAGCTCAACCCGGACGCCATCTTCGACGTGCAGATCAAGCGCCTGCACGAGTACAAGCGGCAGCTGCTGGACGCCATCCACATCGTGGCGCTGTGGATGAAGGCGCGGCGCGACCCGTCGAGCGTCATCACGCCCCGGGCCTTCCTCTTCGGCGCGAAGGCGGCGCCGGGCTACCACTTGGCGAAGCTGACCATCCGGCTCATCAACGGCATCGCGGAGGTGGTGAACAGCGACGCGGGCGCCACCGGGTTGCAGGTGGTGTTCCTGCCCAACTACCGGGTGAGCCTGGCCGAGCGCATCATCCCCGCGGCGGACGTGTCCGAGCAGATCTCCACGGCGGGCTGGGAGGCCTCCGGCACGGGCAACATGAAGCTGATGCTCAACGGCGCGCTGACGCTGGGCACGCTGGACGGCGCCAACGTGGAGATCCGCGACGCGGTGGGCGACGAGAACTTCTTCCTCTTCGGCCTCACGGCGGACGAGGTCATCGCGCGCAAGAAGGCGGGCTACCGGCCGCGCGACGTGTACGAGGCCAACACGGAGCTGCGCGAGGCGTTGGACCTCATCCGCTCCGGCTTCTTCTCCCCGGAGGACCGCAACCTCTTCCAGCCGCTGGTGGACAGCCTGCTCAACGAGGACCGCTACCTGGTGCTGGCGGACTTCGCGGCGTACGCGGCGAAGCAGGAGGACGTGGCGCGCGCGTACAGGGACGTGGAGTCCTGGACGAAGAAGTGCATCATCAACGTGGCGCGCGCGGGCATCTTCTCCTCGGACCGCACCATCAAGCAGTACGCGGAGGAGATCTGGCACGTGCAGCAGACCCGCGTGGAGTGACGCGGGCCCCGGGCGCGGACGGCCCCGGCATCCTCGCCGGGGCCACCGCGCCGCCGCTCACGCGGCCTTGTTGAGCCAGGCCTCGTACGCGCGGAAGTCGTAGTCGCGGCCGAGGAAGTGGTGCACGAGGTGGGCGGCGTCGTCGGAGCCGCCCGGCTCCAGCACCGCGCGGCGGTAGGCCTGCGCGGGCGCGGGGCTGAGCAGGCCCTGCTTCTGGAACACCGTGAAGAGGTCCTTCGCGATGACGAGCGACCACATGTACGTGTAGTAGTTGGACGAGTACCCGTCCAGGTGCCCGAAGGTGAGGTGGAAGTACGTCCCCTCCAGGTATGGGAAGGGGATGTACTGGCCCTGCAGCTCGCGCACGAGGGCGGTGGCGTCCAGGCCCTTGGGGTCGCGCCGGTACAGCTCCAGGCTGAGCGCCGCGTAGAACATCTGCTGGCGCACGAAGAGGCCCTTGCCGAACTCGTCCGCGCGGAGCATGCGCTCCACCCGCTCCGCGGGCAGCGCCTCTCCTGTCTGGTAGTGCTTCGCGAAGGTCTGGAGGCACGTCACGTCGCGGGCCCACTCCTCCAGCATCTGCGACGGGGCCTCCACGAAGTCCCACTCCGTGCGCACACCGGACAGGCCCGCCCAGCGCGTGTGGCCGCCGAAGATGTGGTGCAGCAGGTGGCCGAACTCGTGGAAGAAGGTCACCACGTCGCCGTGCTGCATCAGCGCGGGCTCCGCGCCGGGCTTGGGGAAGTTGCAGATGAGCGCGCCCTCCGGGAGCCGCCGGCCCGCCTTGCCGCTGGTCAGCGTGAACTGGGCCGCGTGCTTGTACTTGTCCGCGCGCGGGTGCATGTCCAGGAAGAAGCGGCCCTTGAGGGTGGCGCCCTCGTAGACGTCATAGGCCTCCACGTCCGGGTGCCACACGGGCACGTCCTTCACCGGGCGGTAGGTGACGCCGAACAGGCGCGCGGTGAGGTCCAGGACGCCCTGCTTCACGCGCGTGTATTCGAAGTAGGGGCGCACCGTCTGCGAGTCGAAGGCGTACTGCTCCGCCTTCACGCGGTCATCCAGGTAGCCGGAGTCCCACGGGTCCACGTTGGCGGCGCCCGGGTCGTCCTTGCGCTTGCGCTCCAGGAGCACGGCGTAGTCGCGCTTCATGCGCGCCTCCGCGGCGTCGGCGATCTTCCGGATGAAGGTGCCCGCGGCGTCCGCGGTGCGCACCATCTTGTCCTCGGTGGCGTAGGCGGCCCAGTGCGGGTAGCCCAGCAGCGTGGCCAGCTCGTGGCGCTTCTGGACCAGCTTCTGGAGCACGTCCACGTTGGCGGGGTAGCCGCGCTGGCGGTTGGCGCGCCAGAGCTCTTCGCGGGCCTTGCCGTCGCGCGCGTAGGTGAGGAAGGGCACCAGGTCCGGGTAGTCCGTGGAGATGCGCACCTGGCCGTCCGGGCCGGGGGCGTGCGCGCGGACATAGTCCTCCGGCAGGCCGTCCAGCGCGACCGGGGGCAGGGCCACCGTGCGGGTGTCCTGGCTGATGTTGCGGCTGAACTCCTGGCCAATGCGGACCAGCTCCTCCTGGAGCGCCTTCACCCGCTCGCGGGTGGCGTCGTCGCGATCCACGCCAGCGCGGCGGAAGTCGCGCAGCACCTTCTCCATCCACTTGCGCGTGGCGGCGTCGGCCTGGGACAGGTCCACGCGCGCCAGGACATCGTAGACGCCCCGGTCCATGCGGATGTCGTTGGCCAGGTTCTCGATGGCCTGCTCGGCCTGCTCCGCGGCCTCGCGCAGGGCAGCCTCCGGGTGCGTGTGGCGCACGACGCTGGCGCGCGCGGCGGCGTCATCCAGCGCCGCGGAGGACTCGTCGAACAGCTCCAGCACGTCCTGGGAGGGCGTGGAGGCGGGCAGCGTCTTCAGGCGCGCGATGCCGTCGCGGGCCTTGGCCAGGGCCTCCTCGCTCGCGCGACGGAACTCCTCCGGCGGGCAGGTGACATGGCGGGCGGCGTCGGGGACCAGGGGCTCGGACACGGGAGGGGCTCCTCTCAAGCCGTGGGTGTCAGGGAAGGTGCCCAAAGCTAATGCGCTCCGTCGGCGCTGGCAGCATCCGTGTGGCGTGGCGTGAGCGGGTGCCGTGCAGTGGACGCCCTCCCCTGCCCCGTCCGTCGGGCGGCGGACGGGCGGGCGGTGCCCCAAAGGCGGAAGGCCGCCCCGGCGTGCGTGCCGGAGGCGGCCTTCCTGGGACTTCAAGGGGGAGACGGAGGCGTCAGTAGAACTCGAGCGGGCTCGTGGAGTTCTGCGGCTGCCGGGCGGCGCGGGTCACGAAGTCCGCGCTGTTGTTGTCCGTGTCGTACCCGTTGCCACGAAGGGCGTCCGCGCCGGCCGTGCCCATGGTGGCGGGAGTGGAGTTGGACACGGCCTTGCGCTCCAGGCTCCCGCCCGACGCCGGATGCGCAGGGGACGCGGTGCCCTCGGGGGCATTCCCGGTGCCGTACCCCAGCCTGTCCACGTCCACGTACGTCCCGCCCACGAGTTGCTGGACGCGGATGTTGCCACCCCCCGTCGTCGAGGCCGACGCATCGAAGGTGTAGCCGACGTCCTTGATGGCCGTGCCGCTGTAGGTCGTCCCGCCCAGGAGGAAGTAGCCATGGGCGCGGATGACCTTCCCGGCGGGGATCGTGACGGGCGCCCCCCAGGTGGCCCCGGTGGCGGACTTGTAGCTCACCTGCCAGTTGGACAGGTCCACGTCCGAGTTCGTCGGGTTGTAGAGCTCGATGAACTCGTCCGTCGAGGAGGCGGTGGTGCCGCCGCTGAACTCGCTGATGACCACGTGGTTCGTCAGCGGCGCCTTGCCCACCGTCACCGAGCCGTAGGTGCCCGCGGGCGGCACCGTCTTGCCATTCTGGTCGCAGTACACCCACGGCTCGCCCGCGTCCGTGAAGCGGTAGCGGAAGCCATAGCTGTACGTGCCGGGCGTGGGGATCTGCAGCGTCGCCTTCACCTCGTCGTTGTTGGAGTTCGCCGGGCTGTAGCTGGAGTTGAAGTCCGCCGCCGTCCACGTCCAGCCCGCCGGGTTGGTGGCGTCCGCGCCGTAGCCCAGCTGCGCCTCGATGCGCGGGAAGAAGTCGTTGCCCTTCGTGTTCCGCGTCGTGACGTCGTAGCTGTAGAACTGGCTGAAGATGTCGTAGCTGTCGGTGGTGACGATGATCGCCGGGTAGGCGCCGTCACCCGACGGGAACGTCTTCGGGTACTGGATGACGCAGGAGTTCAGCGGCTTCTCCACGTTCAGGCCGCAGTCGTCGTTGGGCTTGCCGGGCGTGCCCCGGTCCCCGCCGGGCAGGCTGCCGGTGGAGTCGCACCAGTACCAGGCCCGCGCGCTGCCCGGGGTCCCCACGATGCTGGCCGCGAGGCTCATCGCGCGGCCCGGCGTCTGCGGGAACGCGCTCGTGTAGACGAGGCTGTCCACCGTCGTCGTCCCCTGCTTGAGGGTGATGGAGCCCGTGCTCCCCAGGGAGATGTCGGTGCCCCAGGCGTCGTTCGCCGACACGCCACCGTTCCGGTTGAAGTTCGCGTCCTGCGCGAGCACCGTGCGGCCTCCCGCCGGCACCAGTAGCGCGTGGCCGTGGTTCACCGTGAAGGACGTGGCCGTGCCCGCGCCGTCCACCAGGTTCACCACGAGGCCGTTGGCATCCAGCAGCTTCGTGGTGGTGTTGGTCAGCTCCAGGTACTCCGTCGTCCCCGAGGACGGCGAGTGCATCACCTCCGACAGGACCAGCTCGCCCGCGCCCGGGTGCGGCGCCGTGGCGCACGCGCCCGCGTAGCAGACCGCGTCCGCGCCGGGGCACGGCTGAAGGGTGGTGTTGCCGGGCTCGCAGGTCGGCACGCCCGCCTGCACCACGCAGACCGACGCGTACACCTCCAGCGACGTGCCGTCCTCCGCGCACTGGGACGCGGGCGGCGTGCACACGTAGCCGTCACACGGGTTGGTGGTCGCGCTGCTCGCGGTGGCCAGCGCGCTGGCATTCCCCGCGCCGTCGAACGTCTTCAGCGCGAAGTGGTACGTCACGCCCGCCTGGAGGCCCGTGACGGTGAAGGACTCCGCCGTGCCGGACGCCTGGGGCGCGCCGACGCCCGAGACCCGGGTCGCCGCGTCGAAGTTCGCGCTGGTGATGGCCGCCGTGGAGTAGCGCAGCTCGTAGCTCGCGGCCGTGCCCAGGTCGCCGTCGTCACCCGGGGCCACCCAGTCCAGACGGATGCTGGACTCGGACACCGCGGTCGCGTGGAAGCCTTGCGCGGCGTTCGGGGGCACGGTGTCGGAGATGCTCAGGTCCCCGGACGTGATGTCCGGCAGGCCCGCCGCCTGGGCATGGAGCTGATAGGTGCCCTCGTCGTTCACCACGGCCCCGGAGAAGGTCGCCACGCCGCTCACGGTGGTGCGGGTGAGCGCGCCCTGCGCGAAGGCGCCCCCCGCGAGCGACAGCGTCACGTCGGCCTGCGCGCCGCTGACGGTGTTGCCATACGCGTCGCGCAGCGCCACCTGGATGTCCGCCAGGGCCTGCCGCACCGAGCCCGTCGTGGGCGCGGAGGCGAACGCCAACCGGGCCGCGGCCGCGGGCACGACGGCATAGGTGTGCGTGCCCTTCAGGGTGGGCGCCGCCACGTCCGCCGCGACGACGTCCTGGTTCCCGGCGGTGCGCAGCTCCACGCTGAAGGAATGCCGGCCCTCATCCACCAGGGTGAAGGTGTAGGCGCCGGGCAGCACCGCCTGCGCGTCCGTGGAGGAGAACGTCACCGTGGAGGCGTAGTCCTTCGCCACGTTGCCGAAGGCGTCCCGCGCCACCAGCTCGAAGCCCGTGGCCACCCCCGCGACGAAGGGGCCCGCGCCCGCGACGACCGCGAACGACGTCGCCGCGCTGGAGCGCACCTCCGTGGTCACCGTCGCGGTGAGGGCCGCGTTGACGGTGTCCTTGACGGTGAGGGACTGCGTCCCGGCGGTCTTGAAGACGACGCCGGAGAGGGTCCGCTGGCCCTGGTCCGCCGCGGTGAAGGTCGCGTCCGCGGGCAGCACCGCCTGCGCGTCCGTGGACGAGAAGTGCACCGTGCCGGTGTAGCCCTGGAGCCGGTTGCCGAAGGCATCCGTCACCGCCACGACCACGGAGGACGCGGTGCCCGCGGAGACGGAGGCCGGGAGGTTCGACACGGTGAGCTTCGACGCCGCGCCCGCGCCCACCGTGAAGGACTGGCTCGCCTTGTTCAACGCGCCCGCCGTGGCGGTGAACGTGAACGAGCCCGCCGTGTCCACGCGCAGCCCGCTGAAGGTGGCCACGCCGTTCACCGCCGACACCGTCACCGCCGTGAAGCCCCCCTGCCCGGTCAGCGTCAGCGTGACCGCCGTGGTGGCCGAGGTGACGACGTCGCCGCGCGCATCCTCCAGCGCCACGCGCACGTCCGCGAGCGCCGAGCCCGCGGTGCCGTTCGCCGGCTGCGTCACGAACGCCAGCTGCGTCACCAGCGGGTTGGCCGTGGACACCGCGAGGCTGTCCGAGCGCGCGGAGTTGCCGTGCGCGTCCGTCGCCTTCAGCGCCACGTAGTACGTCTTGCCCGCCGCGAGGCTGGAGATCGTGGCGGCCTGCGCGGTGCCCGGAGGCACGGGAGCGCCGATGCTCACCGGCGTGGCCGCGGTGAACGCCGCGTCCGTCGTGATGGGCGTCACGGAGTAGCGCAGCTCGTGCGACGCGAGCTGTCCCTGGTCGCCGTCATCGCCCACGCCCGTCCACTGCACCGTGAGGCTGGTCTCCGTGGAGCCCGTCTGCGCGAGCACCGGCTTCGCGGGCGCCACGTCGTCCACCACCTGCACGTCCGCGCTGCTCACGTCCGCGAACCCCTGCGCCGAGGCGACGAGGTGCGTGGTGCCATGGCCCGCGATGCTCAACCCCGTGAACGTCGCGGTGCCACCCACCGGCGCCCCCTGCGCCGTGCCCGACAGCACCAGCGCGCCCTGCGGCAGCGACAGCTTCACCGAAGGAGCCGTGACCGGCACCGTGTTGCCGAAGGCGTCCCGCACCTGGACCGCCACGCTCCCCAGTGACGCGCGCGTCGACACGCGGGAGGCGGGCTGCTGCGAGAAGGCCAGGCGAGCAGGAGCCGCCGCCGTCACGTCCACGGCCAGGGTGAACGTCAGGGCGCTGGTCCCGTCGCTGATGCCCAGGAACTGGTGCCCGGCGGTGTGGAAGGTGATGCCCTTGAACGTGAAGACACCCGCGTCCGTCGCGGTGAACAGGTGGGCGGCGGGCAGCGTCGCGGCCCCGTCCGTGGACGTCAGCGTCACCGTGCCCGCGTAGTTCGTCACCGTGTTGAAGTACGCATCCTGCACCGTCACCTGGAGGTCCTGCGTCGCGCCCGCGGCCACCGAGTCCAGCAGCGTGCTCAGCCCCAGGGCCGCCGGAGCCCCCGGCAGGACCTTGAAGAAGCTGCTCGCCGCGGGCTCGAAGCCCGGGGCGTTCGCGATGAAGTGGTAGTTGGCGCCCGCCTGCTTCAGCACCACATCCGGGAAGGTCGCGACGCCGTTCACCGCGGCCACCTTCAGCAGGCCCTCCGGGAAGACGATGCCACCCGACCCCAGCGACAGCGTCACCTCCGCCGTGCTGTCGGCCACCACCGCGCCGCGTCCATCCCGCACCTCCACCACCAGCCCGCTGAGCGGCACGCCCGCCACGCCGTCCGGCAGCGGCGCGCGGAACACCAGCTTCGTCACGCTGGAGACCGCGGCGAACTCCACCGTGGCGGTGGCGGTGAGCGGCACCTGCTTGCCGTTCTCATCCTTCACCGACGCCTTCACGGTCTTCACGCCCGCCACCGTGGACGCCACGCGCGCCTTCGCCTCGCCGTTGCTGGCCGTCACCTCCGCGGCCTGCACGACGGTGGCGCCCTCCCCCTCCACCGTCACCGTCACCGGGCGCCCGGACAGCCGCGAGCCGTCCGCCTTGCGCAGCGCCGTCACCGTGACGACCGCCGTGTCCTGGCCGTCCGCCAGCACTCCTGTGGCCCGGTCCACCACCACCGTGGAGGCCGCCGCGTCCACCACGCCTTCCACCACCGGCGGAGGCTGAGGGGAGTCCCCGGAGTCACTGCATCCCAGCGATAGACCCAGACACAACACGCTCAAACCCACAGCGCGGGCGAGCATTTCGAAACGTGGGGACATGGATGTCTCCGACCAGCGAGCAGCTCCGCGCGGCAGTGAGGGCCTGCGCGGAGTTGCATCGCTTTCTAGCAGACATCCTCCGGCCTCCGCGAAATGAGACCGGAATTTTGCATTTCAACTGTAACTCACCCCGTCATCGCCTGGAGCAGCGCGGCGCCACCCAGGAGGGACTGACCGCCGTCGCAGACCATGATGGCACCGGTGATGAAGGAGGCCGCGTCAGAGGCGAGGAAGAGGGCCAGCCGGGCGATGTCGTCCGGGGTGCCGAAGCGCTGGAGCGGGAGGGCCTTCTCGATGGCCAGGCGCGACGCCTCGCTGGGGGCCAGACGGCTCATACCCTCGGTGCCCTCGATGGGACCCGGGGTGATGGCGTTGACGCGCACGCCCGTCCCACCCCATTCGATGGCGAGCACGCGGGTGAGCATGTCCACGCCGGCCTTGGCGGCGCACACGTGGGCCTGCATGGCCATGGGCAGGTAGGCCTGGGGCGCGGAGATGTTGATGACCGCGGCGCCCGGCTTGCGCAGGTGTTCGAAGGCGGCGCGGGACACGTTGAAGGTGCCCAGCACGTCGATGTCCATCACCGCCTTGAAGCCGTTGGAGGACATGCCCAGCACGGGCGCGGGGAAGTTGCCGGCGGCGCCGCACACCAGCACGTCGATTTCGCCGTACGCGTCCTTCACCTGCTGGAGCGCCTTCTCCACGGACGCGTAGTCGCGCACGTCGGCGGCGACGCCCATGGCGGTGCCGTGGGCCTGGAGGCCCTTCACCGCGCCCTCCAGCTTCTCCACGTTGCGGCCGTTGATGGCCACCTTCGCGCCCGCCTTTGCGAGCGCGGTGGCGATCCCCAGGTTGATGCCGCTGCTGCCCCCGGAGATGAACGCCGTCTTGCCCTTGAGCAGCCCGTCCTTGAACACGCTGTCCGCCATGGAATCGCTCCCTTTGGAAATCAGCCGAACTCGACGACCTTCTGCCCGAAGAGCTTGTCCACCGCGAGGAGCAAATCGTCGTTCACCTGCACCTTGAGGGTGGTGCCCGCGATGTGCGCTTCCGCCTCGCCGGGGAAGAGCACGCTCACCGCCACCGGCGTCGCGCCCGCGTACTTCTTCGCCAGCTCGTTGAGCTTCGCCAGCCGCTCCTCGGTGACGACCTCCGCGGGCAGGCGCAGCTCCAGCCGCTTGGTGCGCTTCTCGCGCACGGACTTCAGGCTCTGGATGTCGTCGACGATGAGTTCGGCGGTGGGCGTGTTCTCATCGCGCTGGGAGATCTGCACGGTGCCAGAGACGAGGATGGGGTCATCCGACTTGAGCAGGTGCTCCCAGTGCTCGTATCCCGGCTTGGGGCCCTGCTTGGACCACTTGCCGTCCTTGCCCATCACGTTGCGCGTGCCGTCCTTGCCCGGGAAGCACACCAGCTCCGTGGAGCCGGACAGGTCTTCGATGGTCACCCACGCCATGCGCTTGCCCGTCTTGGTGGGGCGCTCGCGCAGCACGGTGATGATGCCGGCCACGGTGAGCTTCTCGTCGCGGCGCGCGCGCTGCACGGCGGTGATGGGCCGCGCGTAGCGCTTCAGCTCCTTCTCGTACTGGTACAGCGGGTGGCCGGACACGTAGAAGCCGATGGCCTCCTTCTCGAAGGCCAGGCGCTCCTTCTCCGGCCACTCCTCCACCGCGGCGTAGTCGTCCTTGAGGCCGGTGCCGGAAGTGGCGGGGCCCGCGAGCATGCCGAACAGCGAGCTCTGGCCCGCGGCGCGGTCCTTCTGGCTGGAGGAGCCGCGGTTCATCGCGCGCTCGATGGTCTCGAAGAGCTGCGCGCGCGGGCGCTTCTCGAAGTCGAAGGCGCCCGCCTTCACCAGGGCCTCCAGCACCTTGCGGTTGACGCGCCGGCCGTCCACGCGCTCGCAGAAGTCGAAGAGGCTCTTGAAGGGGCCCTCCTTGCGCGCCTCCAGGATGGACTCGATGGCGCCCTCGCCCACGCCCTTGATGGCGCCCAGCCCGAAGCGGATCTTCCCCTCCACCGCGCCGAAGGCCAGGTCGGACTGGTTCACGTCCGGCGGCAGCACCTGCGTGCCCGACTCGCGGGCCTCGCCGATGTGCTTCACCACCTTGTCGGTGTTGTCCTTCTCGCTGGTGAGAAGGGCGGCCATGAATTCGCACGGGTAGTGGGCCTTGAGCCACGCCGTGTGGATGGTGACCAGGCCGTACGCCGCGGAGTGGCTCTTGTTGAAGCCGTACTCGGCGAACTTCTCCATCAGGTCGAAGATTTCGCCCGCGACCTTCAAGTCCACGTTGTTGGTCTTGCAGCCCTCCAGGAAGCCGGCGCGCTCGGCCTGCATGACCTCCGCCTTCTTCTTGCCCATCGCGCGGCGAAGGAGGTCGGCGCGGCCCAGGGTGTAGCCTCCCAGCACCTGGGAGATCTGCATCACCTGTTCCTGGTAGACGATGACGCCGTAGGTGTCTTTGAGCACCGGCTCCAGGTTGGGGTGCGGATAGGCCACCTTCTCCCGGCCGTGCTTGCGGTTGATGAAGACGTCCACCATGCCGGAGTCCAGCGGACCGGGGCGGTAGAGCGCGCCGGCGGCGATGACGTCTTCGAAGCAGGTGGGCTTGAGCTTCATCACCATTTCGGTGAAGCCGCTGGACTCCATCTGGAAGACGCCGGCGGTGTCGCCGTCCGCCATCAGCTGCCACATCTTCTCGTCGTGCAGCGGGATTTCGTGCCGCTTGATGTCCTTGCCGTGGTTGCGGTTCACCAGGTCCAGCGCGTGCTGGATGACCGTGAGCGTCTTCAGGCCCAGGAAGTCGAACTTCACGAGGCCCGCGGCCTCCACCTCGTCCTTGGCGAACTGGGTGATGAGGATCTTCTCGCCCGGCGGCTGGTAGACGGGCACGAACTCCCAGAGCGGCTTGTCCGCGATGACCACGCCCGCGGCGTGCATGCCGGGCTGGCGGTGCAGGCCCTCCAGCGCGAGCGCGATCTCGAGCACGTCCTTGGTGGTGACGGGGTTGCCCTCCACCTCACCGATGTTCTGGGGCTTCTCGATCATCTCCTTGAGGCGAGGCTCCATCTCGATGGCCTCCTTCAAGGTGATGTTGAGGACCTCCGGCACCAGCTTGGCGATGCGGTCGCCTTCGCTGAAGGGCAGGCCGAAGACGCGGCACACGTCGCGCAGCACGCTCTTGGCCTTGAGCGAGCCGAACGTGATGATCTGCCCCACGTTCATCTCGCCGTACTTGCGGCCCACGTACTTGATGACCTCGTCGCGCCGGTCCTGGCAGAAGTCGATATCGAAGTCCGGCATCGACACGCGCTCCGGGTTGAGGAAGCGCTCGAAGAGGAGGTTGTACGGGATGGGGTCCAGGTCGGTGATGCGCAGCGCGTAGGCGACGAGCGACCCCGCGCCGGAGCCACGGCCCGGGCCCACCGGGATGTTGTGGTCCTTGGCCCAGTTGATGAAGTCCTGGACGATGAGGAAGTAGCCGCTGAAGCCCATGCGCTGGATGACGCCCAGCTCCAGCGTGAGGCGCGCCTGGTACTGCTCGCGGTCGATGGGGTACTGGCCCTCCAGCTCCTTGAAGCGCTGGCGCAGGCCTTCGTACGCCAGCTCCGACATGAAGGTGTCCGGGGTGTGGCCGTCCGGGACCTTGAACGTGGGGAGCATGGGCTTGCCCAGCTTCAGCT
This sequence comes from Corallococcus sp. Z5C101001, assembly GCF_007352635.1. NCBI lineage: Bacteria > Pseudomonadati > Myxococcota > Myxococcia > Myxococcales > Myxococcaceae > Corallococcus > Corallococcus sp. Z5C101001. The sequence continues at coordinate 305,256 of NZ_VKLU01000004.1, forward strand.
CCACGTTGCACATCTCCGCGATGCGCATGGAGTTGTGCACGGCCTCCGGCGAGTCCGCGAAGAAGCCGAGCATCTCCTCCGGGCTCGTGACGTAGAGCTTGTCGGTGGAGTGGCGCAGGCGCTTGTTGTCCGCCAGCGTCTTGCCGCTGGCGATGCACATGAGCAGCTCGTGCGCCTTGGCGTCCTCGCGCTTGATGTAGTGCGCGTCCGCGGTGGCGACCAGCGGGATGTCCAGGTCGCGCGACAGCTGCTTCAGGTTCTCGTTGGCCTTGTCCTGTTCGGCCATGCCGTTGGACTGGACCTCCAGGTAGAAGCTGTCGGGCTCGAAGATGCCCTTGTACTCAGCGGCGACGCGGCGGGCGTGGTCCATGTCGCCGCGGAAGCACGCGCTGGTGACCTCGCCGCCCAGGCACGCGGTGAGGCCGACGAGCCCCTTGCTGTGCTCCGCGAGCACCTGCTTGTCGATGCGCGGGTGGTAGTAGAACCCATTCATGTACGCGGTGGAGGACAGGTAGCGCAGGTTCGCGTAGCCCTCCGCGTTCTTGGCCAGGAGGATGAGGTGGTGGGCCACCTTCTCCGAACGGTCCTCGCGCCCCTTGGGGCCCGCGACGTACGCCTCCAGCCCCAGGATGGGCTTGATGCCCGCGTCCTTCGCCTTCTTGTAGAAGTCGATGGTGCCGAACATGTTGCCGTGGTCCGTCACGGCCACGCTCGACATGCCCTTCTCCTTCACCGTCTTGATGAGGTCCTTCATCCGGATGGCCCCATCCAGCAGCGAATAGAGGGTGTGGAGGTGAAGGTGGGTGAAGGACATGGGCGTTCCGGCTCCCGGGTGGAGAAAGAGGCGCCTGAACACTAGAGCCCGCAACCCCTGCTCGCCAGTCCAGTGACAGGCCTGGGGGAAAGAAGCGTTCGCCCTCGCGCGCGGGGCCCTGGAATCCGGCCCGGGAGACACCCGGAGCGGAATCACCGCCCCCCGTCCGTCCGGGCGTGGGCACGCTCCTGGGGTCACCGAGGCCATGGCGGGGTTTTCGGGGAGCGCCTCGCTCCCCTAGAAGCAGTCCCCATGAGCCCCATCCTGGTGATCCTGTGCGTCGTGGCGCCCCTGGTCCTGACGCCGCTGCTGATCTTCGCCCTGTTCGCCAGCGAGAAGAAGAGCTACGAGCGCGTCCGCCGCGAGGGGAGGCGCTATCTCGCCATCATCAAGGAGGTTCACACGATGAGGGGCGACCGCGGCAGGGTGGGGCTCCTGCTGAAGCTCGAGGCACCTTCGGGCCCCGTGGCGAAGCGGCTGATCGTGCCCATCGAGGGGGCGATCACCTGGGACTTCCTCTCCACGGCGCGCGTGAACGACCGGCCGGTGTACGCCCATTGCATCCTGGACCCAAGCGTCGAGGAGGCTGTTCGCCAGTACGGCTTCATCCTCGAGGAGGCCCCCATGATGGACGGCGCTGTCCGCGGTCCGTGACCCGCGCCTTCACACTTCTTCACCCCTGGCTCAAACCCACGCAACCGCCAGCGTCCATCTTGGCTCCAGTCAAGAAGCGGGAACGAACCCCACGCCTGGAGACACACGCCATGAAGAAGACGCTCATCATCGCTGGTACCGCCATCGCCGCCGTCACGCTGCTCACCGGCTTCGGCTTCGGCCGCCATCACCGTGGCACGCCGGATCCGGAGCGCATCCGCCAGATGGTGACGTGGAAGCTGGACGACAAGCTGGATGACCTGGACGCCACCGAGGCCCAGCGCACGTCCATCCACGCCGTGAAGGACCGCCTGCTCAACGACGGCCAGGCGCTCATGGAGGAGCAGAAGGCCGCGCGCACCGAGGCCCTGACCCAGCTCGAGTCCGCCACGCCCGACGCCGCGAAGCTCCACGCCCTGGTGGACGCGCGCATCGACGCCTTCCGCGCCTTCGCCCACAAGGCCACGGACGCCGTGCTGGAGATCCACCGCACCCTCACGCCGGCCCAGCGTCAGACGCTGGCCAGCGACATCCGCGAGCGCACCGGTCAGCAGTAGCCCTGCCCTGGCGGCCCGGGTCTTCGCTGGCCGGGCCGCCGGTGTTGCGCGCGACATGACACATGGCGTGTGACACCGCGCACGAGCGTGGGCAGGCCGTGTCGCCACGGTTATTGTCGGTGGGTGGATTACACCGACTACGCACGACGCATCCGCGCCCACGCTTCCCTGGGCGAACTCTCCGAATACGGCCAGGTGAACGAAGGAGGGCGCGACTATCCCCTCTTCCGCCTCATCGTCCCGGGCGACCGTTGGCTCGTCATCACCTCCGGCTTCCACGGCGAGGAACCCGCGGGCCCGCTGACGCTCGTCCAGCACCTGCCAGACATCGTCGCCTACGCGAAGTCGAAGGGCGTGGGCCTGCGCGTCTACCCGTGTATCAACCCCTCCGGCTTCGAGGACGGCACGCGCTACAACCGCAGCGGCGAGAAACCCAACAACGACTTCATGCGCTATGAGATCGCCCCCGGCGAGTGGCGCGGAGAGCTGATGGGCGACCCACCCATCCTTCGCTGGGCCCTCTACGACGGCGGCCCCAAGGAGACGCGCGCCGTGCGAAGCGACCTGGCCCGCTTCCCGCCTCCGGACGCCGCGCTCGACATCCACCAGGACAACTACCTGGGCGGCGTCGCCACGTACGCGTACACCTTCGGGGACAAGGCCGCCTACCGCCCGTTGATGGAGGCCAGCGCCGCGCACGCCACCGTCGTGCGCAGCCGCAAGGTGGATGACAACAGCTTCGCCGACGAGAGCGGCTTCGTCGTCTTCCACGATGGCAGCGTCACCGACTGGTACATGCGCCAGGGCGTGCCGTACACCGCCGCGCTGGAGACCACCACGCCCACGCCCCTGGCGACGTGCGACGCCGTGAACCTGGTGTGGATCCGCGGCTTCATCGACCTGGCGGCGCGTGGCGAGGGCCCCACCCGATGATCCAGCGCCCTCTGGGAGACAGCGGCCTCAGCGTGTCCGCGCTCGGCTTCGGCGCCGGGCCCGTGGGCAGTGAGGCCCTCAGTGACGCCGACGCGGAGGCGCTGCTGCACGGCGTGCTGGACGCGGGCATCACCCTCATCGACACCGCGCCCAGCTACGGCGTGTCCGAGCAGCGCATCGGACGGTTCCTGGGCTCGCGCCGCCGCGAGTTCGTGTTGTCCACCAAGTGCGGCTACGGCGTGCCCGGCGTGGAGGACTGGACGCCCGAGTGCATCACGCGCGGCGTGGACCTGGCCCTCCAGCGGCTGCGCACCGACGTGCTGGACGTGCTGCACTTCCACTCGTGTCCGCCGGACGTGCTGCACCGGCCCGGGTTGGTGGAGGCGCTCACCCGCGCGGTGGAGGCGGGCAAGGTGCGCGCCGCCGCGTATTCGGGCGACAACGCCGGGCTGGACGCCGCGCTGGAGACAGGCGCGTTCTCCGTCGTGCAGACGTCCGTGAACCTCTTCGATCAGCGCTCGCTCGACCACGGCGTGGCGAAGGCCCGGGCGCGCGGCGTGGGCGTCATCGCCAAGCGGCCCCTGGCCAACGCGCCGTGGCGCTTTCCGGGACGTCCGCTCGCGCACGACGTCGGCGAGTACTGGGACCGGATGCAGCGCATGGGCCTCCAGACGGACGGCCTGGACTGGCCGGAGCTCGCGCTGCGGTTCACCGCGTTCGCGCCGGGTGTCGCCACGTGCATCGTGGGCACCACGCGGCTGGACAACCTGCGCGCCAACGCGCGGGCCTTGGAACAGGGCGCCCTGCCGGAGCCTGTCGTCCAGGCCATCCGGGACGCGTTCCATCGCCAGGACTCCGGCTGGGACGGCGTCATCTGACGCAGCCCGCCAGTCTTGGGTTCCGTCCGACAGCGAAGATTTCAGCAGGGGCAACTGCTCACCATCGACGTTTGTCTCGTCCAACCGGGCCGGGTGCTAGCGCCTGGGTCCGTGGCGAACATCCGGTGCATGAACGTGATGCCAGAGTTTGAGAAGGATGGAGAGTCGGTGGAGATCCACCCCACGGCGCTCGACCTGGATCAGGTCGAGCACACGCCGCAGGTGGCGAAGTGGTTGCGCATGCGCGCGGGCCTCTGGCTCACCACCGCGCAGAAGGAGTTCAACGACGCGCTCTTCGGTCGGGACGACTCCGATGAGTCGCTGTACCGCTACGCGAGCGCCCGCGCCGAGCTGGACTCCGCGGAGGCCTGGGCCCTGCGCGTCGCCCAGTTCCTGGCGCAGGCGCCCCGGTAGGCGCGGTCCTCCCGTTGAGGAGAACCCGCGGATCAAGACCGTCTGGATGGACGTGCTCGCCGAGGCACCGCTAGCGTTGCCTCCTCATGCGCGCCTTCGTTCTGAACCGATATGGCGGCCCAGGGGCCGCCGAGCTTCGCGACGTGGCTCCTCCCGAACCCGGACCCGGTGAGGTCCGGATCGACGTGAAGGCAGCGGGCCTGAACCCCGTCGACTTCAAGACGCGCGAAGGCATGCTGCGTGTCATCCATCCGTACGTACTCCCCATCGTCCTCGGCTGCGAACTCTCGGGAGTGGTCGCATCGGTCGGGGAGGGGGTGACGCGGTTTCGCCCCGGGGACGCGGTCTTCACCCGCGTGTCGAAGGAGCGCCTCGGTGCCTTCGCCGAGACAGCGTGCGTGCATCAGGATCTCGTCGCGCGGAAGCCGGCGTCGCTCGACTTCACTCACGCCGCGGCGATACCGCTGGCGGCGCTCACCGCGCTTCAAGCACTTCGCGACGAGCTGGCGATCAAGCCAGGGATGCGCGTCTTCATTCCGGGCGGCGCGGGCGGCGTCGGGACCTTCGCGCTCCAGATCGCGAAGCACCTCGGAGCGACGGTCGCGACGACGGCATCGCCCCGTGGCCGAGCGCTCGTCGAGCGCCTCGGCGCGGATGTCATCGTCGACTACACCACCCAGGCGTTCACGAGCGTGCTGCGCGACTACGACGCGGCCTTCGACCTCATCGGGGGTGACACACTCACGGGCGCGTTGTCCGTCGTTCGCCGCGGCGGCAAGGTCGTCAGCATCGCCGGTCTCCCCGAGCCCAAGACCGCGACCCAGGATCTGGGCCGCGGCGCGAGCCTCGCGACGCTCTTCTGGTTCGCGAGCGCGGGGATTCGCTTCCGTGCCTGGCGCGCGGGCGTCAACTACCGCTACCTGTTCATGCGGCCTGATGGGAAGCAGCTCGAAGAGCTCGCCGCCCTCGTCGACGCGAAGAAGCTCGAGGTCGTCGTCGACCGGGTCTTTGCCTTCGACCAGATCGCCGACGCGTTCGCCTACCTCGAGGGAGGCCGCGCCAAGGGCAAGGTCGTGGTCACGCTCGGGTGACCGCGCGAAGGGCAGCGCGCGAAGCGCCCCGCGACGCTGTTCATGGAGACTGACGACCCGGAACCAACAACCCAGGGCCGGGCCATCCAGCCCTGGGCGGAGGAATCAGGTCGTCAGCGCCATCGAGGTACGAACCCACGCTTCGACCGCGAGGTTGGAGCCGCGACCTGAATCCGCCGCGCGCCCCTTCGCGCGCTACAGCGGCACGCGGACGACGGCCGTCCCCAGACGTCCATCCGCGCCCGGCCGGACGGTGTCCAGATAGAGCGCGGGCGGGTTGTCACGGACGAGGACGGCCCCCTGGTGGAGCGGAAAACCCTCCAGCGCGCCCAGGTCGACTGCTTGCTGGAGATCCCAGGTCCACAGGTGGTGTCGCTGCACACCGTCCGGCTCGGTCACCTCCTGGAGGTACAGCACCCGCCGGGGGCCAGGGACGAACAGGAACGGCGCTTGTGGCACCGCGCCCTGCACGGCCCGCTTCGTCGTGACGCCGCCCTGCTCCCACTCCAGTGAGGGGACCGCGTCCGGAGCCGTCGCAGCCCTCAACCGCGCCTTGGCCGTGAAGCCCTCGCTGAAGGCAGGCCCCAGCAGGGTGCCAGACTCCCCCGAGATGGAGAGGAGCCCCGCCGCGCTGTCCCGCAGGGTATTGACCAGGCTGCACCGGACGAAGGGGCACAGGTCCTCACGGCAGTAGAGGGCCCGCTGCTCCTCCGCGAGCCGGACGGTCCAGCACATGTTGCTGGAGACCGCCTCGCGGCAGCCCTGGCCATCGCACGCGAAGAGCGAATGCCCGAGCGGGACCTCCTGGGGCGCGCCCTTCCACCGGCCTTCGGTGTTCACGAGGACGTGTACCTCGTCGAGCATGATGGGCGTGTCCAGGGGCAGCCATCCCGGCCTCGCCTCGTCATTGCGCCAGACGTGGTCCCACACGGGCGAGCCGGTGGCGGCGTCGAACAGCAGGACCTGGTCCTCCACGGCCCAGCCATACCGAGTCCCCTCCGGGGAGATGAAGGGCCTTCCCGGCAGCGCGCCCAGGCTCGTGACCGCGCCCGTCGCGACGTCGACAAACCACGCCTTCGTGCCATCCACGAGGAACAGGGTTCCCCCCGCGGCGCGAAGCTCGGGCGCCCCACCCTGGAGCTCGACCACCGTGGTGAGCGCGCACCCCTCCGGCGTGCACGCATCCTTGCGCGCCATGCGAAGGGACGTCACGTCCCCCGCACCGGCTTCGAGAAAGGCCACGTAGCTCAAGGCCGCGTCATGGACCTCGTCGCCCCGCGCACGCGTCGTGAGGGAGATGGCGTCCGAGCCGCCAGGGCGCCACCACCAGAGCGACCGCACTCCGTCCACCGGCGCGCTCCTCAGCAGCGCGGCACTGCCGTCGTTCGCCGCGACGGCGGCCTCCACCGGGCCCGCGATGCGCACGGCCGCACCCGTGGGCAGCGGCTGCGCATACGTCCCGTCCTCCCGGGCGGACACGAGGAAGGTCTGCCGCGCATCCACCTGGAGCAGCCGCGCCTCCGAGGCCAGCTCCGGGAAGACGACGCCCCCGTCCAGCTCCGTGCCGGCGTCCACTCCGGCGTCCACGCCCCCCACCGGATCCGCCTGGCAGGAGCACAGGCCCAGCCCGAGCAACACCCGCCCCAACAGCTTCCGTCCACGAACAGGGAGCGGAACTCTTCCATGACTTGTCATTGAATTCTCCCCGGCCCTGAAGGCCATACGGCCTCGGCGGGCCCGGCTGGCTGAAAAAAGAGCGCCCCGGGCCCACCCGGTCGTATCCAGACGTCTGCCTATAGGACAGCACGCGGAGGACGGAGGTGCCCCCGCGGCAGGGCCCTCAGCGCCCCACGCCCATGCGCGTCCACAGCTCCAACAGCGTGCGCAGCACCGACACGTCCGGCACGTCCGCCGCGGGCGGCACGTCCACCCGGATGCCCTGCGCCGCCAGCCGCGTGAACGGATTGTCCGCGTCTGGCGTCTTCAACGGCACGGACGGGTCCGCCGGCCGGAACCCAAACGTCAGCGCGCGCGCCTGCACTTGCGGGCTGCGCAGGAAGCCCACCCACTCCAGCGCCGCCTCGCGCTGCTCGGGCGTCACCCAGTCCGCCTGGAGCACCGCCGCCGGGTGGTCGCTCCACAGCGTCACCGGCGGGTAGTCCACCCGCAGCGCGCCCCACCGCCCCTGCGCGTTGCCCAGCTGCGCGATGGCCAGGCTCTCGTACACCACCGCCAGGTCGTAGCGAGAGGGCCCGTAGCGCACCAGGTCCGTCATGAACGTGCCCGTGGACGGCTCGAAGCGCGTCACGCCCCGCTCCAACCCCTGGAGCCACGCCTGATAGCCCGGATCCAACAGGTCGCCTTGCGTCAGCCCGGCGCGGCGGCCCAGGTACTCCAGCGTCGCGGACAGGAGCGCCTGCAGGCCGGAGTTGGACTTCGTGGGATCCGTGTGGCCCAGCTTCACGAAGCCCCACTCCGCGGGGCCCCCTACCGCGGGCCAGCCCCGGTCGCTCGCCACCGCGCGCTGGAGCGTCTTCCAGGACAGGGCTCCGCCGCCGCCCGCCTTGCGCAGCACCTCCATCCGGTCCTGCCAGCCCACGAACACCAGCGGCGTGATGACCAGCGGCTGGGGCACGGCCTCGCCCTGCGTCGCGAACAGCGGCCCGTGCGAGGCGTCCGTCGCCCAGTCCGCCGCGAGCATGCGCAGCTCCGCGCTGTCCGCCGGGCTCCACACCGTGGGCTGCTCACGCCCCTCCAGGATGGCCCGCGCCGCCTCCAGCGAGCCCTTCCCCACCAGCGTCACCCGCACCCCCGGGTGCGTCCGCTGGAAGTCCGCGAGCGCCGCCTCCACCCACTCGCGCTTCTCCGTGCTGTAGAGGAACGTGATGTCCGTCACCCTCCGGCGCGACGGGAGCGGTGAAGCCCGCGGCTCCGGATCCAGCGATTGCGCGACGGGCGCCTCCGGTGCCGCCAGCAGGTAGAACACCCCCAGCGCCGCGGCCAGCAAGCCAATGAAGAGGAGGACCCGGGGCTTCATGTCCGCCCTCGTACTCCGGGTCGCACTCCGGCGGAGCCCGGCGGCGCACTTGTCACATCCCTATCACTCACGGTTTCTCCCCTGGCCGCTCCCCCTCCAGGAGAGGACTCCGCCGGTTTATTTGGCCCCAAATGGATGACAGAATGGACCGGATGATGACCCTGGCTCGAAGCATCGCGCTCCTGGGATTGGGAGCGGTGTTCGGAGGCTGCGCGGCGAAGCAGCCCCCTCCCGTCCAGCACTATGCCCTGGGCATGTCCCGCGCGGATTATCGGGACTACACGGGGTCGAAGGCGAGCCCCTGTGACGCGGAGCCGCGCTGGTTCGCGGAGGAGCTGACCGCGGTGAACGGCCTCCTGGCGCGCTTCGTCAAGGAGACGGAGCAGGCGGAGGACGCGCAGGCGCAGGAGCACCCGCAGCACCTGGCGCTCCTGGAGGAGGGGCTGCGCACGCTGCCGCCGGTGCTGAAGGTGCACGAGAACAACCTCCGGGCGCTGACGACCTGTGGCTTCCGGCGCACGGGGGCCTTCCCGGACCTGGCGCAGCGGGGCACGGCGCTGCTCGCGGAGGCGCAGGGGCGGATGGCCCTGGCGCCCCGCATCCAGGCCGCCGCGGCGCTGCGCGAGGCCCAGCGGCAGTGGCGCGAGGAGGGCCCGGCGCGCGAGGCGAAGGCGCGCGAGACGTGGTGCCCGAAGCCGTCCCAGGTGGGCCAGCCGGACCTCTACTTCGCGCGCCAGTCGCCGGAGGGGCACACCGAGTGGCTCTTCTGCGACGGGCACGTCGTGGAGAAGACGGGGGACGCGGAGCCCGCGCTCCTGAGCCCGGAGGGGCTGACGAAGGCGGAGCGCCGGCGCGTACAGCCGAAGAAGTACCTGGACGCGGCGCGCGCCTATCCCACGGAGGAGATGGACCGCCAGCCCACGGCGGCCACCCTCCAGGCCCCGGCCGCTCCCGGGAGCGGCAGCGCGGCGGGAACCGCGAACTAGGCGGGCGCGGGCGTCCAGCGCGTCACGCCCCCAGCCGGGCCAGCCGCTTCGACAGGTGGGCGTCGCCGCCCGCCTCCACGCCACCGACGAAGGCGGCGAGCGAGCTGCCCGCGCCGGACAGGTGGGCCTCCACGTGCGGCTTGAGCGCGGTCCAGCGCTTGGCCCAGGCGTCCTCGGAGCCGTCGCGCAGGTCGGGGCGCTCCGCGAGCAGCGCCGTCACCCGCAGCGCCAGCTCCGGGTCGTTGAGCGTGCGCGCGGAGGCCACGCCCGGCGGCACCGAGCCCTGGGGCGCGGCCTTCCACGCCTCCGCCGCCCGCTGGAAGGCGGCCACGTCCACCTGCGACAGCAGCCCCAGCGCATGGCGCAGCGGGAGCCGGCCTTCCGCCTTGGGCCCCACCACGCGCGCCATCAGCGCGGCGAAGGGCGCGGCCAGGGCCGGGTGCGCCGCGGGGTCCACGCCGCCCAGGGCGCGCAGCGCGTGCCGGGCCTTGCGCGCCAGCCGCGTCACCTTCCAGCTGGGGCCCTTGAGGCGCGTCTGGAGCAGCGCGAGCGCCGAGCCCGCCGCGGCCACCGCCTCCGGGCCCGGCGTGGCGGGCACCACGCGGCGGGGCAGCACGAGCGCCGGGGGCGGCGCGGCGGCGGCCTTCGGGGGCGGCGCGGGCGGGGCCTCTCCGGCGCCCACCTCGGCGTAGCCCTCGCGCGTCTTCTCCGCGACCTTCTTGGTGTACTCGCGCAGGGCGGCTTCCTCGTCCGGGAAGACCTTCTCCTTGCGCTGCCCGGCCGTGCCGATGCGGCCGTAGGTGACGATGAAGGTGGCGCCCTGCACCTCGGGCACCCAGAACTTGGAGCTGTTGCCGTCGACGAACTCGAACCTGCGCATGGCCCGAGAGGCTACCCCAGCTGGGGGCCTTCGTGCGCGCCCCCGCCGGCGTTCGCCGCCAGCGCCCGCAGCCCTTCTTCCCGCGACACGCTGCCCGTGTAGCCCAGCTCCAGCCGGGCCTTCTCGTCGCTCACCGTCACCTCCTGGCCCACCAGCAGCAGCTCCGTGCGCGACAGGGGCGGCGCGCCCTTGAAACCCAGCAGGTCCCAGGCGAAGTCGCCCACCACGGCCACCGCCGCGGCGAGCGCGGTGGGCAGCGACTTGTCGCCGGGCTCCACGCCCTGCGTCTTCAGGAGCGCGGTGACGAAGGCGCGGAACTCCACGGGCGCCCCGTCGGTGAGGAAGTACGCCTGACCGCCCTGCCCCTTCTGCGCGGCCAGCAGCATCCCCTCCACGGCGTTGGCCACGTGGCAGGTGGACGTCAGGTAGTGCCCGCCGCCAATCCAGCGGAAGCGCCCCGCCTTCACCGCGGCCACCAGCGACGGCAGCACGGTGGTGTCACCCGGTCCCCAGACGAGCCGGGGCCGGACGGCGACGGTGGTGAACTCCGGCGAGTGGACCTGGAGCACGCGCCGCTCGGCCTCGCCCTTGGTGGACGGGTACGGGCCCACGGCGCGCGCGGGCAGGGGGTGCGTTTCATGGAGGTTCACCATGGGGCCGCCATCCGCCAGCACGGCCTCGGTGCTCACGTGCACGAAGCGCTTCACGCCCGCCGCCCTCGCCGCCTCCAGCGCCGCCTCCGTGCCGCGCACGTTGGTTTCGTAGAAGGCCGCGCGGGGGCCGGACATCTTCACGTGCGCGGCGGCGTGGAAGACGGTGTCACAACCCTCCATGCCCAGGCGCAGGCGCTCCGGGTCGGTCAGCTCGCCTTCCCACGGCTCGCCCCCCGCGGCCTGGACCGCCTGGGCGGCGCCGGGCGAGCGGGCCAGCGCGCGCGCCGGCTCCCCGCGCTTCGCGAGCGCCGTGAGCAGGTGCTTCCCGACGAACCCCGAGCCACCAGTGACGAACGCGCGCACGTGTGAAGCCTCCCTGCCAGAGCACGCCGCTCCTACCATCCCCGGAGGGGCCCCGGGTAGCCCGGGCCCGCGTCAGAACATGTCGCGCATCGACGGCGAGGGGCCCGCGAACAGGGCGCTGGCGGCGTCGAGCGACGCGTCGTCCGCGCTCAGCATCCCGGCCAGCTGGAGCGCCCGGGGCGTGAGGAAGCCGGTGTAGAGCGGGGCCAGGGCGCGCGCGTGCAGCCGCATGCGGCCCTCCCCGCCGGGCCGCACGCGGGCGGTGCCCCCCTCCACCTCCAGGACGAAGCGCCCCTGGTTCTCCGGGAAGAGGTCGTCCTCCACGTCCAGGTGCAGCGCGCCGGAGAGGCCGGGGACGAAGCCGCGCGCCTCCAGGGCCCGGGGGACGTCCAGCAGCCGCGCCATCCAGTGCATGGACAGCTTCACCTGGTACGTCTGCTCGCGCAGCAGCGTGAGCAGCGGCTCGTCCGCGCCGCCGAACCACACCACGTCCTGCGCCAGCGAGCGGTGGTCGCCCAGGAAGCGCAGGAGCCGGCGCGCGGCGGCGGGGGTCGTGGCCGTGAGGTCCGTGAGCTTCAACACCTGCTTGGGCACGGCGCCCTGGGGCGCGAGCTGACGCACGAGGTACACGTAGCCCTCCACGCCGGAGTCCCCCTCCACGACGAAGCCGTGGGCGGTGTCGTTGCGCGGCGTCCGCACGCGCCGCCAGATGTAGTCCCCCCGGTCCAACCAGCCGTGGTGCTGGGCGGCGAAGCGCCGGTAACACGCCTCCACCGCCGCGTCGTCCGACAGCCGCGAGGGCCGCAGGGACAGCGAGCGCTCCCCCAGCTCCAGCGAGGCGGCGTCGACGTGGATCTCATAGCGGGCGCCGGCCAGCTCGTAGCCCACGCGCCGGTAGAGCGGCTGCGTCGCGGGGTAGAGCACGGACAGCGGCGAGCCCGCGTCGCGCATCTCGCGCAGGAAGTGGCGGAAGAGGCGCGTGGCGGCCCCCGCGCCCCGGTGCGCCGGAGCGACCCCCACGCCCCCCACGCCGATGAGGGGCACCCCACGGCCGCCCAGGAACTGGCCCATGCGGATGAGGGTGAGCGTCGCGGCCACCTCCCCGTTCACGCGCAGGATGCGCAGCGAGGACTCCGCGCTGTTCTTGAGCACCACCGTCTCCGCGTCCGTGGCGGACATCGCGAAGGCCTGCGCGGTGATGTCCGCGATGGCGGCCAGCTCCTGCTCATCCCGTGGAAGTCCATACTCCGCTGACGCCATCCCTCGACCCCTTTGCTGAGTGCGCGGGCAGCATGGCGCAGCGGGAGGAGGCGAGGAAGGCCGGACGCGGGCGCTGTCGCCTCGCGAGCTTCGGTTGCGCGGCCAGGACGCCACGCCCCCAAGTCTTCAGGGATCCGACGACACCACCCGCTCCGGCTCCAGCACCTCCCGCGTCTGCGCGCCGCGCCCGATGTAGCTGGAGCCGCCCGTCAGCTGCCTGCCGTCCTCCAGCACGGCGATGAGGCGATAGGACGAGTCGCCCCCCGCGGGATAGGCCAGGGCCACGGTGCTCCCCTGGAGCAGCACGCGATGGAGGACCTGCCCGTGGTCGTACTCGACGCGGACCTCGCGCACGTCCTGGCCCGTGCGGTTCTCCACGCGCACGTGGATCTGATCCCGGAGCGGGCGGCTGTCGTGCAACCAATACGCGACCCCGGCGATGAGCGTCAGGACCGCGCCCAGCAACATCCCTCCCAGCAGCCACAGGCCCTTCATCAGACGTCCTCCCCGGCGGCTCCCGCCATGGAAACCGGTATCCGGGTTTGTAGCCTTCTTCCAGGATGATGTCCGGACGCGCCTCATGCGGCCTGGGCCCTGGGCTTCCCCTCGGGAGGGGTCAGGAGCAGGTGCCCTGGCCGTGGAGCGACTTGTTCGTCGTGGTGACGCAGGCGCAGTTGCGGACCCGGCACTTGAACGAGGCCGACGCTTCGCAGAGGTGGGCCACCCGTCGCCAGCGCTGGATGGGGTTGCTGGCCTTCCCCTCCTCCTGGGTGAAGAGGTCCTCTCCCTGGACGGCGAACGCATACGCATACGCGTAGGAGCGGTCGCCCTCGGAGTAGTCGTCACAGTAGGTGGCGAGGTTGATGGCGAGCCGTCCCCCCGTGACCGACCAGGTCCCCACCGAGTTGCTCCATTGGCCCTCCACGAAGAGGATGGAGGACCCCTGGATGACCATCGCCTCGGCGCCCTGGCCCTGCTCCAGGCGGTAGATGCCGTCGCGCAGCGCTCCACCCGTCAGGGCCGGCGCGTCGACCGCCGAGTCGCTGTCCGCCTCCCAGGTGGTGCACCACCCCACCGCGCTGCACTGAATCGCGGTGCCCCCGTTGCCACCATCCACCCCGCCTTGGGTGCCGCCATCCCCGCCTCCCGCGTCATCGGTGTTGCCGCAGGCCACGGCCAGCAAGGAGAGCAGCGTCAGGAAAATCGTCGTGTTCTTCATGAAGGCATCCCGGAAGAGAACTCCTGGGGAATCCGTCCCCGCGGCAGGGAGTCCTCCCGGTCCGCGCCGTTGCATGAAATCGGTGCGCGCCGGGCGGCGCTCGCGGTCACGCCGCCCGGGCCCGCGGGCTCAGTGGCAGGCGGGCTGCCCCGTCAACGGCTTGTTCGTCGTCGTCATGCAGGTGCACTTCGAGTCCCGGCACTTGAACGACGTGCTCTCCTGACAGAGGTAGGACACCCGCCGCCAGCGCAGGATGGGGGTGTCGAGCAGCTTCACGCTCTGGGTGAAGAGCTCATCTCCGCGGACGGCGAAGGCGAGGTCATACGTGAGGGACATGTTGCCGCTGGAGAAGAGGTCGCAGTAGCTCCCGATCTGGATCGCGATCCGGCCGTTGGAGATCTTCCAGGTTCCCAGCGTGTTGTCCCAGAAGTCCCCCACGAACAGGACGGAGGAGCCCTGGATGATCATCGCCTCGTCGGTGCCGCGCCCCTGCTCCAGGCGGTAGATGCCGTCGCGCAGCGTCCCCCCGTTGAAGGCAGGCGCGTCCGTCACCGGGTTGCTGTCCGCGGTCCACGTGGTGCACCACCCCATCGAGATGCACTGGAGCGCGCCGCCCGGGCCGCTGCCCCCGTCCACGCCTGCATCGCTGCCCCCGTCCACGCTGGTGTTGCCCCCTCCGTCCACCCCGCCGTTGCCGCCCCCGTCCACGCCGGTGTTGCTGCCTCCATCCGCGTGGGTGTTGTCCCCCCCACCGCCCTCGTCGGGGTCGTCGGTGTTGCCGCAGGCCACGGTCAGCAAGGAGAGCAGCGTCAGGAAAATCGTCGTGTTCTTCATGAAGGCATCCCGGAAGAGAACTGGCGGGGAATCCGTCCCCGCCAGAGGGAGCCCTCCCGGGCGGCGCCGTTGCATGGATTCGCCCGCTACCGACGACAGCGAGCGACCTCGGCGCGAGCGTCGATGACCTCCTGGGCGTAGGCCTTCGTCCAGGGCTCCAGCTCCGTCCAGGCCCGGTGTGCCTCCTGGCAGGCCTCGGTGGACCTGCCCGTGAGCCGCAGGGCCTTCGCGAGACGGCGGCGGGCCAGGGGGACCCGCGCCGACGTCACCTTCTCCGTCTCAAGGGCCTCCAGCACCGCCTTCAAGGGAGCCAGGGCCTCGGAGGGGGCGTTCCTCGCGAGGTGGATGTCCCCCAGCAGCAGGAGCGCCTTGATGCGCTCGGGCGCCAGCGGGCCTCGGTCCCGCTCCAGGCTCACCAGCGCGCGCTCCACGTACGTCCTGGCTTCCTCCGCTCGCCCGAGGAAGAGCAGCGCGTCCGCGAGCGATTGGAGCCCTTCGCCTTCCACCTCGTTCCTGGCGAGCAGCGGCTCCTGGAGCGCGACCGCGCGCGCGTGAAAGGCCTTGGCCTCGCGCGGGCGGCCCAACAGGCGGAGCAGCCGCCCCACCTCGTGCGCGTCCAGCGCGACGTCCGGATGCGAGGCGCCATACACGCGCTCGCGATGGGCGAGGCCGCGGCGGGCCTGCTCCAGCTCCCGCTCCCGCTCCCCCAGTTCGCCGAGCACGCCCAGCCGGTTCGACTCCAATCCCACGAGCACGTCGCTGTCCGGCCCCACGACCTTGCGCGCCACCGCGACGCTCGCTTCCGCCGCCTGTCGCGCCTGCGGGCCGTGTCCCCACTCGAAGTAGATGATGGCCAGGTTGGACAGCGCCCGCGCCACGGCCAGGTGCTCCTCTCCCAGCGAGCGCCGCAGCAGGACGAGCGCCCGCAGGAGGAGCCCTTCGGCCCGGGTCAGCTCCCCCGTGTGGGCCAGCGTCCCCGCCAGGTTCAACAAGGCCTTGGCGGTGTCGCGGTGCTCGGGCCCATGGAGCTGTTCGTGAAGGCGCACCGCCTCCTCCTGCCAGCGCTTCGCCTCCAGGAGACGTCCCTGGTGCCGCGCGAGGATTCCCAGCCGCACGTTCAGCTCGGCGCGGGCGAGCGCGTCCCCACCCGCGGTGGCCCGTGCCAGTGCCTTGAGCAGGAGGGGCTCCGCTTCGGCGAACCGGCCTTCCTCCTCCAACAGCTCGGCGCGGGCGTGCTCCAGCAGCGCGTCGAACTCCGGGTCGCGAAGGGTCTCCGCCACGGCCTGGGCCCGCAGGAGGAAGGGCCACGCTTCCTTGGGACGCCCCAGGTCATAGCCATGCAACCAGGCCTGCGCGTACAGCGTCCGCGCGAGGACGGACAGGTGGCGCCCCGCCTCCGCCGCGAGCGAGGCCTGGACCAGGGAGGCCCGCGCATCCTCGAACGCATTGGCATCCTCCTGGAGCTTCCCGCACAACAGGTGCGCCTCCGCTTCCAGGGGACGGTAGCGCGTGGCGAGCGCGCGCTCCCTCGCGGGCAGCGCCACCTTCAGCGCCTCCGACGTATGGCCCGCGAGCTGCTCCGCGGTGGCCCGCGCGAGCTCCGCCCGCACCGCCTTGACCTCCTCCCGCACGGCGGGCTGCTCCGGAGGAGCCACGGCCTCCTGCAAGGACCTCACGTCCGCGCAGCGCGCCACGCCGCCCAGGGAAGCCCCCAGCCCGAAGCCCCGCTCCACCGTCCGGGAGTCCGCGCCCTGGAGCGCCGTCGTGAGCCGGGAGAGCTCGCCCAGCCGCTGGTCCAGGCAGGCCATGCGCAGCCCGAGCACCTGCTCCGACTGCTCGCCGAAGACACGGGTGGCCTCGCAGGCCTGTTGGTGCTCCCGCGTCCAGTCCGACGTCCAGCGCTCCAGCGCCACGGACACGGCCTGGAAGGAGGCCTCCGCGTCCGGAGCGCGGGTGGCGAGGAAGGCCCGGTGGGTGGCCTCGCGGGTCGCCTCATCCCAGACGCCCATGAGGTGCCGCTCGCTGCCCTGGCACAGCGCGCGCGGCTCCAGCCAGGGGTCCAGCATCAGGAGGAGTCCTCCCACCAGCGCGCCGCCGAGCAGCGCTGTCGCGGTGGTCCGCCTCCAGGCCACGGGGACGCGCACGAGCCGCGCCCGCAGCTCCGCCATGGAGGGGAAGCGCCGCGAGGGGGCCTCGGAGAGGCCGCGACGGATGACCGCCCTGAGCCAGGCGGGGACGCTGGCGCGCTCGGGCCGGACGGCCTGCCGGGCCATCTGCTCGAGCAGCTCCTCGCGCGTCGTCCCCTCGAAGGGGCGCTGGCCGTTGAGGGCTTCGTAGAGCGCGACGCAGAAGGCGAATTGATCCGACCGGGCATCGCCCCGCTCGCCCCGAAGCTGCTCGGGTGAACCATAGGCCGGCGTCCCGAGCAGGGCCCCCGTGTCGGTGAGGAAGTCCGCGGCCTGGGAGGAGTCCGGGGGGTGGCTCTCCGCCCCCAACGCCGAGGTCGCATTGGCCAGTCCGAAGTCGGTGATGCGCACCTGGCCATCGCGGGTCAGCAGGACGTTGTCCGGCTTGAAGTCCCGGTGGACGATGCCCAGGGCGTGCGTGGCCGCGAGGCCGTCCGCCGCCTGGATGAAGAGCGCGAGGATCTCCTTGGTCGAACGGGGATTCTCCGCGAGCCACCTCCGGAGCGTCCCTCCTTCAAGGAACTCCATCACCAGGTAGAGCTGTCCCTGGTACTCGCCCACGTCGTAGAGGCCCGCGACGTGGGGATGCGACAGGCGCGCCATGGTGCGCGCCTCGCGCTCCAAGCGCTGCCGCGCCTGCGTGAGCGAGTCCTCCCGGAGGCGCTGGAGGTTGAGCAGCTTGAGGGCCACCTTGCGATCCAGCTCGGGGTCATACGCGGCATGGACGCGGCCCATGCCGCCCTCGCCGAGCAGCCCCAGCACCACGTAGCGGCCCACCTGCGCGCCGGTGACGAGGACTCCCGCGCCCGCCTGGGGCGCCGGGGCATCGAGCGCGCTCATGGCGGCGAGCACGCTCCGGCACTCGGCGCACCCGGCGACGTGGTCACGCACCTGCTGCTCGCTTTCGGGCAGGAGGAGTCCATCCACATAGCGCGCGAGCGCGTTCGCGTCCGGGCAGGTCATTCGCGCGGCTCCAGGAGGCCGGTGAGGCTCAGGTCGAGGCGTCCGTGGACGGCGCGCATCAGGCTCTCCAGCTCCGGCGCGGGCAGGGCCAGCCGCTCCGACAGCAGGCGCCGCGTGCGCTTCTCCAGCAGGGCCTGCACCCCGGAGAGGCGGCGGGAGAGGGTGGACTTGTGCAGGCTGAACAGCGAGCCCATCCGCTCCAGCGAGAGCCGTTCGACGAAGTGGAGGCGAAGCAGCTCCCGGTCGTCGTCGTCCAGCTGGGCCACGGCCTGCACGAAGGCGGCCCGCACATGGGCCCGGGCCTCCTCGCGGACGAACCCCAGCTCCAGCCCGCCCTGGCCGGGGTGGGCCGCCAGCACCTCCGCGTCGACGAGGGCTTCCTGTCCGTGGGTCTTGCGCATCCGGAGCGCGAGCCGCACCGCGGAGGTGTTCACCCAGTGCAGCAGCGATCCCGTGCCCGCGTACCCGAGCAGCCGGGGCTCGGCGCCGGCGCGGGGCAGCAAGAGCTTTGCGCGCAGCACCTGCAACACCTCGTCGACGAAGTCTGGAGATGGGTGGATCCGCGAGAGGGGGACCCGCAGCTTCTGGAGCACTTCGGCCTCGAGCAGCTCACTCGCGCCAGCCCGCCCGTGCGCGCACGCGAACGCGAGCGCCAGGTCCCGGGCATGCAGGCGCTCCAGCGCGAGCTCCGGGGCCTCCGCCTGCGCGAGCTGGGTGCCCAGGTGCCGGGCGAACGCGAGCGGCGCCAACGCCGCGACCGGGAGGGACGCCGCCGCTTCGAGGGCACGCGCCACGGCTTCGCGGGCCCCTGGGGCGCCGCGCAGGCGTTGGGCCGCGAGAGCACCGGCGGAGTCCAGGACCTCGTCGAACATGTCGATGCTGTGCGGACCCATCGCGCTGAAACCCCTGCTTCACGTCCATGCATCGGCAAGACGCGCCGAACATGCCAGTTGCCTCCGCGAGCTGTCGGACCGATGCCGCGCTGGCGAGACCTGCGTCGACGCAGGAGGCCGGAAGAATATTCGAGGCGCGCGAGCCCGTGAGCCCCGGGGCCGCCAGCACAGGCTTTCCTCGACTTCCTCCAGCCGCGTCCAGGTCGTTGGAGCCGCATCCGCTCCCGGGGCCTCCCCGCCTGCGGCGAGCCGCCCACTCCGCCGCGAGGAGCGGGATGTCTCAAGGGAAGATGTCTTGAGAAGACCTGGGAGGTGCGCTCAATGGCAGTCAGCGAACTGCCAGAGGTTGTCTCGGTGTCGCGGGACGGTCGGCATGGAGCGGGCAGGCGGCGCGAGCCCCACGGAGCCCTCCACGATGAAGCCAGGAGCAGCTACCGCCGATCCGCGGGGCTGGCGGGCCGCCGGCTCACGTCCACGGCACGAAAGCGGACTCCGAATTCGGCGTCCGGCCAGCAGAGGACCCGGTGCTCGAATCGACCGTCATCCGCGATGTCGACCTCGTCATAGAGCAACTCGGCGCCCTGACGCATGAGCTCAAGCACGGAGAAGTCACTCTTCGGAGCACGGATGAGTTCGGCATCCAGGTATCGCAAGGTGAGGAACTCATAGCCCACCTGACGGTCGCCGATCAGCACGCGGAGCTCGATGGCCCCCTCCGACGGTACCGTCCAATCCCGCACCTGCCCGTCATGCAGGTTGACTGACGCCACCAGCACTTCGGCACCCTCGCGCAGCCGAGGCGCGAGCTCCTCGAGATGAAGCGAGTACGCAGCCCTCACCCCCTCCTCCTCCTCTTCAGAGAGGTCCCCGTCGTACCAGCCGCGCGTAAACCACTTCATGACCGTGCTTCGCATTGGAATGCTCCTTGACGCTCGCCGCGCGACCACGCTGGATTCCCAGAGCTTGTCCCGATGCGCTGGCGTGCGAACCCGATTGCCCCGGGCGGGACGACTCGAAGGACCAGAGCCTGACCGACGTGATGGCTGTAGGGGGGACTGAGCCCCTGGCGCTCAATCACAGTCATCCCACTGGAGCGGAGCGCCGCGCGGGCGCGCTCGACGGTGGACACCGCGCGAGTCGCGCCACCTCGAGCTGACCTGGCTCGCGTGCGCGAAGTCCCGCCGGGCCCGCCTCGGGGACGAAAAGCCGGACCCGGGGAACGGGCGCCCACACCGGGCGTGCAGGAGCCCCTGTGGAGTGAAGGCCTGATCGCCAGCTGGGTTGGCGGGTGGATAGATGCACCGCGGCGTTCCTGGATGGGACCCACTCGACGGTGCATTACTGTTCGCGCATGCGAAGCCCCCTGGACGACAGCCCGCGTCCCCTGGCCACCAACAACGGCGGCACGGCCTTCGTGGGCGACCCTTCCGCTCGCGACACGGGCGCGCAGCTGCGCCTGTTCATCGACAGCGTCAAGGACTACGCCATCCTGACGTTGGATCCAGGCGGCTACATCGTGACCTGGAACACGGGCGCCGAGCGCATCAAGGGCTACCGGGCCGAGGAGATCCTGGGCCAGCACTTCAGCTGCTTCCACCCACCGGACGACGTGGCTCGGGGCAAGCCCCAGCAGGAGCTGGAGACCGTCCTCCGCGAGGGGCGCTTCGAGGAAGAGGGCTGGCGGCTGCGCAAGGACGGCGACCGCTTCTGGGCCAACGTCGTCATCACCCCGATGCGCGACCCCCAGGGCCTGCTCGTCGGCTTCGCCAAGGTGACGCGCGACTTCACCGAGCGCAAGCTCGCCCAGGAGCAGCTCCAGCAGAGCGAGGAGCGCTTCCGCCTCCTCGTCTCGCACATCCAGGACTACGCCATCTACATGCTCGACCCCGAGGGCCGGGTCACCACCTGGAACGCCGGCGCCGAGCGCTTCAAGCAGTACCGGGCCGAGGAGATCCTCGGCCAGCACTTCAGCCGCTTCTTCCCTCCCGAGGACGTCGCCCGGGGCAAGCCCTGGAAGGCCCTCCAGATCGCGGCCAACGAGGGCCACTTCGAGGAAGAGGCCTGGCGGATCCGCAAGGACGGCACCCGCTTCTGGGCCAACGTCGTCATCACCGCGATGCGCGACGCGCAGGACCGCCTCATGGGCTTCGCCAAGGTGACGCGCGACTTCACCGAGCGCAAGCAGACCCAGGACCAGCGCGAGCTGGAGCTGCTGCGCGACGCCGTGCGCGCCCGGGATGAGTTCCTGTCCGTCGCCTCCCACGAACTCAAGACCCCCCTCACCCCGCTCCAGCTCAAGCTGACCGCCCTGCTGCGCGTCGTGGAGAACCACCCCGCCGCCACGCTGCCCGTGCAGCGCGTGGCCCGCGACCTGGAGGTCGCTCGCCGTCAGGTCCGCAAGCTGTCCGACCTCATCGAGGACCTGCTGGATGTCTCGCGCATCACCATGGGTCAGCTGCGGTTGGAGCGCGCCCCCATGGACTTCTCCGCGCTCGTGCGGGAGGTGGTGGCCCGCTATGCCCCCCAGTCCGCGCAGGTCGGGTGCGGCGTCACGCTGGACGCCCACACCCCCTTGGAGGGGAACTGGGACCGGGCGCGATTGGACCAGGTGGTCACCAACCTGCTCTCCAACGCGCTCAAGTACGGCGCCGGCAAGCCCCTCCACGTCAGCGTGAGCCTGGACGCGGGGCGGGCCGTGCTGTGCGTGCGGGACGAAGGCATCGGCATCCCGGTGGATGCCCAACCCCGCCTCTTCGAGCGCTTCGTGCGCGCGGTGTCCGAGCGCAACTACGGCGGCCTGGGGCTGGGCCTCTTCATCACCCAGCAGATCGTCGAAGCCCACGGCGGCAGCGTCCAGGTGCGCAGCACCCCGGGCGAGGGCGCGACGTTCACGGTGACGCTGCCAACCGGTGAAGCCTCATAGGTGGGGGATGCCGCCGCCCTTCCCACCCTCGAGGCTCACGGGGAGCTTCAAGGTCAGGACGAAGGCCGCATCGAAACCATGCCGGGTACGACGCGTCTCCTCCGCGCCGATGAGCGGGATGCCCAGCCGCAGGCCGACCGAGCCGTAGATGAACGAGAGGTAGGGCGCGACGTGCAGCCCCGTCGTGGCCACATGGAGCCGGTTCGCCGTCTCATGCATCACGCCCAGCTCGAGGCCCAGGAACAGGAGGGTGCCCTGGACCCCCACGCACACCCGTGAATGCCGGCTCTCCATCCACTCCACCTGCCCCAACAGGCCCAGGGACTGGAACCCGTCCAGGAGGTTGAGCGACGCCTCCAACCCGACGCCCGCCTCTCCGCGCGCCTCGCGGACCGATGAGGTGAACAGGGGCCCCACCATCAGCCACTTCTCGTCGTGGGGGAGGTCGAGATCCGCCCGCGCCACCGAAGCCGTGAGCACGCCCAGAACCAACAGGATGCGAGGGAGCATGCCGTCCCACGACAGCAACGAACATGCCCGGGCCTCTTCCCTCGCGGGGACCGCCGCGCCCCTGTGCAGCGGCCTGCACACCGTGCAGCGGCCGACCCACCGGCGCGCACGTCAGCCCGGTGTCCGGCGCTCCTCGCGGGCCGTGACGAGGTAGCGGTACGGCACCACGCGCGTCAGCTCGTGCAGCGTGGTGACGCCGTCCGCCACCTTCGCCAGCCCGTCCTCCACCAGGGTGCGGAAGCCTCGGGCCCGGGCGTGCCTTCGCAGCTGGACGCCGGGGGCCCCGGTGGCGATGAGCAGTTGCAGCTCCGGCTCCACCACCAGCAACTCAAAGAGCCCCACCCGCCCCTTGAAGCCGGTGTGGCGGCACGCCTCGCAGCCCTGCCCCGCCCGGGGCCGCACTCCGTCCAGCAGCGGCCCCAGCAGCGCCACCTGGTCCGCCGTCGGCGCCGTGGGCGCGGAACACTCCGGGCAGATGCGCCGCACCAGCCGCTGCGCCAGCACCGCGAGCAGCGCCTCCGCGATGTCGCCATCCTCCAGCTTCAACCCGCGCAGGCGGCTCACCGCGCCAATCGCATCCGCCGTGTGCAGCGTGCCCAGCACCACGTGCCCCGTGGACGACGCCATCAGCGCGGTGCTCCCCGTCTCCAGGTCGCGGATCTCCCCCACCAGCATCACGTTGGGGTCCTGCCGGAGCAGCGCGCGCAGCAGCGTCAGGTGAGGCATCTGCGGCGACACCTGCTTCTGGTTCACCTTGGGCACCACGTACTCGATGGGGTCCTCCGCGGTGATGATCTTCTTGCGCCCGTCGTTGAGCCGGGCCAGCGCCGCGTACAGCGTCGTCGTCTTC
The DNA here is from genome assembly GCF_007352635.1 of Corallococcus sp. Z5C101001. Classification (NCBI taxonomy): domain Bacteria; kingdom Pseudomonadati; phylum Myxococcota; class Myxococcia; order Myxococcales; family Myxococcaceae; genus Corallococcus; species Corallococcus sp. Z5C101001. The sequence continues at coordinate 328,154 of NZ_VKLU01000004.1, forward strand.
CCGCTCCCCGTGGGGCCCGTCACCAGCACCAGCCCCTCCGGGTTGCCCAACAGCCGCAGCACCGTGGCCTGCAGGTCCGGAGTCATCCCCAACTTCTCCACCGGCACCAGCCCCACCGTGGCGTCGAGCAGCCGGATGACCACGTCCTCGCCCGCCGGGGAGGGCACCACGCTCACGCGGAAGTCCACGAACTTCCGCCCCGCGTCCCACGTGTAGAGCGCCCGCAGCCGGCCGTCCTGGGGCCTCCGCTTCTCCGCGATGTCCAACCCCGCCATCACCTTGATGCGGCTCACCACCTCCGGCAGCGAGTCCGGGGAGATGTCCGTGTACGTCTGGTGGAGGATGCCGTCGACGCGGTAGCGCAGGTCCACGTCGTCCGTGTAGCTCTCCAGGTGGATGTCGGACGCGTTCTGCTCCACCGCCACCGCGAGCACGTGGCTCACCAGCTCCACCGGCGTGGGGCGCGCGGACAGCGGCGCGCCCGCGCGCAGCACCACGTCCACCGTGGCGTGCTCCCCGGCGCCGAAGCCCACCTCCAGCGCGGAGTCGATTTCGTAGCGGTTGAGCCGCACCGGCCGCACGGGGCGGCGCAGGAAGTCCGCGATGCGGTAGCGCACGGACAGGTCCTCCGGATCCAGCATCGCCACCGTCACCGGCTCCGTGTCGTTCTCCGGGTCCACCTTCCCCATCACCGCGACGCCCAGGCGGCGGCAGAAGGACTCGGGGAGCAGCCGCAGCGAGTCCCGGTCGAGGGTGAACTGGGGCAGCTCGGAGAAGGGCGGGACGTCCGGGGGAGCCATGGGCTGGCGGCTTATCATGCTCCCCCTCGCTCCCGGCCGGACTGCTATCCTCCCGGACATGTCGCGGCCCCCCGCGGACCCTCCCGCCATGCCGTCACTGCTGGTGTTCGCCGTGGCGGTGCTGTTGTTCGGCTCGCCCCTGCGCAGGCTGTGGCTGGCGGAGGGCGCTCCCGCTTCGCTGCCCTTCCTCGTGTGGCTGGGCGTCATCGCCCTGGGCGGATGGGTGGCGCACCGGAGCCTGCGCCCATGACGTTGGGCCTGGGCCCGCTCGTCGTCGCCTCCGTCGCCTACCTGGGCGTGCTGTTCCTGGTGGCGTACGCCGCGGAGAAGGGCCGCATCTCCGCGCGCATCACCCAGCACCCGCTGGTGTACGCGCTGGCCCTGGGCGTGTACGCCACGTCCTGGTCCTACTTCGGCAGCGTGGGCTACGCGGCCCGCCACGGCTTCCGCTACCTGGGCATCTACCTGGGCCTGACGCTCGCGTGCCTGCTGGCCCCCGTGCTGTGGCGGCCGCTCCTGCGGCTGACGCGCGAGCTGCAGCTCACCTCGCTCGCGGACCTGCTGGCGTTCCGCTACCCCGGGCAGGTGACGGGCACCGCGGTGACGCTGTTCGTCCTGGCCGGGAGCCTGCCCTACCTGGCGCTCCAGATCCGCGCCGTCGTGGAGTCCGCCCGCCTGCTCAGCCCCGCCGCGTCCCCCGCGCTGGTGGGCCCGGGCTTCTGCGGCGTGCTCATCGTCTTCACCCTGCTGTTCGGCGCCCGGCACCCCGCCCCGCGCGAGCGCCACGAGGGGCTGATGCTGGCCATCGCCTTCGAGTCCGGCGTGAAGCTGCTGGCGCTCGTCGCCGTCGCGGGCTGGTGCGTGGTGTCCATCTTCGGCGGCGTGGGCGGCCTGCGGGACTGGCTCACCCTGCACCCCGAGGCCGTGGAGGCCCTCCAGCGCCCCGCGCGCGACGCGTCCTGGGCGCCGCTCCTGGTGCTCTCCGTCGTCGCCGCCTTCCTCACGCCCCGGCAGTACCACGTGGCCTTCACGGAGGCCCCCGAGCGCGACGGGCTGGCCACCGTGGCGTGGGCCTTCCCGCTGTTGATGCTGCTCATCAACGCGGCGGTGCCGGTGCTGCTGTGGTCCGGAGAGGCCCTGGGCCTGCCCTGGCCCGCGGACTTCCACGTCCTGTCCGTGCCCATCCGCCAGGGCGCCCCGGCCCTGGCGCTGCTGGCCTTCCTGGGCGGCGTGTCCGCGGCGAGCGCGATGGTCATCGTCACCACGCTCGCGCTGGCGCCCATGTGCCTGACGCACCTGGTGCTGCCCCTGGGCACCGCGCGCGGCCGGGACGACCTCTACGGCTGGCTGCTCTGGGCCCGGCGCGTGCTCATCGCCGCCATCATCCTCGCGGGCTACGGCTTCTACCGGCTGCTGGACACGCGGGCGACGGGGCTGGTGGACCTGGGGCTCGTGTCCTTCGTCGCCACCGCGCAGTTCGCGCCCGGCGTGCTGGGCCTGCTGCTCTGGCCCAAGGCGACGCGCGCGGGGCTGCTCGCGGGGCTGGCCGCGGGCGCCACGGCGTGGACCTTCACCCTGATGGCGCCGCTGTGGGAGCCGCCCTCGCTGGTGGCGTGGACCAACCAGGCCTCCGTGATGCTGGGCTTCTCCGCGGACGAGCCGTGGGGCTTCGCCACCTTCACCTCGCTGGGCCTCAACGCGCTGTGCTTCCTGGCGGTGTCGCTCGTCACGCGCCAGTCCGCGGAGGAGCAGGAGGCCGCGCGGGTGTGCGCGCGCGAGGCGCCGGGGCTCGCGGAGGGCAGCGTGGCGGCCAGCTCCCCGGACGAGTTCCGCAGGCAGCTGGAGCCGGTGCTGGGCGCGCAGGTGGCCGCGGCGGAGGTGGACCGGGCGCGCGCGGCGCTGGACCTGGCCCCGGACGAGCGCCGCCCCCTGGAGCTGCGCCGGCTGCGCGACGGCGTGGAGCGGAACCTCTCCGGCCTCATCGGCCCGGTGCTCGCCCGGCTCGCGGTGGGCGAAGCGCTGCGGCTGGACCCGGGCGCGCGCACGGCGCTGGCGGATCAGCTGCGCTTCGTGGAGGAGCGGCTGCGCGACGCACGCGACATGCGCGGCCCCCTGCGCGAGCTGGAGGTCGTCCGCCGCTATCTCTACCGCATCCTGGAGGACCTGCCGCTGGGCGTCTGCGCCATGGGCCCGGACGGCGAGGTCGTCATCTGGAACGCCGCGCTGGAGGCGCTGTCGGGCGTGCCCATGGACAGCGCGCGCGGCCAGCCGCTCGCGCGCCTTCCGGAGCCCTGGGGCCCGCTGTTCGCGGGGCTCGCCCAGGCACCCTGCGGCGACGACGAGGCGCGCGTCACGGTGGGAGGACGGCCGCGCTCCCTGCGCCTGCACCGCTCGCGGCTCGCGCCGTCGGAGGGGGACAGCGCCGGGGAGACGGGCATCACCTTCCTGGTGGAGGACTGGACGGAGCGCAAGGCGGTGGACGCGCGGCTCGCGCACCAGGACCGGCTCGCGTCGCTGGGCCGGGTGGCCGCGGGCGTGGCGCATGAGATTGGCAACCCGCTCACCGCCATCGCCAGCCTCACGCAGAACCTCAAGTATGAGCTGGAGGACCCGGAGGCCGTGCGCGAGCGCGTGGGGCTCATCCTCCAGCAGTGCCGCCGCATCGACGCCATCGTCCGGGCGCTCGTGGGCTTCGGCCACGCGGGCACGGTGGGCGGCGAGTCCCGGCCCTTCACGCGCGTGGCGGTGGGGCCGCTGCTCGCGGAGGCCGCGCAGCTGGCCCGGCTGTCGCGCAAGGCGCGCGACGTGGCGTGCGCGCACCAGAGCCCGGAGGGGCTGGAGGTGCGGGGCGACGCGCAGCGGCTGGAGCAGGTGCTGGTGAACCTCTTGACCAACGCCATCGACGCGTCGCCCGCGGGCTCGCGCGTGGACCTGCGGGCGGAAGCCGGGGGAGAGCAGGTGCGCATCCAGGTGGAGGACCGGGGCCATGGCATCGCCCCGGAGCTGACTCAACGCGTCTTCGAACCCTTCTTCACCACCAAGCAGCCCGGCGAAGGCACCGGCCTGGGCCTCACGCTGGTGGAGGGCATCGTGCGCGAGCACGGCGGCACGCTGCGCCTGGAGCCCCGCGCAGACGGCGGCACCCGCGTGACGCTGAGCCTGCCCCGCGCGGACAGCGTGCCCCAACGGGAGGCCTCCGCGTGAGCCGCATCCTGGTCATCGAGGACGAGCCCATCATCCGCACGGAGCTGCGGCGGCTGCTCACGCGCGCGGGCCACGACGTGGCGGAGGCCAGCGCCGTGCCGGAGGCCGCGTCCGAACACTCGCTGGACGCCTTCGACCTGATCCTCTCCGACCTGCGCCTGCCCGGCCCGCCGGGCACGGACATCATCGCCCTGTGTCCGGGCGTGCCGGTGCTCATCATGACCAGCTTCGCCACGGTGAAGTCCGCCGTGGACGCGATGAAGCTGGGCGCGGTGGACTACATCGCCAAGCCCTTCGACCACGACGAGCTGCTGCTCCAGGTGGAGCGCGTGCTGCGCGAAGGCCGGCTCACCCGGCAGAACGCCGCGCTCAAGCGCGAGGTGGAGCAGACCTGGTCCCCGGGTGGCATGGTGGGCAGCGCCCCCGCGATGCGCGACGTGTTCGAGCGCGTGCGCAAGGTGGCGCCGTCCGCCGCCACCGTGCTGGTGCTGGGCGAGTCCGGGACCGGCAAGGAGCTGGTGGCCCGCGCCGTCCACGCGCAGAGCCCGCGCGCGGAGGGGCCGCTCATCGCGGTCAACTGCGCGGCCATCCCGGAGGGCCTGCTGGAGAGCGAGCTGTTCGGCCACGAGAAGGGCGCCTTCACCGGCGCGCAGGCCGCGCACGCGGGGTTGGTGGAGGCCGCGCACGGCGGCACGCTCTTCCTGGATGAGATTGGCGAGCTGCCCGCGCCCGCGCAGGCCCGCCTCTTGCGCATGCTCCAGGACGGCGAGGTGCGGCGCGTGGGCGCCACGCGCTCGCGCAAGGTGGACGTGCGAATCCTCGCCGCCACGCACCGGGACCTGCCCCGCCGCGTGCAGGAGGGCCTGTTCCGCCAGGACCTCTACTTCCGCCTGCGCGTGGTGGAAATCAGGCTGCCGCCCCTGCGCGAGCGCGGCGAGGACGTGCCCGCGCTGGCGAAACACCTGCTGGAGAAGGCCTGCCGGAGGATGGGCCGCGCGCCCGCGTCGCTGTCCCCGGACGCGCTCGCGGCCATCGCGCAGCACCCGTGGCCGGGCAACGTGCGTGAGCTGGAGAACGCCATCGAGCGCGCGGTCATCCTCGCGGACGGGCCGCTCATCACCTCCGACCTGCTGGCGCTGGAGCCGCCGGCCGCGACGGGGACGGACGGGACTCCCGCCGCGCTGGAGGAGCTGGACTTCCCGCCGCTCGCCGCCAGCGAGGACCCGCGCTCGCCGGACTCGATGGAGGAGTACTTCCGCCGCTTCGTGCTGGAGCACCAGGACCGCATGGGCGAGACGGAGCTGGCGCGCCGGCTGGGCATCAGCCGCAAGACGCTCTGGGAGAAGCGCCAGCGGCTGGGCATCCCTCGAACACGCGCCTGAACATCCGACGCGTCGAAAGCCCCCGGCTTCGACGCGTCGAAGTGCGTCGAAGCGGGTCGCCCGCGCCGTCCCGCATGGCGCTCCAGAGGCAGGGGCCCCTGGGCACGTCGCTTGCTCATGGGTCCTGGCATCCACCGGCTGAAGCACCCGACCCCCGACCCCGGTGGCCCAGGAGAACATCTCATGTGCAATCACACGCGACTCGGCGCTGACGGCCGGCCCCTGTCTGGCTTCGACACCCGCCTCGACCCGGACACGACGCGCGCCACGGTGAAGGTCGACGGGCCCCTGTCCACGCAGCAGACCGCCAGCTGCGTGGTCGTCAACCAGTGGGGCGCGACCCTCACCAACGTGACGCTGCGCCACCGCTACAGCAACAACCCCAACTACCAGCAGCAGACCACCTGGGGCTCCATCGCGCAGAACGCGACCAGCTCGCCGCCCCTCCAGGTCATCTACTGGACCGGCGCCGTCGGCCACGACTACTGGTGGATCCAGTTCGAGGACGACGCGGGGAAGATCTGGACGTGCAAGCAGAACTTCTACTGCACGCTGTCCACCGCCGACGCGAACACCACCGTCTACTTCTTCGTCAACGGCGCCTCCGAGGAGATGCGGGTGCAGGCCACCAGCACCAGCTGCGACGTCTCCCTCTACGAGTCGTAGGCCCACGGCCGGGCCGGTGCCTGGCTGGCGGCCCGCCCCTCCCTGTCCCGCTCCGGGTGCGTGCACAGCTTCCCCCACGACACGCCCCCGGGGCCCCGACACAGGAGCGCGCATGGCCGGCACCTCCCAGTTCCGCGAAGTCATCTCTCCCTGGGGCCAGCGCACGTGGGCCATGCGCATGGAGCGCGCGGCGCGCGGCTACCTGCGCCGGCCCCGGATGGACCTGTCTCCGAAGGCCACGGACGTGGAGACGGCCACCCGCCGCTTCCTGCTCTACTTCATGCTCCCCGCCTGGCTCATCCCCGGCGTGGTGGACTGGGTGTGGCACAAGAAGACGGACATCGAGCACACCAGCGGCGCGGGCGAGTCCCTCATCCACTGTCTGATGATGTCCGAGGTCGGCGTGCCCGTGGTGATGGGGCTGGTGATGGAGATCAACCCCCTCACCCTCAGCATCATGCTGGGCCACACGCTGGTGCACGAGGCCACCGCGTTCTGGGACGTGCGCTACGCCACGAACCACCAGCGCCAGGTGCTCCCGCGCGAACAGCACACGCACAGCTTCCTGGAAGTCCTCCCGTTCATGGCCGTCTCCTCCATCATCTGCCTGCACTGGGACCAGTTCCTCGCCATCTGGGGCGTGGGCGGGCGCAAGGGCAGGTGGCGCCTGCGGCTCAAGAAGGAGCGGCTGCCGGGCGGCTACCTGAAGGGCATCCTCGGCGCCATCGTCGCCACGCTCGCCGTCCCGTACGCCAACGAGCTGTGGCGCTGCGTGCGCGCGCAGCGCAAGGGCGAAGCGCAGAAGCCCTGGCGGCTGGGCCCCAAGGCCCCCGTCAGCGTCCCCGCCTCCCTCCCGCCCCGGCCCACGGCCATCGAACATCCGCTCGACCGGCGCTGACGCGCCGCGTGGCCACGTCACCCTGGTGTTACGACGCGGTGCACGAATCGTTACGGGGGGTAACGCCCTGTCACCTTCCGCCACACCCTGACGCGGCGAGCCAACCTCCAAGGTCCTGAAACCTGGACAGGACGCGGGTGGAACGGGCGTTGCTCAAGGACGGGGACCTATGCGCCCCGAGCTTCGTGCCCTGTCGCGGTGGATGTTGCTCACGACCCTGATGGCCTCGCTGCCCGCGGCGGCGGGGAGGATCCAGCTGAGCGAGGAGGCGATCCTCAACGTCGACGTGCTGCTCCAGCCGCAGATGCAGCTCATCAAGGACGGCGCGCCCACGGGCGGCGTGGGCACGGACTTCTTCCTGCGCCGCGTGCGGCTGCTCATCTTCGGCTCCATCACGAAGCGGCTGACGTTCTTCATCGACACGGACCAGCCGAACTTCGGCAAGAACGGGGACTGGAGCCCGGCCTTCTACATCCAGGACGCGACGGTCGCGTACGAGGTCGCCAACAAGACGTGGGTGGAGGCGGGCTTCATCCTCGCGCCGCTGTCGCACCAGACGTTGCAGGGCGCCATCGCGCTCAACACGGTGGACTACCACTCCGACCTCATCCGCTTCCCGGTGGGGGTGGGCAAGGTGTGGCGCGACATGGGCGTGCAGGTGCGCGGCTTCGCGGGCCCGCTGATGTACCGCGCGGCCATCCTCAACGGCGTGGAGGGCGCGAAGCTGGAGAACGGGCAGGTGGTCAACCCGGACGACCTGCCGCGCTTCGTGGGCCACGCGCGCTACAACGTCCTGGGCCGCGAGGAGGACCTGTTCCTGCGCGGCATCTACTTCGCCGACCACCCGCTCCTGTCCTTCGGCGTGGGCGCGGACTACCAGTTCTCCGCCATCGCCACCGCGTCCGGCGTGCATGACGCGCTGGCCCTGGCGGCGGACGTGTTCCTGGACCTGCCCGTGGGCACCGACCAGGAGTTCGTCTTCCAGAGCAACGTCTATTCCTGGCAGCAGGGCCACGACAACGTGCGCAGCGGGACGGGCTTCTTCGTGGAGCTGGGTTACCGCATCGGCATCATCGAACCGATTCTCTCCGGCGAGTACTTCCATGGACGCGTGGCCGCGCAGGACCTGCTCACCGTGCGCCCGGGTTTCAACGTCTGGTTCCAGAAGCACACGTTCAACCTGAAGACGGAGGTGGCCGTGTCGCGCGTGGGGGAGATCGCCCACGCGCGCACGGGCATCACCGGCACCGCGCAGCTCCAGCTCTTCTACTGAGGACCCCCGCCATGGCCACCGAACCGGCTTCGCTCTTCCCGCCCAAGGACGCCTTCCGCCGCACCGCGCACGTGCGGAGCCTGGAGGAGTACCAGCGCCTCTACCGCCAGAGCCTGGACGCCCCGGACGCCTTCTGGGGCGAGCAGGCCCGGCGGCTCACCTGGTTCCACCCGCCGGACACCGTGCGCGAGGTGAACGAGCAGGCCGCGGACTTCGCCTGGTTCGTGGGTGGCAAGCTCAACGCCACCTTCAACTGCGTGGACCGCCACGCGAAGGCGCACCCGGACAAGGCCGCCATCCTCTGGGCGAAGAACACGCCCGGCGAATACGAGACCATCACCTTCCGCGACCTGCACCACCACGTGGGCCGCGTGGCCAACGTGCTCAAGGCGCACGGCGTGCGGAAGGGCGACCGCGTCATCCTCTACCTGCCCATGATTCCGGAGCTCGCGTACGCGCTGCTGGCGTGCGCGCGCATCGGCGCGGTGCACTCCGTGGTGTTCGCCGGGTTCTCCGCGGACTCGCTGCGCGAGCGCGTGCTGGACAGCGGCGCCAGGGTCGTCGTCACCGCCAACGAGGGCCCGCGCGGCCCCAAGAGCGTGGCCACCAAGGCCATCACCGACGACGCCCTGGAGGGCCTGGCCCAGGTGACGTCCGTGCTCGTCGCGCGCCGCACGCCCAGGGACGTGCCCATGCGCGAGGGCCGCGACCACTGGCTGGACGTGGAGGTGAAGAAGCACCGGGGCGTCTGTCCCGCGGAGTGGATGGACGCGGAGGATCCGCTCTTCATCCTCTACACGTCCGGCTCCACCGGGAAGCCCAAGGGCGTGATGCACACGACGGGCGGCTACCTCGTCTACGCCAACACCACCTTCCGCTACGTCTTCGACACGCAGCCGGACGACGTGCACTTCTGCACCGCGGACGTGGGCTGGGTGACGGGCCACTCCTATCTGCTGTATGGCCCGCTGAGCAACGGCACCACCACGGTCCTCTTCGAGTCCACGCCCACGTGGCCGGACGCGGGCCGGCTCTGGCAGGTGGTGGACGACGTGAAGGCCACCACGCTCTACACCGCGCCCACCGCGCTGCGCTCGCTCATCAAGGAGGGCGACGCGTTCGTCACGAAGTCCTCGCGCCGGTCGCTGCGCCTGCTGGGCAGCGTGGGCGAGCCCATCAACCCGGAGGTGTGGCGCTGGTTCCACGACGTGGTGGGCGACGGCCGCTGTCCCGTGGTGGACACCTGGTGGCAGACGGAGACGGGCGGCATCCTCATCGCGCCGCTGCCGGGCGCGACGCCGTGCAAGCCCGGCAGCGCCACCCTGCCCTTCTTCGGCGTGGAGCCGGTGCTGGTGGATGAGGAGGGCAAGCGGCTGGAGGGCAACGGCGTCAGCGGCAACCTGTGTCTGGCGCGCTCGTGGCCGGGCCAGGCGCGCTCGCTGTACGGACACCACGAGCGCTTCGTGGAGACGTACTACGCGCGCTTCATGCCCCTGTACTTCACCGGGGACGGCTGCCGCCGCGACGAGGACGGCTACTATTGGATCACCGGCCGCGTGGACGACGTGCTCAACGTGTCCGGCCACCGCCTGGGCACCGCGGAGGTGGAGAGCGCGCTCGTCGCGCACGAGGCCGTGGCGGAGGCCGCGGTGGTGGGCTACCCGCACGACCTGAAGGGCACCGGCGTGTGCGCCTTCGTCACGGTGAAGCCGGACTTCCTGCGCACCCCGGACGAGAAGATGGTGGGCACGCTGCGCGAACAGGTGCGGCACGTGATTGGCCCCATCGCCACGCCGGACCGGGTGGTGCTGGTGTCGGGCCTGCCCAAGACGCGCTCGGGGAAGATCCTGCGCCGCATGCTCCGGAAGATCGCCGGCGGAGAGACGGAGAACCTGGGTGACGCCAGCACCCTGGCCGACCCCACCGTGCTGGATGAGCTGCTGACCAAGGGCCTGCCTCCGGCCGCGCGCCGCTGAGCGTCCCTTCGCATTCCGTTCCTGCGTTTTCCAAGGAGGCACACCGATGGATGGCAATTCAAAGGATGATGCGCTGAAGGCGCTCGCCGCGCGCCGCTGGCGGGTGGCCGGGGCGCTGACGGTGGCGATGCTGGTGGCCTACCTGGGCTTCATCCTGCTCGTGGCCTTCAACCGGCCGCTGATGGGGCTCCAGTTCGTGCCCGGGCTGTCCATCGGCATCGTGCTGGGGGCCCTCACCATCCTGCTCGCGTGGGTGCTGACGGGCGTCTACATGCTCTGGGCCAACCGCAAGTACGACCCCGCGCTCGACGAACTGCGCCGCTGAAAGGCACCCATGAATCCCACGAACGCGGGCACGCGGATTGGCCAGCCCAACCTCACGGCCATCGTCTTCTTCCTCCTCTTCGTCAGCATCACGCTGGCCATCACCTACTGGGCCGCGCGAAAGACGAAGACGACGTCTGAGTTCTTCGCCGCGGGCGGCGGCATCAGCGCGGCGCAGAACGGCTTCGCGCTGGCGGGTGACTTCATGAGCGCCGCCAGCTTCCTGGGCATCGCGGGGCTGGTGGCCACGTCCGGCTTCGACGGGCTCATCTACTCCGTGGGCTGGCTGGTGGGCTGGCCGGTGGTGACGTTCCTCATCGCGGAGCCCCTGCGCAACCTGGGCAAGTACACCTTCGCGGACGTGGTGGCCTACCGGCTGAGGCAGACCCCGGTGCGCCTGTCCGCCGCGGTGGGCACGCTCACGGTGGTCGTCTTCTACCTGATTGCCCAGATGGTGGGCGCGGGCAACCTCATCCGCCTGCTCTTCGGCCTCTCCTACGAGACGGCCGTGGTCATCGTGGGCGCGGTGATGATCCTCTACGTGCTGTTCGGCGGGATGATCGCCACGACGTGGGTGCAGATCGTGAAGGCGGTGCTGCTGCTGGGCGGCGCGACGGCGCTGGCGGGCGCGGTGCTCTACCAGTTCGGCTTCAGCCCCACGGCGCTCTTCAGCGAGGCGGTGAGCCGCTACGGGCCGGAGGCGCTGGCGCCGGGCAAGCTGGTGTCCAACCCGCTGGAGACCGTCTCCCTGGGCGTGGCGCTGATGTTCGGCACGGCGGGGCTGCCGCACATCCTGATGCGCTTCTACACGGTGCCGGACGCGAAGGCGGCGCGCACCAGCGTCTTCTACGCCACGGGCCTCATCGGCTTCTTCTACCTGGTGACGTTCATCCTGGGCTTCGGCGCGTCCGTGCTGGTGGGCCGCCAGGCCATCATCGGCGTGGACAAGGGCGGCAACATGGCCGCGCCCATGCTGGCCGAGGTGGTGGGCGGCACGGGCTTCCTGGGCTTCATCTCCGCGGTGTCCTTCGCCACCATCCTGGCGGTGGTGGCCGGGCTGACGCTGTCGGGCGCGGCGGCGCTGTCGCACGACCTGTGGTCCAGCGTGGTGCGCAAGGGCCACGCGCCGGAGGCGGAGCAGCTCAAGGTGGCGCGCATCTCCAGCCTGCTCCTGGGCGTCCTGGCCATCATCCTGGGCGTCGTCTTCAAGAACCAGAACGTGGCCTTCATGGTGGGGCTGGCGTTCGCCATCGCGGCGAGCGCGAACTTCCCCGCGCTGCTCCTGTCCATGCTGTGGAGGGGCTTCACCACCCGGGGCGCGGTGGCCAGCATGCTGACGGGCTCCCTCAGCGCGGTGCTGCTCATCTTCCTGTCGCCCACGGTGCAGGTGGAGTTGCTGGGGCACGCCTCGGCGCCCTTCCCCCTGAAGAACCCGGGGCTCGTCACCATCCCGCTGTCGTTCCTGGTGGGCTGGGTGGTGTCGCTGCTGGCGCCGGAGGCGGAGGCGTCCCGGCGGTTCGCGGAGGTGGAGCACCGCATGCACGTGGGCGCTGGGGTCCCCCCGAAGGGGGCGGCGCCCCCGGACGTCGCGGGCCCGGTGGCGCCGGGAATTCCGGAGGCCCCCCAGGAGATTTGAGGCTGCTCGGCCGTCCTCCACGGCATCTTCCTCGACGTGGAGGACAGGGCGGAACCCGGGAGTTTCCAAAGGGGCTCGGGTTCCGCCTTTTTTCCCGCGCCGTGCCCGTCCGGCGCGCGCCAGCCCGGGGGATGCCTCAGGGGTGGGAGCGCAGCTGCTGCTGGAGTTCGCGCAGCGGCTGTTGATCCGCGCGGATGCGCCCGCGCTGGGGGACGTCCAGGTCCACGAGGGCGAACATCACGGCGGTGAGGATGACCACGAAGATGACCCAGGGGAGGCCGCCCCGCGCGTGGGTCTCCGGCCGGAAGCCCAGAAGCATCGCCGAGCCCATCATCCCGACGACCAGCAGGGCGAAGATGGTGTTCGGGATGATGTTGCGGGAGGCCGCCAGACGCTCGGCGGAGACGTCCAGCATGTCGTTGAGGGCCTGGGTGGTCAGGTTCAGGACCGCGGTCTGGAGCTGTGGCGCCACGCCCGCGAGCAACGACCAGCACTGAGCCTGGAGCGCATCGGATTCCTGGAGCCACCGCGCGAAGAGCTCCGGGTCCGCCGCGTCCTGGTACCCTTCGAGCCGGACCTCGAGATAGCGGCGCAGCCGGATCTTCAGCTCGCCGCGCGTGGGTTCGGGGAGGAAGTCCGTGCGCAGGTAGAACGTGCCAATGGCGTTCGCCTCCTTCACGACGAGGTCGCGGCGCAGGGTGTAGCGGTCCGAGGCCATGGAGAAGGAGAAGGCGAGCAGGAGCGCCACCAGGCCGAGCACCGACGCCTGCAGCGCCGCCACGTCGTCCAGCCCCTGCTTGCGGTGGCTGAGCCGGAAGCCGAACTCCAGGCTCAGGAAGAGCAGGACCAACACCACCGTGGCGAGCATCCACGTCGGCATGATTTCGACGATCTTCATCGTGCGCCGCAACGCCTCCGCCCCACGAACTGGGAAGCCAGGGACGGTGGAGCCTGGGGGCGCGGGAGGCAACGCGCCCACGGGTCCAGGGCCAGGGATGGCCGTGAACGTTCCGGACGCGGAACCGCCGCCCCCGTGTGGAGGCCGGGCGGCTCGACGGGCGAGGGATTGCGTCTAAGCTGCGCGGCCGTGAACCGGCCGTCTGAACAGAGCCCCGCGGGCGGCTTCCGCGCCCGCCTGCACACCGTCATCTTCGAGTCCGACACGCCGGCGGGGAAGGCGTTCGACGTGGCCCTGCTGTGGGCCATCGTGTTCAGCGTGGGCGCGGTGATGCTGGAGAGCGTCGCGCAGGTGCGGGCGGGCTACGGCCACGCGCTGCATGTCGCGGAGTGGGTCTTCACCGTCCTCTTCGCGCTGGAGTACGTGCTGCGGCTCATCGCGGTGCGCCGGCCCCTGGACTACGCGCGCAGCTTCTTCGGCATCGTGGACCTGATGGCGCTGCTGCCGTCGTTCCTGAGCGTGCTGTTCCCCGGCGCGCAGACGCTGCTGGTGGTGCGCGTGCTGCGCCTCCTGCGCGTCTTCCGCATCCTCAAGCTGGGGCACCTGCTGGGTCAGGCGGAGGTGCTGCTCAAGGCGCTGCTCGCCAGCCGCGCGAAGATCGTCGTCTTCCTGGGCGCGGTCCTGAGCATCGACGTCATCATGGGCGCGCTGATGTACATGGTGGAGGGCGAGGCGCACGGCTTCGACAGCATCCCCCGCTCCATGTACTGGGCCATCGTGACGATGACGACGGTGGGCTTCGGCGACATCACGCCCAAGACGGTGCTGGGGCAGTTCATCGCGTCCATCCTGATGGTGATGGGCTACGGCATCATCGCGGTGCCCACCGGCATCGTGTCGGTGGAGCTCGCTGCCGCCACGCGTCAGCGTCAGGACACCCAGGCGTGCCCCGGGTGTGGCGCACAGGGTCATGACCTGGATGCGCGCTTTTGCAAACGGTGCGGCACGGCGCTGGACTGGGTCCCCTCGCAGCCCGTCCGCTGAATCTGGCTAGGATGGCGGGGCATGGCCCGCGCCATCGACACGCCCGAGCTGGACGAGGAGCTGCTGGTCCACCGGTTCCCCGGCATCGACCGCAAGGCGGTGGGCGCCTTCTACACGCCCGCGCCCCTCGTGGAGCGCACGCTCGCGCTCGCGCTGTCACACCTGGAGGACGGGCCGCTCACGGTGGTGGATCCCGCCTGTGGCGCGGGGGCCTTCCTCGCGGCGGCCTCGAGGCTCCGGCCGGACGCGCGGCTGTGCGGCCTGGAGCTGGACGAGGGCGTGGCCCGCCTGTGTCAGGCGCGGGTGCCGGGCGCGGACGTGCGCGTGGGCGACGCGCTCCGGGACGGCCTGGAGCCGCTGCTCGCGGGGACGCCGGAGGGGCACGCGGAGTTATGGGTGGGCAACCCGCCCTACAACGGCACGTCCGCGGTGCTGAAGGACGCGGCGTGCTACGCGCGGCTGCGCGCCCTGGTGCCGCTGGAGATGCCGCCGGGGACCAGCCTGCGGGACGACTTCGCGTTCTTCCTGCTCGTCGCCACGAAGCGGCTGGCGACGCGGCCAGGGGTCCTGGCCTTCATCACGCCCGCGAGCCTGCTGGAGTCGTTCATCTACGCGCCGCTGCGCCGCGCCCTGCTGGAGGTGCTCCACCTGCGGGAGGTGGTGGACCTGGGGCCCGGCGTCTTCACGGGCGCGCAGGTGCGCACGTGCATCACGGTGTGGACGTCCCGCACCGGCGCGCCCGCGCCCGCGCCCCGCTACGAGCACAAGGGCGTGGGCCAGCGCTTCACGCCCGAGCCGCCCGAGTGGCGGTTGGCCCCCATCGCCCAGGAGGCCGCCGCGCTGGACGCGGACTGGCGGGCGCGAGGCGAGCTGCTCACCACGCTCATCCCGGTGAGCCTGCCCGGCGTGAAGACGCGCTTCGACGAGCTGCTGGTGGACGCGGACGCGGAGCGGCTGCTCGCGCGCCTGCGGGCCTTCCGCGCCGCGACGGAGGCCACGCTGGAGGACTTCGCGCGGGGGCATGGCCTGGAGCCTTCGCTGCTGCCCAAGCTGCGCGCGCTGAAGCAGGGCGCCCCGCTGGAGGTGGACACAGGCCACGTGCGGCCGTTCTTCCGCTACGGCGGCGCGCGGCACCGGGGCGCGCTGCCTCCGGAGGCGAAGGCGTTCTGCTACCTGGACCGGCGGCTGATTCCCCGGGGGGACCACCGGCTGCGCGGTCCGTATGATCCGCACGAGGGCGCGGTGAAGCTCCTGTTCAACGTGCGCGAGCTGCCCCTGTCCGCGGCGCTCCTGGAGGAGCCGGGCTGCGTGCACGACCACCGGCACGCGCGCTTCGCCCCGCTGTACGTCCCGCTGCGCGTGAGGGAAGAGGGCCTGGGCATCACCCGGGGCGCGGAGTCCCGCGAGGAGCTGGGGCCGCTGGTGCCCAACCTCTCGCCCCGGGGGCAGGCCTGGGCGGAGGGACTGGGGGGGCCGGAGGCGGCGTTCCGCGCGGTGATGCGCTTCCTGAATGGAGGGCCGGTGCAGCGGGTGTGGGCCCCCGCGTTCGGCGCCTCGCGGGTGGTGCCGGTGCCGCTGGACGGGCCGCTGCCGGAGTGATGACTCGCCACCACTTGGCCGCGCGCGGGGATGGACTTTCACCTGCGAAAGGCGCTGGGGGTGGGTAGTGTCATGGCCGCTGGGTCACCCACTTCAGGAGTCTCCGAGACATGACGATTCGCCCCCTGTTTGTCGCCGCCGCCCTCCTCTCCACGCCCGTCCTCGCCCAGGACGCGGGGACGCCGGCCCCCGCGGACGCGGGGGTGAAGCCCATGCCCAAGAAGGGTGAGACGGTGAAGGCGCAGCTGAAGGACGCGCAGGGCAAGGACGTGGGCGAGGTGACGCTCGAGCAGACGCCGAAGGGCGTCCTGGTGAAGGGCGCGCTGATGAACCTGCCCGCGGGCGAGCACGCCATCCACATCCACGAGACCGGCAAGTGCGATGCGCCGGACTTCAAGAGCGCGGGCGGCCACTTCAACCCGACGAAGAAGCAGCACGGCTCGCTGTCGCCCAAGGGGCAGCACGTCGGCGACCTGCCGAACCTCTACGTTCCCCAGGACGGCAAGGTGCAGTTCGACATCTTCATCGCCGACCTCAAGGTGAAGTCGCTGCTCGACAAGGACGGCTCCGCTGTCGTCGTGCACGCCAAGCTGGACGACTACTACACCGACCCGGCCGGCGACGCGGGCGGCCGCATCGCCTGCGGCGTGGTGGAGAAGGCGGAGTAGTCCCGACGCACGGCCCGCCCGGTCCCCGCGGTCGCGGGACCGGGCGCCCCGGCCTCACACGTACCCGAAGCGCCGCCGCGCGAACCACTCCGCGCCGAGCAGCGCGATGAGCGCCGTGAGGGAGTACCAGCGGTCCCACAGCGGCTGGTCCTTCGCGCGCCCCACCTCCACCACCGGCGGATCCAACAGCGGCACGTCCGGCAGCCCGTCCTGCGGCAGCTTGTACGCCTTGCCCTCCGTCGCGCTGGCGATCTGCTCCATCAGCTCCGGCCGCACCGACGCGTCCGACAGCTCCGGGCCCACCGCGCGCACCGCCACCGCGTCCTCGCCCTTGCCCAGGTCCGCCGTGCCCTTCTTCGCGGACGCCAGCAGCTTGTAGGGCCCCGGCGCCGGCGGCGCGAACTCCAGCCGCACCACGCCGTCCGCCCCCGTCGCGCCCGTCTGCACCGCCACCGGCTTCTGCGTGGCCACGGAGAACAGCTCCACCCGCACCTGCGCGCCCTCCGCCGGCTGGTAGTCCGCCATCCGCGCCTGCACCACCACGCCCACCGGACGCCCCGGCTCCACCGACGGAGGATCCGCCGTCACCTTCAGCGTCGTCAGGTCCGGGTCGCGCACCAGCCACCGCAGCGCGTTGCCCCAGAAGCGGTCATACGCGCGGTTCGGCGAGCCGTCCCGGTGCGACGTGAACGCCCAGGACCACGTCGCGTCCGTGGCCACCACCATCGCGCGGCCCCGCCCGTAGTCCCACACCGACACCAGCGGCGCGTTCTTCCCATCCACCGTCATGAACGGGTGGTCCATCAACACCGTCGCCCCAGGGCGCGCCCGCGTCAGGTTCGCGCCAGGGATGGGCGCGAGCTCCGCCCACGTCCCCTCCGTGCTCGCCGCGCCCGTCCCGATGGACGTCACCGGGTGCCGCAGGCCCTCCGGCGTCAGCCGCGGCTTGAAGGGGTCCGGGTTCGCCGGCCCCGCCGCTTCCACCGGCAGCGCCTCCATCAGCGTGGGCATGCTCGCGCGGCCCTCGCCCAGCACGCTGTCGCCGCCAATCATCACGAAGGCGCCGCCCTCGTGGATGTAGCGCTCCAGGTTGCGCTCGTACTCCGCGATGGACAGCGACGGGTCGGAGTAGCCGAAGTTCTGGAAGATGACGACGTCGAACGTGTGCAGCTTGGTGTCGAAGATCTCCTCCATCGGGAACGGGATGAGCGACAGCTCCCGCTCGTTCGTCACGCCCGGGTCGTCCGACAGCGTGCGCAGGATGTAGAACGACACCAGGTCCACGTTCGCGTCCTGCTTGAGCAACCCGCGCAGGAAGCGCTCGTCCCACGAAGGCCGGCCCACCACCAGCAGCACGCGCACCCGGTCCCGGATGACCTTCAGCGTGAACGAGCGGCTGTTGTTCTCGCTCACCGCCTCATCCGGGAACGTGGGCACCGTCACCGTGTAGACGAAGCGGCCCGTCTGGTCCGGAGTGAAGGTGAAGGACACCGGCTTCACGTCGTCCTCGGTGGTCATCCGCACCAGCTTGTTCGCCACCGTCTTGCCCTCCTGGCTCAAGACGACGGGGATGTCCTGGCCCGCGAAGCCGCGGCCGTGGATCTCCACCTCCACCGTCAGCGAGTTGCGCACGAAGGCGAAGTCATCCACCTTCAGCCCCTCCACCGACAGGTCCTTCAGCGCCTCCTGCCCCACCAGGAACGTGGACACCGGCACGCCCAGGTCCGCCAGCGCCGCCCGCGCCCGGCCCACCGCCCCCGCCTTCAGCTCCGTGTTGTCCGCGCCGTCGCTGAAGAGCAGCACCCCCGACAGCTTGCGCGTCCCCTGGCCTCCGGAGGCCGCGGACCGCAGCGCCGCGAACAGGTCCGTCGTCCCCGCCCGCGCGGGCTCCTGCGCGAGCTGCGCGGGCGTCACCGGCGACAGCTCCGGATCCACCCCGTACACCTCCACCGTGAAGCGGTCCTTCCAGGACGCGAACGTCGGCGCCGCCTTCTCCAGGAACGCCGCCACCTGCGCGCTGCGCGTGGGGCCGCCCGGCTCCGACGGGAAGTTCATGGACGCCGAGCGGTCCACCAGCACCGCCACCCGGTTCTTCATCCGCGCCACCTGCAGGTGCCGGATGCCGGGCTCCAGGAGGAAGAACAGCGCCGCCACGCCCGCGCCCAGGCGCAGCGCCCAGAGCAGCAGCTTGCGGCCCCGGGACGGTTCGCGGCGCACGCCCCACGCCGCCAGCACGATGCCCAGGGCAAGGCCCACCCCCAACAGCACCAGCGCCCACACGGGCAGGGGCGAGAGGCTGACGAGCTTCCACGCGTTGAAGGACGGGGCGTTCATTCGGTCGCGCGCCAGGGCACGTCAGCGCCGCTTGTTGAGGATGAGGGGCAGGTGCACCGCGTCGTCCTTGTAGTCCAGGCACAGCGCGTACATGCACAGGTTGATGCCCAGGCGGATGGCCAGCTCCCGCTGCGGCTCGCCCCCCGGAGACACGTCGAACTCGTAGTCGCCGGCCTCGCTGCGGCTCCAGGCCCCCGCCACGTCGTTCTGCGAATAGATCACCGCCGCCCGCTTGCCCACGCTCGCCACCAGCGGCAGCGGCTTGTGCAGCAGCCGCCCGGGCGCCGCGTCCAACAGGAAGAAGGACTTGAAGACGACGTGCGTCCCCGGCGCCTCCTTCAGCGGGCTCTGCGGCAACACGCGCGCCATCTCCCGGCGGAAGCTGGCGTCGAAGCCGTCCCCGTCGCTGCCGTCGTTGGCGTCGCCGAACACGAAGCCGCCATATGTGAGGTAGCGGCGCAGGTTGGACACCTCCGCGTCGGTGAGCGCCGGGAAGCCGCCGTCGCCCCCGAAGTAGAGGAACGGGTACTCGAAGAGGTCCGGGCTGCTCAGCGCGAACGGGCGCGCGTCCGGCACGACCTCCACCGACGTGCGCCGCTGCAGCTCCCACGCGAGCCGCCGCAGGCCAGACAGCCGGCCGTCCCACCGGCCCCCATGCCGGGCCACGGCGGGGATGAACCGGCTCTTCTCGCCGAAGGCGGACGCGCGCCCCGACAGCAGCGGGACGAGCGCGGCGGTGCCGAGGAGGAGGTTTCGACGGGAGAGGGGCCGTACGGGCATGGGGACCTGCTTATACCGTCGGCCGGTGCCAGCATTCCCTGGTATAGAGGCGACCCATGGCGAAAGGCGGACAGACGCCCCCGGCGCCCGGCGCCCCCGGCTCCGAAGTCGTGCGCGCGGCCTGGGCCCGCAAGGAGGCCGGTGACGTGGCCGGAGCCCGGAGGGACGCCCGGGCCCTCCTCGCCGGAGACCCCTCCCCGGAAGTCCGGGAGAGACTGGAAGACCTGCTGCGCGCCACCGCCACGCCCCGCGCGCTCTACGGCTACGCGCTGCTGGGCGCCGTGGTGCTGGCGGTGCTGCTGGGGCTCGCCTTGACCCGCTATTCGTAGCGGCGGTTGTCGGTAGGATGGAGCGCCATGGAAGGCTTCCTCCTGGCGCTCAAGTCGTACCAGACCTTCAACCCCTCCGGCTGGGTGGGCATCTATCGGCTGCTGCCCATGTGGACCGGCGGGGTCGTGGCCGTCGTGGGCGTGGTGCTGCTGCTGGCGGGCGGAGGCAAGCTGTTCCGGCTGGTGGCGGGCCCGGTGGGCGCGGTGCTGGGGCTGGTGTGGACGGGCGCCGTCACCCAGCGGCTGAACCTGATGGACCTGGATCCGCGCCTGCCCACCTTCGTGGCCGCGGCGCTGATGGCCCTGGGCTTCCTCTTCCCCCCGGCCATCACCTTCGTGGGCCTGGGCGTGCCGCTGGGCCTCCTGGCGGGGCAGATCGCCGGCCCCAGCGACTTCCTGCTCGGCTTCGCGCCGGGCTTCATCGTGGGGGGCCTGGCCGGCGCCTTCCTCCACCGGCAGGTGAGCGGCATCGTCGCGTCCGTGGTGGGCGCGTGGCTGCTGGTGATTGGCGCGCTCGCGGCGCTGCACCAGTTCGGGGGCGTCGTGGAGGCGGTGGCCAGCCGCCCCTGGGGCGTCATCATCGCCGCGCTCCTCTTCGCCCTGGCGGGCAGCGTCTATCAACTGGCCGTGCGCCCCACGCCCGAGGAGTCGGATCAGCAGAAGGCCGAGCGCCTGCGCCAGAAGCAGCGCCTGGCGGAGCAGCAGGCGCTCGAGAAGCGGTGGGGGGTCAAGTAGCCCCTGACCCGGCAATCCTTTACGCGGGGGGGGCCGGAGCGTAGATTCCGCCGCCTTTCCCCCTCCCGTTCCCCGAGCATCGATGGGCCAGGCCAGCCGCAAGGACAAGGACAAGCAGCCCCCAGTGGAGTCCCCCACGGGTACTCCCGTCCCGCCGGCCCCGGAGGGGCCCCAGGCGACTCCCGCGGCGCCCCATGAAGCCTGGCGGAAGCCCGAAGGGCTGAGCCGCAAGGGCTGGGCCGTCCTCGCCGGCGCCGTCGTCCTCATCCAGTTCCCGCTCATCCACTACGCGCTCTTCCGGGGCCAGGCGGACGTCAGCGCCACCATCCCCTACGCGCAGTCCTTCAACGACCCCGCCGTCGTCGCCCGCGACTTCTTCTCCACCGGCGCCTACTGGCGCACGACGGGCGGGGAGCTCCTGGGCCCCGCGCCCAAGAACAACCCCCTGTGGCTGAAGGCCGCGCTGCCGGACGACGTGGCGGTGGAGTTCGACGTGCGCCCCGAATATCCAGAGGGCGACATCCGGGTGGAGCTGTACGGCAACGGCCGCGACGCGGCGTCCGGCTACGTGCTGGTGCAGGGCGGGTGGAACAACAGCCTGTCCGTCATCGCCCGGCGCGACATCAACGCGCCCGCGCTGGACGCGCTCCAGCGCCGCGCGGCCCGCGTCGCGGAGAAGGGCGGCGGCCAGGGCGCGGACCTCGTCGCCACCGGCGTCTTCCAGAAGGACACCGCCATGCGCGTGGAGTCCCGCGTGGGCGCCCCCATCCAGGCGGGCCGCACGTACCACTGGCGCATCGAGCGGCGCGGCAACGTGCTCAAGTGGGCCATCGACGGCGTGCCCGTGGCGGAGCTGGACGACCCGTTCCCCTTCAAGGGCCCGGGCCATGACCGGCTGGGGCTGTCCGGCTGGGAGTCCCAGCTGTTCTTCGACAACCTGCGCGTCGGCACGCCGGACACCCTGCCGGCCACCCTGGTCGCGAAGCCGGAGCCCACCCTGCCCCCGGGCCCCTCCGAGGACGACTTCAACCGCGACACGCTGGGCGACGCCTGGAACGTGACCCACCCCGCGGGCGTGAAGCTGGAGGACGGCGCGCTGGTGGTGCAGGGGCTGGGCAACCGCCCGGTGTGGCTGAAGAAGCCCCTGCCCCAGAACGCCACCATCGAATTCGACGCCTGGGGCGACAGCGCCGACGGCGACATGAAGGTGGAGGCGTGGGGCGACGGCCGCTCCTTCTACGCGGGCGACCCGCGCCTGCAGTACACCGCCACCGGCTACGTCTTCATCTTCGGCGGCTGGCGCAACACGCAGTCCATCATCGCCCGCCAGCACGAGCACACCAACGACCGCGCCGTGCGTGATGGCGCGGTCGTCACCCCTGGCCAGCGCTACCACTTCAAGATCACCCGGCGGGACGGACTCCTGTCGTGGGAAGTGGACGGCAAGCCCTTCCTGTCCCTCCAGGACGCGTCCCCGCTCCAAGGCCCCGGCAACCAGTACTTCGGGTTCTCGGGCTGGCAGTCGCGCGTCCACTTCGACAACCTCAAGATCCAGCCGCTGTAGCCTTCCCCCCGGGCGGCGGAGGAAACACCCGTGCGCAGAGTCGGAATCTTCGGCTGGGGCGTGGTCGCCCCGCGTTCCCCCAACATCGAGGCGTTCGCGAAGAACCTCGAGTCGTCCGAAACCTGGCTGACCCCCTTCAACGGCTTCGGTCCGGACAACTTCCTCGTCGGCAATCCCACGTTCAACCTGGCCGACTACAAGCCGTGGATCGACGCGCGCTTCCCCGCCAACCGCTTCTCCCAGCTGGAGCGGAAGATGGGGCAGCCCACGCAGTACGCCATCGGCGCCTTCATCCAGTCGCTGTCGCAGAACCCCGGCATCGAGAAGGAGCTCCAGGCGCTGGGCGCCCGCGCGCACGTCTACGTGGGCACCGGCCTGGGCGACCTGCCCACCATCCAGCACATCTCCCTGGACCTCTACCGCGCCCAGCGCCGGTGGGACCGCTTCTGGGCCAGCCCCGAGCGCAACGGCGCCCTGCGCCAGTGGCGCGAGACGCGCGAGCCCCTGACCGGCCTGCCCCCGGAGCCCTCCACCATCGAAGAGGTGGAGCGCGACAAGGCGGAGGACGACTGGTGGCACTTCTGGGCCAGCCGCTCGCCGGAGCTGCGCGAGTACCTGGAGGAGCTGCGCGAGATTGAAGCCATTGGCGTGCCCGACGAGGGCGACGTGGAGTCCGCCAAGCTCGCCGTCATCAAGGAGAAGCGCACCCGCAACGGGCGCCTGCAGAAGAAGTGGAACGCGCCGGAGCCGCCGTGGAACGCGGTGTCCTCCAACGTGCTGTGGAACATCCACAACACGCCCGCCTCCCAGGTGTCCATGCTGGGGCAGATCACCGGCATGACGTTCGCGCCGGTGGCCGCGTGCTCGTCGTTCGGCTACGGGCTGAAGCTGGCCATGAACGCCATCCGCCTGGGCGAGGCCAAGGCGGTGGTGCTGGGCATGACGGACGCGGCGCCCAACCCGCTGGTGGTGGGCGGCTTCTACAACGCGCGCGTCATCTCCGCGGACGCCGCGGTGTCCAAGCCCCTCACCGCGCTGCGCGGCACGCACATCGCCGGAGGCGCGGTGGTGTGGGTGGTGGGCGACTACGAGCACTTCACGCAGAAGGGCTTCAAGGCGCTGGGCCTGGAGCCCGTCGCCGTGGGCGTCACCGCGGACGCCGACCACATCATCACCCCGTCCAAGGAAGGCCCCACCCTGGCCATCCGCGAGGCGCTGGACGCCGCCGGCTGTCAGCCCCAGGACGTGGGCAGCTGGGACCTGCACGCCACCGCCACCCCGGGGGACTTCCTGGAGGTGCAGAACCTGCGCGACGTGCTGCCCGACTCCGTGCTCATCACCGCGCGCAAGGGCACCTTCGGCCACGGCATGTCCGCGGGCGGAGGCTGGGAGCTCACGGCGCAGTACCTGGGCGCGGAGCAGGGCAAGGTGTTCCCCACGCCGCTGGCCGCCCCGGAGCTCAACAAGCAGATCGCCAAGGTGCACGGCCGCTTCGTCTTCGACCGCGAGGAGGCCGCGCCCGAGGGGTGCTCGGGCAAGCTGTCCATGGGCGTGGGCGGCATCAACGCCTGCGTCATCTCCCGGCCCTGGAAGTAGGCCGGGGGAGCCCGGCGCGACAGGGCCCCCCGGGCGACTTCGCGGCTGTGCCTCGGCCTCCAGGGCCGAGGCGCCCCGCGCGCCCGAGTGTCAGCCCTTGGGCACCGCCACCATGTCGAAGTCCGGGATGCGCTCGCGCATGAACTCGCGCATCCGGTTGATGAGGGCCGCTTCAATCTGCCGCGCGCGCTCGCGGCTGACGCCGTACTTGTCGCCGATGTCCTGGAGCGTGAGCGGCTCGTCCGCGGTGAGGCGGTGCTCGAAGATGTAGCGCTCCTTGCCCTCCAGCGTCTGGGCGAAGGCGTTGAGGTTCTCCCGGAAGAGGGCCTTGAGCTGCTCGGAGCCCAGGCGCTCGTCGGCGGGCACCGCGCCGGACGGCAGGTAGCGGTCCGCCCGGGTGGCGCGGGAGTCCTCGTCGTTGCCCAGCGGCGCGTCGATGGACAGCTCGTCGTGCCCCAGCCGCTGGTCCATCTCCACCACGTCCTGCTCGGTGACGTTGAGGCGCTCGGCCAGCAGGCGCGGGCTGGCCTCGAAGCCCTGGGCGACGAGCTTCTCCTGCTCCTGGCGCAGCTTGAAGAAGAGCTTCCGCTGGGCCTCCGTGGTCCCCAGCTTCACCATCTTCCAGTTGTCCATGATGTAGCGGAGGATGTACGCGCGGATCCACCAGGCGGCGTAGCTGCTGAGCTTCACGCCCCGGTCCGGGTCGTACTTCTTCACCGCCTGCATCAGCCCGATGTTGCCCTCCTGCACCAGGTCCAGCAGGGACAGGGGGTTGCGGTGGTATTCGTGGGCCAGTTTCACCACGAGTCTCAGGTTGGAGGCCACCAGGCGGTAGGCCGCCCGCACGTCCCCCGAGGCCTGGTACTCCTTGGCCAGCTGGTGCTCCTCCTCCCGGGTGAGCAACGGGTGGCGCGTCACCTCGGCCATATAGGCCTGGAGGGGGTCCCGGTTGGTGAGGGCGGACGCGGACTCCGCGCGAAGCAGCGTGCCGGAGGCGGTCCGGGACGCGGGCCGGGGCGCTCGGGGGGCGGGCTCCTCGATTTCCGCCTCCGCCTCGTTCAGCTCCGACAGGTCCGGCTCCAGGGTTTCCGGGTCCTGGAGCGGGGGCGTCTCCTCCAATTCCTCCCCGGAGGACTCCTGGGGTGGCTGCGAGCGGGCGGCGGCCGCCGGGCGCTTCGCGCGGGGCCGGGGGGCGGCCGGACCATTGGTTCTTTTCCTCCCATTCGCCATGCGCGCTCCATACCCCAAAGTGCCGCGATTGTTGCCAGAGGGTAATGCAGGGGCTATGCCCATGCCCGATGAGCGACATCCAAGAGCCCACGCCGGGAGCCCCGGCGCCTGACGAAGCCCCGACGCGTCCCGGCGAATACATCGCGGACATCGGCTTCGACGACATGAACCTCTCCGAGCCCCTCCGCCGCGCACTGGCGGAGCGCGGCTACACGAACCCCACCCCTGTCCAGGCCAAGGCCTTCGGCCCCGCGATGGCGGGCAAGGACCTCATCGTCCGCAGCAAGACGGGCACCGGCAAGACGGCCGCCTTCGGCCTGCCCCTGCTGGAGAAGATCCCCGCTGACGAGAAGCGCGTCCGCGCGCTCATCCTCTGCCCCACGCGCGAGCTGGCGCTGCAGGTGGCGGAGGAGCTCACCCTGCTGGCCAAGCACAAGGGCGTGAAGGTGGCGGCCATCTACGGCGGCGCCTCCATGAAGCAGCAGGAGGACGCGCTGGAAGAGGGCACGCCCATCATCGTGGGCACCCCCGGCCGCGTCTTCGACCACATCAACCGCGGCAACCTCAAGCTGGACGGCTGCGACCACGCGGTGCTGGACGAAGCCGACGAGATGCTCAACCAGGGCTTCTACGAGGAGGTCACCCGCATCCTCGACCGCCTTCCGAAGACGCGCCAGGTGCTGCTCTTCAGCGCCACCGTCCCCACGGACATCCAGAACCTCATCGCGCGCTACACGACGAACGCGGAGACGCTGCTCTTGTCCGGCGACGTCTTCACGGTGGAGCACATCCACCACATCCGCTACGACGTGTCGGATCAGTTCCCCAAGCCGCGCAACCTCATCTACGTGCTGGAGAAGGAGGAGCCCTCCAACGCCATCATCTTCTGCAACACGCGGGATGACACGGCGCTGGTGACCGCGGTGCTCAACCGCAACGGCTTCGACGCGGAGCTGCTCAACGGAGACCTGCCGCAGAAGGAGCGCGAGCGGGTGATGGGCAAGGTGAAGCGCGGCGAGGTGGCCTTCATGGTCGCCACGGACATCGCGGCGCGCGGCATCGACATCTCCGGGCTGGAGTACGTCATCAACTACTCCCTGCCGGAGGACCCGGCCGTGTACCTGCACCGCGTGGGCCGCACCGGCCGCATCGGCAACAAGGGCACCGCCATCAACCTCTTCTCCGGGCGCGAGCTGGCGACGTTCACCGCGCTGGAGAAGAAGTTCGGCATCAAGTTCGAGATGCGCGAGATGCCCGCCCCGGAGGAGGCCATGCGCCTCTGGACGGAGCGCCACGTGCGGGAGATCCGCGAGGCCACGGGCTCCAGCATCTTCGAGGGCTTCCTGCCCCTGGCCGCGCAGCTGAAGACGCGCGGCGACGCGGACGACCTCATCGCCTTCCTCATCAAGTACTTCTTCAGCCACCTGCGCATGGAGAAGGCCCAGGCCGCGGGCGAAGCGGAGAAGCGCGAGCCGGTGGAGCGCAAGCCGGTGGAGCGCCGGGGCAAGGACCGCGACCGCGACCGCGAGCGTCCCCGCCGCGAGGACCGGGGCGAGCGCACCGAGCGCGCCGAGCGTCCCCGCCGCGACGAGCACCCGGACCGCGAGCGCCGCCCGCGCCGCGACGAGCCCCGACGTGAGGACCGCGGGGAGCGTGGCCGGGGCGGAGCGTCCCCCGCGGCGCTGGAGCCGGGCCCCGGTGAGACGAAGCTCTGGGTGAACCTGGGCACCGCGGACGGCCTGGGGCCGGGCAGCATCGCCACGGCGATGGAGGAGGCGGGCGCGCCGGTGGGCAAGCTGGTGCGCGCGGAGCTGCGCCCCACGTTCGCGTACGTGTTCGTGGCGGAGGAGGACTCCGCGGGCTTCGAGTCCCTCAACGGCAAGCAGCACGGCAGCAAGACGCTGCGCGTGGAGAAGAGCAAGCCGCGCAGCGAGCGCGACGCCACCAGCACCCGCCCGCCCCCGTCCCCGGACGCGGCCCCCGGCGAGGTGAAGCTCTGGGTGAACCTGGGCGTGGATGACGGCATGGACGAGGCGAAGCTGCCCGCCACGCTGGAGTCCCTGGGCGCCCCGGGCGGCAAGGTCCTCAAGGCCCTCACCCGCCCCACCTACGGCTACGTCTACGTGCCGGAGGCGGAGGCCCCCGGCTTCGAGGCCCTCAACGGCAAGACGCACGGCGACAAGGCGCTGAAGCTGGAGCGGCACCGTCCGCGCGGCCAGCGCGAGGAGCGCCGCCCCCGCCACGAGTCCCTGCCGGACGTCCCCGGTCAGGCGCGCCTGTGGGTGGGCCTGGGCCGGCAGGAGGGCCTGGACGAGGCGGGCGTCACCGCCGCGCTGGAGGCCGCGGGCGCTCCGGCGGGCAAGGTGCTGCGCACGGACCTGCGCCCCACGTACGCGTATGTCTTCGTCGCGGAAGAGGACGTGGCCGGCTTCGAGGCCACCCACGGCAAGCCGCACGGCGAGGGCAAGACGCTGAAGGTGGAGCGCGCCAAGCGGAAGTAGCGGGCGACTTCCGCCCCGCCGTCAGGCGCCTTCCGGTCCGGGAGGCGCCTTCTTCCTGCGGGCCCGGTGGTAGTGCGCGGTGCACAGCCCCCGGGCCAGCACGGGCCGGCCACACTCCGGCGCGGTGCAGCCCGGAGTGGAGAGGGTCCTCGTCACGGAGCCCAGCGCCTCCGGCCCGCCGTTGAACATCGCCTCCGCCACGGCCAGGAGGCGGTCCACGTCTTCCCGGCCCAGCCCCCTGCGCCGCACCCAGTCCACCAGCCGATGAGCCTCCGCGTCCTCCGCGTCCTCCAGCCGGAACAGCTCCCCCAGCGGCAGCTCCAGCGCGGCCGCGACCTGGAGGAGCGTGTCGTAGCTGGGGTTGCGCTCGCCGCGCTCCAGCAGGGACACGAAGCTCACGGAGATGTCGCACCGGGCGGCGAAGTCCTCCTGGGTCAGGCCCCGGCGCTCCCGCAGCGTGCGGATCCGCCGCGCCAGCCCCAGCAGGGAGGAGCCGGCGTCGCTCATGTCCGGGGGGCGGGGGCGCATGGACGTCCCCATCGTAGCGCACCCCTTCTGTTAAGGTTTTCCGCCTCCCCTCAGGAGTGACGCCCGCCATGAACGCCGTCGACGGCACCAACTACTACTTCCGCAAGGCCGCGCGGGTGATGGACGTGGGCACGCCCATCGAGACGCTGCTCGCCACGCCCCTGCGCGAGGTGAAGGTGCAGGTGTCCATCGAGATGGACTCCGGAGAGATCCGCACGTTCCTGGGCTACCGCATCCAGCACGACAACAGCCGGGGCCCCATGAAGGGCGGCCTGCGCTACCACCCCGCGCTGGACCAGGACGAGTGCGTGTCGCTCGCGTCGCTGATGACGTGGAAGACGGCGGTGGTGAACGTGCCCTACGGCGGCGCCAAGGGCGGCGTGGCGTGCGACCCCGCGCAGATGAGCCTCAAGGAAGTGGAGCGGCTCACGCGCAAGTTCGTGGATCAGATTCAAGACGTCATCGGGCCCACGCGCGACATCCCCGCGCCGGACGTCAACACCAACCCCCAGGTGATGGCGTGGGTGATGGACCAGTACTCGCGCTACCACGGGCACTCGCCCGCGGTGGTGACGGGCAAGCCCCTGGAGCTGTACGGCTCCAAGGGCCGCGAGGCCGCCACCGGCCGGGGCCTCCTGTACGTGTGCCGTGAAATCCTGCGCGACCTGGGCATGCCGGTGAAGGGCACGCGCTTCGCCATCCAGGGCTTCGGCAACGTGGGCAGCCACATCGCGCAGCTCATCTGGGGCGACGGCGGCGTGGTGGTGGCCGCGTCCGACGTGCTGGGCGGCATGTACAACCCGCAGGGCCTGGACGTGCCGTCGCTCTTCGAGCACGTCAAGCGCACCGGCACCGTCACCGGCTTCAGCGGCGGCACGCCGTGCACCAACGAGGACGTGCTCGCGGCGGACTGCGAAGTCCTCATCCCCGCGGCGCTGGGCCACGTGCTCACCCGCGACAACGCCAACAGCGTGCGCGCGCGCCTGGTGGTGGAGGGCGCCAACGGCCCCACCCAGCCGGAGGCGGACGACATCCTGGAGAAGCGCGGCATCTTCGTGGTGCCGGACATCCTGGCCAGCGCGGGCGGCGTGACGGTCAGCTACCTGGAGTGGGTGCAGAACCTCCAGCACGTCTCCTGGGAGGAGGACCGCGTCAACGCGGAGCTGGAGAAGACGATGAAGGAGGCCTACGACCGGGTGGCGCAGATCGCCCGCTCGCGCAAGGTCTCCATGCGGACGGCCGCCTACATCCTGGCCATCGGGCGGGTGGGCAAGGCCACGGTGCTGCGCGGCATCTGACGCGGGGCGCCGCGGCGCGGCCAGGCAGGCGTGGGCTCCGCGTCGCTTCCACGCGGGGTCGGCTTCCGCTACACGGCCGCCATGATGGTCACCCTGCAAGACATCCAGGCGGCGCGCGAGCGGCTCCGCAAGGCGCTGCGCCCCACGCCGTGCCCCGCGTCGGACTACTTCACCGAGAAGACCGACTGCGCGGTGGTGTACTTCAAGCTGGAGAACCTCCAGCGCACCGGCGCCTTCAAGGAGCGCGGCGCGCTCAACAAGCTGCTCACGCTCACGCCGGAGGAGCAGCGCCGCGGCGTCATCGCGGCCTCCGCCGGCAACCACGCGCAGGGCGTGGCGTACCACGCGCGGCGGCTGGGCATCCGGGCCACCATCGTGATGCCGGAGCGCACGCCGCTCATCAAGGTGACGCGCACGCGCGACGACTACGGCGCGCGCGTGGTGCTCAAGGGCGCCAACTTCGACGAGGCCTACGCGGAGGCCCTGCGCATCCAGGCCGCGGAGGACCTGGTCTTCGTGCACCCGTTCAACGACGTGCACGTCATCGCGGGCCAGGGCACCATCGGGCTGGAGCTGCTGGAGCAGTGCCCGGACCTGGAGCTGGTGCTGGTGCCGGTGGGGGGCGGCGGGCTCATCTCCGGCGTGGCGTGCGCGCTGAAGGAGACCCACCCGCACATCCAGGTGGTGGGCGTGCAGGCCTCCACCATCGCCAGCATGAAGGCGTCGCTGGATGCCGGGAAGCGCACGGAGCTCACCGCCGCGGGCACCACCATCGCGGACGGCATCGCGGTGAAGGTGCCGGGGGACATCACCTTCGAGCACGTGCGCAAGTACGTGGACGCGGTGGTGACGGTGGACGAGGAGGAGATCGCCGCCGCCATCCTGATGATGCTGGAGCAGGAGAAGTCGGTGGCGGAGGGCGCGGGGGCCGCGGGGCTGGCCGCGCTCGTCAATGGGCGGGTGCCGCAGGCGAAGGGCAAGCGCGTCGCCATCATCGTCGGCGGTGGCAACATCGACATGAACGTCATCAGCCGCATCATCGAGCGGGGCCTCGTGAAGGCGGGCCGCCTGGTGCAGCTGGAGGTGCGGCTGCCGGACCGGCCCGGCATGCTCGCCCGGCTCACCACGCAGATCGCGGAGATGCGCGCCAACGTGGTGGACCTGCACCACGACCGCGCCTTCTCCAAGGCGGGCCTGGGCGAGGCCACGGTGGAGGTGATGCTGGAGACCACCGGGCATGCCCACATCCAGGAGCTGATGACGGCGCTGGAGTCCCAGGGCTGGCAGGTCGCCCGGACGTAGAACGGGAGAGCTTGCGCGGGCGCTCGGGGCTTCGGCGATACTCCGGAGTCCATGAATACGCCCCTCATCGCCCTGCTGCTCCTCTCCGCCGCCCCTCCCGCGCAGCAGGCGAAGGAGCTGGCCGCCCAGAAGCAATGGGAGGAGCTGTACCTCGCGTTCGCCGCGGCGGACCCCGCGGGCTACCCGGAGGCGCAGCGCCCGTCGGTCGCGGGCCCGCTGCTCAAGGGCTGCGAGGCGCTGCTCGCGGAGGACGCGGTGATGGCGTACTCGCTGGGCGAGCGCGCCGTGGCCTTCCAGGAGACGGCCGGGGGCCTGCGGTGCCTGGCGCGCTCCGCGCTGAAGACGGACCAGCGCGCCTCCGCGGAGGAGGCGCTGAAGAAGGGCCTGGAGCAGTTCCCCAAGGACGGGGCGTTCGCGCTGGAGCTGGGGAAGCTGCAGTTGCAGGACGCGGATTCGGCGGGGGCGCTCGCCACGCTGGAGCGGGTGCCCGCGAAGTCGAAGGAGGCCGCGGAGGCGCGGAAGCTGATGCAGCTGGCGCGCGCGAAGGTGTCGGAGGAAGACACGGCGCGGCGCGAGGCGGAGCGGGTGGAGAAGCGGCTGAACGGCGAGCCCGGCCCGGGTGACACGCGCCAGGCGAAGGCGACGAAAGGCGACGTGGACATCCGCCCGGCCGGCCTGAACTACGAGTCCGGCGTGGGCAAGGACGGCATGCGCGTGCGCGCCAACCGGCGGTTCGCGATCCGCTACTTCAACAGCGACCGCGACTTCGGCCAGCGCGCCGAGTACGAGGGCAAGGTCGTCTCCGCGCTCGAGGAGGCCTATGAGTTCACCCAGCGGACGCTGGGCCGCGCCCGCGAGCGGCAGCTGGACGTGGTGCTCTACACGCGCGACGAGTTCCGCACGCACCTGGGCGCCACGTACGCGGCCCGGGTCGCCGGGCTGTACGCGGATGACGCCATCCGCATGAACGACGCGGCGGAGCTGACGCAGATGACCAAGGCCACGCTGGTGCATGAGTACGTGCACGCGGCGGTGGACGAAATCTGCCCGCGCGGCGCCGGCGCCCTGCCCCGCTGGTTCAACGAGGGCCTCGCCGAATACATCGAGTGGCGCTACCTGGGGCTGGACGGCCCCCCTCGCCACTTGCTGGACATGATGCGGGGCCAGGCGAAGCAGGGCCAGCTGCCGACGCTGTCCCAGATGGACTCGCAGGCGCCCATCTCCATGTCCCAGCCGGAAGTCGCCTACGCGACGTCCGCCATGGCGGTGCAGGAGCTGGTGCGGCTGGGGGGACAGGAGAAGCTGCTGGACTTCATCCAGAAGGCGGGCATGGCGCTGTCCTTCCAGGACGCCCTGAAGGAGACCTACGAGAAGGACTTCGCGGGCCTGGACCAGGCGGTGCGTGGCGCCCTCTCGGGGAGGTAGCGGCCGGTCGGGCTTGGCGGATTGGTTTACCCCCTGGCGGGAGTCCCCTACACTCGCGGGCCTCCAAGATTTTCGCTGCGGCGGTCCCCGTTGGACGCTGGCGCAGCAAGGTGACGGATGTCCGATACGCGCGCCGCGATGAGAGAATTCCGCTTCTTGGATGAGAAGCGGAAGCTGGGAAGCCTGTCCGCCGTCGAGGAAGCTCGCTGGGTCGAGCTGCGCGGCCTATTGGGCATCCAGGACGCGGCGGACACCGCGGCGGCGGCCCAGGCGTGGGCCCAGCCCGAGCAACAGCCCCAGGGCTACTACGGCGAGGACGGCCAGTGGTACGCCTACCCCGCCGGCTACGAGCAGCCCCAGGGCTACTACGGCGAGGACGGCCAGTGGTACGCCTACCCCGCCGGCTACGAGCAGCCCCAGGGCTACTACGGCGAGGACGGCCAGTGGTACGCCTACCCCGCCGGCTACGAGCAGCCCCAGGGCTACTACGGCGAGGACGGCCAGTGGTACGCCTACCCCGCCGGCTACGAGCAGCCCCAGGGCTACTACGGCGAGGACGGCCAGTGGTACGCCTACCCCGCCGGCTACGAGCAGCCCCAGGGCTACTACGGCGAGGACGGCCAGTGGTACGCCTACCCCGCCGGCTATGACCCCAACGCGGCCGCCTATGATCCGAACGCGGCGGCGGCATGGGCGCAGCAGGGCTACGACCCGAACGCGGCGTATGACCCGAACGCGGCCCCGGTGGATCCGAACGCGGGGGGCTGGACCGGCTACGCGGAGGGCACGGGGGAGCCGCAGGGTGGGTATGCCCCGCTGGCGCCCGTGGAGCCGGACAGCCTGAACCTGAGCACCGACGACGTCGACATCCCCTCGCTGAGTGAACCCGCGCCGTGGATGCCCCAGCAGCCCGCGGCGGCGCCGGCGCCGGTGGCGGAAGCGTGGGATACGGGCGCCGAGGAGGACTTCTCCGGGCTGTCCACGGCGACGCCGGCCCCGGTGGCCGCCGCGCCCGAGCCTTCGCTGGAGGACTCGTTCGCGGACCTGTCGATGGAGGTCGAGTCGGAGGCCCAGGCCCCGGCGACCTCGGGTCTGGATCCGATGGCCGAGGCGTTGGCCTCCGCCGAGCACGCGGCGGGAGAAGCGGCGCTGCTGGAGGCCGAGCCCGAGGCCGAGGCGGTGATGGCCGAGGACCTGTCGCCTGCCCCGATGGACGCGGCGTGGGACGCGGCGCCCCTGGCGGTGGACCCCGAGGAGACTCGAGACAGCGCGCTCGACGCGGCGCCGCTGGCGGTGGAGCCGGCGGCGACGGCCCCGGGTGGGTCGGCGGATTGGGACTGGAGCGACGTCGCGACGACGGAGGCCGCCGCGCCCGCGGATCAGGCGGTGCTCGAGGCGTCGGCGCAGGAGATCGCCACCGACGTGAGCGGCGGCGACGCGGCGTGGGGGGCGGATGCGGCCCCTGTCGCGGGAGCGCCGGATCAGGGTGGAGAGGTCGCGCTCGGCGCGGGCGATATCGCGGAGGCGTGGACCGACAGCGCCGAGGCCACGGAAGTGCCCGCGGAGGAGATCGCCCTGGAGGCTGGCGATGTCGCCGAAGCGTGGCAGCCGGAGACGGCCCACGCGGCGACGTGGCAGGCCGGCGGTGACGCCCAGACGGAGACTCCGGCGGAAGAGATCGCGCTCGGCACGGAGGACGTCGCCACGGAGTGGCAGCCCGAGCCCGGGGGTTCGGCGGAGTGGCAGGCCGCGGGTGAGGCGCAGACGGATGCCTCCGCGCATGGCAGCGCGGCGGAGTGGCAGACCGGTGGTGACGCTCAGGCCCACGGTGTCGCGGCGACAGAGTGGCAGGCCGGTGGTGACGCTCAGGCACACGGTGTCGCGGCGGAGTGGCAGACCGGCGGTGACGCTCAGGCGAACGGCGGCGCGACGGAGTGGCAAGCTGGCACGAGTGCTCCGGCCGAAGAGATCGCGCTGGGCTCGGGCGATGTCGCCGCGGAGTGGCAGGCCAGTGATGGCGCGCAGGCAAATGTCGCCGCGCACGGCAGCGCGGCGGAATGGCAGTCCGACACCAGTAGTCTTCCGGCGGAAGAGATCGCGCTGGGCTCGGGCGATGTCGCCACGGAGTGGCAAGCCGGTGATGGCGCGCAGGCGGATGCCACCGCGCACGACAGCGTGGCGGAGTGGCAGTCCGGTGGTGACACGCACGCTTCCGCGTACGCATCGAGCGACGTCGCTGCGACGTGGCAGACGAACGCTGAGGCTCCGGCTGAAGAGATCGCGCTGGGTTCGGAGGATGTCGCCGCGGAGTGGCAGTCCGGCACCGGCGCTTCCACCGAAGCGTCCGCCGAGCCGAGTGCGTTTGAGTCGAGCGCTGTAGCCACGGAGTGGCAGTCCGGTGCGGATGCTTCGGCGGAAGCCCCCGCCGAGGAGATCGCGCTCGAGTCCGAGGATGTCGCGACGGAGTGGCAGTCCGACACGAGTGCTCCCACGGAAGCCCCTTCCGGAGAAAGCGCTGCCGGCTCGAACGAGGTCGCGGCGACGTGGCAGGCCGACGGTGGTGTGACCCCGGAAGCGCCTGCCGACGCCATCGCGCTCGACGCGAACGAAGTCGCCACGGAGTGGCAGGCAGGCACCGAGGCTTCGGCACAAGCTGCCGTGGATGAAGTCACGCTCGACGCGAATGACGTCGCCACGGAGTGGCAGTCGGGTGACTCCGCTCAGGCGGAGACGCCCGCCGAGGAGATCTCGCTCGACGCAGGTGAGGTCGCGGCGGAGTGGCAGTCCGACAGTGGCTCGACGGCCGAGGGAGGTTCGCCCGACTCGGGAGCTGTCGCGACCTGGCAGGCCCATGGCGATGCATCGGCGCAGGCGGCCTCCGAGGAGATCGCTCTCGACTCCGAGGATGTCGCCACCGAGTGGCAGCCCACCAGTGCTGAGCAGTCGGGAGTTCCTGTCGACGGCGGTTCGTCCAGCACGAACGCTGCGGCGGAGACGCCTGCCGAAGAGATCGCGCTCGAAGCGAGCGATGTCGCGGCGGAGTGGCAGCCCGACACGCAGGCCCCCTCCGAGGAGATCGCACTCGGCTCGGACGATGTCGCATCGGCGTGGCAGAGCGATGGGGCACCGGCCGAGACCTCCGCTGAAGTGAGCGCGCTCCACGCGGACCCTTCCGTGGCGACGTGGCAGGCCGATGGCGCCACCTCGACGGAACTGCCCGCCGAGGAGATCGCCCTGGATGCGAGCGACGTCGCGCAAGGTGGTGCGGCGGCATGGAGCGCTGGCGACACGGTGACGGAAGCCTCGGACACGGAGACTCCGACCTTCGACGCGGTCGACCTGGGCGCCGAAGAAGAGCAGCCGTTGCTCACCGCGCCGCCCTCCCCGTTCGCGAATGAATCGGGCATCCCGTCGTTGCGGATCCGCAGCATTCCGGTTGGACCCGACATCGAAGCCGACACGGTGGAGATCGGCACGGATGACGTCGAGCTGGAAGCGGACACGGCGGTCGCGTCGGAACAGTGGGGCGAGCTGAACGGCCGCGCCGACGAGGCCGTGCCACTGGCCACCGCGAGCGAATCCCTCGCCGAGGCGCAGTCCACCGAACAGTCGGCCTGGAACACCGCGAGCCAGGATGCACAGGCGGAGTGGTCCGCCGAGGGCGAACCTTCCGACGCGACCGCGACCGTCGGATTGCAGGATGCATCGGCGGCCATCGAGCTGCAGCCCGAGTGGGCCTCCGACGCCGTGGAGCCCGCCGCCGAAACCCCGACGTGGGCACAGCCGTCCGAAGCGTCCGCGCCCATCGAGTTGCAGCCCGAGTGGGCCGCGTCGGCCTCGGAAGACGCAACACCGGAGTGGTCCAACACTCCGTCGACCGAACAGCCAACCGCGACCGGAACGAACGAAGCCGCGTGGGGGACCCCAGCCACCGATGCCGGGTGGGCAGCCACCACGTCGGAGGCTCCGTTGATCGAGGCCCGGTCCGAGTGGGCCACGACGGAAGCGACCGCCGGATCTGATTCAGCGAGTGACACGTCAGCGGAAGCTCGGTCGGAATGGGCCGGCTCCGCGGGAGCCACGCCCCTCGAAGCCGAGTCGGGATGGGCCACCGAGGGAGAAGCCGCTCCTGCCGCCCCGGCAACGGAATGGGCTGCCACGGAAGAAGCCGCACCCATCGAGGCACAGCCCGAATGGGCGACCGAGGAAGCCCCCTCGGCGCTCGCCGCGCAGTCGCAGTGGGCCACGGCGGAAGAGGCCGAGCCCATCGCCGCGCAGCCCGAGTGGGCAACGACGGAAGAGGCCGCACTCATCGCCGCGCAGCCCGAGTGGGCCACCGCTGATGAAAGCGCGCATACCGCCGTGCAGCCCGAGTGGGCCGCCACGGAAGAAGCCTCACCCCTCGCCGCACAGCCCGAATGGGCCGCGACGGAAGAGGCCGCACCGGTCCCCGCGCAGGCGCAGTGGGCCGCCGAGGGCGAAAGCGCACCTGCCGCCGCACAGCCCGAATGGGCCGCGACGGAAGAAGCCGCACCCATCGCCGCACAGCCCGAGTGGGCCACCGACGACGAAAGCACGCCTACCGCCGCGCAGTCCGAGTGGGCCGCCACGGAAGAGGCCGCACCAGTCCCCGCGCAGTCCGAATGGGCTTCGACAGAAGAAGCCGAACCCATCGCCGCGCAGTCCGAGTGGGCCACGACGGAAGAAGCAGCCCCCATCGCCGCGCAGTCCGAGTGGGCCTCTACGGAAGAAGCCGAGCCCATCGCCGCGCAGCCCGAGTGGGCTACGACAGAAGAGGCAGCCCCCATCGCCGCGCAGCCCGAGTGGGCCACCGCGGAAGAGGCCGAGCCCATCGCCGCGCAGACGGAATGGGAAGCCACGGAAGAGGTAGCCCCCGTCGCCGCGCAGTCCGAGTGGGCCTCGACAGAAGAAGTCGCCCCCATCGCCGCGCAGTCCGAGTGGGCCTCTACGGAAGAAGCCGAGCCCATCGCCGCGCAGACGGAATGGGCTGCCACGGACGAGGCCGCACCTCCCTCCGCGCAGCCGGAGTGGACCGCCGCTGATCAGAGCGCATCCACGGCCGCGCAGCCGGAGTGGGCCACGGCGGAAGAAGCCACTCCCGTCGCCGCGCAGTCAGAGTGGACCACCGCCGAGGAGCCGGCTTCCGTCACGGCACAGCCTGAGTGGGCCACGGCGGAAGGCTCGGCAACCGCCACGGAGTGGAACTCCACCGACGAAGCCGCCCCCATCGCCGCGCAACCCGAGTGGTCCTCCACCGAAGGCGCTCCCGTCGAAGCCCAGCCGGAATGGGCCACCGCCGATGGCTCGGCGCCTGCCGCCGACCCGACGGACTGGAACGCTTCGGAAGCAGCTCCGCTCGACGCGCAGCCGGAATGGGCCACCGCCGAAGGCACCGCGCCCACCACCGCATCGCCGGAATGGGCCGCCGCGGAAGAAGCACCCCTCGAGCCCCAGTCCGAGTGGGCCCAGCAGGCCACCGACGCCCAGCAGGCGTGGGATGCCCCGGTCGAGGAAGCCGCCTCTGAATGGGCGTCCCCTCCCGCCGCACCGGAATGGAGCGCACCGGAGGCCCCGGCCGCCCGCTCCGCCTGGGCCGCACCCCAGGAGGCCCAACCTGAATGGATGACCGCGGAGGCCGCGCCCGCCCCGGGCGCATGGCAGACGCCGCCGCCCGCCGCCGCTGAATGGAGCGAGCCCGTCGCCGAGGAAGAGGTCTCCCTCACCGACATCACCGCGCCCACCTGGGCCGCCCAGCCTCCTCCGTCCTCCGGCTGGGAAGAGCCCGCAGTGGACGTGGAGCCTGTCCTCGACGCCATGCCCGCCCTGGACGTCGAGGAGGTGGAGCCCGAATCCGAGCCCATCGCGGACATCGAGCTCGTCGAGGAGGAGGAGGAGGAGCCCGCCCTGCCTCCTGCGCCACCACCTCCGGCCCCGCCGCGCGCCTCCCTGCCCGTGGCCCGGCTCACGCCGCCCGCCGCCTCGCGGAGTCCGGCGCCCATGGCCCACGCGACGCCTGTGATGGCGACGCCAGCGTCCGCCAACCACCTGCGCCCCGTGGACGACGCGCTCTTCGACATGCCCACGGAGGGACTCGCGGGCTCCACCAACTCCTTCGTGGAGGGCGAGCACCGCGTCATCATCCACACCGTCGAAGGCCAGGTGAAGCGCGGCACCATCCGCGACGCGGACCTGCTGGAGGACACCATCTCCCTGGAGCAGCAGAGCGGCTTCGCCCCGGAGCGCATCCCCGGCAAGCGCGTGAAGGCCATCTTCTTCATGCTCGCCGCGGGCGCCCGTCAGCCGCAGGCGGAGGGTTCGAAGATCCGCGTCACGTTCAATGACGGTCGCCAGGTCGCCGGCTTCTCCCAGGACTTCAAGGGCCCCACCCCGGGCTTCTTCGTCATCCCCGCCGACACCCGCACCAACACCGCGCGCATCTTCATCTACCGCTCCAGCGTGCAGGCCGTCGCCGAGGGCTGAAGCGTGAGGCAGGGGCGGGCCTCCCCCGCCCCACCGCGCACAGGAACGACGCCAGCAAACAGGGCCTGAGTTCCTGCGCGATGCTTCGGAGGTAGCGACCTGGGTCGGCGCGGAAGCGCCGGCCCATGCCCCGTGGCCCGGTAATGTCGGCGCGTCCCGCGGACCCGGGCAGCGAGCCGGCGTCGCACTCCCGCACCTCCAGACCGCGCTCGTTCCCCGGAGAGACCCGCGCGCGGGAGTACCCGTGGGAGGCGGTTGCCCGCAGGGCATCGCGCATCAGTGCATACGGGCGGCCCCACTCGCGCGTGAGGGCCCCCTTTCAAGTCCCCAGGCTCTCCTCGATGCCGCCCAGGCGTCGGCGCTTTCGCGTCGACCGCGGCGTTCTCCCGCTCCCGTCGTTCCGCTTATCGTGTGAGCCATGTTCCGGAACGTGAACCCTCGATGCTTCGCCGCGCTGCTCATGCTGAGCTGTTCGTCCTTCTCCGCCCGCGCGGCCGAGGTCTCCGCCGCGGAGCGCGTCGAAACGACCCCCGGGCTTTCTCCCAATGCCGTCCGCCGGGTCTTCGATGCGCAGCGCCAGGCCCTGACTGTCTGTCCGCGCCTCACCGCGGAGGTCCCGCAAAAGGAGGGGCCTACACGGTCCGCTCCGTGGACGGCGCCCGCGGACGCGGACGACCGGGTCCTGTTCCGTTTCGTGATCGACGCCAACGGCACGGTGGCAAAGCTCAGCTCCGTCGAGTCGACGATGAAGGTGCGTGGGGCCTTCATCGATCCGGGGTGTGCTCAGGAGCTGGCGCGGCAGTGGACGTTCCCCCCCGTCGATGGGGAGTCGTCGGTGGAGGTGTCGGTGTGGGCGCGCTTCCGCACCACCGAGGCCGAGCGGAAGGCGTCGCTCGCGAGGTTCAAGGAGAGCGCCGTGGTGCTCTGCCAGGCCATGTCCGCCGCCATCCCTGGCGATGCGGTTCCCTCGAGGGAGGTGTGGGAGGCCGCGATCGCGCGGATTCTCTCCGAACGTGGCCCGAGCCTGGACACGCGGCTCCATGACGTCATTGACGCGGTGAGGAGGGTTAATCCGATGGACGCCAGCGCGATCATGGTCAGCGCGATGGAGGGGCTGACCGCGAACGTGGAATGCCCGAAGCTC
Source organism: Corallococcus sp. Z5C101001 (assembly GCF_007352635.1). NCBI lineage: Bacteria > Pseudomonadati > Myxococcota > Myxococcia > Myxococcales > Myxococcaceae > Corallococcus > Corallococcus sp. Z5C101001. The sequence goes on from NZ_VKLU01000004.1 coordinate 367,789, forward strand.
CGCGCCTGGGCAGGTCACTAAAGGGGCCGTGCGCGCGACGGCCCAGGTCCTCCCTGCGGATGCACAAAAAAGAGGGGCCTCGTCACCGAGGCCCCTCTCTTCATTTCAGCAGCCCGGATGGGCGGCGAAACGAAAGGACTACTTCGCGTCCTTGGCCGCCGGGGCCTCCTCGGCCTTCTTCGTGGTCTCCAGGTCGAGCGTGATGCTGATCTCATCGCCCACCGCCACGCCGCCGGCCTCCAGCGCCTTGTTCCAGGTCAGGCCGAAGTCGCTGCGCTTGATCTTCGTGGTGGCCGTGGCGCCGCGGCGCACGTTGCCCCACGCGTCCTTCGTCTCGGGCGTCGGGCCTTCCACGGCTAGCACGACGGGCTTCGTCACGCCGTGCATCGTCAGGTCGCCCGTGACGTTCAGCTTGTCCTTGCCGGCCTTCGCGACCTTCGTCGACTTGAAGGTGATGGTCGGGTACTTCGCGACGTCGAAGAAGTCAGGGCTGCGCAGGTGCTCGTCGCGCTTGGGCTCGTTGGTGTTGACCGTGGTCGCGTCGAGGGTCGCCTCGATGGTGGACTTGGTGATGTCCTTGTCATCCAGGTTGACGGTGCCCTTCACGTTGCTGAAGGTGCCACGCACGGTGGACACCATCATGTGCTTCACGCCGAACTGCGCGCTGGAGTGCGACGAGTCAATCTCCCACGCGGACGCGAAGGCGAACGAGGGGGCGGCGACGGCCAGCAGGGTGACGGCGGACTTGAGCGACATCTTCATGGTGTGAGCTCCTGGGAGGACTGCGGACTGCGAGGTTCAGGCGCGCAGCGCGAAGCTGCGCATCGACAAGGTTCCGTGATGGAAGCCCTCGAACACGGGGGTGAGACGGTCCTCGGGGAGGGCGGCTCCGAGGACGAAGTAGATGGGCAACCAATGCTCGGGGGATGGATGCGCGACCCGAGCATTCGGTGCATCCATCCACGACTGAAGCCCCACGTCATCACGCGCGGCAAGTTTTCCCGCGACCCACGCGTCGAACTCGGCGGCCCATGGCTCCACCGACGCCAGCTTGGATCTGAAATTCACCCGGCGCAGGTTGTGGACCACCCCGCCGCTGCCCATGAGCAGCACGCCCTCCGCGCGCAGCGGCCGCAGCGCCTCGCCCATGCGCGCCACCACCGCGGGCGAGGCCTCCGCCGGCAGCGCCACCTGGATGACCGGGATGCGAGCCTCGGGGAACGCGTGCCGCAGGGGCACCCAGACGCCGTGGTCCAGGCCGCGCTCGCCATCCGCCACCGCGGGCACGCCCGCCGCGGACAACCGCGCCACCACGTCCTGGGACAGGGCAGGAGCCCCCGGCGGCGCGTAGCGCAGCCGGTACATCTCCTCTGGGAAGCCGTAGAAGTCGTAGACGAGCGGAGGGGCCGCCATCGCGGTGACGTGCACGCGGGCCTCCGTCTCCCAATGCGCGGACACCACCACCAGCGCCTTCACCGGACCCGCGCCCGCACCGAAGCGCTGGAGCGCCTGGGGGTACTCATCCGAGTCCAGCGCCGTCATCGGCGAGCCATGCGAAACGAACAGCGCCGGCGCCACCGGCTGGACGACCGAGCGCCCAGGCCCCATCACCCCCGCCACCCCGGCGGCCGCCACGCCCTGCAACACCTCGCGTCTGTCCACCCCGGAACCCATCGTGGCGCCTTCTACTGCAACCCCAGGACCAACGCATCAAACACGTCAACCCATTGAAAGCACTCGGACTCTGATTCCAGCCCTGCGAAACACCTCTCAGATTGATAGAGAGACGCATCAGTCTGAAACGATTCAGGGAGACACCGTGGTGGGTCTGGAAGGGCTGGACTTGAGGGAGTTACTGGCGTTCGAGCCGAAGGGGGGCGTCATCCACTTCGCCGGGCAGCGGGCGTTGCTGATGGACCCGGTGGCGCTGGGACTCTTGCGCAAGGAGCTCATCGGGATGCTGGGGATGACGGCGGCGCGCGGCATCTTCACGCGGCTGGGCTACGCGCACGGCTGGCGCACGGCGGAGGCGATGAAGTCCGCGGTGCCGTGGACGGACGAAGCGGAGTGGCGCCGCGCGGGCGGACGGCTGCACACGCTGATGGGCCAGGTGCGCGTGGAGCGCATCGAGCGGACGGACAAGGACGGCCCGGAGCCCTTCGCGGAGGCGCAGTGGAGCGACTCCTATGAAGCCGAGCAGCACCTCCTGCACCTGGGGCAGGCGGATCAGCCGGTGTGTTGGAGCCTCACCGGCTTCGCGTCCGGGTACATGAGCTACTGCAACGGCAAGCCCATCTACTGCGCGGAGCTGAAGTGCGTGGGCAAGGGGGACGCCCTCTGCCACATCGTGGGCCGGCCCCAGGAGGAGTGGAGCACCGAGTGCACGGAGTTCCTGCGCTTCTATGAGACGCAGTGCATGGAGGGCGTGCTCGGACAGGTGACGGAGGCGCTGCGGCAGGCGGAGCGCAAGCTGCGCGCGAAGCGGCAGTCCCTGGCGCGGGTGTCCGGCGTGACGGAGGACCCGGCGGGCATGGTGGCCCGCGCGGAGGCCATGCAGCGCGTGCTCAACCTGGCCCGGCGCTCGGCCAAGGTGGACACCACGGTGCTCGTCACCGGCGAGAGCGGCGTGGGCAAGGAGCGCATCGCCCGGCTCATCCACGACGAGTCCGGCCGCGCCCACAAGGCCTTCATCGCCGTCAACTGCGCCGCCGTGACGGAGAGCCTGCTGGAGAGCGAGCTGTTCGGCCACGCGAAGGGCGCCTTCACCGGCGCCACGCACGACCGGGCCGGCCTCTTCGAGGCGGCGCACGGCGGCACCCTCTTCCTGGATGAGGTGGGGGAGGTCCCCGCCGCCATGCAGGCGAAGCTCCTGCGCGTCCTCCAGGAGCGCGAGGTGCGCCGCGTGGGCGAGAACACCAGCCGCAAGGTGGATGTGCGCGTGGTGGCCGCCACCAACCGCGAGCTGTCGGAGGAGGTCCGCCTGGGCCGCTTCCGCCAGGACCTCTTCTACCGGCTGCGCGTCATCGAGCTGCGCATCCCGCCCCTGCGCGAGCGACGGGAGGACATCCTCCCCCTGGCGCGGCTGCTGCTGGCGGAGGCCGGCGAGCGCCTGGGCCGCCGGGTGAACGGGCTCGCTCCCGACGCCGCGGATCAACTCCTGCGCTACCCGTGGCCGGGCAACGTGCGCGAGCTGGGCAACGCGATTGAGCGCGCGGTGGTGCTGTGCGAAGGCCCGCGCGTGGAGCGCGACGACCTGCCGGAGGAGGTCCGCGCGGCGCCGCCCAGCCTGGTGCCCACCGGCAACCCGCGCCGGCTGGAGGACATGGAGAAGGAGTACATCCTCGCGGTGCTCGCGCAGAACGGCGGCAACCGCTCCCGGACCGCGGAGCAGTTGGACATCGGGGTGGCCACGCTCTACCGGAAGCTCAAGCAGTACGGCCACCCGGAGGCCGCCCACTAGCCCCTCAGTTGAGGAACTGGTCGCGGTCCCGCGAGCGGTCGCGGTCCACCACGCGCAGGTGCTTGGAGCGGTCGCGCAGCTGGCGCTGCAGCCGCCAGTGCTGCAGGTGGAGCATCAGCCGCTTGGGGCTCGCGCCGTGCACGTACGCGAACACGAGCGGCAGGCTGATGAGCTCCGGGGCCAGCACCTGCCAGGCCGGCGCGGTGAGCAGCCGCAGCACGGTGAAGCCCGCGCCAATCGCCGCGAACCAGTTGCCCGTCAGCGGGATGCCCCAGAAGTTCGTCTGGCCCCGGCCAATCACCAGCCCGTACGCCACCCACAGCACCGTGGTCATCACCGTGCCGCCGGCGTAGTAGCTGGCCATCGGCATCACCAGCGACAGCAGCACCGTGATGAGGCCCGCGAGCGCCGTGATGCCCACCGACGCCATCAGCAGGCGCCTGGCGCCCCAGGTGGACTCCAGGAAGCCGCCAATGGACCAGATGATGATGGCGCCGAAGACGATGCCCAGCGGGTCCGTGGCGACGAACGCGTAGGTGAACAGCTCCCACACGCGCAGCCCCAGCACGTCCCGGGGGTTGAGCAAGAGCAGCGCGCCCTGGCCCCGCTGCGTCGCCAGGAAGAGCGCGGAGAACGCCACCAACCCCACCGCCAGCTTGGCGGCCATCGAATCCAGGCCAGGGAAGCCGCCGCCGAAGCCGCCGCCTCCTCCCCTGTTGAAGCCCCGCATGGGTCGCATAGAGGCCCAAAGGTGGTGGAAGCCCGTCCGGACCGCAACCCCAAATCCAGAAACGATGAAGGGCGCCCCACCCCGATGTCCTCGGGGAGAAGCGCCCTCGCATCCCACGCCTTCTTCAGACCGGCCGGAGGCCCTCAGGCCTTGTGACGGTAGAAGAGCGTGATGGTCAGACAGTGAAACTCCTTGTCCGAGGACTGCGTGACGATCTTGTCCACGATGTCCACGGAGGAGTTCTCCTTCAGCCACTTGGTGATGTTCTCGCCCATGTTCTCGCGATCGCGCGCGAGCGTGGTGGAGAACACCTTGACGCCCGTGAAGCTGATAACGCCCATTCCAACCCTCGTGTCACCAGAGATTACGAACGTTTACCCTGAGTCGCGGGCGCCATCAAGAAACGGGCCCGACAATCCGGCTCCGGAAGCATGCCCCACCTCGCTGGCGGGCCGCTCCGGGCGGGAGGCCCGGCTTGCGTCCACCCGCCAACAGTGTGGCGGGCGGACGAGGGGGGACGCGGGCCGTCAGCGGCCCGCGGCGGCGCGGCGTGCCTGACAGGTGACCTCGTCCTTGCAGGCGGGACCGATGCCTTCGGGGTGGGCCGTCAGGGGCGTCTTGTCGCTCTCCTCCACGCCGCACACCACGCAACGGCGCTTGCGGTTGCGGCGCTCGGCGCGGCGCTGCTCGGCGATGGCCTTGGCCCGCTCGCGGGCCGTCTTCGCGTCCACCTCGTTGCTCATCTCACGTCCCGTCCGGAAGTCGTCTGCCCCGTACCCCGTCGCCCCGCGGCGCTCCTAGAGCGCCTCGACCAGCACCGCGATGCCCTGGCCCCCGCCGATGCAGGCGGACCCGATACCATAGCGGGCGCCCCGGCGCTTGAGCTCGTACGCCAGCGTCATGGTGATGCGCGCCCCGGAGGCCCCCAGCGGGTGGCCCACGGCGATGGCGCCGCCGTTGACGTTGGTGGCGTCGCGTGGCAGGCCCAGCTCCTTCTCCACCGCCAGGTACTGGGGCGCGAAGGCCTCGTTGACCTCGAAGAGGTCCACGTCCGTGAGCTTCGCGTCCGCGCGCTGGAGCAGGTTGCGGATGGCCGGCGCCGGGCCAATGCCCATGATTTTCGGGTCGCACCCGGCCACGCCCCAGTTCACCAGCCGCGCCACCGGCTTCAGCCCGTGCTTCTCCACGAAGCTGCGGGTGGCCATCACCATGGAGCCCGCGCCGTCGCAGATGCCGCTGGCCGCGCCCGCGTGCACCACGCCGTCCTTCTTGAACACCTTGGGCAGCTTGCGCAGGCCCTCCACCGTGGTCTCCGGGCGGTTGTGCTCGTCCTTCGCCACCACCGTGTCGCCCTTCTTGCCCTTGAGCGTCACCGGCGCGATCTCATCCCCCAGCCGGCCCGCCTCCTGCGCGGCGGCGAAGCGCTTCTGGGTGAGCACCGCGTACTGGTCCACGTCGTCCTGGGTGAGGCCGTAGTCCACCGCCAGCTGCTCCGCCGTGAGCGCCATGGCCTGGCCGGTGTAGCTGTCCGTGAGGGCCGTCCAGAGCATGTCCTCCAGCCCGCCCTTGCCCAGGGGGATGCCCCAGCGCGCGCCCCGGATGACGTGCGGCGCCTGGCTCATGGACTCCGTGCCGCCCGCGAGCACGCACTCCGCTCCGCCCGTCAGCATCATCTCCGCGGCCGTGACGAAGGCCTGGAACCCGGAGCCGCACAGCCGGTTGACGCCCAGCGCGGGCACCGGCACCGGCACGCCCGTGCGCAGCCCCACGTGGCGCGGCAGGTAGATGGCGTCGGAGCTCGTCTGGACGACGTTGCCGTACACCACGTGCTCGACCTGCTCCGGGGAGACGCCCGCCTGGGCCAGGGCCGCCTTCGCGGACTCCACGGCCAGGTCGGTGGCGCTCAGGTCCTTGAGGCTGCCACCGTAGGTACCGAACGGGGTGCGCTTGCCGGACAGGAAGTAGATTTCCTCGTTCTTGGACACGCTCTTCATGGTGCTCGTCTCCCTACTCTTCCAGGGCGCCGGGTGCACGCACGACGTGACGTGGAAAAGCACCCAGGGGGCCGTCAGCCCGCGCGCTGGCCCAGGAAGGCGCTGGCGACGATGGCAAGCGCGATGGCCGTCCACAACAGTCCCTGGAGGTTCTGGCGGCGGATTTCCTTGCGGCCCAGGCCCTGGTACCAGGCCCGGCCCGCCTGGACCCGCCCCTCCCAGCTGAAGGCCTCCGGGCCCGCCGGCTCCCAGCCGTCCAGCCGTCGCACATGCGCGCGCAACAGGCGCTCGGGTGAGGCGTCCTCCAGCGAGCCGGAGCGGTATCCCGGCAGGTCCAACGCGGGCCGCCGGTAGCTGGCGGTGACCACGAAGCCCCCGGAGGCCAGCGGGGTGAGCAGGTAGAGCCGGGGCCCCTCTCCGTTCCCCAGGTGGAGCGTGGCGAAGACGCGCTCCCCGGCGTGGGCCCAGTCGTAGGAGCGGGTGGCCTTCTGGAGGAGCGGCTTCTCCTCGTGGCTGCCCAGGGGGGTGAAGCCCAGCGCCTGGAGCTGGCCCGCCAGGGGGGCCAGCGCGTCCGGCAGGTCCATCTGGTCCGCGGGGGCCTCCGGCTCCACCCGGACCGTGTGGGGGAAGAGGAAGAGGAGCGCGCGCCAGAAGTTGAGGGCGAGCAGCACGCCAGCCAGCACGAGGCCCGCGACGGCGACGCCCAGCTGCCCGAGCACGTTCACGGACGGGGCTTTCTTCCATCCTGGCGCCGGCCGGCGGTGGCGGGCAGGTCCTGCCAGCGCGCCAGGGCCTCGGGGGTGAGCGGGTCGCGGCCCTCCAGGTGGCGCTCCAGGTGGCCCAGCGAATCCACGCCCCAGAACATCTCGCCGTCCACCAGCACGGAGGGCACGCCGAAGGCGCCCCCGGCCAGCGCCGCCTCGGTGTTGACGCGCACGCGGTCCTTCACCTCCGGCGTCGCCGCCGCCGCGAGCAGGGCCTTCGCGTCGAAGCCCGCGGCCTCGAGCACCGCGCCCACCTGCTCCGGCGTCTCGATGCCCCGGCCCTCGCCCCACGCGGCGGAGTACAGCGCGGTGGTGAGCCGCGTCCGCTCCGCCACGTCGTCCACGGCGGCCGTCACGCGCAGGGACAGCAGCGGGTTGAAGGGGTGCGAGGGCGGCAGCGAGAACGGCGCGCCCTGCTCGTGCGCGATGCGGAACGTCTGCTTGAAGACGTAGACGCGCTTGGCGGGGATCTCCGCGGGCCCGATGGAGCCCACCGCGTTGAGCAGCCCCGCGAGCAGCACCGGCACGGGCTCCAGCGGGCGGCCGTGCCTCGCCGCGATGGCGGGCATCCTCAGCCAGGCGAGGTACGCGTACGGGGACAGGTAGTCCAGGCAGAAGCGCAGGGGGGAAGAGGAGGCCATGCGGCCATCCTAGCCATGACGGCGCCGTCAGGCGCTCTGCTTCACGTCCTCCTGCTGACGCGACAACGGACCGCGCAGGGACTGGGCCAGCATCTGGAGGTGCGTGGCCCGGGCGGTGGCGAAGGCGCGCTCGGCGATCTCCAGCTCCCGCACCACCTCTTCCGGGGTCGTGAGCCGCTCGGCGGTCTGCAGGTACACCAGCCCCATCTGGAGCACGTTGCCGGTGGACTCCGCCAGGAGGCGCGCGCGGCGCAGGTGCCCGTCCCCCTCCTCCTGGGACACCAGCGGCGCCAGCGCGCGGCGGGCGAGGATCTCATCCCACGGGTTCGCGAGCAGCGGGTCCAAGGCGCGCGCGAGCGCGGCCTCGGCGGCGGCGAGCGCGGCCGGCAGCCGGCCCTGGTCCCGCTCGAAGCGCGACTGGTACACGCGCAGCAGCGTCTCCATGCGCAGGCCGCCCTGGCGCGCGGCGTCCAGCGCCCGGGGCAGCGACTCGCGCGCGGCGCCCGCGTCCTCGAAGAGCACGTCGCGGCACGCCTGGTACACCAGCACGTGCGCGCGCAGCCAGCGGTCCCCGGGCAACAGCCGGGAGAGCGCCTCGCCGCGCGACACCACCGCCGCGACCAGCTCGTGCTCGCCGCGCTCCAGGTAGTACGGCGGCGTGAAGAGCGCCACGTTGCGCTCCATCAGCCGGGGGCTGCCCAGCCGCCGGATGAGCTCCGTCTTCTGCGAGAGCGCGGACGCGAACGCGGCGCCGTCGCCGGTGAAGACCGCGCGCGCCACCTGCGCGAAGAGGTGGTAGGCGCGCACGTCGGTGAAGCCGTGGGCCTCCGCCAGCTGGAGCCCGTCCTTCAGCACGTCCTCGTCCAGCGGCTCGCCGCGCAGGGCCAGGTTCGCGTTGAGCAGGTAGCCGCCCATGCCCAGCGCCCAGGCCAGCCGCCGGGGCGGCCGCCCCACCGCGTCGCGGAAGTCCCGCAGCCGCCGCACCTGATGGCGCTGCTCGGCCATCCCGCCCGCCCAGTGGCCGGTGTACGCGCTCAGCGTCGCGCGCGCGATGGACAGCCCGGACCGGTAGGGCGAGTCCTCCGGATGCTCGGCGGCCACGCGCGCGAAGAGCGCCTCCAGTTCGTCCGTGCGCCCCAGGATGGCCAGCGCCATGCCCTGGAGGATCTGCAGCTCCGAGCGCTTCCAGAAGACATCCACCGGCGTCATGCGCGCGTTCGCCGACACCTCGCGGAACAGCGGGCACAAGAGCTCCTGGCGCTCCGCGGGCGTGGCCGTGCGCGCCGACTCCAACCGAGACAGCGCCTCCTGGCGGCCCGCCGCCACGTCCACCGTGGCCGCCCAGTGCGCGAACAGCCGCTCCGCGTACGCCACCGACGTCGGCGGGTCGCTGGAGTAGCCCACCTCCACCAGCGACACCCACGTGCGCAGCAGCTGCTCCGAGCGCCCCGGATAGTCCGGCGCCGACTCCAGCAGCCCCGCGGCCTCCTTCAGCAGCAGCGTGGCCTCCAGCAGCGCCTGCGCCTCGATGGCCGCCTGTCCCGCCTCCAGCAGCGGCTGGATGGCCTCCGCGGGCGCGTCCGAGCGCGCGAAGTGCCAGCCCACCGCGCGCACCACCCCCGCGCGTCCGGAGGGCAGCGCCTGGAGCGCCCGCGCCACCTGGCCGTGGTGGCCCCGGCGCTCCGCCTCCGGCGTGCTGTCGTAGACGGCCTGGTGCACGGTGTCGTGCGTGAAGACGAAGCGGCCCTCCACGTCCTGGAGGAACTGCCGCTCCACGATGCCGTCCAGGACGGCGAACAGCTCCGCCTCCGGCAGCCCCGACAGCGCGCGCACCAGCGGCAGGTCCAGCATCCGGCCCGCGGGCGCCAGCTTGCGCAGCAGCGACACCTGCTCCGGCGGCGCGCTGGCGAGCCGCACCAGCACCGTCTCCTGGATGCTGTACGGCAGCGCACGCGTCCCCAGCCCCTCCTCCGCCTGCCAGCGCCCGCCCACGCGCTTGAGCGCGCCCGCCTCCACCAGCATGCGCAGGCACTCGGTGGCGAAGAAGGCGTTGCCGCCCGTGGTCGCGTGCAGCCGCTGCACGAAGCCCTCCGGCATGCCCAGCCCCGGCAGCACCAGCTCCACCAGCGTGGCCACGTGCTCGGCGGACAGCGGCTCCAGGTCCACGCGGGACGTGAGCTTCTCATCCACCGTCTGGAACGCCAGGCTCAGCCGGGACAGCTCGTGGGAGCGGAACGTGCCCACCACCATGCCGCGCGTGCCGTGCAGCGCGCGGATGAGGACGTTGAGCGCCTCCAGCGTCGCGCTGTCCGCCCACTGCAGGTCCTCGAAGCACAGCACGAAGGACTGCCGCTCGCCGAGCGTGCGCGTCCACTCCGACAGGGCCTCGAAGAAGCCGGCCTTCTCCTCCGAACCGTCGCGCAGCAGCTGTTCGTGCAGGTCGCCCTCGTACCCGTCCGACGACAGCAGGCGCGCGAGCCGGGGCCCCACCCGGTCCATCACCTCGCCGGGCGTGTGCGGCACCAGGCAGCGCAGCGCCTGCGCCACGGGGGCGAGCGGCGCCAGGCCCTCCGCGCGGCACTGCCCCCGGCCGAAGGGCAGCTCCGCCAGCTTCGCCTGCAGCTCGAACTCCTGGAGCAGCCGCGTCTTGCCCACGCCCGCGGGCCCGCCCACCAGCACCGCGCGCGACTGGCCCCAGTCCGCCTCCGCCAGGCCGTTCATCAGCCCTTCCAGCTCCGCCTCCCGCCCCACCACCTCCGGCACGTGCAGGTAGCTGGCGCGCGCGGACAGCGGCTCCTCGGGGACGGGCTCGCCGCTGGCGTGGCAGAGCGCCTCCAGCAGCTCGCCCGCGTCCTGGAAGCGCTCGCGCGGATCCTTCGCCATCAGCAGGAGGATGATCTCCTCCAGCTGCGGGTCCACCGGGCAGAGCGTGGAGGGGCGCGGCGGCGGGCGCGTGAGGTGGTCCGCGAGCAGCACCGCGGGGCTGGCGCGCTTGAAGGGCAGCTTGCGGGTGGCCAGGTACCAGGCCATCACGCCCAGCGAGTACAGGTCCGCGCGGCCGTCAATGCTCGCGCCCCGCTGCCACTCCGGCGCCAGGTACTCCAGCGTGCCCTTCAGCTTGCCGGGGCTGGGGGTGCCCAGCTGGTGCATCACGCCGAAGTCCATCAGCTTCACCGCGCCGGACTCGGTGATGCGCACGTTGCTGGCCTTGATGTCGCAGTGGACGTACAGGCGCGAATGGATGAACGCCAGCACCTGCGCCATCTGGATCAGCACCCGGTACAGCGTGCGCGTGTCCAGCGGCGCCTCGCGCACCAGCGTGCTCAGGTCCTGCCCGCCCACCACCTCCATGGTGATGAAGCGGTTGCCCGCCTCCGTCATGCCCCAGTCGAACACCTTGAGCGTGGACGGGTGCTGGAGCTTCTTCATGGCGAAGAACTCGTGCCGGAACAGCAGCACCAGCTCCTCCACCTTCGCCGCGGACAGCTCCGCCGGGACGTGCATCTCCTTGAGCGCCACGCGGCGGCGCTCCTGCAGGTCGTCCGCCAGCCAGATGCGGCCCATGCCGCCTTCGCCCAGCAGCGACTCCACCCGGTAGCGCCCGGTGACGATGACGCCCGGGACCAGCGAGCGCCGCTCCCCCACGCCCGAACCCGGCAGCGTGATGGGCGTACGCATCCGGTCCCCCCACGTGCTCGGAGGCCGGGTGCGCTCGTCCAGGACCGTTGTCTTCTCGTCGTCGCTCACGCGCAAAGGGCTGGCCGTTTCCGGCCAGAATCCAGACGTCGGAGGAATAGCACGTTTCAGTGACACCGCCTCCGGGACATCCGAGCAGGTGCACGCTCTGCCATTAGTCCCCGGTTCACCGTCTCGCTGGAAGAAAACACATGGGCGTGCCCGGGCGCTTGCCGAGCAGCCGCTTCTGTTCCGGGGAGGACGCCACCCTGGGACGGATGCACGGCCTGCGCCCTGCCGCACCGCAGCAGACGTCACAAGCGCGTTGAGCGCGCGCTGGCGCCCACGCGGCCGCGGCGGGACGCGAGCGCCGCCCGGGTGGATCCGCGCCCGCATGGCGATCCCGCGCGCCCTCCCTCCTCGCCCCTGGACGACCGGACGGCCCGGCCTCCCCAGGGACCGCCGTTGCCCGCCCGCTCCGCCACGGTCCACCTTCGCCTTGGGGGTGGCGCCATGGCCTCGGACAAGGGCAGCAGGAACTTCCAACCTCGCGACCGGGGGCAGTTGGAGGACGCGCAGGACCGCGCCGCCGCGGAGCAGGCCCGCGAACGCTCCGCGGCCGCGGCCCGTGACCCGGACGTCAACCCCGGCCCCCTGGAGGAGACGCCGTGGGAGGCGGACGTCGAGCGCGGCGAGGAATGGGAGGCGGCCGAGGTCCCCGAGCGCGAGGCGCGGGGCGACGAGGAGCCGGACTCCGAGGTTTCCCGGCGGGGGCTCCGGAATCCGCCGCCGGAGTCGTAGGGGGCTGACGGGCGAACCCGTGAGGTGGAGGCTTTCGCGAATTCTCGCGGGTGAAGGGGGACCTCTTGCCCGGTGCGCACGGCGGGGGGATGCTGTGCGGCGCAGGTCCCCCTCGCAGTCCGCGGTCCCCTCCCCGGGAGTCGATGCGCCGTGAAGCCCAAGGTCCTCATCGTGGAGAACTCCTGGACCATGCGCGAGACGCTGCGCCTGCTGCTGTCCGGCGAGTTCGATTGCACGGTGGCGGCGGACGGGGAAGCGGGGCTGGCGCACGCGCTCGCGCAGCCGCCGGACGTGCTGCTGTCGGACGTGAACATGGAGGGCATCGACGGGTATGAGCTGTGCCGCCGCGTGCGCTCGGAGCCGGCGCTGGCGCATCTGCCCGTGGTGTTCGTCAGCGGCTACGCGCCGCGCTCGGACCTGGAGCCCGGACAGCCGCAGCCGGACGCGTACCTGGTCAAGCCCGTGAAGCCGCCGTACCTCATCGCGCAGCTTCATGCCGTGCTGCAGCGCGCGCGGGGCGCCACGGCCAAGGCCGCGGGCGAGGGCTGAGCCGGACGCACGCTGGACATACGGCCGGTGGAGGACACGCACCGGTGCTGTGTCGCGGCGCGGACGCCCCTGGCTTCTGACGCTGACCTGGGAACGTGGGAGGGCTATACCTTGCCCAACCTTCCTTTTCCTCCCTGAGGTCCCCGCGTGCTCAACGCCTTCCCCCGCGTCCCGGCTCCCAAGAACGAGCCCGTCCTCTCCTACGCCCCCGGCACCCCGGAGCGCGCGGAGCTCCAGTCCACGCTCAAGCGCATGAGCGGGGAGCACATCGAGATTCCGGTCGTCATCGGCGGCAAGCACGTGAAGTCCGGCAAGACGGACACCGTGCGCATGCCGCACCGGCACCAGCACGTGCTGGCCACCCTGCACGAGGCCGAGGCGGGCCACGTGGAGCAGGCCATCCAGAGCGCCCTGGGCGCGAAGGAGGAGTGGGCGCGGATGCCCTTCCACGCGCGAGCGGCCATCTTCCTGCGCGCCGCGGAGCTGCTCACCACGCGCTACCGCCCACTGCTCAACGCGTCCTCCATGCTGGGCCAGTCGAAGACGGCGCACCAGGCGGAGATCGACGCGGCGTGCGAGCTCATCGACTTCCTGCGCTACAACGTCCACTTCGCGCAGCAGGTCCTGTCCATCCAGCCGGAGAACTCCCCGCAGGTATGGAACATGACGGACTACCGGCCGCTGGACGGGTTCGTGTTCGCCGTCGCGCCGTTCAACTTCACCTCCATCGCCATCAACCTCTGCGTGTCGCCCGCGCTGATGGGCAACGTGGTGCTGTGGAAGCCGTCCTCCACGCAGGCCTTGAGCGCGTGGTACGGCCTGGAGCTGCTGCGCGAGGCGGGCCTGCCCGACGGCGTCATCAACATGCTGCCCGGCGACGGACCCACGGTGGGCAACCCGGTGCTGGCGAGCCCCCACCTGGGCGGCATCCACTTCACCGGCTCCACGCCCACGTTCAATCACCTGTGGAAGACGGTGGGAGAGAACATCGGCCGCTACAAGCAGTACCCGCGGCTGGTGGGTGAGACGGGCGGCAAGGACTTCATCTTCGCGCACCCGTCCGCGGCGGACGACCTGGAGGCGCTCGCGGTGGCCATCGTGCGTGGCGGCTACGAGTACCAGGGCCAGAAGTGCTCCGCGGCCAGCCGCGTGTACGTGCCGGAGTCCCTGTGGCCGAAGCTGAAGCCCCGCCTCCAGGCGCTCATCGGCGACATCAAGATGGGCGACGTGGCGGACTTCCGGAACTTCATGGGCGCCGTCATCGACGAGCGCTCGTTCAAGAAGGTGTCCTCGTACATCGAGCTGGCGAAGTCCGGGGGTGACGCCACCATCCTCGCGGGCGGAGGCACCGACCGCGGCGAGGGCTGGTTCGTGCAGCCCACGCTGGTGCAGTGCACGAACCCGCGCCACCGCATCATGACGGAGGAGATCTTCGCGCCGCTCGTGGGCGTGTACGTCTACCCGGACGCGAAGCTCGAGGAGACGATGAAGGAGTGCGACCAGTCCGCCAGCTACGCGCTCACGGGCGCCATCTTCGCGCGCGACCGCAAGGCCATCGAGCAGATGATGAGCGGCCTGCGCAGCGCGGCGGGCAACTTCTACATCAACGACAAGCCCACGGGCGCGGTGGTGGGCCAGCAGCCCTTCGGCGGCAGCCGGGCGTCCGGCACCAACGACAAGTCCGGCTCCATCGTCAACCTGTTCCGCTGGTCCAGCCCCCGCACCATCAAGGAGAACTTCGCGCCGCCGGTGGCGGTGCCCTACCCCTTCATGGACAGCGACCCGAAGGACGGGGCCCGCTAGTCCCATGAGCGGACCGTTCCCGGGCATCGCGGGGCTGGAGACCCACGCGCTGGAGGACGGCGGCTGCCGCGTGGAGATCATCCCCACGCGCGGCGCGCTCGTCACCCGCATGGTGGTGGACGGCGAGGACGTGCTCTACCTGGATGAGAGCACCGTCGGCGACCTCACGAAGAACGTGCGCGGGGGCATCCCCGTGCTCTTCCCCATCGCCGGCCCCCTGCCCGGGGACACGTACCCGGCGGATCGCAAGGCGTACACGCTGCCGCAGCACGGCTTCGCGCGGAAGCTGCCGTGGCAGGTGCGCCAGTCGGAGGGCTCGCTGCTGGTGCTGGGGCTGTCCTCCTCGGAGGAGACGCTGCGCCAGTACCCGTGGGCCTTCGACGCGCAGCTGGCGTTCTCGCTCACGGGCCGCCGGCTCACGCTGGACTTCGACCTGGAGAACCGGGACACGCGGCCCCTGCCGCTGCACCTGGGCTACCACCCGTACTTCCGCGTGCCCCAAGGCAACAAGGCCCAGGCGCGCGTGGAGACGGACGCCACGCACGCGTGGGACAACCGCGCGAAGCACGAGGTGCCCTTCACCGGCCTGGACCTCACCCAGCCGGAGGTGGACATGCACCTGCGCGACCACTCGGCGCCGGGCACGGTGCTGGAGCGCGGGCCGGGCCTGCCGCCCGTGAAGCTGACGTGGAGCCAGGAGTTCCGCCTGCTCGTCGTGTGGACGCTGCGGGGCAAGGACTTCGTCTGCGTGGAGCCGTGGACCGCCGCCGCCGGGGCGCTGGCCACCGGCGAGGGCCTGCTGCACGTGGCCCCCGGCGAGCGCGTGTCGCTCGCGTTCGACATCGAAGCGTGAGCGTCCAGCCCTTCGTCCCGCGCGCGCTCAGGCGTGCGGGATGAGGGGCATCGTCAGCGGGCCGCGCACGGTGAGGGAGGTGTTCCACTTCACCGGGCCCGTGGGCGTGAAGCGCGTGAAGCGCGACAGGAGCACCTCCAGCCCCACGCGCGCCTCCAGCCGGGCCAGCGGCGCCCCCAGGCAGAAGTGGATGCCGTGGCCGAAGGGCATGTTGTTCACGCCTTCGCGGTCCATGTCGAAGGTGTCCGGGTCCTTGAAGCGCTCGCCGTCGCGGCACGCGGAGCCAATCATCAGCGCCACGCGCGCGCCCTCCGGAATCACCACGCCCGCCACCTCCGTCGCCTTCGTGGTGACGCGCACCAGCCCGTGCACGGAGGGCTCGTAGCGAAGCACCTCCTCCACGAAGCGCGGCACTTGCTCCGGGTGCTCGCGCAGCCGGGCCATCAGGTGCGGCTGCTCCATCAACAGGCGCACGCAGTGGCTGACGAGCTGCACGGTGGTCTCCAACCCCGCCACCACCAAGAGGAACAGGAAGCTCATCACCTCCGCGTCGGACAGCGCCTCGCCGTCCACGCGCGTCTTCACCAGGTCCGACACCATGTCGTCCTGAGGCTGGCGTCGGCGCTCGGCGACGACCTCCGAGAGGTAGTCCTCCATCTCACGCACCGTGGCGCGAATGGAGTCGTGCCGGTGGGTGTCCTTCTCCGTCGTGCCGGACACGCTGGACAGGTCCACCGACCAGCGCTTGTAGCGGGCGGTCAACTGAGGATCCAACGCGAACAGTTCGCCAATCACGCTCGCGGGCAGCGGCATGGCGAAGGCGTCCACGAAGTCCACCTCGCGCTCCGGGGACAGGCGCTCCACCAGGGCCTGCGCGAAGCTCCGGATGCGCGGCTCCAGCCGGTTCACCGCCGCGGGCGTCCACGCGCGGCTCACCAGCGTGCGCAGCCGCATGTGGTGCGGCGGATCCAGGACGATCATCGACTCGGAGAACGGGTTGTGGCCCAGCCACGGCGGCGCCGTGGTGGTGCGCACCCCCGCCGAGGAGAACACCTGCGGGTTCTTGAACGCCGCGGCCACGTCCTCGAAGCGCGTGAGCGCCCACAGCCCCCCGGGCTCCACCTGGCACACCGGCGCGGTGCGCCGCAGCTCCGCGTAGACGGGATAGGGGTTGGCCCGGACCTCCGGCGCCATCAGGTTCACGCGTCCGCCCATGGAATAATTTCCTTTCCAGACTGGAAAACTATACCCGTTATACTGACTGCTCAACAGAGGCTTCGCCTCCTCAATCCATCGAGTCACATGTCCCGTTTCGTCCTCGCCGCCGTCCTCGCCCTGGGTCTCTCCGCCTGCTCCGACGACCCTGATGAATCCACGCCTGACTCGGGCATCCGCGCCGACGCAGGCAGTGACGCGGGCGTGGACGCTGGCCCGGACGTGGACGCTGGCACCGACGCGGGCGTGGACGCTGGCATCGACGCGGGTGTCGACGGCGGCACCGACGCGGGCGTGGACGCTGGCACCGACGCGGGTGTGGACGCGGGCACCGACGCGGGCACGGGCAGCTCGCATGGCTCCGGCAAGCTTCCTTGCAGCCGGACGGCCACGGTGAGCACGGACGCGGGAACGCTGACGTACTGCGTGGCCCAGGTGGGCGCGACGGAGGTGAAGCTCATCGAGCCGAAGGCGGGCATCGCGCCCGGACCGATGCGGCTGGCCATCTACCTGCACGGGGATGGGGCCTTGACGTACACCGGCAGCAACCCCCGCTCGCTGTTCACGCACGGTGGTTGGACCTACGGGCACAACACGCTCTACGTGACGGCGCTCGCGCCCAACAAGTGCGCGTGGTGGACGGTGCCGGAGCGCACGGACTGCACCACGGAGGCGCCGGTGGAGGCGCGCGACCTGGAGGGGAAGAACGCGGCGGAGCTGGTGGGGCTCATCGAAGCGCTGCGCCGGGGCTGGGACATCCAGGACGGCCCCATCCTGTTCGGCGGTTCGTCGGGCGGCTCCATCGAGCTGACCGCCAGCTTCCTGCCGCGCTACGGCGACCGCTACCCGGGCATCTACGCGCTGAGCTGCGGCGGTGAGAAGCCGTGGACGGGCAGCATGGACTGGGACGCGGCGAACGCGTCGCTGCGCGGCGGCACGAAGTTCTACTTCACCTACGGCGACCAGGACTTCCTGCTCCAGGACATCCAGGCGGCCGAGGCGTACTTCGGCGGTCTCCAGTTCCCGGTGGACGACAAGGTCATCCCGGGCGCCGCGCACTGCGCGTTCGACCAGGTGGGCCGCGTCTCCGAGGTCTGGAACGCAGCCACCGCGCAGTAGCCTTCAGGCTCGGGAAGGCACCGGGGCGTCCGACAGCCGCACGTGGATGATCCCCGGTGTCTTGTGCCTCAGCCAGGGCACGAAGTTGATGGCGTTGTAGACGACGCGTTCGAACCCGCGCGGGAACATGAAGGGAACACGGGTCACGTGTTCCACGCGCGGGTGCCAGCGCTTCAACGTCGCCTCGACCTCATTCGCGTTGATGCCCCACGGCATGGGCGGCACCCGATAGGTCGGCGTCCGATTCAGCCCCGTGAGCGTCTTGCGGGAGAACCACCGGGGGATGGTGTCGAAGAGCAGCTCCGCGCCCGGGAAGCGCTCCGCGATGTCCACGAGCAGCCGCCGGACCTCCTCTTCCTCGAAGTACATGAACAGCCCCTGCGCGACGATGAACACGCCAGGGGACGCGTCCACCGCGTCCATCCACGAGCGGTCCAGCGCGCTCGCGGGGAAGTGGCGGAACCGCTCCGAGGGAGGGAGGAAGCGCTCGCGGATGGCCACCGCCTCCGGCAGGTCCACGCTCAGCCAGCGCAGCCGTCCGTTGTCCAACCGCCGGGCCTGCGTCTCCAGCCCTTCTCCCAGCGACACGACGAAGCCCTCCGGGTGCGCGGCCAACCAGCGGCGCAGGATGCGATCCGTCTCCACCGCGCGCACCGCATGTGACGCCTCCGCCCGGCCGAACGAGCGCACGAAGTCGTACTGGATGGCGTCGTAGATGCGCACCCCTTCCGCGTCCTGGAGGATGCCGTCCGGCCGCTTCGCCTCCCCCGCGCGGTTGTGCAGCGTCCAAAGCATCGTCTCGGGGATGCCCGTGAGGTTCGGGACGTAGCGCTCGGTCATGTCAGGCCCTCTCCTGGAATGAGCTGTCGATAATCAATGAGTCCACGCGATTCAGGCGCAAGAAGCGGAGCGCGGCGGGGTTGCCGGGCAAACTACGGTGGCTCGCGACTTCTTCCTCTCAGGAACTCCCCGATGCGCCTCTACGACTTTCTTCCCTCCGCGAACGGCTACAAGATCCGCACCCTGCTGGGGCAGCTGGGGCTGGCGTACGAACTGGTACCGGTGGACATCTTCGCGGGCGAGAGCCACACGCCGGACTTCGAAGCGAACAAGAACCCGGACGGCCGCATCCCCGTGTTGGAACCAGAGCCGGGGCGGTTCATCGCGGAGTCGAACGCCATCCTGCTGTTCCTGGCGGAGGGCACTCACCTGCTTCCCGAGGACCGCTTCGCGCGGGCGCAGGTGCACCAGTGGATGTTCTTCGAGCAGAACGCGGTGGAGCCCAACCTGGGCACCGCGCGCTACTGGCGGCTCACGGGCCGCGACCGGCGGAACCCGGAGGCGTTCCGGCTGCGGCAGGAGGCAGGAGTGCGCGCGCTGTCCGCGCTGGAGAGACACCTGGGCACGCGCGCGTTCCTGGTGGATGAGCGCTACACCGTCGCGGACCTCTGCCTGTACGCGTACACGCATCTCACGCCGGACGCGGGCGTGGACCTCGCGGCGTATCCAGCGGTCGTCGCGTGGCTGGAGCGCGTGAAGGCGCAGCCGGGCCTGCACGAGCCGGTGCCGCCCTACCCCGCGAACGCTCACGTGAGCTGAAGGCGGAACGTCACGCCCCGCGCTCACGTGCAGCCCAAGCTCGCGGGCGCGACAGCCGGTGCGTCACGCCCCGCGCCCACGAGCAGCCCAAGCTCGCGGGCGCGACAGCCGGTACGTCACGCCCCGCGCCCACGTGCGGCCCAAGCTCGCGAGTCCTCGCGTGAGCCGAAGGCGGAACGCCACGCCCGGCTGACGCGAGACACCTGGGGCGCGAACGCGCGCGCCCCAGGCTGCTCTCACTCCGCCCGCGCGCTCACGGCTTCACGGACCTCCGCGTCCGTGAGGTGGACCGTGGGCGCCTCCGCGGGCGCCTCCGCCAGCTTGCGCGCCAGCAGCTCCGTCACGGGCGCGAGCACGCTGAAGTGCGTGGCCCCAGGCACGGGGAGGAAGGACAGCGGCGCGCTCTTCGCCGCCAACCGCAGCGGTTCGAACGCATCCATGTTGCCGTGGTCCGCGCCCTCGATGACCTGCGTGGGCACGCGCAGGTGCTCCACGTAGCTCACCGGGTTGCGCAGCCACAGCTCCGTCCCCCGGGCCTGCGCCAGCAGCGGGAAATACGGGGCGTATTCGGAGACATCCCCCACGGGACCGAACACGTAGGCGCCCTTCAGCCGGGGCGACAGCACCGCCGCCATCAACGCCACCGTGCCTCCCGTGCTGTGACCCGCCACGTAGACGCGCGCGGGGTCCACGTCCGAACGCTGAGCCACGAAGTCGATCGCGGCGACCACGTCATCCACCTCACCCAGGAAGTACTCGCGCGCGCCTGGGTTGTCGTCCGACCCGCGCAGCGAGGGCAGCATCAACACCAGCCCTGCTTCACGAAACGCTCGCGCGCTCTGATCATTCTGGCGGGGCGCGGGCGCCCACGCGAAGGCGTCGAGCCCCCAATCCATTCCACCGTGGATCCACACCACCGCCGGCCGCCGGCCGCCTCCGCGCACCGGCGTGATGTACGCCGCGTTCGCGCCCAGCGGCGCCGGATAGCGCACGAGCTCGAGGAGCGCCTTCGGCGGTGTGGGCGCGGGCATGCGCCCCGGGGGATCCACCTTCAACTGCGTCTGAAAGGTCTTTCGAAGATTCACGGGCGTGGACGGAGCGGGCTTGGAGCACGCGCCGAGGAGGAGTGAGGCCGGCAGGAGGAGGAGGGCCGCGCGGAGGGAGGGCTTCATCTTGAGAAGGCGGACAGACGCGATGTCACAGGTCCGCGACACGCGCGGGGTGTTCCGGGGGGTGGCTTGACAGCTCACGCCATCGCCGCTACTTCTTCTCGCAGAATGTTCGTCACCTCCGCCATGTGCATGTGTTCGATGCCTGTTCCGGGTGGGCCCAAGCCCGCCGCGGCCGGCTGACGCACAGCCTGCCCCTGGCGAGCCAACTGGAGCCCACCCACCCGCGAGGGTCGGTGGGCTTCGTCGTTCCGGGCCTCCGCTCTCGCACCCCTGCCGAGGAGCGTCGCAGCGCCCACCGTGACCTGAAGTCCTCCCCGCCGCCCGCAGTGCCCTGACGTCCCCACCCCCCGTCCGCCCTCACTTCACGCGCGCTCCGCAGGAGCGACGCGAACAGGAGTCCCTTGCCATGAGCACGCCCAACGACCGTCCGCTGCACTTCGACACGCTCGCGCTGCACGCCGGCTATTCGCCCGACCCCACCACCGGGTCCCGCGCGGTGCCCATCTACCAGACGACCAGCTACCGCTTCCGCGACGCGGACCACGCCGCCGCGCTCTTCGGCCTCAAGGAGTTCGGCAACATCTACACCCGCATCATGAACCCCACGACGGACGTCTTCGAGAAGCGCATCGCCGCGCTCGAGGGCGGCGTGGGCGCGCTCGCCGTCGCGTCCGGACAGGCCGCGCAGACGCTGGGCATCCTCAACATCCTCAAATCCGGGGACGAGATCGTCTCCGGCGCCAGCCTCTACGGCGGCACCTACAACCTCTTCAAGGTGACGCTCCCCCGCCTGGGCATCACCACGCGCTTCGTGGACGCGGGCAACCCGGAGGCGTTCCGCGCCGCCATCGGCCCGAAGACCAAGGCGCTCTACCTGGAGTCGCTGGGCAACCCGCGCCTGGACGTGCCGGACTTCGACGCCATTGGCGCCGTGGCGCGCGACGCGGGCGTGCCCCTCTTCGTGGACAACACCGCGCTGTCCCCCGCCCTCTTCAATCCGCTGCGGCACGGCGCGAACATCGTGCTGCACAGCGCGACGAAGTACATCGGCGGCCACGGCACCTCCATTGGCGGCGTCATCGTGGACGGCGGGACCTTCCCCTGGGAGAACGGCAAGTTCCCCGAGCTGACGGAGCCCAACCCCGGCTACCACGGCCTGCGCCTGCGGGAGGCCTTCGGCCCCGCGGCCTTCATCCTCAAGGCCCGGCTGGAGGGCCTGCGCGACCTGGGCCCGGCGCTCAGC
Organism: Corallococcus sp. Z5C101001; assembly: GCF_007352635.1. Taxonomy (NCBI): domain Bacteria; kingdom Pseudomonadati; phylum Myxococcota; class Myxococcia; order Myxococcales; family Myxococcaceae; genus Corallococcus; species Corallococcus sp. Z5C101001. Next base: position 389,407 of record NZ_VKLU01000004.1, read on the forward strand.
CCCTTCAACGCGCACGCGTTCATCCTGGGCCTGGAGACGCTGCGGCTGCGGCTGGAGCGGCACTCGCAGAACGCGCTCGCGGTGGCGAAGTGGCTCCAGCACCACAAGAAGGTGGAGTGGGTGCGCTACCCGGGCCTGGAGAGCGACCCCGCCTTCATCAACGCGAAGAAGTACCTGAAGGGCGGCTTCGGCGGGCTCGTCACCTTCGGCGTGAAGGGCGGCCTGTCCGCGGGGCGCAAGGTGATTGACGGCGTGAAGCTGTGGAGCCTGCTCGCGAACATCGGCGACACGCGCTCGCTCATCATCCACCCCGCGTCCACCACGCACGAACAGCTCACCCCGGAGGAGCGCGCCAGCACGGGCGTCACCGACGACCTGGTGCGCCTGTCCGTGGGCCTGGAGCACCTGGACGACATCCTGGCCGACCTGGACCAGGCCCTGAACGCGGCCTGATGCCATGCGACCCGTGAGGCCCACCGTGGACATTCCCCCGCGCGCGGAGACCCCGCGCGTCTTCGACCTGTCACTGCCGGACCTGCCGCTGGAGGCCGGCGCCCGCGTGGCGCCCCACCTGGTGCGCGGCTGGTGGTGGGGGCCCCCGGAGGACCTCGCGTGGTTGCAGTCCCGCGCCCGCGTGCACTCCGAGGAGGCCACGCGCGAAGGCCGGCTGCGCGTGGTGCGCCGGACCGCCTCCGAGCTGCGCGACGCGGCCACCCACGCGCGCCGCGCCGGTCCCCGCCGCGCACCGGACGCGGCGGCGCCCACGGTGCTGCTCGTGCACGCGCTCACCGGGGACATGAACGCCGGAGGGGAAGGCGGCTGGTGGGCGCCCGTCATCGGGCCGGGCCGGCCGTTGGACCCTTCGCGCGTGCGGCTGCTGTGCTTCAACAACCTGGGCTCCTGCTACGGCACCGCGGGCCCCGCGGACGAAGGCTTCCCGCTGCGCACCGATGACACGCGCTTCGGCCCGGCGCCGGTGCTGGCCAAGGGCGACCTGCGCCTGGATGAGCGGAGCCTGCCCGCCACGGTGACGCCGTGGGACCAGGCCCGCTCCATCCTCGCCGCGCTGGATGCGCTGGGCGTGGAGGAGGTGGCGCTCGTCACCGGCGGGTCGCTGGGCGGCATGGTGGTGCTGTGCCTGGCGGCGCTGGCGCCGGAGCGCTTCCAGCGCATGGTGCCCATCGCGACGGCGGAGGCCGCGTCCGCGTGGGTGGTGGGCTGGAACCACGTGGCCCGGCAGGCCATCCTGCTCGACCCCGAGTATCCCGAGTCCCCCCGGCGCGGACTGGAGCTGGCCCGCCAGCTGGCGACGCTCACCTACCGCGCGGAGGCGGGCATGGACGCACTGCAACCCCGGCCCCAGGCGTGGTCCTCGCGCGCGCTGTACCCGGTGGAGAGCTACCTGGAGCACCAGGGCGCGAAGCTGGAGGCGCGCTTCGATGCCCGCGCCTATCTGACGCTGCTGGGCGCCATGGACCACCACGACCTCACGCGCGTCCCGACGCCCCGGGGCGGCCCCGGCGTGGACCGCATCCGGGCGAGCACGCTGAGCATCGGCATCGACCGGGACGCGCTCTTCCCGCCTGAACACATGAAGGCCCTGTCCCGGCGCCTGCGCGCGCAGGGGCTCCACGCCGAATACGCGGCCCTGTGCAGCGTGCATGGCCACGACGGCTTCCTCATCGAATGGGACGCGCTCGCGCCCCTGCTGCTGCGCGCCCTCGCCCTGCCTCCTGGCGTGGGCCGCGACGCCCGCATCTCCTCTCCTGCCGGCGTCCGCGCCCGGAAGACGTCATGACCGCACCTGTCAGCATCACCCGCTACGCGCCCCTCCTCCTCGACACCGCCCAAGGCCTCGCGTCCGTGGCCACGCACCTGTCCCGCCGCGACGCGGGCACCACGCGCGCCGCCATCGTGTCCTCGCCGCCGTGGCTCTCCGTGGGGTTGGAGGCCGCGCTGTCCATCGCGTTGAAGGGCAACTCCACGCTGGCGCGGCAGGAGCTGGATGGGCTGCTCGCGCGGGGCCTGTTGATGTTGGAGGACGCCGAGCGGCGGCTGGGCGCGCCCCCGGGCTCCACGTCCGTGGAGGCGGACGGCACGCGGACGCTGGCGGCGCTGCTGGAGCCCGCGCGGCGCGCGCTGGATGGCGCCAGCCTGGTGCGAGAGCGGCGGCCCGCGCTGGAGGACGTGGTGCGCGGCGCGGGCGAGCGGCTGACGTCGGCGCTGCTCGCGCGGCTGCTGGGATCGCGCGGCGTGCCGTCGCTGGAGGTGGACGCCGCGGACTGGACGGTGACGGAGGGTGAGCCCGGGCACGCCCGCGTGAACCGCGAGCACACCCGCGCCCGCGTCGCGACGCTGCGGCCTGCTTGGGAGGGAAGGCTGACGCTGCACGCGGGGGGATGGGGCGTGTCGCTCGATGGGCGCTCCACGACGCTGGGCGCGGACGGCGCGGACGAGACGGCGGCGGTGCTGTCCGTGCTGCTGGGCACGCCGCTCACGCTGTGGACGGACGTGCCCGGCGTGATGACGGCGGATCCGCTCCATGTGGCGGATGCGCGGCCGGTGCCCCACCTGAGCTACACGGAGGCGCTGGAGCTGGTGTACCTGGGCCTGCCCACGCTGCACCCGCGCGCGCTGTCCACGCTGCGCGACGCGGACATCCCGCTGCGCGTGCGGCACCTGCAACAGCCCGACGAACCCGGGACGCTCATCGACCTGCACGGCGTGGGCGATGGCGGCGTGCCGACGTGCGTGGTGTCGCTGGAGGACCTGGCGCTGCTGGGCCTGGAGGGTGGCACCGAGGAGGCGGCCCGGCCGGTGGGACCGCGAGCACTGCAGGCGCTGGAGGCGGCGGGCATCGACGCGTGGATGGCGGCGCAGTCGCCGCCGGGGCGCTCGGTGGCGGTGGTGTTGCGGCGGGTGCACGCGGCCCGCGCGGAGGAGGTGCTTCGGCGGGAGCTGGCGCCGGAGCTGGAGCGAGGCGCGTTGCAGCCGCCCCAGCTGCGCGCGCCGGTGACGCAGGTGGCCCTGGTGGCGGAGGCGATGGGCCAGGGGGCCAACGTGGCCGGGCGGTTGTTCCAGCCGCTGGGGGCGCTGGGGATCAACGTGCGCGCCATCGCGCAGACGGCGAGCGCGCGGTCCATCTCGTTCATCGTGGATGGGGCGGAGACAGCGCTGACGGTGCGCACGGTGCATGCGGCCTTCCACTTCGCCCACGAAGAGGTGAGCGTGCTGGTGCTGGGCCACGGGGTGGTGGGCAGTCAGCTGCTGGAGCAGCTGCGCACGTTGCAGCAGACGCTCGCGCAGGACCATGGCATCCAGATCAACCTGGTGGGGCTCGCGGACAGCCGGCGGGTGCTCTTCTCGCCAGAGGGGATTCCGCTGAATCAGTGGCGCGAGCGCATCGAGTCCGTGCCGGAGGGCGCGTCCCCGTCCGTGGTGGAGGCCCTGCTGGAGCCGCTGCGCCGGCTGCCGGTGCCGGTGTTGGTGGACTGCACCGCGGCGGAGGGCATGGAGACGCTGTACCTGGAGGCGTTCCGCAGCGGCATCCACGTGGTGGCGGCGAACAAGAAGCCGCTGACGCAGCCGCGCGAGGTGTGGGAGCGGCTGCGGAGCACCGCGCACCTCAACCACCGCGCGTACCACTACGAGACGACGGTGGGCGCGGGCCTGCCGGTCATCCAGACGTTGAAGGACCTGGTGCGCACGGGGGATCGGGTGCACGGGGTGGAGGGTTCGTTCTCCGGGACGCTCGGCTATCTGAGCCAGCAGTTGATGGACGGAGTCCCGCTGTCGAAGGCGGTGCGGACCGCGCGGGAGAAGGGCTTCACGGAGCCCCATCCCCGCGAGGACCTGGCGGGCACGGACGCGGCGAGGAAGGCGCTCATCCTCGCGCGCGAGCAGGGGCTGGACCTGTCGATGGAGGACGTGGAGGTGGAGCCCTTCGTGCCGCACGAATACCTGGAGGAGGCGGACGTGGAGCGCTTCCTCACCGGGCTGGAGAAGCTGGACCGGACGTTCACCGCGCGCATCGAGGGCCTGCGCGCGGAGGGCAAGGTGCTGCGCTACCTGGCGCGCATCGACCCGGCGGTGAAGGAGGGGCCGGTGCTGCGTGTGGGGCCCGTGGCCGTGTCGAAGGAGCACCCGGCGACGCGGCTGCGCGGGTCGGAGGCGTTCGTGGCCTTCTCCACGGAGCGCTACGCGGACTACCCGCTGCTGGTGCAGGGCGCGGGCGCCGGAGGACCCGTCACGGCGGCGGGTGTGCTCGCGGACATCCTGAAGATTGCCCAGGGCCTGCGCGGACGGTGACGGCGAGGGGCGTCCCCCACCTTCGGCCCGGAGTCCCTCTGACTCCGGGCCTCGCTGTCCTACTTCGCGCGAGTGCCATTCCTCGCGCTACGCGCGGGAGCGGATTTCTTCGCGGCACCCACACCCCGCACGGAAGCGGACCTCTTCACGACACCGCGCGGCTTCGTCGACGCCGCCCTCTTCACGCCGCCCGATCCCCGCACGGGAGCGGCCTTCTTCGTCGACGCCACCCTCTTCGCGCCGCCCGAACCCCGCGCGGGAGCGGACTTCTTCGCGGCACCGAGTGGCTTCGTCGACGCCACCTTCCTCGCGCCGCCCGAACCCCGCGCGGGAGCGGACTTCTTCGCCCCACCGCCCTGCTTCGTCGTTGCCACCTTCTTCGCGCCACGAGCCACCTGTGAGGACGGTGACTTCCTCGTCGCCGTGGCCTTCTTCACGCCACGGGTGGGCGGGGGTGTCGCCAGCGCGCGGGCTCCCCTTTCCGCAAGGCCCTTCTCCAGTGCGGGAGGCTTTTGTGCACCCGCCCGGCCAGGAGGCTCGCGCGTCGGCGCATCACCGGCCGGGCTCACCTCCACACGCCTGCCGGAAAACGCATCCCAGCTCTCCAGCGCATGCGTCCATCGCGCCAGCGTCTCATCGCGGGTCCCCACGTCCTGCAAGCCCTCCACATGCAGCGCCACGGTCACGCCATGCACCGACGGCAGCAAGCGAAGCTGCACGGTCCGCGCCCGAGGCCAGTCCTCGCGCGCCAGCCGCAACCGCAGCTGCCGGGGCGGCACCTGCCGGACCACCGTCACGTGCGTTCCGTCCTCCAGCGTCACCGCGTCCCCTTCCTTCAGCGGTCGAGGACAGGTCCCCACCCACCGCGCCAGCCCCGCCCCCTCACCCCACGCGACCCACGCCACCTCCGAACCCACCGCGAACGAGCGCCGCACTCCCGCCTGATATCCACCATCCGCTGTCCGACCTGTCGGCATCGACGCACCTGTTTCCTGGGTCTCGCGCCTCCACCCTTGGAGGAGCGATGCGGCATCTTCCGACGAGCCCGCTGTTCACGTCCCCCCACGCTGTCGAGCGCAAGCGGAGGTGAACACTCAGGGGGCCACCACCCGCGCCTGCCGCTCCCACTCCGCGGGCAGGCCGATGTTCAGGAACACCGGGAAGCGCAAGCCCGGGAAGGCCGCCTCGATGCGCGAGCGGATGTTCTCCGCCGCCGCGTCGGTGAACGCCCCCCGCGGATGCTCCGCCGCGACCTCCGCGATGACGCGCTCCAGGTACTGCCGCTCACGCGTGAGCAGCCCCGCGTCCCCAGAGGGTCCCCGCCCTGGATGCACCCACTTCGGGCGCAGCGCCGTCAGCTCCTCCAGCCGCTGGAGCCACGCATCCGTCCGGCCCATCTCCAGCCAGCTGTGCGCGTCGTTCGCCACCAGGTCGCCGGGAAACACGTGCCCGTCGAACTCCACCACCACGTGCGCCTCGCTGCACCCCGCGCCCACCACATGCGCCTTCACCGTCACGCCGCCCGCGCTCAGCTCCGCCGTCTGGCTTCCGAAGCTGTCCGGCAACGGCAACACCGCCGGGTAGTCCGGCGCGTACCGCGCGGCGAAGGCCCGCGTGCGCTTCTCGTGGATGGCCGGAATGGCCGCGCGCACCTGCTCGCTCGTCACCACGCGGATGCCACGCGCGCGCAGCACGTCCGTGCCGTTGAACTTGTCCGGGTTGGCGTGCAGCACGATGGCCAGCTCCGCCTTCTTGCCCGTCACCGCCTCCGCCCAGGTGACGAACTCCTCCGCCGCGGACGGCAGGAACTGCGTGTCCACCAGGATGAGCCCCGTGGGCCCTTCAATCCAGTACGACGCCGTACTGAACCCCCACGGCGACGACACATAGGTCCCCACGCGCGCGTCCGCGTGCGAGGCCAGCGTCACCTGCGCCCCCTTCAGGCGTGACGGGGATGACACACAGCCCACGGCCAGCACGGCCAGCAGACCCAGGGCGAAAGCAGGACGGCGCATCGCGAGCCTCCGGAAAAAGACGCGCACTGCCTAACCGGCGCCTGCTGGGCTCGCAAGCCCCCCCCGCGTTCACGCCGTGGGACGGAACCCCGGCATGAGGAAGTTGTCGTGGTCCGCGTACGCCGGTGCCTCCGACTCGCCGGTGAACTCGCGCAGGGTGCAGTACTCCGGATAGGAGGCCTGGAGGGTGACCTGATCCCCCGCCTGGAGCACCACGTCCCCGTTGGGGTGCAGCGTCTCCTGCTCGCCCCGGATGAGCGACAGCGCCAGCCCCCCGAAGCGGTCTCGCACCTGGGACACGTTCATCCCCGAAAGCCCGTCGCGCACCACGAACAGCGACACCACCATCAGGTGCTTGCCAATGCGGAACGAATGGATGAGGCGCGGGTCCAACGCCGCCAGCGCCATCGCGGGCGCGGCCAGCGAGGAGCTGGACAGGGCCTCCGCCTTGAACGTATCGCGCACCTTCGCGCCCAGGTCGTCGTCGAACAGGCGGATGACCACGCGGATGCCCGGGTTGAGGCGCCGCGCGTCCAGCGCGATGTTCAGGTTCGCCAGGTCGTCGTCCGTGGCGCAGACGATGGCGGACGCCCGCTTCACGTGCGTGCGCGGCAGGCACAGCGGGCTGCGCGTGTCGTCGATGAGCAGGGGCACGTTCTCGTCGCGCAGCGCCGACACGAACGTCGCGTCCTCGCGCTTCTCCACCACCACCACGTCCTTGCCCATCTCCCGCAGCTGCGTCACCACGCGGTAGCCCACCCGCCCCGCCCCGCACACCACGACGTGGCCCTTCATCGTTTCAGACACCACGGAGACCCACTCCTTGTCGTTCTTGTGCCGGGCGAAGAAGAGGTAGGCGAAGCGCACCACGCCATCCACCACCAGCGCGATGCTGATGGGCGGGATGAGGATGTTCAGCGACTCCACCAGCCAGTCGCTCACGTACGGCAGCGACGGCTGGCCGAAGAGCAGGAAGTAGACGTGGTGCAGCGCCTCTCCGTAGGAGATGCCGTCGCCGCCCGGCCCCACGTAGCGCCAGTGGTACAGCATCGGCCCCAGCCCGAAGATGACCACCGCCAGCAGCAACGTGCTGCGGAACCTCCGCGACAGCGCGCGCAGGTACCGCAGGTCCACCATCAGCCGCGCCGTGGGACTCTTCATGCGCGCGGGAGTCTACGCCGCCGGGGTGATGTCCGTGGAGGCTTCCGCCTTCGCCCGGCGCTTCTCGATGAGCCACACCGCCAACACGCCCAGCTCGTAGCAGAGGAGCATGGGGCCGGCCATGAGCGACAGGTTCACCACGTCGCCCGTGGGCGTGATGATCGCCGCCACGATGAGGCACACCACGAAGGCGTGGCGCTGGTAGCGGAAGAGCCACCGCGACTGCACCACCCCCACGATGCCCAGGAGCGCCATCACCAGCGGCAGTTCAAAGATGACGCCGAAGGCGAGGATGAGCACCAGCACCAGCGACAGCTGCTCGTTCATCGTCAGCATGGGCCGCGTCCAGCGCGCGGCCTCCGCCTCCGCGTGCCCCTTGGCCAGCTCCTTCTCCAGCCGCCACAGCCCCGCCATCTCCTCCGCGCGCGTGGGCGCCACGCCCGCCAGCAGGCTCGCGGACTGGTCCATCGCCGCCTCCGCCGTGGCGTAGTCCTGCTTGCCGAAGGCCGTCACGGCCTCCACCCGCTTCTCCACCGCCTGGCGCAGCACGCCGCGCGCGGGAGTCCCCAGGCCGTCCGCCGCCGCGTCCAGCAGGTCGCCCAGCCCCTTCAGGCGCGCGGTCAACTCCACGCTCCGGGCGGACGCCACCTCCGGGTCCTTCACCTGGCCTTCACCGGAGGCCGTCAGCGCGGCGCTGGTCTCCTTCGCCAGGTGCCCCGCGCGCTCCACTTCGCCAATGCGCAGGAAGCGCAGCGCGTCCTCCGCGCCCAGGCGCCCGGTGTCCATGCGCTGCTCCAGGGCGAGGGTCTCCTCCTCGCTGAGGAGGAACTTGAACATGGAGGGCAGCACCAGGAAGTAGCAGAACAGCGAGCCCACGATGAACGCCACGGAGCCCAGCAGGACGAAGGGCGACGCGTACTTGCGCTCCTCCGGGTACAGCCCCGGCGCCACGAAGCCCCAGATCTGCCAGAGGATGACGGGCGTGGTGAGGAAGATGCCGCAGTACACGCCCACCTTCATCAGCACGTTGATTTCTTCGATGCCGGATGTGTAGACGAGCGACCGCCCCTCCGGGGGCAGCGCGTCCAGCACCGGCCGCATCAACACGCCGAAGATGGGCTTGGCGAAGATGAGCGACACGGCGCCCAGCGCGAGCACCGCGAGCGAACACTTCACGAGCCGGGACCGGAGCTCCGTCAGGTGCTCCGTCAGGCTCATGCGCAAATCCGTCAGGTCAACCCCTTGGCGGTTCAGGCTCAGCTCCGTTTCGGCGCGTTGCGCGCCACCGTGCCCGGGATGGGGGCGAGTTGCGGAAGACCGTCCACCCCCAGGGGCGGCTCTCCACCGGCCTCGGGCGTCGCGACAGCGTCAGCGGCGGCGGGCGTCTCCCCGGCGACCGCCACCGCGTCGGGGGCGGGCACCTGCGCGGGATCCAGCGTCGCGGTGAGCGCGGGCGCGGGCTCCGCGAGCACGTTGGCCGGGGCAGCGCCGGGGATGGAGGACGCGGCCAGCTCCGGAGGCGGGGACGGCACGCGCGTGCCCGGGCGCGGCGGGGGCTCGCGGTTGAACTCCTCGTCCATGGCGTAGAACTCGCGCTCCACCACGTTGCGCACGTCGTCCGTCTGCCTGCGGAACTCGCGCATGAACTTGCCGATGGCCCGCGCCAGCTCAGGCAGCCGCTGAGGGCCGAGCACGATCAGCGCGGCCACCAGAATGAACACCATTTCGCCTGCGCCGATGTTGAACATGGGTCGTCGTCTTCCCCTTGGAGGGAACGTTTCCGGGTTATCGCGCCCACACGAGGCCCGCGCAACCGTCAGCGGACATCCAACGTTCGTCTGGCCTCGTGACAGGGAGGCGGGCGGCCGGGCTGCCGGTGTCCCCTGGGGCACATTGCCCCATCAGGCCTGCGGATTCGCCTGGGGCGACAGGGGCGCGGCCAGCCCCTGGAGGGCGGGAACCGCCAGGGCCCGGGCCTGTTCGCGCGAGCGCACCCGGCCCTCCACCACCCGCAGCATGACAGGCACCCCCGCCGCCAGCCCGATGGACACCCACGCGATGGTGTCCATTCCGCCCAGCGTCCCATCCGGCAGGTCCACCAGCAGGCGGGAGGACAGGAAGGCGCCCAGCGCGGAGGCCATGTGCTGGGTCGCGGACTGCAACGACATGAAGCGGGCGCGCACCGGGTTGTCCGGCACGCGCGAGGTCAGGGTGTTGTACGCCACGTTGCGCACCCCCATGGCCAGCATGAAGACCATGAAGAGCAGCGGGATGGGCATCCACGCGGGATACGCCACGAAGCCCACGTAGGTGGTGACGGCGGCCAGCACCACGCCCACCGTGCCCACCCGGAAGGAGCCGAAGCGGTCCACCAGCGGCCCCGTCAGCCGCAGCGAGACGAAGCTCACGATGCCGCCCGCGAAGTAGATGATCCACAGCCGGTCGCGCGGGTAGCCCAGGTTCTGCTGGAGGTACGCGGAGATGTTGGGGATGACGATGAAGCCGCTCATCATCACCAGCGCCGTCATCAAGTAGGACAGCCGCACGTCGGCGCGGCCCAGCAGCGCGCCCACCCCTGGCGCCCGGGACGCGCTCCCCCCCGGCTTCAGGTGCCCGCGCACCGGCGGCAGCAGCAGGAGCGCGGCCACCACCACCACCAGCCCCAGCGCCGCCACCACGAAGAAGGGCAGCCGCCAGCCGCCCACCTCCGCCACCTTCAGCGCCATCGGCACGCCCAGGACGGAGGCCACGGAGAAGGACGCCATCACCGCGCCCAGCGCCCGGCCCCGGCGCTCCACCGGGATGAGGTCCGCGATGATGGACAGCGACAGCGCCGTCGCCGGCCCGCCGAAGAGCCCCGCGCACACCCGCGCCAGGAGCAGCGTGGACAGCCCCAGCGCGAGCCCGCCCGCCGCGGTGGCCGCCACCAGCCCCAGCATGCACACCGCCAGCGCCTTGCGCCGGTCGAAGCGGTCCAGCACGTAGCCGCCCACCAGCCCCGCCACGCTCGCGGCGGCGGTGTAGCTGCCGCCAATGGTGCCGATGTGCGAGGACTCGATGCCCAGCCCCTTCGCGAAGTCCGGGCCCAGCGGCATCACCATCACGAAGTCGAGGATGTTGACGAACTGCACCGCGCCGATGAGCAGCACCACGGCGCGCTCGGACACGGAACGGGGGGCGGCGGCGGATTCGGACATGGGCCCTTGGGGAACGGCGGCGCGTCAGACGCGGAAGCGGCGCACCTCGCCGCGGAGGATCTCCGCCTGGCGCGTGAGGTTGTCGATGGCCTCTTCCAGCTGGCGCACCGAGCGCGTCTGGTGCTCGGAGACGCCCTTGATGGTCTCCACGGCCTTGAGCACCTGCTCGCTGCCCTTGGTCTGCTCCTTCTGGGCGCGGTTCAGGTGGGTGACCATCTCGTTGATGCTCTCGATGGAGCGGGTGATCTGCTTGCTGCCGTGCGCCTGCTCCTGGCTGGAGCGCTGCACGTGCTGGGTGAGCGTCTTCATCCGCTCCGCGCTCTTCATGATCTGCTCGCCGCCCCGGGCCTGCTCGTTGGAGGCCTGGGAGATCATCTGCACCGTGGCGGAGATGCGGTGGATGGCCGCGGTCACCTGCTTGCTGCCGCGCGCCTGCTCCACCGTGGCCCGCGCGATGGCCTTCACCATCTGCGTGGACTTCTGGGTGCTGTCGTTGATCTTCCGCAGGGCGCCCTCCGCCTCGCGGCCCAATTGCACGCCCTCCTCCACGCTCTTGACGCCCTGGTTCATCACCACCACGGCGTTGCGGCTCTCCTCCTGCACGCCGCGGATGAGCTCGGCGATCTCCTTGGTGGACGCGCCGGTGCGCTCGGCCAGGTCCTTGATCTCCTCGGCCACCACCGCGAAGCCCTTGCCGTGCTCGCCCGCCTGGGCCGCGATGATGGCGGCGTTGAGGGCCAGCAGGTTCGTCTGCTCCGCCACGTCGTCAATGACGTTGAGGATGTTGCCAATCTCGCTGATGCGCCGGCCCAGGCTGTCGATGACGCCCGCGGCGGTGCGGCTGGTGTCCTTGATGCGGTCGATGCCGGAGAGCGTCTTGCGCAGGGCCTCCACGCCGGTCTGCGCGTCCTCGAAGACCTGCTCGGACAGGCGGGCCGTCTCGTTGGCGTTGGCGTCGACCTGGCCGATGGCGGCGTCCATCTGGCTGATGGCGGACGAGGTGTCCTCCGTGGAGGCGGACAGGTCCTCGATGTTCTTGGCCACCTCCTTGATGGAGTAGGTCATCTCCTCGATGGCGCTGGTGGTCTCCTCCACGCTGGCGGCCATGGCCTGGACGTTCTCCGCCACCTCGTCGTTGGTGGCGGCCATCTCCATGATGGAGGAGCTGCTCTCCTCCGCGCTCTGGTAGAGGACCTCCACGTTCTCCGCGATGCCGCGCAGGCTGGCCATCATCTCCACCATGGAGGAGGACGTCTCCTCCACGCGCGACTGCACGGTGCCGGCGCCGGAGGACACGGTGGTGCCCGTGCGGTGGATCTGCTCGATGACGCCCGCCACCACGTCGGACACGCCGCGCACGCGGCCCAGCGTGTCGCGCCAGGACAGGGCCATGCGGTTGAGCGCCTCCGCCAGCTGCCCCAGCTCGTCCTTGCTGTTGCGCACCTCCGCGCGGCCGGTGAGGTCCGCCTCCGCCAGCTTGCGCGCCATGGACATCATCGCGTCCAGCGGCTGGAGGATGAACGCGCGGGAGATGAGGAACGCCACCAGCAGGAACAGCACCAGCCCCACGACGAAGGCCAGCATCACCGTGTGGCGCAGGGACTGGAGCACGCCGTCCAGCCGGGACGAATCCACCACCACGACGACCTCGCCCGGCGCGCCGCCCGCGAGCGTCACGGGTTCGGACACCGCGCGGTCGCCGTTGGGGAACTCCATGCCATCCAGCGACGGCAGGGGCCGCAGGCGGAGGCGGTCCTCCAGGCCCTGCACGAACCAGCCGCGGGGCGACGCGGGGAAGGTGGCGCGGGGCACGCCCTGGGCGTCCACCACGGCCACGACGTTGAAGTCGTCATCCAGCCGGTAGAGCCCTTCCAAGGTGGGGACCGGATGGGTGGCCGCCTGCCGCTCGACCAGGTTCTTCACCTCCAGGGCCTTGCCCCGGGCATGGAGCAGCATGCGCTCCCGCAGGTGGTTGCCCACCTGGGCGGGGACGACGAAATAGAGCGTCCCCAGGATGACGGCCAGCGCGAGGCCGAACGAACCCAGGAGGATGCCCCGGAGACCGGGTTTCTTGAGGCGACGAGCCAAGGCCGGCCCACTGTAGGGAGGGTGGCCCATCCAGGGCAAGGAACGGTCCGTGCCTTCCAACCCGGGTGCTGGGTTCCCGGCCCCAGGATGCGTAAGGTTTGGGGGATGACCGCGACGCTGCTCCTCACCGACCCGCTCTTCCTCCAGCACGACGCGGGCGAGGGCCACCCGGAGTCACCCGCCCGCTTGCGGCGCATCCTCCAGGTCCTGTCACGAAACCCCGTGGCGGGCACGGTGATGGCCCAGCCCCGCTCCGCCACGGACGCGGAGCTGCTGTCGGTGCACACGCCCGCGCACCTGGAGGCCCTGCAGAAGCTGAGCGGCCGCGTCGAGCGCATCGACGAGGACACCGCCGTGTCCCCCGACAGCATCGACGCGGCGCGGCTGGCGGCGGGCGCGGCGGTGCAGGCCGTGGAGGCGGTGATGGCGGGACAGGCGAAGAACGCCTTCGCGCTGGTGCGGCCGCCCGGGCACCACGCGGAGCCGGACCGGGCGATGGGCTTCTGCCTCTTCAACAATGTCGCCATCGCGGCGGAGGCCGGACGGCGGCGCGGGGCCGAGCGCGTGCTGGTGTTGGACTGGGACGTCCACCACGGAAACGGCACCCAGGCGGCCTTCTGGGGGCGCCGCGACGTGCTCTACCAGTCCGTGCACCAGTTCCCCTACTACCCGGGCAGCGGCGCGGCGCCGGAGGTGGGCCGGGGCGAGGGCCAGGGCTTCACCGTCAACTGCGGCCTGCCCGGCGGCAACACCGACGCCGACTACGGCATGGTCTTCGAGGACCTGCTGCTGCCCGTGGCGCAGGCGTACCGGCCCGACCTGGTGCTGGTGTCCGCGGGGTTCGACCCGCACCGCGACGACCCGATTGGCGGCATGGACGTCACCGAGCGCGGCTTCGCGGCGATGTGCACCGCCATGCGCGAGCTGGCGGAGGAGGTGTCCGACGGCAAGCTGGTGCTGGTGCTGGAGGGAGGCTACTCGCTGGAGGGCCTGTCGAACTCCGCGCACGCTTGCATTGAAGTGCTGGCGGGGCGCGACGACCGCTTCCCCTCTGGCGACGTCAACGCGGACGCGCGCCGCGCGCTGGCCGCGAGCCGTCAGGCGCTGTTGCCGTACTGGGCCAGCGTGCGCTGAACGGGCCCGGCTTTGGGTTCGAGTCCCGCCTTCCGGACTGTTCTACTCCTGTCCTCACGAGTGGTTGGCGGCGTCCTCGACGCGTGTTGCACGGATGTCGTACGCCGAAGCGAGTGGACGGCCCAGGACGTTGACCGCCGCTCTCTGGCTGTCAGGGCTCAGGGGGTGCAGCGCACCGTCATTTCGATGGTTGCGTGCCCCCATCCAGGAAACCCGGTTCGTCTGAACGCCCGCGCGCGCTGATAGACTCCAGGCGCGTAGGGATGAAGCCCTCCCTTCCGCGAGGACATCGCCGTGCGCTTCCGCGCTTGCATCGCACTCCTCCTCTTCCTTTCCGCGTGCGCCACGCCGGCACCGTCTCCCGGCACACTCGGCACGCGGAGCCAAAGACTCGCCAACCTGGAGCGGGCGGCGCACCTGCCCTGGGCTGACGAGGGGCGGTGCGTTGTCCGCGAAGCATCCCAGCCTTGGCCTCTTCTGGTGGAGAGGTGCTACCGGACCCTCGACCATGACCGGCTCGAGTTCCACGACGCTACGGGAAGGTGCGCGGTCGCCTCCGCTGACGCCGCTGCCGTGGGAATCGGATTCTGCGTGCTGGCGGCTCCCGAGATTGCCGTGGGGGCCGTGATCGTGCTGGGCACGGTGGTGGTCGCCGTCGCCATCAGAGAAGCACTGGATGCATACGAACTCCGCCACGCCTACCCCGAGGAAGCAGGGCCCTCTCGAGGAACGAAGCTGTCCTCCCGGGACACTGAAGCCCAACGCAAGCCCAAGCTCGAGCCCGAGCCCGCGGGGCAAGACTGGCAGCCCCCCGTGCCGCCTGTGCCTGTGGACCGGACAGGCCGAGCCAGCTGTGAGCCTGTTCCAATGCCTCACGCAGGTGGGGACGACCCACACAATGAGTGCGCCGACTGGTTTCCGCCGAACCGCTACCCCGGCAAGGACGTGCTCGTTGGCGGCGTGCGCTTCGATGCGCTGCAAGTCGGCGTGCGCGTGCTGTGGGAGATCAAGACCGACCAGTTCGACACGTACAATGCCTTTCTCCGCGGGCAGGTCATCAAAGGGCAAGCAGCCAAGATGCGGGAAGAGCGAGACATCGCGCTGTCATGTGGATATCGCTTCGCCGTTGGGGTGAGCACCGAAGCGCACAGAGAAGCACTTGAGCGTGAGGCGCCCGAGCTGGAGATCGTCGTCACGGGGTGCAGGCGATGACCACACAGAGCACCCTTGGCATTATTGTCTACGCGCCAGCGCTGCTTGCCGCGGATGGTCGCACTCTCGCTGTCGTCCATGGGATGGAGCAGGCCTTCCCCGGCTTGCGCCTCGACTGGACGGTTTCCGACGAGGGGCGCCCCATCGCTTTACCGCAGCGCGACTCGTGGCTCTCCGAAGGAGCCAGGGATGGAGGCTTCCCTCTCTTGTGCAACGGTGACGAGAGCTTCCCTGTGATGATTTATGGGTTGCGAACACCCGCGCGCCAGGCGCCCGGCGGGCAGTCGTTGCTTGATGTCCATGCAGAGCTGCCACTGAACGAGGCTGTCATCGCGGTGGCAGTGGATGTGCTTGGAGGCGTGGCAGAAGGGGCCCGCGCGTTCTGGGGGCATGCGACGCCGTCTAGCGCGGGTGTCGAGCTCGCACGACAAACACGCGATCCCGTCCACAAGCCAGGGACTCCGCCCCGGGGGCTGCCAGCACTCAGTCTTCCAGAGAAGATCCGCTCGCCGGAGATTCCGCATCGCCTCGGATGGTTGAACTTCTGGTCTGCGGCTACCGCGCAGGCTCTCCGGTTCCCGGACCCGACCCGTGACGCCGAGCTGCTTACGCGGTCCAGGCGCACGGCGACGGGTGGATGGGTCGTACAGCTCACCGACACGCCACTCGACCTGGACAACCCTGCTCACTTGGATGCGCTCAAGCGCGCCTACGAGCGCTTTCCTGAAATCGGCGGACGCGCGGCGCCTAGACCTTGATCAAGGGCTAGGACGCATCTCCCTGTCTTGCGCTCCCGCGCGTCCCTGCTCGCCGACTACACACTTCGTACGCGTCGCCAACGCGGCCCATGGGGGGCGCGCGCCTGCATCGAAGTGCTCGCGGGGCGCGACGACCGCTTTCCCTCCGGCGACGTCAACGCGGACGCGCGCCGGGCGCTGGCCGAGAGCCGTCAGGCGCTGCTGCCGTACTGGGCCAGCGTGCGCTAAGGGCCCCAGTCCGGGCCCCTTCGCGGCGCTGTCGCTGGAGGGACCGCTACTTCACGCCCTGCTGTTGCTTGCTCTTCTCCACCAGCTCCGACGCCTTGGCGGCGATGTTGTCGAACTGGGCGCGGTACACGTCCGAGTGGCTCTTGCCCGTCTTGGCGTCCTTGACGTTCTGGCGCGCCCAGTAGCTTTCGAAGCTGGGGTCCGCCCCCTCCAGACGCTTGCCGAACCGGTCCATCTCCTTGGGCCAGCCCTGGCTCTGGATGCCGTCCTTCATCACGTCGTGGTGGCGCTGGATGCCGTTGTATTCGATGCGCTCCATGCTCTTGGCGAAGTTCTCCCGCCGGGCGTTCAGGTCACCGCCCACGATGTGCTTCCCCAACGCCGCGTTGACCTCCGTCTGGAAGGCGTCGCTCGTCACCTTGCTGAACTTCTTCTGCTGGGCGACGTTGGTCAGCTCGAAGGCCATGACGCTGGCGCGCTTGGGGCCCGTGAGGTCCGGACGCAGCCCGACCTGACCCTTGCCCGAATAGAACATGCCGCCCTGGACCTGATCCTTCGTGATGACGTTGACCGGCTTGTCCTGGGCCGCCGCCGCGTCCTCCGCCAGCTGCTTGTACTTGGGATTCTTCAGCATCTCCTCGTGCGCCAGCTGGTCGTACGCCGCGTGCATCGACGGATCCGTGGGCGGGCGCTGCACCGTGGGCTGCGGCCCCGCGGGAGGACCCTCCGTGCGCTGCTTCTTCTTCGCGGGCCCCTCCTGCACCGGCGTGCGGATGGGCGAGACGAGCTCGTCGTGCTTGCGCTTCGGCGGAAGCGAAGGACCTGAACCTGCCTTGAAGATGCCACGGGTCATGGGATGCGCTCCGGGGGGTTCCCGCGAAGAGGACGGAAGCAGGATAGCGCCCAACCCCAGAAACTCCAGCCACCTCGCCTCCCAGCGCTCCTCGAATCACCGGAGGCGCGTGCGGCGCGGAGGGCCACCACGGATGCGGGCTCGGACATGACCCGCTAACGTCGGGCGCCGAGCGAGGGCGCATGCCTTACATCATCATCGGCTTCCGGCGGCTGGAGCAGCAGAACTACGTCGAATACATCACCCCGGGCGACGGCGACTGCCTCTTCCACAGCCTGTCCTTCCTGCTCCACCGGGCGGGCCGCGACCTGGATCCCCTGGTGCTGCGCCAGCGGGTCCGCGACTTCCTCGAGGGGCTCTACCGGGACCGGACCCCGGCGCTGAACGACTACCGCGCCGGCATGCTCAATGACATCCAGGTCAAGCTGATGTCCGGGGTCTACTACCGGGGCGCCAGCTCCATTCGGGGCTACGCCGATGCCATCGCGGAGGGGGCCGGCGGCGGGAAGCACCAGGCGGTCTGGGGCGATGACACCTGCATCCAGGTGCTCTGCGAGGTGTTCAACCTCCGCGTCGTCGTGCACTCCGACACGGGCAACAGCATCTTCAGCCCCACGCCCTGCGTCGCGACGGTGCTGGCGCCCGGCGTCACCACGCCCCCGCTCCTGCTGGAGCTGTCGAACTACGACCTGCGGCACTTCAATGCCTTGCGGCAGGAGGCCCCGGACTTCCGCCCCGAGGGCCTGCCGTCGGCCACTCCGGCGAAGACCCCCTGGGGGTTCAAGAAGGGCGGCTCCAGCCCCAAGGCCCGGCACCTGGACAAGGACGCCCTCCGGAGCTTCGTCACCAGCCAGAAGGAGATCCGCGTCTTCATCCCGGACAGCAGCGGCTCCGGGCACCAGTCCACGACCGTGCAGGTCATCCAGGAGCTCATCGACCTGGGCGCCACCCTCCTGCGCGTCATCTACGCGCCGGGCGACGAAGAGGAGAACGCCGGCCGGGATGAGCTCACGTGGGTGAAGCTCGTCCGGCTCATTCCCGGGCTGCCGGAGCAGCCGGCCGCCATGCACCGCCTGGGCAAGGCCACGCTCCTCTTCCATTCGCTCGACGCGTTCGAGAACCTGCCCATGGCCGAGGTGCCCCTGGGCGTCACGGGCGGGTGGGATGATCCCCAGAACCCCACCGAGAGCCTGAAGGTCCAGTGGTTCCTCACCCTGCAGCCCCTGCAATGGAGCGGCGTGACCGACCGCTCCGTGGCGCCGAACATCCTCTATGGCGCCGGCAAGGACACCGACGTCCTGCTGGAGGGGGGCTCCGAGTACGGCCCCTCCTTCGTGGACCGGGGCCTCCACGTCGACACCCGCCCGTACCTCACGCCGCGCTGGGCGGACCTTCCCCCGAAGCAGTTTCCCCCCGGCGTCCGGGACTGCATGGCGTTCATCGAGGAGCTGCGCAAGGCGGACCGCATCTCCCTGATGCCTGTCTATTTCTCCGCGGGGCGCCCCGTCGCCGAGGCCTCGGACATCCTGTTCAACCTGGTGGCGGGGCTCAGCACCCTGCGCGTCTCTGGCGCGCCGCTGAAGCCCGTCGTGATCCCCGTCCTCGCGCCGCTCCCAGCGGAGGACTACCTGGCCCTGCGGCTCCGGCTGGCGCCAGACCCCCAGCCCCAGGCCGTCGCGGTGCAGACGGGACGCTCGGCCTTCTCGACCGTCAGCCGGCTCGATGAGCTGTTCCCCTCCCGCCATGTGTACCTGGGGGGCACCCGGCTGTTCGAGGCGTTCCGCGACGTGGGCCTCGCGGGGAACCTGCCGGAGTTCCTGGTCCGGGGAGGTTTCCACCCGAGCCGCATCCCGCCCATCCTCATCCTGCCGTTCGGACGGATCCCGTCGCTCGCCTTCGGGCGCCTCATGGTCCTCGCGGATCTCCCCAGCGTCTTCGAAGGCGCGGGGACGATGAACCTCGCCCTCAACCTGGGGAAGCCCTACCTGCGGCTGATGAGCCAGGAGGACATCGGCAAGAACTTCTACCCCCTCCCGGGGCAGGACGCCGCCGCCTGGTCCAGGCACTGCAACAACGCCGCCTCCAGCCTGTCGGAGTCCGCCGCCTACTGGGAGCTGCTGCTCTCACAGAGCCGGGCCCGGTCCGGTCCGTTGCCCGTCCTGTCGGACCGCATCCTCGCGAACTTCTTCACCGAGCTGGCCAACCCCCACTCGGACACCCGCAGGGGCTTCGCGCTCCAGGCGACGTTCTACGGCAACCCCGACAACGCCAAGCTGAGGATGGGCCTGCGCCGCGTCATCCAGGCGCACGGCGAACCGCCCTCCAAGAAGTAGGCCGCCCGCGCCCTTCAGAACGCCAGGTTGAGCTGGAGCGTCACCAGGTTGGAGGTGCCCGGGTCGTGGGCCAGCTTCACCGCGCCCAGCAGCTCCGGGTCCGGCGAGCGCTGGTGCGCGAACTGGTAGCGCAGCTTGAAGGCCAGGAAGGGCGCGTCCACGAACCACGCGAGCTGCGCCTCCAGGACATACAGCGAGTCGTCGGGCAGCTCGTGGCTCACGTCCAGCCAGGACAGCCGCACGCCCGCGTCCAGCACCTTCTTGTAGAAGACGTAGTCCGCCTGCGCCCACGCGCCCACGCTGGTGAAGTTCGGGCCGGAGGGCCGCTCCGGGTGGACGCGCTCGATCCACCCCTCCGCGTAGAAGGTGAAGCGCTGGGCCTGGAGCATGAAGTCCACGCCGCCGGTGACGAACTTGCGCAGGCCCTCGTCGGTGATCTCGAACCCGCCCGTCTCCACGTTGAAGTTCTCCTCGACGCGGTCCACCTTGCCGCCCGCGCCCTGCACCGTGAAGGACACGCGGAACGGCGCGCCCTTCTCATCCGACATGATGTACGGCAGCTCGCCATAGCCCATGGGGCCCATGGGGTTCACCGTGAGCCGCGCGTTGGACACCCAGCGTCCCGGGTCCGACGTGATGGAGCGCAGCGGCGAGCCGCCATAGATGCCCGCGTAGTACTCCAGCGCCTTCGCGGTCCCCATGAACGTCAGGCCCTTGTCGCGGCCGGTCCAGAAGTAGTTCGCGACCGGCGCGAACTCCGGGAAGAGGATCTGCTGTGGCCCCAGCGACTCATGCCGGCTGATGGGCGTGTATTGCTGTCCCGCGCGCACGCCCAGGACCTTCCACGGCTGCAGGTCCACGTAGGAGTCCAGCAGGTAGGGCGCCCCCGCCGACGCCAGCTCCAGCGACGTCCAGAACTGGACCCACGGCCGGAACACGTTGCCGTAGAGGCGCGGGCGCAGGAACGGGAACGCCGTGCGGGACTGCGCGTGGCCGTTCTCCCAGACGGGCTCCAGCTTGTAGGCGCTCTGCAACCCCGCCCCCAGCTTGTAGCGGCCGTCCTCCGACTCGACGGCGAAGCCCTTGTCCTTCGGGGGCGTCTCCACCTTCGGAGGCTTGTCGTCGCCCTCGGCCTCCTCCGCGGCGCCCGCGCCCATCGCGGCGAGCACCCCCAGAAGCCCCAGCCAGCCCCACCGCTGCCGCTTGCCCATGCGCTCCCACCCGCCCGGGTCCCCCTCTTCGCGCGGGGACCCGAGCCATGGTGGGAGGCAAGGGGCCGGGCGGCATCACCGCCCGCGGTCTCTCGCGCTATCGCGAGCCGGACACTCCCGCGCCGGAGGGGGCCGCCTGCTTCGGGCCGGTGGCGGAGAAGAGGTCCCCGCCCAGCTCCGTGATGATGGACTCCACCGCCTTCTGGCCGCGCACGCTGTTGCCCGCCTTGTCCAGCGGCGGGGAGAACGTCGCCACCGCGAAGCGGCCGGGCACCACCGCCACGATGCCGCCGCCCACGCCGCTCTTCGCGGGGAGGCCCGCGGTGAAGGACCAGTCCCCGGAGTTCTCATAGAGGCCGGTGGTGAGCATCAGCGACAGCACCTTCTGCGCGTTGTCGGAGTCCACCACGCGCTTGCCGGTGACGGGGTTCGTCCCGCCGTTGGCCAGCGTGGCCCCCATGATGGCCAGGTCCTTCGCGGTGACGTTCACCGAGCACTGGCGCGTGTAGACGTCCAGCGCCTCCATGGGGTCGCCGGGCAGCGCGTCGTAGGACTTGAGCAGCCAGGAGATGGCGCGGTTGCGCGTGTTGGTGGCGGACTCGGAGTGGTAGACGGGCTCGTTCACGTCCAGCTCGCGCCCCGCGAAGGCGTTGAGCGTGTCCTCGATGCGCGTCCAGCGCGCGTCCGCGTCCTGGGCCGGCACCATGCTCACCGCGGTGATGGCGCCCGCGTTCACCAGCGGGTTGCCCGCGGGCGGGCGCTTCGCCTCGTGGTTCTGCTCAATCGCGATGATGGAGTTGAAGGGTTCGCCCGTGGCGTTGGTGCCAATCTTCTTCTCCACCGTGTCCGCCCCCACGTCCTGGAGGACGCGCGCCAGGGTGAAGGGCTTGGACACGGACTCGATGGCGAAGGGGTGCTCGGCGTCCCCCACGGAGAAGACGCGCCCGTCCACCGTCACCAGCACGATGCCGAAGAGGTTGGGGTCCACCTTCGCCAGCGACGGGATGTAGTCCGCGTTCTTGCCGCTCTTCACGCCCTGGTAGCGGGCATGGGCCCGTCGCAGCGCGTCCTTCGCCTCCGCGGAGGACACGTCCGCGTCCGTTGCCGCCCGCGGGGTCTTCCGCGCCTGCGCGGGCGCCCCGTTCTGGGCGAACCCCGCACCCGGCGCCCCCAGCAGCCCCACCGCACAAGCGAGCGCAATCACCGCCCGCCGCATCCCGCACCCCGTGGCCTTCGACATGGACCGTCCTCCCTTGCCTTGCGTGCGGTTCACCCTGGAGACGCAGGGCCCTGTCGGGCAACGCACGCCCTCCGGGTGGAACGGGCGGACGCGCCACTGGCCGTCCCCCACCGTGGGACGAGGCCCCCGTCCCCGGCACGCGCCATCTCACCTTTCGTACGCCCCACCCGCCGCCAAGGAGCGCGCATGCCACTGCATGGGAAGGACGAAGTCCGCGCACGCATCAACGACGACGTCTACGCGTCACCCGACCTGTCCGTCCCGATGCCCAAGTTCCGCATCCCGGATGACGAGCACAGCGCGGAGCACGCCTACGCGGTGGTGCATGACGAGCTGCTGCTGGACGGCAACTCGCGGCAGAACCTGGCCACCTTCTGCCAGACGTGGTCCGAGCCCCAGGTGCACCGGCTGATGGACGAGTGCCTGGACAAGAACATGATCGACAAGGACGAGTACCCGCAGACCGCGGAGATTGAAACGCGCTGCGTGAACATGCTCGCCGACCTCTGGCACGCGCCCGACGCGAGCGACACCCTGGGCACCTCCACCACCGGCTCCAGCGAGGCGGCCATGCTGGGCGGGCTGGCCCTCAAGTGGCGCTGGCGCAAGCGCCGCGAGGCCGAAGGCAAGCCCACGGACAAGCCCAACCTCATTTGCGGCCCGGTGCAGATCTGCTGGCACAAGTTCGCGCGCTACTTCGACGTGGAGCTGCGGCAGGTGCCGCTCGCCCCCGGCCGGATGACGCTGACGCCGGAGGAGGTGCTCAAGGCCTGCGACGAGAACACCATCGGCGTCGTGCCCACGCTGGGCATCACCTTCAACCTCGTCTACGAGCCGGTGAAGGCCATCGCCGACGCGCTGGACGACCTCCAGCGCCGCACGGGGCTGGACATCCCCATCCACGTGGACGCGGCGAGCGGAGGCTTCATCGCGCCCTTCATCCACAAGGACGTGGTGTGGGACTTCCGCCTGGAGCGGGTGAAGTCCATCAACGCCTCCGGCCACAAGTTCGGCCTGACGCCGCTGGGCTGCGGCTGGGTGGTGTGGCGCGACCGGAGCGACCTGCCGGAGGAGCTGGTGTTCCGCGTGGACTACCTGGGCGGGGACATGCCGACGTTCGCGCTGAACTTCTCCCGGCCGGGCGGGCAGATCGTCATCCAGTACTACAACTTCCTGAGGCTGGGGAAGGAAGGCTACCGGCGCGTCCAGCAGTCCTGTTCGGACACGGCGAACTTCATGTCGCTGGCCATCGAACAGATTGGCCTCTTCGACATCCTCTACGACGGCCGGGGCGGCGTGCCCGGCGTGTGCTGGAAGCTGAAGGATGGCGTCAAGCCGGGCTTCACGCTCTATGACCTGGCGGACCGGATGCGCGAGCGCGGCTGGCAGGTGCCCGCCTATCCCATGCCCGCCAACCTCCAGGACCTGGTGGTGCAGCGCGTGCTGGTGCGCCACGGCGTGAGCCGGGACCTGGCCACGCTGCTGGTGCACGACCTGGTCGCCTGCATCGAGCACTTCCGCCGCCACCCGGTGAGCACGCCCATGACGAAGGAAGAGGCCTCCGGCTACCACCACTGAAGTCCGCGACAGGGAGCGTCCCGATGCGAGTCATCACACGCCACACCGCGCTGCTGGTGGGGGCGGTGGCCGTGGGGCTGGCGGTCGTCGCCTTCGCCCAGGGGGCTCCGGCCCCGGCCGCGCCCCCCCGGCCGCATGGCCCGTTCGGGGTGCTGCTCGCGGCGCTGGGCAAGCAGCCCTTCATCCTGCTGTTCCTGGTCATCGCGGGGGGCTACGCGCTGGGCAAGGTGCAGGTGAAGGGCGTGGGCCTGGGCGCCACCGCGGCCACGCTGCTGCTGGGGATGGTGGTGAGCCTCTGGGCCTATCAGGCCTTCCACATCACCTATGCCATCCCGGAGTTCACCAGCACGGTGTTCTTCAACCTCTTCATCTTCGCCATCGGGATGAAGGTGGGGCCGCAGTTCATTGGCGGCATCCAGCGCGAGGGGCGCCACCTGCTGGTGCTGGCGCTGCTGGTGCCGCTGCTGTCGTCGCTGCTGGTGTACCTGTCCCGGTTCGTCTTCCACCTCCAGCCGGGGCTCGTGGCCGGCATCCTCTCCGGCGCGAACACCGCGACGCCGGGCTTCGGCGCGGCGCAGTCCGCCCTGGCCAGCGGCGCGGTGAAGCTCACCGGTGGCGCGACGCTGGAGCAGGCGCGAGCGAACCTGACGACGTCCTACGCGCTGCTCTACTCCGTCAGCATGGTGCTCTTCACCGTGATGGCCAAGGTGCTGCCCGGGATGTTCGGCCGGGACGCGGTGGCGGACGCGAAGGCGATGGAGAAGGAGCTGGCCGGAGAGCAGCAGGACCCGCTGCCGGGCACCGCCGAGTCCTTCCTCCGGGGCAACGCGCCGCTGCACGTGCGCGTGTTCCGCGTGGAGAGCCCGGAGGTGGAGGGGCGCTCGCTCCAGCAGCTGAGTCCGCGGGCCCCGCGCGCCGGCATCGAGCGGGTGCTGCACGCGGGCCGCGTCTACCTGCCCGAGGACGGCCTGGTGCTGCACCGGGGGGACGAGGTCGCCGTGGCCGGCCCGGTGGGGCTGCTCCTCGCCGGGCCCGAGCGCATCGGGCCGGAGGTGGATTCGCGGCTGGGGGACGTGCACGTCGAGACGATGGAGATCGTCGCCCACAAGGCGGACCTCGTGGGGCACTCGCTGGGGGAGCTGGCCCGCGAGGAGGGCCACGGCCTGTACCTCAACGCGCTCTTTCGCGGCGGCGACGAGCTGCCCATTGGCCGTGACGTGGTCATCCGCCGGGGTGACGTGCTGCGCGTGACGGGCAGCCGCCGGCGCCTGGACGCCATCCAGAAGCGCGTGGGGCGCGTGGTGCGGCCCAGCCTGGTGACGGACATCATCACCCTGGCGCTGGGGTTGTCGTTGGGCGCGTTGCTGGGCGCCATCACCGTGCCCGTGGGCGGGGTGAAGTTCAGCCTGGGCTCCGCGGTGGGCCTGCTCATCGTGAGCATCGGCTTGAGCATCCTGCGCACCCACAACCCGGCGCTGGGCGGCCCGTTCCCGGAGGCGGCGCGCGAGCTGCTGGAGGACCTGGGCCTCAACGTCTTCATCGCCATCCTGGGCATCAACGCGGGCGCGGGCGTGGCGAGCGCCGTCGCGGGGGGGACGCTGACGCCCATCCTCGTCGTGGGCCTCGTCGCGGCGCTGGTGCCGCCCATCGTCGCGTGGGCGGTGGGCCAGTACGTGATGAAGATGAACACCGCCGTGCTGATGGGCGCCGTCGCGGGCGCGCGGTGCAACAGCGCCGGCATGCGGGCGTCGCAGGAGGCCACCCACAGCATCATCCCGGCCATCGGCTATCCGGTGACGTTCGCGGTGTCGAACCTGCTGCTCACGCTCATCTGCTACCTCTTCGCGCTGATGGGCTGACAGGCGCGGGCGTTCTGCCGCCGACGGACGCAAGGGCGGGGCGGGCAATACCGTCATCACGGGGGCCCTCCCACGTTCGCCGGCATGCGAACTCCGCTCCTGGCCCTGGCCCTCTTGCTCGCGCCCGTCCTGACGGCCGATGCCCAATCCGCGGAGGAGTGCCGGCCGCTCCGTGACCGGATGCTGAGCGGCCACCTCTTCGAGCTGCCCATCCTGCAGCAGAGCGCGCTGGTCACCACGCACATCGGCATGCGCACCGGCATCGCGCGCTACCACGTGCCGGACGTGCCCGTGGGAGACACCCGCCGGCTGGACGCCCTGCTCCTGGGGTTCCAGGAGACGCTGGACGTGGGCCTGCGGCTCACGGACTGGCTGGCCCTGGCGGGCTTCGCGCAAGGCGTCGGCATCCTGGGGTCCACGCCTCCGGCGCTCATCGCCCGCGGGGGTTCGGTGGACCTGGTGGGCCAGGCGGGGCTGGTGCTGCGGCTGCTCCGCAACGAGGCGAGCGGCTCCCAGGTCTCCCTCCGCGCCAATGGGGGCTACGACAAGGGGAGGAGCCTGACGCTGCTGCCCTTCACGCGGGCCATCATCAACAACCCGCTCCTGACGCTGGACGACGTGTTCAACGGCGACATCGCCCAGTACCTGCAGGTGCCCTCCTCCGAGACGACCGTCAATGGCGGCGTGTACCTGGCGCAGGCGCTGGGAGCCAGCTTCTCCGTCCAGGCCTCCGCCTCCGCGGAGTACGCGTGGCAGAAGCGCGAGCCCTTCGACGCCGTGGCGGGCGGCCGCGTGGTGCAGGACACGTACGCCGTGCGGGTGGACCTGTCCGCGGCGCTGACGGCGGACCTGCGCCCCGCGCTGGGCATCCCCATCGCGGTGATGGGCGAGTACCTCTTCCGCACCGGGAGGCAGACGTTCGTGGACCTGCCCCACCGCACCCTCCACTCGAGCACGCTCGCGCTGGGCGTCTACTACTCCGGTCGCCAGCACCTGCAGTTCGGCGTGGGCGCGGCGACCACGCTCAAGCTGGCCCCCCTGCAGGGGTTGGATACGGAGGACGAGACGATGGTGTCGGGCGACCCCAAGCTCTCCTACGGCCAGCTCATCCTCCGCTACATCTTCTGACCCGGCCCCCGGCGGCCCGTCCGTCCCCACTCCCGGGACGATGATCCTGCCCATCCGGGTGGCCACATCGTCCCCATGGGAGAAGCTCCACACCCGCCCGCCGCGCGGGGCCACGCCTCGTGGCTTGCCCGCGTCAGCCCCTTCGTGGCCTCGCTGCACGGCTACGACCGGGCGCGGCTGAAGAAGGACCTGGTGGGCGCGCTCACGGTGACGGCGCTGCACATCCCGGAGGGCATGGCCTACGCGCAGCTCGCCGGACTCCCGCCTCAGGCGGCGCTGTACTCCACGCCCGCGGCGCTGGCGCTCTACGCGCTGTTCGGCAGCTCGCGCCAGCTCATCGTCGCGGTGTCCGCCAGCGTGTCGGTGCTCTCCGCCGCCACGGTGGGCGCGCTGGCGCAGCAGGGGTCCCCGCGCTTCGTGGCCCTCACCGCCGCGCTGGCGCTGCTGGCGGGCGCCGTCGCGGCGCTGGCGGGCGTGCTGAAGCTGGGCCGCGTCGCGCAGTTCTTCTCCGCCTCCGTGCTCAGCGGCTTCGTGTTCGGGCTGGCGCTCATCATCGCCATCAAGCAGGTGCCCAAGCTCCTTGGCATCGAAGGCGCCAAGGGCGGCTTCTTCGAACGGCTGGGCTTCATCCTCTCCCACCTGGGACAGACCCACCCGCTGACGCTCGTCGTGGGCGCGTCGAGCATCGCGGCGCTGCTCCTGTTGGGGAGGGTGTCCCGGCGCATCCCCGCCGCGCTCGCGGTGCTGGTGCTGGGCATCGCCGTGTCCGCGCTGCTGCACCTGGACGCGAAGGGGGTGGCCATCGTGGGGCCCATCCCCTCCGGGCTCGTGTCCCCCCGGCTGCCTCCGGGCGTGGGCTGGCAGGACCTCTTGAAGCTGCTGCCGGGGGCGTGCGGCATCGCGCTGGTGGCGTTCGCGGAGGCCATTGGCCCGGCGCGCATGTTCGCGGCGAAGCACGGCTACGAGGTGGACCCCAACCGGGAGCTGGTGGGCCTGGGCGCCGCGAACGTGGGCGGCGGCCTCTTCCGGGGCTTCGGCATGGGGTGCAGCCTGTCCAAGTCCGCCGCCAATGATCAGGCGGGCTCCACCACGCAGGTGTCATCGCTGGTGACGGCGGGCCTGACGCTGCTCGTGGCCCTCTTCCTCACCGGCCTGTTCCGCGCGCTGCCCGAGGCCACGCTGGGCGCCATCGTGGTGGTGGCCATCCTGGGGATGATGGACGTGAAGGAGCTGGCGCGGCTGGCCCACCTGCGCCGCGCGGACTTCCTGGGCGCGGCGGTGGCGTTGCTGGGCGTGCTGGCCTTCGACGTGCTCCCCGGCCTGCTCATCGCGGTGGGCGTGTCGCTGTTCCTCACCGTCTACCGCGCCAGCCGCCCGCGCCTGAGCGAGCTGGGCCGCGTGCCGGGGACGCTGGACCTGGCGGCGACCCACCGCGAGTCCTCCGCCATCACCCTGCCCGGCCTCCACGTCTTCCGGCCGGAGGAAGGCCTCTTCTTCGCCAACGCGACGTCCCTCCGGGACGAGGTGCTCGTCCGCGTGCGCGACGCGGCCTCGCCGGTGCGCGAGGTGCTGCTGGACCTGGAGCTGACGGACGACCTGGACGTGCCGGGCGCGGACATGCTGGCCGGCCTGCACGAGGACCTGTCCCACCGGGGCATCACCCTGGCCCTGGCGCGCGTGCACGCGCCCACGCACCGGATGCTGGAGCGCACGGGCGTCCTGGAGAAGGTGGGCGCCCAGAATGTCTACCCGCAGGTGAGCACGGGCGTGGAGGCGTGGATGGCGCGCCACGAATCCCAGGCCTGGCAGGAATGGCGCCTCATCCACGACGGCCTGGACCTGGTGCGCGCGCGCGTGGACGAGGCTGGCGCGACGCTGCACGGCGAGGAGCGCCACCGACAGAAGGACCTGCTCGTCCAGTTGGACGAAGCGGAGTCGCGGATGCGGAGGCTGCTCGACCACCTGCCGCACCCGCCATCCGACGACGACGGGGGCCCCCGCGGCCCCACGCACTGAAGCAGTCCCCCCAACGCAAAGGAGTGCGGCACATGGCGACCACTGGCAAGACGAAGTCCACGGGCAATGGCAATGGCCACGGCAAGCACGAGAAGCGCAAACCCAACATCCTGGTCATCTGGGGCGACGACATCGGCTACTGGAACATCAGCGCCTACAACCAGGGGATGATGGGCTACCGCACGCCCAACATCGACCGCATCGCGAAGCAAGGCGCGCTGATGACGGACTGCTACGGCCAGCAGAGCTGCACCGCGGGCCGCGCGGCGTTCATCACCGGCATGAACCCGCTGCGCACGGGGCTCACCACCATCGGCATGCCCGGGGCCAAGTACGGCCTCCAGGACTCCGACCCCACCATCGCGGAGATGCTCAAGCCGCTGGGCTACACCTGCGGCCAGTTCGGCAAGAACCACCTGGGCGACTCCAACCCCTACCTGCCCACGGTGCACGGCTTCGACGAGTTCTTCGGCAACCTCTACCACCTCAACGCGGAGAACGAGCCGGAGTGCCCCGACTACCCGAAGGACCCGGCCTTCAAGGAGCGCTTCGGCCCGCGCGGCGTGCTGCACGCCTGGGCCACCGAGCGCAACGACGCCACCGAGGACCCTCGCTGGGGCGTGGTGGGCAAGCAGCGCATCGAGGACACCGGCGCGCTCACCCGGAAGCGAATGGAGACGGTGGACGGCGAGTTCCTCCAGGGGACGCTGGACTTCATGGAGCGCGCGGTGAAGGAGGGCAAGCCGTTCTTCCTCTGGCACAACACCACGCGCACCCACGTCTGGACCTACCTCCAGAAGAAGTACCAGAACGCCACCGGCTACGGCCTCTACGCGGACGCGATGCGGGAGCTGGACGACATCGTCGGGGTGCTGCTGGACAAGCTCGATGAGCTGGGCATCGCGGACGACACGCTGGTGGTGTTCTCCACCGACAACGGCGCGGAGAAGATGGGCTGGCCGGACGGCGGCAACTGCCCGTTCCGCGGTGAGAAGGGCTCGACGTGGGAGGGCGGCGTGCGCGTGCCGTGCGTGGTGCGCTGGCCGGGCGTGGTGGAGCCGGGGCGCATCATCAATGACATCTTCGCGCACGAGGACTGGATGCCCACGCTGGTGGCCGCGGCGGGCGGCCCCACGGACCTCGTGGAGAAGTGCAAGCGCGGCTACAAGATCGGCGACAAGACGTTCAAGGTCCATCTGGATGGGTACGACCAGAACGCGCTCCTGGCGGGCACGGCGCCGGGCAACCGCGACCAGTTCATCTACGTGCTCGACAGCGGCAACGTCGCGGCGGTGCGCTACAAGGACTGGAAGGTCATCTTCAGCTACCAGGACGGCGAAGGGCCGGACATGTGGTTCAGCGGCAAGCGCTTCAACCCCGCGTGGCCCTACCTCATCAACCTGCGCTCGGACCCCTTCGAGTACGGGCCGCACTCGGGGCTCTACACGCAGTGGTATGGCGAGCGCATGTTCACCTTCGTGCCCGCGCAGATGCTGATGCGGCAGTTCGCGGAGAGCCTCCTCGAGTTCCTGCCCAGCCAGGCGCCGGGCAGCCTGAGCATCGGGCCGATGAAGGAGCGCGTGCAGCGGAAGATCGAGGAGGCGCGCAAGCACAAGGACGAGCCGAGCATCGGCGCCCAGGTGATGTCGCTGGCCAATGAAGTGGAGCAGCTCATCCACCGCGTCCAGCAGTCTCACGCGTAGCCCCAGGCGGCGCCGGGCGGTGGAGGGGCGCCATTCCTCCACTGCCCGACACCGCTCCTGTTCTCCGGTGCGAGTGTCATTCCCCGCGCCGGGCCGGATGTTCGGCACGGAGGCCCCAGGCCATGCACAGGAACGAACCCCGCGACTCCGCCGTCACGCCCGACGTCGAGCCCACCGACACCACCGCGCGCCCGGGCCGCGCCCCCTCTCCGGACATGGTGTGGATCCCCGGCGGCACCTACTGGATGGGCTCCGACCATCACTATCCGGAGGAGGCTCCGGCCCATCAGGTGACCGTCTCCGGCTTCTGGATGGACCGCTACACTGTGACCAACGAGCAGTTCGCCCGCTTCGTGGAGCAGACCGGCTACGTCACCGTCGCGCAGCGTCCGCTCGTCGCGGCGGACTACCCGGGCGCGACGCCGGAGTCGCTGGTGCCCGGCTCGCTCGTCTTCCAGAAGGCGAAGCAGCCCGTGGACCTGGGCAACGTGGCGAACTGGTGGAGCTACGTCCCCGGAGCCAGCTGGAAGCACCCCGAGGGCCTCCGCAGCTCCGTGAAGCACCGCCGCGACCACCCCGTCGTCCACATCGCCTATGAGGACGCGGAGGCGTACGCCACCTGGGCCGGCAAGGCCCTGCCCACCGAAGCGGAGTGGGAGCGCGCCGCGCGCGGAGGCCTGGACCGCAACGAGTTCTGCTGGGGCAATGACTTCACGCCCCACGGGGAACACCTGGCCAACACATGGCAGGGCTACTTCCCGTGGCAGAACCTGCGCGAGGACGGCCACGAAGGCACCTGCCCCGTGGGCAGCTTCCCTCCCAATGGCTATGGCCTGCATGAGATGGCCGGCAACGTCTGGGAGTGGACCACCGACTGGTACCACGAGCGCCACCAGGGCCACCCCGGCAAGGCGTGCTGCATCCCCGTCAACCCGCGCGGCCCCGCGACGGCCCAGGGCAGCCAGGACCCCTCCACGCCGGCCGTCACCATTCCGCGCCGCGTGCTCAAGGGCGGCAGCTACCTGTGCGCGCCCAACTACTGCCGCCGCTACCGGCCCGCCGCGCGCTCGCCGCAGGCCGTGGACAGCGGGGCCAGCCACATCGGCTTCCGCTGCATCGTGCGTCCGCCCGCGCCCTAACCGCCGCGCGCGGCTCCGGTGCCGGAGGGCCGCCGCGGTTCGCGGTCCACGGAGAGGCGCGGCGGCACCACCACCGTGGCGAACACGAGCCCCAGCACCAGCTGGAGCGCCACCAGCAGCACGTTGAAGAGCCGGGCGTCGCTCGCGCCCGCGCTCGTCACGCCCAGGAGCGCGACGATGGCCTGCGTGCCCACGAAGCCCGGCGCGAGCTGCAACAGCCCGGGCATGATCAGCGTCATCGGCATCCGGTCCTTCCGGCGCCCGTAGAGCAGCCCCACCACGCCCAGCACGAACGCGGCCAGCAGCGGACTGCCCCGGTCCCCCAGCAGCGCCTTGGCCATCGCCTGCGTCCCGTACGCGAGCAGCACCGCGCCGACGATCCACCCCACGTCGCGCGGCCGTCCGGACATGCACACCGACAGCGCCACGCCGCCGATCGCGACCAGGAGGAACGTGAGCAGGGGCGGCAGCGCCTGCGCCGCGGCGGGTGGAGGCAAGGGCCAGGCGAAGCTCCAGAGCGTCCCCGCCGCGGCGATGCCCACGCCCAGCATCAGGAAGCGCAGCAGGCCATAGGCGAGCCGGGGCAGCCCCGCCTCCACCGATTCAGTGGCCAGCTCCAGCGAGCCCAGCGTCACCACCATCGCGGGCACCAGCAGCGTGGCGCCGCCGAACAGCGCTCGCACCGCGTCGAAGCGGGGCAGGATGAACGTGAAGCCGAACGCCACCAGCGTCCCCAGGAAGGCCGCGAGGAAGCTCTTCTGCAGGTCCATCCGCTGCGAGCGCAGCGTGCCGAAGTGGATGAGCCCCGCGACGACGCCCACGAAGAAGGCCACCCCCATCTCCAGCCACGCCCCACCCACCCGGGCGGCCACGGCCGCGCCGTACACGCCATACGCCAGGAACACGAGCCATTCGGGGTAGGCGGGCGGGCTGGACTCGATGCGGTCCAGCTCCGCGCGGGCCTCGGGCAGGAGCACGCGCCCCTCCGCGACCGCGTCCGACAGCCGCAGCAGCGCCGCGGCCCGGCCCAGGTTCCAGTGGGGATTGAAGGGCAGGCGCGCGAAGGCCACGCGGGGCCGCCGTCCGGCCATCACCTGCGTCATCGCCAGACTCTGGAGGGTGAAGACCTCCGCCTGGAGCCCCCAGGCCTCCGCCACGCGCCTCACGCGCGCCTCCACCAGGAGCGCTGGCTGATAGGCCAGGTGCAAGGCCCTGGCGAGGTCCAGGAGGAAGGCCGTCTGTGCCTCCATCGCTCCGTCCGCTTCGCGCTCCAGGGTCATGGGGCCTCCGCGCCAGTGTCATTCCCCGTGGCGGGCCCGGCGCCCTCGCCCTCACTGGGTGCGAACGAGAAGGTGGCGCCAATCAGCAGGGTCACCTGAAAGGAGCGCACGTCCAGGCTGTCCACCGAGGACGCGATTCCCGACTCCCGGAGCGCGTCCGCCAGCCGCTGGGACTGCTTGCCGCCCCACGCCACGTCGCCGCCCAGCGTGAAGCGCGTCCGGCCGTGTCCCCAGTGCACGCCCGAGGCCACGTGGTACAGGTCCCAGGCCCCGAGCAGCGCGTTCGTCGCCGGGGTCCGCGCCAGCGCGCTGAAGTCCGTGTGCCCGCTCAGGTACACCCGCACCTGCTCGCCCAGCCGCTGCTCCACGCCCAGCGCCGCGTTCAGCACCGGCTTGAGCGCCAGGTCGAAGTCCCCGTCGATGGACTCCGTCGAGCCGCGAGGGACGATGGGCGCGCTGTCCACCAGCGTGAGCGGCGTGACGCGCGCGTAGCCCTCCAGGGACAGGTACACCGTGGTGGAGCGGAACCTCCGGCTCGCCCCGAGCGCCGCGCTCCACGGGCTGCGGAAGCGCGCCGCGAGGCCCTCCTGGAAGTCGAACACGGGCGCGGGGGTCGCCACGTCGAACCCCTGCGTCAGGATGGCGCGCTGGTATCCCGCCGAGCCCTGCCCCCAGAGCCCCAGGCTCGGCGTCGTCACCGCCAGCCCCACGGCCCACGGCCCATCCTGGTAGCTGGCCCCCACCTTCAGGAGCACGCGGAGGTGTTGCAGTTGCACGTCCCTGCCCAGCGTCGCCAGCAGCTGCTGGCCCGCGGCACCGGAGCCCTCCGCCAGCGTCTGGAAGCGCAGCTCCTGCTGCCGGAACGCGAGGAAGGGACTCAGGCCCAGGCCCAGGTGACCGCCGATGGGCACGGCCCAGGACAGCCCCGCCCAGTACTCGCTCACGGACTGGTCCAGCCGCACGTCCGTGGACAGCGCGTCCATGCCCCCCACGCCCGCCAGGTCCACGCCCGTGCGCGTGTCGCGCGACTCGAGGCTGAAGGAGACGCCCTGGCGCGTGAGCAGCGAATAGGCCAGCTTGGACTTCCCCAGGAAGTCGAAGCGGAGCGAGCCCGCGATGAGCGACGGGAGCACGCTCACGTTGGAGTCGGACAGGGCCCGGCCCCGCCCCAGGCCATCCTCCACCTTGAGGCGGGCGAACTCATACACGCTGCCGGTGAGCTCCAGCTCCGGCGTCCCCAGGATGCCGAGCGCGCCGGGGTTGTAATAGACGGCGCTGATGTCACCCGGGTTGCCCACGAAGGCGCCTCCCAGCAGCCACGCCCGGTTGCCGAACTGCCGGGTGGTGTAGTGCGCGTCCTGCGCCAGCGCCGGGGCGGACAGCAGCAAGCCCAGCACCGCGACGCGGAGCAGCGCTGGTGAGGGGAGTGGAGCCATGGCGTCAGTGCACCTGTTCGGGTGGAAGGGGCGGCTGGGAGGTCCGCGTGCCCTCGGGCGCTCCGCCTCGCGCCTCCAGGTAGGCACGCACGGCGGAGCCCACCGTGGGGTAGAGCCGGTCGTGCCCCAGCCGCGCGAGCAGCCCCGAGCGCCGGAGCACCACGCGCATGGGGCCCCGCGCCTGGGCCACGGCGAGCACGATGCCCTCGTCCTCCAGCTCGCGTCGCACCTTCTCCAGGCTCTCCGCGGCGGTGATGTCCAGGTCGAACACGGAGGAGGCATCCAGCACGAACCACTCCACCGGGGCGCGGGACTCCGCCACCAGCTTGCGCACCTGTTCGCGCAGGAAGCGGGCGTTGGCGAAGAAGAGGGGCGCGTCGAAGCGGTAGACGACGAGGCCGGGCACCGTCTCCGCGTCCGCGTGGCCCTCCACGTCGTGCCAGCCGGGCACGCCCTCGCGCTCGCCCAGGATGGCGTCGTGGGGGTGCGCCGCGCGGCGGATGAGGTCCACCAGCGACAGCGCCACCGCGATGAGGATGCCCTGCAGGATGCCCAGCAGCAGCACGCCCAGCGTCGTCACCACCGCGAGCAGCGCCTCCACCGGCCGGATCCGCCACAGCCGGACGACGGGCTGCACCTGCAGCAGGTACACCGCCGCGACGATGACGATGGCCCCCAGCGTGACCAGGGGCAGCTTCTCCAGGAGCGGCGTGAGGAACAGGCTGAACAGCAGCACCACCCCCGCCGCGCCCACGCCCACCGCCTGCGTGCGCCCCTTCATGGATGCGTTGACCGCCGTGCGGGAGTCGCTGCCCGTCACCGGGAAGCCCTGCGTGAGGCCGGTGAGGAGGTTGGCCGCCGCCTGTCCGAAGAACTCCTGGTTCGCGTCCAGCCGGTAGCCGAAGCGGTCCGCGTAGATGCGGCCCGTGAGCACGGAGCTGGCGTAGTTCACGAGCGCGAGGCTGAAGGCCGCCGGCAGGAGCTCGCGCACGTCGGAGAAGCCGACGGCGGGCAGGCCGAACGCGGGCGCCGCCGCGGAGATGCGGCCCACCACCTTCACGCCCCCGTTGTCCAGTTGGAACCACCACGCCAGCAGCGTGGTGACGACCACCATCACCAGCGGCGCGGGCCAGCGCGGCAGCCAGTGGCGCATCTCCACCAGCGCCGTGACGACGGCCAGCCCCAGCAGCAGCGTGGGCACGTGCGTGTGGCCCACGTTCGCCGCCACCTCCGACAACTGCCCGGTGAAGGCGTTCGACTTGCGCTCCAGCCCGAGCATCCGGGCCAGCTGGCTGCCAATGATGATGAGCGCCGCGCCGTTGACGTAGCCGATGAGGATGGGCCGCGACAGGAAGTCCGCGAGCGCCCCGGCGCGGCACAGCCCGCCGATGAGGCTCACCACGCCCACCATCAACGCCAGCAGGGCCGCGAGCGACGCCAGCCGCTCCGGCCCGCCGCTGGCCAGCAGCGGGGCCATCGCCGTCGCGGTGAGGATGGACGAGCCCGCCTCCGGCCCGAGCAGCAGGTGCCGCGACGGGCCGAACAGCGCGTAGGCCAGCATCGCGAAGACGCCCGCGTACAGCCCCGCCACCGGCCGCGCGCCGACGATCTGCGCATAGGCCAACCCCTGGGGGATGAGCATGGCGCCCACGGTGAGCGCCGCCAGCGCGTCCGTGCGCAGCCACTCGCGCCGATACGTGAGCGCCTGCTCGACGCCGGGCAGCGCACGCCGCAAGAGCCGCCCGAGCGTGGCCGAAGTGCGCTGCATGGCCCGTCCACCTCTCTCACCGTCACCTGCCGTGCCGCGTGCGTGCGGACACCTGGCGCAAGGAAGGGTGGAGGCGCCCGCGCCTCGCGGCATCACCGCCCTGGGTGCGTTGCGGCCATCCTCTCCAGGACAGGCACGCTCACGCGCCCGCGTGCGCCCGCCGGCCCGCCGGCAGCGACGGCCCGCCGCCGCGCCCGGCCGCCTGGTGGCGCTTGTTCCAGAGCTGGTAGGGCACCAGCGCCAGGGTGCGGAGCACGAGGTACAGGCCCATGACCGCGAGCAGGTTCTTCATGGGGTAGGTGCTGCCGCCCAGGCAGAAGGCGAAGGCCGGGTTGCCGAGCACCGCGGAGAGGGCCAGCGCCGTGCGGTCCTCGGGCCGGGGCCGGCCCGCCACGTGGCCCAGGGCCGCGGAGCCCAGCGTCACGACCAACATCGCGACCAGGTTCCAGAGGCTCAGGTGCTTCAGCAGCGGCAGGCCGGCGACGAGCATCGTCACGGCGGCCACGCCCAGCGCGATGTTGAAATAGACCTTCACCGGCTTGAGCAGCCGCCGCGCCCAGCGCGGGGCGCCCTTCTGGAGGCCGATGCCCAGGGCGAACGGCACGAAGAACGGGAGGATGACCCGGGCCAGGAGCGTCCGGTATGGCGGCGTCTGGATGACCAGGGGGAACAGGTGCTCCAGCAACGCCAGCGACAGCGGCAGCAGCGCGATGGCGATGAGCGACAGGGTGACGGACAGCGCCAGGGCCAGCGGCAGGTTTCCCTTCTGCTGGGACACGGCGTTGAGGGCCATGGGCAGCCCCGGGCAGAACGCCATCAGCGCGATGACCCCGGCCGCGACGGGCTGGAGCGGCAGCACCTTCGTCACGAGGAGGGCCAGCGCCGGCACCGCCACCAGACACACCACCAGCCCCCGGACGAACGCCGGCTGCCGCGCGCCCTGGCTCAGGTCCCCCAGGTGCCACGACAGGCCCTGCGACAACCCGAGCGCGACGATGACGGTCGGGAGCATCAGCCCCAGGAGGGCTTGCAAGGCATGCATCAGGGGCCCTCCGGGAAGATGCGCTTCCAGTCCTGGCGCATGCTGACCACCGTCCAGCCGCCCTCGCGCGCGGCCTTCAGCGACGCCTCGTTCTTCTCCGAGTAGGCGAACTCGCGCTCCGCGTCGTCGTGGTTGATGAGCAGGGCGAAGCCCGCGCGGGGCTGCTCCTTCGTGTACTGGAGCATCTGGATGTCGCCGCCGGAGCGGACGTTGCCCGCGGCGAAGACCGGCCGCCGCCCGATGCGCTGTTCGATGCCCACCGGCTTGCCCGCCTTGTCATTGATGTGGTCCACCTTCGCCTCGCGGCGCAGCACGGGGTGGCCGTGGTTCTCGTCGAAGCTCTCCTTCAGGTCGCTGCCGATGACCTGTTGGGGCGGGATGCCGTAGGTCTCCTCGGAGATGACGCGCATGAAGTCGGTGCCGCCGCCCGAGCTGATCCACGTCTGGAAGCCGTGGGCGCGCAGGTACTGGAGCAACTCCCGCATGGGGACATAGGCCAGCTGGGTGTACGGCACGCCGAACTTCGGGTGGCGGGCGGTCTTGAAGAAGGCACGCGCCTCGTCCGCGAACGCGACCTGCGTCGTGTCCTTGTGGACGGCGGCGAACAACGCCATCAACTGGGGCTCGTCCATGGAGGAGAGCAGGGCGAGGTCGCCTTCCAGCACGGCCTTGAAGGGCTGCTTTCGCGCGAGCGACGCGTCCTTCTTCACGAGGGCCTTGACCTGTTCGCGCAGGAAGACGCCCTGGACGACGGGCTTCTCCTGCCAGAGCGTGCCGTCGTTGTCGAAGGTGGCGATGCGCTCCTCCGGGGGGATGAAGCCCGGGTCGCCCTCGGTGGTGGAGCGGGTGACGAAGTCAATGATGGACTGCTTCACGGGGCCCTCGTTCCAGGAGGGCAGCGGATCCGCGGCGAGCGCCTGGACCGGGGCGGACACCAGGAGGACGAACGCCCAGAGCAGGCAGGTCCGAGGGTCAAGGCCTTCGCGGATGGGTCGTGCCACGGTCGCCTCCTGTCGCGCCATCCCCCGGACGCCACCCCGAGGAGTGTGGGACCGGCCCCGTCACTCCACAATGAAGCATGGAGGCAGAGGGAGGAGGGCCTGCTGTGCCCGCCCGTCAACGAAGGACGGGAGCCTCCGGCGACGGGAGGAAGCGGCGCGGCACAGGCCCCCCATGAACCCAGGCAGCAACCAGCGTGTCCGGGTTCCCGCCATCGTGTTCTCCCCCGCCTGTGCCGCGCCCGGGATGAAGCTGGTGAGGAAGTAGAGGCCGCGCCCACGGCCCCGGGAGTCGCAGTCCTCTGTCCGCAGGCGAGGGACGCCGCCTGCCTTCAGACGACCTCCCGGCGAAGCAGCGCCCGCCACTCCACGACGGCGATGACGATGAGCACCAGCACGAGCAGGAAGAACGCGCCGTTCCACTGCGTGCCGGGCATGCCGCCCAGGTTGACGCCCAGCAGGCCGGTGATGAACGACAGCGGCAGGAAGACGCCGGAGATGATGGTGAGCAGGTAGAGGATGCGCTGGCTCTTGGCGTCCTGACGGGCCTTCTCGTCCTCACGGAGGATGCGCGCACGTTCAACCAACGCATCCAGCTCCTTGACGATGGAGCCGGCCCGCGCGGCGTGATCCTTCAATTGGTCCCGCTGGGCGTGCAACCAGTCCACGTCGAGCAAGCCGACGCGCACGACGGCGTCGCGGCAGAGGGAGACGAAGCGGCGTTGTTCCACGAGGATGCGGCGCAGCCTGCGAAGCCGCTCCGCGTTGGCGTCCTCGTCGCGGCGCTCCTCGAAGCGGGCTTCCAGTTCGGATAGCCTGTCATCCAGGTCGGCGAGACGCAGGGCGGACTCCGCGAGGGCGGTGCCAGCGAAGGTGATGAAGAGCTCCGAGGCTTGGGGGCCCCGGCCCGAGGCCAGCCTCCGCCGCAGGTCGGCGATGGCGGGCTGGTCGGCGGCGGCGACGGTGACGCTGCGATCCACCGTCCCCAAGATGCGCAGCGTCCGTTGCGGAGCGTCCACGTGCACGACGTCCGGGTGGAGCATCAGCAGCACGAGCTGATCTCCGCCGATGACGTCGATGCGGACGCGGTTCACTTCAGCGAGCAGGGAGTCCCGCGCCTCGGGGGACAGGTGGAGCAGCTGCTCCAGGGCGCGAGGCAGGTCGGGGAGGTCCGGGGGCAGGTTCAACCAGAGGTGTCCATCCGAGGGCTTCCACTCCGGGAGCGCGTCCAGCGGAAGAGGACGCGCGCGCCCCTGGTCATCGAGCAGGAACGCGAAGGTCTCCCCAAGCTCATCCATGTCCGCCTCCCCCGCGTCCTGCGTGGAAGGTGGCGAGGAACCCCAGGAGGACCAAGGTCCCAGGCGGCCCATCAGCCTGCCGCCCGGCGACTGCTCACCCCGGATCGAGCGACCAGGTTCCCTCGGCCCAGCGTTCGAGCGTCTGCCGCGCGCCAAAGGGAACAAGGCCCTGCCCCTTGGCGGCGGACGGGGCGCCGCGTTGGTGCCACACCATGGCCGTCACCGCTTGTGGGTCATGGCCGCCAGTTGGCCCTGTGCAGGCGGATGCACCGTCGATGTCGGCCGATTTCCGCGTGTCCCGGGGCGAGACACGCCCACCACGCCCTCCCCGTCCCGCCAGCCCCTCCCGCGCGGTCGGCGATGACAGGCCGCCACGGGCAGGCCCCGCTGCCTCCTCCTGATTGTCCATTGCCTGCCGCGTTCCCACCCCTAGGGACAAACCTCGACGTGAAAGGACCCCGTCCCCATGGCCCGGAAACCACGCTTCCCCCTGCGGGTGGACCACACCGTCTATCCCCGCCCCGAATACCGCTTCCCCAAGGCCCGCATCGGGCTCACCTACAAGGACTCCCGGGCGGACTACCCACCCTTGCAACCCGCCCCGGACAAGGCGCCCAACATCCTGCTCGTGCTGCTGGATGACGTGGGCTACGGCTGGTCCAGCGCGTTCGGCGGACTCGTGGACATGCCCGTCGCGGAGCGGCTGGCGCGGGGCGGACTCAAGTACTGCCAGTTCCACACCACCGCGCTGTGCTCGCCCACCCGCGCCGCGCTGCTCACCGGGCGCAACCACCACAGCGTGTCGTCCGGCAACATCGGAGAGGTGGCCACCGGCTTCCCCGGCTACACCGGCATCATCCCGAAGAGCTGCTGCACCATCGCGGAGATCCTTCGCGAGAACGGCTACGCCACCGGCTGGTGGGGCAAGAACCACAACGTCCCCGACAACCAGACCAGCCCCGCCGGCCCGTTCGACAACTGGCCCACCCAGCGCGGCTTCGACACCTTCTATGGCTTCATCGGCGGAGAGACGGATCAGTTCTACCCAGCCCTCTACCGGGGCACCGAACCCGTGGAGGCCGGCCGCACGCCGGAGGACGGCTACCAGCTCACGCGCGACCTGGCGGACGACTGCATCCAGTGGATGCGCCAGCAGAAGTCCATCGCCCCCGCCCGCCCCTTCTTCGCCTACTTCTCCCCGGGCGCCGCGCACGCGCCGCACCAGCCCCCGCTCGACTGGCGCGGCCGACATCAGGGGAAGTTCGACATGGGCTGGGACGAATACCGCCGCCAGGTGTGGCAGCGGCAGCTGGAGCTGGGCGTCATCCCCCCCGGCACCCGGCTCACCGAACGCCCCAAGGAGATCCCCGCCTGGGAGGACGCCACGCCGGAAGAGCGGCGCTTCTACCTGCGCCTGATGGAGAACTACGCCGACTTCCTCTCCCACGCCGACAACGAGGTGGGCCGCGTCCTGCAAGCCCTCCAGGACCTGGGCGAGGAGGAGAACACGCTCGTCCTCTACATCATCGGAGACAACGGCTCGAGCGCGGAGGGCTCCCTCACCGGCACCCTCAATGAGATGGCCGTGCTGGGCGGCGACACGCCCGACATCGAGGACCTGCTGCCGCGCATCGACGACATCGGCCTGCCGGGCACCTCGCCGCACTACCCCGTCGGGTGGGCGTGGGCCGGCGACACGCCGTTCCAGTGGACCAAGCAGATCGCCTCGCACTTCGGCGGCACGCGCAACCCGATGATCGTCTCCTGGCCCCGCGAGGTGGAGGACCCGGGCGGCATCCGCTTCCAGTTCCACCACGTCATCGACATCCTCCCCACGCTGCTGGAGGTGATTGGCATCGCGGAGCCCACGCAGATGCACGGCGTGCCGCAGAAGCCCATCGAAGGCGTGAGCCTGGCCTACACCTTCGACGCGAAGCACGCGGACGCGCCCAGCCACCGCACCACGCAATACTTCGAGATGTTCGCCAACCGCGCCCTGTACCACGAGGGGTGGATGGCGTCGTGCCGTCACGGGCGGCTGCCGTGGGTGAACATCGGCGGCGCGGACTTCGACGCGGACCGCTGGGAGCTGTACGACCTGCGCCGGGACTTCAGCCAGGCGCAGGACCTGTCCGCCCAGCACCCGAAGAAGCTGCGCGAGCTCCAGGACCTCTTCATTGTGGAGGCCGCGAAGTACGACGTGCTCCCGCTGGATGACCGCTTCGTCGAACGCGCGGACGTGAGCCTGCGCCCCAGCTGGTTCCACGGCCGCAAGCGGGTGACGTTCTACGAGGGCATGACGTACCTGCCGGAGGGCAGCGCCCCGAAGACCCACAACGTCAGCTACACCCTGACCGCGGGGGTGGACATCCCGGAGGACGGCGCCGAGGGCGTCATCATCTGCCTGGGCGGCGACGTGGGCGGCTGGACGCTCTACATGGACCAGCAGCGGCTGGTGTACCACTACAACTTCTTCGACATGGTCCGCTCGGAGGTGGTGTCGTCGCAGAAGGTGCCCACCGGCCAGGTGGAGCTGTCCCTGGCGTTCACCAACGAGTCCACCACCCTGGGGGGCCCCGCCAGCGTGCGGCTCTTCATCAACGGCCGCGACGTGGGGGGGCTGCATCTGGAGCGGCAGACCCGCGCCCGCTTCAGCACGGAGTGCATGGACGTGGGCATGGACCACCGCGCCCCCGTGAGCCCCAAGTACCGCGACCGGATGCCCTTCCGGTTCACCGGCCGCATCGAATACGTCACCTTCGACTTCGACCTGGAGAACGCCAACCGCGAGCTCACCCCGGCGGAGCGCCTGGAGCAGCACGTGCGGCTGGATTGACGTCAGCGCCCGGCGCGAAGGCGCATGCCACGCCTTCGCGCCACGGCCTCAGGCATCGCGCCAGCGCAGGGACAGCACCGTCAGCGCCACGAGCGCGCTGCCCGCGCCCGCCACCGTCAGCAGGGGGCGGCGCAGCCGCGCGCCCAGGGCCTCCAGCGCCCCCACGGTGACTTCGCGGCTCGCCCGCCGCAGCCGCTTCCGGTTCCGCGGGACCTCACGCCAGCGTCGGCCTTCATCCGCGAGCGCGCCCCCCGCGCCCCGGACCGTCGCGGCGGCGGTCCGCTCCGCGAGCCGTTCCAGGGAGGACGTCAGCGCCTCACCCGAGCCCCCCGAGCCCCCCGGGCTCGCCGCCAGCTCCTCGCGCAGGCCCGCCGCCAGCCCGCGCACGAGGTCCTGGCCCGCGCGCTCCACCCACCCCACCAGCAGCCCCGAGTCCTCGCGCAGCTTCGATTCGATGCCCGCCACCAGTCCCCGCCCCACCCTCGCGGCCACCTCCTCGCCCAGCGGCGCCAGCGCACGCACGTCCTTCGTGAGGAGGGGCAGCGACTCGTGGAGCTGCGCGGTGGCGGCCTTCACCACGCCCCGGGCCATCACCTGGGCGCGCTCACCGGGTGCGTGGATCTCCTCCGTCCGGGAGTGGGCGAACTTCACCGCTTCATCGAAGAGCTGGCCCAGGCGCACCATGAAGGCGTGCAGGGGCAGCCCCCCGTCCCGCCACTCCCGCTGGAGCGCCTCCAGGGCCCCTTCCATGGCCGCGCCCGCGAGCGCATGGGCCGCGGCCGCGGGCTCCACCTGCTCGCGCTCGGCGGCGTCATGCGCGAGCCGGCCCAGCACGGTGAGCACGTCCTGGATGAGCGAGCGCAGCTGCCCGTCGAACTCCGGCAGCTCGTCGCGCAGCCCGTCGGCGGCGCCTCGCACCGCGCCGCTGGCGGCCTCGCTCGCGGCGAGCCGCTCCAATGACAGGGCCAGGTTGCGAAGTGCCTCCAAGGGCCCCGTGCGCCGCGCGATGCCCATGGAAACACCCCACCTTCTCGCGGGCCTTGCACCCGCGAATGAAGAGAGTTCCCTTCACACGCTGCGGAGGCACGAGGGCCGCGGCAAGGACACCCAGGCAGGCCGGCCTCTCCCGCCCCGCGCGCCCCACCCCCTGGGGCGGCAACGCCAACCGGGCACCCGCCACCCTCAATGCCGGCTCCTGATT
The DNA here is from genome assembly GCF_007352635.1 of Corallococcus sp. Z5C101001. Classification (NCBI taxonomy): domain Bacteria; kingdom Pseudomonadati; phylum Myxococcota; class Myxococcia; order Myxococcales; family Myxococcaceae; genus Corallococcus; species Corallococcus sp. Z5C101001. The sequence goes on from NZ_VKLU01000004.1 coordinate 432,427, forward strand.
GTCCACGGTCCGTCGCGTCCCCACCCCTAGGGACAACGATTGGAGCGTGTCCCCATGGCGACGAAGGCAGCGAAGAAGAAGCAACCCAACATCCTGGTCATCTTCGGAGACGACATCGGCTACTGGAACCTCAGCGCCTACAACCTGGGCGTCATGGGCTACCGCACGCCCAACATCGACCGGCTGGCGAAGGAGGGGGCGCTCTTCACCGACTACTACGCCCAGCAGAGCTGCACGGCGGGCCGCGCGGCCTTCATCACCGGTCAATGTCCCTTCCGCACCGGCCTCACCAAGGTGGGCATGCCCGGGGCGAAGGTGGGGCTCCAGCCCGAGGACCCGACCATCGCGGACCTGCTCAAGCCCCTGGGCTACGTCACCGGCCAGTTTGGAAAGAACCACCTGGGCGACCGCGACGAGTTCCTGCCCACCGTCCACGGCTTCGACGAGTTCTTCGGCAACCTCTACCACCTCAACGCGGAGGAGGAGCCGGAGAACGTGGACTACCCCAAGGACCCCGAGTTCCGGAAGCGCTTCGGGCCGCGCGGCGTGCTCAAGAGCAAGGCGGACGGCAAGGGCGGCCAGACGGTGGAGGACACCGGCCCGCTGACGAAGAAGCGCATGGAGACCGTGGACGAGGAGTTCCTGGGCGCCACGCTGGACTTCATCGACCGGGCCCACTCCGACGCCAAGCCCTTCTTCGTCTGGTTCAACACCACCCGCATGCACATCCACACCCACCTGCGGCCGGAGTCGCAGGGCCGCACCGGCCTGGGGCTGTTCCCGGACGGCATGGTGGAGCACGACGGGCACGTGGGGCAGCTGCTCTCCAAGCTGGACGCGCTTGGCATCACCGATGACACCCTCATCATCTACACCACCGACAACGGCTCCATGACGAGCATGTGGCCCGACGGCGGCACGACGCCCTTCCGCGGCGAGAAGGACACCAACTGGGAGGGCGCGTTCCGGGCCCCCTGCCTCGTGCGTTGGGCTGGCACGGTGAAGCCCGGCACGCAGTTCAACGAGCTGTTCTCCTCCGAGGACTGGCTGCCCACGCTGCTGGCCGCCGCGGGCGAGCCCGACGTGGTGCAGAAGCTGCTGGAGGGGCATGACGCGGGCGACAAGCACTTCAAGGTCCACCTGGACGGCTACGACCAGACGGCGCTGCTGTCGGGCAAGGGCGAGACCCGGCGGGACGAGTTCTTCTACTTCGGCGACGACGGCGAGCTGGTCGCCATGCGCTACAAGCGCTTCAAGCTCGTCTTCGAGGAACAGGACGCCACGGGCATCGAGGTGTGGTCGCAGCCCTTCACCAGCCGGCGCGTCCCGCTCATCTTCGACCTGCGCGCGGATCCGCTGGAGCGCGCCGAGTCCTCCGTCGGCTACTTCGCCTGGCTCCTGGACCGCTCCTTCGTGCTGGTGCCCGCCCAGGCCCTGGTGGGGCGCTTCCTCGCCACCTTCCAGGCGTTTCCCTCGCGCCAGCATCCGGCCAGCTTCTCCATTGATCAGGTGATGGCGAAGCTGGAGAACGGGGCCGCGCCCATCCACTGAAGGACAGGAACGGCGCTCCACCGCCCGGGCCGAGCGCCCCGCGGTGGAGCCCCGCGGGCCGTCCCAGGCCGCCAGCCGGGTGTTTCCAATCCATCGCCGCCCGGGAGAGTCTGCTTGTGCGCTCCGGGCCGTTGAGGCATCCGGAGGCTCCCTCCCGGAACCTCGCGACATGACCGACTCCCCGCCCCCGGCCCCCCAGGACGCAGCGCCTCGCACCAAGCGGTGGCGCCGCGCGGCGCTGTGGGCCCTGCTGGCCGTGGCGGTGCTGGAGGTGGCCATCAACGTGGCGCTCAACGCGGGCGTCACCCAGGCCATCATGCGCCGCTCGACGGACCGCACGCAGCTGACGTGGCGGAGCGCGTGGTGGCTGTGGCCCGTGGGCCGGCTCCACCTCCGGGACTTCACCCTCACCCAGCAGGACTCGAACGTCTGGTGGAAGGTGGAGGTGGACGCGCTGGAGGCCGGGATGTCGCTGACGGGCCTCCTGCGAAAGCGCGTGGAGGTGCACGGCATCGACGGGCACGGCGCGAGCTTCCACCTGGAGCCGTCCTCGCTGCCCGAGGGCCCGCCGGGCCCCGTCAGCAAGCCCTGGGTCATCCTCCTGGAGGACGTCACGCTGCACGACGTGCGCGAGCTGGACTTCAGCCGGGTGCGCTTCGTGGGAGGCCTGGACGTCACGGGCACGCTGGACCTCCAGTCCCGCGAACGCCTGAGGGTGGACCTCCCGTCGGTGCGCGTGGGCGAGGGCTTCATCGAAGTGGACGGCCAGCGCGTCGCGAGGCTGGAGTCGCTGGCCTCGCGGGCACTGCTCGACGCGCCCTTCCAGGAAGGCGAAGGCCACGACCTGTCCCAGGCGCTGAGCGGCGAACTCCAGGCGAAGGTGGACGTGCTGCCGCTGGACTGGATCAACGAGCAGCTGGGCGCCAGCGCTCCGGTGTCCCTCCACGGCGGCGCCGGACGGGTGGAGTTGGACGTGCGCATGCGGCGCAACACCCTGGAGCCGGGCAGCCGGTTGACGGCCTCCGGCGCGGAGCTGGACGTGCGCGCGGGGCCCATGCGGATCCAAGCCCCGTGGACCGTCCACGCCGCCATGGACGCGCAGCCGCGGGAGCAGCCGTCGGGGACGCTGCGGATGGCCTTCACGCCGGTGCGAGTGTCGGGCCCCCAGGGCCACAGCGTGGAGATACCGGAGGTGGCCCTCACCGTGCTGGCGCGGCGGCGCGAAGGGCGACCGGGCATGGACCTGGAGCCCGCGCTGCGAGTGGCGAAGAGCAAGCCCCTGGACCTGCGCGTGCTCAACCCCTGGCTGGGGCGGACGCTGGAGGTGGACTCCGGCCACGTGACGGTGCGCAGCGAGGAGCCGCCCAAGGGCGAGCGGACGCGCGACTCCCTGTCCCTGCGCATGGACACGGACCTCGTCACCGGACGCATGGGCGAGAACAAGGTCCTGCTGCGCGCGGAGGTGGAGGTCGATGCCCGGCACCTCTCGCTGGACATGACGGAGCTGGGGCTGGCGGGGACGACGCTCAAGCTGAGCCAGGTGTCCTCCAATGGCCCGGTGCCCATCCGCGCCTGGAGCGGCACCTTCAGCCTGCCCCGCGCGAGCCTCACCCTGTCCCCCACGGTGCTGAGGGCGCGCTTCTCGAGCCAGCTCACCGACACGCAGCCCCTGGTCGCGCTCATCACCTCGTCGAAGCGGCTGCCCGCCTTCGTCACCTCCCTGCTCAACATCCCGAAGGTGGAGGTGACGGGGCAGGTGCAGATCGACGAGCGCGGCCTCCAGCTGCGTGAGCTGAAGGCGAAGGGCGAGGGCTTCTCCCTGGACGGCCACCTGGACCTGGTTCAGGGCAACATCACGGGCGCGCTGCTGACGACGCTGGGCGTGGTGACGGGCGGCATCGAGTTGAGGCCCGGCCACCACGACCTGCACCTGCTGAACGCGAAGGCGTGGTTCGAGGGCCAGCCGGTGCCGCCGTTCCGCTAGGTCAAAGCGCCAGGAGTACGTCCAGCTGCACCTGCAAGGCGTTGGCTTCGTCGTGTCTTCCGAGGCTGACGTAGAGCGCCACCGCCTCCCGCCGCTCTTGAATCTCCCGCGCGATGACGGCCCGCACGGCGTCCGGCGTCAGCTCCAGGCGGGGCACTTCCCCACTCCCCAACCCACCGGCGGTTCCGGCGACGGCGCCACGGACGGAGGGGGGCGCGACGCTCACGTCGGGAGCCTCCGCGTTGTCGAGGGCCGCGAGCGTCTCACGCAGGACGGCCGAAGCCAGCGCGCTCCGGGTGCGCAGCGCCTCTTTCAGGGCGGCGCGAAGCGTCGACTTCCATTCAGCGACGGTTCTCATGTCCCCTGCCATGCCAGTCCTCCCTCCGGATGCGGTCGTCGACCCGGGGACGAGAGTCGACCGTCCGACCCTCCAGGCTGTCAACGCTGCTACGCGCGCACCTCGTCCCGCGGTGAGGGGGCGGGGTTTTGCGTGCCCTTGGGCGCGCAACCGTGCGACAAGGCGGGCGCTGCGACACCCCCTGGAGGACGGCATGGCGGAGATGACCTACCGGACGGCGCTGGTGACAGGCGCCTCGAGCGGGCTGGGACGTGGACTGGCGCTGTGGCTCTCGAAGCACGGCCTGCGCGTCTTCGCGACGGGCCGGCGGCTGTCTCAGCTGCAGGCCCTCTCCGCGGAGGCCCAGGCCGCGGGCGCCACGGTGGAGCCCATCGTCATGGACATCACCCACGCGGAGGCGGCCCAGGAGCGCATCCGCGCCATCGACGCGGAGTGTGGCGGCCTGGACCTGGTGGTGGCCAACGCGGGCGTCGGCGGCCCCACGCATGGCAAGCGCATGGACTGGGACAAGGCGCGCGCCATCATCGACACCAACGTCACCGGCGCCGCCGCCACGCTGTGCGCGGTGCTGCCCCAGATGGTGGAGCGCCGCCGGGGCCACGTGGTGGGCATCTCCAGCCTCGCGGGCCACCGGGGGCTGGCCGGCCATGCCGCCTACTCCGCGTCCAAGGCCTTCCTCGCCACCTTCCTGGAGAGCCTGCGCGTGGACCTGAAGGGCACGGGCGTCGCCGTGACGTGCGTCTACCCGGGCTTCGTGAAGAGCGAGCTCACCGCGAAGAACCACTTCCCCATGCCCTTCCTCATGGAGACCGACGACGCCGTCGCGCGCATGGGCCGCGCCATCTTCGCGGGTGAGACGGAGGTCAGCTTCCCCTGGCAGCTCGCCACCTCCATGCGCCTCTTGAAGGCCATGCCCAACCCCCTGTTCGACGCCACCGCGCGCCGCTTGAAGTGAGAGGAGCCCGCCCATGACGACCCCACTGACGTCCTTCGCCGAGCGCTTCGCGAAGCTCGCCGACGCGCGCTCGCCCTTCTGCCTGGGGCTGGACCCCTCGCGCGACGTGCTCGCCCGCTGGGGGCTGCCGGACACCGCGCAGGGCCTGTCCGACTTCTGCGAGCGCCTGGCCGACGCGGCCGGTGACACGCTCGCGGTGGTGAAGCCGCAGAGCGCGTTCTTCGAGCGCCACGGCCCCGAGGGGCTCGTCGTCCTCCAGCGCGTGCTCCGGCGCTTCCGCGCCGCCGGCACCCTCACCCTGCTGGACGTGAAGCGCGGCGACATCGGCTCCACCATGGACGCCTACGCGGAGTCCCTCTTCGGCGAGGGCAGCGCCTACGACGTGGACGCCGCCACCTTCACCGCGTACCTGGGCCTGGGCGCGCTCGCGAAGACGGTGGAGCGCGCGCGGGCCCACGGCGCCTGCGCCTTCGTCGTCGTGCGCTCGTCCAACCCGGAGGGCGTGCCCGTGCAGAACGCCGTGGGCGGCGACGGCCGCACCGTGGCCCAGGCGGTGGCGGACGGCCTGCGCGAGCTGAACGAGAAGGCGGGGCCCGGCGTGCTCCCCGCGGGCGCGGTGATGGGCGCCACGCTCCCCCCGGCGGACCGCGACGTGGTGGAGCGGCTGGGCGGCGCGCTGCTGCTCACGCCGGGAATCGGTTCGCAGGGCGCGGGCTTCAGCGACCTGCCGAAGCTCTTCTCCGGCCGCGAGCGGCAGGTGCTGCCCACCGCCGCGCGCTCGGTGCTGGAGGCGGGACCGGACGTGGCCGCGCTGAAGCGGGCCCTGGAAGCACATCAGGCGCCCTCGCGTGGTTTTCGCGAAGGCGCCTGAGGGGCACTGCCACCGGATGGAGCGCGCGGCCTACTGCGCGCCCATCATGAATTGATCCACCCCGACCTGGTTCTTGTCGGGCACGGCCTCCTTCGGCTCGGTGCCCTTCTTGAAGAACATCAGCTCCGCGCCCTTGGCGCCGGGGTTGGACACCTTGCCCGTCTTCTTGTCGATGTAGAGCCGCGCCAGCTGCATGGACTGCCAGGGGTAGAACTCCGGCTGCGGCCGGCCCTCCAGCGCGCGCTTCATGTAGTTGAGCCAGATGGGCAGCGCCGCGCGGCCACCGGTCTCGTAGCGGCCCAGCGGGTGCGGGTTCAGGTCGTAGCCCACCCACGCCACCGTCACCAGGTCCTTGGTGTAGCCGGCGAACCATGCGTCGAAGGAGTCGTTCGTCGTGCCCGTCTTGCCCGCCGCCGGCTTGCCCAGCTTCTGCGCCGGGCCACCGGTGCCCTGGAGCACCACGCCGCGCAAGAGGTGCGTGAGGATGTAGCCCGTCTCCGGGCTCATCACCTGCTCGCCCGGCTCGAAGAGGCGCGCGTAGCCCGCGGCCACGCGGTCCTGCAGCGGGGCCCACGCGTCGTCGAACGCGGTGTGGTCCTCCAGCGTGCGGCCGAAGCGGTCCTCCACCTTGCGGATGAAGTACGTGGGCTTCTTGCGGCCGTAGCGGTTGAAGGTCGCGTAGACGCTCGCCAGGTCGAACGGGTACACGCAGGACGAGCCCAGCGCCGCGGAGAAGTCCATGTTCATGGGCGTCGTCATGCCCAGCTTCTTCGCCCAGTCCGCCATGTTGTGGACGCCCACCGCGCCGAACGTCTTCACCGCGGGGATGTTCATGGAGTTCACCAGCGCGGTGCGCAGCAGCACGTCGCCCACGAACTCCTCGCTGTAGTTGGCCGGCTTCCACGACACCTTGTTGTCCGGGTCGTGCTCCACGATGGGCGAGTCCACGATGACGGTGGCCTCCGTCCAGTCCAGCTGCTCCAGCGCCGCCGAGTACACGAACGGCTTGAAGGAGCTGCCCGGCTGGCGGCACGCCTGGAAGGCGCGGTTGAACTCGTTGTCGTCGAAGTCGTAGCCGCCCACCATCGCCGTGAGGTACTGGCGGTGCGGATCAATGGAGACCAGCGCGCTCTGCGCCTCCGGGGTCTGCTCCAGCCGGAAGAGCTTCAGGCCCTCGTCGGGGATCTCCTCCGCCAGCTTCCGGTCCCACTGCTCCTTGTCATCCGTCAGCTCCTTCTTCGCGACGTGACGGAGCACCACCACGTCGCCCACCGCCAGGGCCTTCTTGACGGAGGTGATCATGCTCGCCGGGTAGTAGCCCTCCGGGTTCACCTTGCGCGCCCAGCGCATGCCCAGCAGCGGCAGCCGGCCCTGGTGCGGCCCCACCTGCACGTCCGCGCCCTTGCCGTCGTCGTCGATGCGGCTGACGACGCCCACGTAGAGGCGGTTCTCGACGAGCTGCTCCTTGCCCATCGCCTTCTTCGCCTTGTCGATGAAGGCCTTGCGCTCGCCGTCGGTGGCCAGCTGCAGCACCGGGCCGCGCCAGCCCTGGCGCTTGTCCACGGACATCAGGCCGTTCAGCACGGAGTCCTGCGCCGCGCGCTGCCGCTCGCTGTCCATGGTGGTGAAGACCTTGAGGCCCTCCTTCAGCAGCACGGGGTTGCCGTAGCGGTCCACCACGTCCTTGCGCACCTGCTCCACGAAGTACGGGGCGAACTCGTGGAAGACGTCCTCCACGGGGTACACCTTCACCGGCTCCGCGTCGGCCTGGTCGTGCTCCGCCTTGGAGATCATCCCTTCAATCAGCATGCGCCCCAGCACGTAGGAGCGGCGCTTCTTCGCGGCCTCCGGGCGCAGGAAGGGCGAGTAGCGGCTGGGCGCCTGGGGCAGGCCCGCGATGAGCGTCATCTCCCCCAGCGTCAGGTCGCGCACGTCCTTGCGGTAGTAGTTCTCCGCCGCGCTCTGCACGCCGTAGCTGTGGTGCCCGAGGAAGACGTTGTTCAAGTAGAGGTAGAGGATCTCCTCCTTGGTCAGCGCCTGCTCCAGGCGGAAGGCGAGGATGGCCTCGCGAATCTTGCGCTTGGGCGTCTTCGCGGTGGCCTCCTTGTAGCCCTCCGCGGAGATGAGGACCGCCTTCGCGGTCTGCTGCGTGAGCGTGGAGCCGCCCTGCACGCCGCCGCCCCGGAGCCCCAGCTTGGTCAGGACCGTCTTGGACACCGCGCGCGCGGTGCCCAGCACGTCCACGCCGAAGTGGTCGAAGAAGCTGGAGTCCTCGCTGGCGATGAACGCCTGCACCAGCCGCTTGGGGATGCGCTCGTAGGGCACCACCTTGCGCCGCTCGTTGTAGAACTCGCCCGCGAGCACGGCGTCGTCGGTGTAGACCTCCGTGACGATGGGCGGCCAGTACTCGTCCACCTTCGGGATGGCGGGCAGCCCCGCGGAGAAGATGTAGTAGGCGGCCACGATGGCGAGCGCCCCCGCGGTGGCGCCCATCAGGCCCAGCACGGCGACGAGCTTCATCAAGCGCACGAGGATGTTGCGCTTGGGCGGAACGCCGTCGAGCACCAGCTTCTTGCCGCTGCGGTCAGTCTTCGGGTCGGACATGCGTGTTCTGTCGAGTCCTGGGCTCAAGGCTTAGAGGAGCGCCGCCCGCTTCAGCACGTCCGTGAGTTCGGGAGGAAGCGGGGTCTCCACGACGACCTTCCTTCCATCTTCGGGGTGCGGAAATTCGATGCGCTCGGCGTGCAGGAACAGACGTTTGAGCCCCCAGCGCGCCCGCACGTCGCGGTTGAAGGCGAAGTCTCCGTACTTCTTGTCACCCGCCACCGGGTGGCCCACGGCGACCAGGTGCCTTCTTATCTGATGCGTGCGCCCGGTCTCGATGGTGCAGGAGAGGAGGGCTGCCTCGCTCGACTGGCGCACGACCTTCCAGCGGGTGACGGCCTCCTGCATGTTCACTCCCCGACGGGCCTTGGACTCGGCCGTCTGCTGGTGCTCGGCGAGCGGCAGGTCGATGACCCCTGAGTCCTTGGGCATCTTCCCCTTCACCAGGGTCAGGTAGCGCTTCTTCGGGTGGCCATTCGTGAAGATTTCCGTGAAATGGACCATCGCCGGGCGGCGCTTGGCCACCAGGATGACGCCGGAGGTCTCCCGGTCCAGGCGGTGGGCCGGGGAGGCGGTGAAGTCGTTCCGGGTGGCCTTGGGGCCCAGGTAGGCCCGCACGTAGTCCACCAGGGTGCCCCCGGTGATGCCGCTGCCGGTATGGACGGCCATGCCACTGGGCTTGTCCACGGCCATGAGCCAGTCGTCTTCCTTGAGGATGACCAGCCGTGAGGGGTCCACGGGCGGCGGCGGGGGGGGCGGACGGTCCGATTTCGGACGCTCCGCCAGGGTGAGCTGCTCTTCGGTGCCGCGGATGGTGAGCACGTCTCCTTCGGCGAGCAACTGCTCCGGCTGCGCGCGCTTGCCGTTGACCCGCACCTTCTTGGTGCGGATCATCTTGAAGAGGTGGCTGACGGGGACGTTGGGCATCCGCTTGCGCAGGTGCTTGTCCAGCCGCATCCCGACGGTGTCGGCTTCGATTCGGTACTCGATCATTTGTGCTGGCGCCTGGACCAGACCACACGAATAATTCGCGGTCCATGCCGAAAGCCCCAACTATCGAGAAGCTGCTCCAGAGCGGCTCCGCCGAGTGGAACCGCCTGCGCAAGTCCGGACAGGTGGCCAACGACCACACGGGAGCCACGTTCACGCAGCTGTTCTCCGCCAACGCCGACCTGTCCGGGCTCGGACTGGTGGGCTCCGAGTGGGAGCGCTGTGACCTGTCGAAGATGAACTTCCGGGACACGGACCTCTCCAACGCCTATTTCCACGGAGGCCGCCTGCAGGACTGCGACTTCCGCGGCGCCAACCTGGAAGGCTGTACCTTCGAGAAGCTGAAGCTCCTGAGATGTGACTTCACCGGCGCCAAGGGTCTGGAGGACCTGGAGCTGGACGACGTGGACATGGACCGGGTGACGGGCCTGGATGGGGAGGAAGCCCCCCCGCCCCCGCCCCCGCCGGTCCAGGGAATCACGGCCTTCACGCGCGAGCAGCGCGAGAAGATGCTCGGCCAGTCGCACGGCGGCGGTGGCGGCGCGATGGACGGCGCGGGCTCCGCGCACCCGGACGACCTGCCCCCGTTCCGGCCGCAGGATCCGCCGGGCTCGCTCTTCTTCCGGGCGCTCAAGCACGTGGGCGCTCCCCCGCTCTGGGTGCTGGACGTGCCGGGCCTGCGCCCGCTCCTGCCGCAGCGGCTGCCGCCGGGCAGCTCGCTGGAGACGCTCTACCGCGAGGCGGTGAAGACGCGGCTGGAGAACAAGAAGCCCGCGGCGGACCCCGGCGCGGTGGAGCGCGCGCAGAAGGCGCTGCGCATGGGCGGCAAGGAGGCCAACGTCGCGGCGGTGTACCTGCGCGAGGTGGGCGTGCTGCCCCTGTTCCGCTTCGCCGCGGCCAAGCAGCTCAAGGGCGAGCTGCGCGCCGAGGTGGAGGTGGACGACCTCACGGGCTCCATCGACCCGCGCACCACGGGGGCGCTGCTGGAGCTGCGCCTGACGCACGAGGTGGTGGAGCACCTGCACGAGGTCCGCCGCCGGCTGGCCGCCGCGCAGCTGTACACGTCGCTGCTGGAGGCGGGCTTCAACCCGGAGAACAACTGGGAAGAGGCGCTGGACTCGGCCGAGGCGTCCATGGAGCTGGCGCAGGCGGCCACGGGCGACGACCGGCAGACGCTGCTGGAGGGCTTCCAGGTGTTCGCGGCCCTGCCGGAGGAGGCGCGCCTGCGTCGCCTGGCGTACCTGGCGGAGTCGGTGTCCAACCTGGAGCTGCTCAGCCGGCTGCCGGAGGGCATGGAGCCGCCGTGGCTCGCGGGCCCGGAGGTGCGCGAGTGCCACGAGCGCGAGATGACCTACGTGCAGTCGCTCAAGGCGCAGGACATCCCGTCCAAGGTGGCGGCGCTGGCCAAGGCGGAGCTGGGCGTGCCCGAGGGCGAGGTGCCCGAGGACAGCGACGACGACCTGTTCGTGCACGTGCGGTGTGACGTGTGCGGCAAGGAGAAGCTCATCGTCCAGTCGCCGGACGCGTGACGCCGGCCCTTCCGCGCCGCGGAAGGTGATGCATGACGAAGGCCCGGTCGGAGCGCGAAGGCGCCTCCCGCCGGGCCTTCTGCTTGGGGCTCCATCCCGCCGTGCCCGGGACACCGGAATCCCGTCATCTCCCCTCCCCATGGGGAGGGGCGCCTCCCAGAAGGAAGCTGCCTATCTCTGCGCCCTGGGGCACGGCGGGCGTCGCGCGGGAGCTGACGGCTCCAGCGGAGACGTGGGCGAAGTCATGGAGCGTGGCGCGCACAGGCCGCAGCAGGGCGGAGGCCGGTGTCCGTGGGCGCCCTGCGTCCTGCTGCTGCTCACCCTGCCGTGGGGCGCCGCGCTCGCGCAGGCCCCGGCGTGGTCCCTGCCCGCCGCCCTCGCGCCGCTCGCGCAGGACGCCCCGCTGCCCGCGGACGCGCCCCAGCGGGAGGAGGAGCCCGAGGAGGAGCTCGACGAGGACACCCACCCCCGGCACCACCCCTGGCGCGCGCTGGCGGAGGTCACCGCCGTCAACCTGGCGCTGTGGACCTATGACCGGACGATTGGCGGCAAGGTCTGGGCGCGGGTGGACCTGCACACGTGGAAGAACAACCTGCGCACGGGCTTCGTCTGGGACGGGGACGGGTTCTCCGAGAACCAGTTCGCGCACCCGTACAACGGCAGCTTCTACTACGCGGCCGCCCGGGACAACGGCTTCTCCTACGCCGCCTCCGTGCCGTTCACGCTCCTGGGCAGCCTCCAGTGGGAGCTGTTTGGCGAGGTGTTCCCGCCGTCCATCAACGACCTCATCAACACCACCCTGGGCGGCTCGGCCATGGGCGAGGCCTTCTACCGGCTGTCCTCCATGGTGCTCGACACCGAGGCCACCGGGCGCAAGCGCTTCTTCCACGAGCTGGGCGCGGGGGCCCTCAGCCCCGTGCGCGGCGTCAACCGGCTGCTGCGCGGCGACGTGTCCCGCCACCACCCCACGCCCCGGGACTGGACCCCCACGTACTTCGCGAGCTGGGGCACGCTGGGCTACCTCCGGCTGGACGACGGCGGGTCCCTGGCCGGGGGCAAGAACCAGTACTTCGCCGAGTTCTCCCTGCGCTACGGGGACGCGTTCCGGGGGGCCTACCGCCGCCCGTTCGACGCCTTCGAGGCGCGCGCGCAGTTCACCACCCAGGAGCACAACCTGGTGAGCTACGCGCGGCTGCAGGGCCTGCTCACGGCGACGTCGCTGGCGCAGGGCGAGCGCGACGGGCTGCGCCTGGGCCTGTTCCAGCAGCTGTCGTACGTGGACACCTTCGCGTATGAGCTGGGAGGCCAGTCCGTCGCCGTGGGCCCGCTGTACCTGCACCAGCTCCCCGGGGACTCCACGCTGCGCTCGGCGCTGCTGCTGGACGGCCTCATCCTCATCGGCATCTCCTCCGAGCACAGCGGCACCGAGGGCCGCAACTACGACTACTGCTCCGGCGGCGGCTTCCAGTTCCAGGTCGCCTACGCGCGCGGCGCGTGGGACATCGTGTCGCTGGAGCTGGGGCTGTCACACCTCATCGTGGTGGACGGCTCCAGCGGTTCGCACCAGGTGCGCACCGCGCAGTTCCAGCTGGACCTGCCCATCCACCGCTGGCTGGGCCTGGGCGTGGAGGCCAACTACTTCCAGCGCCACAGCCGCTTCAGCGCCTTCCCGGATGTGACGAAGGACACGTACCAGCTGCGCTTCTTCATGTCCGTGCACTGAGGGCAGCGGCGGGGCTCAGCCCACCTGCTCGCGCGGCGCGGCGGGCAGCGAGTACGTCACCGGCGGCGGCAGCATCACCCGCACCGCGTCGCCGGCGCGGATGAGGCCCGGCCGCTCCACCCAGCCCACCAGGCCGCGCCTCCGCCACGCGGCCTTCACGAAGCGGCTCGCCAGCCCCTTCAGGTCCGGGTGGTGCGCCTCGATGACGCGGCCCGGGTGCACGCAGGGCTGGTTCTCCCCCTCCATCACCAGCGTCGCGTCCTCCGGGAAGAACAGCCGCGTCCCGGGCGGCAGGTGCGTCAGCTGGGGCACGCCGACCAGCTCCAGGTTCGCGCCCAGCCACGACGCCAGCACGTGCGGCACGCCCAGCGCGAGCGCGACCTCCGCCAGCTCCTCGCGCGACACGACCGACAGCTGCCGGGTGTTGCGGATGACGGTGCCCTTGGGGAACCACGGCACGCGCACGTCCGCCAGCCGCGTGAGGCCCGCGTGCCGGTCTCCGACGATGCCCTCGAAGGACACCTTCACCTCGGGGACCTCCCGGGTGACGAAGCGCTTCGGTTCAGCGTCCGTGCAGAGCAGCACGTTGGCGAGATGGCCGGTGAGCGAGGGAGCGGGGGCGGTCATGACAGGCGCTCCTTCCAACACGTCCCAGCGGCGAAATCAAAACAGGGCCATCTGCTGCGGCTTGCCCAGGGGGCGAGCGTCCGTGCCCGCGTCCCGCAGCGCCTGCGCCAGCTCCTCCGCGAAGCCGTGGCAGGTGATGACCTCCCGGGCCCCGGTGTCCTTCACGTAGCGCAGGAGCGACGGGAAGTCCGCGTGGTCCGACAGCGGGAAGGCCACGTCCGCGCCGTAGCGCCGCGCGCCGCCCGGGTCCAGGGCCCAGCCGGTGAGCACCGCCGTCGCCCGGGGCCAGTGCGGCGCCAGGGCCCCGCCGCGCGCCAGGTGCGGCGGGAAGAAGAGGACCTCGCCCGGCTCCACGCGGCCGTCATAGCGGCGCAGGTTCTCGATGGGGACGCCCAGCTGCGCGTACAGCTCCGCGACCTCGAAGATGGACGGGTGCGCGACCAGCTGGAAGCCCCGGCCCGCGAGCTGCTTCATGGCCTCCTGGCTCTTGCCCAGGGGATAGCCCAGGAGTACCGGCGTCACGCCCCGGTTCAGCTGCGCGCGCAGCCACGTCTCCACCTGCCCCAGCACCTCCGGGCGCGGCGGGAAGCGGTAGCGCGGATGACCGAAGGTGGACTCGATGACGAGCGTGTCGCAGGTCGCGACCTCCGTGGCCTCCGCGGTGAGCGACGGGGCGGTGTTCAGGTCCCCCGTGTAGACGATGCGCCGGCCATCCGCGCGGGTGACGCGGAGCTGCGCGCTGCCCAGGATGTGCCCCGCGGGCAGGAGCTCCAGCAGCAGCGGCCCCAGCTCGAACGGCCGCAGGAAGGGCACCGACAGCGGCGCCGACACCGGCCCCAGCCGGTGGGCCATGAAGCGCAGCGTGGCCGCGGTCGCGATGGTGCTCTCGTGCCGGGCGATGTGGTCCGAGTGCCCATGGCTGACGAAGGACAGCGGCGACTTGCGCTTCGCGTCCAGCGCCAGGGGCGTGCCCGTCAGGTGCAGCCCGTTTCGTCTCAGCTCCACGCTCATGGGATGGGGGCTGTCTATAGCGCGCCCCGGCCCTCCACGCCCCGGCCGCGAGGGCCTGGGGCCCCGCGCCGGATGCTCAGGCGGCGGGCGTGCGGACCCGCGACCGCCACCCGTCCCACACCACGGGCCCCAGCTCGGAGAACAGCACGCCCACGAGGATGAGCGCGCCCCCGCCCCACTCGCGCGCGCCCAGCACCTCGCGGCCCACCGCCACGGAGTAGACGGAGGCGAACACCGGCTCCAGCGCGAAGATGAGCGCCGCGCGCACCGCCGTGGTGCGCGCCTGGCCCCACGTCTGGATGCCAATGGCGAGCGCGCTCGCGAACACGCCGCACACCAGCACCGCGCCCCAGAGCGGCGGCGTCCACTCCAGCTTGCGCTCCACGAACGGCAGGCACAGCGCGGACAGCAGCGCCACCCCGGCCAGCTGCACCGCCACCAGCCCCCGGACGCCGTCGCGCGAAGCGAAGCGCTCCGTGAGCAGGATGTGCCCCGCGTACGTCACCGCGCACCCGACGGACAGCCAGTCGCCCAGCGACAGGCCGCCCACGGCCCCGGGCCTCGCCAATGCCTCCGTGGGCCGCGTCAGCGCGTACAGGCCCACCGCCGCCAGCACCACCCCCACCGTGGTGCCCCACCGCGGCAGGCGCCGCAGGAGCACCACCGACAGCAGCGGGACGAAGAGGACGTTGAGCCCGGTGAGGAACGCCGCGCGCGACGGCGTGGTGTCCGTGAGCCCCACCGTCTGGAGCGCGAAACACAGGAACAGCATCACCGCCAGCAGCAGGCCCTTCTTCAGCGTGCCGGGCTCGAACATCCGCCGGCCGGCGAGCGGGGCCAGCACCGCCGTGCCCACCGCGAAGCGCAGGGTGAGGAAGGTGAAGGGATCCGCGAAGGAGAGCGCGTCCTTCACCACCACGAACGTCGCGCCCCAGAACACGCAGAGGAGCACCAACGCCCCGTCCGCCTGCCATCGCGCCCCCTCGCTTCCCTGCTTCACCGCTGGACCTCCCATTTCATTTCAAGGGCTGAAGAACACCGCCACGTCCGGGAGGGCGGGGACGCCCGGCGGCATCACGCCCTCCAGCCCGTGGAACCCGCCCGTCCAGCGCGGTGAGCGTCGCGCGGCCCGCGCGGATGGCGCTGCCCACGGCTGGACACCCGCGTCCGGCGCCGTGGGGCTTTTGGCTCAGCAGGCCGAGGAGCGCAACCCCCGCGGGGCCTCACCCCTGGAGCGCGCGCACCAGCACGACCAGCCGCTTGCTCCCGCCCGCCGCGTCCCACTGCCGGTTGGTCGCGGTGGTGAGCGTGTCCGGCGCGGGACGAAAGTCGAGGCCCGAGAAGGTCCGGAGGGAGGCCGTGTTGTCCTCGTCGATGTCGGCGTGGAGGCGGTCCGCCCCCTGCCGCTTCATCTCGTCCACCAGGCAGCGCACCAGCCCACTGGCCACCCCCATGCGGCGCACCCGGGGGGCCACCACCAGCGAGCGCACCCAGAAGCCGTCCAGGACCAGCCCCTCCTGGTGGTAGTCGTCCGCCCAGGCGAAGCCGTACAGGCGCCCCTGGGCGTCGAAGGCCCCCGCCGCCGCCCCCACCCGCCGCTCCGGGGGCAGGCCCCACCGGTCTCGCAGCTGGCGGCGCAGGAAGGTGCCGGACACCACCAGCCGCTCCGTGGCGAAGGCGAGCAGCGCGTCCAGGTCATCCGGGCGCACCAGGCGGATCTCCATGGGGCCCACGAAGTGGCGGCGCAGCGGCTTCGTCCAGCCGGAGAACAGGTCTCGCAGGTGGCGGAACACCGCGCGGGACTCGGGCTTCGTCCACACGCCGGACAGGGCCCGCTGGGTCAGGAACAGGGCCGGCCGGGTGGGCCGGGGCAGCCGCACCACCCAGCGCCCTCGCTTCAGCGCGATGATGCGCCCCACCAGCTCTCCTCCCGCCACGTCGCTGCCCCCCAGGAGCGCCTCCGTCACCCAGGGGTGCGTGGACAGCACCACCTGCGCGGCCAGCCGGGGCCCGTGCCGCATCAACGCCACGTCCCCGCGCGCCAGCCGCTCCGGCCCGCAGCGCAGCAGCCGCACCGCGTCCCCGCTGCGCAGGAGGGGATAGAGACACCGCCCCATGCCGCGCACCCACAGCCGGTGGCCGAAGGGCAGCGCCGCAAGCAGGTCCGCGAGCTCGGCCGTCGAGACGCCACCAGAGGGCATGACAGACACTCTGTCATGAAGGCGCCCCCGCGACAGTCCCGCGGTGCATCCCCGCTCCCGCTTCGTCCGGAACCGGCTATGACACGGCCCGACGCCAAGGCCAGGAGGGCCCATGCCGCCGACGATGCCCGAGGGTGAGTACGCCCCCGCACCCCGCCAGGGATGGTGGAACCGCAACTGGAAGTGGGCGGTGCCCGTGGGGTGCCTCGCGCTCCTGGGCTCGTGCTTCTGCTTCGCCGCCATCGCCGTGGGCTGGGGCTACACGTCCTTCAAGGACATGGGCGCGTACACGGACGCCGTCGCCCAGGCCCAGGAGGATCCGCACGTGCAGCAGGCGCTGGGCGGCACCTTCAAGTCGGGCTTCCCCAGTGACACCCGGGTGAGCACCTCCAACGGGCACACCCACGCGGAGTTCACCGTCCCCCTGGATGGCCCCAAGGCGGACGGCACCCTGCACGCCGTGGCCGACAAGGACGGCGGGGACTGGACCTTCCGCACCCTCTACGTCCAGCTCCAGGATGGCAGCCGCATCGACCTGCTCGACACGGGCGAGGCGCCGCCCGCCGTGCCGGAGACACCCCACGAGCTGGAGCCCGACGACCAGGCGCCGGACGAGGGCGAGCCCCAGGCCCCCGAAGCCGCGCCGCCGCCCGCGCGCAAGAAGCCCGGGCACGACAACGACATCGACCTGTAGGCGCCGGACATGACGAAGGGCGCGCCCCGGGGATGGACTCCCGGCGACGCGCCCCGCGTGTGTCACGACCCTGCCCGGAGGCAGCGGCCTACTTCAGCTTCTGGATGCCCTCGCGCAGCGCGGGCAGGACCTTGAAGAGGTCGTCCACGAGGCCGTAGTCGGCCACCTGGAAGATGGGCGCCTCCGGATCCTTGTTGATGGCGACGATGGTCTTCGAGGACTTCATGCCCGCCAGGTGCTGGATGGCGCCGCTGATGCCCGCGGCGATGTACAGCTGCGGCGCGACGACCTTGCCCGTCTGGCCGACCTGGTAGTCGTTGGGCACCCAACCCGCGTCGCACACCGCGCGGGACGCGCCCACCGCGGCGCCCAGCAGGTCCGCCAGCGCCTCGACCTCCTTGAAGTCACCCTTGGTGCCGCGACCGCCGGACACCACCACGCGGGCCTCGGTCAGCTCCGGACGCGCGCTCTTCACCTCGTTGAAGCTGACGAACTTCGTCTTGGAGGCCTCCAGCTTCGGCTGGAAGGACTTCACCTCCGCGGCGGCGCCACCGGCGGCGGCCGGGGTGAACTCCGTGGCGCGGATGCTGACGACCTGCACCGGCGTGGTCAGCTTCACCTCGGCGAACACGTTGCCGGCCCACATGGGGCGCGTGAAGGTGATGTCCGCGCCAGCGCCGTTGATGGCGGTGATGTCGGTGGCCATGGCGGCCTTCAGCCGGGCGGCGACGCGCGGCAGCAGGTCCTTGCCCTGCGCCGTGGAGGCCGCGCCCACGAAGGAGGCGTTCAGCTCCTGCGCGAGCCCCGCGACGACGGGGGCCTGGACCTCCGCCAGGTAGTGCTCGAACTCCGGCGCGGCGGCGGTGTGGATGACCTTGGCGCCGGTGCCCGCCAGCTCCCCGGCGAGCTTCGACGGGTCCTTGGACAGGAGGACGAGGTGCAGCTCCGCGCCGGCCTTGTCCGCCAGCTGCTTGCCCGCGGCGATGGCGTTGAGGGAGGCCTTGCGCAGGTTTCCGTCCGGCTGCTGCTCGGCGACGATGAGGACGATGGACATGGGTCTGTCTCCGGAATCTTTGTGAGAGATGGTTGGGAGCGCGGTCAGACGACCTTCGCCTCGTTGTGCAGCTTCTCCACCAGGGTGGCCACGTCCGGGACCTTGATGCCCGCCTTGCGCGCCGGAGGCGACGCCAGCTTCAGCACCTGGATCTTCGGGGCCACGTCCACGCCCAGGCCCGCCGGGGTCAGCTCCTCGATGGGCTTGCTCTTCGCCTTCATGATGCCCGGGAGGCTGGCGTAGCGCGGCTGGTTCAGGCGCAGGTCCGTGGTGACGACCGCGGGCAGCTGGACCTCCAGGGTGGCGAGCCCGTTGTCCACTTCACGCACCACCTGCACGCTCTTCTTGTCCGCGGACAGCACCACCGCCGGGACCTTGCCCTTCTCCTGCTCGCTCTCCAGCGACTCCACCTTGGAGGCGAACGTGGCCTGGCCCCAGCCCAGGAACTCCGCCAGGTACTGCCCCACCTGGTTCTGGTCGTCGTCGATGGACTGCTTGCCCAAGAGGACGATGTCCGGCTTCTCCTTCTCCGCGACCTTCTGGAGCAGGCCCGCGATGCCCAGCTGATCCAACGGGCCCGTGTGGTTCACCCAGATGGCGCGGTTGGCGCCCATGGCCAGCGCGTGGCGCAGCTGCTCCTGCACCTCCTTGCCGCCGATGGAGACCACCACCACCTCGCCGGTGTGCTTCGCCGCGAGGCGCAGGCCTTCCTCCACGCCGATTTCATCGAAGGGGTTGATCTTGTACTTCAACCCCTCCTTCACGATGTCCGAGCCGTCCGGCTTCACCTTGATCTTCGACTCGGGATCTTCCACGCGCTTGGCGGTGACGAGAATCTTCACGGCGGGCTTCTCCTCTGTGGGGAGTGCTTGAAAAGTGGATGGGCTTCGAGCGGCACCGGGCGCGACGCGTGCTTGACGCGTCGCGCATCAGGGCCGGAGTAATAGACATCCGCGCACGGCGGCGGCAACGGGAAAGCCCCGCCGGGCACAGTTTTGCTTTTCTACCTGAACAGTTCCTTCGCGATGACCAGACGCTGCACCTGGCTCGTGCCCTCGTAGACCTGGATGAGCTTGGCGTCGCGCATCAGCTTCTCCACCGGGTATTCCTTCATGTACCCGTAGCCGCCGTAGACCTGCACCGCGTCGGTGGCGACCTTCATGGCCATGTCCGCGGCGAAGCACTTCGCGTAGCTGGACTGGAGGGTGTTGCGCTGTCCTTCATCCAGCACGTGCGCGCTCTCGTAGGTGAGCAGGCGCGCGGCGTGGGTGTTCATGGCCATGTCCGCCAGCATGAACTGGATGCCCTGGTGCTCGCGGATGGGCTTGCCCATGGTGTGGCGCTGGCTGGAGTACTCCAGCGAGTGCTCCAGCGCCGCGCGGGCGATGCCCACGGAGATGCTGGCGGTGAGCGGGCGGCTGTTGTCCAGCGTGGCCATGGCGACCTTGAAGCCCTCGCCCTCCTCGCCGATGCGGTTGGCCACCGGGACACGCACCTCGTCGAAGGTGACGGTGGTGGTGTTGCTCGCGCGCTGGCCCATCTTGTTCTCGTGCTTGCCGGTGGTCAGCCCCTGGGGCCGCCCCTCCACGACGAAGCACGTGATGCCCTTGTGCTTCTTGCCCTTGTCCAGCGTGGCGAACACGGTGAACTGATCCGCGTAGCCGCCGTTGGTGATGAAGCACTTGCTGCCGTTGAGGACGTACTCGTCCCCCTCGCGGCGCGCGGTGGTGCTCATGGCCGCCACGTCGGAGCCCGCGCTGGGCTCCGTCAGACAGAAGCAGCTCAGCTTGAACTTCTCACCAAAGGGGGCGAGCAGGCGCTTCTTCTGCTCATCCGTGCCGTGCAGGATGATGGGCAGGTTGGCCAGGTCGTTGGCGATGATGGACGTCGCCACGCCCGCGCAGCCCCACGCCAGCTCCTCGCAGACGATGACCTGCTCCAGGTGCGACAGGCCCACGCCGCCGTACTCGGACGGGATGGCCATGTTGAGCAGGCCCAGCTCGAACGCCGCGGAGATGAGGTCTCGGGGGAACTCCGACGTCTCGTCGTAGTGGGGGGCCTTGGGGCGCACCACGTCACGGGCGTACTTGCGCGCGGCATCCTGCAACGCGCGCTGGGACTCGCTGAGCTGGAAATCCATGGAACGGCTCCGGGAGGGTTGATTCAAATATCAATCCGCTTCCCTGCCATACCGCTCCCGCCGCCGGACCGCCAGCCCCCGTGTGACTCCCCCCGTCGTTCCAGGAACACCGGAACGGCCCGGGGGGAGGGGTCACGGACCCATGGGGCTACGGCTTCGCCTGCTTGGGGACCTTCTCCCAGTCCGCGAGGAACTTCTTGATGCCGCTGTCGGTGAGCGGGTGGTTGGCCAACTGGGTGATGACGCTGTAGGGCAGCGTGGCCACGTCCGCGCCCAGGCGCGCGGACTGGAGGACGTGCACGGGGTTGCGCACGCTGGCCACCAGCACCTGCGTGGTGAAGTCGTAGTTCTGGTAGATCTCCAGGATGTGGGCGATGAGCTCCATGCCGTCCTGGGAGATGTCATCCAGCCGGCCCACGAAGGGCGACACGTACGTGGCGCCGGCCTTGGCGCACAGCAGGGCCTGGTTGGCGGAGAAGCAGAGCGTGACGTTGGTGCGGATGCCCTCGGCGGTGAGCGCCTTGACGGCCTTCATGCCCTCCACGCCCATGGGAATCTTGACCACGACGTTGTCGTGGATCTTCGCCAGGCCCTGGCCCTCCTTGATGAGGTCCGGGGCGTCCAGCGAGACGCACTCGGCGCTGATGGGGCCGTCCACGATGGAGCAGATCTCGCGGATGGTCTCCTCCAGCCCGCGGCCGACCTTGGCCAGCAGCGACGGGTTGGTGGTGACGCCGTCCACGCAGCCCATCGCATGGGCCTTGCGGATTTCCTCGACGTCCGCGCTGTCGATGAAGAACTTCATCTCGTCCCCTTGGTTCGGGTGGTGAAAAAGGTTTCCCCGGCCACGGGCGGCCGGGCGGGCAGGCCGTAGCCCAGGCCCCCCCATGCGTCAAGGATGGCCGCCCACGCGGAGGCTGGAGTAGAGGTAGCGCCCATCCATGGCCCGCGCCCCCCGCTCCACCGCCAAGAAGCCCCGCCTGCGCGCCCTCCCCGGCCGCGCGTCCCCCGCCTCCGCCCGGCCCCAGGCCCGGGACGCCGACGCGGAGGCCTCGCTCGCGTACGCGCGGGGCGTGCTGGAGGCGGAGGCGCGCGCCATCCTGGGCACCACGGAGCGGCTGGGGGACGCCTTCCTGCACGCGCTGAGGCTGGTGCGGGAGTGCGCGGGGCAGGTGGTGGTGACGGGCATGGGGAAGGCGGGCCACATCGGCCAGAAGCTGTCCTCCACGCTGGCGTCCACCGGGGTGCGCTCCGTGTTCCTCCACCCCGCGGAGGCGGTGCACGGGGACCTGGGCCGCGTGGCCCCGGGCGACGTCATCCTCGCGCTGTCCAACAGCGGGAGCACGGAGGAGCTGCTGCGCCTGCTGCCCCTGTTCAAGCGCATGGGCACGCCGGTGGTGGCGCTCACCGGGGACGCGGACAGCCCGCTCGCGAAGGGCGCGGAGGTGGTGCTGGACATCGGCCGCATCGAGGAGGCGTGCCCCATGGGGCTCGTGCCCACCGCGTCCACCGCCGCGCTGCACGCGATGGGCGACGCGCTGGCGATGACGCTGTTGCGCTCGCGGCCCTTCGGGCGGGACGACTACGCGCTCCTGCACCCGGGCGGGAAGCTGGGGCGCTCCGTGCTGCGCGTCTTCGAGCTGATGCGCACGGGGCCCGCGAACCCGCTGGTGCTGGACACCGCGCGGCTGTCCCAGGCGGTGGTGGTGATGACCAACACGCCGGGCCGTCCGGGCGCCGCGTGCGTGGTGGACCGCGACGGGAAGCTGGAGGGCATCTTCACGGACGGCGACCTGCGCCGGCTGGTGGAGCGGGGCCACACGGACTTCGAGGTGCCGGTGCGGCAGGTGATGGGCAAGCGCCCGCGCTGCATCACCCCGGAGACGCTGGTGCTCACCGCCGCCGCGCAGATGCGCGAGCTGCGGGTGGACCAGCTCCCCGTGGTGGACGTCGAGGGCCGAGCCGTGGGCCTGCTCGACGTCCAGGACCTGCTGGCCGCGAAGTTCTTCTAGCGGCGCGCTACCGCGACAGCTTCGCCTGGAGCGAGGCCTTGTTCGGGTAGTCCGGCGCGTCCTGGGTCATCTTCTCCCAGAGGGCCTTCGCGCCCTTCGCGTCGCCCTTGGCGAGGAGCGTGTCGCCCAGCGTCTCCACCGCGCCCGCGTCCGACTGGAGCGCCACGCTCCACACGCGCGCGCCCATGGGGCGGCCCAGGCCCACCAGCGCCCAGGCCATGCCCGCCTTCGCGCGGCCGTTCTCCGGCTGGAAGGGCACCACGCGGGTGTAGTTGGCCAGGGCCTCCTGGTAGCGGCCGTGGGCCAGGTGCTCCTCGCCCTCGTCCACCAGCTTCGCGAGCCCCGCCTCCAGCTCCGGCGTGCGCTCCGTGTTCTTCACCGCGTCCACCATCTCCGGCGTCAGCGGGCGCGGCGCGTCCGGCGGCAGCGCGGCGGCCTGCGCGGGGGACTGGGACAGGCGCACCTGGCGATCCGCGGCGCGCGACGCGAGCCACTTCTTGCGGCCGCCCGCCTTCAGCGTCTCCTCGATGCGCTGGCTCAGCTCGCGGGCCATGGGCGCGCGCTGGGATTCGGGGTTCGCGGTCACCAGCGCGTCGAAGCCCTCGCGCGCGGACTTGAGGGCCTGGAGGTTCTCCCCCTGCGTCTCGAAGAGCAGCGAGGAGTGCCCGTACAGGGCCTCCTCCTGGCGGGGGTCCACCTCCAGCGCGCGCGCGTACGCCTTGAGCGCGTTGGCGCTGTCGCCCTGGAGGTACAGCGCGTTGCCGCGCACCACGTCCACCTCCAGCGCGGGGGCCAGGGCGGCGCGCGCGCAGGCGGCGGCGCCCGCGGTGTCGCCGGCCTTCGCGCGGGCCTGCGCCACGGCCTCCATCGCGTCCAGCGCCTGGCCCGGCGTGAAGCCGCAGTTCGCGGCCTCCGCGGTGGCGACGGGCGTCTTGCCCAGCTTCTTCCTCGAAGCGAGGAACAGCGCGCGCACGCCGTCCGACTTGGCCTGCGCCTGGCCCAGGTACGCCAGCGCCTCCGCGTTGCGGCCGTTCGCGTAGTAGAGCTTGCCCAGCGACAGGGCGATCTCGAAGGTCTTCTCCCGCTCGCGCAGCCCCTCCGACGAGTCGAGCTGCATCATCAGCTCCTCGGCGGACGGCGGCAGCCGGTTGCCGTCCACCGCCGGGTGGCCCTGGGGCAGCGCGCCGTTCGCGCCCGCGCCCATCGTGGGCGACGCCTGGGTGCCCGCGGGAATCGTGGGGTGGCCCGCCGGCAGCGCGCCGTTCGCGGCCGCGCCCGTCGTGGGCGACGCCTGGGTGCCGGGCGGAATCGTGGGGTGGCCGGGAGGCAGGGGGGTGGGCTCGGCCGCGAGCAGCGCGGCCGTGGCCAGGACGAGGGACAGGCTCATAGTTCGTGGACGGGGAAACGGGCGCCCATGTCGGGCCAGTACAGGGCCTCGCGCTTGCGGACGTCCTGGGGGGCGAGCTTCGCGAGCAACTCCTGCACCGTCACGCCCAGCACCGGGTGCCGGGCCTGGGGGGCCAGCTCCGACAGGGGCTCCAGCGCGAAGCGGCGCTTGTGCAGTTCCAGGTGGGGCACCTGGAGGTTCGCGTCCGCGACGACGGAGTGGTCCTCCTCGTCCCACAGGAGGATGTCCAGGTCGATGGTGCGCGGGCCCCAGCGCTGGAGCCGGTGGCGGCCCAGGTCCTGTTCGATGCGCTGGAGGATGCACAGCAGGCGCTGCGGCGTCAGGTCGCACTCCAGCGCCACCACGGCGTTGAGGAAGCGCGGCTGCGCGGGGCCCACCGGGGCGGTGTCATACAGGGACGAGCAGCCACTCACCGACACCGCGTCGATGCAGGACATCGCGGAGAGGGCGGCCACGAGGTGGGACTCTCGGTCGCCCTCGTTGGAACCCAGACCTACATAGACGGTCGCGCTCAAGGCTCCATCTCAACCGGATTCACCAGGGTTCCGATTCCCTCCAGCTCCACCTCCACCGTGTCCCCCGCCACCAGCACGCCCACGCCCGAAGGCGTGCCCGTGCTCACCAGGTCGCCCGGCAGCAGCGTCATGATGTGGGAGATGAAGGACACCAGGCGGGCGGGGCTGAACACCATGTCGGACGTCCGGCCATCCTGACGCACCTGCCCGTTCACCCGGCACACCACCCGCAGGTCCGCCGGGGACAGGCCGGTGACGGCCCAGGGGCCCGCGCAGGCGAAGGTGTCGTAGCCCTTGGCGCGGGTGTGCTGGATCTCCTTGCGCTGGATGTCGCGCGCGGTGACGTCGTTGAAGGCGGTGAGGCCCCAGATGGCGCGCGCGGCGGTGGCCTCGTCGGCGTTCTTCAGGCGCTCACCGATGACGAGCGCCAGCTCCGCCTCGTGGTGCACCTCCTGGCTCGCCTTCGGGATGCGGATGGGCGCCCCGGGGCCGTTGAGGGCGGTGGAGGGCTTGGTGAAGAGGAGCGGCTCGGTGGGGATGGGCTTGCCCATCTCCTCCGCGTGCTTGCGGTAGTTCTGGCCGATGCAGACGACCTTCGACGCGTCCGAGGGCGTGAGCAGGGTCAGCCCCTGGAGCGACCGGCGCAGGCCCGTCTCCTTGCCCCCGGCCCACGGCGCGGCGGTGAGCACCACCACCTCGTTGCCGTCGACGCGGCCGTAGCTGGCGCGGCCCTCGACCTGGAAGCGGCAGTAACGGGCGGTCATGTCTTCCCCTGGAGGCCGAGCACGTCGGCCATGTCATAGAGTCCCGGCGCGCGGCCCGCCACCCACCGCGCGGCCCTCAGCGCGCCTTGCGCGAATTGATCACGATTCGTCGCGCGATGGGTGAGCTCGATGCGCTCGCCCTCGCCGAAGAAGTAGACGGTGTGCTCGCCCACCACGTCCCCGCCGCGCAGCGCCTGCACGCCAATCTCCCCCGGCGGCCGGGCGCCCGTCTGCCCCTCGCGCGCGAAGGTGAGGTCGTCGCGCGTGCGGCCCAGCGCGTCCATCAGCACCTCCGCCAGCTTGAGCGCGGTGCCGCTGGGCGCGTCCTTCTTCATGCGGTGGTGCGCCTCCAGCACCTCCACGTCGAACGAGGGCCCCAGCACGCGCGCCAGCTCCGCGGCCATGCGGATGACCAGGTTCACGCCCACGGACATGTTGGGCGCCGCGACGATGGGCACCGTGCGCGCGTGCGCCTGGAGCCGGGCCAGGCCTTCTTGCGTGAAGCCCGTGGTGCCCACCACCAGCGCCACGCCGCGCTCCGCGCACCGCCGCGCGTGTTCGAGCGTGGCCTCCGGGCCGGTGAAGTCCACGACGACGTCCGCCTTCGCGCCGTCCAGCGCGCGGCCCAGGTCGTCCACCGCCAGCACGTCCAGCGGCGCGCCCAGCCGGGCCACGAGCCCCGCGTCCTGCCCCGCCAGCGCGCTGCCCGGGCGCACCGTCGCGCCCACCACCGACAGGTCGCTCGCCGCCCGCGCCAGGCGCAGCAGCGTGCCGCCCATGCGGCCGGAGATACCGGTGATGACGGTGCGGGTCATGGCGTGCGGTCCCTTCAGGCCTTCAACAGTCCCAGGCCCGCCAGTTCGTCCTTCAGCTTCGCGGCGTTCGCGTCACCCAGGGGCACCAGCGGCAGCCGCAGCTCCGGGCCGAACATCCCCATCAGGTGCAGCGCCCACTTCACCGGGATGGGGTTGGACTCCACGAAGAGCAGCCGGTGCAGCGCGTTCATCCGCACCTGGAGGCCGCGCGCCTTCGCGATGTCGTGGCTGCGCGCCGCCGCCACCAGGTCCGCCATCATCCGGGGCGCGACGTTGGAGGACACGGAGATGACGCCCTTGCCGCCGCACGCGATGAAGGGCAGCACCGTGAAGTCGTCGCCGGACAGGAGCGTCAGCCGGTCGCCGCACTTCTCCACCAGGTCCACCGCGCGGATGAGGTTGCCCGTGGCCTCCTTCAGCGCCACGACCTCCGGGATGTCGCACAGGCGCAGCGCCGTCTCCGGCAGGAGGTCCACGCCCGTGCGGCCCGGCACGTTGTAGGCGATGAGCGGGAAGCCCGGGTTCGCCTTCGCGATGGCGCGGAAGTGCTCCACCAGCCCCGCCTGCGTGGGCTTGTTGTAGTAGGGCGTGACGATGAGCGCGCCGTCCGCGCCCACCTCGCGCGCGCGGCGCACGGAGTCGACGGTCTCCTTCGTGCTGTTGCTGCCCGCGCCCGCCACCACCGGCACGCGGCCCTTCACCTCGTCCACCACCACGGCGATGGCCCGAGCGCGCTCGTCGGCGTCCAGGGTGACCGCCTCGCCGGTGGTCCCCATGGGCAGCAGCACGTCCGTGCCGCCTTCGAGCTGGTAGCGCACCAGGGCCCGGAAGGCCCCCTCGTCCAGCACCCCTTCGCGGAACGGGGTGGCCAGCGCCGTCATGGAGCCTTCGAAGGTCTTCATGCCGGCGCTTATACGTTCAGGCCCGCTCGCCGCGCCAGAGGTCCTCGACGCGCTCGCGCTCCCGTACGACACGCCAGGCCGCTCCATCCACCAGCACCTCCGCCGGCCGGGGCCGCGAGTTGTAGGTGGAAGCCATGCTCATCCCGTAAGCCCCGGCGCTCATGAAGGCGTACAGGTCGCCCTGGCGGGGCAGCACCAGGGGGCGAGCCCTCGCGAGCACGTCGGTGGACTCGCACACCGGCCCCACGACATCCACCTCCACGTCCCGGCCGCGGCGCTTCACCACCGGCTGGAGCGCGTGGTGGGCTTCGTAGAGCGCCGGGCGCAGCAGGTCGTTCATGCCCGCGTCCACCACCACGAAGGTGCGCGCCTCGGTGGGCTTGCGGTACAGCACGCGGGTGAGCAGCACGCCCGCGTTGCCCACGAGCGAACGCCCCGGCTCCAGGAGCAGCGTGGCCCCGGTGCGCGCCACCGCGCCCAGCACGGTGCGCGCGTACTCCCCGGCGCTGGGCGGCGTCTCGTCCGAATAGGTGATGCCCAGCCCGCCGCCCACGTCCAGGTACTCCAGCGCGTGGCCCTTCGCCTTGAGCGTGACGTAGAGGTCCGCCACCTTGGTGAGCGCGGCCTTGACGGGCGCGGTGCGCGTGAGCTGCGAGCCGATGTGGCAGTCCAGCCCCAGCGCCTTCAGCCCCTTCCACTTCTTCGCCTTCGCGTAGAGGGCGACCGCCTCCTCGAAGGGCACGCCGAACTTGGACGTCTTCAGGCCGGTGGCGATGTAGCGGTGCGTGCGCGCGTCCACGTCCGGGTTCACGCGCAGCGCGAAGGGCGCGGGCTTCCCCAACCGGCGGCCCACCGCGTCCAGCGCCTCCAGCTCCTCCGCGCTCTCCACGTTGAAGAGCAGCAGCCCCTGGGACAGCGCCTGGGCCATCTCGTCCGGCGTCTTGCCCACGCCCGCGAACACCGTCTTCGCCGGGGCGCCGCCCGCCTGCTTCACGCGCGCCAGCTCGCCGCCGGACACGATGTCGAAGCCGCTGCCCAGCCCCGCGAAGAGGCGGAGGATGGCCAGGTTGGAGTTGGCCTTCACCGAATAGCAGACGAGGTGCGGGTGGCCCTGGAACGCCTCCGTCACCTCGCGGAAGCGCTCCGCGAGGGCGGCGGTGGCGTAGACATACGTGGGCGTGCCCACCGCGTCCGCGATGGCGGACAGGGGCACCTCCTCCGCGTGCAGCAGCCCCTTCCGGTAGGCGAAGGCGCTCACTGCGGCAGCTCGGGTTCCGTCGTGGACGGCGGCACCGTGGGGCCGGAGGGCTCCACGGGTCCGTGCGGCGGCTCCTGCGGGGGCACCGTCTCCGGCGTGGCCGGAGGCGCCGGCGTGGCCGCGGGCGCGGGACGGGGGGCGCGGGGGCTGCCCTTGATGCCGCACGCCACCAGCAGGAACGTCAGGCCGGTGGCGGCCCCCAGCCGCAGGAGGGTGGAGCGCATGGCTAGAACCGGATGGCCAGCATGCCGCGGATGGCGTGCGCGGTGCTGAGCTGCTGACCGATCTGCCCCACGTCCTTCAGGCCGTCGAGCGGGAAGAGGATGCCGTAGTCGATGCCCGCCACGAAGCCGTCCTCCGTGATGTAGCGCGCGCCGACGTCCGCCTCCAGCCCCAGGGCCTTGTTGACGGAGGACGGCGTGGACTGCGCGTAGAACGCCTGCGAGTAGATGACGCTCCCGTAGACGTCGAAGCCCTCCGCGATGGAGTACTTGAGGCCCGGCTTCACGTAGAACGCATCCGTGACGCCATTCAGGATGGAGCGCCACAGGATGAGGTCCACGCGGTAGTCGCGGTTGAAGCGGAAGTTGCGGATGGCGTTGTCGCTGCAGCCGCCGGCGTCGCAGCTGTACTGGCGGCCCTCCAGGTCGCCCGGGGCGGTGTTGCCGTCCGTGCCGGAGCCCTGGCGGCCCGGGTAGTTGCCGAAGCCCGGCGCCTTGTCACCGGAGGCGAAGCCCACCTCCACGCCCAGGTGCAGCTTGTTCTCGATGACGTGGAACTCCGACTGGAGCACGCCGCCGAACTGCGCGATGCGCAGCGACTGGCTGGTGGGGTCCTGGGCCGTCAGCGCGCGCCCACCGATGGTGCCCAGCTGCGCGGCGAACTCCGCCTCGATGCGGAACTTCTTCTCCGCGTACTTGAACCACAGGTCCGGGATGTACAGCGTGGCGCCGCGCGGCACGAACGTGGGCGCGGTGGTGACGACCGGGATGGGCGGGTTGGCGGCGTCGAACGGGGTGCCCGTCTCCGTCAGGGTCGCGTAGCGCTGCGTGCGGTAGGTGAAGTACAGGCCGTAGTTGAGGACGCCCTGGTTGTTGTCCAGCTTGGCCTGCTGCTGCTGCTCGGTGTCGCGCCGCGCGATGGCCAGCACCAGGCTGTGGCTGTCGTCGGACTGGGTCAGGTCGATGGGCTCGCCCAGGGAGGCGGCCTTCTCCGTGGAGAGCCCCTCCGAGTTGAAGTCCAGCATCGGCGTGATGTACCAGCCGGGGAAGGGCTCCGTGACGAACTGGATGCGGTCCACCGTGTCGCCGTAGTCGCAGTCCAGGCAGTTGCCGTCGTTGCGCAGCATGCCCAGGCCCCAGTGGCTGCCCATGCGGCCGAAGCGCAGGATGCCCACGGGCGTCGTCACCTCGCCGTACGCGCGCCGCACGTGCACGGAGTCCTTGAAGGCGTTGACGGCGGAGTCCGACGGGGTCTGGTTCTCCGAGAAGAGCGTGAAGTTGTTGCGCCCGTCCCCGCTGTAGGCGCTGTCCGGGTTGGAGCCCAGGAGGATGTTGTCCAGCGCGTCCACCTGCGCCTTGATGCGCACGTCCTCGGAGACGTTGAAGGACGGATCCAGGCGGAAGCGCATGTTGGCGCCCGCCTGGGTCTTCTCGGAGGCGGAGCGCGGCGAGCGCGTCCAGAACTGGCGGCCCAGCGGCGTGCCGGCGGGGAGCGCGGGCTTGCCCAGGTCGAACTTGTAGAAGAGCGTGGGGCGCACGCGCAGGTAGCCGTCGAGCGTGAACAGCTCCAGCTTGCGCTTCTCCTCCGTCCACTCCTCCTGCCAGTCGTTGTTGGCCACGGCCTGGGTCGCCGTCTGGGCGCGGATGTCCTCGCGCAGCTCCTGCCGCGTGGCCTCCAGGCGCTGCTCCAGCTCCTCGCGGCTGATGCCCCCTTCAGGGTTGGAGACGGCGGGGGGCGCGGGGGAAGGCGATTCGGCGGAGGCCGACTCGTGGGGTGCCGCGGCGGGCGTGCCACCATCGGGCACCGGCGTCTGCGCGGTGGCCGTGGACGAGGCGACGAGCAGCGCCGCCAGCAGGACATGAGGCATGGTCAACGGTCTCCGGGGCCGCGACATGACGCGGCCGGGTGTAAAGGGCGGGCGATTCAAGCCATGCCCCCCAGGGGTGTCAACGTCTACGGGAACGAGGCTTCTCACGGGTAACGGAGGGGGCCTTGCCCTTGGGCGCCCCCGAGGGCCGGGCGCCAACACGCGGGAGCGGCTGGCATTTCGGACAGAAATGCGTGGTGCGCCCACCCTGGGTGAAGGACTCCACGGGGGTTCCACACTTCGAGCACGGCCCCTTCGCCCGCCCGTACACGCGGAAGCGGTTCACGGAGCCCGCTTCCTCCAGGTAGGTGATGTCCTCGCCCTCCTGCTCCTGGAAGGCGAAGTCGAAGGCGGCGTGGATGGCCTGGGCCAGGCGCTTCCAGTCGTCGGGCGTGAGGGTGCCGGGCTTGCGGGCCGGGTGGAGCCCCGCGCGGAAGAGCGCCTCCGCGGCGTGGATGTTGCCCAGGCCCGCGACGCGGCCCTGGTCCATCAGCGCCACCTTCAGGTCCTGCTTGGAGTCCCCCACCGCCTCCTGGAGTTGGGGGCCGGTGAGGCCCTCCGTCAGGGGGTCGCGGCCCAGGGCCTTCACCGAGGGCAGCGCCCACAAGTCCTCGGCGGGCACGGGCTCCATCCGGCCGAAGAGGCGCGGATCACTGAAGTGGACCACGTGCCCGTCATCCAGGAAGAAGCGGGCGCGGCTGTGGGGGACGGGCTCGCCCTGCGCGCGGCGGACGAACTTGCCCGTCATGCCCAGGTGGGCCATCAGGCCGTGCCCCCCCTCCAGGGTGATGAGCAGGTACTTTCCCTTGCGCTCCAGGGCCTCCACCCGGCCGGTGAGCCGGGTGAAGCGGGCGAGCTCCGCGCCCCGGAAGACGCGCGTGGCGTCCGCCTCCGCCCGCACGATGCGGCGGCCCTTGAACCAGCGTTCCAGGTTGCGCCGGGCGATCTCCACTTCGGGTAGCTCAGGCATCCGCCCGGGCACATAGCACCTGCCCGCCGCGCGCGCATGTCCCGGGTCCAGGCGAGCAGGAGGTCCGCCTTCCAACGGAGCAAGGCGCCCCGGGAAGGTGCTTGCCCGGGCGTGGGGGGCGCGGCTACGACGGGCCGGACACGCCTCCACCTCAGAGAAGGGACGACTCGCCCATGCAACGGATGGTCACCGCACTGCTGAC
Source organism: Corallococcus sp. Z5C101001 (assembly GCF_007352635.1). NCBI lineage: Bacteria > Pseudomonadati > Myxococcota > Myxococcia > Myxococcales > Myxococcaceae > Corallococcus > Corallococcus sp. Z5C101001. Next base: position 463,654 of record NZ_VKLU01000004.1, read on the forward strand.
CCTCACCCTGGCCTCCAGCCTCACCACGGGCTGCGCGAAGCAGCGCGTGGGCGCGGAGAAGGCGCTCGCGCAGGTCTTCATCTCCGACGAGCAGGAGAACCAGCTCGGCCTCCAGGTGAAGCAGGAGCTGGAGACGAAGGAGAACATCAAGTACGTGGAGGACCCGCAGGTGCTGGAGTACGTCCGGGGCATCTCCGCGCCCATCCTCGCGCAGGCGAACAAGGACCGCTCCGGGGTGAAGTGGAAGGTCAACGTCATCAACGACCCGAAGACGGTCAACGCCTTCGCCACGCCGGGCGGCTTCCTCTACGTCTACACGGGCCTGCTGCTGGCGGCGGACACCGAGGCGGAGCTGGCGGGCGTCATGGCGCACGAGGCGGGCCACGTGGTGGGCCGGCACTCCGCGCGCGCGATGATCAACGCCTACGGCCTGCAGGCCATCACCCAGGTGGCGCTGGGCCAGAACCCCGGCACCGCGGCGCAGATCGCCGCGCAGCTGGCCGGCGGCGGACTGCAGCTGGCGCACGGGCGCAGCGAGGAGACGGAGGCGGACGAGTACGGCGCGAGGTACGCCGCCGCCGCGGGCTTCGACCCGCGCGGGCTCATCACCTTCTTCGAGAAGCTGGAGAAGCAGCAGGGCGCCCAGCCCGCCGCGCTCAAGTGGCTCTCCACGCACCCCACGAACAAGGACCGCATCGCGCACCTGCAGAAGCTCATCGCGCAGGAAGGCCTCAAGGGGAACCGGAACGCCCCGGGCGGGCTGCCGGCCATCCAGGCGAAGCTGCCCAAGTAGACCGCCGACGCTCCGGGCCCCGCCCTCAGTGCGCGGGCGGGGGCTCGCTCCCGTCCGTGCGCGGGCCGGGGGGCTCCGGGTCCTGGCCCTCCGCCACGCGGCGCCCGCGCCAGAAGAGGGCCCGCCGCGTCTTCCGGGCGCTGCTGGCGCTCTTGGCCGCGCCGGGCGTCTTGAGGGGCGCCTCCAGGGGCGCGGGCTGGCCGAAGTCTCGCGCGCCCTTGGCCTTCCCCTGCGCGGAGGCGTGCTCGAGGATGGCGTTGAGCTCCCCTCCGAGGATGAAGATGAGCCCGGAGAGGTAGAGCCACAGGAGCAGCACCACCACGCCTCCGATGGAGCCGTAGGTGACGTCGTACTTGCCGAAGTGGTCCACGTACTGGGTGAAGCCCCAGGTGCTGCCCATCCACGCCAGCGTGCCCGCCACGGAGCCCGGGGTGATGTACTTGAAGCGCTGCCTCACGTCCGGCAGCAGGTAGTAGCAGAGCGACAGCATCAGCATCACCAGCGCCGCGGTGAAGGGCCAGCGCAGCCAGGACCAGACGAGGTGGAACTCGTCGATGAGCGCCAGCTTGTCCGCGACCCACGCCCCCAAGCGTCCCCCCAGCAGCAGGACGGCGAAGGACAGGGGAATCACCAGGCTGCCCGCCAGCGTCACCAGCAGCGCCAGCCCCTGCGTCTTCCAGAAGGGCCGGGACTCCGACACGTCGTAGGCCAGGTTGAGCGCCTTGCGCAGGGCGTCCACGCCGCGCGAGGCGGACCACAGCGCCACGAGCAGACCCAGGGTGAGCAGCTTGGGGCGCGTCTCCGCGACGAGCGACGTGAGGTGCTGGCTCACCAGCCCCAGCGCGTCGCCGGGGATCAGCGGGCGGAGGCGGTCGAGCATCGCGTCCACCGCGCCGGGCGCGAACGGCAGGTACGCCACCAGCGTGACGAGGAAGAACAGGAAGGGGAACAGGGAGAAGATGAAGTAGTACGACAGCTGCGCCGCCACGTCGGTGACGGTGTCCTCTTCAATCTCCTTCCAGAAGCGCCGCGCGAACTCCCTCCACGTCAGGTACTTGAGCCGTGGCAGCCCCATGTGACGCCCCCTCCGGGTCTGTTGGGGAGGCAATGTGGGAACGGACCGGGCGTTCGGCAGCAGGCGGCCGGGCGGGCGCTCGGCCCCGAAGGGGCCGGGTGTTCAGCGCTAGACGAGCCCGGAGGGCAGGTAGCGGCCCAGCAGGGGGCGCAGGCGGCTCCTCACCTCCGCGGGGATGCGGGTGCGGTCGGTGAAGATGGCCATCGCGAGCGCGCTGTCACAGCGGCAGGCGGCGGGGGTGGCGGCGATGCGGGGCAGCGCGCGGCGCAGGAGCGCGGCGCCGTGGGCGGTGACGGCGTCCAGCCGCTGGGTGAACTGCGACAGGAGCGCCTCGGGCTCCTGGCCCACGGGCCGCGGGCGCCACGAGTCGTGGTCGGTGGGCAGCGCGACGAGGGCGTAGTGCAGCTCCGCTTCGCGCGCGAGCCGCGCCTCCGGCATGGCGGTGAGGCCCACCATGTCCCCGCCCCACGTGCGGTACAGCTGGCTCTCCGCCTGGGTGCTGAGGGAGGGGCCTTCGATGCACACGTAGGTGCCGGTGGGGTGCACCACGGTGTCGCTTCGCTGGGCGGCGTCGTTGAGGGTCTGGAGCAGGGTCGCGCAGAAGGGCTGGGCCAGCTCCACGTGCACGGCGACGTCGTCGTAGAACGTGCAGGGGCGGCGGTAGGTCCGGTCGATGACCTGATCCGGCAGGGCCAGGTGGAGCGGCTGGAGGGGTTCGCGCAGGCTGCCCACCGTGCCGGTGGCGACGACGTGGGTGACGCCCAGCGTCTTCAAGGCGAAGAGGTTGGCCCGGTAGGGGGCGCGGGTGGCGTTGTGGACGTGGCCCTGGCCGTGGCGGAAGACGAAGACGGCGGGGACGCCCTCCAGCTCCGTGGCGACCAGCGGGGTGCTGTGGGGCCCGAAGGGCGTCTCCACGGAGAGGTGTTCGCCCCGGCCCTGGAGTCCCAGTGCCTGGTAGAGGGCGTGGCCCCCGATGATGCCCACCTTGACCGCCGGCATGCGTCTCCCCTCGCCCGGTCGCCGGGCGCGGGCCTGACGATATCGCGGGGGGCTCGCCCAGGAAGCGCGGAAGACTGGTAGCTTTCACATTTGCCATGCGTCTTCTTCCGCGCCTCGTCGCCCTCGCCTTCCTCTTCGGCACCCCTGCCCTGGCCGGCCCCGTCCCGCCGGGCTGCGAGGAGGACGCCGCCGCGTGCAAGGAGGACTGCACCATCGAGTACGGCGGCAACGGCAGCGTCATCCGCAAGCTGACCCGCTGTTTCGATGACTGCTCGAACAAGCGCACCCAGTGCGCCCGGCAGTTCAACGCGGTGAACAACCGGGCCCCGGACGCGCCAGAGGCCGCCGCCGAGCGCCGCCCCGGCAAGACGGAAGCGGCCAAGCTGCGCGAAATCGAGGAGAAGGACCGCCGCCGCGAGGACGACCCGTTCGGCGACGAAGAGAACAAGCCGGTGCGCGGGCGCCCCGTGCGCGACGCCTACGACGACCCGCCCCCCGAGCAGCTGGAGCGCAAGGGCTACCGCGCGTCGGACGCGGAGACGGAGCGCAAGTCCGCGAAGGGCAACCCCCGTCAGACGGCGGCGGTGCCGGCCCGCGCGACGGAGCCCGCCCCCGCGCGCACGCCGCCCCCGCCATCACCCGCCGTGGCGCCCGAGCCCGAGCGCTCCGAGTCCCCCGACATCGAAGCCTTCGCCGAGCCGCCGCCGCGAGCCCCCCCCCCGCCGCGAGCGGAGCCGCCCGCGCCGAAGCCAGCGCCCAAGCCCGTGGTGGCCGAGCCCGCGCAGCCGAGCCGCCCCAGCGCCACGGAGGATGAAGACCTGCCTCCGCCGCCCCCGCCAGTGGCGAAGAAGGAACCGGCCCGCCCCGCCCCGCCGCCCCGCCCCACCCCACCGCCGGAGCCCAAGAAGGACATCTCCGACTGGGACCCGAACGGCGACTGACGACAGGCCGCGCGAGGCGTGACGCTCGCGCCCGGATGGCGCCGCCTGGAGGCGCCGTCCACTCATGCGCCGGGACACGCCCGCGCGGGTGCGCGCTCGGTCCGCGCGCTCACGCTCCTCATCCAGGATGCGCCGCCAGAGCGAGCAGGGCGACACGCAGACGTCGCCGCGCTCCTGTCCGTCGTTGCACTCTCGATGGAGCCCCCCATCCCCGTCGGCGCGGTGAGCAGCCACGGGCGGGCCTCGACCTTCAGCAGGTCCTCTCCGGAGCGCGGGATGGGCGCGAGCGTGCGGCCCCGTCCCTTCGCGGGTCAACGCCTCAGCGCGCGGGCACCACCACCGGCGAGGGCTTCATCGGCGCGGTCTGCGTCAGCCGCACGCCCACCAGCACCAACGCGCCGCCCAGCGCGAGCTCCCAGTGCAGCGCTTCGTCCAGGAAGAGCCACGCCACCAGCGCCGTCACCGCCGGCTGGAGGTTGGAGAAGATGGCCACGCGCGACGCGGGCACCTTCGACAGCGCGTAGGACCAGAGCAGGTACGCCACCACCGACGTCATCAGGCCCAGGTACACGATGGAGCCCTTCGCCGCCGCGCTCGCCGCCCACACCTGCCCGGGCTCGAGCACGAACGGGATGAGCGGCAGCTGGAGCAGCGTGGCCACCGTCATCGTCCACGCCGTCGCCCGCAGCGGCCCGTGCTCGGTCGCCAGGGGCCGCCCCTCCGTCGTGTAGACGACCCACGCCACCACCGCCGCCAGGATGAGCAGGTCGCCTTCGAGCGTGCCGCGCGCGCTCGCGAGCCCCCGCCCCAACAGCAGCACCACCACGCCCATGAGCGCGGTGAGGATGCCCGCCGTCGTCCTCGACGACGCCCGCTCCCGCCCCAGCACCAGGCTGGCCACGTACACGCCCAGCGGCGTGAGCGCGTAGAAGAGCGCCGCGTGCGACGCCGTGGAGCGCGAGAGGCCGGAGAAGAACAGCGTCTGGTTCACCGGCCCGCCCATCAACCCCAGCAGCGCCACGCGCTTCCAGGCGCCGCGCGGCGGCACCCGGGGCCCCGGAATCAGCGCGAGCAGCGCCACGAACGCGGCGCCACACACCAGGAAGCGCCACAGCACCACCGTGAACGGCGACAGCTCCGTCATCGCCCGCTTGGCGGCCAGGTACGTGCCCGAGCTGATCAGCACCTGCGCCCCCAGCGCCGCGTACACCCGCCCGAGCGGCGGCGTCACGCTGGCCGGTGTCACGACTCCATCTGGAGAAGCGCCCATCGTGCGGCGCTGCGTACCAGTTCGCTGCCGTCGTCGCTGAGTTTTTCGAGCAACGGCCGGGCGTGCGCCTGCCGTGCGACCCCCAGTGCATACACCGCGTTGCGCCTCAAGCCATCGTACCGCGCGCGGGCCAGCGCCGTGCCGGGAATCAGCTCCTGGTACTGCTCGGGGGTCAGCGCCGCCAGCTCCAGCGTGCCCAGCGACGCCACGGCGCGGGGCGTGAAGCGCGCGTCCTCCGCGAACACCGGCTTGCGGTTGAGCGGGCACACCTGCTGGCAGATGTCGCAGCCGAAGATGAGGTTGTCGAACTTCCACCGGAACGCCTCCGGCACCTCGCGCTCGCGGTTCTCGATGGTCTGGTACGACAGGCACGCGCGCGCATCCACCTGCCGGTGGCCCACCAGCGCGCCCGTGGGACAGGCCATGAGGCAGCGCCGGCAGGAGCCACAGCGGTCCGCCACCGGCCCCTCCGCGTACGCGTCCACCTCCGCGTCCAGGATGAGCGTGGCCAGCAGCACCCAGGAGCCGTGCGTCGGCGTGATGAGGCACCCGTTCTTGCCCACGTAGCCCAGGCCCCCGCGCGCGGCCCAGACCTTCTCCATCATGGGCCCGCTGTCCACGCCGCCATAGGAGCCCAGCCCCGGGTACCAGGCATTGAGCGTCTTGCGGAACGCCTTCATCCGGTCGCGCAGCGTGGAGTGGTAGTCGCGGCCCCGCGCGTACCGGGCGATGGGCGAGCCCTGCGACGGCGCGTCGTCCCGCCAGTAGTTGTTCGCGAACGACAGCACCGTGCGCGCGCCCGGCAGGAGCACCGACACGTCGAGCCGCTCCTCCGCGCGCGACCCCATCCAGTCCATGTCCGCGTCGTAGCCGGCCTCCAGCCACGACAGCAGCGACGACGGGGGGATGGGCTCCGCGCGCGCGAAGCCGATGAGGTCGAAGCCCACCTGCTGGGCGAGTTCCCGGAGCCGGGCGGTGGGGAGCTGGGTGGAGAACACGGCTACTTCGAGGGCTTCTCGGGGATCCACTTCACGTCCGGCAGGCCGGCGCGGAAGTTCACCAACCGTGCGACGACGAAGAGCAGGTCCGACAGGCGGTTCAGGTACATGGCCACCGAGGGCGGCGCCTTGTCTTCACGCAGGAGCGTCACCACCCGGCGCTCGGCGCGGCGGCACACCGTGCGCGACAGGTGCAGGGCCGCCGCCGCGGGCGCGCCGCCCGGGAGGATGAAGTGCGTCATCTTCGGCAGCTCCTCCTCGTACCGGTCGATGTGACGCTCCATCTCCTCCACCCACTCCGGCCGCAGCTCCGGGATGTGGGCCGCGGCCTTGGTGTGCGGCGGCGTGGCCAGCACCGCACCCACCGTGAAGAGCTGGTCCTGGATGCGCTGGAGGAAGTGCTCCAGGTCCGCGGGCAGCGGGAAGGTCCGGGCCAGCCCCAGCGTGGCGTTGAGCTCGTCCACCTCGCCGTACGCGTCCACCAGCAGGTCGTCCTTGGCCACGCGACCGCCGCCAAAGAGGCCCGTCTCTCCCGCATCGCCGGTCTTCGTATAGATCTTCATGTCAGCCTCTCTCGCGATGCGACGGGTGCGACGCCCGGCACGGAACAATCGATTGTCGGAAGCTTGCCCGGGCTGGGGCGCGAAACTACACAAAAGGGCATGCAGCCATACCTGAGTCTGATGGAGCACGTCCTGGAACATGGGACGCGCAAGGGCGACCGGACCGGCACCGGCACGTTGAGCCTCTTCGGCCACCAGCTCCGCTTCGACCTCGCCCAGGGCTTCCCGCTGGTGACGACGAAGAAGCTCCACGTGAAGTCCATCCTCCATGAGCTCCTGTGGATGCTCCGGGGGGACTCGAACGTGCGCTCGCTCCAGGAGGTGGGCGTCAGCATCTGGGACGAGTGGGCCCGCGAGGACGGCTCCCTGGGCCCGGTCTACGGCCACCAGTGGCGCTCCTGGAACACGCCGGACGGCGGCCACGTGGACCAGATGCGGCAGCTGGTGGAGGGGCTCAAGAAGAACCCGGACTCGCGCCGCCACCTGGTGAGCGCGTGGAACGTGGCGGACCTGCCGGACATGAAGCTGCCGCCCTGCCACGTGATGTTCCAGTTCTACGTGGCCGACGGGCGCCTCTCCTGTCAGCTGTACCAGCGCAGCGCGGACATCTTCCTGGGGCTGCCCTTCAACATCGCGTCGTACGCGCTGCTCACGATGATGGTGGCGCAGGCCACCGGCCTCGTCGCGCACGAGTTCATCCACACGCTGGGCGACGCGCACCTGTACCTGAACCACGTGGAGCAGGCGCGCGAGCAGCTCCAGCGCGCCCCCCGCCCCCTGCCGCGCATGCGCCTGAACCCGGACGTGAAGGACCTGTTCGCCTTCCGCTACGAGGACTTCACGCTGGAGGGCTACGACCCGCACCCCGCCATCAAGGCGCCCGTGGCCGTATGAGCCCCCGCGTCTGCGCCATCGCGGCCCTGGCGGCGAACGGCACCATCGGCCAGGGCAACGCCCTGCCCTGGCGCCTGCCGCAGGACCTGGCGCGCTTCAAGCGCCTGACGATGGGCCACACCCTGCTCATGGGCCGCAAGACCTACGACTCCATCGGGCGGCCCCTGCCCGGCCGCGCCACCGTGGTCCTCACCCGCCAGCGCGACTGGGCCGCCCCGCCCGGCGTCCAGGTGGTCCACTCCGTGGACGAGGCGCTGGCCCGGGCGAAGGACGACCGCGAGGTCTTCATCGCCGGCGGCGCGGACCTCTACGCCCAGACCCAGGGCCTGTGGCAGCGGCTCTACCTCACCCGCATCGCGCGCGACGTCCCGGGCGACGCCTTCTTCCCCCCCATGGACCTGTCCCCGTGGAGGCTGGTGGAGGAGGAAGCCCACCCGGAGGGCGACCTGCCCTTCACCTTCCTCACCTACGAGCGTCAGGGCTAGCCCTTATTCCGGGTGATGATGGAAACCCGTAACTTGCCTGCTCCTTTCACCAAGGAGCGCGCATGCGTCGTCGTCTGATTCGCGGTCTGGGGCTGTTCGCGGTGCTGGGTCTCACGGCCTGTGGTGGCGCCGTCGAGGATGGCACGGGCGCGGAGCCCAAGGCCCAGGAGCAGCAGCTGCGGCAGTGCCCGGAGAGCGGCGTGTGCGGCGCCGGCGAGGTCTGCTACTACGGCCCGGGCGGCCCCTGTTATCCCTGCAAGACCTTCCCCCAGTACTGCAGCGGCGGCCCTGCCTAGCCGCCGGAAGTGTTGAGCTTTCAGGCCCCCTTCGTCCGGTGAAGGGGGCATCCCATTCTGAATTTGATTCTCAGAATTGAACGCCCCAGGGGTGGTTGGTAGAAGGCGGACGTGAATCGCGCCGCCTCCATCACGTTGTGCCTGCTGCTCTCGCTGTCCTCCTCCGTCCGGGCTGAAACGCCCACATCCGACGAAGGGCGCACCTGGCACCGGTTGGTGGGCATCCTCCAGTACCTCCAGGCGGACTACCCGGCGGCGGTGGCGTCGCGCTCCGAGTTCGAGCTGACGGAGCAGAAGAGCTTCGCGGCGGAGGCGCTGGAGGCGGCGAAGGACCTGGGCCCGTCGGCGGCCACGTTCGTGCCGCGGGTGGAGGCCATCCAGGCGCGCGTGGACCAGGCCGCGGATCCCGAAGGCGTGAGCCGCGACTGCGGGGAGCTGGTGGAGAACCTGGTGCTGGCGGGAGGCCTGGCGCGCAGCCCGCGCCTCGCGCCGGACCTGGAGCATGGCGCGAAGCTGTTCCAGGCGAACTGCGCCGCCTGCCATGGCGCGGACGGCAAGGCGGAGGTGTCCATCGCGGCCAACATGGAGCCCAGGCCGGCGAACTTCCAGGACCCGGAGCTGATGGCGGACGGCCTGACGCCCTACAAGGCGTTCAACACCACCAGCTTCGGCGTGCCGGGCACCGCGATGCCGGCCTACCCCACGCTCTCCGAGGATGACCGCTGGTCGCTGGCCTTCTTCGTCTTCACGCTGCGCCAGCCGCCGTGCCCGGGCGAGCCGCCCAACGCGTCGCTGGAGCGGCTGGCCACCTCCACGGACGCGGAGCTCGCGAAGGCGTACGGCGCGGACAAGGTCGCGTGCCTGCGCCGGCACATGCCGGACGCGGACGAGGAGAAGGTGCTCCTGAGCGCGCGGGCGGCGGTGGGACACGCGCTGCGCCTGGGCGCGGATGGCGACTACGCGGCCGCGAAGACGGCGCTGCTGGATGCGTACCTCAACGGCCTGGAGCCGGTGGAGCCCAAGCTGCGCGGGCGCGACCCGGACCTGACCCAGAAGCTGGAGAAGGCCTTCCTCCAGGCGCGGCTCGCCGCCGAGCACAAGAGCCCCCAGTTGCAGGACGAGGGGCGCGAGCTGTTGTCGCTGTTGGATCAGGCGCGCAAGTCCACCGGCAGCACGACCGACCTGCTGTCCGTGATGTGGCTGACGCTGCTCATCCTGCTGCGCGAGGGCTTCGAGGCGACCATCATCGTCACGGCGCTGCTGGCGGCGCTCAAGAAGATGAAGGCCATGGACCAGGTGCGCGTGGTGCACGCGGGCTGGATGTCCGCCATCGTCGTCGGCGCGCTGGCGTACATCGTGGGCCGGAAGCTGCTGGCGGGCGCGCAGCGGGAGTGGATGGAGGGCCTCACCGCGCTCGTCGCCGTGGCCATGCTGCTCTACGCCGCGCTGTGGCTCAACGCGCGCGCCAACGTGAGCCACTTCATGGGGGAGCTGCGCCAGCGCATGCAGGGCGCGCTGGGCCGGGGCAGCATGTTCGGCCTGTTCGCCATCGCGTTCACGTCGGTGCTGCGCGAGAGCTTCGAGACGGCCATCTTCCTCCAGGGGCTCGCGGTGGACTCGGCCGCGGGCGTGGCCTGGGGCGTGGTGGCGGGCATCGTGACGCTGGCGGTGCTGGTGCTCTTCATCAACCGCATGGGCTACCGCCTGCCCATGAAGACGCTGTTCAACATCTCCACCGGGGTGCTGGTGGTGACGGCGGTGATGCTGCTGGGCAAGGGCCTGCACTCGCTGCAGGAGGTGGGCGCGCTGCCGCTCATGCCCGTGCGCTTCATCTACGTGGACATGCTGGGCCTGTACCCGGACGCGCTGTCGTTGGTGCCGCAGGCGTTGCTGGCCGCGGCGCCGCTGCTCTACCGCGCCCTGCGCCGCCGTCCGCGCGTGGAGACGCCGGCGTCCGGGGGTGGGGCGACGCAGCCGCCGCCCTTGCGGTAGCGTGGGACGTGGTGAAGCACACACGTCTGTTCCCACTCCTCGCCCTGCTGCTCGTGTCGGGTCTCGCCTCCGCCCAGGAGGCCCCCGCGGAGCCAGGACCGGCCACGGCCCCGGCCGGCAGCCTCACGCCGCCGCCCCTGGTGGGCGCGCCGGACGAGGACGTGCCCCCTCCGCCCGGGAGTGAAGGGACCTCCGCGGGCGCCCGCCCCTCCGTCACCGCCGGAGCCCTGCCCGGCGCGAAGGCCGCGCCCGCCAAGGACCCGGTGCCGCGCGTGGGGATGGAGGTGCTGGGCGGCGCGGCGGGAGGCGTGGTGGGCGCCACGGTGCTGGGGTCCTTCGGGTACCTGCTGGGCTCCGGGACGGTGGGGTGTGACGAGTGCCTGGTGATGGCCGCCGCGGGGGCCGCCGCGGGGGCCCTCATCGGCATCCCGGTGGGCACGTACGCCGGCGGGCGGTTCATGGGCGGGAGCGGCCGGCTGGGCGCCACGGTGGCCGGGAGCATGGTGGGCTGGGGCGCGATGCTGCTGACCCTCACGCTGGTGAACAGCGGCTCCTCCGACGTGCCCGCGCCCGTCAACGCCGCGCTCTTCATCCTCCCGGTGGTGGGGGCCAGCGCGGGCTTCGAGCTGTCCCACGGAAACGCCCTGAAGCAGGAGGCGGAGGCGCCCGCGCCGACGACCAGCGTGCGCCTGCTGCCCGTGGCCACCTACAGCGCGCAGGGCCCGCGCCTGGCGTTGATGGGCAGCTTCTAGGACGCCCGCCCTGGCGCCCCCTACACGCGGAACCAGGTGAAAGAGTCCTCGCGCACGCGCCCCTCCGACACCAGCTTCTCCAGTGAGGCCAGGGCGCTCCGCTCCGCCACGGGGTGCAGCAGCGGCGGCGTGTCCGCGTAGGCCGTCGCCACCACCTCCGCCAGCGTGGCGCCCGTCGTGGGCACCGCCTCCAGGACCAGGGCCTCGCGCTGGGCGCGGTGGCGCAGGTATTCGTTCAGCTTTCCGGGGCCGTCCGGCACCGGCGCGCCATGCGCGGGGTAGAGCGTGGTGACGGGCCAGTCGCGCAGGCGCTTGAGCTGCGTGAGGTAGTCCACCATGTTGCCCTCGGGCGGGTCGATGACGATGGAGCCCACGCTCGCCACCATGTCGCCCACGATGGCCGCCTTGCTGCGCGAGTCCACCAGGCACACGTGCCCGCGCGCATGCCCCGGCGTGTGCAACACGTGCCAGCGCTGCTGCACCGGCCCGTCCAGCAGCAGCACCTCGCCGTCCTCCAGCAGCCGCTCCACCGGGAAGTCCAGCCGGTCCGCCGTGCGCGCATGGCACCAGAGCGGGATGCCCAGCCGCTCCTTCACCGCGAACGCCCCGCCCACGTGGTCGCCGTGATGGTGCGTGAGCACCACCGCCACCGGCCGCAGCCCCTCCGCCTTCAGGCCCGCCACCAGCGACAGGAGCTTCGCGTACTGCTTCACGTCCGAGGAGCCCGGGTCGACGATGAGCAGGTCGCCCGTGCCCAGCACGTACGCGTTGGTGTGCGTGGCGGGCGGCAGCGTGGGCGTCTCCAGCGCCACCACGCGCACGCCGCGCTGGAACTCGATGCGCTGGGCCACGTAGCCCGGACAGTACGGCGGCGTGCTCAGCCGCGCGCGCGCGTCCGCCTCGTCCGTGAACTCCACCAGCACCTGCAACGCGTGCTGCGCGGGGGGATGCAACAGCGCCGAGCCGTCGCTCCAGCGCGACAGCGCGTCCTCCGGGCGGATCCACGCCCCCTCCGACAGCTCCCCGGGGAGGATGCTCGCCCCAGCCCCCTCCGGCAGCTCCACCAGGTAGAAGCGCGTGTCGAAGCGCACCGGCACGGAGGGCGGCGTCACCCACCGCCCCGCGGGCCGCAGGTCCTCCGCGCGCAGCGACAGCGCGTGGTGGGCCAGCCACTCGCTCCACTTCGCCGTGCCCGCGAGCAGCGCCGCCCGGCCCGCCTCCAGCACCTCCGGGGACACGGCGCGCGCGCCCTCCGCCACCAGCACGCCCACCTCCTCGAACAGCTCGCGCGCCGCCGCCGAGCGCAGCGCGGCCTCGTCGCCCTGGGCGCCCTGCACGGGGACGGCCGCGTCGTCCGCGTCCAGCTTCCCGCCGGGGAAGGCGTAGAAGCCGCCCGCGAAGGCCAGCGCCCGCTCGCGCTTCACCCAGAACACCTCCACGCCCTGGTGCGCGCGGCGGTAGAGGATGACCACCGCGGAGGAGCGGGGCTCCACGGGGGTGTGGGGCCCGAAGAGGCCCAGGCCGGGAAGGGGCTCGCTCATGGTTGCACCGTCCTTCAGGATTGCGTCGTCTGGCCGAGCAGCCGGCCCATCATCTCTCGCGCCCGCTCCGCCTGGTCCGGCCGGACGTAGAGCCGCGTCAGGCGCACCGCGCCACTGTAGCGCTGGTAGAGCGGCGTATAGCGCGCCACCTCCGTCAGCCGGCCCGTGGACACGTCCAGGATGAACAGCCCCGGGTTGCCTCCGGCGGAGCCCACGTACTTGCTGAGCGTCCCCTTGGACTGCACCGTGTAGTGCTCGAAGCCGCCGCTGGTGAGCGCGCTGTTGAGCACCTCCAGGTCGTAGCCCGTGTCCCGCTCCGTGAACTGCGCCAGCAGCTTGAAGCCCTGCCGGCGGCTGATGCGCTCCGCCCACCGGTTCTTCGAGCGGCGCAGCGTGTACCAGAGCGCCGCGTCGTCGCAGAGCAGGAAGGCCTCCGGGTCGGAGGGGATCTCGAACTCGCCGGGCGTCTCCTCGTAGTACCGCCGGAGCATGTGGTCGAAGTTCACCGACGTGTGGTGCAGGTACACCGACACGAACATGTGGTAGCGGCTGAGCAGGAAGTCCTCGAACGCGAACGCCGCCGCGCGCGACAGGGCCAGCACCGCCCTGCCGTCCTTCACCGCCGGGTTCAGGTTGGAGACGATCCAATCCATGTCATACCGGCCGTAGTTCACGCCCGTGTAGAACGAGTCGCGCAGCAGGTAGTCCATCCGGTCCGCGTCCAGCTCCCCCGACACGATGGCGCGCAGGAGCGGCGTCCAGTCCACGCCCTGGTGCGTGAAGCCCGGGTCCTTCGGCGGCTTCGCGCCGGAGATGAGCGCCACCACCGCCATGGGGCTGATGCCGCGCGGGCCGAACTCGCGCTGGATGACCTCCGTCAGCGAACTGTCGAGTATCAGCTTCGCGGTGAAGTCCTCGTGCGTCGCCTGCTCCCCTTCCGCCACGGCGTCCAGCCAGCCGGGCAGCCGCAGCAGCGAGCGCCGGGGCGCGATGCGCTCGGACGCGTGCGACAGCGGCATGTGCCCCAGGTCGTGGCAGAGGACGGCCAGGCGAACGGCCGTGCAGAAATGTTCACGCACATCGTCCGGCAGGTCGGACCGGCTGGCCACGGCGCCAAAGACGCGCGAGGCCACGAACATGGCGCCCAGGCTGTGGGCGTGGCGGGTGTGGGTGGCGCCCGGGAAGGCCAGGTCCCCGAAGCCCAACTGCCGCACGTAGCGCAGCCGCTGATAGAAGCGGCTGTCGATGACGGCCTTCTCCGGGTCGCTCACCGGGATGACGCCGTGAATGGGGTCGCGAATCCGCATGTCGTCCTTGCCGGGCCTCGGTTCCAAGGGGGCCCGGACCTGCTCCCACGGGCCGCCCACCGTAGCGCATACCCCGACGGGCGGTAGCCTTGTGAGGGGCCAACCAGCCACCACGCCACAGGCTGGGAAGGTCCCTGGGGACGTGCTAACCCTCCACTCACTCCGAATGCACATCATCCTGCTGCACAATCGTGACCACGAGCTGTTGGAGGACGACCCCGGGCGCGAAGCTCGCGAGGACGTGGTCCGGGTGGCCGAGAACCTGGCCCAGGCGCTGAGCCGCGACGGCGTGAACGCCGAGCCGCTCGCCATCGAGGGAGACCGGCTGGACTTCGTGGAGGCGCTGCGCTTCCTCCAGCCCGACCTGGTGGTGAACCTCTGCGAGTCGCTGGCCGCCGACAGCCGCGGGGAGATGGCCGTCCCCTGCCTGCTGGACGCGCTGGGCCTGCCGTACACCGGCTCGTCCGCCCTGTCGCTGGGGCTGGCGCTGCACAAGCCCAAGGCGAAGGAAGTGCTGCGCGCCAACGGTGTCTCCACGCCCGCCTCCTTCGTGGTGCGCCGCCGCGAGGACGCACTCGCGGTGGACCTGCCCTGGCCCCTCATCGTGAAGCCCGCGCGCGAGGACGCCAGCGTGGGCATGGACTTCGACTCCGTGGTGACGGAGCGCTCGGCGCTCGTGCGGGCGTGCGAGTCCGTGCTGCGCACCTTCCATCAGCCCGCGCTGGTGGAGCAGTTCATCCCGGGCCGGGAGGTGTACGTGCCGCTCCTGGGCAACAGCCCCCGGCAGGCGCTGCCCCTCACGGAGATCCACTTCGGCCGCGCGTTCGACAACCGTCCGAACATCGTGTCGTACCGGGCCAAGTGGGAAGCGGCCTCCCCGGAGTACCGGGACTCGCCCACCGGACCGTGCCGGCTCGACGCAGTGCAGGAAGCCCGTTGCATCCAGACAGCGCTGGAAGCATTTGCAGCGCTGGACTGCCAGGACTATGGACGCGTGGACCTTCGGGTGTCGCCCGAGGGTGTGCCGTACGTCATCGACATCAACCCCAACTGCGACCTTCATCCGGGCGCGGGGTTCGCGAAGGCGGCGCAGGCCGCCGGCATGGACTACGCGACCCTGGCCTCGCGACTCGTGGAGGTCGCTCTCGAAAGAGCCCATGGAAATCCGCACACTCGAAAGAAAGGACCGGGAACCGCTCGCCGCGCTGATCCGGCGAATCGAAACCTTCTCGCAGGAGGAGCAGGACTGCGCCATCGAGCTGGTTGACACCGCGCTCACCGCGGGCAACCGGGACTATTCCATCCTCGTGGCGGACCGCGGGCAGGACGGCGGCGGGCTGGTGGGCTACGTCTGCTACGGCCCCACGCCGATGACGGAGCACACGTACGACCTGTACTGGATCGCCTCCGCGCCGGAGGTGCGTGGGCAGGGCGTGGGCGCGCAGCTGGTGTCCTCCATGGAGGGCGACCTGCGCCGCCGCAAGGCCCGGCTCATCCGCGTGGAGACGAGCGCCACGGAGGCCTACGGCCCCACGCGCGGCTTCTACGCGTCCATGAAGTACGGAGAAGAGGCGCGCCTGCGGGACTTCTACAAGCAGGGCGACGACCTCATCATCCTGACCAAGCGCCTGTAGTCCTTCGCGCGGTTCCCCTGGCGGGAGCCGCCCAACCCTGGGCGTGAAGACGCCGCCCGGGTCCCCGTCAGGAGGGGCAGATGCTTCCCACGAACCGACCGATGCGACGCACCCGTCTGGGGCTGTTGAGCCTGCTGCCCCTCTTGCTGGGAGCCCCCTCCCCCGCCTGGGCCCAGGCGCCCGCCGCGCTGAAGTCCCAGGCGAAGGCCGCGGCGGCCAAGGCCCAGGCGAAGACCGCCCAGGCGCAGGAGGTCTCCGACGTGCTGAAGGTGCCGCGCCCCAAGGGCGGCGAGTACTTCGGCCTGTACCTGATGGACAAGAAGGTGGGCTGGTTCTTCAGCGACCTGACGGCGCTGCCGGGCAACAAGGCGCAGAGCATCAACGAGCTCATCTTCAAGGCGCAGGTGGGCACGCGCGTGTCGGAGCGCGTGCACCGCGAGGTGCGCATCTATGAAGCGAAGCCGGGCGGCAAGCTGCTGTCCTTCACCGTCACGCAGCGCGGGGACGGCGGGGACCAGGACCTGGTGGGCACGGTGACGGCGGACGGGCTGCGCGTCGTGCGCAAGCGCCCCGGCCAGCCGGATGAAGTGCTCAAGCCCCTGCCCGCGCCCAAGGAGACGGTGGAGGACGCGGACCAGGCGCGCGTGGCGCTGCTGCGGGGCAAGCCGGTGGAGGGCGTGACGCTGGACGGCACGGACCTGGAGGGCTACCGCACCGTCACCACCGTGGAGGCGCCGGAGGAGCAGGTGCTGGCGGGCGTGAAGGCGAAGCTGTCGCGGGTGAGCACGCTGTCGGACAAGGAGAAGGTGCCGGTGACGGCCCTGCTCACGACGGACGGCAAGATGGTGCGCGTGGACTTCGGCCAGACGATGCAGGCGCGCGCCGAGTCGGAGGCCGTGGCGAAGCGGCTGGACCTGGTGGAGGTGTTCGGCCTCACGCGCGTGGTGCTGCCCAAGCCGCTGCCCGCGAAGGCGCGCGAGGTGCCGGGCCAGGTGAAGCTGGTGATGAAGAACCTGCCGGCGAAGTTCCAGCAGAACACCTACCGGCAGAAGTACACGCCGCTGCCGGACGGCCGCGTGGAGGTGACGCTCACGGCGGCGCCGCCCGCGCCCAACGGCCGCAAGCCCCGGCCGGTGGCGGACCCGGACGGCGGGGAGAACCTCAAGTCCACGCTCGCGGTGGAGTCGGACGCGCCGGCCATCCGGGCGCAGGCCAAGAGCATCATCCGCGAGGAGAAGGACGCGTACACGGCGGCGCGGATGCTGTCCGCGTGGGTCTACAGCAACCTGCAGAAGGACTACGGCGTCAGCGCGGACCGGGCCACGGACGTGCTGCGCCAGAAGAAGGGCGACTGCACGGAGCACTCGCTGCTGACGGTGGCGATGCTGCGCGCGTCCGGCATCCCCGCCCGCCGCGTGGACGGCGTCATCTACATGGTGAACGCCGACGGCGTGCCCGCGCTGTACTGGCACGAGTGGGTGGAGGCCTACGTGGGGGAGTGGACCCAGCTGGACCCCACCTTCAACCAGCCCGTCGCGGACGCCACGCACTTCTCCGTGGGCTACGAAGGCAACGCCGAGATCACGCCCCTCATCGGCTCGCTCCAGGTCACCGACGTGAAGTAGCCGCCGCGCGTCCCGGGCCGCGTCAGTGGCCCGGGGCCGCCAGCAGCCGCTCCGCGAGCGTGGCCGCGTCGGTGACGGGCCGCTCGCAGACGAAGCCGCGGCAGAGGTACGCCGCGCCCTGCCCTTCCACCGGGTCGCGTCCCTCGAAGAGTTCATGCAGGCGCGCGGGCGGAGGCGTGCCCGGGTCGTTCCAGCCGAAGGAGAACACCGGCGCGTAGGTGCGGTTGGCGGCGGCCAGCAGGGGCGCGACGGCCTCCCGCGTGCCCGCGAAGGTGACGCCCGACGCGCCGTCCAGCAGCGAGTCCGCCGCGAGCCCCAGGTGGCCGTAGCCCAGCGGGTTGCGCACGAGGGAGTCGTGCAGCTTCGCGACGTAGTGCTCCGGGTGCTCCAGGTGGCACACGTCCCCGGTGAGCGCCGCGAGCGCCACCTGGGCCTCCGTCAGCGTGGAGGCGCCGGACGGGAAGGCGTTGTCGAAGAGGGAGAAGGCCGCCACCACCAGGTCCTTCTGTCCCCGGGGCGCGGACAGGTACGCGTGCTTCTCCTCGTCCCAGAACAGCTCCACCGCGCGGTGCGCGAGCGCGTCCGCCGCGTCCAGGTACTTCGCGTCGAACGTCGCCTGGTAGAGCGCGGTGAGCCCCGAGGCGAAGTCACCGTAGTCCTCCAGGAAGCCGTCGATGCGGCCCTGGCCGTCCTGGTGCGAGCGCAACAGCCGCTTGCCGTCCCACATGTTCGCGAGCACGAAGTCCGCCGCGTTCGCCGCCAGCCGCGCCCACTCCGGGCGGTTGAACACGCGAGACGCCAGCGCGAGGCCGCGGATCATCAGCCCGTTCCAGCCCGCCAATATCTTGTCGTCGCGGCCCGGCTTCACGCGCTGCTCACGCAACAGGTAGAGGACGCGGCGGGCCTCCGCCAGCTCCTCTTCCACCGCCTCCACGGGGCGGCCCTGCGCGCTCGCGAGCTCCGCCACCGGGACGACGACCTCCAGCACCGTGGCGCCGTGCTCGAAGTTGCCCCCGGGCTTGACGCCGAAGTGGCGCAGCACCGTCTCCGCTTGGGACGGGGAGAGCGCCGCGCGGATCTCCTCCGGGCGCCAGACGAAGAACTTCCCCTCCTCGCCCTCGCTGTCCGCGTCCTGCGTGGCGTAGAAGCCGCCCGCCGGGTCGGTCATCTCGCGGCGGACGTACTCGACGGTCTCCTCCACGACCTTGCGCCAGAGGGGGCGCGACTCCACCTGCTCCGCCTCCGCGTACAGGTGCAGCAGCTGGGCGTTGTCGTAGAGCATCTTCTCGAAGTGGGGCACCAGCCAGCGCTCGTCCACGGAGTAGCGGTGGAAGCCCCCGCCCAGCTGGTCGTAGATTCCCCCCAACGCCATGCGCTCCAGCGTGCGGAACACCGCCGCCTTCAGGGGCTCGCCGCCGCCGCGGCGCCAGGCGCGCAGCAGCAGCGCCACGTTCATCGGATTGGGGAACTTGGGGGCGCCGCCGAAGCCGCCATTCACGGGGTCCATCCGCTTCGCCATCGCGTGGCCCATGGCCACGATGTCCTCCGCGGAGAGGTGGGCGGGAGCGGCATCCAGGCCGTGCGTGGACAGCTCGCCCAGGCCCTCTTGGAAGCGCTGCGCCTGGTCCTCGATCTCCTCCGCCTTGTGCTCCCACGCGTCGCGCAGCGCGGCGAGCAGGCGCGGGAAGCCGGGCCGGCCGTAGCGGTCCGAGGGCGGGAAGTAGGTGCCGCCGTAGAAGGGGCGCAGGTCCGGGGTGAGGAACACCGTGAGGGGCCAGCCTCCGCCCTGCCCCATGAGCTGCACGACGCCCTGGTAGATTTGATCCAGGTCGGGGCGCTCCTCGCGGTCCACCTTGATGTTGATGAAGCCCTCGTTCATCAGGCGCGCGATTTCGGGGTCCTCGAAGGACTCGTGGGCCATGACGTGGCACCAGTGGCACGCGGAGTAGCCCACGGAGAGCAGGATGGGCTTGTGCTCCGCCCGGGCGCGGGCCAGGGCCTCCTCGCCCCAGGGGTACCAGTCCACGGGGTTCGCGGCGTGCTGGCGCAGGTACGGGGAGGGCTCCCGGGCAAGACGGTTGGTGGCCCCGGAGGGGGGATGTACGGCCATGGAGGGCTCCCGGTGCGAAGAGGGGCTTCGCGGGACATCACATTGTGAGCCTGCGAGCACGGGAGCAAGCCGAAATGGCCTCACTCGCCGCTGGCCAACGGCCCTCCGGTGCGCTTTGTCCGGGGGGCGTGCGTGCGTCCGCCCACTCCAGCCCCGGCCCGGGAATGAAGGCTTGCATCGCCCTGGTGGCGGTGGGCGTCGCGGTGCGGCTCGCGCTGGCGGTGGGCACGGACGTCTATTTCGACGAAGCCTATTACTGGCAATGGGCGCGGCATCTCGCCTGGGGATATTTCGACCATCCGCCGATGGTGGCGTGGCTCATCGCCGCGCTGGGCATCCGGGGGTCGGCGCTGCTGTGCGGGCTGGGGACGGGCGTGGCGGTGTGGGGGCTGGCCCGGGACGTGTATGGCTCACGCGATGCGGCATGGCGCGCGGTGGCGCTGTGGAG
Organism: Corallococcus sp. Z5C101001; assembly: GCF_007352635.1. NCBI lineage: Bacteria > Pseudomonadati > Myxococcota > Myxococcia > Myxococcales > Myxococcaceae > Corallococcus > Corallococcus sp. Z5C101001. Next base: position 483,377 of record NZ_VKLU01000004.1, read on the forward strand.
CGCGGTGCCGGTGGGCATCCTCTCCGGCGTCTGGGCCACGCCCGACGCGCCCATGCTCCTGTTCTGGTCGCTGGGGCTGTGGGCGCTCTACCGCGAGCGGTGGGTGCTGGCGGGGCTGACCTGTGGCCTGGCGCTGCTGTCGAAGTACCCGTCCGTGCTGCTGGGGCTCGCGTTCATGGTCGCGGCGCTGCGGGCCCGGCGGTTGCCCGCGGGGGCATGGCTCACGGCGGGCCTGGGGCTGCTGTGCTTCCTGCCGGTGGTGCTGTGGAACGCGAACCATGACTGGGTGGGGTTCAAGTTCCAGCTGAACCACGGCCTGGGTGGGCGCGGCGGCTGGGGGGCGTTCGGCGAGTTCCTGGCGGGGCAGCTCGCGCTGGGCGGACCGGTGCTGTTCCCGCTGGCGCTGGTGTACGCGGTGCGCGGGCCCCGGGAGCAGTTCCTGCTGCGCATGGCGGCGGTGGTTCCGCTGCTGTTCTTCGGCTACGCGGCGGCGCGCACGCGGGGCGAGGCCAACTGGCCGGCGGCGGCGTACGTGGCCGCGTGCATTGGCGTGGCGGGGATGCGGCCTGGGTGGCAGCGGGCGGCGGCGTGGAGCGGGATGGCGGTGACGCTCGCGGTGACGTCGCACCTGCTGTTCCCGGTGCTCACCTTCGAGCGCGACGTGGTGCTGTCGCGGACACACGGCTGGAGTCCGCTGGAGAAGCTGGCCGCGCCGGAGCAGCTCTTCGCGGGGATGCCGCCTGGGCGCACGCCCGTCTACGCGCCCTCGTACCAGCTCGCCTCGCAGGTGGCGCACGCGGCCGGCGTGGAGACGGACACGGCGGGCCCGGCCCGGCGCAAGAGCCAGTATGACGTCTGGCCTGAGCTGGCATTGAAGCCCGGGCAGGACGTGCTCTGGTGTTCGGAGAATGGCGTGGAGCCGCCGGAGGAGCTGATCCAGCGCGCGAGCGCCGTGCAGGGGCCCGTGGAGCTCACGGGGGAGTTCCAGGGCCGCGTGCTGCACACGTTCACGGTGTGGCGGCTGGTGGGGCTCAAGCCCGCCAGCCCTTGACCTGACGGTTCACCCCTTCAAGGCCCGGGCGAGGCCGGAGCGAGGCGAGGAAGACGCCTCGGCTCCAGCCATCACCCTCGGAAGGGTCCCCGTCGCGGCGGCCCGCTAGTCCTTCGTGCAGACCACGTCGTCGATCTGGAGGTGATCGCGGTCCGCGACGCTGCGGCTCGGGTAGAAGAGCAGACGCCAGTCGCGCACGTTGCCCACGAAGCGGAAGAACACCGGCTGCCACTCGTCGCTGTCGACGGTGAGGAAGTCTGTCTGCACGCTCCAGCCGCCGCTCGAATAGCTGCGGTGGCGAATGGTGCCGTGGCCGCGCACCCGGTACGAGCACGAGTAGTTTCCGGTCGGGACGTTGAACTTCTCGAGCGAGAAGCGCTCCGCCACCTGGATGGGGACGACGAACTGGAGGGCCCTGGAGCCGCCGTGTGTCGCGGTCGTGTAGGGCTGGAGGCGCGAGGGCTTGATCTCCGTGCCCGGGTCCGTGAGGCCGTTGTCCAGGCCGTACCAATAGTCGGGGATGTAGTTGTTGCCGTAATAGGGGATGGAGTAGGTGCTCCAGCTCTCGAAGCCACCATTGCGGATGATGTTCGCGGGATGGTCGGCGGAGACGCAGCGCCGGGTCGCCGGGTCGCAGGCGGGCAGCGCCCCCCGGCAGTCGAGGGTGGTGAAGCAGGCCCCCGCGGCCAGCTCGCACGTGCCGGTCGTGGGGTTGCAGCTCGTCGCCGGGTTGCTGCAGGTGACGCCCGCGCAGGGGTCGCCCGCGACGCAACGATGCGTGGCCGTGACACACACAGGCGTCGCAGGAGTGCCCGCGCAATCCGCGTGACGGGTGCAACGGTCCGAGGAGGTCACGCAGGTGTGGGTCTCATCGCAGGACTGCCACTCGCTGCAAGCCGAGGCGTCGCCGCAACGGCCAGACAGCGGCTCGCAGGTCGCGGTCGCATTCACGCAGCGCTGCCAGGTCTCACAGCTGACGCGGTCGCACGGCTCCTCGGCCCGCACGCAGCGCACGTCGTCGAGGAGCAGATGGTCGCCGCTGGTGTTCCGGACGCTGAAGATGAGCTCGAAGGTGTCGAAGACGTCGGCGGCGAGGTTGAAGTTGTACGCCAACTGCTTCCACGCGGAGCTGCTGACCGTGGTGTAGGACGAGTACGAGGAATAGTCGTCGCTGAAGAAGGCGTTCCGCACCTCACCCGTGCCCCGCACCTGGTAGGTGCAGGAGTAGCGGCCAGCAGGCATCGACTTCGCCAGGGTGGTGAAGCGCTTGTGCGTGGCGGAGGGATTGACCAGCCGGACCGCGTTCACGCCCTCGAAGGCGTTGGTCGTCTCCTTCCGCACCACGTCCGACGTGAAGTTCGACTTGCTCCCGAGCCACTTCGCCGGCAGCTCACCGGGCCACTCTTCGAAGCCCCAGTTGTCGATGACGTTCCCCACGACCCCGGTGCCGGCATCGGGCGTCTCGGTGCCGGAGTCCGGCGTCTCGGTGCCGGAGTCGGGCGTCTCGGTGCCGGAGTCCGGCGTCTCGGTCCCGGCATCGGGCGTCTCGGAGCCAGAGTCCGGCGTCTCCGTGCCGGAGTCCGGGGTCTCGGTGCCTGAATCCGGCGTCTCCGTCCCGGAGTCGGGGGTCTCCGTGCCGGAGTCGGGCGTCTCGGTGCCGGAGTCCGGGGTCTCCGTGCCGGAGTCCCGTGTCTCGGTGCCTGAGTCCCGCGAGGTCTGACCGGCGTCGGGAGTCACCTCGGGATCAGAATCACCGCAGGCGACCACCAAGATCAGCAGCGAAGCCAGACACGTTCGAAACAACGCCACAGCGAGCCTCCAATTTTCCAGAAATTGGCCACTCGTACCACACTTCTCCAGGAGGAGGGCACCCTGAGCCAGCGCCTCATACGAGGTTTCCCTGCAACGAAGCCGTGAACTGCCGACCAGGTGGTTTCCGAGGCAAAATTGGGAATGAGGGAACGCCTCCGCTCCGGGTGAGGGCTCAAACCCATACAACCCGGATGAAGAGGAACGCGAAGCAGCTCCGCGCCGACGACCATCGCGAAGGCGATGAGGCTGCTGGCCACGGACCCCACCTCGTCCGAGCACAGCTTCTCCCCCGGCTGGATGATCCCCGGCCACGCCATCTTCCGCATCACCTCCCAGCCCAGCCGCCGTCGAGCGCCTGGAACACACCGTCCAGGCTCACGCACCAGAGCGTGATGACAGCCAGGTAGAACAGCGGCGGATAGCGCTCACGGAGAAGCGCAAGGTGGCCTGGATCCGGGGCAAGGAGGGGCCTGCTCATGCCGCCACCAGGGTCACGGTGCCCGTGGAGCCGTCCACGCGGATCCGCGCGCCGTCGGGGATGCGCGTCGTCGCGTGCGCCACGCCCACCACCGTGGGGATGCCGAACTTCCGGCCCGCGATGGCCGTGTGCGACAGCATGCTGCCGCGCTCCACGACGATGCCTCCAGAGGCCGGCATCAGGAACAGCCAGCCGGGGTCCGTCTCCTTCGCGATGAGGATGTCCTCCTTGTTCAGCGTGCCCACCGCGCCCGGATCCAGCACGACGCGCGCGATGCCTTCCACGATGCCCGCGCTCGAACCGATGCCCTTGAACAGCGAGGCATCCTCCACCAGCGCCTCCACGGCCCTCGGGATGCCGTCGGCCACGCTGCCCACGGTGGTGAAGTCACGCGGTGGCTGGCGCTCCTGGTTCTCTCGCTGCTCCCGCCGCCGCAGCCGCGTGAGCTCGCCCAGGTTCCGGGTCACGCTCCGGCCCTCGAAGTGGTCCATCACCTCTTTCATCGTGAGGTAATGCACGTCCAACGGCGCCCCGAGCGTTCCTCGCTCCGCCATCCGCTGACCGAGCGCCGCGAACACCTGCTTGCTGAAGCCAAAGAGCTGACCGCGCCAGAACCGGCTGTCCTCACGCAGCCCGATCACCGTGCGCAGCCGCTCCAGGAGCTGCTGGATGGCGAGCTTCCGCAAGGACCGGCCCTGGAGGAGCGCGGCGAGCTGTGCCTCGGCTTCCCGGCGCCGTGCCAGGTCGGAGGCCCGCAGCGCTTCGCGGGTCACGGACGTGCGCGCGTAGGACTGGACGATGCGCACCAGCTCCCAGGGCGTCTCGCGCAGGTTCGGGCGCTCCACGTTCAACTCCTGCACGCCCCGGTCGCCGTACTCGCGCAGGTGCTCGCGGAACGCCCGTGCGAACCCCGGGGACACCTCCCCCGCCTCGATGCTCCGCCACACGGCCTCCGCGTCCTCGGCCTCGAAGCGCTTCGCCAGCGCCGCGTCCGCGCGGACGGCCTCCGCGAGCGCCACCGCGGAGAGGAGCGCGTGGGTGCTCGCATCCGGCCGGGCCCCGCACAGCAGGCCCACCAGCAGCGCGCTGGGGTCTTCTCCGGTCCACTGGTGCAGGAGCCTTCGCGCCAGCCCGAAGAGCGTGTTGATGTACCAGTGATTGATGAGCGTCAGGCCCCACCAGTTGCCCACCTCCGTCCAGACGCGCCGGAAGTGATGGATGAGGACCAGCGGATCCTCCCGGGCCAGGTTCAGGGACCGCAGCCCCGCGAGCGTCTGCTTCCACCACGCCTCGAACGCGTTGAAGTCGCGCTGGAACGTCGCGGTGACACCCAGCGCCCCCACCACCGAGCGGCCCAGGGCGAGCGCGTAGCCCGCCGTGCTGGGGAAGCTCTCACGGTGGCCGGGCAGACGCAGGACCAGGGAGGCGTCCAACTGGAGCACGTCCTCCAGGTCCCGCATGGACGTGAGCGCGATGAACGGATTGATGCCATTGACGTGCATCAGGTTCGACAGCGAGTGGTAGACGCGCCCGTCGATGAACCCCAGCATGTTCTGGAAGGCGGGCGTCTGGTCATGCAGCGCCCGCGAGTCCGCGCCCCGCATGCGGCGCAGCAGGTCGTAGAAGATGACCTCGTAGAAGTGACTGGCCAGTGAGTACGTCAGCGGCGTGGTGACGCCCGGGAAGCTCTCCGAGACATTCGCGCAACCCCACACGCGGATCTTCCGGAAGTCGAAGGCGATGGGCCGCGACTGCAGCACGTGCAGCCACCCGTCCGCGGTGAACGTGCCTTCGATGTCCTGGGGAACGCCGAAGGTGCGCTCGATGTTGCGCGCCAGCGTGGCCAGCCGTTTCAACTCCTCCTCGGAGAGACACGGTGCGTCCCGCAGGGGCTCCGGAACGGGCTGGCGGAGGAGCCCGCCTCCGGGCGCGGGGTTCTCACACAACATCTCCGCCTTGTGGCCCAGCTCCCGGTCGATGCGTCCCGTCTGGGGATGGATGAAGTAGTGGTCCACGCCGACCTTCTCCTGGACGACCCCCTCCCCGATGCCGTGCCCCGCGACGACCAGCATCCTGCGCTCGGTCGTCTTCGGGTCGCACGTGAAGGCCACGAACGAGCGGCGTCCTGGAACCATCCGCTGGACGCCCACCGCCACGGTGAGGCCACGGACGTCACGCCCCTGGGCCAGCCGGTAGATGAGCGCCTCCGGCGTATAGGCGGACGCCCAGCAGCGGCGAATCCGCTCCAACAGCAAGTCACGCCGCACATAGAGGAACGTCGAGCTCACGCCCGCGAACGGATCCGTCTCCGAGTCCTCGCTCTCCTCCAGCCCGCGCCCCACGACGGAGGCCCGCACCGCCACCGTTCCATCCACGCAGAAGGTCCGGTCGAACGTCTCCAGGATGGCGGCTTCATGCTCGGCGGCGAGGGGGACTTCGAGGAAGAGGTGTTCAATCTCATCCGCGACGCGGCGGATGTCCTGATGCGAGGTGCTGTCCACCGCGGAGATGAGCTGTTCGATGGCGGGGAGGATGGGCCGCGACACCTCCTGGAACATCGTGGTGGTGAGGCAGAAGAAGTCGGGGACCGGGAAGCCGTGCTGCGCCAGGTGCTGCTGGCCCGCGAATTTCTGACCGACGTGCCGAGGGTCGCCGGCCTCGGCCATGGAGACCAGGGGAAGAGGAGAAGACATGGCGGGGGTTCCTTCAGGAACGAAAGGCAGTGAGGGCGCTTCGCAAGGCATCCATCGGAGCGCGCGACAAAACGCCCTCCGGGCCAGTCACCGCCGCGAGCCGTGAGACATCCAGGCACTGCGAGCAGGTCATCAACTTCAGACGCTCCGCCATCGCACGGGCACGCGGCCTGGCAGCTCCGACAGGTTCCCCAGCGGGCCCTCGCGACAGGCGCTGCCCACGCGCACGCCCAGGGGCGTGGCATCCGCCCACGCCGCCAGCTCGTGATACTCGGAGGCCCATGCGCCCAGATAGAGGCCGCGGTGCTCCTGGAGCGCGGCGGCCAGGAACTCCGCCTCCTCCACGTTCTCCACCGGGACGCGACAGGGGTGCTGGACCTCCGGGAGAAGCGGCTCGGGGACGAGCAGGAACGAGATGGCTTCCGGCGACTCCACCCGTGAACGACGCTCCGGGTGGCTGGAATCAAGAACCATGTCTGCCTTTCTCCAACCGAGGGGAAAAGACAGTCTAGGAACCCGCATGTATCGATACGAGAACCGGGCAGAGCCACCTCGCTCACGGCGGGATCAGGACCCAGAGGATTCCCGCGACAGGCGTCGTGAAGCACGACCCTGAAGCGGGTGAGACGTCACGGCCCTTCGGGCGTCACGCGCTCACTGCGCCCTCCTCCCAGCATCTCCCCCCACCGCGCAGGTAGAGGAGCCCCGTCGTGAGCGTCGCGCCGGAGTCCTCGCGCCCCATCCACCCCTCGTCGACGGCGACCGCGAGCCCGTCCTACAGCGAGCGGGTCTCGTAGCTGGAGGGGGCATCGATGTGGAAGGCGAGGTCCACGT
>NZ_VKLU01000040.1:0-3179 GCF_007352635.1 Corallococcus sp. Z5C101001
GCCCAGCCCGACGCTCCCCTCTCCTCCCTCGAGCTGCTCTCCTCCTCCGAGCGCCAGCAGCTCCTCCTCGACTGGAATCAGACCGACGCGGACTTTCCTCGCGACACGTGCATCCACCACGTCGTCGCCGCCCAGGCCCGCCTCACTCCTCACGCCGTCGCTGTCCGCATGGCCGGGCGCACCGTCTCCTACGCGGCCCTCGATGCCTGGGCCCACCAGCTCGCCCTCCACCTGCTCTCGGCGGGTGTCTCACGGGGTAGCCGCGTCGCAGTCCTCGCGGAGCGCTCCCCCGAGTTGGTCGCGGGCCTTCTCGCCGTGCTCAAGGCCGGTGCCGCCTACGTCCCCGTCTCTCCCGGCGTTCCCCCAGATCGCCTCGCCTTCATGCTCGAGGACAGCGCCTCCTCTGTCCTCCTCGCTCCCCGCCACCTGCTTCCCTCGCTCGCCTCCGTCTCCGCCCAGGTCCTCCCCCTGGAGACGGACTTCCCCTCGGACGCGTCGCCCCTCCCCGTCACACCCGTGGGTCCGGACGACCTGGCCTACGTCATCTACACCTCCGGCAGCACCGGCCGACCCAAGGGCGTCGCCGTGCACCACCGCGGGTTGATGAACCTCGTCTCCTGGCACCAGCGCACCTACGCGCTGTCCCCTGACGACTCCACCGCGCTCACCGCGGGCGTCGCCTTCGACGCATCCACCTGGGAGGTGTGGCCCTCCCTCGCCTCTGGCGCCTCCCTCGTCGTCCCTCCGGATGCCGTCCGCGCCGAGCCCGCGCTCCTCCTGAGCTGGCTCGCCACCGAATCCATCACCACCTGCTTCATGCCCACGCCACTCGCCGAGGCGGTCCTTCGCGAGGAGTGGCCCAGGCCCATCGCCCTGCGCGCCCTGCTGACGGGCGGCGACGCCCTCCACCACGGCCCGCCGCCCTCCGTGCCCGCCTCACTCTTCAACCACTACGGCCCCACCGAGAGCACCGTCGTCGCGACCTTCACCCCCGTCTCCGCTTCTCGCGACGACGGCGCACGTCCGCCCATTGGCCGCCCCATCTCCAACACCCGCACCTACGTGCTCGACGCACGGCTGCGCCCCGTGCCTGTCGGTGTCCCTGGAGAGCTCTTCCTCGCCAGCGAAGGCCTCGCTTGGGGCTACCTGGGGCAGCCCGCCCTCACCGCGGAGCGCTTCCTCCCACACCCCTTCTCCTCCACGCCCGGCGCCCGCCTCTACCGCACCGGCGACGTCGTCCGCTGGCGCGCCGACGGCCAGCTCGACTACCTCCAGCGCCTCGACTTCCAGGTGAAGATCCGCGGCTTCCGCATCGAGCTCGGTGAAATCGAAGCCTCCCTCCTCAACCATCCCCAGGTGCACGAGGCGGTCGTCCTCGCTCGGGAGGACTCGCCTGGTGACAAGCGGCTCGTCGCCTACGTCGTGCCCACCTCCGGTCACGTCTTGGACACCTCCGTGCTGCGCGCGTTCCTCAAGGAGCGACTGCCCGAGTACATGGTGCCCGCGGCCTACGTGGGGATGGAGTCCCTTCCGCTCAACGCCAACGGCAAGGTGGACCGGAAGGCCCTCCCCACTCCCGACGCCTCGCCCCGCGCGGACTTCATCGCGCCTCGCAACCCCACCGAGCAGAAGCTCGCGGAGGTCTTCGCCCAGGTGCTCCGCGTGGAGCGCGTCGGCATCCACGACGACTTCTTCGCGCTCGGCGGCCACTCCCTTCTCGCCACCCAGCTCGTCTCTCGCGTGCGGGCCACGCTCCGGCACGAGTTCCCCGTGCGTGCGCTGTTCGAGGCCCCGACAGTCGCCGCGCTCGCCGAGCGAATCGACTCGATTCCAGCCGCCCCCTCTTCGACACCGATTCGCATTCCCCCCCTGCATGCCACCACCGCGCCGTTGTCCTTCGCGCAGCGGCGCCTGTGGCTGTTGGATCAACTCCGGCCGGGCAGCGCCGCGTACAACATCCCCACGGCCTTGCGCCTGAAGGGTGCACTCGACGGTGCGGCCCTGCGGCGCGCCTTCGAGGCATTGGTCGCCCGGCATGAGGCGCTGCGCACCACGCTCGTCCAGCAGCAGGGGCAACCCGCGCAGCGCATCCACTCGCCCGCGACGTGGACGTTGCCGCTCGTGGATCTCTCCGCCCTCCCCGAAGCCCAGAGGGAAGAGGAGGCGCGCAGGCTCGCCGCTGAGGAGGCGCAGCGTCCCTTCGACCTGGGAGTGGGACCGCTCCTGCGAACCTCGCTGGTGCGCTTGAGCGAAGCAGAGCATGTGCTGCTCGTGACGATGCACCACATCGTCTCCGACGGCTGGTCCATGGGCATCCTCGTTCGCGAGATGGTGGCCTTCTACGAAGCCTTCATCACGGACAGGACGCCGGCCCTCGCGCCGCTGCCCGTGCAGTACGCGGGCTTCGCGGTCTGGCAGCAGGGCTGGCTCCAGGGGGAGACACTGGAGGCACAGCTCGGCTACTGGAAGGCTCAGCTCGGGGGGGCGCCCGTCGCGTTGGAGCTGCCGACGGACCGACCGCGTCCGCCCGTGCAGTCACACCGGGGTTCGACGGTGTCCGTGCACGTGCCCTTGCCCGTGTCCGAAGCCATCAAGACGCTGGCTCAGCGCGAGGGGGCTACGCCGTTCATGGCATTGCTCGGCGCGTTCCAGCTCCTCCTGTCGCGCTACTCCGGGCAGGACGACATCCGCGTGGGCTCCCCCATCGCGGGACGCACGCAGGAGGAGACCGAAGGCCTCATCGGCTTCTTCATCAACACGCTGGTACTGCGTGCTCGCGTGGAGCCTCGAGCGACGTTCAAGCAACTGCTCGCCCAGGTCCGAGGCACGACGCTCTCGGCCTATGAGCATCAGCATCTGCCGTTCGAGAAGCTGGTGGAGGCCCTCCAGCCCGTGCGCGACCTGAGCCGCAGTGCGCTCTTCCAGGCCATGTTCGTGCTGCAGAACGCGCCCATCGAAGCACTCCAGATGCCGGGGCTGTCCTTCGAGCAACTTCCGCTCGATTCGCACTCGGCGAAGTTCGATCTCACGCTGACCCTTCAGGATTCACCCCAGGGGTTCAGGGGCGTCCTGGAGTACGCCACGGATCTCTTCGAGTCCTCGACCGTGCAGCGCATGGCCGGCCACCTCGGCGTGCTGCTCGAGGCCATCGCCTCTCAGCCGGACGCGGCCCTCTCGCA
>NZ_VKLU01000041.1:0-2867 GCF_007352635.1 Corallococcus sp. Z5C101001
GGCCCGTAGAGGTTGAAGAGCTTGAGGACGGAGGGCAGGGAGTAGACCTGCTTCGCGAGAGTCTCCGGCAACGCCTCCCCGGCGAGGTTGACGACGCGGACGGAGGGAGGGACGGCGCCGAGGCGAAGCAGTTGCGCCATGGCGGAGGGGACGGTGTTGACGAGGGTGACGTGAGAGGCGGTGGGGAGTTCCGCGAGGTGGAGGGCGTTGCGAGCCATCACCACGGCCCCGCCGCAGGAGAGAGGAGCGAAGAGCTCGAAGACGGAGAGGTCGAAGTTGAGGCTGGTGGCGGCGAGGACGCCCTTCATCTCGTCGAGGGAGAAGGTGTCGAGGGCCCAGGAGAGGAAGGAGACGGCGTTGCCATGGGAGATGGCGACGCCCTTGGGGCGGCCGGTGCTGCCGGAGGTGTAGATGAGGTAGGCGAGGTTGCCAGCAGCCACTTCGACGTCGGGAGCGGAGGTAGGCAGCGAGGCCAGCTCCGAATCCGTGTCGAGGCAGACGGCGGTGGCCGTGGTTTCGGGCAGAGCGGAGAGGAGGTGGGAATGAGCGACGAGGGCGGGGCCCTGCGCATCCTCCAGCAACCAGCCCAGGCGCTCGCGGGGGTAGGTGGGGTCCAGGGGGACGTAGGCACCACCGGCCTTGAGGATGCCGAGAGCGCCGATGAGGAGGTCCTCGGTGCGCTCGACGCAGAGGCCGACGCGGACTTCGGGGCCGACGCCAAGTGAGCGGAGGCGGTGGGCGAGCTGGTTGGCCTTCGCGTCGAGCTGACGGTAGGTGAGGCGGTGCTCCGGGGTGAGGACGGCGAGCGAGTCCGGAGTGCGGCGCACCTGGGCTTCGACCAGGGCGTGGATGCTGGCCTCGTACTGTGTCCTCAGTGCGGGAGGATTCCAGTCGAGGAGGAGCTGCTGGCGCTCAGGGGAGGTGAGCAGAGGCAGGTCCATGAGGCGGGAGTCGGGCTTCGAGGCGATGGCCTCGAGCAGCACGCCGAAGTGGCCAGCCATGCGCTGGATGGTCGACGCCTCGAAGAGCGATGTGGCGTACGCCATCGCACCGACCAGACCGTCACGGCTCTCCGTCAATCCCAGTGAGAGATCGAACTTGGCGAAGTGTGCTTCCAGTGGGAGTGCCTGGAAGGACAGGCCCGGCAGGCGCAGCGCCTCGGTGGGCGTGTTCTGCAAGACGAACATGGCCTGGAAGAGGGGACTGCGGCTCAGGTCGCGAGTGGGCTGAACGGCTTCGACGAGCCTCTCGAAGGGCAGGTGCTGGTGCTCGTAGGCGGCGAACGTGGTGCCGCGCACCTGAGCCAACAGCTCACGGAACGTCGCGCGTGGATCCAGGCGGGAGCGAAGGACGAGGGTGTTGACGAAGAAGCCGATGAGGCCCTCGGTCTCGGCCTGGGTGCGGCCGGCGATGGGCGTGCCCACGCTGACGTCGTCCTGCGCGGAGTAACGCGACAGGAGGACCTGGAAGGCGGCGAGCAGCGCCATGAAGGGCGTGGCGCCTTCACGTTGAGCCAGGGCCTTGAGCGCATCGGAGACCCTGGCGGAGACGCGCACGTCCACCTTGGCGCCGCGGTGCGATTGCACGGGAGGGCGACGGTGGTCGGTGGGCAGCTCCAGCGCGGCGGGTGCTCCGGACAACTGCTGCTTCCAGTACTCAATCTGCGCGTCCAGGGTTTCACCCTGGAGCCACTGGCGCTGCCACGTCGCGAAGTCGGCGTACTGCACGGGGAGGGGCGCGAGGCCCGGCTCCTGGCCCTCATGGAACGCCGCGTACAGCGCGATGAGTTCGCGGACGAGGACGCCCATGGACCAGCCGTCGGAGACGATGTGGTGCATCGTCACGAGCAGCAGGTGCTCCTCTCCGCCCAGACGCACCAGGGTGGTGCGCAGCAGCGGGCCCGTGGCGAGTTGGAAGGGCCGTCGTGCTTCCGCGGCGGCCAACCGCTGGGCTTCGTCCCTCCGATCCGCATCCGGAACGGTGGTGAGGTCTACGACCGTCAGCGTCCATCCGTTGGGTGCGTGGACGCGTTGCACGGGCTGGCCCTGATGCTCGTTGAATGTGGTGCGCAGGGCTTCGTGACGCGCGACCAGCGCTTCGAAGGCATGGCGCAGGGCCTCCACGTCCAGGTGTCCGGAGAGCTGGAGCGCGGTGGGGATGTTGTAGGACGCGTCCTCCGGCTGGAGTTGATCCAACAGCCACAGGCGCTGCTGAGCGAAGGACAGCGGCAGCGAGCCCTCGTGCGAGACAGGGGTGAGCTTGGGGGCGCGGTGGCTGGTGCTCCCGGACAGTCGCTTCGCCAGGGCCTCCACCGTTGACGACTCGAAGAGCGCGCGGAGGGGGAGTTCCACGTTGAACTCGGAGCGGACGCGAGACACCACCTGGGTGGCGAGGAGGGAGTGTCCGCCGAGATCGAAGAAGGAGTCCCGCACCCCGACACGGGCAACCTTCAGCACTTCGGCCCAGATGGAAGCGAGAGAGGCCTCTGCTTCGGTGCGAGGAGCCACATAGGAGTGAGTGGCCTGGGGCGCTTCTGGCTCGGGGAGGGCCTTGCGGTCGACCTTGCCGTTGGAGTTGAGGGGCAGGGCGTCGAGCACGAGGAAGGCGGAGGGCACCATGTACTCGGGGAGGCCGAGGCGCAGGTGAGCCTTGAGGGAGTCGATGTCGAGAGAGTGGCCCTCGCGAGGGGTGACGTAGGCGACGAGGCGCTTGTCGGCAGCTTCGCCCCTGGCGATGACGACAGCGTCCTTGAGGCCGGTAGCGCGGCGGAGCGCTGCTTCGATTTCACCGAGCTCGATGCGGAAGCCGCGCACCTTCACCTGGAAGTCGATGCGGCCGAGGTATTCGAGGCGGCCGTCAGGGCGGTA
>NZ_VKLU01000042.1:0-2579 GCF_007352635.1 Corallococcus sp. Z5C101001
CTGCGCTTCCTCACCCAGCACCGCGTCGAACGGCTCTTCCTCCCCTTCGTCGCGCTCCAATCCCTGGCCGACGCGGCGCGCACCGCCACGGAACTCCCCCCTCTCAACGAGGTCATCACCGCGGGTGAGCAGCTTCAGGTGACTCCCGCGCTCGTCTCCTTCTTCGAGCGGCTCCCCGACTGCGTCCTCGAGAACCAGTACGGCCCCTCGGAGACCCACGCCGCCAGCGCATGGCGCGCATCCGGGACTCCCTCTCCCTGGCCTCCGCTGCCTCCCGTCGGAACGCCGCTGCCTTCGACCCAGGTGTACGTGTTGGATCCGCGTCGGGAGCCATGTCCCATCGGAGTCCCAGGGGAGCTATTCATCGGCGGTGAAGGACTCGCGCACGGCTACCACGCTCGCCCGGACCTGACCGCCGAACGCTTCGTCCCCTCCCCCTTCAGCTCCACGCCGGGGGCTCGCCTCTACCGCACGGGCGACAAGGCGCGCTGGCTCGCGGATGGGCAACTGGAGTTCCTGGGCCGCCTCGACGGCCAGGTGAAGCTGCGCGGCTTCCGCGTCGAGCTGGGCGAAGTGGAGGCCGCCCTCCGCGCCCTCCCTGGCGTCCGTGACGTGGTCGCCCTTGTCCGCGAGGACACCCCGGGCTCCAGGCGGCTCGTCGCCTACGTCGTCCACCCCGAAGCCTCCTTCTCACCCGAGGCGCTTCGCCACGCCCTCGCCCGTCGTCTGCCCGAGTACATGCTGCCCTCCGCGCTCGTGCGCATGGACCTCCTCCCCCTCACTCCCAGCGGCAAGGTGAACCGCAACGGGCTGCCCATACCGACGGAGGACGCGGCGGCGGGAGCGGAGTTCAGGGCTCCGCTGACGGCGGTGGAGAAGGTGATCGCCGACATCTGGGCGTCGCTGCTCGGGCTTCCGCGCGTGGGCACGCAGGACCACTTCTTCGAGCTGGGCGGACACTCGCTGCTCGCCACGCAGGTCGTCTCCCGCCTGCGGGAAGCCTTCCAGGTGGAGCTCTCGCTGCGAGTCCTCTTCGAGGCGCCCACCGTCGCGGAACTCGCCGCACGGCTGGAGGACCTGCTGCATGGCACGCGACGGCGCCCCATCCCGGCGCTCGTGCCGCAGCCTCGCGGAGAGCGGATTCCGCAGTCGTTCTCCCAGCAGCGGCTGTGGTTCATCTCTCAGCTCGACACCAGCGCCCACGCCTACAACGTCCCCCTGGCCACACGGCTTCGGGGAGCACTGGATGCGCGAGCCCTGGAGCAGGCGCTCGGAGCCCTCATCCGGCGTCATGAAGTCCTGCGCACCACGTTCGATGAAGTCGACGGGCAGCCGGTGCAGCGCATCAGTCCCGCATGGGACTTCACCGTGCGGCGGGAGGACGTGGGTCCAGCGGATGCAGCGGCACTCCAGCGCTGGGTGGAAGCCGAAGCGCATCTGCCTTTCGACCTTCGGCGAGGTCCCCTGGTCCGGGCCACGCTGTCGCGGCTGGCCGAAGACGACCACGTCCTGGTCCTCAACTTCCATCACAGCGTCTTCGATGGGTGGTCCATCGCCGTGCTCCAGCGCGAACTGGACGCGCTCTATCTCGCGCGGCGCCAGGGCACGGAAGCCTCGCTCCCGCCCATGCCCCTCCAATACGCGGACCACGCCTTGTGGCAGCGCGACGCGTTGCAGGGCGACGTGTTGGAAGAGCAGGTGTCGTGGTGGCGTGAACAGCTCGCGGGGGTTCCCCCTGTCCTGGACCTCCCCACCGACAAGCCGCGTCCGCCCGTGCAGACGTTCCACGGCGCGTACCTCCAGAGACCTCTCTCATCAGCGCTCTCCAGCGCGCTCATCGCACTGGGGCAACGGGAGGGCACCACGCTGTTCATGACGCTCCTGGCGGGCTTCCAGGCCCTGCTGTCTCGCTACAGCGGCCAGGAGGACATCGTCGTCGGCTCGCCCATCTCCGGCCGCAACCGCAGGGAGGTGGAAGGCCTCATCGGCTTCTTCGTCAACACGCTCGTCCTGCGCACGGAGGCTTCGAGCTCGCGCTCCTTCCGCCAGCTCCTGCGCCGGGTGCGTGAGAGCTGCCTGGGAGCCTTCGCCCATCAGGATCTCCCATTTGAACAGCTCGTGGACGCGCTCAAGCCTCCGCGCGACCTGAGCCGTGCGCCCCTGATCCAGACCCTCTTCGTCCTCCAGCAGGCCGCCGTGCCGCTGTCGTTGCCCGGCCTCCAGGCGGAGGAGGTTCCGTTCCAGACAGGCGTCTCCCGCTTCGACCTCATGCTCTTCGTGCGCGAGTCAGAGCAGGGGCTGACGGCGTTCTGGGAGTACAACACCGCGCTCTTCGAGGAGGCGACCCTCGACCGGATGGCCGCGCACTACATGCGGCTGCTCGAAGGCGCGGTCCGCGATCCGGAGAGCCCCCTGGCGGCCCTGCCGCTCCTCTCCGAAGAAGAACGGAGGCAGGTCATCGTGGCGTGGAACGCCGCGCAGGACCTGTCCTTCGAGCCCGGGCTCATCCATGCGTGGGTGGAGGCCCAGGTCGCGCGGACACCGGATGCGGTCGCCGTCACGAATGGAGTCGACTCCCT
>NZ_VKLU01000043.1:0-2314 GCF_007352635.1 Corallococcus sp. Z5C101001
GGCGACCGCGAGCCCGTCCTACAGCGAGCGGGTCTCGTAGCTGGAGGGGGCATCGATGTGGAAGGCGAGGTCCACGTCGCGGCTCTCGCCCGGCGCCAGCTTCACCCTCCAGGTCGCGATGCCATCCGCGGCGTCGAGCGCGTAGCCCGTGGTGGACTTCGGCTCGACCTCCACCTTCACGTCGTCCAACTCCGAGATGGGGATGTGCTCGGACAGCTCTATCTGCTCGGTGCCCTTGCGCAGGTTGGTGAGCTGGAAGCGATAGACATAGCGGAAGCGCTTCTTCCCGCCGAAGAGCCCCTCGGGGCGAGCGACCTCCTCGACGGCGACGCGCTTGACGCGCAGGGCCTCCTCCAGGCCGAAGGTGAGCTCGAAGGGCGCCCCTTGCGCCACGCGCGACAGGTTCTGGCTCCCCAGGAAGCCCGTGTCGCGGAAGACGCTCACCGGGCCCGGCAGCAGCGGGAACGCGGTGGTGTTCGCCAGCCGCGCGACGCGGAATACGACGGGATGCAGCTTGGGCACCGTCCGCCACGAGAAGCTCGCCTTGAGCCGGTGTTGGCCGAGCCGCACTCGCACGGCGCTGCCGTCGCCCGGCACCCGCGTCGCCCCCTGGGCCTCCCACTGGACGGACAACCCCTGGGAGGTGACGCGCAGGCCCTGTCCCTCGGTGGCGTTGTCCGCCGCTCCCGCCTCCGCGTGCTGCTGCACCTCCTCGCGGCGCACGAGCACCTTGCGCTCCTTGGGTCGCTTCGTGGCGGAGAGGTACAGCGGCGTCACCTCGGGCGGCGTGGCGTCCTGCCGCGGCAGCGCGGTGGAGAGGAAGAGCTTCGCGCCCGTCCAGTCCTCGCCCGTCTCCTGTCGCACCGTGGCCAGGGCCGTCAGCTCGACGCTGCCGTCTGCTTCCTGGGCGCGGGCCTCGTAGAGCGGCGTCCAGGACGTCCCGCCCACCAGGTAGGTCAGCTCCACTCGCGCTTGCGTGCCCTCGGTGCAGGACAGGCGCACCTCGACGCGTTGTTCCTGCTGCTCGCCGAGCCAGCTCAGTCGCTGGAGCTCCGCTTGCACCTCCGCGCGCCGTTGTTCGAGGCCCCGCTGCTTGTCCGCGGCGTCGCGCGCCTCCTTCACTGCGCGCAGCTGGAGGTCCATCGCCGCGTCGAAGGAGGCGTCCCACGCGCGGGTGTCGGGCCTGGGGCCGGTGAGCTCGGTCGTGACGCGGGTGACGGCGACGCTCGTGTAGCCCAGGGCCAGCCGCTCCAGGTCCTTCGCCTGCGCACTGGCCGCGGCCAGGCGGGACTGCTCTTCGTCCAGCGCGACCTCCCGCTCCCGCCACCGGGTCCGCTCGGCGGTCGACTCCTGGGTGCGCTGCATCACCTCGGCGGTCATGCCCTCCAGGGTGGCGCCCGTGGCCCGGGCGCGGAAGCTGTCGCGCGCGGCGGCTTGGGGGAGGTGCTCGAAGACGGCGGTGGTGGCGCCAGCGCACGTCACGTCCTGGGCCCGGGTGACCTGGGCGCGGTCCGGGTACACGACGACGGATGACACCTGGGGAGAGGCGGTGAGCGCCAGGAGGGTCAACGGAAGAAAGGTCATGGCGGGGTCCTCAGGGGGTCTGGGAGAGGCGCCAGTGCTGGGGGCGGCGCACGGTGTATGTGAAGACGAGCGTGCTCTTGCCGGAGGGAGGAACGACGACGTCCCAGCTCAGCTCGCCTGTCTTGTCGTCCTCCTTGGCGGCGGGCTCGGTGCGCACCAGCTTCACCTCCACCTCGCTGTCACGACTCAGCGGGCGCTGGTCCACGACGTGCGTCTTCAACGGGAAGGTGTATGGGTTGGGGACCTCCAGCGTCACCTCGTAGGTGTTGACCTCATCCTTGGAGATGAAGCCCTCCTTCGACTGCACGACGCGCACGTTGCGGGCGGTGCGCACGGAGGGGTCCACCCCGAGCGGCAGGGTGAAGGGCTCGCCGGGGACGATGAGCTTCAGCTTCGTCGTGCCCACGGGATCCGCGCCGACGAAGAGGGCGGCCTCACCTCCCGGGAGCACCCCGCGGGATGGACTCTTGAGTTCGGCGACGAGGTACGCCTCCGGCGCGAGCGCGGGGAAGACCCTGCGCTGCACTTCGACGGGCCAGGACTCCACGAGCAGGGGGATGGTGCGCTCTCCCTGTCCGCTGGGGACCGTCTCCACGCGAGGCGCGGTGTAGGCCAGGTCATAGCCCCCCGCGAGCGACGCGGGCAGGTTCGAGGCCATCACGGGTCGCTTCCAGCCAGGCGGAGGCGCGAGTCCGACGAAGCTGTCGACGACGACTTCCGGCACCCATGA
>NZ_VKLU01000044.1:0-2286 GCF_007352635.1 Corallococcus sp. Z5C101001
GGAGGGGGAGGAGCTGAAGGCCCAGCTGAGGCAGGGGCTGCCGGAGTACATGGTGCCGGGCGTGGTGATGGTGCTGGGCGCGCTGCCGCTGAATGCGAATGGGAAGGTGGACCGCAAGGCGTTGCCGGAGCCGGAGGCACCGAAGGCAGGGAGCGCGTACGAGGCGCCGAGGACGCGGACGGAAGCGAAGCTGGCGGGCATCTGGGCGGAGGTGCTGCGAGTCCCGCGAGTGGGAGTGAGGGACAACTTCTTCGCGTTGGGTGGGCACTCACTGCTGGCGACACAGGTGGTGTCGCGGGTGAGGATGGAGACAGGAGCGGAGCTGCCGCTGCGCGCGTTGTTCGAGGCGCCCACGGTGGAAGCCCTCGCCCTGCGACTGGAGAAGACCGGATCCGCGAAGGCTCCCGCGCTGGTGCCCGTGTCCAGGGATGCACCGTTGCCGCTGTCGTTCGCGCAGCAGCGGCTGTGGTTCATCGACCAACTGGAGCCAGGCACGGCGCTCTACAACGTGCCCGTGGCGGTGCGACTGGAAGGCACGCTGCGCCAGGACGTCCTTGAGCGGGCGTTGGGCGAGGTCGTGCGCCGTCACGAAGCCCTGCGCACGACGTTCGTGGCCGGAGACCCGGAGCCGGTGCAAAGGACCGCGTCCCACGGCGCATTCACGCTGTCGGTGGACGACCTGACCTCGAATGATGGGGACGCTCGTGAAAGCGCAGCCCGTCGGCGCGTGGAGCAGGAAGTGCTGCGGCCCTTCGAACTCGCGCACGGGCCGCTGTTCCGGGCGTTGCTGTTGAAGTTGGACGCGCGCGAGCACGTGCTCGTCGTCACGATGCATCACATCGTGTCGGACGGGTGGTCGCTCGGTGTGCTGGTGCGCGAGGTCGGGGCGCTCTACGCGGCTTTCGTGCAGGGGCAACCGTCGCCGTTGCCGGAGCTTCCGGTGCAGTACGCGGACTACGCGGCGTGGCAGCGTGGCTGGTTGCAGGGCGCGACACTCCAGCGCGAAGTGGACTACTGGAAGCGGAAGCTCTCCGGTGCGCCGCCTGTGTTGGAGTTGCCGACAGACCGCCCGCGTCCCGCGGTTCGGACCACCGCCGGTGCGACGCTGCCCTTCCTCTGGCCGCGGGAACTCGCACAGGAACTGAGGGGCCTCGCGCAGCGCGAGGGTGCCTCGCTCTACATGGTGCTGCTGGCGGGCTGGCAGGTCCTGCTGTCGAGGTATTCGGGCCAGGAGGACATCAGCGTGGGCTCGCCCATCGCCGGCCGCACGCGCTCGGAGGTAGAGGGTCTCATCGGCTTCTTCGTCAACACGCTGGTGCTGCGGACGGACCTGTCTGGAGCCCCCAGCTTCCGGAGCCTTCTCCAGCAGGTGCGTGAGACGGTCCTGGAGGCTCAGGAGCACCAGGAGGTGCCGTTCGAGAAGCTGGTGGAGGCACTTCAGCCCGAGCGAAGCCGCAGCCACTCGCCGCTGTTCCAGACGCTGTTGGCGCTCCAGAACGTACCCGTGGGCGAGGCAATGCTCCCGGGCATGTCGCTCAAGCCCGTGACGCTTGAAGGCAGGACGTCGAAGTTCGACCTGAGCGTCTTCTTCATGGAGACGGCGGACGGGTTGAGCGGGGTGTTCGAATACAGTACCGACCTGTTCGAGCCCGCCACGGTGCGCCGCATGGTGGAACACCTGCGCGTGCTGTTGGAGGGCGTGCTCCTTCAGCCAGAAGCCGCTGTGACACGCCTCCCGATGCTGGACGCGGCCGAGCGTCGGCAGGTGGTGGAGCTCCAGAACCAGACGGCCACGGACTACCCCCGCGATGTCTCCGTGCACGCGCGATTCGAGGAGCAGGCGAGGAGGAGGGCCGGAGAGGTGGCGCTGAAGAGCGCGGAGGAAGGCGGGACGCTGAGCTACGGGGAGCTGGAAGCGAAGGCGAACCAGCTGGCGCGCCACTTGAGGGGCCTGGGGGTGAAGCGAGGCACGCGAGTGGGCGTGTACGTGGAGCGCTCGGTGGAGATGGTGGTGGGGCTGCTGGCCATCCTGAAGGCGGGAGGCGCGTACGTGCCGGTGGACCGCAAGTACCCAGCGGAGCGAGTGGCGCTGATGCTGGAGGAAGCGGGAGTGGAGGTGACGCTGACGCAGTCCGCGCTGGTGGAGAAGTTGCCAGCGAGCGCGGGGAAGGCGTTGGCGTTGGACACGGCGTGGAAGGAAGTAGCGACGCAGCCCGAGAGCGGGTTGAGCAGCGAGGTGGGAGGAGAGGACCTGGCGTACGTGATGTTCACGTCAGGGAGCACGGG
>NZ_VKLU01000045.1:0-2060 GCF_007352635.1 Corallococcus sp. Z5C101001
GCGTCCGGCGTGCGCGCGGCCTGCCGGGCGAAGTGGACGTGGACGGGGAGGTCCGTGGGACTGGCGACCGCGGAGGGATTCCAGTCCACGAGCAGGCGCTGACGCTCCTCGCTGGAGAGCAGTGGGAGCTCGGCCAGGGATTGGTCGGGATGGGTGGCCACTGCGTCCAGCAGCGTGCGCAGGTGGCCGGCCATCCGTTGCAGGGTGCCGTGGTCGAAGAGGTCCTTGTTGTACTCGAGCGTGCCGTGCAGGCCCGCCGTCGTCTCCGTGAAGAAGACACTCACGTCGAACTTCGACGTCGGATGCGCCGTGTCCATGCCCCGCAGACGGAGGTCCGGCAGCCGCAGGTCTTCCGTGGGCACGTTCTGGAGCGCCAGCAGCGTCTGGAAGAGCGGGGTGTGGCTGAGGCTGCGCACCGGCTGGAGCGCTTCGACCAGCTTCTCGAAGGGCACCTCCTGGTGCTCGTAGGCCTCCAGGACCGTGGCGCGGACCTGCTGGAGCAGCGCACGGAACGACTGCCCGTCCTCCAGCTTCGCCCTCAGGACGAGCGTGTTGACAAAGAAGCCGATGAGACCTTCCGTCTCGGCGCGGGTGCGGCCGGCGATGGGCGATCCGACGTTGATGTCCTGCTGGCCCGTGTAGCGCGACAGCAGGGCCTGCCAGGCCGCGAGCAGCACCATGAAGAGCGAGCCGCCCTCGCGGTGCGCCAGACTCCGCAAGCCTTCCGTCAGTTCACGGGACAGGGTGAACCGGAAGGTCGCGCCCGAGGTGCCGCGGATGGCCGGACGCGGCCTGTCGGTGGGCAGCTCCAGGATGGCGGGCGCGCCGGAGAGCTTCCCTTCCCAGTAGGCCACTTCTCGACGCAGCGCCTCGCCGCTCAGCGTGCGGCGCTGCCAGGCTGCGTAATCCGCGTACCGCACCGGAAGCGCGGGCAGAGGTGAGGGCCGCTCCTCGGAGAAGGCCGAGTAGAGCGCGCCCACCTCGCGGACCAAGATGCCCAGGGACCAGCCGTCGGAGACGATGTGGTGCAGGGTGACGACAAGCGCATGCTCTCGTTCGGCCAGCTTGAAGAGCAGCGCGCGAACGAGGGGGCCCGTGCGCAGAGCGAAGGGGCGGCGCATCTCCTGCTCCACGCACGCCCGGGCCTCGGTCTCACGCTGCGCGGCCGGTACGTCCGTGAGGTCCACGAGGCCCAGCCGCATGGGATTGTCAGGATGGATGACCTGGACGGGTTCGCCTTCCACCTGACTGAAGGTCGTGCGCAGGGTGTCGTGACGGCGCACGACTTCCTGCAGGGCACGCTCCAACACCGCTGGGCGCAAGTGGCCGTCCAGCCGCACCGCCACCGGTACGTTGTAGAGGGCACTGCCCGGTTCGAGCTGATCAATGAGCCACAGACGCTGCTGCGCGAACGACAGCGGCAGTGGGCCTTCATGCGAGGCACGGGTGATCCGTGTCGCGTGCGTCCGCGCGAGGCCTGACAGCCGCCCCGCGAGAGCTTCGATGGTGGGGGACTCGAAGAGCGCGCGGAGGGGGAGTTCCACGCCGAACTCGGAGCGGACGCGAGACACCACCTGGGTGGCGAGGAGGGAGTGTCCGCCAAGTTCGAAGAAGGAGTCCTTCACGCCAACCTGGGGCAAACGGAGGACTTCGGCCCAGATGGAGGCGAGAGAGGCCTCGGCTTCGGTGCGAGGGGCCACGTAGGAGTGGGTGGCCTGGGGGGCCTCCGGCTCGGGGAGGGCCTTGCGGTCGACCTTTCCGTTGGAGTTGAGGGGCAGGGCGTCGAGCACGAGGAAGGCGGAGGGCACCATGTACTCGGGGAGCTGGTTCCGGAGCTGAGCCTTGAGGGAGTCGATGTCGAGAGAGTGGCCCTCGCGAGGGGTGACGTAGGCGACGAGGCGCTTGTCAGCGGCCTCCCCCCTGGCGATGACGACGGCGTCCTTGAGGCCGGTAGCGCGGCGGAGGGCTGCTTCGATTTCACCCAGCTCGATGCGGAAGCCGCGCACCTTCACCTGGAAGTCGATGCGGCCGAGGTATTCGAGGCGGCCGTCAGGGCGGTA
>NZ_VKLU01000046.1:0-2060 GCF_007352635.1 Corallococcus sp. Z5C101001
GCGTCCGGCGTGCGCGCGGCCTGCCGGGCGAAGTGGACGTGGACGGGGAGGTCCGTGGGACTGGCGACCGCGGAGGGGTTCCAGTCCACGAGCAGGCGCTGACGCTCCTCGCTGGAGAGCAGCGGGAGCTCGGCCATGGGCTGCTCGGGGGCAGTGGCCACGGCGTCCAGCAGCGTGCGCAGGTGGCGGGCCATCCGCTCCACGGTGCTCCGCTTGAAGAGCGCGGTGCTGTACTCGAACCCACCGATGTAGCCCTGGGGGGAGTCCTGAAGCGTCAGCGTCAGGTCGAACTTGGCGAAGCGCATCTCGGCGGTCACCTGCTGGAAGGTGAGGCCGGAGACACGGAGGCTCCCCGTGGGGGCGTTCTGTACCGCGAACATCACCTGGAAGAGCGGGCTGCGGCTCGGGTCGCGCACGGGTTGCACGGCCTCGACGAGCTTCTCGAAAGGCAGGTGCTGGTGCTCGTAGGCCGCGAGCGTCGTGGCGCGGACCTGGGCGACCAGTTCGCGGAACGTCGCCTTGGGAGCGACCCGCGCGCGCAGGACGAGGGTGTTGACGAAGAAGCCGATGAGGCCTTCGGTCTCCGCCTGGGTGCGTCCCGCGATGGGCGAGCCCACGCTGATGTCGTCCTGCGAGGCGTAGCGCGACAGGAGGAGCTGGAACGCGGCCAGGAGCACCATGAAGGGCGTGGCGCCTTCACGTTGCGCGAGCGCCTTGAGTGCCTTGGACGTCGCTTGCGAGACCTGGACAGAGTGGGTCGCGCCCTCGCGGGATTGGATGGCGGGACGCGGATGGTCGGTCAGCAGCTCCAGCGCGGACGGAGCGCCCGCGAGCTGCTGCTTCCAGTAGCCCAGCTGCGCCTCCAGCGTTTCTCCCTGCAGCCACTGGCGCTGCCACGCGGAGAAGTCCGCGTACTGAATGGGCATGGGTGTCAGGGTGGGGGCGCGGCCCTGGGTGAAGGCCTCATAGAAGGCCGCCATTTCGCGGACGAGGACGCCCATGGACCAACCGTCGGAGACGATGTGGTGCATCGTCACGAGCAGCAGATGTTCTTCGGCGCCCAGCCGCACCAGGGCGGTGCGCAGCAGCGGACCTCGCTGGAGTTGGAACGGCTGATGCGCGTCCTCTTCGACCTTCCGCTGGGCCTCGGCCTCACGTTGAGGCTCGGGCACCGAGGAGAGGTCCACGAGCGGCAGCGTCCATGGCGTCGGTGCGTGGACATGCTGGATGGCGTGGCCTTGGTTCTCGCGGAAGGTGGTGCGCAGGGATTCGTGGCGAGCGACCAGCGCCTCGAAGGCGCGGCGCAGCGCCTCTACGTCCACGCGGCCCGTGAGCCTCAACGCCGTGGGGATGTTGTAGGACGCGTCCTCGGGCTGAAGTTGATCCAAGAGCCACAGGCGCTGCTGGGCGAAGGAAAGCGGCAGCGGGCCGTCGTGAGAGACGGGGGTGAGCTTGGGGACTCGGGGGCCGGTGCTGGCGGACAGGCGTCCGGCGAGGGCTTCGATGGTGGGGGACTCGAAGAGCGCGCGGAGGGGGAGCTCCACGTTGAACTCGGAGCGGACGCGAGACACCACCTGGGTGGCGAGGAGGGAGTGTCCGCCAAGTTCGAAGAAGGAGTCCTTCACGCCAACCTGGGGCAGACGGAGGACTTCGGCCCAGATGGAAGCGAGAGAGGCCTCTGCTTCGGTGCGAGGAGCCACGTAGGAGTGAGTGGCCTGGGGCGCTTCTGGCTCGGGGAGGGCCTTGCGGTCGACCTTGCCGTTGGAGTTGAGGGGCAGGGCGTCGAGCACGAGGAAGGCGGAGGGCACCATGTACTCGGGGAGGCCGAGGCGCAGGTGAGCCTTGAGGGAGTCGATGTCGAGGGAGTGGCCCTCGCGAGGGGTGACGTAGGCGACGAGGCGCTTGTCAGCAGCTTCGCCCCTGGCGATGACGACAGCGTCCTTGAGGCCGGTAGCGCGGCGGAGGGCTGCTTCGATTTCACCCAGCTCGATGCGGAAGCCGCGCACCTTCACCTGGAAGTCGATGCGGCCGAGGTATTCGAGGCGGCCGTCAGGGCGGTA
>NZ_VKLU01000047.1:0-1979 GCF_007352635.1 Corallococcus sp. Z5C101001
ACGAGGGTGTGGACGAAGGCCTCGCGGTCGAAGGGCTTCGCGGTGGCGTTCCAGTCCACCAGCACGCGCTGCTTCTCCGCTTCGGGCAGCAGCGGCAGGCGCGACACGGCCACTCCCGCGTCCGACACCGCGGCCCGGAGCAGCGTGCGGATCTGCTCGAGCATGCGGACCACGGTGTCCCGCTCGAACAGGTCGGTGTTGTAATCCATGCCGCCGACGATGCCGTGGGCCGTCTCCTTCACCCAGAAGCTCAGGTCCAGCGGCGTCGCGTGCGCGTGCACGTGCACCTGACCGTAGGTGAGGTCGCCCAGGCTGGCGCCGCGGTTGCGCACGTCCTGGAAGGTGAAGAAGGTCTGGAACAGCGGCGTGCGGCTCAGGTCGCGCTGCACGCCCAGCTGCTGCATCAGCAGCTCGATGGGCATGTCCTGGTGGCCAAAGGCCTCCATGCACGTGGTGCGCACGCGCTCCAGCAGCTGCCGGAACGTCAGCTCCGGCCCCATCCGCGTGCGCAGGACGAGCGTGTTGACGAAGAAGCCCAGCAGGTCCTCGACCTCGGGATGCGAGCGGCCCCGGATGGGCGTGCCCACCACCAGGTCCTCCTGGCCGCTGTAGCGGTGCAGGAGCGTCTTGAAGGCCGTGAGCAGCACCATGTAGAGCGTGGCGTTCGACTCGCGCCCCAGCCGGGTGAGCGCGTCCACTTCCGCGCCCGTGAGGACGAACGGCTCGGTGCCGCCCTTGAGGCTCATCTGCGCGGGGCGAGGCTTGTCGGTGGGCAGCTCCAGCGCGGGCAGGTTCCCGGAGAGCTGCTGCTTCCAGTAGCGCGCCTGCCGCTCCAGCTCCTCGCCCTGGAGCCAGCCGCGGTGCCATTCGGTGAAGTCCGCGTACTGGATGGGCAGCGTGGGGAGCGTGGGCTCCTGGCCCTTCGTGAGCGCCGAGTAGATGACGTCCAGGTCGCGCAGGAACACGTCGAACGACCACCCATCCCAGATGAGGTGATGGGGCATGAAGAAGAGGACGTGCTCGGTGGCGCCCAGCCGGAACAGCGTCAGCCGGAACAGCGGCGGCGCGGTGATGGGGATGGCCTCGTCCGCCAGCGCCTGGAGGCGGCGCAGCAGGTCCTCCTCGCGCTGGTTCGCGGGGACCTGCTCCAGGTCCACCGGCTCCAGCTCCACCGTCAGCGATGGGGCGACGTGCTGCACTGGCGTGCCCTCGTCCCATCGCACGAAGGTGCGCATCGCCGACTGACGCTCCAGCAGCTTGTTGAAGCTGAAGCGCAGCGCGCCCACGTCCAGCGCGCCATGGAGGCGGAACGCCGAGGGCAGGTTGTAGACGGCGGTGCCCGGGTTGAGCTGTTCCAGGAACCACAGCCGCTGCTGCATGAGGGACAGCGGCGCGGGCGCGGTGCCGGCGCGGGGCGAGATGCGCTGCGCGGGGCTCGTGGCCCCGTCGTCACCGCGCACCAGCCGGGCCAGCCTCTCCACGGTGGGCGCCTCGAACATCCGGCGCAGCGTGAGGCTGACGTCCAGGTCGCGGCTCGCGCGCGTGAGGGCTTGCGACGCCAGCAGTGAGTGGCCACCCAACCGGAAGAAGTCCGCCGTGACGCTCACCCGGCGCAGGCCCAGCACGTCGGCGAAGATGGCCGCGAGCTTCTGCTCCGTCTCGTCGCGGGGCGCCACATAGGCATCCTCGTGGGACTCCACCTGCGGCGACGGCAGGGCCTTGCGGTCCACCTTGCCGTTGGGCGTGAGCGGCAGCGCGGGCAGGGCCACGAAGTGCTGCGGCACCATGTACTCCGGCAGCCCCTGCTTGAGGTGCGCGCGGAGGACTTCATCCGTGGGCACCGTCTGGCCGGGCCGCGCGATGAGGTACGCGACGAGGCGGCGGTCTCCTGGGCGGTCCTCACGGACGAGGGAGACGGCCTGGGCGAGGGAGGGGTGGGAGGCGAGGGCGGCCTCGACTTCGCCGAGCTCGATGCGGAA
>NZ_VKLU01000048.1:0-1925 GCF_007352635.1 Corallococcus sp. Z5C101001
TGCGAGAGGGCCGCGTCCGGCTGAGAGGCGATGGCCTCGAGCAGCACGCCGAGGTGGCCGGCCATGCGCTGCACGGTGGACGCCTCGAAGAGATCCGTGGCGTAGGTGAACGTTCCGACGAAGCCCTGGGGAGACTCCATCAGCGTCAGGGTGAGGTCGAACTTGGATGAGCGCGTGTCCACCGTGACGGCCTGGAAGGAGAGGCCCGGGACGCGCAGGGCTTCCATGGGAGTGTTCTGCAGCGAGAACATCGCCTGGAAGAGCGCGCCGCGGCTCAGGTCACGCGAGGACTGCACGGCTTCGACAAGCTTCTCGAAGGGCAGGTGCTGGTGCTCATAGGCGGCGAGCGTGGTGCCGCGCACCTGGGCGAGCAGTTGCCGGAAGGAGTCTCGTGGCTGCATCCGCGCGCGCAGGACGAGGGTGTTGACGAAGAAGCCGATCAGGCCTTCGGTCTCCGCCTGGGTGCGTCCCGCGATGGGGGAGCCCACGCGGACGTCGTCCTGTCCTGAGTAGCGAGACAGGAGGACCTGGAACGCCGCGAGCAACAGCATGAAAGGCGTGGCGCCTTCACGCTGGGCCAGGGCCTTGAGGGAGTTCGAGAGCTGGGCAGGGACGCGCACGTCCACCGTGGCGCCGCGGTGCGACTGCACGGGCGGACGCGGGTGGTCCGTGGGCAGCTCCAGCGCGGCGGGCGCTCCCGAGAACTGCTGCTTCCAGTAGGCGAGCTGCGACTCCAGCGCTTCGCCCTGGAGCCAGTCCCGCTGCCACTTCGCGAAGTCGACGTACTGCACCGGGAGCGGCGGGAGCGACGGCGTCTGTCCGGTGGAGAAGGCCTCGTAGAGGGCCGCCACCTCACGGACGAGCACGCCCATGGACCAGCCGTCGGAGACGACGTGGTGCATCGTCACCAGCAGCAGGTGCGAGTCCTCCGCCAGCCGCACCAGGCTGCTGCGCATCAGCGGCCCCGTGACGAGGTGGAACGGCTTGCGGGCCTCCGCGGTCGCCACGCGCTCGGCTTCCGCGTCGCGCCGCGACTCGGGGACCGAGGTCAGGTCGATGACGGGCAGGTCCCAGTCGAGCTGCTCCTGGATGCATTGCGACGGCTCTTCGTGAGGCGCGGAGAGGCTGGTGCGAAGCGTCTCGTGCCGGGCGACCAGGGCCTGGAACGCGCGGCGCAACGCCCCCACGTCCAGACGACCTGTCAGCCGCAGCGCCGCGGGGATGTTGTACGAGATGTCCCCGGGCTGCAGCTGATCCACCAGCCAGAGCCGCTGTTGCGCGAAGGAGAGCGGAAGGACTCCGTCTCGCGTGGAGGGCAGCAGGGGCGGCGCGCGGTGGGCGGCGGAGCGGGCTGCTTCGAGCGCTGGCGCGAGGCCTTCGACCGTGGGCGCGGAGAAGAGGGCCCGCAGCGGCAGCTCCACCGAGAACGCCGCGCGTACGCGGGAGATGAGCTGGGTCGCCAGCAGCGAGTGCCCACCGAGCGCGAAGAAGTCGTCGTGGATGCCGACGCGCTCGACGCGGAGCACTTCGGCGAAGAGGGTGGCCAGCTTCTCCTCTGTGGGAGTGCGCGGGGCGACGAAGGCGGAGGCGCGCGGGACGTCCCCCAGCTCCGGGAGGGCCTTGCGGTCGACCTTGCCATTGGCGTTGAGCGGCAGGGCCTCCAATACCAGGAGCGCGGAGGGCACCATGTACTCGGGCAGCCGCTGCTTGAGCTGTGCCCTGAGCGCGTCCGTGTCCAGCGTGTGGCCCTCGCGCGCGGTGACGTAGCCGAAGAGGCGCTTGTCCGCGTCGGCGCCACGGGCGATGACGACGGCCTCATTGACTCCGTTGGAGGCGCGGAGGCCGGCTTCGATTTCACCCAGCTCGATGCGGAAGCCGCGCACCTTCACCTGGAAGTCGATGCGGCCCAGGAAGTCGAGCGTGCC
>NZ_VKLU01000049.1:0-1919 GCF_007352635.1 Corallococcus sp. Z5C101001
ACCGTGCAGCGCATGGCCGGCCACCTCGGCGTGCTGCTCGAGGCCATCGCCTCTCAGCCGGACGCGGCCCTCTCGCACCTCCCCCTCCTCACCACCACGGAGCGCCAGCAGCTCCTCGTCGACTGGAACGGCCCCCGCTCCTCCTTCCCTCGCGACCTCTGCCTCCACGACGCCTTCTGCGCCCAGGCCCTCCTCACCCCCGACGCCCTCGCCGTCGTCTGCGGTGACGAGCACCTCTCCTTCCGCCAGCTCGACTCCCGCTCCAACCAACTCGCCCACCTCCTCCTCGAGCTCGGCGTCGGCCCGGACGTCCGCGTCGTCCTCTGCCTCGAGCGCTCCGTCCTCTCCCTCATCGCCATCCTCGCCACCCTCAAGGCCGGCGGCGCCTACGTCCCCGTCGACCCCAGCTACCCTCGCGACTGGCTCGCTCACGTCCTCCACGACACCCGCGCCCCCGTCGTCCTCACCCAGCGCCACCTCCTCGACTCCCTCCCGCCCCACTCCGCCCACGACGTCTGCCTCGACTCTCCTCCCGAGTCCTTCTCCCTCCTCCCCCTCTCTCCCCCCGCCTCCTCCGTCTCACCCGACAACCTCGCCTACGTCATCTACACCTCTGGCAGCACAGGGCGCCCCAAGGGCGTCATGATTCAGCACCGCTCCGTCCTCAACCTCCGCGCCGCTCTCGCCTCCACCGTCCACGCCGGCGCTCTCCCCTCCGAGCGCGTCAGCGTCAACGCTCCTCTCTCCTTCGACGCCTCCGTCAAGCAGCTCATCCAAGTCCTCGACGGCCACACCCTCTGCATCGTCCCTGACGAAGCCCGCGCCGACGTCGCCGAGCTCCTCAAGCGCATCTCCCTCGACTCCCTCGACGTCCTCGACTGCTCCCCCGCTCACCTGCGCCTCCTCGTCGAAGAAGGCCTCCTCGAGCGCGACGCCATTCCCCGTCGCGTCCTCGTCGGTGGTGAAGCCGTCGACTCCGCCACCTGGCGTGCCCTCTCCCACCACCCGCGCCTGCGCGCCTTCAACGTCTACGGCCCCACCGAGTGCACCGTCGACGCCACCGTTTGCGCCTTCGACTCCTCCCCCTCGCCCACCATCGGCAGGCCCCTTCCCAACGTCCGCGTCTACGTCCTCGACTCCTCCCTCCACCCTGTCCCCGTCGGCGTCTCTGGAGAACTCTTCATCGGCGGTGAGGGCGTCGCTCGCGGCTACCTCGGCCGCCCGGACCTCACCGCGGAGCGCTTCATCCCCGACTCCTTCTCTTCCTCTCCGGGTGCGCGCCTCTACCGCACCGGCGACGTCGCCCGCTGGCGTGCTGACGGCACCATCGACTACCTCGGCCGCGCTGACTTCCAGGTGAAGGTGCGTGGCTTCCGCATCGAGCTCGGTGAAATCGAGTCCACCCTCCTCGGCCACCCCCAGGTGCACGCCGCCGTCGTCCTCGCTCGCGAGGACTCCCCTGGCGACAAGCGCCTCGTCGCCTACCTCGTCCCCCACGACGGCCAGTCCCTCGACACCAACGAGCTGCGCTCCTTCCTCAAGCTTCACCTGCCTGAGTACATGGTGCCCTCGGCCTTCCTCGTCTTGGACTCGCTCCCCCTCAACACCAACGGCAAGGTCGACCGCAAAGCACTCCCTGCTCCGCTCGCCGCCTCCTCTTCCTCCCACGTCGCCCCCCGCACTCCCGCCGAGGAACAGCTCGCCGCCCTCTTCTCCCAGGTGCTGCGCGTCGAGCGTGTCGGCGTCCTCGACGACTTCTTCGCCCTCGGTGGCCACTCCCTCCTCGCCACCCAGCTCGTCTCTCGCGTCCGCGCCTCCTTCAACGTCGAGCTGCCTCTTCGCTCCCTCTTCGAAGCCCCCACCGTCGCCGCGCTCGCCGAACGCATCCTGGCCCTCACGCCAGCCTTGCGCGTGCCGCC
>NZ_VKLU01000005.1:0-1202428 GCF_007352635.1 Corallococcus sp. Z5C101001
TCCGGTTCCACTCCTCCACCACCCGCCGCCTCTCCTCAGGCCCCATCCACTCCAGCTCCCCCACCCGCTGCTCTGGCTTCTCCACCAGCGCCTTCACCACCCGCTCGAAACCCTCCATCCACCGCTGCACTGTCCGCTCGTCGAACAGGTCCGTGCTGTACTCCACGGAGCCAGTGAAGCCGCCCGCCTGTTCGGTGAGGGCCAGCGCGAGGTCGAACTTCGACGCGTGACGCGACAGCGGATATGGAGCCGCTGACAGCTCTGGCACTGCCCACGGCGACGTCGGGGTGTTCTGCAACGTGAAGAGGACCTGGAACAGGGGATGACGGCCGAGGTCCCGCGCCGGCTGCAACGCCTCCACCAGCTTCTCGAACGGCACGTCCTGGTGCGCGTACGCCCCCAGCGTCGCCTCTCTCACCTGCCCCAGCAGCTCCCGGAAGCTCCTCCCCCCTTCCACCTTCGTCCGCAGCACCAGCGTGTTCACGAAGAAGCCGATCAGCCCCTCCGTCTCCACACGCTGCCGCCCCGCGATCGGCGTCCCGACGCTCACGTCCTCTTGCCCCGCGTGCTTCGCCAGCACCACCTGCCATCCCGCCAGCAACACCATGAACGGCGTCACGCCCTCACGCTTCGCCAGCTCCTTCACCGCCTCCGACACCTCACGCGGCAACCTCACGTCCAGGCTCGCGCCCGACGTCGAGGCCACGACAGGCCGAGGCCGGTCGGTGGGCAGCGCCAGGGCCGCCGGCGCTCCCGCGAGCCGCTGCCGCCACCACCCCAGTTGCTCCTCCAGCGCGCCGCCCTCCAGCCACTCGCGCTGCCACGTCGCCCAGTCCGCGTACTGCACCTCCAGCGCACCTTCCGACGGTGACTCGCCCTTCACCCGTGCCGCGTAAGCCTCCCCCACCTCCCTCACCATCACGCCCATCGACCAGCCGTCCGACACGATGTGGTGCATCACCAGCACCAACACGTGTTCACCTTCGCCCTCCTTCACGAGCAAGGCGCGCATCAGCGGCCCCGCCTCCAGGTCGAACGGGCGGCCCGCCTCCTCCGCGGCCAGCCGCGCCGTCTCCGCCTCCCGGTCCTCGCGCCCGCTCACGTCCACGTGAGTCAGCGAAACGCTTGCCTCGGAAGTGATGCGCTGGAACGGCCGTCCCTCCACCGCGCCGAACGTCGTGCGCAGGGATTCGTGCCGCTGGACCACGCGCGTGAAGGCGTGCTCCAGCGAGGCGACATCCAGCGGCCCCTTCAAGCGCAGCGCGGCCTGGATGTTGTACGCGGCGCTTCCCGGGGTGAGCCGATCCAGGAACCACAGCCGCTGCTGCGCGAACGACAGCGGCAGGAGTCCGTCGCGGCTCCGGGCCTTCAACGGGGCGAGGGCGTCGGAACCCGTCTCCCTCCGCGCACCCAGCGACGCATCCAGCCACTGTCCCAGCGCGGCCACGGTGGGGTGCTCGAAGAGCTCCCGGAGTGGCACGTTCACGGGGAACACCGCGTGCAACCGCGACATCACCTGGGTGGCCAGCAGGGAGTGCCCGCCCAGTTCGAAGAAGTCGTCGCCGCGACCCACCCGCGCCACGCCGAGCACGGAGGCCCAGATGTCCGCGAGCAGCTCTTCGGTCGGCGTCCTTGGCGCCTCGAAGGTGGAGGGCGTGTCGGCCTCCACCAACTCCGGCAGGGGCAACGCCTCACGCGCCAGCTTTCCGTGGGACGTGAGCGGGAACGCCGCGAGCGGCACGATCGCCTGCGGGACCATGTAGTCGGGCAGTCGCTCACGCAGCACGCGCCGCAACTCCCAGGGATCCACATGCGCGTCATCCCGCGCCGTCACGTAGGCCACGAGCCGCGCGTCCCCCGCCACCGTCCGCACCAGCACCGCCGCGTCGCGGACGCTGAGCTGGGCGCGCAGCGCGGACTCGATCTCCCCCAGCTCGATGCGGAAGCCCCGCAGCTTCACCTGGTGGTCGATGCGGCCCAGGTGGTCCAGCTCCCCCGTCGAGCGCCAGCGCCCCAGGTCACCCGTGCGATACAGCCGCGCGCCCGGGCGTCCGGAGAACGGATCCGGCACGAAGCGCTCCGCCGTCAGTGACGGCCGCTTCAGGTAGCCCCGGCCGGGTCCTTCACCGCCCACGAAGAGCTCACCCGGAACGCCCACGGGCGCCAGATCGCCTCGCGCGTCCAGCACGTACACCTGGAGGTCTGGGATGGGCACGCCCACGCTGCTGGGCTGCGCGCCGCTCGCGTCGTGGGCGGACAGCGGCCGGTAGGTGACGTGGACCGTCGTCTCCGTGATGCCATACATGTTCACCAGCCGCGGACGCGCATCACCGTGCCGGTCGAACCAGGTCTTCAGGCTGGAGAACTCCAGCGTCTCGCCGCCGAAGATGATCCACCGCAGCCGCGTCGGGGCACCGGGCGGCCGAGCGCCGTCCGCCTGCACGAACTGGAGGAACGCGGAGGGCGTCTGGTTGAGCACCGTCACCCCTTCCTCGACGGCCAGCGCGTGGAAGGCCTCGGGTGAACGGCTGACCAGATAGGGCACGACGACCAGCCGCGCCCCGTGGATGAGCGCGCCCCAGATCTCCCAGACGGAGAAGTCGAACGCGTACGAGTGGAACAGCGTCCACACCTCGTCCGGGCCGAAGGAGAACCACGGCGCCGTGGAGGTGAAGAGGCGCGTGACCTGGGCATGGCCAATCTGCATGCCCTTGGGACGCCCCGTCGAACCCGACGTGTAGATGACGTAGCAGCCGTTCTCCGCCGTCGCCAGCGGGGCCGGATCCTGCGTGGACTCGCCAGCGACGCGCGACCAGTCCGCGTCCAGCCGGAACACCGGGCGGTCCGCGGGCAAGGTCGCGACCAGCCGCTCCTGGGTGAGGAGCAGCGGCACGTCCGCGTCCTCCAGCATGAAGGCGAGCCGCTCCGCGGGGTACGACGGATCCAACGGCACGTACGCGCCGCCCGCCTTCAGGATTCCCAGCAGGCCCACCAGCATCTCCAGCGAGCGCTCCACGCACAGGCCCACGCGCACCTCGGGCCCCACGCCTTGACGGCGCAGGTGGTGCGCGAGCTGGTTGGCCCGGCGGTTCAACTCCCCATACGTCAACGAAGCCTGCTCGTACGTCACCGCCACGGCGTCCGGCGTCCGCGCGGCCCAGGCCTCGAAGCGCTGGTGCATGCAAGGCTCCCGGTCGAACACCGGGGCCCGAGGCTGTCCCCACGCGAGCACCTGCTGGCGCTCCTGCGCCGACAGCATGGGCAGGCTGTCCAGCCGCGCCTCCGCATGCGACACGAAGGACTCCAGCAAGGCGCCCAGGTGGCGCAACATCGCGTCAGCGGACTCCGGGGCGAAGCGCCCCGTGTCGTGCAGCAGCTTGAACTCCAGCTCCCGCCCCGGGACGACGACGCACGTGAGCGGGTAGTTCGTCCACTCGCTCACCACGAAGCCGCGGACCTCCAGGTCGCGCGCCCACTCCCACACCGCGGCGTCCAGCGGGTAGTTCTCGAACACCAGCAGCGCCTCGAAGAGCGACGCCCCCCGCGGCAACCCGCTCCAGCCCTGCACCTCCACCAGCGGGCTGAACTCGTACTGGCGCTGTTCGGCCTGCCGCTGCTGGAACGCCTGGAGCCAGGGCCCCAGCACCGCGTCCCCCGCCCCTCGGACGCGGACCGGCAGCGAGTTGATGAGCAGGCCGACCGTGGACTCCACGCCTTCGAGCTCCGGCGGACGCCCGGACACGGTCGCACCGAAGACGACGTCCTCCAGACCCGAGCAGCGCCCCAGCATCAGCCCCCACGCCGCCTGCACCAGCGTGTTGAGCGTGACTTGCTGCTGGCGCGCGAACTCCTGGAGCGCCGAGGTCGCGGTCGCGGACAGCGACAGCCGCCGCAACACGCGCGTGTCGCTGGAGCGGCCCACGCCCCGGTCCTCTGGCAACGGCGTGGGCTGGGTGAAGCCCGCCAGCGCCTCGCGCCAGTAGCGTTCGGCGCGGCCCAGGTCCTGCCGCTGGAGCCAGCCGATGTAGTCGCGGAACGTCGCGCCCTCCCCCTTCGGCAGCACCCGGCCCTGACCGAAGGCCTCGTAGAGGGCGAAGATGCGCCGCAGGAGCAGGCCCACGCTCCAGCCGTCCATCAGCAGGTGGTGGAAGCTCCACACCAGGTGGTGCACGCGCGCGTCCACGCGGATGAGCGACATGCGCATGAGCGGTGCCCGCGTGAGGTCCAACCCCCGCGCCCGGTCCTCCGCGCGAAGCTGGACGAGCCGCGCCTCCTGCTCCTCCGGCGGCAGGCCCCGCCAGTCCAGCTCTCGCCAGGGCAGCTCCCCGCGCGCGAGCACCACCTGCCGCGGGCGCTCCAGCCCTTCCCAGCGGAAGGCGGTGCGCAGCACCGGTTCGCCCGCCACGGCCTCCTGCCACGCGCGGTGGAAGGCCTGGACGTTGAGGGGCGCGTGGAAGGAACAGCTCACCTGTTCGAAGTACGCACCCGACTCAGGCGCCAGGATGCCGTGGAAGAGCAGGCCCTCCTGGAGCGGAGACAGCGGATAGACGTCCTCCACCGCCTCCCCCGGCGGCAGGATGCGCGCCAGCGCGTCGGACGAGAGACGCGCCAGGGGAAAGTCCGCCGGCGTGTAGCGCAGGGTCTCCGGGCTCGCGCGCAGGGCCACCAGCGCCCTCAACGTCTCCAGGCTCGCCCCGGCCAGCGCCTCCACCGTGGCGCGTTGGTGCAGGTGCTCGCTGTACGTCCACTCCAGGCGCAGGCGTCCGTCCAGCACCCGGGCCCCCACCGACAGCACCTCCGTCCGGGTCGCGTCAGGCGCGCGCGACAGGCCGGTGCTCCCGCTCGCGGGCTCCAGCAGCGTCATGCCCGCCGCCAGCCCGTCGAACTGTCCCAGGTAGTTGAAGGCCACCGCGGGCGCGGGCTGCGCCCCCAGCAGCCGTGCGACGTCATCCGTGCGCAGGTGGCGCAGCATCCCGTAGGACGCACCCCGGCCCGACACCGTCCGCACCGAGTCGCGCACGGCGCGCAGCAGGTCGCCCTCCGCCGCGTGGCCCGCCACGTCCAGCACCACCGGGTACGCGGCGGTGAACCAACCCACGGTGCGCGACACGTCCACGCCCGGCAGCGCCACGTCCCGGCCATGCCCCTCCAGGGTGATGCGCACGCGGCCCACGCGCAGGACCTGGCCCAGGGCGCGGGCGACCGCGGACAACAGCACTTCGTCCACGCGGGCGCGCCACGCCGTGGGCGCCTCGCGCAGCAGCAGCCGGGTCGTCTCCGCGTCCAGCTCCGCCGACACCGTCCGGGCGGAGGCCACGGTGTTCGTCCCCCCGGGACCCTCCAGCGGCAGGGGCTCCACCGGTATCCGCGACTGCGCCAGCCACGCCTCGGCGTCCGCGGACACCGCGTCCGAAAGGGCGTACGTCTCCAGCCGCTCCGCCCACGCCTTGAAGGACGTGGTGCGCGCGGGCAGCGCGGGCGCCAGGCCATCGCGCAGCGCCAGATAGGCGGCCTCGAAGTCCTCCAGCAACGTTCGCCACGACACGCCGTCCACCACCAGATGGTGGATGACCCAGAGCAGCCGCGCGGGCTGTCCCGCGCCCATCGAGAAGAGCACCGCCCGCATGAGCGGTCCCGCGCTCAGGTCCAGGCCCGACTGGACGCGGGTGGCCACCTGCGTGAGCCGCGCCTCGCGCGCGTCCTCCGCGAGGCCGGACAGGTCCTCGCGGACGAGGAACGTCACCGCGTCGTCCGGCGCGGCGTGCTGCTGCGACCAGCCGTCACAACCGGACGTGAAGCGCAGGCGGAGCGCGTCGTGGTGCCGCCAGAGCGCCCGCAGCGTCGCTTCGACGAGCCCCGCGTCCAGGGGTTCACGAGCGGAGAGGAGCACCGCCTGGTTGTAGTGCCCCGGCGAAGGAGACTGCTGCTCGAGGAACCACCGCTGGATGGGGGTGAGCGGCACCGTCCCCGAGACCGGTCCCGCATCCGGTGCGTCCGGGCTGGCCTCCAGCGGGGCGGCCGCGGCCAGATCCCGCAACCGCTGGTGCTCGAAGAGCTGCTTGGGCGTGAGGGCGAGGCCCGCGCGCCGCGCCTGCGCGACGACCTGGAGGCTGATGATGGAGTCGCCGCCCAGCTCGAAGAAGTTGTCGTCCGCGCCCACCCGCTCCACGCGCAGCACCTGCGCCCAGATGGAGGCCAGCAGCCGCTCCGCGGGCGTGGAGGGCTCCACGAAGGACGACGCCTCGCGCGCCGGGCGGCCACCGACCGCCGGAAGGGCGCCGCGATCCACCTTGCCGTTGGGCGACAGCGGCAACGCGTCCAGCACGACGAAGGCCGACGGCACCATGTGCTCCGGCAATCGCCGCCGGAGCCCCTCGCGCAGCGCGGTCTCGTCGGGACTGACGCCTTCGGCGGGCACCACGTAGCCCACCAGCCGACGCACGCCGGACGCCTCCTCGCGCACCGCCACCGCCGCCGCCTGGACGCCGGGCTGTGCGCCCAGCACCGCCTCCACCTCCTCCAGCTCGATGCGGAAGCCGCGCACCTTCACCTGCGCGTCCGTGCGCCCCAGGAAC
Organism: Corallococcus sp. Z5C101001; assembly: GCF_007352635.1. NCBI lineage: Bacteria > Pseudomonadati > Myxococcota > Myxococcia > Myxococcales > Myxococcaceae > Corallococcus > Corallococcus sp. Z5C101001. The sequence goes on from NZ_VKLU01000005.1 coordinate 6,576, forward strand.
TCCAGGGCGCCGCCCTCCACCCACCGCGCCCGGTCGCCCGTGCGGTACAGCCGTGCGCCGGGCTCCGTGGCGAACAGGTCCGGAACGAAGCGCTCGGCGGTGAGCGCCGGGTGGCCCAGGTAGCCGCGCCCCACGCCCGCCCCGCCCACGTACAGCTCGCCGGGAACGCCCTCGGGCACCAACTCGAGCGCGGGAGACAACACGTACACACGCACGTTCGCGAGCGGCCCGCCGATGGTCACCCGCTCCGACGACAGCGGTCCGTCCGTCAGCGTGGCGCACACGGTGATCTCCGTGGGGCCATACGCGTTGATGAACCGCCGGCCCGGCGACCACCGCCGCACGACCTCCGGAGGGCAGGCCTCGCCCGCGGAGATGACCGTCTGGAGCGCGGGCAGCTCATCCGGGGACTGCTGCGCCAGCACCGACGGCGTCAGCGTCACGGTGGTGACGGCGTGCTCGGCCAGCGTCCGCGCCAGGGCGGGCCCCGGCAGGAGCGAGTCCTTCGGCGTCAGCACCAGGCACGCGCCACACAGCAGCGTGGAGAAGACCTCGCACACCGCGGCGTCGAAGCTGCTGGAGGCGAACTGCAACACGCGGCTGTCGGGGTGGACGCCATGCGCGCGCGCCACGGCCACGGCGGTGTTGCAGAGGCCACCGTGCGTCAGCAGCGTGCCCTTGGGGCGGCCCGTGGAGCCCGACGTGTAGATGACGTACGCCAGATGTCCGGGCGCGCCCGCGTCCTCCAACGGCGTGACGGGCAGCGCCGCCAGCCGGGCGGCGTCCTCGTCCAGGCACACGAGGTGGGCCCCCACCTCCGGCAGCTCATCCGCCAGCTCGGAGCGGGTCACCACGACGGGCACCGCGGAGTCCTCCAGCATGAAGGCCAGCCGGGAGCTCGGGTACGCGGGATCCAGCGGCACGAAGGCGCCCCCGGCCTTGAGCGTCGCGAGCATGGCCACGACCAGCTCCGGCGAGCGCTCCAGGCAGATGCCCACGCGCGTCTCCAGCCCCACGCCCTGCGCGCGCAGGTGGCGGGCGAGCGCGTTGGCCCGCGCATCGAGCTCCTGGTAGCTCACCGTGCGCCCCTCGAACAGCAGCGCGGGTGCGCCAGCGAAGGCCTCCACGGTGGCCTCGAAGCGCCGGTGGACGCGTCGCAGGTCCCCCGTCTCGAGCGTGGCGGAGTTCCACGTGTCCAGCAGCGTGGTCCGCTCCCCGTCCGTCAAGAGCGGCAGCGCGTCCAACCGGCCATCGGGCCGGGCCAGGGCCCCCTCCAGCAGCGTGCGCAGGTGCTCCTGCATCCGCGCCACCGTCGCCGCGTCGAAGAGGTCGGTGCTGTACTCCCAGAGGCCCGACAGGCCCTCCGGGGTGTCGCTGAAGGCCACCGTGAGGTCGAACTTCGACGCGCCCGGGTCGATGGACTCCACCCGCAGGGACATGCCGGGCAGGGCCAGCTCCGCGTCGCGCGCGTTCTGGAAGATGAGCTTGACCTGGAACAGCGGCGACGCGCCCAGGCTGCGCTCCGGGTTCAGGTCCCGCACCAGCTCCTCGAAGGGGAGGTCCTGGTGGGCATAGGCCCCCAGGGCCGCCTCCCGCACCTGCGCCAGGAGCGCCCGGAAGGCGAGCGCGGGGGCAGGGCGGGTGCGCAGCACCACCTGGTTGACGAAGAAGCCCACCAGGGCCTCCGTCTCCGCGTGGTGGCGGTTGGCGATGTCCGTGCCCACCAGCAGATCCGTCCGGCCGGTGTAGCGGTGCAGCAGCGCCTGGAACGCGGCCATCAGCACCATGAAGGGCGTGGCGCCCTCGCGCAGCGCGAGCTGGCGCACGGCCTCCGCCATGGCGCGCGGCAGCACGTGGGTGGCCTGGGCGCCCTGCGACGTGCGCACCTTCGGGCGGTGGCGGGCCACGGGCAGGTCCAGCACGCGCGGCGCGTCCCGCAGCTGTTCACGCCACCAGGCGAGCTGGGCCTCCCGCACGTCCCCCTGGAGCCAACCGCGCTGCCAGACCGCGTGATCCGCGTACTGCACCGCGAGCTCCGGCAGGCCGGACGCGCGGCCCTGCGTGAACGCCCCGTAGAGCGCCCCCAGCTCGCGGACGAGCACGCCCAGGGACCAACCGTCCGCCACGATGTGGTGCATCACGAGCACCAGCACGTGCAGGTCGTCCCGCAGCGCCAGCAGTGACATGCGCACCGGCGGTCCCTCGACGAGATCGAAGGGCCGCGCCGCGTCCTCGCGCGCCCACTCGCGCGCCCGGACATCGCGTGCGTCGTGAGCCAGGCCACGCAGCTCGACGTGGGTCAGCGCGCGTCCAGGCGGCGGAGAGACCCGCTGGACCGCGCCGTCCGGCGTTTCATGGAACGTCGTGCGCAGCACCTCGTGGCGCCGGAGGATCTCCGCCAGGGAGCGCTCCAGTGCCGCCGCGTCGAGCGCGCCCTCCAGCCACAGCATCGCGGGGACGTTGTAGAGGGCGTCGCCCGGCTCCAGCCGGTCGAGGAACCAGAGCCGCTGCTGCGCGAAGGACAGCGGCAGCGGCTGGGCGCGTGGCACCGGGACGACAGGGGGCCGCACGGTCTCCAGCCCCGTGCGGGACAGCGCCTCCAGCCGCCGCGCGAGCGCGCCCAACTTCGACGTCTCGAACAGCGCACGCAGCGGCAGGTCCACCCGGAAGACGGAGCGGATGTGGGACACCGTCCGGGTGGCCAGCAGCGAGTGGCCGCCCAGCTCGAAGAAGTCGTCCCCGGGGCCCACGTCGGGCACCCCCAGCACCTGCGTCCAGACGGAGGCGAGCAGCGCTTCGAAGGGCGTGCCCGGTCCGGAGGACTCCGCACGCACGGCCACGCCCAGCTCCGGCAGGGCGCGGCGGTCCACCTTGCCGTTGGCGGTGAGCGGCAGGGCCTCCAGCACGCCCACCGCGGAAGGAACCAGGTACGACGGCAGCCGCGCCTCGAGGAAGGCCTTGAGGGCGTCGGCGCCCACGCCGCTGCCGGGCGCTGGCACCGCGTATGCCACGAGGCGCCGCTCACCGGCCCCCGCCTCGCGAGCCACCACCACCGCCTCCATGACCGCGGGGTGCTGCTTGAGCACCGCCTCTACTTCACCGGGCTCCACGCGGAAGCCGCGCACCTTGAGCTGGTCGTCCTCGCGGCCCAGGAACACGATGGCGCCATCAGCCCCGAGCCGCGCGCGGTCGCCCGTGCGGTACATGCGCTCACCGGGCGCCTTCGCGAACGGAGACGGGATGAAGCGCTCGGCGGTGAGCTCCGGCCGGCCCAGGTAGCCCCGGCCCACCGTGCCGCCCGCGATGTAGAGCCCTCCCGCCACGCCTGGAGGCACGGGCCGCAGGCCCGCGTCCAGCACGTAGGCCCGGACCTCGGGCAGCGGCCGGCCCAGCGGCACGGTGACGGAGCGGGCCTCGCGCGCGATCTCCGACGCGGGCAGCGTGAGCACGCCCACGGTGGTCTCCGTGGGGCCGTAGTGGTTGAACACCGCGCAGCCGGGCACGAGCGAGCGCACCTGATCCACCAGCGCCCAGTCGGAGGACTCGCCGCCCATCACCAGCCAGCGCCGAGGCAGCACGCGCGCCGGAGACTCCGACGCCAGCAGGGCCCGCAGGTGCGAGGGGACGATCTTCAGCCCCTCCACGCCGTGCCGCTCGAAGTACGCGCCCAGCGCCGCGGCGTCGGAGGCGGTCTCCGTGTCCACCAGGTGCACGGTGCCGCCCCGCGCGAGCGTGGGGAACAGCGCGGTGTGGCCCAGGTCCGCCGCCAGCGTGGAGACGGACGCGAAGGACGCGCCCCTCGCCAGGTCCAGACGCCGCACGAGTCCGCGCACGTAGCGCACGATCTGACGGTGCTCGATGCCCACGCTCCGGGGCCGGCCGGTGGAGCCCGAGGTGAAGATGACGTAGGCGAGGTTGGAGGGCAGCGCGCCCTCCGAGGGCGGCGCGTCCGCGGGGAAGGACGCGAACGCGGTGTCCCCCTCCTCCAACAGCACGAGCGGACCCGCGTGACCGTCGAAGCGAGAAGCAAGCTCGCGGGTCGTCACCACGACGTCCACGCGCGCCTCGTCGAGCATCAGGCGCAACCGCTCCCCCGGGTTCGCCGGATCCAACGGAACATATGCGCCCCCCGCCTTGAGGATGCCCAGCAGGCCGCGCATCGCGTCGGCACGCCGGTCCATGCACAGGCCCACGCGCGAATCCCGGCCCACGCCCATCGCCCGCAGCGCGCCGGCGAGCTGATTCGCCCCCTGCTCCAACGCGCGGTACGTCAGCGACTGGCCTCCGCCCACCACCGCCACGGCGTCAGGCACTCGGGCCGCCTCGGCCTCGAAGAGCGAGTGCAGGCACGTGTCGTCCCCCGCGTCCAACCGCTCGTCCGGCCAGGCCTCCAGCACCGCACGCCGAGCGTCCGCGTCCAGCAGCGGCAGCGCCTCCACGCGCAGCTCGGGCCGCTCCGCCGCGGCCTCCAGCAGCGTGTGCCAGTGGCGCACCATCCGTTCGGTGCTCGCGCGGTCGAACAGCTCCGCGGCGCCCACCAGCGTCCCCGTGAAGCCCTCCGCGGTCTCGGACAGGTTCAGCGACAGATCGAACTTCACCGCGCCGGTGTCCAGCGGCATGGACCTCAGGGCGAGGCCGGGCAGCTTCAGCTCGGGCAGCGAGTCCTGCTGGAAGGCGAGCATCACCTGGAACAGGGGATGGCGGCCGAGATCCCGCGCCGGCTGCAACGCCTCCACCAGCTTCTCGAACGGCACGTCCTGGTGCGCGTACGCCCCCAGCGTCGTCTCCCTCACCTGCCCCAGCAGCTCCCGGAAGCTCCTCCCCCCTTCCACCTTCGTCCGCAGCACCAGCGTGTTCACGAAGAAGCCGATCAGCCCCTCCGTCGCCACACGCTGCCGCCCCGCGATCGGCGTCCCGACGCTCACGTCCTCTTGCCCCGCGTGCTTCGCCAGCACCACCTGCCATCCCGCCAGCAACACCATGAACGGCGTCACGCCCTCACGCTTCGCCAGCTCCTTCACCGCCTCCGAGAGCGAGCGCGGCAGGCTCGCCGTGACGGTGTGGGAACGGAACGTGGGGTTGACCGGCCGGGGCCTGTCCGTGGGCAGCTCCAGGGCCGCGGGCGCTCCCGTGAGCCGCTGCCTCCACCACCCCAGCTGCTCCTCCAGCGCGCCGCCCTCCAGCCACTCCCGCTGCCACGCCGCCCAGTCCGCGTACTGCACCTCCAGCGCACCTTCCGCTGGCGATTCACCCTTCACCCGCGCCTCGTACGCCGCCGCGACCTCCCGCACCATCACGCCCATCGACCAGCCGTCCGACACGATGTGGTGCATCACCACCACCAGCACGTGCTCGCCGTCCGACTCCTTCACCAGCGTCACCCGCATCAGCGGGCCCGTCTCCAGGTCGAACGGGCGCTCCGCCTCCGCCTGCGCCACGCGCGCCGTCTCCGCCGCCGGCGCCTCCCGCCCGCTCACGTCCACGTGGCGCAAGGCCACGGCCGCCTCGGAGGCGATGCGCTGCGAGGGAACGCCGTCCCGGCTGACGAAGGTCGTGCGCAGCGTCTCGTGGCGCCGCACGAGCGTGGCCAACGCGTGCTCGAGCGCCGGGATGTCCAACGGCCCCGCCAGCCGGACCGCGACGGGGATGTGATACGCGGGGCTGCCGCGGACGAGCTCGTCCAGGAACCACAGCCGCTGCTGGGAGAACGACAGCGCGGGCAGCGCCTCGCGGACCCGGTTCTTCAAGGGCGAGGGCCCCCAGGCGGCGGACCCCGCGCGCTGCGCGAGCACGCGACCGGCCAGCTCCGCCACGCTGGAGCCCTGGAGCAGCGCCTCCATGGGGACATGGACGCCCAGGGACTTCTCGATGTCGTGGCTCAGCTCCACGGCCGCGAGCGAATCCAGGCCGAGCCGGGTGATGGGCTCGGTGGAGGACACCTCGTCGGGCCGGACGCGCAACCGCGCCGCCACGCGGCCCCGCAGCCAGACGCCGAGCGATTCGGCCGTGTTGCCCGGAGCGAGCGCTTCGCCCTGGCCCGTCAAGGACTCGGCGACGGTGCCCTCGCTCCACTGCGCGACGGCGCGCAGCGACCCGTCAAGGAAGCCTTCACGGCAGGCGCGCCGCTGGATCTTCCCGCTGGAGGTCTTCGGAATGCTGCCCGGCTCCAGCAGGAGCAGCGCATGGGGTTGCAGCTCGTGCTGCTCGCTGAGCGCCTGGCGCAGCGCCGCCAGCACCACGGCCGGGTCCGTGCCCTCACGCAGGCCCGCCTCGTGGACGAGCACCAGCCGCTCCTCGCCCGCGACGTCGACGCTGAACGCGGCGCCCGAACCCGGACGGATCGCCGGGTGCGCGCGCTCGGCCGTCAGCTCCAGGTCCTGCGGGTAGTGGTTGCGGCCACGCAGGATGATGAGGTCCTTGCGCCGTCCGGTGACGTAGAGCTCGCCCCGAAGGACGAAGCCCAGATCGCCCGTGCGCAGGAAGGGACCGTCACCGTCGTCCGCGCGGCGCGCCTGGAAGGCCTCCTCCGTCTCACGCGGGCGCTGCCAGTAGCCCTGCGCGATGCTCTCGCCCCGGAGCCAGATCTCCCCCACCTCGCCGTCCGCGCGAGGCGTGCGGGCCTCGGGGTCGACGATGAGCAGCGACTGATCCGGCATCGAGCGGCCACACCCCACCAGCTCGCGCGCGCCCGGCGCTCCCGGCGCCACCCGCTCCGCCCGGAAGCGGCCCAGCGCCTCGCCATCCAGCGCGAGCGACTCCGCGCCCGCGCCCTGCTCCACGCCCGTGGCGATGAGCGTCCCTTCCGCCAGGCCGTAGCACGGGTACAGCGACCGGGCCCGGAAGCCCTGGGGACCGAACGTCCGGGTGAAGCGCTCCAGCGTCTCCGCCCGGATGGGCTCCGCGCCGCAGAACGCCACCTCCCACGAGGAGAGATCCAACCGCGCCCGGTCCTCCTCGGAGATGCGCCGCGCGCAGAGGTCGAACGCGAAGTTGGGGCCGCCGCTGATGGTGCCCCGGTGCTGGGAGATGGCCTCCAGCCACGTGAGCGGACGCCGCAGGAAGGTGATCGGCGACATCAGCACCGTGGTGAAGCCACCGTACAGCGGCTCCAGGATGCCGCCGATGAGCCCCATGTCGTGGTACGGCGGCAACCAGATGACGCCCGTGCTGTCGGCCCCCGCCCGGAAGCTGCGCCCGATGGCCTCCAGGTTGTGCAACAGGTTGCCGTGGGTGAGCATCACGCCCTTGGGCGTCCCCGTGGAGCCCGACGTGTACTGGAGGAACGCCAGCGTGTCCCGCCGCGCCACCGGGGCGCGCCACGCCTCCTCGGCCCCCGCCTCCAGGGCATCCGTGCCCACCCAGCGCAGCCCGCCCAGCTCCGGCGCCTGGTCCAGCAGGAAATCCTTCATCGACAGGATGAAGGACGTGGTCAGCACCACCGTCGCGCGCGAGTCCTCGATGATGGCGCGCAACCGGGGCAGCGTGCGCTCCAACCGCGACGGGTCCGGCGGATACGCCGGCACCGCCACCAGCCCCGCGTAGAGACAGCCGAAGAAGCCCGCGATGTAATCGAGCCCCGGCGGATACAGCAGCACCGCCCGAGCCCCAGGCTCTACCTCCGCGAGCGCCAGCGCGATGCGCCGCGCATGCAGCTCCAGCTCCGCGTGGGTCCACGACACCTCCACGTCACCGGTCTCACCCAGGAACGTGTAGCGGGACGCGCGAGCAGCCTCGGCGCTGCGTCGCTGGAGCAACTCCACCAGCGACTGAAACGGAGGGTGTGTCGAGTAATCCGGAAGAAGTGACGGGCTTGAGAAGACCGGGCTCATTCAACTGCAAGAAATAACTGTATTTCTGAGTTTCCTACAGAGGTTTTGATTCATTGATCAATGAGCCATCCGAGAAAACCTGGGTCGTTTCTTACTCAGCCGGAAAACAGCAGCCGGGTTGGTACTCGCGAGCCCCCAGCCCGTGTGTCACGGCGTCCTGAGCCGGCTCACGACGCGGCCAGCGAGTCCCGGGTGCCCCAGTCACTCAGGAGCCGTCCGGACTCGACGCGCAGCAGGCGGTCCGCCACGTCGAAGTAGCGATCGTCATGGGAGATGACGACCACGGCCTTGCCTCGCCGCTTCAGCTCCGGCAGCAGCTCCCGGTAGAAGACGGTCTTGAACGCCGGGTCCTGGTCCGCCGCCCACTCGTCGAAGAGGTAGATGGCGCGGTCCTCGAGCAGCGTCGTCACCAGGGCCAGCCGCTTGCGCTGGCCCTGCGAGAGCGCCGTGGTGGAGAACGCCTTCCCGTCCAGGCGGACCTTGTGCTCCAGCTTCAGGCGCTCCAGGAAGCCCTGCACCTGGGACAGCTCTCCGTCCATGCCCAGCAGCCGGTCGAAGAGGTGGAAGTCGGAGAACACCGCGGAGAAGTGCTGGCGGTAATGCTCCACCGTCTGGGCCGTCACCGGCTGGCCATCCAGGAGGATCTCTCCCTCCTGAGGCGAATACAGGCCGGTGATGAGCTTGGCGAGCGTCGTCTTCCCGCTGCCGTTGCCCCCCACGATGAACAGCAGCTCTCCCGGACGGAGCACCAGGTCGGCGGGCCCCAGGGTGAAGGTCTGGTCATCGTGCTCGCGCTGGTAGCGGTGGGTGACGCCCCTCAACTCCAGTGTCTGGAACGACGGCCGTGGCTCCACCGCCGCCTGCGCGTCCCGGGCTGACTCCGCGGATGACGACAGGGACAGGCCCAGGGTCTCCAGCTTCGCGTGCGACACCTGCCCCCGGGAGATGAGGGGCATGCCCTCCATCAGGGACATGAGCGGCTGCTGGAGGTAGAGCACCGCGAGCGTGTAGCCCACCAGGGAAGCCGTGTTCACCTCCGTGAGCTGGGGCAGGAGGAAGAGCAGCACGCCGATGACGACGAAGAACAGGAACATCCCCCAGCTGGAGCCCACCGCGAACGCCGTGGCGGCCCGCCGCTGGAGGTCCTTCACCCGTCCGGCCGCGTCCGCGACGACGCGGGACAGGAAGTCGTCGCGCCGCCGGGCATGCAGCTTGAGCTCCTTGATGCCGTCCGTCAGGCTCCGGAAGTGCAGCATCAGCTCGTCCTGCACCTCGCGCGCCCGGCGCATGTCGCGCAGCGCCCGCGCGGTGGACAGCCGGTAGGTGGCGATGCCGAGCACCAGGCACACGACCAACGCCAGCAGCAGCGTCCGGGACAGCAGCACCATGTAGATGAGGCACCCGAACACCGTGGACGCGTTGATGACCAGCCGCGGCAGCATCGCCATGGCGTTGGTGAGATGGAACAGGTCCTCGGTCAGCGCGGACAGCAGCCGGTGCGCGCCCTGCTCCTCCAACTGCCGCAGGGGCGCGCGGGCGATCTGCGCGCTCGTCTTCAGCCGCAGGTCGAAGAGCGCGTCCTGGTTGATCTGGCTGATCCACACCTGCGCGGCGATGCGCGACACCAACGCCACGGCGACCAGCCCGACGAAGAGCGCCACCTCCCGCGCCCCCTGGGCCTGCGCATGGGACAGGGTGCGGTTGATCATCGCGATCAGCCCGGCCCCGCAGGCGCCGGAGATGAGGCCGGACAGGACCGAGGCCAGGAAGCGTCCGCGAGACGCCTGGAACAACAGCGACAGCAGCTTCATGTGCCTTGCCTCGCACGCCACGCGTCCAGCGGACCCCGCGCGCCACCCACGGCTTCGATTGAGAGCGCGAACACGTCCAACGACTCCGACAACAGGTGCGATCCCAGCAGCTCCCGGGCCCCCGGGCTGTCCGGCCCCTGGCGCAGCACCCCCTGCGCCGCCAGCACCGTGAGGCCGTCCGCCACCAGGGGGTGACGCTCCGCCCCCTCATCCGTCGGAACCAGCTCGGACACCGCCGGCAGCCAGTCCCCCGTGGGAGGCGAGTCCGCCAGCGCCAGGGGGAGCAGGAGCGCCGCGAGGCGTGTCGGGTGGCCGAGGGCGCGTCCCTCTCCCTCCCAACGGTCCATCGCATCCCCCAGGGCGATCAGCTCATTCCACCCGGCGGCACCGAGCCGCGCGAAGGCCGGAAGCGTCTGCTTCAACACGTCCAGCTCCCGCATCCGCCGCAGGCAGAGTCCGGCCACGCCCAGGGCCAGGCACTCCAGCAGCTCATGGATGCGCAGCGAGAGCGGGCTGGACGGCAACGCGGCGACGCCGTCGCGCAACGCCTCCAACGTCCGGGGCTCCACGCTGAGGTCCCGCCGCGCGCCGATGCGCAGCGCCCGGTAGACCAGTGAAGGATCATCCTGGAAGCGCGCGGCGGGCTCGCCCAGGGACCGCAGCACGCGGCCGTGAACGTCAGCCACCCCGCCCACGAAGTCGAGCGTCCGGCCCTCGAACGGATCATGGAAGAGCGCGTTGACGGAGAAGTCACGCGAGGCGGCGTCCTGCGCCACCGTCCCCACGGGGACCTCGCGCGCCACCGCCACCAGGTCCGCGTCCATGGGCACCCTCGGCGTCGACGCGGGCGTGCGCACGGGGCGCAGCGTCGCCACGTCGAACCGCTTCCCACCCTGGAACACCAACGCCACGACCGACCCCCGGCCCCCCAGCAGCAGGCTCTCCTCGAAGAGGGCGTGGATCTGATCCGCCCGCGCGTCCGTGGCGATGTCGAAGTCCTTCGGCGTCCGCCCGAGCAGCAGGTCCCTCACGCACCCACCCACCAACAGGGCTTGGAATCCCCCGCCCCGAAGGCGTTCGAGGATCGCCAGCGCGTCAGGATCGATGCGCTGGGCATCAACATTCACGGACGAGGATGCGGCCTGGGACATGGATGGCGGGCTCTCTTTCGCGCGGCCCCGGGGTGGGCTCGGCGCGTTTTGAGCAACACACACGAACATCTTGAATTTCAAGGATTATTTATCATTCGAGACAGACTTGTCATGAACGTAATCCCTTAGGACGTGGATAAAAAGTTTAAACGGAATTAGTTCTCCGCGCTCGCTCGAGAGGCTGAACCGACATGCGCACCTTCCCCTTCTCCCTGTCCCTTTTGCTGACCCTGGCGGCGTTCAGTGGTTGCAAGAACGAAGACCCACCGGCGCCTACCTCTTTGAGGGCGACGATCCGCCGCACGTCGCACGGCGTTCCCCACATCCAGGCCGACGGGTACCGCGGCCTGGGCGCCGGCATCGGCTATGCGCAGGCGCAGGACGCGGTCTGTATCCTGGCCGACCAGTTCCTCAAGGTGCGCGGAGAGCGCGCACGCTACCTGGGCCGAGGCCCCCAGGACGCCTTCCTCGAGAGCGACTTCACCTACCGCGGGCTCGCGCTGAGGGCCCGCGCCGAGGCCACCTTCAACGAACAGTCCGCGGAGGTGCGCGAGCTCGTGCAGGGCTACGCCGCGGGCTACAACCAGTACCTCGCGGACGTGCCGGCGGCGCAGCGCCCCGAGGCATGCAAGGGCGCGGCCTGGGTGAAGCCCATCAGCGCGTACGATCTGCTGGCGTACCACCTGGACCTTTCGCTGTTCGACACGCTGGTGCCGTTGCTCGGATACGTGGGGAATGCGCATCCGCCGAGCGGCGAGGTGGGCAACCAGGCCCCGTACTCGCGGGGGCTCGCACTGCCGGCGCGGAAGGATGCGCTGGGCAGCAATGGCTGGGCGCTGGGCCGTGACAAGACGGCCAGCGGCCGGGGCATGCTCATCGCCAACCCCCATTTCCCGTGGGAAGGCAGCCTCCGCTTCCACGAGAGCCACCAGACCATCCCCGGCAAGCTCGACGTCTATGGCGTGTCCCTGCTGGGCGTACCGGCCATCAACATCGGCTTCAATCGCGACCTCGCGTGGACGCACACGGTGACGGCGTCGAGTCACCTCACGCTGTACCGGCTCAAGCTCGTGCCCGGCGACCCCACGGCGTACGTGTATGACGGACAGGTCCGGCACATGACGTCCCAGACCGTCACCGTCGACGTGCGCGGAGAGGGGGGCGCGATGACGCAGCAGACGCGCACCTACTGGCGCAGCCACTACGGCCCCCTCCTCGCGGGCCCGGGTGCCGACTGGACGCATGAGATCGCCTACACGGCGCGCGACGCCACGGAGAGCAACAACCTGTTCGCGGAGCACTGGCTGCGGCTGGACACGGCGCGCACGCTCGACGAGGCGGCCAGCGTGGAGCGCACCGTGCGCGGCGCGCCTTGGGTGAACACGCTCCTGGCGAGCGCGGATGGGCACACGCGCTACGTGGACGCGTCCCGAGTCCCCTCCCTGAGCCCCACCACCGTGGCGGCCTACCGCGCCTCGCTCGACACCACCCCGGACGCGCCCGTCTTCGCGGCGCTGGGACTCATCCTCCTGGATGGCAGCACGTCCCGCGACGAATGGGTGGGCCTGGACAGCGAGACGAAGGGCCTGGTGCCCATCAACGCCATCCCGCAGCTGTCCCGGACCGACTTCGTGATGAACGCGAATGATCCCGCGACGTTCACCAACCCCGCGGAGCCCCTGCTCAACCTGCCCTTCCTCTACGAGATCTTCGGGACGCGAGGCCGCATGAGCCCACGCTCGCACATGAACCTCACGCTCATCGCCGAGCAGGGCGAAGCCGCGGCGTCGGGGAGCGACGGGCGCTTCACGCGGGAGGAGGCGGAGCAGGCCATCCTGAGCAACCGCACCTGGGTGGCGGAGCAGCTGCGCGCGGCGGTGGTGCAGCGCTGCCAGGGCGCCGGGCCCGTCATGGTCGAAGGCAAGCCGGTGGACCTCACGGAGGCGTGCCGGTTGCTCGCGGCGTGGGATGGCCGGCTGGAGCTGGACCGCCAGGGCGCCATCGTGTGGCGTGAGTTCCTGAACCGCTTCAGCCGTTCGGACCTGGTGGACCAGGGCGTGCTCTTCGCACGGCCGTTCGATCCCGCCCACGCGGCCGTGACGCCGGCCGGGCTGGTCCCCGCGCCGGAGACCGGGGTGGATCCCGTGAACCAGAAGCTGGGTGAGGCGGTGGCGATCCTGAACAAGGCGGGCATCGCGGTGAACGCGAAGCTGGGAGAGGTGCAGTTCGCGCGCAAGGGCGACCACAAGGTGCCGCTCCACGGCGGAGCGGCCTTCGAGGGCGTCACCAATGTCGTCGGCTATCTGGGCGCGAACGCGACGCTGCTGCCCCAGTCCCAACCGCATGGCCCGCTGCTCTCCCCTGGAACGGGGCTCACGTCCGAGGGCTATCTGGTCGACTTCGGGACCAGCTTCCTGATGGTGATGGAGTTCACGCCCGAGGGTCCCCGCGCGAGCGCGGTCCTCACCTACGCGGAGTCCACCGACCCCGCGTCACCCCACTTCGCGGATCAGACCACGCTCTTCTCCGCCAAGCACCTGCGCCCCATCCTCTTCAACGAGGCGGACATCGCCGCGGATCCGAACCTCAAGACGACGGAGCTGCGGATCAACGCCACCTCCCGGCTCGAATGACCTCATCCGCCGGCAGGACTTCAAACCAGACACCGCCCCGCCCCCGTCGCGAGCCTCGCGGATGAGTCACCACGACGGGATGCGTCGTTCCTGGACGCATCCATCGTGCCCGCGACCTCGGCAATGTCTCACGGCGTGTGGGTGGCTCCGGATATCGGCAGACAGCTTCACTCATCTGTCGACATGCTATGACTCAGAGTATAAGTCCGACTGTCGCCGCGGGCCCAAGCGGGGACACCTCGGAAACCGAATGGCCACCATCCTCTTCGCTCCGCTTCCACTCGCTGGCCACATCAACCCCACCCTGAAGCTCGCGAAGGCGCTCCGGGCACGCGGGCACCGGGTGGTCTACTGCTCCCTGCCGGACATCGAGGCCGCGCTTCAGGGAGAGGGATTCGAGTTCATCCCTGTCTTCAGCTCCATCTTCCCAAAGGGCCTCGTGGCGGAGATGTCAGCCAAGGCGTCCCAGCTGCGCGGCCGCGAGCTGCGCCGCCTCGCGCGCGACCACATCCAGCGCCGCAACGCCGTGCTTCAAGCCGCGCTGGATGGTGAGTACGACCGCCTGCTCCAGGCGCTTCGACCGGACCTGGTCCTTTGTGATGACCGGGTGATCGACCTGTCCATCGTGTGCCATGGGCATGGGATCCCGGTGGCACGCCTGAACACCACCCTCCCCCAGCACCTGGTGCATCTGCTGCCGACGGGCGCAGGGAAGCCGCCGCTCAGCGGACTGACGACGGTGCTGCGCTGGCTCGAGTTCGTGCTCGGGCGTGTGGGGCTGGTGCCGCGCTTCCAGGAGTACCACCGGCGGCTGGCGCTCAAGCATGGCTGCCCGATGGAGTCCGTGGGTTTCCCCCCCTTCCAGCTTCCCCTGCTGCGGGACGTGGTGCTCTTCCCCAGGGAGTTCGCCACTCCCGAGACCCCCGAGGGTCGCGCGCGGGTGTACCACCTGGGGCCGTCCATCGATCTGGAGCGGCAGGAGCCGGAGTTTCCCTGGGAGCGGCTCCAGGACGACCGGCCGCTCATCTACTTCTCCCTGGGCACCCTGGCCTTGTCCGGCCAGACGCGCAGGGTGCTGGAGCTGGTGCGCGAGGTGGCCGCGATGCGGCCGGAGTGGCAGTTCGTCCTCGCCGTGGGAGCCCAGCTCGACCCGGCGAACTTCGACGGAGGTCCGGCCCGGATCGTGGCGGTGCGTCACGCCCCGCAGATCAAACTGCTGCGAAAGGCAGCGGCCATGATCACCCATGGGGGATTCAACAGCGTGAAGGAGTGCATCTATTTCGGCGTCCCCATGGTGGCGCTCCCGCTGAAGGACGATCAGCCAGACGTGGCGCGGATCCTCGTGCACCATGGGCTCGGAGTGCAGGGGACGGTGAAACACCTGACGTCCGGCGCCCTGCTCTCGCTCCTGGACTCCGTGGTGGGGAGCCCCCCCCATGCCCAGGCGCTCGCGAGGATGAGCCGCTGCTTCCGCGAGGCGGAGTCCACGGAAGCGGATGTGGCCACCCTCGAGCACTTCCTGTCCGGGTCACAGGCCGCGCTCGCCAAGGCGGGCTGAGACACCATCAAGGGTCACGCCACCTCCACCCGGGCCCCACGCTGTCCCCGCGCGAGGGTCTCCGCGGCCCGAAGTGAGAGCGCGATGATGGTGAGCGTGGTGTTGACGGCTCCCGCGCTGGGCAGGCTGGACGCGTCCACCACGTACAGGTTGTCGACCCCGTGGACGCGGCACTCTGGATCCAGCACGGAGGTCCTTGGATCCGTCCCGATGCGCGCGGTCCCGACCATGTGCCACGGCGCATCGAAGTGTTCCGAGGCATGAACCCAGCGAAAACCGGCTTTATGGAAGAGGGAGACGGCGGTCCGCCGCAGCTTCCGGTACGTCTCACGGCTGGGCTGGGGATTGTGGACCCGCGCGATCTGCTCATCGCTGAAGTCAAAGCCTGACTCCGCGGTCCCCACCGCCTCCGTCATCAGCAGACACACCAGACTCCGGCGCGCGACGAACTTGACGAACGGAGCGGTGAGCGGATGCACCTGTTGCCAGATGGGGATCTGCCCGGTCGCCTGGATGACCCCCAGCGGATAGGGCGAATCCTCAGACGCCTCGTAGAAGGCATTGATGGCGAAGGTCTTCTGATGGAGCTCCGGAACCGCGCGGAGTCCCACGAAGGGAAAGATGAAGCCGCTCGTATGTCCGGCCAGATAACGCCCCAGCGCACCGCCGGCGTTTCCAATGCCATTGGGATGAACGTCGCTCCGCGAGCGCCAGAGGAGCAAGGGTGACTCCTTGACTCCAGCGCTCACGACCACGACGTCCGCGTGCACCACGACCTCCTCGCTGCCGCGGCGGAGGAGGACGCCGGTGGCACGACGGCCGTCAGGGGTGGTGAGCACCTTGAGACATTCTGTTCCCGTGCAGAGCTCCACCCGGCCCGTCTTGAGGGCGGGCCTCAACGCCGCGACCTCCGCGTCCATCTTCGCGTCGCGATGGCAGTAGTAGCCATCGCAGGTCGAACACAGGACGCATCGGCCGTTGGGGCCCAGGTCCACGCCCTTGGGGATGTAGCCCACGGGAACGCCGCAGGCCCGGAGACGCTCCACCTTCTCCGCGATCCAGGGCTCGTGTTCGATGGGCCCGTGAGGGAAGGGCTTGGAGCGAGGCGGCTCGGTGGGATCTCCTTCGGGGGAACCGTGGACCGCGTAGAGACGCTCACCCTCGTCGTAGTATCGCTCGAGTTCGGAATAGGAGACGGGCCAGGCCGGCGACTCTCCATGCTCCGTGCGCTTCGCCCCGAAGTCGCTCTCTCGCAAGCGGTAGAGGGCCGCGCCATAGAACTTCGATTCGCCGCCCACGTTGTAGCGAATCCTGCGTCGCTGGTACTCGCCGATGAACGTCGTCTGCTGTCCGTCCCGAGTCGGTTCCGGCTTCAGGAAGTCGCCTTGCTCGACGACCAGCACCTTGCAATCACGGCGAGCCAACCCATGGGCGAGGGTGCTCCCCCCCGGGCCGCTTCCAATGACAATCACGTCGTACCCAGACTTGACCCAGCTCACGATGTCGACCTTCGCTTTGTGAAGTGTTTTCCAGCCGCGTGCTCAGCGAGCCGCGGCGCCGCCGCGCGCCCTTGAGACGGCCAACGCAAGGAGCTGACGACCCACCATCGGCATGTACCGCGGAAGCTTCGCGGGGTTTCTCAAGGCCAAGGCCATGCACTCCCCCCACGCTCCCTTTTGAAGGGGCCCCCGGAAGCGCGCGTCCTCCAGCTCCCCTTGCTTCCGGCCGCGATAGAGCCCCATCGCCTCGACGACCTGCCCATGCGCGTGCGGATCCAGGGAGCCCAGCAGCTCATCCGCCATGTCGAGGATGCGGGTCAGACACTTCACGGGATCCGCGGTCAGCGAATCCGCCCGGCTGCGGTAGCAGTACATCGCTTCGTGCGACACGACCATCTGGCCGCCCCCAAGCAGGCAGCGAAGCAGGAACTCGAAGTCCTCACCGGCCCTCAGGGCGGGTTTGTAGCGAAGCCCCCTGGCATCGAGGAGTGACTTGCGAAACATGGGTTTCAGGAACCCGTAGTCATCCACCGCCATCTTCAGCGCATCCACCTGGAACGGCTTCTCAATCCGTCCCCATCTCCGGGCCTGCGTCTGGAAGAAGGTCACCTTGGGGTGCGGCTCCCCTTCTGGGACCAGCAGCAAATCATCACAGACGATGGCCGCCTGGGATGTTTCAGCGAGCGCCAGCAGGCGCTCCAGACGCTGTGGCTTCCACCAATCATCGGCATCCAGGACGGCCACCCACTCACCCTGCGCGTGGTCGATGGCGATGTTCCGGCTCTGGGATGGCCCCTGGTTCTGCTCGTTCCGGAGGACGCGAATCCGGGCGTCCTGATACCGCTCGGCGACCTCCACGGTCCTGTCCCGCGAGCAATCATCGACGATGACAATCTCAAGGCTCGGGTGTGATTGCTCAAACACCGAGTCGATGGCGGCACCCAGATATGCCTCCACGTTGTATGCAGGGATGATGACGGACACGGATGGTTTCGTCATTCTCAGGTTCTCGATCTTCCGGTTTCCCCCGTTCTACCATCCTGATACCCTCCAGAGTCATGGCGAGAATCGTCTTTCTTCCCCTGCCGGAGGCCGGCCACATCCATGCGACCTTCGGGCTCGCCAGGCAGTTGGCGTCGCGCGGGCACGAGCTTCTCTACATGGCTCCACCAGACGGACAGACCTTCCTGCGCGGGCAGCCCTGGCCCTTCATCCCGGTGTTCGAAGAGGCGATGCCCCAGGGGCGTCAGGCGGAGCTGGACTCACAATTGGCCGCTCCCGATGTCTCCCCCCGAGCCCGCAAGGAGATCATCCGGGAAGTCCTCCACCGGCACGGGCTCCGCATCACGGAGGCGCTCTTCGGAGCCACGCTCGAGTCTCGCATCAGAGGGCTCGGCGCCGACCTGCTCCTGGTCGATGCGACCTTCCCTCTCCCGGTCCTGGCGGCCCACAAAGCGGGCGTGCCCGCGTTTCAGCTGTGCACCAATCTCGCGTTGAACCGGGATGTGTCGGTCCCACCGTTGAACTCGCACCACGTCCCGACGGGCGGCCTCGGCTCCAAGCTCCGGATCCGCCTCGCCTGGCAAGGGCAATACCTGCGCACGTTCCTGCCGTTCGAGGAGAAGATGCGTGAACGCCTCCGCGCGTTCTATCGCAGCCATCCAGGCGCACCTCCCGCCAACTTCAACACGCACCTCCAGATCGGCCCCCACCTCCAGGTCCCCACCCTGGTGATGAGCGCGCCCGAGTTCGACTTCCGTCGTGCGGCCTCGGACGTCCATTACCTGGGCCCCTGCGTGGATCTGGAGCGGGTGGAGCCCCCGCTCCCCATGGCATTGCCTCCGGGCGAGGCGCCGCTCATCCTGTGTTCACTGGGGAGTCATGGAGACCGGGTGCGTGGACACCATGCCTTCTTTCAGTCCGTCATCGCGGCCGTCGCGCGCAGGCCCCAGTGTCGACTGCTCATGGCCGTGGGAAAGCATCTGCGGACGGACTCATTCGGCCCACTTCCGCCCAATGTCACGGTGACGGATTGGGTACCGCAAATCGCCGCACTGAGACATGCCTCACTCATGATCACGCATGGCGGGCTCAACAGCATCAAGGAGTGCATCTGTCTGGGCATTCCGATGCTTGTGTATCCCCTCATGTTCGACCAGCCGGGCAACGCGGCCCGTGTCGTCCACCACGGGCTCGGGCTGCGGGGAGACATCCGGCAGGCCTCGGCGGAGCAGGTGGGCGCGCAGATCGACACGATCCTCGGCACCCCCGCCTTCCAGACCCGAACCCGTGCCATGCAACACACCTTCGTGGAGGCCGATGCCTCCAGCCGTGGCGCGAAGACGCTGGAGCAGTTGCTCCAACCCCCGCACCCGGTCCGGCCCAGCGTCCCGGAGCCGCTCGCGTCTTGAGTGGACCGCCCGTCAGGAGGCGCGATCCGTCACGGCCGGCTCGGAGGGAGGGACCAGCTTCCCGGCGTCGAGCCTGAGGATGCGATCAGCGACGTGGAAGTACCGGTCGTCGTGAGAGACGACCACCACCGTCTTGCCCTTGCGCTTCAGCTCCGGAAGGAGCTCCGTGTAGAACACCGCCTTGAACGCGGGGTCCTGGTCCGCCGCCCACTCGTCGAAGAGATAGATGGGACGGTCTTCCAGGTAGGCGGTGAGCAGCGCGAGCCGCTTGCGCTGGCCCTGCGACAGCTCCGTGGTGGAGAGGACGCCGGCCTCGACACGGACCTTCCGCGACAACTGGAGCAATGACAGATAGCTCTCGACCCGCGGGGCGAGCCCTTCTCCGACGAGTCCGAGCAAGCGCTCGAACAGGTAGAAGTCCGAGAAGACAGCGGAGAACAGCTGCCGGTAGGACTCCTGCGACGGCTCCGTCACAGGCTCACCATCCACGAGGATCTGTCCGGCCTCCGGCTGATAAAGCCCTGTGAGCAGCTTGGCCAGGGTGGTCTTCCCGCTGCCATTGCCACCCACGAGGAAGATCAGCTCTCCGGGGTGCAGTCGCAGATGAATGGGGCCCACGATGAAGTGCCCGTCCGACTCCTCGCGGTAATAGGTGTGGGTGACGCCCACGAACTCGACCGACTGGAAGGACTGGCGGACCAGCGCGTGGGTTGCCGGAGCCTCCCGCCCACCCGTCGCGAAGGAGTCGAGCGTGAGGCCCAGCTGTTGGACCTTCGTCCACGAGACCTCGCCCCGGCTCAGGATGGGCAGCGTCTCCATGACGGACTGGAGGGGCTGCTGGAGGTAGAGCGACGCGATGCAGTACCCCACCAGCGCCGAGGACTGCACCCAGCCCAGGCCGGGCAGCACGAAGATGAGCGCGCCGAGGAAGACGAAGGACAGGAGCATCCCCATGCTACCGGTCGCGGCGAAGACGTTGCCGATCCGGATCTGCAGGGTGCGCACGAGCCAGGACGTGGACTCGACCTCTTCGGTGAGGAACGCCGCGCGCCGGTCCTGGTGCAGCTTGAGTTCCTTGATGCCCTCCGTGATGCCGCGGAGCTGCTTGTAGAGCGCCCCCTGGTGCTCTCGCGTGCGCTGGAGGTCCGCGATGGCGCTGCGGGACAGGAGCCGGTAGCCCACCACGCTCAGCGCGACGAGGGCCAGGAGGCCGACGAGCAGCTGCCACGACAGCCACGCCAGGTAGACGAAGCAGCCCAGCGCGATGGCGATGTTGGTGAGGAAGCGCGGCAGCACGCCCAACGCGGTGCTGATGACGAAGAGGTCCTCGGTGAGCACCGTCATCACGTTGGGGATCCCGTGCTCCTCCAGGCGCCGCAGCGGCGTGGCGACGACCTGACGGGACAGGCGCATGCGCATGTCGAAGAGCGCGTCCCCGTTGAGCCTGTTGACCAGGGCCTGCGTCCCGTAGCGCAGCAGCAGCGTCAGCACGCAGAGCGCGACGAAGCCCAGGGCCAGGTCACGGCTCACCACCATCTGGGCCGCCAGCGCGTGGTTGATCAACGCGATGAGGCCCGCGTTGCTAGCGCCCGAGAGAAGCCCGCAGAGCGTCACCAGGATGAGGGACGCGGGAGACGTCCGGAACAAGAGGGCGAGGAATTTCATGGGTGACAGGCCCGGCAATCCTCGAAAACAGGGCCCGCGCCGGAATCTGTGAACAACTCTACATGAGTTCCCCACGACCGCCGCACACAGCTCGATTCACGGTGTTTCGAGGCGCGGAAAAAACAAAGGCCCTGGAGTCACCGGCTCGCACCGGAAACTCCAGGGCCTCTATTTGGTCGGGGCGACAGGATTTGAACCTGCGACCACTTGCACCCCAAGCAAGTGCGCTACCAGGCTGCGCTACGCCCCGAAAACCGCCGTCGTGAAACGGTGCGCCCTTATGCCCCCACACCATTCCGAGGTCAAGCAGGAGGTGAAGGGCGACGGTGGAAAACCTACTCCTCGCCCTCTTCCATTCCCTCGTCGAAGTCCTCGCCCCGGGCCTCCGCCGCGTCCGCCGCCGCCTCTTCCTGCGCGTCGATCTCCGCGTGGTTCTCCGGAGGCGCTTCGCCGTTCAGGGCGCTCTTCAACACCTGGCTCGGACGGAAGGTCAGCACCCGGCGCGCGCTGATCTCGATCTCCTTGCCCGTCTGCGGGTTGCGCCCCACGCGCGCCTTCTTCTGGCGCACCTGGAAGTTTCCGAACCCGGAGATCTTGATCTTGTCCCCGCGCTCCAGCGTCTCCTTCACGGTGTCGAAGACGAGCTCGACGATCTCCGCCGACTCCTTCTTCGAGAAGCCGACCTTCTCGTAGACCCCCTCGATGATGTCCGCTTTCGTCATGCGAGTCCTCTGGCACCCGTGAATGGCCGGTGAACGCGGGGCATGGTGTCAGCCTTCCCCGAACCGTGTCAACGTCCTGGTTTCACTCAGGAATTCAGGCGCGCAGCGCCGCCCCCAGCCGCTGGTTCACCTCCGTGATGATGCGCTGGTGGGCCGCCGTGACCTCCGCGTCGGTGAGCGTCCGCTCGGCCGAGCGGTACCTCAGCGCGTACGCCAGGTTCTTCTTCCCCTCGGGGATGGGCTTGCCCGTGTACACGTCGAACACCAGCGCGTCCTCCACCAGCGGGGCGCCCACCTCCAGGATGACCCGGCGCACCTCCTCGTTGCGCAGCTCCAGCGGCACCACCACCGCCAGGTCGCGCAGCACCGCCGGGTACCTGGGCAGCGCCTGCGCCTGCGGCACCAGCCGCGCCGCCGCGTACAGGGGCTCCGTGTCCAGCTCGAACACGAACACGCCCTCCGGCAGCCCCAGCGCCTTCGTCACGCGCGGGTGCACCTCGCCCACGTGGCCCAATACCGTCCCGTCCTTCAGGGACACCTGCGCGCAGCCGCGCGGGTGGTACGCCGGAGCCTCGGCCGGGGTGAACGCCACGCCCTCCACGTGCAGCGCGTGCAGGAGCGCCTCCACCGCGCCCTTCGCGTCGTAGAAGTCCACGCGCGAGTCCTTCTGCGTCCAGCTCCGGCTCCCGCCGCGCAGGCCCCACACCAGCCCCGCCACGCGCGGCACCTCGTGCGCGGCCGGGCGCATCCCCTGCCCGCCCTGCGCGTCCCGGAAGTACGCCCGCCCCGTCTCGTAGAGGCCCACCGACTCCACCTGGTGGCGCACGCTGCGCGACAGGTTCTCCAAGAGCCCCGGCAACAGGCTGGTGCGCATCACCGACTGCTCGACGCTCAGCGGGTTCATCAGCGCGATGGGCGCGTCCTTCCCGCCCAGCACCTCCAGCGACTTCGGCGCCACGAACGAGTAGTTCACCACCTCGTCCAGCCCCGCGCCGCCCAGCGCCTGA
Organism: Corallococcus sp. Z5C101001; assembly: GCF_007352635.1. Taxonomy (NCBI): domain Bacteria; kingdom Pseudomonadati; phylum Myxococcota; class Myxococcia; order Myxococcales; family Myxococcaceae; genus Corallococcus; species Corallococcus sp. Z5C101001. The sequence continues at coordinate 28,862 of NZ_VKLU01000005.1, forward strand.
CGCAGCCGGCGCTCGGCCTCCATCGACAGGGGCTCCGGCGCCAGCGTGTCCAGGCCGCGCGGCAGGCGCGCCGGGATGTTGTCATAGCCGTACACACGGGCGACCTCCTCCATCAGGTCCTCCTCGCGCTCCACGTCCACGCGCGCCCGGGGCACCTCGAACGTCGTCTGCCCCGCGCCCTCCTCCACGGACTTGAAGCCCAGCGCCCCGAGGATGCGCCGGACCTCCGCCTCCGGCACCGCCACGCCCAGCACCTTCTCCACCCGCGCGTAGCGCAGCGTCGCCCGGCGAGGGGCCAGCGGCTCCGGCTGCACGTCCACCCGGCCCGGCGCCACCGTGCCACCCGACAGCTCCGCGATGAGCTGCGCGGCCCGGTCCAGCGCCGGCAGCACCGCGTCCAGGTCCGCGCCGCGCTCGAAGCGGTGCGACGCCTCCGTGTGCAGCGCGTAGCGCTTCGCGGACCGGCGCACGCCGGAGCCGTGGAAGTGCGCGGACTCGATGACGATGCGCTTCGTGCCCTGCGTCACCTCGCTGTCCCCGCCGCCCATCACGCCCGCCAGCGCCTGCGCCCGGTCGCGATCCGCGATGACCAGGTCGTCCGCGTCCAGCGTGCGCTCCTTGTCATCCAGCGTGCGCAGCTTCTCGCCCGGCTTCGCGGCGCGCACGACGATCTCCTGGCCCGCCACCTTCTCCAGGTCGAACGCGTGCAGCGGCTGGCCGTACTCCAGGAGCACGTAGTTGGTGACGTCCACCACGTTGTTGATGGCGCGCACGCCGCACGCCTTCAGCCGGTCCTGCATCCACTGCGGCGACGGCTGGACGGTGATGCCCTCCACCACGCGCGCCGCGTAGCGCGAGCACCGCTCCTTCGCGTCGATGCGCACCTTCACCAAGTCCGCCACCGGCTTGCCGGACTCCGCGGGCTTCGGCTGGGGCGGCTTCAGCGCGGCGCCCGTCACCACGCCCACCTCGCGCGCGATGCCCAGGTGGCTCAGCGCGTCCGGCCGGTTCGGCGTGACGTTCACCTCCAGCACGGAGTCATCCAGCCCCAGGGCCTCCGCCACCGGGATGCCCAGCTTCGTGTCCGCGGGCAGGATGAGCAGGCCGGATGAGTCCTCGGTGATGCCCAGCTCCTTCGCGGAGCAGAGCATGCCGAAGCTGTCCACGCCCCGGAGCGCGGCCTGCTTGATCTCCATGCCGTTGGGCAGCTTCGCGCCCACCGTGGCCAGCGGCACCTTGTCGCCGACCTTGAAGTTCTTCGCGCCGCACACCACCTGGAACAGCGCGGAGCCGCCGATGTCCACCTGCGTGACGGACAGCTTGTCCGCGTTGGGGTGCTGCACCGACTCGCGGATCTGCGCCACCACCACGCCGCGCAGGCCCTCGCCGGGGCGCTCCACCCCTTCGATCTCCAGCCCCGCCGCGGTCAGCTTGCGCGCCAGCACGTCCACCGACGGCGGCAGCGCCACGTAATCACCCAGCCACTTCACCGAAATCTTCACAGGTCCACCCTCTTGCCCATCCGGCTGGAATCAGAACTGCTCGAGGAAGCGCGCGTCGTTCTCGAACATCATCCGCAAGTCGTCGATGCCGTAGCGCAGCATGGCCAGGCGCTCCACGCCCATGCCGAACGCGTACCCCGTCACCTCCTTCGGGTCGTAGCCCGCGGCGGTGAAGACGTTCGGGTGCACCATGCCGCTGCCCAGCACCTCCAACCACCCCGTCTGCTTGCACACGCGGCAGCCCTTGCCGCCGCACGACGCGCAGGTGACGTCCACCTCCGCCGACGGCTCGGTGAAGGGGAAGAACGACGGACGGAAGCGCGTGCGCGTGTCCGAACCGAAGAAGGCCCGCACGAACGCGTCCAGCGTGCCCTTCAGCTCCGCGAAGCTCACGTCCTTGTCCACCAGCAGGCCCTCCACCTGGTGGAACATCGGCGTGTGCGTGATGTCCGAGTCACGCCGGTACACCCGGCCCGGCATCACCGCGCGGATGGGCGGCTTGCGCGACAGCATGTGCCGCACCTGCACCGGCGACGTGTGCGTGCGCAGGAGCGACGGGCTGTCCGCCTTCTTCGCGTGCCCCAGGGTGGGCTCGTCCACGTAGAACGTGTCCTGCATGTCCCGCGCGGGGTGATCCTTCGGCAGGTTCAGGGCCTCGAAGTTGAAGTAGTCGAGCTCGATCTCCGGCCCGACCGCCACCTCGAAGCCCAGCCGCGCGAACGTCCGGACGATGTCCTCCATCGTCCGCGACACCGGGTGCCGCCCGCCGGGCAGCACCGAGCGCCCGGGCAACGTCACGTCCAGCTTCGGGCCCTTCAGCTGGGCCTCCAGCGCCGCCTCCTCCGCGCGCTTCGTGGCGTCCGCCAGGAGCTGCTCCAGCTCCGCCTTGACGGTGTTGGCCACCTCGCCCAGCGCCCGCCGCTCGTCGGGGGGCAGCTTGCCCATGCCGCCCAGTACCGCGGACAGCTCCCCCTTCTTGCCCAGGTAGCGGATGCGCAGCGCCTCCACCTGCGAGGGCTCCGACACGCCCGCGATCTCCTGGCGCGCCGCGTCCGCCAACGCCTGCAACCGGTCTCGCATGGTCCTCTTCCCGCCTTCCATTCACGCCCCGGACGCCTCAAGCGCCGGGCAAAAAAAAGGGCCGCCCCCTGGTTGGAGGCAGCCCGTTTCATCTTCGGGGGCCGGCGTCACCGCCAGCCGTGTCTCAGGCTGCCTTCGCGATGTTGGCGACGGCGGCAAAGCCCGCGGGGTCCGCGATGGCCATGTCGGACAGGACCTTGCGGTCCAGGCCGATCTTCGCCTTCGCCAGGCCGGCGATCAGCTTCGAGTACGAGAGGCCCAGCGTGCGGGCCGCCGCGTTGATGCGGACGATCCACAGCGAGCGGAAGTTGCGCTTGCGCACCGCGCGGTCGCGGGTGGCGTAGTCCAGGGCGCGCTCGACGGCCTGGTTCGCACGGCGGTAGCAGTTCTTGCGACGGCCGCGGAAGCCCTTGGCGAGCTTGAGAATGCGATTACGACGACGACGAGCCTTGAATCCCTTTTTGACGCGCATGACACACTCCTGACTGCTGGAAGGTGGCCCCGGGGCGCAGGCATCACGCCGCTCCGCCAGGACTCACGGATTGGTTCAAACCCGAGGAAGGACTTCAGGCCCCGTAGGGGAACAGCTCCTTGATGACCTTCTTGGCGTCCATGTCGCGCAGGTGGCCCGTGCCACGGTTGCCGCGCTTCTGCTTGGGCGTCTTGGAGAAGGTGAACAGGTGCTTGCTGAACGCCTTGCCGAACTTCACCTGGCCGCTCTTCTTCACGTGGAAGCGCTTCTTCGCGGCGCTGCGGGTCTTCAACTTGGGCATGATCCCAAACCTTCCTTCTGCTTCCTGTCGGCCGGCAGTCTTCGTGACTGACGGCGGTCCGGGGCACACGGTTCCCGGACGCTTTGGGCGGAAGCCTCTATCACTCTTTCGATGCGATGGGGGTAGCGTTTCCTACAATCCCTGCAGAAACCACCGCCACCGGAACCTCCGGCGCCCCCTCCCCGGTTCCCCGGGACCCACCTCCCCGCCCGCCTTCCGCCGGCTTGACGTCCGCCGGCCTGCCTTCCTGCTTCTTGCCGGCACCGTCCGCCTGCTGACGGACCAGCTCCCGGGCGCGCTGGGCCACCTTCGCGTTGGGGGCCAGGATCATGAACATCTGGCGCCCTTCCATCCGGGGGTTCTGCTCCACTACCGCGACTTCCTTCAGGTCCTTGGTCACGTCCTCGAGGATCGCGCTCCCCAGCTCCTTGTGGGTGATTTCACGCCCCCGGAACATGATGGTGATCTTCGCCTTGTTCCCCTCTTCCAGGAACCGGCGGACGTTGCGGACCTTGAACTCATAGTCGTGCTCCTCCGTCTTGGGGCGGAGCTTCACCTCTTTCAGGTGGACCACGACCTGCTTCTTCTTCGTCTCCGAGGCCTTCTTCTTCTCCTCGTACTTGAACTTGCCGTAGTCCATGATCTTGCAGACCGGCGGCTTGGCCATGGGGCTGATCTCGACGAGGTCGAGACCGTCCGCCTGGGCGCGCGTCAGGGCTGCTTCGATGGACATGACCCCGAGCTGCTCGGCGTTCGGTCCGACGACTCGGACCTCGCGGGCTCGGATACGGCGATTGGTTCTCTGATCGCGAACGATGGGAGGACCCTCCGACGACTCGGGGACGGAGGGCGTGCCTCAATCCCCGGAAGTCGGGCAAGTAGTCCAGCCCAGACGGGGAGTCAAGTCCCCCTCCACCCTCAGGGCAGCGCGGCTTCCTTGGCGAGGAGCGCCTCGAAGTCGGCGGCCTTCATGGTCTTGAGGTCCTCGCCGCCGTAGCGGCGGGGGGCCACGGCGCCGGCCTCCACCTCGTTGTCGCCCACCACCAGGGTGAACGGGACCTTCTGCATCTGCGCTTCGCGGATCTTCGCGTTGAGCGTCATGCCGCGCTCGTCCAGCTCCACGCGGAAGCCCTTCGCGCGCAGGTCGTCCCGCACCTTGCGGGCGTATTCCAGCTGACGGTCCGCGACGGTGACGATGGTGGCCTGCACCGGGGCCAGCCACGCCGGGAACGCGCCCGCGAAGTGCTCGATGAGGATGGCGGTGAAGCGCTCGAAGGAGCCGAAGATGGCGCGGTGGAGGACCACCGGGCGGTGCTCGGCGTTGTCCTCGCCCACGTACGTGAGGTCGAAGCGCTGCGGGGCCAGGTAGTCCAGCTGCATGGTGCCCAGCTGCCACCGCCGGCCGATGCTGTCCGACACCGCGAAGTCGATCTTCGGGCCGTAGAAGGCGCCGTCGCCCGGGGCCAGCTCATAGGGGAGGCCCAGCGACTCCAGCGCCGCCTTGAGCCCGTCCTCCGCGCGGTCCCAGAGGGAGTCATCTCCCAGGCGCTGCTCGGGGCGCGTGGACAGCTTCACCGCGTAGGTGAGGCCCACCGCCTTGTAGACGCGATCCAACAGCTTCACGAAGCGCCGCACCTCGTCGGTGATCTGGCTCTCCATGCAGTAGATGTGCGCGTCGTCCTGGGCGAACTGGCGCACGCGGGTGAGCCCGCCCAGCGAGCCCGCGGCCTCGTTGCGGTGGAGCACGTCCTGGGTGTGCAGGCGCAGGGGCAGGTCGCGGTAGCTGTGCTTCTTGAAGCCGTAGAACAGGTGGTGCGACGGGCAGTTCATCGGCTTGAGGGAGAAGTCGTGCTCGCCGGACTCGCTGTCGAGCACCAGGAACATGTTCTCCTTGTACTTGCCCCAGTGGCCGCTCGTCTCCCAGAGGCCCTTGTTGAACATCAGGGGCGTCTTGATCTCCACGTAGCCATCACCGGCCGTGAGCCCGCGCATCCAGTCCGACAGCGTCTGGTAGAGCGCGGTGCCCTTGGGCGTCCAGAAGGCGGCGCCCGGCGAGTACGGGTGGAAGTGGAAGAGATCCAGCTCCTTGCCCAGCTTGCGGTGGTCGCGCTTCCTCGCCTCTTCGATGCGCGTGAGGTAGGCCTCCAGCGCCTTCTTGTCGAAGAAGGCCGTGCCATAGACGCGCTGGAGCATCGGGTTGCGGTGGTCGCCGCGCCAGTACGCGCCGCTGGAGGAGAGGATCTTGATGACGCCGATCTTCCCCGTGCTGGGCGCGTGGGGCCCCAGGCAGAAGTCCACCCAGTCGCCGTGGGTGTAGAGCGTGAGCGTCTTGGCGCCCTTGGCGGCGATGTCCTTGACGATCTCCACCTTGAACTTCTCGCCCTTCTCCTCGAAGAGCCGGATGGCGTCCTCCATGGAGATCTCGGTCCGCACGAAGGGCGCGTCCTGCTTGAGCTCGGCGTTGGCGGCCGCCTCGATCTTCTCCAGCTCCTCCGGCGTGAAGGGCTTCTCGCGGAAGAAGTCGTAGTAGAAGCCCTCCTCCGTCGAGGGACCGATGGTCACCTGCGTGCCGGGGAACAGGCGCTGCACGACGCTGGCCACCACGTGCGCGGCGTCGTGGCGGATGAGGTCCAGGCCTTCAGGGCTCTTGGACGTGAAGATCTGCAGCTTCGCGTCCTCGTCGAGCGTGCGCGTCAGGTCCACGTCCTGGCCGTTGACCCGGGCGAAGAGGGCCGCCTTCGCGAGCCCCACACCGATGCTGCCCTTCACGAAGTCCGCGATGGTCGTGCCCCGAACGGTCTGCTTCTGGCTGCCGTCGGGGAGCGTCACCGTGATGGATTCGGACATGGCGGAAAACCCCTGCGCTGGAAAAAACCACGGGCGGCAGGCTTTTGGAAAAGCCGGCCGCCCGCGAGATGGAACGCTTACTGATGATGGGTCGTAGTGGGATCGAACCACTGACCCCTACCGTGTCAAGGTAGTGCTCTACCGCTGAGCTAACGACCCGTCGTGCGGATGGGCGCGGGGAATAACAGCGGGCTCCCGCACCTGTCAAGGAAACACGAACGCGGGGGGCTTCTGTTCCCTACGTTCGTTCCTCCAACAGCACCCGGACGCGTTTCAACACCGCGTCGAACATCGCGGGGGTGAGCCTCCCCGTCTGGGTGTTCTGCTGGCTGACGTGGTAGCTGCCCACGAGCCACCGTCCGTCCGGTAGCCGGAACTCGGCGCCGTGGCCGAAGACAGGCCGGGGCGTGGGCAGCGGACCGCCCGTGCGAGCAGCCGACGCCAGCGCGGCGTTCCACCCGATGGCCCCCAAGGCGAGCAGCACCCGGCCGGGCAGCAGCGCCATCTCCCGGTCCAGGAACGGCGCGCACCGGGCCAGCTCCTCTGGCAGGGGCTTGTTGTCCGGCGGCGCGCACCGGGCCGAGGCGACGATGAAGGCGTCCGTCAGCGCCAGCCCGTCGTCCCGACTTTCACTGTGGGGCTGACTCGCGAAGCCCGCGCGGTGAAGGCCCGCGAAGAGGAAGTCGCCCGAGCGGTCGCCGGTGAACATCCGCCCCGTCCGGTTGGCGCCGTGCGCGGCGGGGGCCAGCCCCACGATGATCAGCCGGGCCTTCGGGTCGCCGAACCCCGGGACGGGCTTCCCCCAGTAGTCCCAGTCGCGGTAGGCGCGCCGCTTCACCCGGGCCACCTCCTCGCGCCACGCCACGAGCCGGGGGCAGGCCCGGCAGGCGATGATCTCCTGGTGCAGCTTCTCCAGCTTCGTCACGGCCCGCGCCCGCTCCCCTTGTAGAGCTCCGTGCGGCGGTAGCGCTGGAGGACGACGCTCAGGACGACCTTGAGGATGGCGCTGGCCGGGACCGCCAGGAGGATGCCCACGAAGCCGAACAGCTCACCGAACGCGAGCACGGCGATGATGACCGCCACGGGCGCCAGGCCCACCTTCTCCCCCACGACGCGCGGGGTGATGACGAAGCCTTCGGCCAGCTGACCGATGATGAAGGTCGCCGCCACCACCGCCAACTGCCACGGCCCCTGCCACGACAGGAGCACGCCCAACACCGCCAGCACCACGCCAATGCCCGTGCCCAGGTAGGGCACCATGTTGCCGAAGCCGGCGATGAGCCCGATGGCGATGGCCAGGTCGATGCGCGCCACGGACAGCCCCACCGCGTAGAGCACCGACAGGATGGCCCCCACGGTGAGCTGGCCCTGCACGAAGGCGGACAGCACCTCGTCCACCTCCCGGAAGCGCTGGCTCACCAGCGCCACCGAGCGGCGCGGCAGCAGGTCCTGGATGCTCCCCATCAAGCGCGGGTAGTCCTGGAGGAAGAAGAACGCCAGCACCGGCACCACCGACAGGCCCAGCAGCGTGGCCGCGAAGCGCGCGGTGTTGCCGGCGAAGCTCGCGACGAGCCGCGCCGCGGTGGGGCCCGCGCTCTGGATCAGCTCCGACGCCTTCTCCCCCAGCTCCGCGGTGCGCTGGCTCACCAGGTCCGGCAACGACACGCCCAGGAGCGACTCCACCTGCGGCACCACCTGGGTGCTGGCCCGCTGGAAGAAGCCGGGCAGCTTCGCCGCCTCGTCACGGAACACCGGCACCAGGTACAGCCCCGCGCCCACCAGCAGGAGCGTGCCCGCGAAGAAGAGCACGGACGTGCCCCACGTGCGGTCCAGGCCGCGCTTCTCCAGGAGCGTGACCAGCGGGTTGAACGCGTACGCGCCCGTCAGCGCCAGCAGCACTGGCACCGCCACCCCGCCGGACACCGACAGGAGCGCGAACACCAGCGCCAACGAGCCCACCATCGCCCCGGACCACACGAAGTCGACCCGACGAGCCTCCGCCTCGTCCAACGCCGCGGGGTCTCCGGCCGGAGGCACGGGCTCCGGGTGCACGACATGCAACACCGGGGAGACCTCCGGGGACGCGGCGGACTGGGGGACCTTCACCGCGCGCTCACTGCCTTTCTTGCGACGTCCGATGACCGCCTCCTGTCCCCGCCCATCCTACGGCGTCTTGGGCTCCTGATTGCGGCTCACGAATGGGCCAAAGTCGTCGCCCGCCACCTCGCGGTCCAAGGCACCAGCCTTGACACGGCCCGGTTGCGTATCGCTCACCGCCCGCCGTTGGAGGGACGGAGGAACGTCTGCGTCCACTCCCCCAGCGTCACCTCGCGCGGACCGGGAACGCCTCGACCCTCACTTCACGGAGCGCCGCCGCCCTCGGGCGCCAGGGGCCGCAGCTTCACGTTGAGCGTCACCCGCGCCCCGCTGGGCGAGTAGTAGGTCGTGTACGGATAGAAGCCGCGCTTCTTCACCTCGACCTGGTGGAAGCCCGCGTCATGCAGCCGCAGGCTCCGGGACACCCCGGAGAAGTCGCTGCACTTGCCCTGCTCCACGCCGTCCAGCAGCACGTCCGCATCCGAGGGTTCGCACCGGAGCACCAGGTCCCCGCTCTTGCCCTCGGCGGAGGCCATCAGCTCGCGCGCACGGACCACCGTCGCCGGCTGTTCCTGCTTCGCCGCGCAGCCGCCCACAAGCACCGCGAGCGTCAACACTGCCGCCCACCCGACTCGCATCACGGCGCCACGTTCAGCTCGACCGTGACTTCCATCACACCGGCCGGTCGCGCCGGAGCGCCAGCGGCGGTCGTCTGGGGCTTGGAGGCGGCGGCCAGCGCGTCGGTCGCGAGGAGCAGGCAGGGCGCGAAACGTTTCAGGGACATCGTCGTTCCTCGGGCACTCGCGGCGGCGCTACTGCGTGACGATGACGACCCGGCCCTCGGCCAGGAAGCGCGTGTTCGCCTCGGTGAGCGCGCGGGCCCCTTCCGCGTTCAGGACCAAGTCGGAGCCCTGGAGTTGCGCGGCCTTCACCACCAGCGGCTTGTCGCCCACGCGCGCGGCCTTGCGAGCGGCCTCCAGGTTCTCGAACCAGGCCGCCACGCCCGTCGTGCCACGCGCCTCGTCCGTGAGCACCGTCGCGCCGTAGAGCGCCTTGCCCGCCGCATCCACCAGCCTGGGCGAGAGCACCGGCTTCACGCCCAATCCGCGCGCGTCCACCACGAGGCCGGTGTACTTCGCCGCGCCCTCCGCGTTGAGCACGATGGCCACGTCCTGCGCGGGCGTCAGCGCCGCGGTGAGCGCCGCGAGCGGCACCTCCACGTCCAGCTCCACGCCGCTGTCGGAGAAGTAGCGCCGGGCCACGACCTTGTAGCCGCGGATGGCGCCTTCCACGCGGGCCTTCACCTCGTCGCGGGACCACTCATCGCCCACGGTGCGGCCCGCGCTCACCTGGATGACCTTGGCCTGCTCCAGGAGGTTGCGGAACGCGTCCAGCTTCGCGGCGCGCTCGGCGCCCAGGCGCGCCTGGGCCGGGTTGGCGGCCTTGAGGTCCGGCGCCCCGGAGCCCGTGGCGCGCAGGATCTGCCCCTCCCAGTTGATGCCCGGCGAGCCAGCGCCACGCACGGCCTCGACGGCGGGTGCGGCGCTCTTCGCGTCCTTGCCCTGGCCCAGCGCCGTCAGCGGCACGACCAGCAACAAACCCCACAGCGAACGCCTCACGGAGCACTCCTCCCGCTGTCGCCGCGACACGTCGGCGAGCGCACAGGAAACCACTCCGGTCATTCAAGGGGGCCACTCCGCGCGAAGTCAAGGCGACCCGAAGGACGGACGGATCCACCTGACGTCCTCCGCGCGCATTCCGTGAACCGCCGGTGGCACCGCGCGGTCGCGGTGGCACACCCGGAGGATCACCTCGCGTGTCAGTTGCCTTCGGTGTGACGGTCCACGTACGCGTCGATCATCTTGCGGTGCCGCTCGGTGAGCAGCGTGAAGCGCACACCTGACTGCTCCTTGCGCCCCAACTCCTTCCACTCGCGTACGACTTCACCCTCGGCGTAGATGATCTCCTCGGAGCCGGGGAGCTGGAACTGGAGGCCCACGCGGCGCGCGTCGTGCTGGGGCTCGATGAGGCGCGACAGGCTGACGCCCTCCTGGCTGATGTCCGCCGCGCGGGTCATGTACGGCACGCCGCCCATGTACTTGTTGAGGTAGATGTCCAGGGGCGCCCGATTGGCCTTCCGCTTCTCGCTCATTGGCTCATGACCTCCGGCTGGTGCAACAGGCCGCTGCGTGGGTGAAGCGACCTGAAGGCACAGTACGGTCAGACGTCATGCGCGCAAGAAAACGGCGCCCTGCTCCCTCGGAAGACCGGCCTGGAGGCGCCGTCTTTTTTCGCTCGCTGGATTCTTCGCGTTGGCTTGTGCGTACGACCTGCCCGGAAGGATGACCGGCGGCGCATGCTCGGCCCTATAGTCCCCTCCATTCTCGTGAAAGGCGGAAGCATGCGGATGCAGTGGAAGGCGGCCCTGGTGCTGATGCTTGGCGCTCCGGGACTCGCGCTGGCGCAGTCCTCGACCAAGACCTCGAAGCCGGCCGCCGCGCCGGAGGCCCCCGCGCAGGCGGCCTCCCAGGCGCCGCCGGACCTCCAGACGGATGATCAGAAGGCCATCTATTCGCTCGGCGTGACGCTGGGCCAGAGCGTGACGGCGCTCGCGCTGACGCCCGCGGAGGTGCAGCTGCTCCAGCACGGCCTCCAGGACGCGCTCGCCGGCACGTCCCCCGCCGTGGATCCAAAGGAGTACACGCCGAAGATCCAGGCGCTCGCGAAGGCACGCCAGGCCCAGGTCAACGTCGCCACGCTGGACCGAGCCTCCAAGGAGCCTGGGGCCACCCGGCTGCCCTCCGGCGTCATCTACCGGGAGCTCAAGGCCGGCACCGGCAAGGTGCCCCGCGCCATCGACACCGTGAAGGTGCACTACCGGGGCACCCTGGTGGACGGCTCGGAGTTCGACAGCTCCTACGCGCGCGGCATGGCGGCGGAGTTCCCGCTCAACGGCGTCATCCCCTGCTGGACCCAGGGCGTGCAGAAGATGAAGGTCGGCGGCAAGGCGAAGCTCACCTGCCCCGCGAGCACCGCGTACGGGGAGCGTCCGCCCACCGGCTCGCGCATCCCGCCCAATGCCGTGCTCCAGTTCGACGTGGAGCTGGTGGACATCCCCGGCAACACCGCCGTCACCCCGTAGCGCGTCCCCCGCGACGGGGGCCCGTGCGAAACGGGCCCCCGCGCAGGCATCAGCGCACCGGCGAGCGCACCGACCGGCCACCGAAGGGCGGATCCGCCATGATGGCCTGGGCCATCCGGTCCGCGAAGGTGCGCCCCTCCCGCTCAAAGGCCGCCGTCTCCTCCTCGTTCAGGAGCACGCGAACCTCGAACTGGACGATGCCGCCCACCAGGACCTCGATGGACAGCGCTCCGCCCCGCCCGCGCAGCACGCGGTACAGGAGCGGACTCTGGAGCAGCACCTCCTCGTCGCTCACGGAATCTCCGCCACCTGCGCGTCGGCCACCGGCGCGTTGATGACCATCACCTCCGGCACGCCGCCAGACGTGTAGCCGCCGAACTTGAAGCAGTCCTTGTCCTCCGGCGTGGTGCACTTCCACACGCCCGGATCCGCGTCCACCGGCAGCCGCGTGCAGACCTTCCGCGCCCCCAGGTCCAGCGTCATCATCCGCAGCGGGCCCTCGAAGTTCTTCGCGGGCAGGCCCAGCGCCTGCCCCAGCACCGCCGGGTCATGCTTGCCGTCCGCCGTCTTCGCCTTCTCCACCGCGCCGTGGATGGTCGCCGACGGCGCCGCGAACAGGTAGCAGCCCGCGTCGTTGCAGCGGCCGAAGTTCTTCGCGGCCGCCTGCACCACGAACTTCTGGTACGCGCTGTCCGTCATCAGCCACGACACCTTGCGGTCCGGGAAGTTCTTGTCCACGTGCTGATCGATGCCGTAGGGGCTGGCCAGCGTGTCCGCCTCCTTGGAGATGCTCTTCTGCGCATCGTCACAGTTGTCCACCAGCGACGCGGCCGCGGGCTCCGACGGCTCGGACGGCTTCGAGCCCCCCTTCATCGAGGCACAGCCCACCACGGTCGACAGGGAACCCAGCAACAGCGCTCGGGAAATGAAATTCACGGTCACTCCTCCAGAGATGTGAAAATTGGAAGGCCCGGATATCACAGCGAGGCTGCGGTGGCGCGCAACAAAGCGTCCGCGCTGACGGGGGCGCCGGTGGCGTGGCGCATCCATTCATCTGGGGTGACGGAGCCGAAGATGGCCATGCGCTCGAACTCCGCGCCCAGCGGGCCGTGCTGCTTCAGGTGCTCTTCAATCTGGAAGGCGATGAGGTGCCCGAGCGGGTAGTCCGGCAGGTACAGCGGATAGCTGATCATGTGGCTGTAGATGCCCAGCAGCGGGCTGTCCTTCCCTCCCAGCACGGGCGCGTAGTACCGGTTCCAGATGTCGCGCGACAGGCCCGCCACGGCCTCGCGAAGCTGCGCGGGCGTGGCGTCCGGGTGGTCGTACATCCAGTGCCACGTGGCCATGTCCACCAGCGCCACGCCGGCGATCTCCCAGGCCTGCCAGAAGTCGTTGAGCACGCGCTCGCGTTCGCTCTGGGCATCCGGCTTCCCCAGGCCCAGCAGCTCCAGGTCGCGCGCCTGGAAGACGAAGGCCAGCGCCTCCGTGAAGGCGTTGTTGGGGACGCCGGACAGGAGCGTGTGGTCCACCTCGTACAGGCTGAAGACCTGCTCCACGTTGTGCCCCAGCTCGTGCACCGCGATGTTGTAGCCCTTGTAGTCCATGCCCCCCTTCTCCACGCGCGTGCGCAGGCGGGGGAAGTCGCCCCGGCGCAGCGCCGGCTGGGCGTGGCCGGCGCCGCGCGAGGCGTCCACGCGGATGCGCGACGTGAGCATGTCGGCCTTCTCTCGCGTGAAGCCCAGCCCCTGGAGGATGCGGGGGATGTCGCGCGCGAAGGCGTCCGCCGTGGGGTAGCGCTTGCGCGTGAGCGCGTCCAGCTGCGCCTCCGGCACCTTCGAGCCCGGACGGAAGCCGGGGTACCACAGGTCCTGCGGCTCCAGCGGACGGCCCAGGCGCGACTCGATGAGCTTCGCCACGCGCGGCACCAGCGGAGACTCGAGCAGCTGCGTGAGCAACGCGCGCACTCGCGCCTCCGGCAGGCCCCGGTCCAGGTCGAAGCTGCGCGCGATGCGCGTGGGGGCCACCGGCGAATAGGGATCCGCCCGCCGCGACGCCTGGAAGGTCGCGAGCAGCCGCGCGTAGCGCGTGTCCGGCTCCGGCGCGGGGTCCGCCTTCGCGGGGCGCTCGGGTGCGTTCGGCTCCACCGACGCCGCCGGGGCCACCGTCACCTGGTTGGTGAACGGATCCCAGTCCACGCGCGGGTTGTCGATGACCGTCGCGGGGATGGACTGGGTGACGATGCGCTCCATCACCTGGACGATCATCCGCTGCTTCGCCAGCCCCTGGGGATCCGTGTAGTCCGCCTTCAGCTCGTCGCGCAGGTTCCAGTGGCTGATGAGCCGCAGGCCCTGGGGGAACAGGCGCTGGCCCTTCGCGTCCACCAGGTGGTGCATCCAGACGTTGTATTCAGCGATGTAGAGGTTCGCGTCCGCGATGGCCTGCGACACCTTCTGCTCCACCGCCGCGGGCACGCGCCGGTTGAAGCGCGACGCGAGCTTCGCCTCCGCCCACTGCCGCCGCGTCCAGGCCGGACCGTCCTTCGTGCGCTCCTCCAGCGTGGTGAGCGGGAAGTTGAGCAGCACGACGAAGCCCGGCTTCGCCTGGAACAGGTCCGACGTGACGTTGGAGGAAGGGTCATACGCCGCGAGCAGCGGCTCCACCGGCAGCAGCGGCCCCAGGTCCAGGTCCGTGAACCACTGGAGCTCCCGGCCCAGCTCGTTCATGTGGCCGTCGAACTGCTCGAAGAGCCCTTCCAGGCGCTTGAACGTCGCGTCCAGCCGCGGGCCCTCCGGCAGGAACTGCTCTCGCGCGAAGGCCGCCAGGTCCCCGTCCTCCGCGCGCCACAGCGTGGCCACCTGCTCCACGCCGCGCTCGATGCGGGCCCGCTGGGCCTCACCGTGCTTCGCGACCAGCTCCGCCTCGAGGGAGGCCAGGGCCTCCTTCGACACGGGCGCGGATGACGCGGGCGCGGACGCAGCGCCTTGCGCGCGAGCGACGGACGCGGCGGGCGACGTGGGAGTGGACGGCGTGGCGCAGCCGAGGGCGGCCACGAGCGGCAGCAAGCGCAGGCGGGGGAAGCGGGTCGGCACGGACATGCGGGCTCCAGAACGGACAGAAGGCCCGACCCTGAAACGGATCGGACCCTCTGGGTGAATCAGGAAGTCGTCAGGATGACGACGGGCTCAGCGGGCTTCAGATGGGGCGAACGTTCTGCGCCTGCAGGCCCTTGGCGCCCTTGGCGACGTCGAACTCCACCTTCTGGCCCTCCTGGAGGCTGCGGAAGCCGTCCGCCTGGATGGCGGTGTGGTGGCAGAAGAGGTCCTCGCCGCCGCCGTCCTGCATGATGAAGCCGAAGCCCTTCGCATCGTTGAACCACTTCACGGTACCGGTCGCCATTGCCTTGTTCTTCTTTCATCGCGGACAGGGAAAGTCGCCATCCGGTCCCACAGAGTTCAACCCTACAAGACGGGGCGCACACTAGGCGGCCCGCTCCACGGAAGTCCACCACCCCTCCGGAAATAGGTCCGAAAGCCTGAAAGACAGAAGGCCCGACCCGGGGGGATCGGACCTTCTCGGGGTGCATCACGACGTCGTCAGGCTCAGGCCGCGCGAACGTTCTGCGCCTGCAGGCCCTTGGGGCCCTTGGCGACTTCGAACTCCACCTTCTGGCCCTCGGCCAGGGTGCGGAAGCCGTCCATGTTGATGGCGGTGTGGTGGCAGAACACGTCCTCGCCGCCGCCATCCTGGGTGATGAAGCCGAAGCCCTTCGCGTCGTTGAACCACTTCACGGTACCAGTCGCCATTGCCGTTCTTCTTTCATCGCGGACAGGAAGAGTCGCCGTCCGGTCCTACAGAGTTCAACCCTACAAGACGGGCGCGAGCCTAAGCGCCCGTCCCAGGCGAAGTCCACTTCCCGTTCAGGGCCTCACCACCCGCACTTCTGGCCCTTGTTCTGCTCCTGGAGCCAGCGGCGCAGCGGCGCGAAGTACTCCAGCATCGGCGTGGCATCCATCTGGCGGGTGCCCGTCATCGCGGCCAGCGCGTCCGGCCAGGGCTTGCTCGCGCCCAGCTCCAGCATCGCCTGGAGCCGCTGACCCGCGGCCTTGTTGCCGTAGATGGAGCACTCGTTGAGGGGGCCCTGGATGCCGGCCGCCTCGCACAGCGCCTTGTGGAACTGGAACTGGAGGATCCGCGCGAGGAAGTAGCGCGTGTAGGGCACGTTGGCGGGCACGTGGTACTTGGCGCCCGCATCGAAGTCCTGCTCCGTGCGGGCCACCGGCGCGGACACGCCCTGGTACTTCGTGCGCATCGCCCACCAGCTCTTGTTGTAGTCCGCCGGCTTCACCTTGCCGCTGAACACGTCCC
Source organism: Corallococcus sp. Z5C101001 (assembly GCF_007352635.1). Classification (NCBI taxonomy): domain Bacteria; kingdom Pseudomonadati; phylum Myxococcota; class Myxococcia; order Myxococcales; family Myxococcaceae; genus Corallococcus; species Corallococcus sp. Z5C101001. Next base: position 44,668 of record NZ_VKLU01000005.1, read on the forward strand.
AGCGCCACTGGTCCACCAGCAGGCCGAAGGGCAGGAAGGCCACCTTCTCCAGCGCGTCCTTGAGCTGGAGGTTGATGACGTTCTTGTCGTTCTTCTCCACCGCGCTCAGCAGGCCCGCCTGCTGGAGGTAGGCCGGGGTGATGGAGAGCGTGAGCGCGTCGCCAATGGCCTCGTGGAAGCCGTCGTTGGCGCCGGCCTGAAAGAGGACGGGGAGCTTGTAGTAGTACGTGTAGTAGTAGTCGTGGCCCAGCTCGTGGTGGATGGTGACCAGGTCCTCCTCGGTGGGCTTGATGCACATCTTGATGCGCAGGTCGTTGTCGTACGTCACGTCCCACGCGGAGGCGTGGCAGACGACGTCGCGGTCGCGCGGCTTGGTGAACTGCGAGCGCTCCCAGAAGGTCTGCGGCAGCGGCTTGAGGCCCAGCGAGGTGAAGAACTTCTCCCCCAGCTTCACCATCTTCTCCGCGTCATAGCCCTGCTTCACCAGCGCGGAGCCCACGTCCAGGCTGGCCTGACCGGGGAACGGCTCCACCAGCGGGTAGATGTTGTTCCACTCCTGCGCCCACATGTTGCCCAGCAGGTGCGCGGGGATGGGCTTGCCCGCGGGCACCTTCGCCTCGCCGTACTGCTTCGCGAGCCGGCCACGCACGTAGCAGTGCAGCTCGTCGTACATGGGCTTGACCTGGCCCCAGAGGCGCTGCGCCTCCTGCTCGAACTCCGCGGGCGTCATGTCGTAGGACGACCGCCACAGCGTGCCCAGGTCGCTGAAGCCGATGTCCTTCGCGCCCGCGTTGGAGAGGTCCACCAGCTGCGTGTAGAGCGGGCGCATGGGGCGGCTGATGGCGTGCCAGCCCTGCCAGGCCTCCAGCAGCTCATCCGCGTCGCGGCTCTCCGCCATCACGTCGGACAGCTCCTCCAGGTCGCGGCACTTCCCCTTGCCGTCCTTGCCGCAGTACTTGCCCTTGCCGTACAGGCCCTCCAGCTTCGCGGCGGTGGCGGCCAGCTCCGCGCGCTGGGCGGGGTTCGCCGGGGCGGGCAGCGTCTGGGACACGCGCAAGAGGTGCAGCATCCGCGCGGTGTCCGCGTCCAGCTTCAGCCCGTCGAAGCGGCGCGAATCCTTGATGGCGTTGTTGACGTAGGCCATCACCTCTTCGTTGACGGAGGCCGCGTTGCGCTCCGTGTCGTCGGTGATGTACGTGCTCTTGATCCACTCGGCGGTGGCCTGCCGGGTCCAGAGCTGCTTCAGGTCCGCGTTGAGCTTCTCGGCGAACTGCTTCGCCTCCGCGGGCGTGGCCTTCGCGGACTTGGCCGGCGGGGCCTTCGCCGCGGGAGCGGGCGTCGTCTGCGCGACCGCGGCGGGGGCCGCGAGCGACAGGGCGGCCAGGGCCGCGCGCAACAGGGACTGCGAGGTGGGGGAGCGGGTCATGGGCGCGGACACTATGGGAAGTGCCCTGCCCTCGCACCCGCGAAGTCATGGCGCCCGCGCGCCCTCGGCCCAGCGGGGATGACGCATCCGTGCATCCCGACGCAGTGCGAAAACCGCGCGCCGCCCACGTCCGCGCGCCGTGGCCGTCCGGGGAGCGGCCAGCCGCGACGGGCGAACCCTGCCGAGCTGATACAGGCAGTGACAGTTTTGCTTCATGTTGCTCGGACACACCCGGGATGCGCGGTGGCCCGCTCCCGCGGCGGCGCTGGAGCAGGCGCGCGAGTTCCTGGTGGCGTGCCGGGACCGGCACGTGCTCGTGGCCCCGCGTACGGACGTGGATGGGCTCACGTCCGGCGTGCTGATGCTGCGAGCGCTCCAGTCACTGGGAGCCCGTCCGACCGCGCGCCTGCCGGGCAAGGGGGAGGACATCCACCATCCGGCCTTCCTCGAGCGGCTGGCGGCCTCCTCGGTGGAGGCACTGGTCGTGCTGGCCATGGGCACCCGCGCCGACCCCTTGCTGCCCGGAGTGCCCACGCTCATCGTCGGCCCTCCCGCATCGGACGACGCCCCACCCGGCGCGCGAGTGCTCACCGCGCACGGCCACGAGCCCGTGGCGAGCACGAGCTTGCTGACGTACGTGTTGACGTCGTCGTTCGTCGTGCCCGGTCCGCTCGAGTGGCTGGCGGTGTTGGGGACGGTGGCGGCCCTGGGCGCGGACGCGCCGATGCCATTCCTCAAGGACGCGCTGCGACGCGCGAAGCGCACGGCCATCACGGAGTCGGTGGCCCTGCTCAACGCGGCCCGCCGTTCGAGCCGGTTCGCGGCCCCGCTGGCGATGCAGGTGTTGCTGCGCGCGGGCGGCGCCGCGGACATCGCGGAGGGGCGCGTGCCCGGCGTGGACGCGCTGCGCGACTGCCGCCTGGAGGTGCAACGCGAAGTGGCCCGGTGCGCGAGGACGCCACCGCGCTTCGCGGGCCACCAGGCGCTCCTGCTGTTCAGCTCCGAGGCGCGCGTGCACTCGCTGGTGGCGATGCGCTGGGTGCAGCGGCTGCCAGAGCACACCCTCATCGCCGCCAACACCGGCTATCTGCCGGGCAGGGTGGAGTTCGTGATCAGAGGCCGCGCGCAGGTGGAGCTGCCCGAGCCGCTCCGGGGCCTCGTCCCGGCAGCTCCGGGTGATGCGTTCGCGCGGGCCATACGAGGCAGCCTGCCGCCCGGCGAGTTCCTGCGCCTGATGGACGCGCTGGGCTTCCGGGGGCTGAGCAGCCGGGACGTCGAGCGGCGCGGCGTGGCGCCCGGGTGACGCGGAGGCCCGTTGCGATATGACGGGGCGGATGCTCCGCGCCCTCCCCGCCCTCCTCTTCTTCTCGCTGTGCCTCGCCTGCGGTCCAACGAACGACGACCCGCCCACGCCCGGCGGCGAGGGCTGCGAGCGCTTCTCCTTCCCGCTGTCCGACTCCAGCGCGGCCAACCACGTGAGTTCATGCAGCAGCACGGGGTGCGGCAACGGGGAGAACCCGCCCAACTCCGGCATGCACTGCCCCACGTGGCTGTCGTGCCGCAGCTTCGACACGGAGCAGCCGCGCTGCTCGTGGATCCACAACCTGGAGCACGGGCACGCGGTGTTCCTCTACAACTGCCCGGATGGCTGCCCTGACGACGTCGCGAAGCTGGAGGCCGCGCAGGCCCGGGCGGCCGTGGGCAGCAACGGCGTGCGCCGAGCGCTCGTCACCCCGGACTCGCAGCTCCCCAAGCGCTTCGCCGCGCTCCTCTGGCGCCGCACGTACCTGATGGACTCCGTGGATCCGGAGGCCCTCACGTGCCTGCTCGCGCTCCAGGACGTGGACGCCAACGAACCCGGCTTGAGCTGCCCTCCATGAAACAGCTGTGACAACTGGATAAAAGGCAGACACGTCGAAATCCTCCCTGCCAGGACGGTGGGGAGGCAGCCGACCTTGCGCGCGCTGCGTTAAAGTCTCTTTAATCCGAGACACGCGCCGCCCTCGTTGCATCCGCTTCCGTGTCCTGCGCGGCGGCACTGACTCCCCCCTCATCGTCGGGGTGGCGCGTCGACATGACCGACACCGTCGACGCCCCCCTTCCGTCGTCCAGCCTGTTCGCTCGAAGCATCGCTGAGGCCTTCGAGGCGCAGGTCGCCCTTCGTCCCCAGGCCATCGCCATCCGCTGTGATGGGCAGCAGCTCACGTACGCGGAGTTGAATGCGCGAGCGAACCGGCTCGCGGGCTGGCTGAAGGCCTGGGGCGTGGGCCGGGTGCACCCACAAGTGGGCGTCTGCCTTCCCCGCTCGGTGGACCTGCTCGTGACGCTGGTGGGCATCCTCAAGGCGGGGGGCGCCTACGTGCCGCTCGATCCGGAGTACCCGTCGGAGCGGCTCGCGTACATGGCCACGAACTCGTGCGTGCGGATCATCGTCACGCACGCCGCGTTGGGGTCGCGGCTGCCCGTGGGGGACTGGCGAACGCTCTGCCTGGACACCCAGGCGGACGCGCTGGAGGACTTCAGCGACCGGAGCGCTCCGTGCGACGTCGTCGAGGACGACCTCGCGTATGTCATCTTCACGTCCGGATCCACGGGGCGGCCCAAGGGCGTGTGCGTGACCCACCGGGGCGTGCTGCGGCTGGTGCTGGACCCGAACTACGGGCACCTGGGGCCGGACGAGGTGATGTTGCAGCTGGCGCCGGTGGCCTTCGACGCGTCCACGTTCGAGATCTGGGGCGCGCTGCTCAACGGCGGCTGTCTGGCGGTGTTCTCGCGGGGTGCGGCGGCGCTGGACGAGCTGGGCGACTTCCTGCGCCAGGAGCGGGTGACGACGGCGTTCCTCACCACCGGTCTGTTCAACACGCTGGTGGATCAGGGGCTGCTGGGCACGGAGCTGCTGCGGCAGCTCTACACGGGCGGCGAGGCGATGTCCCTGCCCCACGCCCACCGGGCGCTGGAGGCCCTGCCGCGGACGCGCATCATCAACTGCTACGGCCCCACCGAGAACACCAGCTTCACGACCTGCCAGACCTTGCGCGCGCCGCTCGGCGCGGAGTCCGTGCCCATCGGACAGGCCGTCTCCGGCACGAGCGTCCACGTGCTGGACGCCGCGGGCCGCGAAGTTCCCACGGGGGTCGTGGGCGAGCTGTACACGGGCGGCAGCGGCGTCGCGTGGGGCTATTGGGAACGTCCCGACCTCACCGCGGAGAGGTTCCTACCGGATCCCTTCAGCACGGAGCCGGGCGCGCGCATGTACCGCACGGGGGACCTCACGCGGCGGCTCGACGACGGCGCGCTGGACTTCATGGGGCGCGCCGACAACCAGGTGAAGGTGCGCGGCTTCCGCATCGAGCCAGGAGAGATTGAAGCGGCGCTGCGGCTCCAGGCCTCCGTCAAGGAGGCCATCGTGCTGGTGCGCGAGGATGTGCCCGGAGACCGGCGGCTCGTGGCGTACGTCACGGCCTCCGTGCCCCTGACGGCGCCGGTGCTGCGGGCCCACCTGAAGGCGCACCTGCCCGCGCACATGCTGCCCTCGGCGATCGTCGTGCTGTCCGCGATGCCCCTCAGCGCCAGCGGCAAGGTGGAGCGCAAGGCCTTGCCGGATCCACGCGACTGCCCGGGGGCGGAGGAGGACTTCGTCGCGCCAGGGACCGAGCTGGAGCGCACCGTCGCGCGGGTCTGGTCGGACGTGCTGCGCGTGGAGGCCATCAGCGCCACCGCGAACTTCTTCGAGCTGGGCGGGCAGTCCCTCCTGGCCACGCAGGCCATCGGCCGGCTGCGCGATGCGCTCCAACGCCCCGTGGCCATGCGCTCCTTGTTCGCGAACCCCATCCTCCGGGACTTCGCCGCGGCGCTGGAGGCGGCTCCGCCGGTGACGGAGCGCTCCGAGGCCCCCCTCCTTCCGTGCACCGACGCGGCACGCGAGCAGCTGTCCTTCGCGCAGCAGCGGCTGTGGTTCCTGGACCGGTGGATGCCGGGCTCGGCGCTGTACTCGCTGCCGATGGCGTTCCGGCTGGAGGGGCCGGTGGATGCGGCCGTGTTGGAGCAGGCGCTCCAGGCCGTCGTGGACCGGCACGAAGCCCTGCGCACCACCTTCCCCGGCGAAGGCGTCGCGGTGCAGCGCGTCGCCACGCGGATGCCCGTGACGTTGGAGCGCGCGGAGACACGGACGGAGGAGGAGACCCTCGCGTGCATGCAGCGCGAGGCGGAGCGGCCCTTCGACCTCGCTCAGGGGCCGCTGTGCCGCGCGTCGCTCTTGCGTGAAGCGGAGTCGAGCCACGTCCTGGTGCTCAACCTGCACCACATCGTCTCCGACGGCTGGTCGTTCGGGCTGCTGTATCGCGAGCTGTCCGCGGAGTACCGGGCGCGGACCCTGGGAAGCACGGCGGCCCTGGAACCGCTGCCCATCCAATACCCGGACTACGCGGCGTGGCAGCGCCAGTGGCTCCAAGGCGACGTGCTCCAGCAGGAGCTGGAGTTCTGGAAGCACCAGCTCGCGGACGTGCCGCAGGTGCTGGAGCTGCCAACCGACCGGCCGCGTCCCGCCGTGCAGCGGTTCGAGGGAGACATCCATCGCTTCACGATCCCCTCGCGGCTCCACGGCGCCCTGGTGGAGCTGGCTCGCGGCGAAGGCGCCACGCTGTTCATGACTCTGCTCACGGGCTTCCAGGTCCTGCTGTCGCGCTACAGCGGCCAGCGCGACTTCGTGGTGGGCACCCCCATCGCGAACCGGACGCGCAAGGAGCTGGAAGGCCTCATCGGCTTCTTCGTCAACACGCTCCCCCTCCGCGCGCGCTTCGACGGCGCACCCTCGTTCCTCCAGCTCCTGGCCCAGGTGCGCGACCGCGCGCTGGAGGCCTATGCCCACCAGCACCTGCCCTTCGAGAAGCTGGTCGAGGCGCTCCACGTCGAACGGGATGCAAGCCGGACACCGCTCATCCAGGTGCTGTTCGCGCTCCAGAACGCCCCCACGTCGGAGCTCCAGCTCCCGCACGTCGCCGTCACCCCGCTGACGCTGGACACGCGCACGTCCAAGTTCGATCTGTTCCTCGCGCTGGAGGAGTCCGGGAACACGCTCACCGGATCGCTCGAATACGCCACGGCGCTCTTCGATGCGTCCACCATCGCGCGACTGACGGAGCACTACCTCCAGGTCCTGCGATGCTTCGTGGAGGCGCCGGGGCGCGCCACGGGGGATGCGGTCTTCCTGTCGGAGCAGGAGCGGCGACAGGTGCTGCGGGATTGGAACGCGTCGGCGCGTCCCTACCCTTCGGACCTGTCCGTCGTGGACGCCTTCGCGGTGCAGGTGGCTCAGCGGCCCCAGGCCATCGCCTTGAGCCATGGCGCCGTGGCGCTCTCCTACGCGGAGCTGGATGCACGGGCGGAGCGGCTGGCCCGGCAGCTGCGGGGGCTCGGGGTCGGACGGCGCACGCCGCAGGTGGGGGTCTGCCTGCCGCGCTCCATCGACCTTATCGTGTCGCTCCTCGCCATCCTCAAGGCAGGCGGTGCCTATGTGCCGCTGGATCCGGAGCACCCCACCGAACGCCTCGCGTTCATGGCCCGGGATGCGCGGCTGGTCGCCATCGTCACGCAGGAAGCGCTCGCGACCGGATTGCCGCCGGGCCCCTGGACGTCCGTGTGCATGGACACTCCCTGGGAGGACACCCCGGGCCCGTCCGCGCCCGCCGCGGTGGCGCCGGTCGACCTGGCGCACGTCATCTACACGTCGGGCTCCACGGGCCAGCCGAAGGGCGTGTGCATCCCGCATCAGGGCGTCGTGCGGCTGGTGCTCAACCCCGACTACGTGCGGCTCGCGCCCGGCGACCGGATGGCGCAGTCCACGACCATCGCGTTCGACCTCTCCACGCTGGAGATCTGGGGCGCGCTGCTCAACGGCGCCACGCTGGTCCTGTTCTCCAAGGACGAGATCATCGACCCGGACGTGCTGGCGGTCCGGCTCCAGGAAGAGCGCATCACGCACATGGTGCTGGCCACGGCCCTGTTCAACCACGTGGCGCGCTCGCGTCCGGAGGCCTTCCGTGACCTGTCGTGGATGATCTTCGGCGGCGAGGCCGCGGACGTCACCAGCGTCAACGCGGTCCTCACGCAGGGCGGGCCCGCGGCGCTGATCAACGGCTACGGCCCCACGGAGAACACGTCATTCAGCACGTGGCATCGCGTGCCGCACGCGGGCGTCGACTCGGTGCCTATCGGGGGACCGCTCGCCAACAGCACGGCCTATGTGCTCGATGCCCGGCTCCAGCTGGTTCCGCCGGGTGTCGTGGGCGAGCTGTTCGTGGGCGGCGACGGGCTGGCGCTCGGGTACTGGGACCGTCCGGGCCTCACCGCGGAGAAGTTCGTTCCCCACCCGTTCAGCGACACGCACGGCGCGCGGCTCTACCGCACCGGAGATCTGGTCCGGCAGCGCCGGGATGGCGTCCTGGAGTACGTCGGTCGCCGCGACCATCAGGTCAAGCTGCGCGGCTTCCGCATCGAACTGGGCGAAGTGGAAGCGGCCTTGCTTCAGCACCCCGCCGTCCGCGAAGCCCTGGTCCTGCTGCGCGAGGACAGCCCTGGCGACCGCAGGCTCGTCGCCTATGTGGCGACGGACGTCCTTGCCTCAGCGCTCCGCGACTTCCTCCAGGCCCGGCTGCCGAGCCACATGGTGCCCGCCGCGTTCGTGGTGATGGCATCGCTGCCCCTCACGCCCAACGGGAAGATCGACCGGCGTGCGTTGCCCGCTCCTGAAGCGCCCTCCTCCGACGCGGAGGGGTTCATCGCGCCCAGGACTCCGCTCGAGGCCCGGGTGGCGGAGATCTGGTCCTCCGTCCTGGGAGGCCGCGAGGTGGGGGCGCACTCCCACTTCTTCGACCTGGGCGGCCATTCCCTGCTGGCCACGCAGGTGGTGTCGCGCGTTCGCGATGCGCTGGGCGTGGCCCTCCCCGTCCGCGCGATCTTCGAAGCGCCACGGCTGGAGGCGTTCGTCCGGATCGTGGAAGGACTGCTCGCGGCGGGAGACACGGGGGATGCCTCGCGGATCCCCGTGCTGCCTCGCGGCGATGAAGCGCTGCCGCTGTCCTTCGCGCAGGAGCGGCTGTGGTTCCTCGGCCGGCTCCATGACGCACCCGGCGTCTACAACATGCCCATGGCCCTGCGCCTGGACGGTCCCCTGGACGTCCCGGTGCTGCGCGCCAGCCTGGAAGCCATCCTCCTGCGGCATGAGGCCCTGCGCACCACGTTCCCGGACGGCGACAGCCCCACGCAGCACATCGACGGCCAGCCGAACCTCACGCTGGAGATCCAGAGCCTCGACGCGAGCGGACCGGACGATGCACGGGTCCAGGCACGCTTGAACCAGGAGGCGGTACGCGCCTTCGACATCGCACGGGGGCCCTTGTTCCGGGCGCTCCTGCTCCAGCTCGAAGGCCCGTGCTCGGTGTTGGTGCTCAACCTGCATCACATCGTGTCCGACGGTTGGTCCCTGGGCGTGCTGTACCGCGAGCTGTCCGAGGAGTACCGCGCCCGCCTCCAGGGCACCGAACCAGATCTGTCCCCGCTGCCATTGCAGTACGCGGACTACGCGGCGTGGCAGCGCCAGTGGCTCCAGGGCGACGTGCTCCAGCGGCAGCTCGACTTCTGGAAGTCGCAGATCGCCGACGCGCCCCATGTCCTGGAGCTGCCCACGGACCGAGCCCGTCCCGCGGTGCAGCGGTTCGAGGGAGCGACCTTCCGCTTCACCTTGCCTGCGCCCCTCCGCAAGGCGCTGGAGGCCGTGGCACGCCAGGAAGGGGCCACGCTCTTCATGGCGCTGATGGCGGGCTTCCAGCTCCTGCTGTCCCGCTACAGCGGCCAGCGCGACTTCATCGTCGGCACCCCCATCGCCAACCGCACCCGCCAGGAGCTGGAAGGCCTCATCGGCTTCTTCGTCAACACGCTCCCGCTTCGCGCACAGCTCCGCGACGGTGCCTCGTTCCGCGAAGTGCTTCGACAGGTGCGCGACCGGGCCCTGGGCGCCTACGCGCATCAGGAGCTTCCCTTTGAAAAGCTCGTCGAGGAGCTGCACGTCGAGCGCGCGCTGAGTCACGGCCCGCTGGTCCAGGTGATGTTCGCCCTCCAGAACGCACCCGGGACGCTGCCGCGACTTTCCGGCCTCCAGGTGCAGGCACTGGAGCTACCGCTCCAGACCTCCAAGTTCGACCTCAGCCTGATGCTGGAGGAGACGGACGACGGCCTGTCAGGTGCCCTCGAGTACGCGACCGCGCTGTTCGAGCCGGGCACCATCGAGCGCATGGCCCGCCACCTTCACCGCCTGCTCGAGGGCGCGACCGGCCAGCCGGACGTCGCCATCAACGCCCTGCCCTGGCTCTCCGAAGCCGAGCGGCATCAGGTCCTCTTCACCTGGAATGAGACCGCCCGGTCCTATCCGCGCGAAGCCTCCCTCGGCCGGGCCTTCCAGGCGCAGGTGGCGGCACGCCCCGACGCCATCGCCGTGCGCCACGGAGCCCAGGCCCTCACCTACGCGGAGCTGGACGCTCGCGCCAACCCGCTCGCGTGGGCCCTCAAGGCCCGGGGCGTCGGGCGCGACGCGCCTCGGGTGGGCGTGTGCCTGCCACGCTCCATCGACCTCATCGTGTCGCTCATCGCCATCCTCAAGGCGGGCGGCGCCTATGTCCCGCTGGATCCGGACTACCCCTCCGAACGCCTCGCCTTCATGGCCACGGATGCGCGGCTCGTCACGGTCATCACCGACGCGGCGCACGCGGCTCACGTTCCCGTGGGAGCATGGACGGTCCTGGATGCGCGGTCTCCGGAGCTGGAGGAGCATGGCCGGCACGCACCGCCGGACGAAGGCACCGGCGATGACCTGGCGCACATCATCTACACGTCGGGCTCCACGGGCCGCCCCAAGGGCGTCTGCATCCCGCACCGGGGCGTGGCCCGTCTGGTGCTCGACCCTGACTTCATCCAGCTTCGTCCCGATGATCGCGTGGCCCAGACCTCGACGGTCGCCTTCGACGCGTCGACGTTCGAGCTGTGGAGCGCGCTGCTCAACGGCGCCACGCTGGTCCTGCTATCCAAGGAAGAGGTCATCGATCCGCCCGTGCTCGCGAAGCGGGTCCGGGAGGAGGGCATCACGGTCCTCTTCCTGACCACGGCGCTCCTCAATCACGTCGCGCGCACGGACCCCTCCCTCCTGAAGGGGCTGCGCTGGCTGCTCTTTGGTGGAGAAGCCGCGGACCCGGCCTGCGTGCGCGCGCTGATCTCCCACAGCGCTCCCGGCCACCTCGTGCATGCCTACGGGCCCACGGAGAACTCGGCGTACAGCACGTGGTTCTCACCGACGCGGATCGAACCCGATGCGGTGGCGGTGCCCATCGGACGGCCTGTCTCCAACAGCACCGCCTACGTGCTCGACTCCCAGCTTCACCCCGTCGCGCCCGGCATCGTCGGCGAGCTCTTCGTCGGCGGCGACGGCCTCGCCTGGGGCTACTGGGAGCGCCCGGACCTCACCGCCCTCTCCTTCATCCCACACCCCTTCTCCTCCTCCCCTGGCTCCCGCCTCTACCGCACAGGCGACCTCGTTCGGCAGCGCCTCGACGGCTCCTTCGTCTTCGTCGGGCGCCGCGACCACCAGGTCAAGGTCCGCGGCTTCCGCATCGAGCCCGGTGAAATCGAAGCCGTCCTCCGCCTTCACCCCTCCGTCCGCGAAGCCCTCGTCCTCGTCCGCGAGGACTCTCCGGGCGACAAGCGCCTCGCCGCCTACGTCACCTTCCGCGACTCCCTCTCCGCCTCCGACCTGCGCTCCCATGTCCAGGGCCTCCTGCCCTCTCACATGGTCCCCTCCTCCTTCGTGCTCCTCGACGCACTGCCGATGACGCCCAATGGGAAGGTGGACCGTCACGCCCTGCCACGTCCGGTGGCCGAGGATGAACGGCCGTCGAGGACGCTGACCGCGCTGGAGCAGATGTTGAGCGCCATCTGGTGCGCGGTGCTGAACCTCGCGCATGTCCGCGTCGACGCGAACTTCTTCGACCTGGGCGGGCACTCGCTGCTGGCCACGCAGATCGTCTCCCGGATCTCGCAGGTGCTGGGCGTCCCCGTCCCCGTGCGGACCCTCTTCGAGTTCCCCACCATCGAGACCCTGGCGGCGGCCCTGGAGGCACGGACCCAGGACACGTCCCTCCCCGCCGCCCCCGCGCTCCAGGCCCTTCGCCGTGAAGGCCCGCCGCCGCTGTCATTCGCACAGGAGCGGCTCTGGTTCCTGAATCAGTTCCACGCGGATCGCGCCGCCTACAACATGCCCATGGCCCTGCGGCTGGAAGGCGCGCTGGAGGTGGAGATCCTGGAGCAGTCCCTCCAGGCCCTCGTGGACCGGCACGAATCCCTGCGCACCGTGTTCCCGGGGGAAGGGGTTCCCGTGCAGCACGTCGTGCCCCGGCTGCCGGTGTCCCTGCGTCGAGTCGAAGCCCTCTCGCGCGACGCGGCCGAGGCCCTGTTGCGCCAGGAGGCCGTCACGCCCTTCGACCTCGCGGAAGGCCCCCTGTTCCGCGCGCTGCTGGTGCGCGAGGACGCGCGTCACCACGTGCTGCTGCTCAACCTGCATCACATCGTGTCCGACGGCTGGTCCCTGGGCGTGATGTACCGCGAGCTGTCCGCCGAATATCAGGCGCGTCACGCGGGACGCCCTTCCAGCCTCGCCCCCCTCCCCGTGCAATACGCGGACTACGCGGCGTGGCAGCGCCAGTGGCTCCAGGGGGACGTGCTCCAGCGGCAGCTCGATTTCTGGAAGCAGCAGCTCGCGGACGCGCCCCATGTGCTGGAGCTTCCGACCGACCGTCCCCGTCCCGCCGTGCAGCAGTTCGCGGGCGCCACCCATGACTTCACCGTTCCGCGAAGCGTGCGCGAGTCCCTGACGGCGCTGGGCCGCCAGGAAGGGGCCACGCTCTTCATGACGTTGATGGCGGGCTTCCAGCTCCTGCTGTCCCGCTACAGCGGCCAGCGCGACTTCATCGTCGGTACCCCCATCGCCAACCGCACCCGCGAGGAGCTGGAGGGCCTCATCGGCTTCTTCGTCAACACGCTCCCGCTTCGCGCACAGCTCCGCGACGGTGCCTCGTTCCGCGAAGTGCTTCGACAGGTGCGCGACCGGGCCCTGGGCGCCTACGCGCATCAGGAGCTTCCCTTTGAAAAGCTCGTCGAGGAGCTGCACGTCGAGCGCGCGCTGAGTCACGGCCCGCTGATCCAGGTGATGTTCGCGCTCCAGAACACACCGGGCGCTCCGCCCCAGCTCCCTGGCCTCCAGGTACAGGCGATGGAGCTTCAGACCCCCACCTCCAAGTTCGACCTCACGCTCGCCCTGACCGAGGGACCGGAGGACCTGTGCGGCACGTTCGAATACGCGACCGCGCTGTTCGAGCCGCGCACCATCGAGCGGATGACCGGCCACTTCCTGCGCCTGCTCGAGAGCGCCCTTGGCCAGCCCGACACCGCCGTCCATGCCCTGCCCTGGCTCTTCGAGGAGGAGCGCCAGCAGGTCCTGTCCGAATGGAATGTCACCGCCCGGCCCTATCCATGGGACGTGTCGATGGTGCAAGCGTTCGAAGCGACGGTGACCGCGCGTCCGGATGCCCTCGCCGTGCGCCACGGCGCCCAGGTGCTCACCTACGCGGAGCTGGACGCTCGCGCCAACCGCCTCGCGTGGGCCCTCAAGGCCCAGGGCGTCGGGCGTGATGCGCCCCGCGTCGGCATCTGCCTGCCGCGCTCCGTGGACCTCATCGTGTCGCTCGTCGCCATCCTCAAGGCGGGGGGCGCCTACGTGCCGCTGGATCCGGACTACCCCGCGGATCGCCTCGCCTTCATGACCCAGGATGCGCGGCTGCACCGGATCATCACGGACACGGCCCTCTCCGCCCGGTTCCCCGAGGAGGGAGTTGGCTGCATTCGCGTCGATGCGCTGGAGTCCACCGCTGACGAGGGCTCGCCGTACGACGCGACCGGCTTCCATCCCGCCGAGCCCGCCTACGTCATCTACACGTCCGGCTCCACGGGGCGCCCCAAGGGCGTCTGCGTTCCGCACCAGGCCGTCATGCGGCTCGTGATGGATGCCGACTACATCGCCTTCGGTCCGGAGGACCGGGTGGCTCAGGCGGCGACGGTCTCCTTCGACGCCTCGACCTTCGAGGTGTGGGGCGCGCTGCTCAATGGCGCCGCGCTCGTCCTGTTCTCCAAGGAGGAGATCATCGACCCCGCGACGCTCGCGCGGGGCCTGCACGAGGAGCGCATCACCGCGATGTTCCTCACCACGGCGCTCTTCAACCACGTCGCGCGGATGGAGCCCACGGCCTTCAATGGCCTGACCACGCTCCTCTTCGGCGGGGAGGCCGTGGATCCGGCCTGCGTCAACCGGCTGCTCGCGCATGGGGGGCCCCGCAGGTTGCTGCACGTCTATGGCCCCACGGAGAACACCACGTTCAGCACCTGGCACCCCGTCACGGCGCCCGTCACCGACACGGTGCCCATCGGACGGCCTGTCTCCAACAGCACCGCCTACGTGCTCGACTCCCAGCTTCACCCCGTCGCGCCCGGCATCGTCGGCGAGCTCTTCGTCGGCGGCGACGGCCTCGCCTGGGGCTACTGGGAGCGCCCGGACCTCACCGCCCTCTCCTTCATCCCACACCCCTTCTCCTCCTCCCCTGGCTCCCGCCTCTACCGCACAGGCGACCTCGTTCGGCAGCGCCTCGACGGCTCCTTCGTCTTCGTCGGGCGCCGCGACCACCAGGTCAAGGTCCGCGGCTTCCGCATCGAACCCGGTGAAATCGAAGCCGTCCTCCGCCTCCACCCCTCCGTCCGCGAAGCCCTCGTCCTCGTCCGCGAGGACTCTCCAGGCGACAAGCGCCTCGCCGCCTACGTCACCTTCCGCGACTCCCTCTCCGCCTCCGACCTGCGCTCCCATGTCCAGGGCCTCCTGCCCTCTCACATGGTCCCCTCCTCCTTCGTGCTCCTCGACGCGATGCCGCTCAACGCGAACGGCAAGGTGGACCGCCGGGCACTGCCCCGCCCGTCGGACGCCGCGGACCTGGACGACCCCGGCGTGATGCCTCGCACGCCCCTGGAGCAGCTGCTGGCGGACGTGTGGGCGGAGATCCTGGGGCGCACGCCCATCAGCGTCACCGCGAGCTTCTTCGACCTGGGCGGACATTCGCTACTCGCGGCGCAGCTCGTGTCCAAGCTGTCGGAGCACTTCCCCTTCAAGATCCCCCTCCAGGTCCTCTTCCAGAGCCCGACGGTGGAGGCGCTCGCCCAGTGGATCCAGGCGAAGCTCACCCCGGATGCGGCCGGTCCCCAGGGGCCGGTCCTTCCTGAAGGGATCGTGCGACTCCAGCAGGGGCGCGCGGAGCTCCCTCCGCTGTGGTGCATGCACCCGGTGGGCGGCACGGTGTTCTGCTACCAGGACCTGGTGCGCGCGCTCGGCCCCGACCGCACGGTCTACGGCTTCCAGGCACCGGGCGTGAACGGCGAGTGCCCGCCGCTGGCGAGCATCGAAGCGCTCGCGTCGCACCATCTGGGCGCCATGCTCCAGTGGCAGCCTCAGGGGCCCTACTACCTCGTGGGCCTCTCCATGGGCGGCACCATCGTCTACGAGATGGCCCAGCGTCTGCGTGACCTGGGCATGCCCCCGGACCTGCTCGTCTTCCTGGACACCCCCGGCCCCGGCCAGATGCCCACCCGCTTCGAGGACGACGCCGCGCTGCTCGCGGCCATGTTCGGAGAAGACACGCCGACGCTCGCCCAGCACCTGCGTTCGCTGCCGCCGCATGAGCAGATGAAGGAGGTGCTGCGTCAGGCCCGCGAGGGCGCGACCGTGCCGGACACCTACTCACTCCGCGACCTGGAGATCTTCCTGGACGTCTGGAAGTCGCACATGCGGGCCCTCTTCACCTACGCGCCCGTCCCCTACGAAGGACGGGCCACGTATCTCAAGGCCCAGGTTCACGTGCCACCGCACCCGCTGCATCCCGAGCAGCCCTGGCAGCAGCTCGTGCTGCATGGACTGGAAGTGCTCCCGGTGCCCGGCAACCACCAGACGATGATCGAACCGCCCCAGGTCGACACCATGGCGCGGCATCTGATCGCGTGCATGCGCCGCATCGAGGACGCCGCGTCCGCGAGCCCGAGTTCGGCCGCATGACCGGAGCCTGAAGCGACGTCCGCCGGGTGGGTGAGCCGGCGGACGCGCTCATGGCCGGTGAGCGGGCGGACAGGAGGCACTCGCGAGCGAAGCGGAAGGGAAGAGAGGGGCGGAGCGTACTAGCGCTTCCATGACCAACACCATTCGACATGCCTTCTCGGCGCTGCTGACGCTGACGTGTCTTGGGGCGTTGTCCGCCCAGGCCGCAACCGGTGTGCAGGGCCCCGTTCCCCCGGCCTTCCAGGACCGCTTCATGGTGGGCCTCTTCGAAGAGGCCGGCCAGAGCTGGATGCGCGACAGCAACGTCCCGTGGGACGCGCGCTATCGCTACTTCACCAAGGGCTGGGCGGACAACTGGGGCTACGGCGCCCACGATGGAAGCTGGGCCGCTGGCTTCTTCACCGAGACCCAGGCGCAGGGCTTCGTCCCCGTCGTCACGTACTACCAGCTGTTCGGTGAGCCGGGCGGCGGCGAGCAGGAGACGTTGGCGAAGCTGCGGAACGCCAGCACCATGCGGAGCTACTTCGAGGACGTGAAGCTGCTGCTCCAACGCGCGAAGGCCTTTGGCGGCCCCGTCATCGTGCACGTCGAGCCGGACGTGGTTGGCCTCCTCCAGTCCCAGACGAACGCCAACCCCAACGCCGCCGCGGCCATCGCCTCCTCCGGCATGCCGGAGCTCGCGGGCCTGCCCAACACCGTCGCGGGCTGGAGTCTGGCGTTCCTCCAGCTGCGCAAGGCAGTGGGCGCGAACAACGTCGTGCTGGGCCTCCACATCTCCGCCTGGGCCAGCGGCAAGGACATCGCCTTCAACTCGCTCACGGATCCGCTCCAGCCGGAGGTGGACAAGGTCGCCGCCTTCGTCAACCCGTTGGGCCTCGCCGCCAACAGCACGGGCGCCACCTACGACGTGCTCGTGGGCGACCCGCTGGACCGCGACGCGGACTTCTATCGCCTCACGCAGGGCGCGGATCATTCGTGGGACATGAGCGACACGGCGTCACTCACGTCGCGCTCCTACAACCGCTATGCGGAGTGGCTGCGCCTCTTCAACCAGACCACCGGCAAGCGCTGGGTGCTGTGGCAGATCCCCCTGGGCAACTCCCATCACCTCAACATCAACAACAGCGGCGGGCCGCGCCAGGGATACAAAGACAACCGCACCGAATACTTCTTCGGCGCGAGCGGTGACACCCACCGGCGCAAGTTCGCCAACGTGGGCGTCGTCGCCCTGTTGTACGGCGCGGGCGCGGGCGGGCAGAGCTCCTACCAGAACGACCTCGCCACCGACGGGCAGCCCTACCTGAAGCAGCGCGCGGGCACGTTCCTCAACGCAGGCGGCCTGCGCCTGCCCGCGGCAGGGACCACCCTTCCACCTCCGGGCGGGGAGGGCTCTTCAGACGGCGGCACCGGCGACGCCGGTACTCCGCCGGTCGACGCGGGCACCGACGGAGGCGTGGACGGCGGCACGCGGCCGGATGCGGGCACCGACGGAGGCAGCGGCACCTCCGATGCGGGCACGCCAGCGGATCCGTCGAAGTACGGCTTCGAATCCAGCACCCAGGGCTGGGCCGCGAGCGGAGCCGTCCTGTCGTCCGTCAGCACCAGCGCGTCACAAGCCTTCGCGGGGACCCGGTCGCTGGCCGTGCCCTTCAACGGCACGTCCGGCAAGGGCACGGTCGCGGTCGCCAACGCGGCCGTGCCCTCCGGCACGACGGTGACGTTCAGATTGTGGCTGCCCACCGGCAGCAAGCTCACCGGCGTCCAGCCCTACGCCCTGGAAGGCGCGGCCGCGGACTGGCGCTGGACGGGCAACTGGGTCGCCGCCAGCAGCCTCAAGTCCGGCGCCTGGAACACCATCACCGTGAAGCTGCCCTCTGGCTCGACCCAACCGCTGTACCAATTGGGCGTGGAGTTCCAGGCGAGTGGTGGCTGGACGGGAACGGCCTACCTCGACGCCGTTAGCTGGTAGTCCAAGGAGTTTGTGGTTCCTCGGGTGCGTGCATGCACCCGAGGGACCGGCATAGGGTTGCGCGGCCGTGAGCCCCCTGTCCTCCGCGATCCCTGTCTCCCGCGAGCGCGTGCGCGCCATCGACTGGCTGCGCGGCCTCTCCGTCATCGTGATGATCCAGTGCCACTCGCTCGTGCTGCTCACTCCCGAGCTTCGCAAGAGCGTGTGGACGGGCTGGCTGCTCAAGCTCGACGGGCTGGTGGCCCCCGCGTTCATCTTCTCCGCCGGGTTCGCGCTGTCGCTCCTGATGGTGCGCAGCGCCGCCGCGGGGATGCTGGCCGACCGCGCGGGCCGCAACCTGCGCCGCATCGCGGAGGTGTTCGCGGTCGCGGCGCTCGTCAACACGGTGTGGTTCCCCATCCGCACCGAGCCCGTGTGGCTCCTGCGCCTGGACATCCTCCACTGCGTGGGCCTGTGCCTGCTGCTCACCCTGCCCCTGGCGGCGCTGCTGGCCTCGAGGCCGAGCGTCCTCGCGGGCGCGGCGTTCCTGCTGGCCCTGGGGGCCTTCGCGCTCGCGCCCTTCAGCGACAGCGCGGGCGAGCCCTGGGCTTCGTTCCTGCGCAAGTCCACCTGGGCCCCCTTCCCGCTGGTCCCGTGGATCGGCTTCGCGTGGCTGGGCGCCTGCTGCGGCTGCGTCGCGGGAGCGTGGGGCCGCAAGGGACTGGCCCGGGTGTTGGGCCTCCTCATCGCGCTGGGATTCGTGGGGACGCTGATGCCCCACGTGCTCAGCGACCTCTACCCGCCGCACCGCTTCTTCGTCACCAACCCGTCCAACTCCGCCACCCGGTTCATGTGGGTCTGCGCGGTGCTGCTCGGGCTGCTGTGGGTGGAGGGGCGGATGGCGCCGGACGCACGACCGTCACGCGCGCGCCGCTTCCTGGAGGTGTTCGGCACCGCGTCGCTGTCCGCGTACTTCTTCCACGAGATGCTGCTGTACTACCGCGTCTTCGGCGTCTTCTCGTTCGAGCGCGTCTGGGGCGACTCCAGCGGATGGCTGAAGTACTCGGGCCTGCTCGCGCTGCTCATCGCGTCCACGTTCGTGCTGTGCATCGCGGTGGATCCCGCGGAGCGCGCGCTCAAGACAGGCCTCGCGCGCGCCCGCGACCTGTTGCTCAGTGCGCGCTGGCCGCGGCCTGTTCGAAGGCGCGGATGACGTCCGGCGGGGCCTCCACCAGTTCGATGAGCACGCCCTCGCCGCTCAGCGGGAACTGATCGCTGGCCTTCGGGTGGATGAAGCACACGTCGAAGCCCGCCGCGCCCTTGCGGATGCCTCCGGGCGTGAAGCGCATCCCCTGCCCCTCCAGCCACTGCACGGCCTTCGCCAGGTCGTCCACCCACAGCCCCACGTGGTTGAGCGCCGGGTCATGCACCTTCGGACGCCCGTCGGGATTGACGGGCTGCATCAGGTCCACCTCCACCTTGAAGGGGCCCGCCCCCGCCACGACGATGTCCTCGTCCACGTTCTCGCGCTCGCTGCGATAGGTGCCATGGGCCTGGAGGCCCAGCGTGTCCACCCACAGCTTGCGCAGGGCGCCCTTGTCGAGCCCCCCAATGGCGATCTGCTGAATGCCCAGAATCCGGAACGGCCGTGTCGTCTCCATGGCGGGGGACCGTCGCAAATGGGGTCCGCCCACGCAAGCGGAGGCCACGTCCGGACGGGGGAAAAATTCACCGGATAAACCCATTCCAGAGGTCACCCGTTTCCAGGACCACGCCTCCCACTCTCCGCCCTGGAGCCCGAATGTCCCCGTTCTTCTCGAAGCGCCGCGTGTCGCTCGTCAGTGGTGCCCTCCTCTGCGCCGGACTCGTGGGCGCTTGCTCCACGTCGCGCGCCCCGCCGGAGTCGGGCCTCGGCGCCGCCGACAGCCAGCTCAGGCCGCAGGCCGTCGCCCGCACCGAGCCCAGCCCCAAGGACGCGCCCGCGGGCCGGCAGCACCTGGCCCAGGAGTCCCTGGCGGACGGGGACATGGTCGCGCGTGCCCCGTCGAAGGAGGCCCCCTCCGCGGCGGGCAAGGCCGCCCCGCCTCCCGCGTCCCCCACGTCCATGGTCGCGGCGGAGCCGGTCCAGCGCGCCTCGCCGAAGAAGGTCGCGGATGAGGAGCTGAGGGCCAGCACCCTGGGCGCGGTCGCGCCTGCTCCGACGCAGCCTCGGGAGAAGATGAAGCCGGACACCGGCGACGACAAGAACGTGGCCGAAGGCGGCAACACCTTCGAGGCCTACAAGCCCAACGCCTTCACCGAGACGACGAAGGACGCGCTGTCCACCTTCGCGGCGGACGTGGACACGGCCTCCTACTCCATGGCGCGGCGCTACCTGCAGCAGGGCCAGCTGCCCCCCACCCACGCGGTCCGCGTGGAGGAGTTCGTCAACTACTTCAAGTACCGCTACGCCCCGCCGGAGGAAGGCGCCTTCACGGTGCACCTGGAGGGTGCGCCCTCGCCCTTCAACGCGCGCCGCCACTTCTTGCGCGTGGGCGTCCAGGGCAAGGTCGTCTCCCGCTCGGAGCGCAAGCCCGCGCACCTGGTGTTCCTGGTGGACACCAGCGGCTCCATGTCCTCGCCGGACAAGCTGCCCCTGGCGCTGGAGTCCATCAAGATCGCGGTGAAGAACCTCAATGAGAACGACACCGTGGCGCTGGTCACCTACGCGGGCTCCACGCGGGACGTGCTCCCGCCCACGCCCGCCACGGACGTGAAGAAGATCCACGCCGCGCTGGACACGCTGGCCGCGGGCGGCGGCACGGCCATGGGCTCCGGAATGGAGATGGCCTACAGGCACGCGGTGAAGAAGGCCGCCGGCGGGGTGGTGTCCCGCGTGGTGGTGCTCACGGACGGCGACGCCAACATCGGCCCCAACCTGAGCGCGAAGGACATGCTGGCCAGCGTGCAGAAGTACGTGGCCGAAGGCGTCACGCTCACCACCGTGGGCTTCGGCATGGGCAACTACCACGACTCGCTGATGGAGCAGCTGGCCGACAAGGGCAACGGCAACAGCTTCTACGTGGACAGCGTGAAGGAAGCGCGCAAGGTCTTCGAGACGCAGCTCACCGGCACGCTGGAGGTCATCGCGAAGGACGTGAAGTTCCAGGTGGAGTTCAACCCCAAGGCCGTCACCCGCTACCGCCTGATGGGCTACGAGAACCGGGACATCGCGGACAAGGACTTCCGCGACGACAAGGTGGACGCGGGCGAGATTGGCGCGGGCCACACCGTGACGGCGCTGTACGAGGTGGAGCTGACGGGCGAGGCGCAGGACCTGGCCACCGTGCGCATCCGCGCCAAGGCCCCCAACGGCACCGAGGCGAAGGAGCAGGCCTTCCCGCTCACCCGCGCCAACGTGAAGCCGACCCTGGAGGCCGCGACGTCCGACTTCCGCTTCGCCGTGGCCGTGGCCGCCACCGCGGACATCCTCCGCGCCGCGCCCTCCGCGGAGGGCTGGAGCCTGGCCACCACGCAGAAGCTGGCGGAGGGCGCCGCGGGCGGAGACGCGGACCGCACCGAGTTCGTCCGCCTCGTCGGACAGGCCCGCGCCCTGACGACCGCGTCGGCCAGCGGCCGCTGAGCCCCAGGCACGACACACCGGGATTCGCGCAACCAGGGGGGCCCCGCCCGCCACCGGAACGAGCCGGTGGCGGGCGGGGCTTTTTTCAGGTGCTTCAGAACACGGTGATGGTGGGGGCCGTCGTGCTGGTGAAGAAGTTCGCGAACGACGCCGAGTAGTAGTTCCCCGACTGACCGTTGATCTTCCCCGTCTTGGTGCCGAACACACTCACCGCCGTGCCAGCGGCGCCGATGCTGACGGTGCCCGTGGAGATGTTGCCGGTCATGTAGTCGCAGTAGATGTCCGCGTTGCGCGCGGTCGCGAGCGTCGTCGGGTTCACGTGGCGCAGGGCGAAGATGTACGCCGCGGAGCCGCTGAAGCCGTTGCGCATCACGAAGCCCACCGCGAGCCCCAGGTCCGAACCGACGATGGACACAGGGCCCGGCGCGCTCAGCGGCACGTTCTGGATCGTCTGCGACACCCCCGTCGGCAGGGTGCAGTTCACGCCCCCCGTGCGGGTCACCACGACGTCGTACTGCGGCGGCGAGGTGGTCGTCTGGACGGTGGACACCGAGTAGTCACAGTCCTGCGACGTCGCCGTCGTCAGCCGAGCGCCCTGCTGCGCGAATCCATCGCCATCCTGCGCCTCGGGGCCTCCGCAGGCGGAGACCACCAGGGCCGAACCCAGACACACGACGGACGTCAACTTGTTGAGCATGGGAATACCTTTCCTTTTGTGTGGAGGGGGAACGCCCGGACGCTAACAAGCCCCTCTGACAGAACCAAGACACCTCGTCCTGTCTGGCCTTGACGCGCGGCGGCGCGTGTATGCTGCGCGGTATGAACCGACCCGCTTCGTGGAGTTCCCCGGTGTTTTTGACCCTGGCCTTGCTCGCCGCCGGAGGCTGCGGTGACTCCGCTTCCGGAGGAGGCGTGTCGCTGGGCTCCGAGCAGAAAGGGATTGCGACCTATTACGGCGCCACTGGGGGCGGCAACTGCGGCTTCGAACCGGGCGGCGACCTGATGGTGGCCGCGATGAACCGGGAGCAGTACGACAACAGCGCCGTCTGCGGCGAGTGCGTGGACATCGTCGGGCCCAAGGGCAGCGTGCGCGTGCGCATCGTGGACCAGTGCCCGGACTGCGACCGGGGCCACCTGGACCTGTCCCGCGAGGCCTTCGCGAAGGTGGCGGAGGTGAAGGACGGCCGGGTGGACATCACCTGGACGCCGGTGTCCTGCGACGTGTCCGGTCCGGTGCAGTACCACTTCAAGGACGGCAGCAATCCCTATTGGACGGCCATCCAGGTGCGCAACCACCGGCTGCCCATCCAGAAGCTGGAGTGGAAGCGCGAGGGCGACTGGAGGGCGCTGAAGCGCGAGAGCTACAACTACTTCGTCACCACGGACGGCGTGGGCGAGGGCCGCTTCCAGCTGCGCGTCACCGCCAGCGACGGCCAGCAGCTCACCGACTCCCTGGAGAAGGTGCTGGACAACAAGACGGTGGACGGGGCGGAGCAGTTCGCGCCCCAGAAGTAGGCGCGCCCCACCCGCCCCGTCCGTCGCGGCGCTAGAACGTCATGATGGACGGGGCCGTGGTGCTGGTGAAGAAGTCCGGGTAGGTGGCCACGTAGGTGTTACCGGTGCCCGTCTGCCCGTAGATGGTGCCGTTCTTGGTGCCGGAGACGCTCAGCGTGGTCCCGTCCGACGCGATGGACAGGCTGCCCGAGTAGATGGAGCCCCGGCCCAGGTAGACCGCCAGGCCCGCGCTGCGCACGGTGTCCAGCGTGTCCGGAGCCAGGTGCACGAGACCCAGGGTCTGGGGCGCGCTGCCGCTGACGCTCGACTTCGACGTGTAGCTCACGGCCACGCCCAGGTCGTTGGCCACCAGGGAGAGCGTGGGGACGGTCGCCGTGGAGGAGCCGACCACGACGCTGTCGGCGCCCCAGGCGCAGGTGTCGCTCGCGGCGCGCGTGACCTTCACATCGTAGATGGGGGGAGTGGTTCCAGGCCGCGCCGAGGACGACACCGAGAAGGTGCAGCCCTGGGAGGTCGCCAGCGCCGACTCCTGCGTGGCGAGGCCACCCTCCTGCTCCTCCATGCCGCCGCACGCCGTGAGACCGACAACCGCGCAAAGGGAAACAACGGACTTGAAGACATGCATGACATTGACTCCGGGGTTGGGGGAACCGCGCCGCACTCCATAAAGGCAAACGCCAGACGCCGAAAGAAATCACACACAACATCGGAGCCCGGCTGCCGGAGGGAATACGAAGCCACCCCACGGCGGCCGGACCGTCGCGACACTAGAACGCGACGATGGACGGGGCCGTGGTGCTGGTGAAGAAGTCCGGGTAGGTGGCGACGTAGTTATCGCCAGAGCCCGTCTCCCCGATGATGGGCCAGTTCTTGGTTCCAGAGACGGTCAGCGTCGTCCCGTCCGACGCAATGGCCAGGTTTCCGGAGAGGATGTAGCCCTGGGGGCTGGTGGGGGCCAGGCCCTCAGTCCGGACGACGGCCAGGGTGTCCGGCGAGAGATGCTTGAGGGACACGGAGCCGGCGTACTTCCCATAGGTGTACGCCACCGCCACTCCCAGCTCATTCGCCGCCAGGGACACGGTCGGCTCCCGGGCACTGGAGTTCCCCACCAGCACGCTGCCCGCCCCCCAGGCGCAGGTGCTGCTCGCGTAGCGGGTGACCGTCACGTCGAAGATGGGAGGGACCGGTCCGGGCCTCGCCGCGGAGGACACCTTGAACAGGCAGCCCTGAGACGTCCCCGACACCAACGCCGCCTCCTGCGTGCCGAGCCCGCCCTGCTGCTCCACTCCACCACACGCCGTGACCGCGACCACCGCGACAAGGGAAACAACGGACTTGATGAGATGCATGGCATTGCCCTCCAGGGGTTGGACCGCGCCGCCCCTATAAAGGCAAATGCCAGACGTGAAAACCCTTCTCCCAAACCGTTGCATCCTGCATCGATGGGTGCGCGGCCACCCTCGGAATCCCCTGACCCTGCTAGCGCCGCAGCATGCCGCGCAGCAGCTCCAGCGCCTCGGTCACGCCCTGCCAGACCTGGAGGGCCTTGATGCCCTCCCCTTCGCCCTGGACGTTGCGGCGGGCAGCGCGCTCCAAGGGGAGCAGCGCGCCCTCCACCAGCTCGATCTGCCGGCTGAGCTCCGCCGGAGACGGACCGCTCGCCGCGCGCTGGAGCGACTCCGCGGGTGACGGCAGGGCCACCGACACGGGCCGGTCCGCCAGGGCCGTGAGGGCCTTGGAGAGCTGCGCCATGTACGGCCCGAGGTCGGGCGCGGGCATGGGGGCGTTGACCAGCGTGGGGGCCTCGGCCTGCGCGGCCACCCGCTCCGTGAGGGCCTTGAGCAGCTGGGCCAGGTGCTTGAGGTACGGGGCCAGGTCCGGGGCCGGGGGCGGCGCGGCGGGGATGGACACCGGCAGCGGAGGCGGCTTCGAGGCGGCCGCGCGGCCCACGCGGGCGACCTCCAGCACCGCCTCGCGCAGCGCCTCCAGGTGCGGGGCCACCGGCGGCTCCTCGCTGGAGGCTCCCACCTGGGCGGCGGCCTGCACCACCGCGTCGCGCACGGAGCCGAGCTGCTCCTCGATGGCGCCCAGCTGGCCGGTGACGCGGGCCACGGGGTCGTCCTCCTTGCCCCCCATGCGCTTCACGCGGGCGAAGCCCTGCTTGATCTCCTCCCAGCGCTTCGCCTTCTCCGGGGTCAGGCGCCCGCGCATCTCCGCCAGCTTGAGCAGGTTCTGCTCCGCGGCGGTGGTGAGCGTCTGGGATTCGCCCTGGTAGTGGTCGTCGATGCGGCGCTCGAGCTCGTCGTCCGTCATCGCGGAGACGACCTTCTCCGCCATCTTGTTCATGTTGCGGTAGCTGCCCTGCAACTTGAATGCGGGCTCGCTGCGGAAGCGCTCGTCCTGCGCGGCGGACGCGATGTACTGGAGGTTCACCTTGAGCAGCACCTGCTGCACGCGGAACAGGCGCTGGAAGACGGCGACGATCTCCTGCAGCTCCGCCGCCGCGTAGCCGTGCTTCAGCTCGCCCGCCGGCACCTCTTCGCCCTTCGCCATCCGGATGAGGCGGTGCACGTCCTGCGGGTCGCGCGTGGCCAGCGGCGCCAGCACCGGGTTGGAGGTGAGCGAGTTCTCCAGGTAGCTGAGCGCGAACAGCTCCTCCTTGCCGTCCAGGATGTCGCCCAGGTTGTACGTGTCCGCGCGGTTGGCGAGCATGTCCGGGATGCGGAAGCGCTCGCCCGTCTCCGTGTAGGGATTGCCGGCCATCACCACGCAGAACTTCTTGCCGCGCAGATCATACGTGCGCGTCTGGCCATTCCAGACGCCCTCCACGCGGCGCTGGCCGTCGCACAGGGAGATGAACTTCTGGAGCAGCTCCGGGTCCGTGTGCTGGATGTCGTCGAGATAGAGCATCACGTTGTTGCCCATCTCGAAGGACAGGTTGATGCGCTCCACCTCCTGCCGCGCGGTGGCGTTGGGCGCCTCCGACGGGTCCAGCGACTTCACGGCGTGGCCCAGCGCGGGCCCGTTCACCTTCACGAAGGTGAGGCCCAGGCGGCTGGCCACGTACTCCATCAGGGTCGTCTTGCCGTAGCCCGGCGGAGACATGAGCAGCAGCATGCCCATGCGGTCCGTGCGCTTGCCCTCGCCCGCCGCGCCCAGCTGCTTGGCCAGGTTCGCGCCGATGAGCGGCAGGTACACCTCGTCGATGAGGCGGTTGCGCACGAAGCTCGTGAGCACCTTGGGCGTCAACTCCTCCAGCCGCAGCTTGCGCCGCTCCTTGTCCAGCAGGTCGCGCAGGTACGCGCGGTAGGCCGCGTACGCGGGCACGCGCACCTGGCGGAACTCGCCCAGCCGCGCGAGGAACTCATCCAGCCGCAGCGACAGCTTCCGGTCCTGGACGCGCGGGTGGCTGCCCAGCAGGCCGGTGGCCTCCATGGAGGTCAGGGCCCCCGCCGCCTCCCGGTCCAGCTTGCGCTCCGTGAGGAGCACCACCGCCGTCTCCAGCGCGACGTGGGCCGCCTCCCCCGGTCCGCCCTCGCGGCGGGCCAGGAACGCCTCCACCCACGCCCGGGCGATGCGCAGGCGCTCCGGCAGGTTCTTCTCCAGCCCCCGCAGGTCGTCGTCGAACGCGCCGCGTGAGCCGTGCCGCTCCAGGTGCGCGAGGAAGGCGTCCTTCAGCGCCAGGGCCTCGCGGCTGGTGGTGAAGCGCGGGCGGTCCACCGCCAGCTCCTCCACGAGGTAGCGGCCCGCCTGCCGGCCCTCCGCGGGCGACGCCTGGAGGCCGTGGTCCTGGAGGAACGCGAGCACGCGCTCGCCCAGCTCATCCCCCAGCGCCACCAGGTCCGAGCCGATGTCGAACGCCTGCCGCAGCCTCGCGAGGCTGCGCGCGCGCCGGTGGAACACGCCCCGGAGCACGTCGTCGGAGTCGAACGCCCAGTAGAGCGCGGCCCAGGCGCGCGGCACCGGGGCGAAGCGCAGCAGGCCCGCGCCCTGATGCAGCGCGAGCAGCTTCTCCAGGAGCGCCGCCGCGTCCGCGTCGTGCACGCCGCGCTCGTAGCCCTCGTCGAAGCGGTCCGCCGCGTACGCGCGCACGCGCTCCAGCAGCTGTCCCTGCGCCCCGGCCTCGTAGAGCGCCGTGAGCGACAGGCCGCCCTTGCCCTCCTCGGCGTCCATCAACAGCCCGGCGGCCAGGTACTCCGCGCGGTAGACGTCGCGCGTCTCGGAGGCCAGGTGTTGCTCCCAGAGGTCCCGGTACTTGAGCAGCTCCGGGTCCTCCAGCCGCTGCGTGTAGTCGGAGCCGGTGAGCTGGAGGAACAGCGCGCCGTCGCGCGGCACCAGCGTCAGCTCCAGCGGCTGGGTGTTGACGTGGAAGCGGTAGGGCCCCAGCTTGATCAGCCCCTCGCCCCCCTCGAACAGGTCCTGCCTGTCGCGCAGGGCCCGCAGGGCGTCCTGCTTCGCGGACTTCACCCGCGACAGCACTTCGTCCGCGCGAACGCTGTCCTGGAGCGCCAGCAGCTGCTCCGCCAGCTGCCGCAGCTTGAGGATCATCGCGTCGGACGCGAAGTAGGCGTTGAGCTCGTCGTCCGCCTTGAACGACTTCGCCCGCCGCTGCACGCCCTGGAGGATGCGCTCCGCCGCGCCGAAGAGGCCCGAGGCCCGGCGCTGGCGCTCGTCCACCAACGACTGCTTGCGCGCGCCGAAGGCCTCCAGCAGCTCCTCGCGCTTCTGGGTGATCTGCCCCAGGAACTCGTCGAACTCGCCGAAGCGGCCCTCCAGCTCCTCCAGCAGCACGGTGAGCTTGGAGAGCGCCTCGTCGCACTTCTCCGGGGAGTCCGCCTGCGACAGCGCGTTCTCGATGCTCTGCCCCAGCAGCTTGAACTGCGCGCCGAACTCCGCGCGCTTCTCCCGGCCGGAGAGCTCCTTGCGCTTCGCCTGGAGCCCCGCGCGCACGCGGTTCAGGCGGCTGAAGAGCTCGGAGATGCCTTCCAGGATGCGCGCCCGAGCCAGCGGGTCGCCCACCTGGAGGCCGCCCACCACCTCGCCCAGCACCTCCAGGCCCTGGCCGGTGCGCTCCACGTCCTCCGCCAGGGGCGCCAGCTCCACCGTCGTCGCCAGCGGCTCCAGGCGCTCCATCAGGCCGTCCAGCCGCGTGGCCAGCGGCTGAAGCGCCTCGCCCTTCTGGAGGAAGTCCACGCACGCCGTGCTCACGGCGTCGGACGCGGCCACCACCGCCTGCTCCAGGGCGTCCACGCGCCCCAGGTCCATGTAGCGCACGTCCTTCAACGTGATGAGGTGCCCGCGGTGCCGGCGCAGGTCCGCCAGCGCGCGCATGAAGCCCTCCGCGTCGGTGAGCCCCTCCGGCTGCGCGTTGAGCAGCAGCGTCTCCTGCGCCTGCGCGGCCTGCGCGAAGGACTCTTCCGCGCGCTTGCGCATCGCGAGGACCTTCTCGAACTCATCGATGATGAGCTCGGAGGTGCGGCGCAGCAGCTCGATGGGCTCCTGGAGCGACACCTCCGCGTGGCCCAGCCAGTAGTACGCGTCCAGCGCCCGCGTGGCCGCGGAGACCAGGTCCTCGTAGGTGCGGCGCGTGGGCTTGTCCGTCTTCGCCACGCGAGGCAGCGTCAGCGCGTCGCTGATGCCGCGCACCAGCTCCGCGTTGCCCACCTTGCCCAGGTAGCCCGGCGCGGGCGGCAGCTGCGCCGCGTGCTCGTCTGAGACGAACGGCGTCTGCCACACCTGCATGGGGTGCACGCGCGTGGGCTCCTGCGACGTGGCGCGGAACACCACCAGCCCGCCGTCCGCGAAGAGGCTCATGCCGTGCGCCAGCAGCGGCGTCTGAACCTCCTTGCGCACCAGGTTGTACGGGAAGAGCACGTACGCGCCCTCGTCCCGGCGGTGGAAGACGTAGAGCACGTCCTCCCCGTTGGGCGAGCGCACCGCCTGGTGGAACTCCATCCCCTCCGACGCGCCGTCGAAGACCTTGAAGTCGCCCGTCTGGAGGTAGTAGCCGCCCGGGAAGACGATGCCCTGGTCCTCCGGCAGCCGGACGCAGGACTGGCCGATGGCGTCGATGCGCACCACGTGCTGGGTGCGCGAGTTGAAGACGAGGTAGCGGTGCGCCTTCTCCCGGAACGGGAGGATGCGCAGCAGGATGAGTCCGCCCACCTGCGTCCAGGCGAACTCCGCGTCGTCCAGCGACTGGTCCGGGTCGTCCACCGGCTCGCTGTAGATGCCCAGGCCGGTGGCGGTGTTGTTCTCCACCTTGACGGTGAGGTCGCCCTTCACCGTCTCCACGAAGACCTGATCCAACACGTTGACGTGCGGGTGCTGGCCCAGCACGTACTGCTCGCGCGTGGCCACCGTCCACTCGAAGTCATGCGACGGCGGATAGACGTGGTCGCGCTCCCCCTGGTTGTCCACGTAGGTGGCGCGGCCCTCCACGTCCACGTTGAAGCGGAAGACCTTGAGGTCGCGCGCGGACTGGCCCGTCTGGAACACCGCCAGGAGGCGCGAGTCCCGCCGCCGCAGCTGCAGGAGCTTCGCGTCCTTGTAGTACTTGTACAGCTCCCCGAAGTCCTTCACGAACCGGGGGTCCGCCAGGAAGCCGCCGGCCTCCGTGGCGGGCACGGCGGACAGGTCGAAGCCCTCGGCCGTCTTCTCGAAGCGGTGCAGCGAGAAGACGTCCGAGACGACCGTCTCCTTCTTCAGGCCGATGAAGACGTTGTAGCCGAAGAGGAGGTACTTCCCGACGCTGACGATGTCGCGGGGGACGCAGTTGTTCTCCGTGCGCACCCGCTCGTTTCCGATGACGGTGAGCTCCGTGCCGCCGAACAGCGCCTTGCGCCGCCCGTTGAGGTCGTTCGCCCGGGTCGCCAGCGCGTCCGCCTGGGAGAGGAGGCGCGCACGGATGACCTCGTAGCTGCCGCCCTCCAGCGTCGCCTCGCCCCCGGGCACCTGGGTGCCCGGGGTCTTGCCGCTGTCAGTTGCCATGGATGTTCACCGAAGAAAGGAATGCGGTTCGCGGTGCGCCGGAGACTCAGCCCTGCTGCTTCGGCGCGAGGGCCGCGGCCTCTGACTGCACCAGCGCCTTGAGCCCGGCGGCGGTGGACTCGGTGGGGCTCACGGACATGCGGTTGAGCAGCGCGGCGACGGCCAGGTTCTGCGCGTCGTTGGTGAGGCCCGGCTTGGAGAGGATCTCCTTCAGGTCCGCCGGCAGGTCCTTCTCACCGTTGAGGTAGCCGCCGAGCGCCTTCTTCAGCGCATCGCCGTGGTCCAGCGCGCCGTCCACCGAGCTGCCGAAGGTCACGGCCTTGACGAAGTTCTCGAAGAACTTGCCGTCGCCGCCGACGATCTGGAACTTCGCGTTGCCGAACGCCTGGGCCAGCACGGTGGCCTGGGCCTGCGCGATGTCCTTGCGCACGTTGATGGCGGCCAGCTCCACGTCGCGCTCCTTCTGCAGGCGCAGGCGGTACTCCTCGTGCTCGCGGCCCACGCCGTCCAGGGCCTTCATCGCGGTGGCCTTCTCCGACAGGCCCCGGGCCTCGGCCATCAGCTTCTCCTGGATGGCGGCGGCCTCGGCGAGCAGCTTCTCGCGCGTGGCGAACGCCTCCGCCTCGCCGCGCTTGTGGATGGCGCCGGCTTCCGCTTCCTGCACGCGGGCGTTCGCCAGGCCCTTCTCCTCCGAGCCCGCGGCCTCGGCGAGCAGCTTCTCGCGCACCGCGGCGGCCTGGGCCTGCCCCTGCTTCTGGATGACGGAGGCCTCGGCCTCCTTCACGCGCACCTGCGCCATGCCCAGCTTCTCCGTGGCGACCGCGTCCGCCTCACGCACGCGCACGCTGGCCAGGCCCGCGGCGGCGGACTCGGCCTGGACGCCTTCGGCCAGCCGCATCTTCGCCTTGGCCTGCTTGTCCGCGGCCTCCAGGTCGGCCTCCGCCAGGGTCAGCTTCTCCTTGGCGAGGAACACGGCGATCTTCGCGCTCGCGTCCGCGGCCTGGATGTCCTTCACGGAGGCCTCTTCCGCGTGCGCCTGGGCGTTGATGATGACCGCCTCCTTGGTGCGCTTGGCCTCCGACGTCACGCGCAGGTCCTTGATGTTCTCCTCTTCCTGGGCGACGGTCTTCTCCACCGCGATGCGGGCGCGCACCACGTCCGCGATGGCCTTCTTCTCCGACTCCAGCGCCTTCTCCTTCGCGATGCGCTGCAGCTCCGTCTCACGCTCGCGGTTGATGGCCTCCAGGGCGCGGTCCTTCTCCACGCGCTCGGACTCCACGCCCACCACGCGCTCGCGGTTCTTCTGGGCCACCTGCACCTGGCGCTGCTTGTTCTCCTCGTTGATGGCGATCTCTTCCTCCGCCTTGATGCGCGCCAGCTGCGCCTTGGCGAACTCCTCGCTCTTCACGCGGTCGGCCTCGGCCGTCTCACGCGCCTGGATGCTGTCGATCTCCCGGCGCTGCTTGGCGGACGCCTCCTCGCGCTGACGCTCCAGGGCGAAGATGGCCTCGTCGGCTTCGACGTTGCGCTTGGTCACGGCCATGCGCTCGGACTGGCGCAGCTCGTTGGTGAAGACGTTCTGCTCGGTGGTGAGCTGGGTGATCTTCCGGATGCCCTGGGCGTCCAGGATGTTGTCCTTGTCGAGCATGTCCACCGGGGTCTGCTCCAGGAAGTCGATGGCGCAGTCCTCCAGCATGTAGCCGTTGAGGTCGCGGCCGATGGTCTCCACCACCTTGTCCTTGATCTCATCGCGCTTGGTGTAGAGCTGCTCGAAGTCGAAGCTCTTGCCCACCGTCTTGAGGGCCTCGGAGAACTTGGCCTCGAAGAGGTTCTCCAGCGTCTGGTGATCCGACGCGCGCGCGCAGCCGATGGACTGGGCCACCTTGAGCACGTCCTCGCGCGTCTTGTTCACGCGCACGAAGAAGGTGACCTTGATGTCCGCGCGGATGTTGTCCTGGCAGATGAGGCCTTCCTTGCCGCGGCGGTCGATCTCCACCGTCTTCAGGGAGATGTCCATCACCTCCGCGCGGTGGACGATGGGCAGCACCACGGCGCCGGTGAAGGTCACCGTCGGCTCGGTCTTCATGGTGTTGACGATGAGCACCTTGCCCTGATCCACCTGGCGGTAGAACTTGGCCACGCTGACGAAGATGCCGAAGAGGATGATGATGCCGCCGCCAATGATTGCTGCAAGGCTGATGGGATCCATGGCCTATCCTGTGAAGTCCGTTGGGCGGGCCTTGTTCCAAGCACTCGGGGTCCCCCGCGAAAGCCACCCGGTGCCGATTGTCGCGCCCGTCCGGAGGAGCCGGAGGACGCCAATGTTCATCGCTGGGCGCGGGCGCGCGCGATGGCCGCTGCCTTGAGCGGATCGCGCAGCTGCTCCAGTTCCTGGGGCAGGAGCCAGTCCACCGGCTCCACCTCGTACACGCCGCGCTCCGCGTCGTAGCCGAGGATCAACGCCGGCTGGCCGCGCTTGAGCTGGTTGGGCTTGTCACAGAAGACGTTGAGGATGAGGCCCGCGGCGCCGTCGTCGAACGTCGCGTGACCGTCCTTCGCCGTCACGCTGCCGCTGGAGATGATGCACACGCGGCCCATCAGCGCGTCGCGGCCCGGGGCGCGCTTGGCGATGAAGATGGGGCGCAGCGGGCGCACCGCGAGCCCGCCCACCACCAGGCCCACCGCCGCGCAGACGAGGCCCAGGCCCGTGCTGACGAGCCACGAGGGCAGCATGGAGAGCGCCGCGTGCGTGGGCTGTCCGCTCACCAGCGACAGCGACCAGGACAGGAACACCACCAGGCTCACCGACACGGTGACGGGGATGCCGCCAAAGCCCAGCGCCGCGAGCAGGCCCGTGGCGGCCTCCGCGTCATGCAGGTGCGAGTGCCCGTGGCCGGAGACGGCCTTCGCGCCGCCCTCCAGCATCCCCGAGGTCGCCTTGGCGCCACCCTCGAACGCGCCGCTCACCGCCTTGGCGCCGCCCTCCAGGTCCAGGTCGCCATCCAGGAGGTCGATGCCCACCGCGCCGATGATCACGCACAGCCAATAGGCCAGCGTCACCCCGAGGAGGATGGTGAAGATCGCGGTGGGGAACGCCACCAGGGCGTCGAGGAAGGTCGTCATGCCTCGGGAATCAAGAAGAGGTGGGAGTCGCAACGGATTCTAAGCGACTGCAGCGCCATCCGAAAATGCCACCTGGGGCTTTTCCGGCCGGCAGCCGTCCTTGCGGGCGGAATGGCCCCGGATTGCCACCCCGGCGGGCGTGAAGCGGGCCGCGGTGAGGCGCGAGGCCCACCCGGGCAGGAGGCGTGACCGCTCTCCACCGCGCTGGGAAGGCGCTAGCGTGGCGCCCGTGCCCGAGTACGTCACCCACCGCGACGCCCTGCCCCGCGCCGAGTTGGCGGCCTTGGGAGATGCCCTGCTCGGCTCCCGCTTCGTCGCGCGCAGTCCGCTGATGGGGACGTTCCGGGCGAGCCGGGGCTTCGCGTTCATCTTCACCGCGGAGGGCCGAGCGACGCTGGAGGCGCGCTTCCCGTTCCTGACCGCGTTCCTGCGCCGCACCCTGGATGGCGACAGCGCGAAGGGACTCCAGCCATGGACGCGGCGCTGGTTCGGCGGTCGCGCCCCACGGCCTCGTCCCAACGCGTTCTACCTGAACCTGCTGCTGCTGGACGCGGGCACGCCCGTGGGCCGCCACATCGACGCGACGTTGCAGGAGCCGAGCGGCGTTCCGGACGCGACGCCGGAGCACGTGAGCGTGCTCTACCTGCGTGTTCCCCAGGGCGCGCGGGGAGGGGCGTTGCGGCTGCTCCGCGACAACCAACTCCGGGGCGAGGTGCGCCCCCGGCCGGGCCTGCTGGTCCACTTCCAGGGAGACCTCCAGCACGAGGTGCAGCCGTTCACCGGCGGCCCGGAAGGCGCGCTGCGCGCGAGCCTGGTCTGCGAGCAGTACGCCTTCCGGGAGGACGTGCTCGCCCGCCTCCCCGCCTTCCGCATCCAATCCAAGGCGGGCTTCTCCGCCTATCTGGAGTCCCAGCGCGAGCGCGACGGCGTGGCGCCCTCCGTGGGGACGCTGGAGGAGTGAGTCTCTGCCGCAGCCCCGCTCCCACAGCGCCCAGTCGCCCGGGCAGGCCTCCGCTTGCGCCCACCGCGCGTCGTATCAACCCTTGAGGTCCACCTTCCGCGAGGGAGCACGACCATGACGGGAAAGAAGCTAGAGGGGTACGGCGAGACGAGCGAGCAACGCCAGCGTCACCTCGAGAACGACGCGTTTTCCGAACGCGCGCCCCAGACACCGGAGGAGTTGGAGGAGGCGCGCAGTGAGCCGGAGGAGGACGGCCATCAGGTGGTCACGCTCCATCCGCTGGATTCAGAACCCAAGGACGACCCGCGCTGAGCGACAGCGGACTCCGGGACCTTCGCGAGGCGTTCTTCGCGGACGGTCCCCGCCCCGGGCCTGCTAGGGTCCGCGCCCGCGATGAGCCAGAGCCTGACGCTGCTTGCGGGTCCCGACGCCCTGCGCATCCTCCGGGAGCGCGGTCTGCGCGCGGAGGACGTGGACATTCTTCCAGGCGCGTCCGGCGGCCCGAAGTGGCTGGGGCTGGAGGGAATCGACCGCGTGCTGTTCGGCGAACTCCTCCAGCAGCCCCGAGCGCGGCCCCTGCATCTCATCGGCAGCTCCATCGGGAGCTGGCGGTTGGCGTGTCTGGCGCAGAAGGATCCGGTGGCCGCGATGAAGCGGTTCGCGGAGGCGTACCTGGAGCAGCGCTATCCACCGAAGCCGCCGCCCTCGCTCGTCAGCGAGGTGAGCGCCACCGTGCTGGAGTCCCTGTTGGGTCCGGACGGCGCGGAGGAGATCCTGATGCACCCGTGGGCACGCCTGCACGTGGTGACGACCCGGTGCAAGGGCCTGCTCGCGGTGGAGCGCTCCGGAGTGCAGCTCGCGGGCTTCGTGCTCGGCGCGCTGGCGAACGCGGTGAGCCGCAAGACCCTGGGGCTCCAGATGGAGCGTGTGATCTTCCACACCGCTGGGGACACCAGCCCCTTCGCGGGATTGAAGGACCTGCCGTCCGCGCACCGCGCGCTCACCCGCGACAACCTGCGCCCCGCCCTGCTCGCGTCGGGTTCCATCCCGCTCGTCATCGCGGGCGTCCACGACATCCCGGGAGCGCCGCCGGGCACGTACCGGGACGGAGGCGTCGTCGACTACCACCTGGATGTCGACTACGGCGCGGGGGACGGGCTGGTCCTCTATCCGCACTTCTATCCGTACGTCGTGCCCGGCTGGTTCGACAAGTCGCTCAAGTGGCGCCGCGCGGGGCCGCTCAACTTCCGGCGCGCGCTGATCATCACCCCGTCGCCCGCGCACCTGGAGCGGCTGCCCGGAAGGCGCATCCCTGACCGAGCCGACTTCACGAAGATGAAGGACGCGGACCGCATCCGCGCATGGAAGCAGGTGCTGGCCGAGGGCGAGCGCATGTCCGACGAGCTGCGCGGGCTGATCGCCACGGGCCGCATCGCGGATCACGTGCAGCCGCTCTAAGCGCGCGGCCCGGCTCAGGGGGTGAGCCACGTGCGAAGCGTGGCGTAGACCTCCGGGTGATTGAGCAGATCAAGGTGGTTCGCGCCGAGGACGATGCGCTGGTTCGCTTCAGGAAACCGCAGCGTCAGCTCTGGTTGGGCGTGCCGTCCGAGCGCGCTGTCCACCGGGACCAGCCCGTCCCCTGGAAGCCGCTCCGCCAGCACCCGAGCGGTGGTCGCGGCGACCGCGTAGCACTCCACCCCCTCTGGCAGCGCGAGTTGGCGGCGCGCATCCCCAGCCCAGCCGAAGCGCTCCCGCCCCGCCCAGTGCTCATCGAGCACGTTGCCGAAGCGCAGGTCCGTGACCCCAGCGCCTCGAATCCGACCGAGGCGCGCGAAGGGCGCGCTGTAGGGGCTGACCTCGAGCAGCACATCCACCCAGCTCCCGCCCCGCTCGAGGGGTGACCCCTGGTGCGGCGTACCGAGGCAGACGAGCTTGCGCAACCAGGGGCGCCAGCCACGCCCTTCCGCCTCCGCGGCGAGGCATGCGCTCCGGGCCACCAGCCCGCCCATGCTGTGGCCCACGAGCGTCAGCGATTCGAGCGGCACGGGCCAGGAGGCCACCAACTGCTCCAGCAACTCCGAGAACGCTTGGCCATTGCGGGAGATGTGCAGGCCACTGTTGTAGTGGAGATAGACGGGCGTGTACCCGAGGTCGCGCGCCAACGCCGCGCCGTGGTCGTGCCCCGACCGGCTCCATTGCAGATCATTCATCGAGGAGCCGTGGACCAGCACGAGCAGCCGGCCGCCAGCTCCGGGCAGGGCTTCGCGCAGAGCGTCTGGCGAAAGCCCCAGCGCCCGCCCGGAGCTCCGGAATGACATCGGAATCGCGAGCGGGTTGCCCCCCTCCTCCAGCGCATCCCCCAGCACGCCATTCAGCGCGGAGACCACGGCCTCCCGCTGGGGGCCCGGAGCACTGTCCCCCAGCCATGGCGTGAGTTGCTCCAGCACGGCGTCGAGCCCCATCCCGACCTGCCGGGTGACGCCCTGGAGCGTCCCGTAGAGCCACCCTGTGAAGAGCCGCGCCGGGCGCTCCAAGGGCCTGCCCAGCACGGACGGCCCGCTCGCGATGGTGCAGTGCATCTCCTCGACCAGCCCCATCACCCCCTGGGTGGCCTGCACCGCGAGGCGACTGGCCCCACGCAAGGCATCCGCGTTCTTCCGTGTTCCCGGCGACTGACTGTTCATGGCGAGCATCCCCATGTCCAACCTACCCAACCGTAACCTACCCATCCGTAGGTTCGCCGTCAACCGCGCCAGTCCGCCTGGGCTTTCACCCGAGCAAGCGTGTGGCTCAGCGCGAGGAGCGTTGAACCATCCGCTCCAGGAGGGCCGGGAGGAACCGCTTCAGGGTGAGCGCGAGGCGATCCTTGCCCCACCGTCCGACGTAGACCTCCGAGCGCTTGCGCGCGACCGCGGAGAGAATCTGGGCCGCCGTCTCGGCGGGGGTCGCGCCGTTCGCCGTCGTGGCTTCGTCCTTCCCCGTGGGCTCCCCCTCCGCCGTCAGCGCGTTGCGGCTGACGTCGGTCGCGACGTAGCCCGGCATGATCAGAGACACCGACACACCGTCCGCGGCGGTCTCGGCCCGCAGGCAATCGAAGAATCCGTGCAGTGCGTGCTTCGCGCCCGCGTAGGAGGACCTGAGCGGAGTGCCGACCTTCGCCATCACGCTGGTGATGACGACGAAGTGCCCACTTCGCTGGCTCAGCAGGGTGGGCAGGACCGCTCGCGTCAGCGCGACCGTGCCGAAGTAGTCCACTTCCATGATGCGTCGATGCACGTCCATCGCCGTGTCCTCCACGAGCGAGCGCTGACTGATTCCGCCGTTTTGAACCACGATGTCGATTCGCCCGAAGCGCTCCAGCACGCGCTCGACGAGGCGGGGGAAGTCGTCGGACACCGAGAGGTCGAGCGGCACGATGAAGACCTCCGCCGCTCCACACCGCGCCGCGACCCGACGCAGCTCGGCTTCACGCCGCGCGGAGAGGACCAGCCGCGCGCCAGCCTGAGCGAAGGCCAGCGCGAGCGCCTCGCCGATGCCCGACGACGCGCCCGTGACCCACACGACCTTTCCGGCGAACCGGTCCTTGCTGGCCATTTCGAGCGACCTCCCCCCTGAGGCGGCGCGTTCGCGCCATGGACCCCATCGCGCCGAAGTTCCGAGCAGCCGGAGGGCTTCCCGGACAGCCGCGCCGCCCACTGGAGCGGACCTTCGTGCAACACGGTCTGATCAAGACGAAGGATGAAGCACCAGTTCCGCCGCGAGAGCACGCGCACCACGGGGCGCTCGACGGAGCGGTATCCGTCGAAGTCACTCGCGGTGGCCCCCATGGCCGATGGCGGCGTCAGATCCATGACGCTGCGCCACCTCGCGCCCGGCATCAGGCGCGCCCTGGCTTGCTCGCTGGAGAGGAAGCCCCTGGGGCGATCCGCCGTCCCAAGCGGCGCGTGCCATGAATTGAAAAACAAAAACCCCGGCTTCCAATCGCTTGGAAGCCAGGGTCTCTGAAAGTTGCGGGGGCAGGATTTGAACCTGCGACCTTCGGGTTATGAGCCCGACGAGCTACCAGGCTGCTCCACCCCGCGGCGAGAACGAGAGGCTAAGTACGTCAGCCCCTCGTCAGCGTCAACAACTACTTACCCAACTTGCTGAGCAGGTCCGCGAAGGTGCCGAAGCCCTTCTTGCCAGCGCCCTGCGGCTGCTGCGTCTTCTGCCACGCCTCCACCTCGGCGCGCTCTTCGGCGCGGATGGCCGCGGGAATGGACAGACGGATCTTCCCGGAGGCGTCGATGTCGATGATCGCCACCTTCAGCTCCTGCCCGATGGAGAAGTGCTTGCGCATGTCCGTGCCGCGGTCGGTGCCCGTCTCGCTGGCGGGGATGAGGCCCTTGCCGCCCGGGAAGGCGAGGAACACGCCATAGGGCTCCAGCCGATCCACCTTGCCGACGACGACCGCGCCGACCTTCGGGCGGGGCGCCGCGGGCTGCGCCGGGGCCGACTCGGCCTTGGCCTGCTGCGCGGGACGCTCCTCGGGCGGACGCTGCGCCTCTTCCTCGGAGATGCGGCGCAGACCAATGCGCTTGTCGTTGGGGTCGATCTTCTCGACGGACACCCAGATGACCTCGCCCTCCTTCACCGCGTCACGCGGGTGGGCGATGCGCCGGTCGCTCAGCGCGGAGATGTGCACCAGGCCGTCCACGCCCGGGCGCAGCTCCACGAACGCGCCGAAGGGCTGGAGCCGGACGACCTTGCCCTGCAGGCGGTCGCCCTCCTTGATCTCCTCCAGCGCCTTCTTGAACGGATCCTCCTGGCGCGAACGCAGCGACAGGGTGATGCGCTCCTTCTGCTTCGCCTTGTCCGGGGAGTTGGGCTGGCCCTCCTCCATGCGGAGGATCTCCACCTCCACCTCGTCGCCCTGCTTCACGACGTCGCTGGGGTGCGCCACGCGCGTGTAGGACAGCTCGGAGACGGGGATCATGCCCTCCACGCCGCCCAGGTCCACGAACACGCCGAAGTCGCGCACGCCGGAGACCTTGCCCTTGACCGTCTTGCCCACGGCCAGGTTCTTGCGGGTCTCCGTGGCCAGCCGGCGCTGCTCGTCCTCCAGCAGCGAGCGGCGCGACAGCACCACGTTGCGGTCGCGCACTTCCGTGACCCGGAACTGGAGCTTCTCGCCGATGAACTGATCCGGCTTCTCCACGAAGCGGATGTCCAGCTGGCTGATGGGGCAGAAGGCGCGCGTCTCACCGATCGCCACCTCCACGCCGCCCTTGTTGACGCTGAGGACCAGGCCCTCCACCGGCATGCCGGAGGCGCGGGCCTCCGCGAGCATCGCCATGGAAGCGTTGCCCTTGGCCAGCGCGCGGCTGAGCAGGATGCCCCGGGCACCCATCTCCACCACGTGCGCCTCCAGGCGGTCGCCCACGCCGAAGCGCAGGATGCCCTCGTCGTCCTTGAGCTCGCGCAGCTCGATCATCGCCTCCGACTTCGCGGAGCCGTCCAGCGACACGAACGCGGTGTCCGCGCCCAACTGGAAGATGGTGCCGGCGACCTTCTCGCCCACGCGCACGCCGCGGCGGCCGGGAGCGCCACCGTCCTTGACCTGCGCCTCGAACATGTCGGCGAAGGACTCGGTCTCCGGGACCTCCTCGTACAGAGGGCTGGAGGGCACGGGGGTCGGCGTCACCGGACGCGGCGCCGGAGCCGGCGAGGAAGCCGCGGAGGCCTGCGCGTCGGCGCCGGTCTGCTCCGCGGTCGCGGTCGCCTCGGCGGGCTTGTCACCCTCCAGGGCGCGCGTCTCGATGGAGCCGGAGGCGCGCTTCACGACCACCATGGGGCCGGAGGGACGGCGCTCGCCGCCACCCCGGCGCTCGCCGCCGCCACGGCCACCGCCGCGCTCGCCGCCGCCCCGGGGCGCATCTCCCTGGGGACGCGGCTGCGCCTGCGCGTCGCGCGGGCCACGCTCACCGCGGCCCGGGCCGCGCTGCTCGTCACGGCCACCACCGCCACGGCCGCCGCCACCGCGCTCGTTGCCCTGGCCCCCAGAAGGGATGCCCAGCATCACGTCGCCAAACGTGGCCTTCGGCTTCTTGGGACCGAAACCGCCAGGACCGCCCGAATTACCGCCGCTCTTCTCGTCGCTCACTGCCGAGACCTTCCGTTGACGATTTCGACCCAGGACTTTCGTGAAGTCAGGGCCTCTTGAAAAAGGCGGCGCACTCTACACGCGCGCCATGCCCGGAGGAAGCCGCATACGGCCATCCCCCTCACAATCGGCCTCCTATCGCAACGGAAAGGGGGCTGTCCTGCATTCCGTTTGCGCCCCCAAGCACCGCCTGGAGGGCAGCCGTCCTGCCTTGCGCCGCGCCGCGTCTAGCGGGCCAGCCCCAGCCGCCGCCCCACCTTGCGGAAGACGGCGCCTGCCTCCGGCACGCCGAGCAGGGCGGAGACCGCGAAGTAGACGACCCCGAACGGCACCGCCGTCGCCGCCAGCCCCAGCACCGGGTGCAGCCGGGGCGGCACCAGCAGTGCGCCGCCCCACTCCGCGGCCACCCCAGGCATGGGGCCCAGGAGGGCGGTGAGGCCCTGCTTGACCGCCAGCGCCACGAGCCCGCCCACCGCCGCCGCGCCCCACAGCCGGGGCAGCAGCCCTGGCGGCAGGCCCACGGGCCCCACCCTCGACTTCAGCTTGCGGCGCAGGAGGGTGGTCTCCACCCAGGCCACGATGCCGCTGGACAGGGTGAGGAAGGCCGCGCCCAGCTCGCGAGGCAGGCCCAGGCGCTCCGGGAGCCACAGCGCCAGGAACCAGGCCTTCACGGTGCCCAGGGCCACGCGCACGACGGCGTAGCGCAGGGGCGTCTTCGGATCCTTCAGCGCGTAGAAGGCGGAGGCGTAGAGCCGGCCCACGGTGGAGGCCACCAGGCCCACCGCCGCGCCCATCAGCAGGTACCAGAGGTAGCGCGAGTCCGCCGCGCCGAAGCGGCCCGTCTGCAAGAGCGCGCCACTCACGAGGTCGCCCAGGAAGAGCAGCGCGGCGGCGGACGGTACCACCCAGAAGGCGATGCGCCGCGAGCCCGCGTCGATGCGGCTTCGCAGCTTCGCGTGCGCGTCCGCATCCCCTTCCGCCGTGGCGCGCGCCATCTCCGGCAGCTCCGCGGCGGACACCGCCATGCCGAAGAGGCTCACCGGGATGAGGTAGATGGTCTGCGCGTAGAGGAGCGACGACAGCGCGCGGTTGGAGATGAGCGACGCGAAGGCGGTGTCCACCCACGCGCTGAACTGCACCACGCCCCGCCCCAGCACCACCGGCCCGAAGTTCTTCAGCACCTGGCGCACGGAGGTGCTCGCCAGCGACAGCACCGGGCGGAAGCGGCCCAGCAGGCGCAGCACCGTGGGCACCTGCACCGCGAACTGAAGGAAGCTGCCCAGCACCACGCCGTAGGCCAGCCACTCCGTCAGGGCCTCCTCGGCGGCGCGGCCCCCGGACGCGTACCGGCCCCCCACCGCCAGCAGCGTGGCGATGATGACCAGGTTCCACACCACCGGCGCCAGGTACGACAGGAGGAAGCGCCGGTGGCTGTTGAGGATGCCCAGGCACCAGGCGCTCAGCACGAGGAAGCCCGTGCCGGGGAACAGGACGCGCACCAGCCGCACGGCCAGGTCCCGCTCGTTGCCATGGAAGCCCGGCGCGATGAGGTCCACGAACAGGGGCGTGGCCAGCATGCCCAGCGCCACCATCACGCCGGTGGCCAGGGCCAGGAGCCCGAACACCGCCCCCGCGACCCGGTCCGCCTCCTCCGCGTCCTTCTTGCCCAAGAGCTGGGCGTAGACGGGGATGAAGGAGCCCGACAGCACGCCTTCGCCAAAGAGGTTCTGGAGGAAGTTGGGGATGCGCAGCGCGGCCTTGAAGACGGCGGCGGCCTCCGCGTTGCCCAGGTAGTGCGCGAAGACGCGCTCGCGCACCAGCCCCATCAGCCGCGACGCCAGGATGCCAATGCCCACCAGCATCGCGCCCCGGCCTCCCGCGCGTTCGGTCATGGCCGGTGGGGGAGCGGCCGGGGTGGCGGACGAAGGCGGCGAGGCAGGGGCGGGGGCGGTCACGAAGGGGCGGACTCTACGTCCGGCGTTCTTCGCCTTGCAGCAGGAAACCCTTCGACCGCTGTTTCACTTGACGGTGCCCCCACGGGTTGCGAGGGTCCGCCCAATGGCCGGAAAGTCCGACACCGAGCGGTCCGACGTCGCGCGCATCCGCGCCGTGCTGGCACGCGAGCTGGAGACCATCAACGAGTACGAGGCCTTCGCCGAGGACTCCTCCAACCCGGAGGTCCGCGCCTTCTTCCTCCACCTGGCGGCGGAGGAGAAGGAGCACGTGTCCGAAGCCACCCACATGCTCCGGATGCTCGACAAGGGGCAGGACGCGCACTTCGCCAAGCCCTTCGTCCCCGGCCACTTCCAGTCCGCCATGGGGGGCGCCTCCTCCGAGCCGGCCGGGCCCGGCGAGGAACCCTCGCCCGCGGTGTCGCACGCCCCTCCCACGGTGGGCCGCATCGCCGCCGAGCCGCTCACGTCCCTGCCGCCCCAACGCCTCATCTATGGCGTGCCCGCGCCGCCGCCTTCCGCCAACAGCCACCCTCTGACCGTGGGCACCCTGCGCCGCGGCGGCGGAGGTGGTGGTTCCGGTGGCGGCCGCTGAAGCCTTCGCAGCGTTCTTTTCCCTCCCCTCCTCTGCCGCTCCCGTGACGGAGACACCGATGCCTGATTTTCTTGGACATGCCGAGAACCCGCTGCGCGAAGAGGAATGGGCGCGCCTCAACGAGACGGTGATCCAGGTGGCGCGCCGGTCGCTGGTGGGCCGCCGCATCCTGGACATCTACGGACCGCTGGGCGCCGGCGTGCAGACCGTGGCCTACGACGAGTTCCAGGGCGTGTCCCCGGGCGCGGTGGACATCGT
Organism: Corallococcus sp. Z5C101001; assembly: GCF_007352635.1. Classification (NCBI taxonomy): domain Bacteria; kingdom Pseudomonadati; phylum Myxococcota; class Myxococcia; order Myxococcales; family Myxococcaceae; genus Corallococcus; species Corallococcus sp. Z5C101001. The sequence goes on from NZ_VKLU01000005.1 coordinate 87,388, forward strand.
CGGGGAGCAGGAGACCGCGATGGTCTTCACCGACGTGCGCAAGTTCAAGACCATCCCGATCATCTACAAGGACTTCCTGCTCCACTGGCGGGACATCGAGGCGGCGCGCACGCACAACATGCCGCTGGACGTGTCCGCCGCCGCGGGCGCCGCCGCGCTGTGCGCGCAGCAGGAAGACGAGCTCATCTTCTACGGCGACCAGCGCCTGGGCTACGAGGGCCTGATGACGGCCAACGGCCGCCTCACGGCCACGCTGGGGGACTGGACGGCGCCGGGCGGCGGCTTCCAGACCATCGTGGAGGCCACGCGCAAGCTCAACGAGGCCGGCCACTTCGGGCCGTACGCCGTGGTGCTGTCGCCCCGGCTGTACTCGCAGCTGCACCGCATCTACGAGAAGACGGGCGTGCTGGAGATCGAGACCATCCGCCAGCTGGCCTCCGACGGCGTCTACCAGTCCAACCGCCTGCGCGGCGAGTCGGGCGTGGTGGTGTCCACCGGCCGGGAGAACATGGACCTGGCGGTGGCCATGGACATGGTCGCGGCCTACCTGGGCGCCAGCAAGATGAACCACCCCTTCCGCGTGCTGGAGTCGCTGCTGCTGCGCATCAAGCACCCGGACGCCATCTGCACGCTGGAAGGCGCCCTCCCCTCCGCCTCTCCGGCGGGCCGCTAGTCGCTTTGCGCACGGAGTCCCATGGCGAAGGTCCTGGTCATCGATGACGAAACGAACCTGCGCAAGGTGCTGGCCGCCCTGCTGCGCCGCGACGGGTTCGACGTCACCGTGGCGGAGAACGGCGAGCAGGGCCTGGCCGAGTTCCACAAGAACGGCGCGGACATCGTCGTCACCGACCTGGTGATGCCCAAGCTGGGCGGCATGGAAGTACTCGCCGCCGTGCGCACCGCCAACCCGGACGTGCCGGTGATCATCATCACCGCGCACGGCACCGTGGACTCCGCCGTGGAAGCCATCAAGGCGGGCGCGTTCGACTACATCACCAAGCCCTTCGATCAGGCGGAGCTGTCCTCCGTCGTGGCCAAGGCGGCCAAGACGAACGAGAGCGCCAAGCGCTCCGTGCGGGCGGATCACAAGGCCCGCTCCGCCATCATCGGCGAGTCGCCCGCCATCCAGGACGTCTACAAGATCATCGACAAGGTGGCGGACACGCCCTCCACGGTCCTCATCACCGGCGAGAGCGGCACGGGCAAGGAGCTCATCGCCACCGCGCTGCACGGCGCGTCCAGCCGCCGCGACAAGCCGTTCATCAAGATCAACTGCGCCGCCATCCCCGCCACGCTCCTGGAGAGCGAGCTGTTCGGCTACGAGAAGGGCGCCTTCACCGGCGCCGTCACGTCCAAGCCCGGCCGCTTCGAGCTGGCCGACGAGGGCACCCTCTTCCTGGACGAGATCGGCGAGATCCCCGTCGAGATGCAGGTGAAGCTCCTGCGCGCGCTCCAGGAAGGCGAGTTCGAGCGCGTGGGCGGCATCAAGACGACGCGCGTGAACGTCCGGCTGGTGGCCGCCACCAACCGCGACCTCCAGGCGGAGATCGAGGCGGGCCGCTTCCGCAAGGACCTGTACTACCGGCTGGCCGTGGTGCCCATCGTGCTGCCCGCGTTGCGCGAGCGCCGCAGCGACATCCCGATGCTCGCCCAGCACTTCGTGGACAAGTACAACCGGCGCCTCCACAAGAAGATCGAAGGCATCGCCGACGACGCGCTGGCCCTGCTCCAGGCCTACGCGTGGCCGGGCAACATCCGCGAGTTGGAGAACCTCATCGAGCGCGTGCTGCTCTTCGCGGACGGGCCCCTCATCACCTCCAAGGACCTGCCGGAGCCGGTGCGCGGCGGAGCGGGCGTCCAGGCAGGGGCTTCGGTGGGCGCCTCGCTGGGCACGCTGGACGTCCCCGTGGGCGAGGTGGGCCTCAAGGACATCGTGCGGATGAAGGCCGCGGAGCTGGAGCGGGACCTCATCGTCAAGAAGCTGGAGGAGACCGGCGGCAACGTCACCCGCGCCGCACGCCTCCTGCAGATCAGCCGCAAGTCGCTCCAGACGAAGATGAAGGAGTTCGGCCTGCGCGACACCACCCCGGACGGTCAGGAAGACGGCCCGGACGAGTAGCCCCGGGCGCCGAAATATCGCCGTTTCGCCGGCGGTTTCGGGCCCGCGTACCTTCTTACCCTCAGGGAGTCTGAATGCGGCCGAATCTTCCCACCCTCGGTGGCCCACCGAAGCGCAATCCCTTCGGACCGGTGGTTGCCGTCTCCGTCATCCTCGGCGCGGCCGCGGGTGGCGTGTGGTGGTGGAAACAGCGCATGGCGGACGTCCCCATGGATGTCGCCTCCCAGCCCGCCGCCCCGGTGGACGCGGGCACCGTGGCGCAGGCCCCCGTGGCGCCGCCCGCGGCCACCGACCCGGTGAAGGCCGCGGGCATGGAGCGCGCGTCCATCCGCATCGAGGGCCCGCTGGAGACCGCGCTCGTCCAGGCCTCCGACTCGACCGTGGGCCCCGCCCTGGCCCAGGTGGTGACGCGCACGCTGGTGTGGTGGGTGCGTGTACCCGGGGAGATCCTCCGGGGTGACACCCTGGACGTGCTCTACCAGCGCCGCCCCAGCGAGGAGCCGCTGGTGTACGCGGTGCGCTTCGTGAGCGGCAAGACGGGCCAGACGCACCGCGCCTACCGCTTCCAGGCTCCGGGTGAGACGAGCTCCCACTACTACCTGCCGAGCGGCGATGAGCTGGAGCTGCGGATGGAGCACTCGCCCATCGACACCTACGAGCAGATCACCTCCCTGCTGCGCGACGGCCGGGGCCACAAGGGCGTGGACTTCCGCGCCCCGGTGGGCACCTCCGTCCGGGCTCCGTTCGCGGGCGTCGTCAAGCGCAAGAACTGGAACTTCGGCAGCAACGGCAACTGCATCGAGCTGGTGGAGTCCGGAGGCAAGGGCCGCCGCGCCCTCTTCCTGCACCTGGCGGAGCTGCCCCGCGCCGTGCAGCCCGGGATGCGCGTGTCGGCGGGCCAGGTGCTGGCCCAGAGCGGCAACACGGGCCACTCCTTCGCCCCGCACCTGCACTACCAGCTGATGACCGGGGACGACCGGGTCCTGGACCCCTTCGACCAGCACAAGACCTTCCGGGCCAGTCTGGCGGCCGCCCACAAGGGGGCCTTCGACACCGAGGTGCGGCGGCTGGACGGGCTCCTGGGGACACCCGTGGCGGGCAAGTAACGACCACCCATTTCTTGACACTCCTCCGACGGCACGGCTAGCTGGCAGGCTCTGGGCCGTGGGTCGTCGGAGGTTGTGGATGCACAGGTTTCGCGCCGTCATCGCCGCGCTGACGCTGGGCGTGCCTTTCGCCGCCAGCGCGGCGGAGATCACCCGGATTGCTTCCTCCTTCGAGGATGATGATCCGTTCGACCTCTTCCTCGACGTCGGCTTCGAGCGCTCGCAGACGCGCGCGAAGATCGTCCGCGAGCAGCTCCCCGGGAGCGGCTCGTCGGTCCGGGAGGTCAACGAGCTCTGGTACAAGGGCGTGGACGCGCGGCTGAACCTGGGCGTCTCCTTTGGCCTGTGGAAGGACCTGGAGTTCAGCTTCAAGCTGCCCATCGTCTTCCAGCAGAACGAGTCCTGGGACTTCGTGTCGGGCACGAACCAGGACAACTCCACCATCGTCAACAGCTGCTTCAACGCGGACGGGTCGCCCTACTCCCCCGAAGGCTGCGTGGGCCGCCTCTTCTCCGTCCCCCAGGAGAGCTACCGGGGCGGGCTGGGCAACGTCCACTTCGGGCTGGCGTACGCCTTCTTCAACCAGCTGAAGGACGACACCAAGCCCACGTGGATCATCGGCATCGACTACGAGGCGCCCACCGCCAAGCAGCGCGATCCGAGCGTGGACAACACGGACCCGGACGGCGATCGCGGCAACGTGGGCGACCGCGTCCACAAGTACCAGCTCTACACGTCCTTCTCGCGGCGCATGGGCGTGGCGGATCCGTACTTCAAGGCCTACCACACCATCCCGGTGCGCGGCCCCAAGGCGTACTCCAACTGCGACCAGGCCGGCACGAACCCCGGCAACCTGGGCGCCCCGGGCAACTGCTTCACCGGCCCGTGGGATCGCCAGGAGACGGGCATCCACTCCCCGTCGCAGACCGGCCTCCTCTTCGGCATGGAGCTGGTGCCCTTCGAGAGCACCGCCAAGTCCCAGAAGGTCGCGTTGGATCTGCGGCTGATGGGCAACTACGTGGGCCGCGGCCGGTACTACAACGAGCTGACCTCCGCGCTGCGCAAGCTGCTCACCTCGGAGGACTACTTCCAGGTGGGTGGGCAGATCGGCATCACCGCCCGCGCCGCCGAGGCCTTCACCATCCGCGCCTCCGGCAACTTCCTCTACAACACGGACCACCTGCTCACGACCGAGGCCCTGGGCAAGGACCTCAACGGCGACGGCATCGTGGACTCGAACCCGGGCTCGCCGGAGCTGAACCCCACGTTCGACTGGCGCTACGACACGGTGTCCCGCCGCTTCCGCGCCATCCAGAGCACGACGTTCCGCTTCGACCTGGGCGCGAGCTTCAACTTCTGACAGGCCCCGCCTGGAGCAGCGGGGGGGGCCCTGCCCTACCGCTGCTTCAGCCCCAGGCCCAGCCGGTACACCTCCTGGCCGGGCCACCCCGCGCGACGCGCCAGCTCCGTGCTCAGCGGCTTGAGCTTCTCGCCGCGAGCGAGGCCCGACTCCAGCGCGCGGCGCACCTCGTCCTCGCTCCAGCGCTGTTCGCCCGTGCGGCCCTCCACCAGCACCACCACCTCGCCCCGGGTCTCCTCGCCCGCGTAGCGCGCGACGAGGGTGGACAGCGGCCCCCGGACGAACTCCTCGTGCAACTTGGTCAGCTCGCGCGCCACGCACGCGCGGCGGTCCCCCCAGGCCTCCTGGAGGTCGGCCAGCGTCTCGCCGAGTCGGCGCGGGGATTCGTAGAGGACGCAGGTGGCGGACAGCGGGGCCACCTCGTCCAGCATGGCGCGGCGCTCCGGCCCCTTGCGCGGCAGGAAGCCCAGGAAGTGGAAGCGGCCGGTGGGCAGCCCCGACGCACTCAGCGCCGCCACCAGCGCCGTGGGCCCGGGCACCGGCTCGACCTTCAGGCCTCGCTCCAGGGCCTCCGCCACCAGCTTCTCGCCAGGGTCGCTGATGCCAGGGCTGCCCGCGTCGGTGATGAGCGCGCAGTCCTCGCCCGCCTCGATGCGGTCCAGGATGCGTCCGGCGCGCTGGCCTTCCGCGAAGGCGGGCAGGCTCACCAGGTCCTTCCCCCCGATGCCGAAGTGATCCAACAGGATGCGGGAGTGCCGGGTGTCCTCGCACGCGAGGAAGCCCGCGGAGCGCAGCGTCTCCAGGGCGCGGGCGGTGACGTCCCCCAGGTTCCCGATGGGCGTCGCCACGAGGTAGAGCGTTCCAGCCAAGGACGGATTCCTTTACATGCCGGCGTCGAAGGCGGCGGGGATGTGTTCCAGCCGGGCATGCTCGCCCTGGCCTACGACGGAGATGACATCGAAGCGCACCATGCGCCCGTCGATGCCGTTCTGAAAGAGATAGTGCAGCGCGGCCTTCACCACCCGGCGCTGCTTGGCGAAGGACACGGTGTGCGCCGGGTCGCCCCACACGGCCGAGGAGCGCATCCGCACCTCCACGAAGCACATGACGTCGCCGCGCTCCGCGACGATGTCCAGCTCCCCATGGCGGCACGTCCAGTTGCGCGCCACCACCCGGAAGCCCTGCGACTCCAGCAAGCGCACGCCTGCCGCTTCCGCCACGTCCCCCACGTCCCGCCGCGTCCCCATTCCGCCCCCGCCGCCCGCCCAACCTCCGGCGGCGGCTAGACGTTAACGGAGCCGTCCGACATCTGGGCGAAGCCAGGGTGCGCGGTGACGTGCAGCACCTGCGTGAGCGTGCCCAGGTGCTTGAGCATGCGCGCGACGAGGGGCAGCTTCGCCTCCTCCACGCCCGTCAGCACATCGTCGAGGATGAACGGCCGCTTCACCCGGGCGCACGTCTTCTCCACCACCGTCATGCGCAGCGCCAGGTAGTAGAGGTCGATGTCCTTGGGAGGCAGCTCCCCCACCGGGATGCGGCTGTTCTGCGCGAGCAGGAAGGCATTGCCGTCGCGGTCCCACTCCACGCCCTGGTAGCGGCGGTCGGTGAGCGCGGTGAGGTACTGCACGCAGCGGTCCTTCATGAGGGCCTGCACCGACAGCATGTCGGAGGTGAGCACGTCCGCGGCCTGCGACAGCACCAGCGGGGACGGGTCCTCCAGCGGATCCACCGGCACCGGGGCCTGGCCGGGCGCCGCGGCCACCTGCACCGGAGGCGCCTTCGCCAGCGCGATGGACTCCTTCAGCCGGGACAGCTCGCGCTCCACCTCGCGAAGGTCACGCACGTAGGTGCCCTTGGCGGTCAGCTCCGCGTTGAGTTCCTCCTGCTGCGCGCGCAGGTCCTGTCCGTCGCGCAGCGCGGCCTGGTACTCGGCGGAGGCCTCGAACTCCTCCAGTTGCGTCTGGAGCTCCCCCAGGCGGATGCCGAGCAGGTCCTTCTGCTCCAGCGCCGGGAAGATCTCATCGAGCGACTCCACGTTCAGGGCCTTGAGCGCCATGCGCACCGGCGCGTCCTCGATCTCGAACTCATCGAGGATCTTCTTCAGCCGCGCGTCCTTGCGGTTGTCCTTGGAGCCCCGGCGGGTGGCCTTCTGCAGGTCGTCCACGTAGCGCAGCGCCATCAGCGCGGACGTGCCGAACGCGGGGATGTTGAGCAGCGCCAGGTAGCGCCACGTCGGCGGGCCAATGGTGAAGCCCAGGCCCACGCTGAGCCCCATGAAGAGCACGCCCGCGCCCAGCCCGCCCCAGAAGTACCGGTTCTGGGTGAGCGGCGGCACCTTCAGCGTCGCGTCCTCCAGCTCCGGATCGCGGTCCGTCTCCAGCCGAGCCAGCGCCTCGTCCCGCCGCGCCACGGCCTTCGGGTGCCGCTTCACGCGCGACAGGATGTCCTGAGGCAGGCCCAGCGACTCCGGAGTGGGCGCCCCACGCCAGGCGGTCTCCGCATCCGCGATGGCGGCCGTGAGGCCCTCGCTGCCCTTGAGCTTCGAGTCGGCTTCGAAGATGAGCGACGACAGCTCATCCACCTTGAACTGCAGCTGATCCACCGCCTTGGAGGTGATGAGCTCCTTCTCCAGCACCTTCACCTTCGCCTCGGCGGCCGGGAGGTCCTCCGCCGGCAGCACCTGGACGGCGGCCGCCAGCGACGGCGCGGGGGCGCCCTTCGCGGCGGCGGCGGCGGCCTTGGGCGTGCTCTTGCGGGGCCGGCGCGACGGCAGCATCACCAGTTGGAGGCAGTACACCTGCTCGAAGGTGGTGCGCGGCGGCAGGCCCGCCTGACCGCGCAGGTACTGATTGATCTCCGACGTGTCGGTGGACACCAGCTCCGGCTGCGTGGTGGCGGGGTTGAGCCGGTGCAGCGAACCCGAACCGCCCAGCTCGCGCAGCACCCGGTACGTCATCCCGTCCTGGCCCACGAACGTGAGCGCGGCCTTGCCCGAGCGCCCGGCGGACCCCACCAGGCTCGAGTCCCCACCCCGGCCATCCGCGAACAGCAGCGACAGCGCCACGTTCGCCAGCGGCAACACGTCCGCCGTCGGCGGCTTGAGGATGAGGTACCCCGTCTTCAGCGGGAAACGCCCTGCGGGTGAGAACCCGCGGACATTCTGGATGGCGACCTCGACGAAGTGCATGGCGGGAACAGTCTAGCCTGAACGAAAAAAGGAGCGTCCAGTGGCGGACGCTCCTTCTCGCACGCGGCCGCGAAGGCCGCGAGAGGGTTTCTGAGGACCTACTGGCCCTTGGCGGCGGCCGCGGCGGCCTTGGCGGCGGCGCGGTCCGGATCCACCTGCACGTCCACGCGCGAGGCCTTGCCCTTCAGGTCGCGGAGGTAGAACAGGCGCTTGCGGTTCACGTCGCCGCGGGTGAGGACCTCGATCTTCTCGTAGCGCGGGCTGTGGATGGGGAAGATGCGCTCCACGCCGACGCCGAAGGACATCTTGCGCACGGTGAAGGTGGCGCGGTTCGTGCCCTTGGTCTTGCGGATGACCACGCCCTCGAAGGCCTGCACGCGCTCCTTCTCGCCTTCCTTGACCTTCCAGTGGACGCGAACGGAATCACCCGTGCGGAACGCGGTGATGTCCTTGCGCAGGAACTTGTTTTCGACGTGCTCGATGAGGCTGCGGCGCATAACGGACTCCAGAAAGCGGAACTTGACGCGTAGGACGCGTGGAAAGAGCGGGCCGTCCTAGCAGAGACCGCCGGGACGGACAAGCCTGCAACGAAGGGTTCCGCGAGAACGCGCAGGGTTACAACGCTTCTTCGTCCCTGGCGAGCAGTTTCTGATCCGCCTTGCCGAACTCCAGCCGCGAATACAGATCCGGACGCCGGGCCTGGGTGAGCTTGATGGCCTTCCACCGGCGCCACCGTGCGATCCGTGCGTGATCGCCGGACTGAAGGACGGCGGGCACCTCGGCGCCCCGGAAGACAGGCGGCCGGGTGTAGTGCGGGTGCTCCAGCAAGCCCTCCTCGAAGCTCTCCGCCACCGAGGAGGCCTCGTTGCCGAGCACGCCCGGCACCAGCCGCGCCACGGCGTCCACCACCGCCATCGCGGCCACCTCGCCGCCGGTGAGGACGAAGTCCCCCAGGGACAGCTCGCCGTCCAGGAACGGCATCACCCGCTCGTCCACGCCCTCATAGCGGCCGCAGACGAGGATCAGCCCCGCCTCGTGCCGCGCCAATTCGCGCGCGGTGGCCTGGGAGAACGTGGGCCCCCGAGGGCTCATCAGGAGCGCCTTCGCCCCGGGCATCCGAACGCGCGCCGCTTCAATGGCGGCCACCAGCGGCTCCGGCTTCATCACCATGCCAGCGCCGCCGCCATACGGCGCGTCGTCGGTGACGCGGTGCTTGCCCTCGGCGTAGTCGCGCACGTCGGTGAGCGTGACGGAAAGCAGCCCCTTCTCCTGGGCCTTCCCGAGGATGCTCGCGCCCAGGTAGCCGGACACCATCCCCGGGAACAGCGTGAGGACCTCCACGGGGTAGCTCACCCGCCGTCTCCGTCGCCGGAGCCCCAGGGGGGACCTCCAGGTCCGTCCGCCTCCAGATACTCCGGGGGACGGATGACGATGCGCCCGGCGGGAACGTCCACCGTCGGCACGAACTCGTCCGCGAAGGGCACCACCAGCTCCGGACGCCCCTTCGCGCGGATCACCAGGTTGGGCACCTCGCCGGTGGCCCAGACCTCCTCCACCGTGCCCAGGGACACCCCCTGCTCATCCACCGCGTGGAGCCCCACGAGGTCGCCCTGGAAGAACTCGCCCTCCTCGGGCGGCTCCAGGTCCTCGCGGTAGACGAACACCTTCGCCCCCACCAGCGCCTCGGCGGCGGTGCGGGACTCGACGCCCTCGAAGCACAGCAGGTCTTCCTTGTTCGCCGGGCGGAAGGCCTCCACGGCGTACTCGCGCTCCTCACCGGAGCGCAAGCGCAGGCGGACCCGCTCGACGGTGCCGAGCGTCTCCGAGGCGGGGTCGAAGCTGCGGACCGCCACCTCGCCCCGGAGCCCGTGCGCACGGGCCACGTAGCCCAACTCCAGACACGGTTGCGCGCTCACCGCGCGGCATCCGGAGCGGACGGCACCGGCGGGGAGCCCGGGGTGCGCCGATCATCGAGAATCTCCAGGCGGACCTTCTGCCCCTGCTTCTGGGCGGCGGCGTTGAGCAGCGTCCGGAGGGCGTTCACCGTGCGCCCATCACGTCCAATGACCTTGCCGACGTCCTCGGGGGCGACCTTCAGCTCATAGAGCCGGCCGCCTTCCGCCTCGGAGATGCGCAGGGTGACCTGGTCCGGTTGATCGACCAGGGCCTTCGCCAGATACGTGAGCAGCGGCTCCACGTCTTGTCCAGACGGGGGCGTGCTCAGGCGGTGGTCGCCGGGGCCTGCTTCTTCGCCGTCTTGATCAGGTCCGCGACCGTCTCGGAGGGCAGCGCGCCGCTCTTCAGCCAGTAGTTCAGCCGCTCCTCGTTGAACTGCACCTTCGCGGGGCTGTGGTTGGGGTCGTAGGAACCGACCTGCTCCAGGAACTTGCCGTCGCGGGGGCTGCGCGAGTCGGTGGCAACCACGTGGTAGTACGGCATCTTCTTGGCGCCCGCGCGGGCAAGACGGAGGACAACGGCCATGGAACGCTCCAGCGAAAACGTGTGACTTCTACGGTAACAGGCGAGGGGGGCGCTCTTAGCGCCCCGGCAACGGGATTGTCAAGGAAGCTCGGGTGCTTATGTCACGTCGGGACTTCCGCCGCCGCCTCGCCCCGATTGGCGAGCTGGCCGCAGGCTCCCGCGATGTCCCGACCCCGGTTCTTCCGGATGTACGCAGCGACGTGCGCTTCGGCAAGGATGGCGCGGAACTCCTCCGCCCGCTCCTCGCCCGTGGTCTGGAAGCCCAGGCCGGGGTTCTCATTGTAGGGAATGAGGTTCACCTTCGCCGGGATGTCGCGCAGCAGCTCCTTGAGCCGGTGCGCGTCCGCGTCGCTGTCGTTGAACCCCTTGAGCAGCACGTACTCGAAGGTGATGCGCCGCCCCTGGCGGAGCGGGAACTTCCGGCACGCGTCCAGCAGCGCCGCGATGTTCCACTTCCGGTTCACCGGCATCGTCTGGCTGCGCTGCTCGTCCGTGCTGGCGTTGAGCGAGATGGCCAGCTTGACGTCCGTCTCCTGGCCGAAGCGCTCGATCATCGGCACCAGGCCCACGGTGGAGACGGTGATGTGCCGGTGGCTGAAGTTGGGTCCCTCCTCCGACTGGAGGATGGCGAGCGCCGTCTTCAGGTTCTCGAAGTTGTGCAGCGGCTCGCCCATGCCCATGAACACCAGGTTCGTGAGCGGGCGGAGCGTCTCCAGGTTCTCGTTGCGGCGCACCTCGCGGTTCACCGCGTGCACCTGGGCGACGATCTCCCCGGGCGTGAGGTTGCGCTTGAGGCCCAGCGTGCCCGTCATGCAGAAGGAGCACGCCATCGCGCAGCCCACCTGGGTGGACACGCACAGCGTCTTGCGGTCCTCCGCCGGCATGTAGACGGACTCGATGAACCGCCCGTCCCGCGTCTTGAAGCGGTACTTGATGGTGCCGTCGATGCTGCGCTGCTCCAGGTCCTTCACCAGCGGGACGATCTCCGCCTGGACCTTGAGCTTCTCGCGCAGCGTCTTCGACAGGTCCGTCATCTCGTCGAAGCTCGTGGCTCCGCGCTGATGCAGCCAGCGGTAGAGCTGCGCGGCGCGGAACGGGCGCTCGCCCAGCTGCTCGCTCAGGAAGAGGGCGAGCTTCTCACGCGACAGGCTGGCCACGTCGACCAGCTTCGCGGGTGCCGGCACCGGGAGGGGCTCGGTGACAGGGAGGACGGTGGCGGTAGGCTCGGACATCGTTCAGTCGGGGCTAACGGAAGGCAATGCGCCGTGCTTCCCACAAGAAGGCACGGCAAGTCAAAGGAGTGCCCGCCCCCTGCCCTGCCTACCCCTTCGCGTCGTGGTGCTCGGCGACGCCGCGCTTCCAGTAACCCGACACCCGCATCCAGCCCTTGTTCAGACCGCGCTCGTTCACCAGGTGTTCCCGGATGGACTTGAGCGATGTGGACTCTCCGGCCACGAACACGAACCCGTCCCCGGCCGGCTGCGTCCAGGCCCGGAGCGCGTCCTCCAGGTGCTTCGTCGTGCCCGCCTCCGCGGCGCCCCGGTGCAGCCAGGTGAGCTTCACGTCCGCCTTGCTGACGATGGGCTGCTCCTCCGCCGCGTCCGCGACCTCGATGAAGGCGAAGGCGCGCTTCCCCGCCGGCAGCTCCTCCAGGCGCCGGGCGATGGCCGGCAGCGCGCTCTGGTCGCCCGCGAGCAGGTACCAGTCGAAGTCGTCCGCCACGTCGTGGGTGCTGCGAGGCCCCCCGATGCCCAGGAAGTCGCCGGGCTTCACGTTCGCGGCCCACAGCGACGCGGGGCCCTCTCCATGAAGCACGAAGTCGATCTCAAGCTCGCCCGCCTTCGCGTCGAACCGGCGCGGCGTGTAGTCGCGCGACGCGGGCTTCGCGAGCCCCTCCGGCATGGCCAGCCCGTTGGGCCCCACCACCGGCATGTTCGGCTTCTTCACGCCGGGCTCCGCGAAGAAGCACTTCACGTGATCATCCGCCCCCGGCGAGGAGAAGCCCTCCAGCTCCGGCCCCCCCAGCGTCACCCGCACCATGTGCGGCGACAGCCGCGTCACCCGCAGGACCTCCAGCAACCGCAACTTCACCGGGAACGGCCCCCGACGGGCCACGCGCTCCGAATCGCCGCTCATGCGCTCTTCCTTGCCGATAGTGATTGTCATTATCGGTAGCAAGGACCGTCCGGGAGAGCAACCGGATACGACTGAGGGTGGCGGCCGGGCAGGCGGTGGAAAAGACGGCGGCCCGGGCCTGCGCCCTTCGAAGGGGCGCGGGCTCCGGGCCGGAGTCCTGCTCACCCGCGCGGTGGCGGGTGGACGGCAAGGCCTAGTAGGCCTGGATCTCGGTCGCGCGGAAGAAGTACGCGATCTCGTTCTTCGCGTTCTCCAGGCTGTCCGAGCCGTGCACCGTGTTCGCGTCGATGCTGTCCGCGAAGTCCGCGCGGATGGTGCCCTTCTCGGCCTTCTTCGGATCCGTGGCGCCCATGAGGTCGCGGTTGGCGAGGACGGCGTTCTCACCCTCCAGCACCATCAGGACCACCGGGCCGGAGATCATGAAGGCGACCAGGTCCTTGAAGAAACCCCGGGCGCTGTGGACCGCGTAGAAGCCTTCCGCTTCCTTCTGGGAAAGCTGCTGCAGGCGGATGGCGACAGGCGTCAGGCCCTTCGCCTCGAAGCGGGAGATGATCTGCCCGACAACGTGCTTCTTGAGACCGTCCGGCTTGATGATGGACAGCGTGCGCTCGATGGCCATGGTGTTTGAATCCTCGTGTGTGTTCGCGGGGATGAAGCTTTAGCGGTTCTTCTTGGGGGGGCCGCGCTTGACGGCTTCCTGCAGCGTGGTGCCCAACTCGGCGGGGCTCGCGGCCATCAGGATGCCCGCGGCCTCCATCGCCTTGATCTTCTCCGTGGCCGTACCCTTGCCGCCGGAGATGATGGCGCCCGCGTGGCCCATGCGCTTGCCCGGGGGCGCGGACTGACCGGCGATGAAGCCGGCGATGGGCTTGGTGAACTCGCGCGCGACGTACTCGGCGCCAGCCTCCTCCGCGCTGCCGCCGATCTCACCGATCATGATGACGGCGTCCGTCTCCGGGTCGGCCTGGAAGAGCTTGAGCACGTCCACGAAGTCGGTGCCGTTGACGGGGTCGCCGCCAATGCCCACCGCGGTGGACTGGCCCAGGCCCAGCTGCGTGAGCTGGTGCACGGCCTCGTACGTCAGCGTGCCGGAGCGCGACACCACGCCGATGCGGCCCGGCTTGTGGATGTGGCCCGGCATGATGCCGATCTTGCACTTGGCGCCGGGGGTGATGACGCCCGGGCAGTTGGGGCCGATGAGGCGCACCGGCTTGCCCGCCAGGTAGCGCTTGGCGCGCACCATGTCGTTGACCGGGATGCCTTCGGTGATGGTGATGATGAGGGAGATGCCCGCGTCCGCGGCCTCCATGATGGAGTCAGCGGCGAAGGGCGGCGGCACGAAGATGACGGACGTGTTCGCGCCCGCCTGCTTCACGGCGTCGGCCACGGTGTTGAACACGGGGACCTTGCCCTCGAAGGAGGTGCCGCCCTTGCCCGGCGTGACACCGCCCACAATCTTCGTCCCGTACTCCAGCATCTGCTTGGCGTGGAACGAGCCCGCCGAGCCGGTGATGCCCTGGACGAGGACCTTCGTGTTCTCGTTGACGAGGATGCTCATGGCGTTCTTTCAGGAAAGAGGGAGCGCAGGCCCTACTTGATGGCCGCCACGGCCTTCTCGGCCGCCTGGCGCAGGTTGTCCGCGGGAGTGATGGCCAGCCCGGAGTTGCGAAGCAGTTCCTTGCCCTGCTCCACGTTGGTGCCTTCCAGGCGCACGACGAGCGGAATCTTGAGCTGCACTTCCTTCGCCGCCGCGATGATGCCCTCCGCGATGACGTCGCACTTCATGATGCCGCCGAAGATGTTGACGAGCACCGCCTTGACCTGCGGATCCGCGAGGATGAGCTTGAAGGCCGCCGTCACCTTCTCCTTGCTCGCGCCGCCGCCGACGTCCAGGAAGTTGGCCGGAGCGCCGCCCACCAGCTTGATGGTGTCCATGGTCGCCATGGCCAGGCCGGCGCCGTTCACCATGCAGCCGATGTTGCCGTCCAGCGCGATATAGGCCAGGTCGAACTCCTTGGCCTGCGTCTCGCGGGGCTCCTCCTCCGCCAGGTCGCGGTACTCCAGCAGATCCTTGTGCCGGTAGAGCGCGTTCTCGTCGAAGGTCACCTTCGCGTCGAGCGCCACCACGCCGCCATCCTTCAGGATGACCAGCGGGTTGATCTCCACGAGGGACGCGTCCGTCTCCATGTACATCCGGTAGAGCGCGGAGCAGAACTGCACGAACTTGTTCACCGTGGGGCCCGTCAGGCCCAGCCCGAAGGCCAGCTCGCGGCCCTGGAAGTCCGCGAAGCCCACCGCGGGGTCGACCACCGCGCGCAGGATCTTCTCCGGGTGCTTCTCCGCCACTTCTTCAATCTCCACACCGCCCTCGGTGGACGCCATGAAGGTGACGCGGCTGGTGGCGCGGTCGAGCGTCACGCCCAGGTACAGCTCACGGCCGATGTCCAGGCCCTGCTCGATGTAGACCTTGTGGACCTTCTGCCCTTCCGGGCCGGTCTGGATGGTCTTGAGCATCATGCCCAGCATCTGCCGGGCCAGCTCCTTGGCCTCCGCGGGGCTCTTGGCCAGCTTCACGCCGCCGCCCTTGCCGCGGCCGCCCGCGTGGATCTGCGACTTCACGACGACGACGGGCGTCGCCAGCTCCTTCGCCGCGGCCTCCGCCTCATCGGGAGAGAGCGCGAGGATGCCGCGCGGCGTGGGCACGCCATACTTCCGGAAGAGTTCCTTGCCCTGGTACTCGTGGATCTTCATCGAATCTCCGGGTGGGACGAGGGGAGACGAGGACAGCCCTGATAAAGGGCGTCAACGCGGGCCCTCATTGCGCAGAAAGCGACGGATGGCAAGGCCGTTTGGCCCCCAGCGTCGCGGTGGGACACAGGCCTTGCCTCCGACATAACCCCCGGTGTCCGCGAGGATGAGGCGGCCTTCACTTGTACGGCCACGGCCCCGCCCGGCCCCCTGTACCAAAAGGGTGCCAGCACGGGGCCGCGAGGAAGCCAGGTCGGCGGGGCGGGAAGGACTACCCCGGACCGCTCGACTCCTTCTGCTCCTCTTCCTTGAAGAAGATGTCCTTGATCATCAGCTTGCTCACCTCGCGGTTCATCACCGCGATGGAGGTCGTGAGGGGGATCTCCTTCGGGCAGACCTTCACGCAGTTCTGCGCCTTGCCGCAGTCCTGGATGCCGCCGGGGCCCATGAGCGCGCGCGTGCGCTCCTCCGCGTTCAGCTTGCCCGTGGGGTGCATGTTGAACAGGCGGGCCTGGCTGATGGGCGCGGCGCCCATGAACTCGTTGTCCTGCGTCACCTGGGGGCACGCCTCCAGGCAGCTGCCGCAGGTGATGCACGTGGACAGCACGTACATCACGGACTGATCCTTCTGCGACTGGCGCGGGCCGGGGCCCAGGTTGTACGTGCCGTCGACGGGGACCCACCCCTTCACGCGCTTGAGCGACTCGAACATGCGGTCGCGGTCCACGGTGAGGTCACGCACCACCGGGAACTTCTTCATCGGCTCCAGGGTGATGGGCTGCTGGAGCTTGTCCACCAGCGCGGAGCACGCCATGCGCACCCGGCCGTTGATGTTCATCGCGCAGCTGCCACACACCTCTTCGAGGCACGCGGCGTCCCAGATCACGGGGGCCACCTTCTTGCCCTCCGCGGTGACGGGGTTGCGCTGGATCTCCATCAGACAGGAGATGACGTTGGCGCCCTTGCGATAGGGGACCTTGAACTCGTCGAAGTGACCCGGCCTGTTCGGATCATCCTGACGCCAGATGCGGAAGGTGACGGTCTGGGTGCTGACGGCGCTGGCCTGTGCGGTGTCCATGATGCGGATGCCCTTCCCTTCACTGCCAAATCAGGTGGCGGATACCCGCGCCGCCAGGGCGCGCGCGGGACCGGAAAAACGAACGCCCCGCGTTACGCGTACCAGCGCGGCTCGGGATCCAGCACGGGCGTCGGCAGGTCCTGGTAGGAGATCTGCGGGCCCTGGGCGGCGTAGGTGGCGATGGTCGTCTTCGCCCACTTCTCGTGGCGCTTGCGCCACAGGTCCATCCACGACGGATCCTCGCGCGGGTCCTTCGACTTCGGCTCCGGCAGGGAGAAGTCCGGCTTGTAGTGGGCGCCGCGGCTCTCGTCGCGCAGCAGCGCGCTGGTGGCGATGACCTCGCCCAGCTCCAGCATGTTCCACACCTGGTTGGTGTACGAGAGCGCGCGGTTGGCGACGACGCCCGTGTCCAGGACGTTGACGCGGCTCCAGCGGTCCTTCAGGTCGCGGATGCGCTCCACCGTCTTCTTCAGGCGGTCGTTGTAGCGCACCACGGTGCAGTTCTCCGTCATCACCTCGCCCAGCTCCTTGGCGATCTGGTACGGGTTCTCCTGCCCGTTCATCTGCTTGATGGTGGCGAACCGGTCCTCCCAGTAGCGCTTCGCGTCCGCGAAGTACTTCTCCGGCATCGCCGCGGCGCTGGTCGTCTGGTTCTTGGCGAAGGCCGCCATCGCCGGGCCGCCGATCATGCCCGAGTAGATGCACGACAGCAGCGAGTTGGCGCCCAGGCGGTTCGCGCCGTGGAAGGCGGAGTCCGCCTCGCCGGCCGCGTACAGGCCCGGGATGCGCGTGCTCTGGTTCACCGGGCTGCCGTCCACCGGCATGTTCGTGGCCGGATCCGACTGGAAGGAGACGTGCAGGCCGCCCATCGAGTAGTGCATGCCGGGGAAGATGACCATCGGCGTGTGGCGCGGATCATCTCCGACGAACTTCTCGTAGATCTCCATCACGCCCTTGATCTTCGCGTCGAGCGTCTTGGCCGGGATGTGCGTCACGTCCAGGTACACGCCGTCGCGCCCGCCCAGGCCCATGCCCAGGTCGCGGCAGACCATGAAGATCTCCCGGGTCGCCACGTCGCGCGGCACCAGGTTCTTGTACTTGGGGTACTTCTCTTCCAGGAAGTACCAGCGCTCGCTCTCCGGGATGTCGCGGGGGGCGCGCACGTCGCCCTTCTTCTTCGGCACCCAGACGCGGCCGCCCTCACCGCGGACGGACTCGCTCATCAGGCGCAGCTTGTCCTCGCCCGGGATGGAGGTGGGGTGCACCTGGATGAACTCGCCATTGGCGTACAGCGCGCCTTCCATGTACGCGCGGCCCGCGGCGGTGCCGGTATTGATGATGGAGTTGGTGGAGCGCCCGAAGACGATGCCGGGGCCCCCCGTCGCCAGGCACACGGCCTCCGCCGGGAAGGTGCGGATCTCCATGGTGCGCAGGTCCATGGCCACGCTGCCGATGCAGCGGCCGGACTCGTCCTTCACCGTGCCCAGCCACTCCCAGTACTCGTACTTGGTGACCTTGCCCTCGGCCTCGTAGCGGCGCACCTGCTCATCCAGCGCGTAGAGCAGCTGCTGACCGGTGGTGGCGCCCGCGAACGCGGTGCGGTTGTGCAGGGTGCCGCCGAAGCGGCGGAAGTCCAGCAGGCCTTCCGGCGTGCGGTTGAACGTCACGCCCATGCGGTCCAGCAGGTAGATGATGCCGGGCGCCGCGTAGCACATGCCCTTCACGGACGTCTGCTCCGCGAGGAAGTCGCCGCCGCGCAGCGTGTCCTTCACGTGGATGTCCGGGTGGTCGCCTTCACCCTTCGTGTTCACCGCGCCGTTGATGCCGCCCTGGGCACAGACGGAGTGCGAGCGTTTGACCGGGACGAGCGAGAGCACGTCCACCTGGTGACCCGCCTCCGCCAGCTTGATCGTCGTCATCAGCCCGGCGAGACCGCCGCCCACCACCGTGAATCGCGCTGCTGCCGCCATCATCGTCTCCTTGAACCGCCGGACGCCGAGCGCAGGCCAGGTGGCGCGCTGCTGCTGTCGCGCACCCGCTCCCGCTCGAGGTTCGTCCCGTGCCAGCCCTACACGCTAGTTAACTTGGAAAAGTACCGCCGCAACGACGGTGGATCGAGCAATAAGCCCGGATCATTCACGGCATCAGGCCCGGGCCCGCCAGCTGCACTCCGGCGGGCCCCGGCCGACACACGGGGATTACAGCTTGACGAGTTCGACCGTGCCCTTGACGGACTTGAAGGACTTGTCGAGCTCCGCCTTCTCGGCGTCGTTCAGGTCCACCTCGATGATCTTCTCCACGCCGCCCGCGCCGATCTGCGCGGGGACACCGAAGAAGAAGTCGTTGATGCCGTACTGGCCCTTGAGGAGGGCGGCGGCCGGCAGCACGCGCTTGCGGTCGAAGAGGAAGCTCTCCGCCATGGCGATGGAGGAGGAGGCCGGGGCGAAGTAGGCGCTGCCCGTCTTGTAGAGGCCCACCAGCTCCGCGCCGCCCTTGCGGGTGCGGTCGATGATGGCGTCCAGCTTGTCCTTGGCGATGAGCTGGGTGAGGGGCACGCCGCCCACGGTGCTGTGGCGCACGAGCGGGACCATGTCGTCGCCGTGGCCGCCGAGCACCAGCGCCTCCACGTCACGGATGGAGCAGTTCAGGGCCTCGGCCACGAAGCACTTGAAGCGGCTGGTGTCCAGCACGCCCGCCATGCCCACGACCATGTTGTCCTTCAGGCCGGCGATCTTGTGGAGCGCGAACACCATCGCGTCCAGCGGGTTCGCGACGTTGATGACGAAGGCGTCCGGGGCGTGCTGCTTGATGTTGGCCGCCACGTCCTTCATGATCTTCAGGTTGACTTCCAGCAGGTCCTCGCGGGACATGCCGGGCTTGCGAGGCACGCCGGCCGTGATGATGATCACGTCCGAGCCCGCGACGTCCTTCCAGTCCGTGGAGCCGGTGACGCGGCAGTCGTAGCCGTCCACCGCGGAGAGCTGGTTGATGTCCAGCGCCTTGCCCTTGACCAGACCCTCGGCCACCGGGATGTCGTAGAGCACCACGTCGCCAAGGTTCTTCTGGACCGCCAGCAGCGCCAGGTTGCCGCCGATCTGACCGCCGCCGATGAGGCCGATCTTCTTCTTGCGATTCTGAGCCATGGTTTCGCCCTCTTGCTTGGGGTGGGAACTACATGTGCTTGATGATGGCCTGACCGAACTCCGAGCACTTCACCTCGGTCACGGACTCCTTCGTCTCCAGCTTCATCAGGCGAGCGAAGTCGTACGTCACGGTGCGCGCGGCGATGGCCTTGTCCATGCCCTTGATGATCAGGTCCGCGGCCTCGTTCCAGCCGAGGTGACGGAACATCATCTCGCCGGAGAGGATGACCGAGCCCGGGTTCACCTTGTCCAGGTCCGCGTACTTGGGCGCGGTGCCGTGGGTGGCCTCGAAGACGGCGTGGCCGGAGACGTAGTTGATGTTGCCGCCCGGCGCGATGCCGATGCCGCCCACCTGCGCCGCGAGCGCGTCCGACAGGTAGTCGCCGTTGAGGTTCAGCGTGGCGATGACGTCGAACTCATCCGGACGGGTCAGCACCTGCTGCAGGGTGATGTCCGCGATGGAGTCCTTGACGATGATCTTCCCGGCGGACACCGCGGCCTTCTGCTCGGCGTTGGCGGCCTCCTCGCCCTTGGCGGCCTTGGTGGCCTCCCACTGGTCCCAGGTGTAGACCTTGTCACCGAATTCACGCGCGGCGAGGTCGTAGCCCCACTTGCGGAACGCGCCCTCGGTGAACTTCATGATGTTGCCCTTGTGGACCAGCGTCACGCTCTTGCGCTTGAGGTCCACCGCGTACTGGATGGCGGCGCGCACCAGGCGCTCCGTGCCTTCCTTCGACACGGGCTTGATGCCGACGCCCACGTTCGCGGCGAAGCGGACCTTGCCCGCCTCCTTGGGGAACTCCTGCTTGAGCCAGCCCAGGAACTTCTCCGCCTGCGCGGAGCCGGCCTCGAACTCGATGCCCGCGTAGATGTCTTCCGTGTTCTCACGGAAGATGACCATGTCCACCTTCTCCGGCTGCTTCACCGGGCTGGGCACGCCCTTGAAGTAGCGCACGGGCCGCAGGCAGACGTACAGGTCCAGCATCTGGCGCAGCGCCACGTTCAGGGAGCGGATGCCCCCGCCCACCGGCGTCGTCAGCGGGCCCTTGATGCCCACCAGGTACTCGCGGAACGCGGCGACCGTCTCGTCCGGCAGCCAGTTGTTCACCTGCTTGAAGGACTTCTCGCCGGCCAGCACCTCATACCAGGAGATCTTCTTCTTGCCGCCGTACGCCTTCTCCACCGCCGCGTCGAACACGGCCTGCGAGGCCTTCCAGATGTCGCGGCCGGTGCCGTCGCCCTCGATGAAGGGGATGATCGGGTTCGCCGGCACGTTCAGCTTGCCGTTTTGCAGGGTGATCTTCTCGCCAGAGGGAGGCGCCATGACCGCAAACTCCTGAGTTGGACCGGGTATTGAGAGGCGGCGGATAGTCGGGAACCCGCCCCCGGTCGTCAAGGAGTTTGGCCGCGCGCCCCATGGGAGCCGGCGCACCCGCGGTGCGTCGCGCTTATCGCAGCCAATGGTCCGGAAAACAGGTGTGCTTTTCCGGGATTTCAGGGGCGACTAGAAACTCGCGAGCCCGGGCGCTGGCAGTTGGACGCTCACGCCCGTCCCCTCGTCCAGCTGCTCCAGTGACAGCTCGCCGCCCATGGCGTCCACCAGCTCCCGTGCGCGGGCCAGCCGCCGCTGGGGGCCTCCGACGCGCAGGGGCGACAGCACCACCGAGCGCGTTTCCCGCTCGGACAGGTTCACGCCCGGGATCACCACCTGGAAGCGCGGCCCCACGTCCCCGAAGTCGTCCGGCGGATCCACCACCACCCGAACCGCGGGAGCCTCTGGCGTCATCGCGTCCACCGCGTGCGCGACGAGCAGCAGCAGGACCTGCTCCAGCCGGCGGCGGCTGACCCGGGCGATCACCGGCGCTTCCGGCAGCTCCAGGGTGACCTCCACGCCGTGCAGGCGCCGCGTCGCCCCGAGCAGCTCCAGCGCATCGCGCACGGACACCGCCACATCCACCTGGAAGACGTCCGGGAGGTCCACCGGCTCCAGCCCCTGCACGGAGGAGGACCCTCTGTCCGCCGGCGACCCCTTCGCATCGAGCGCTGCGCTCATTCGCGTCTCCCTCTCCCCGGGACTGAGCCTTGGAGACCGACCATAACGGCCACCTCTGACAGTCGTCCATTGCCCGTTGACCCGGCACGTCTGCCAGCTTTTTCAGTTTGAGGAGGGTTACAGCCGCGCGCCATCTTGCTGATATGGATGCATACTCTGGGTCCGCCTTGCTCCTCGGAAAACCCGTATATGTCCAGTCGATTAGGACCCGGGGTGAGTCAAGCCGAGGGGCAGAAAAACAGCCCTGGCATATAAATTCGATTTGACTGTTACGGCCGAGTTCCCCATGATGCGGTTCCAGAATCCAGAGCCGTCAGCGTCTCCAGGAAATCAGGGAGGAAGTGTTGTGCTCGCAACATCGCCGACCACGAATGGTGTCGCTGCCCGCAAGAGGGGAGTCCTGACGATGGACGGAGGGATCCCGGCTTCCTCGAAGTTCAAGCATGCGATCGAATTCGGCAGTGGCGACGCGCTGCGCAACGTGATTCCCCTCCCCCCTGCGGAAGCGGCGCTCGATGACTCGGGCTATTCGCTGCACGGCACCGGCCCCACGGCCATCACCTGCGCGGTGGGCCGGCCGGACGCGGTGCTGGGTGAGGTGACGCGGCTGTCCCCCACGGTGGTGTGGGTGGCGCCGCGGCAGCCCCTGATGGACACGTCGGAGGCGCGCACCTTCCCGGTGTACCTGGCGTGCAATGGAGCCACCATCGGACCGCTCAACGGCGCCTTCATCCGCACGGACACGGACGTGGCCAATTCACCGGTGGGGCTGCAGTTGGTGGGGGTGACGCTGGAGCAGGGTCGGGAGATCCTGGGCTTCCTGGCGGACTCGCTGCGCCGGGGCGTGGCGGAGCCGGCCGCGTCCGCGCTGCCCGTGCAGGACACCATCTGCGACGCCGAGCGGATCCGCTCCATCTTCGTGGCCATCTGCGCGTCCGGGAACAAGGGCGTGCTGCGCCGCCAGGGCCGCGTGGTGCGCATGGTGCTGGAGCGCTTCCACGCCGCCACCGGACAGCTGGAGTGGCGCACCGAGGAGGCCACGCCGGACTGGGGCGACCCCGCGTACGACATCGACGTCATCGGCTACAACTCCGCGTACCGCATGCGCGCGGAGACGGGCCACGGCGAGGGGGACCGCCTCTTCACCACCCTGCCCGACCAGCTGTTCCGCATCCGGCACCGCTGGCACCGCCGCGTCCCCGCCCCCGAGGGCGTGCACGCGCGCTTCCACCACCCGCTGTGGCGGGAGCTGGGGCTGATGCGGCGCGAGGTGCTGGATCTCTCCTTCTCTGGCCTGTGCGTGCGCTGCCAGCCGCAGGACCTGATGTTCCCCGGCCTGCTGCCGCCGCTCATCGAGCTGGAGCTGGGCGACGGCCAGCGGGTGAGCGTGCGCGGGGAGATCCGCTACGTCAGCGGCATGCGCGAGGACGGCACCGTGCTGTGCGGCCTGAGCGTGCTGCCCTACTCGTCCGACGAGGCGCGCTGGGTGCGCTTCGTGTCGCAGACGATGTCCCCGGCCACGCGCACCAGCGAGGGCCTGGTGGATCAGCTCTGGGAGCTGTTCAACCGCTCGGGGTTCTTCAGCCTGGGTGGCAGCTCGCCGGAGGAGTTCGAGGAGCTGAAGGCCAACTTCGCGTCGCTCGCCAAGCGCGCCGCCGAGGTGCCGCAGCTGTTCTGCCAGGCGGTGTGGCCGTCCGAGCGCGGCATCGAAGCGACGCTGTCCTTCACCAAGCCGTACCGCCACGCGTGGCTGGGCCACCAGGTGGCGAAGCGGCCCGGCAAGCCGCCGGCGGGGGTGCAGGAAGCGGGCGCCATCATGCGCGACATCTACCTGCGCACGTTCGAGCACCCGCAGAGCGACCCGGACTTCCACTGGGTGGTGGCCTACGTGGAGGCCCTCAACCCGTGGATCGCCAAGGCGCACGTGCGCTACGCGCAGCGGCAGATGGAGGCCGGCTCGGGCCTGGCCTACACGCGGAAGATCCAGAAGATGAAGGCCTTCAGCCACGAGATGACCGGCCGCGTGCACCCGTACGAGGTCGGCCCCGCCACCGCGAGCGAGCTGAGCCTGCTGGCCGCGACCATTGGCCAGCAGTTCCCTGAGTGCTACGTGGAGTCGTTGGATCTCACGCGGGACCGGCTGGACATGACGCCCGTCACGCAGAAGTGGAAGAGCTTCGGCATGGAGCGGGAGCGCTCCATCCTGGTCGCGCGCCGGGACGGCGTGCCCTGCGCCGCCGCGGTGGTGGAGCTGGGGCAACTGGGCGCGAACCTGTTCCGCCTGCTCGACAACACGCGCCTGTTCTCCCTGCTGGGGGATGGAACGCGCGCGTACTCGGCCCTGATGGACGCGGCCCGGCGCTGGTACGCCGCGCGCAACCGCCCCTCCTTCCTCTACCTGCGCGAGGACGAGGGCGGCGACTACGTGCAGGAGTGCGGCCTGCACGACGGCCCGGATCCGTACCTGTGGATCATCTCCTCGAAGCTCGTCCCCGACTTCCTGGAGCACATCAGCGAACTCACCATCGGGCGCCGCGGTGCCCACTCCCGTTAAGGAGCCGTCCCCCATGAGCAAGCCCCTGGTCGAATCGCAGTACCTCCCCCACGTCACCGACGTCCGCCACCTGCTGGCGACCGGTCCCCACGTGACGACCCTGCTGGATCCGAACGTGGACCCCGCGCTGCTGGAGGCCTTCCTCATCCAGTTGTGTGCCCTGGGCGTCTACATGACGGAGCCCGTGGACGGGTGGATCCGCCGCGCCGGGGAGTCCTGTGTCCGCGCGGGGATGGCGGAAGTGGGCGAGAAGCTGATCATGCACGCCAAGCACGAGGCCGGTCACCACCTGATGATGGTGGAGGACACGAAGAACCTCGTGGCCAGTTGGAACACCCGCCGCTCTCCCAAGCTGGACGCGGAGGCGCTGATCGCCCAGGCCCCCACCCCCGCCATGCAGGAGTACCGGCAGATCCACGAGGAGACCATCGCGGGCCCCATGCCGGGCGGCCAAGTCGCCATCGAGTATGAAATCGAGAACCTGTCCGTGGTGTTCGCGCCCCGGCTCATCGAGCAGTGCAAGCGCGTGCTGGGCCCGGACGTGATGAACTCGCTGTCGTTCATCAAGGAGCACGTGGAGCTGGACGTGGGCCACACCGCCCTCAACGAGCTCATGCTCAACAAGCTGCTCGGCCAGAAGCCCGAGCACGCGACCACCATCGCCAAGACGGGCGCCCGCGCGCTGGACATCTACCTGCGCTTCTACGGCGACTGCATGGCGAAGGCGCGGCAGATGCTCCAGGCCGCCGCCGCCTGAGACGCCGAAACGACGACGGGCGCCGGAGCCTCAAAGGCCACCGACGCCCGTCCGTCCGCCAGGAACGGCCCCGGAGGCTCAGGCCCCGAGCGATGCCGCCCGGCGTGAGGCGCGGCTGCCCCTGCGGGTGAAGGGCCGGATGTCCTGCTTCAGCGCCGCGTGGACCTGCGCGACCCCCGCGTGGTTCGTGGCCGCGTAGACGTAGCGGTCCGGCCGGAGGACGACCACGTCCGCCGCGTGCTGGGCGAACCAGGCGCCGAGCTTGCCATCCAGATCCACCACCTCCCCCGAGCGGCCCGCGCCCGAGCGCGCCGCGGGCGCCACCGACAGCCACACGCCGCCAATCTCCTCCGCCATCGTCTTCGCGGCCTGCTGCACGTCCGCGGGCGCCCCCGGCCGCGTCAGCACGGCGAACCGGTGGCCGATGACGTCGTCGAGCGGGCGCTCCCCTTCCTCGCCGTGCTCCACGCGCGGCTGCGGGAAGTAGGCCCCCTCCGCCGCCTGCTTGGACTTGCCGCGCTTGCCGCCGAAGAGGAACCCCTCCGCGTGGAAGAGGTTCGGCTTCATCTTGTACTCGCGGATGAACGGGCCGGTGACGGGCATGTGGTACAGCAGCTTGATGAAGGCGTTGCGCGCGCGGGCCATCAGCGGGCCTCCCGACGACAGCATCGCCCCCAGCGAGTCCGACAGGCGCATCATCTCCGCGGCGTGCGGCCGGCGCTCCACCTCGTAGGTGTCCAGCAGCGACGCGTCCGCCGCGCCGCCCAGCACGTGCGCCAGCTTCCAGGTCAGGTTCGCCGCGTCGCGCAGGCCGGAGCACAGCCCCTGTCCCAGGAAGGGCGGCATCAGGTGCGCCGCGTCCCCGAGCAGGAACACGCGGCCCACCCGCCACTTCTCCGCCATGCGGCTGTGGTAGGCGTAGAGGTTGACGCTCTTCACCTTCACCGAGTCCGGGTCGATGAACGGCGCGATGATGCTCCGCACGTACTCGGCGGTCTGCACGTACTCCAGGTCCTGCCCCGGCTTGACCACCGTGTCGAAGCGCATCTCGTCGTGCGCGGTGCGCGTCACGATGCCCACGCGCTCCGGCCCGCAGGGGTAGTAGGTGAAGTCCGGCGCCGACGACGGCGTCTCCACGGAGATGGCCAGCGCGTGCTCCAGCGCCGTGGTGCCCTCCAGCTTCAGGCCCAGCCGCCGGCGGATGCCGCTCTTGGCGCCGTCGCACGCCAGCAGGTAGCGCGCGCGCACCGTCAGCGTGCGGCCGGACGTGTTGTCCTTCACGCGCACCGACACGCCGTCCTCATCCTGCATGAATGACTCGACTTCGTGACCGCGCCACATCGAGACGTGCGCGAAGCGCTCCAGGCCCCGGTGCAGCGAGGCCTCCAGCCGCGGCTGGTTGAACAGCGCCCCGATGTAGTGACCGTTGGGCCGCTCCACCTTGGTGAAGTCCACCTCGGCGAGCATCCGCATCTCGTCATCCACGTAGGTCATCTTCAGGCACGGGTGGAAGCCCGGCCCCAGCTCACCCGTGATGCCGGCGGCCTGGAAGATGCGCTGCGCTTCGTCGTCCGCGTTGATGGCCCGGGACTGCGTGTGCGGCGTGATCTCCTTCTCGATGATCACGGTGCGCAGCCCGTACTGCCCCAGCAGGTTCGCCGCCATGGCACCCACCGGGCCGCTTCCGACGACGATCACATCAACAGATTCCGGAGCCATTACTCCCTCCCGTTGTGTGCGAGCTGATCCGCTTTGAACCGCGCGACCCACCGACCGAAGCCCCCCCTCGGTCGCAGGTCATGATACCGACAAACACTGACCACCCCACTTCGGATCCGCTGTTTCAACACGATCCAGGTGGCCCGCCCCGCCAGCCGAAACATCCGCCCGGCCCCGCCCCGCCGCCCTCCTGATAATCAAACGCACCCCTCTGAAAACCTTGCAGGCCCCGCATGCACTTCCGTCCGCGCGCGCGCCGCTGTCTTCCTTTCGGGTCGTGATTTCTTGCAACGCTTCAAAGTTTCGCGACAGCCACATGAATTCGATGGCTGGGTGGGTATCCTGAGCATGCGGATGTATGCCGGTGAACCCGGAAGGCGCCTCTTGTACGTCGCACCGGACTGGGCGACAGTGCCGGGGCCGTCCTCCCCCCTGAGCCCCTTGGAGCGCCCAGCGATTATGCCCAGACTGCAACTTTTTGAATTAGAGGATCAGCCCTGGTTCCCGAAGGTGCTTCGCCGGGGGGTGACGGACTTCCTCGCGTACGTGTGGAGCCTGTCGGACGACCGCTATTCGGAGTTCGTGAAGCGGCTCAAGGGCGCGATGGCGGCGATGGGTGAGACGCAGCTGCTGGACATGGCGTCGGGCAGCGCGGGGCCGGTGCCGAAGCTGCTGGAGATGCTGGAGACGCAGGAGGGCTACCAGGCGACGGCGCTCCTGACGGACCTGTATCCGGAGATCTCCGCGTTCGAGAAGGCGAAGGCGGCGAACCCGGGGAAGATCGACTTCGTGACGACGCCGGTGGACGCGACGGCGGTGCCGGCGACGTTCAAGGGCTTCCGCATCATGTGCAACTCGTTCCACCACCTGCCGCCGGACATGGCGCGCAAAGTGCTGGCGGACGCGGTCGCCCAGCGGCGCGGCATCGCCATCATGGAGCTGGTGGAGCGGCGCGGGCCGGCCATCGCGATGACGGCGGCGGCGCTGATCAACGTGCCCCTGACGACGCCCTTCATCCGCCCCGTCCGCGCGGACCGCCTGGCGCTCACCTACCTGATGCCGCTCATCCCTCTGGCGGCCGCGTTCGACGGCGTGGTGTCCTGTCTGCGCACGTACTCCGTGGAGGAGATGCGCGAGCTCACCCAGGGCCTGGGCGACGACTACGTCTGGGACATCGACCGGCTCACCAACCCCGGGAACCCCTTCGGCTTGATGATGCTCATCGGCCGACCAGCCAATCCCTCCCAAGCCTGAGGCTCCTGTCAGCGAGAGGTCACTGACGCCCCAGGCCAACGCGAGGCGTCGTGATTTCCTGGATTGAAGGGCGTTCAATGGCCGCTCCTTCAAGGAGGAGCAGGCACATGGAATGGCTCGAGTTCAAGCGCTGGTCTCCGGAAGTGCAGCACGCGCTGGCACTGCAGGCGGCCCGGTTGGGCCAGACGGCGATGCACGCCGAAGCGCCGAGGCAGTCCACCGCGATGGTCGCGGCGCACCGCCTGTGTACGCTGCTGCGCAAGTATCCGCGGACCAACCCGTGGGGCCACCCCGCGTCGGAGTGCTGAGCCGCTGACGTCTCCGGCCCGTCCGTGGACTCGCCACGGGCGGACCGGAGTCCAGGTGGGGCTCAGGCCCCCATGGGGGTCCACTCCACGCGCAGGTGCTGGATGGAGCGGAGGGTGAGGTTCTGCATGGTGGCGAAGTCCGGGTTCGGCGCCAGGCGCAGGTCCGGCATCTGATCCAGCAGCATGTTGGTGGCGATGAGCGCCTCCAGCCGGGCCAGGGGCGCGCCGATGCAGAAGTGGATGCCCCGGCCGAAGCCCAGGTGCGACGGGTGGTGGCGGGAGATGTCGAAGCGGTCCGCGTCCGCCAGGAGCGCCGGGTCGCGGCTTCCCGACGCGTAGAGCAGCAGCAGCCGCGAGCCCTTGGGCAGCGCGACGCCCGCGAGCTCCACGTCCTCCGTGGTGGTGCGGATCATCCCGTGCGCCACCGAGTCGAAGCGCAGGGTCTCCTCGATGAGGTGGGGCACGAGCGAGCGGTCCTCGCGCAGCCGCTGCCAGAGGCCGGGCTGGAGCAGGGCCTGCTTCCAGCACTGGGCCAGCAGCGCCGTCGTCGTCTCATGGCCCGCCGCCAGCATGCTGCCGGCGATGGCGATGATCAGCTCCGGTAGCGTGAGCGCTTCGCCGTCCGCGTCGGTGGTGACCAGGTAGCTGATGAGGTCATCACACGGCTCATCGCGGCGCTCCCGGATGAGGCGGGCGACGTAGTGCTGGAAGGTGACCCAGCTGCGCGCGAGCGGCGGCTGCTCCTCCGCGGGGACGCGCGTGAAGATCATCCGGAAGAAGTCGTCACACCAGCGCTTGATGTCGGCCATGTCCTTCTGGGGCACGCCCGCCATGCCCAGGATGACCCGCACGGGCAACGGGTACGCGAACTGCGTCACCAGGTCCGCGTGGCCCTGGTGCGCGAACGCGTTGACCAGCTCCTGCGAGACGGCATGGATGGGCGCCTCCTGCGCGGCGATGCGCTGCGCGGAGAACCCCCGCCCCATCAGCTTGCGCAGCCGCGTGTGCGTGGGCGGATCCGAGTTGAGCAGGCTGTCCGCCAGGGGATAGCCCTCGGCGAGGATCGAGAGCGTCTCCGGCGCCAGCACCGACCCCACGTTGCCCATGTCCGCCGACGAGTAGCGCGACGGATCCTTGAGCACGTGGCAGATGTCGTCGTACCGGCTCACCAGCCACATCCCCAGCATGGGGTTGTAGCTGACAGGCGCGTCCTGTCTCAGCTGCGCGTAGAAAGGATGTGGATCCTCGACGTGGGGTCCCGCGAACGGGTTGTACTGGGCGCCCAGATGGGGGCACTTCATGGCGCCAGTGGCCCTGTTGCCATGCACGTCGGGTTGATTCGCTTCAGACTGTCCTTCTGCCTTCACTGCTTCCACTGCGGTACTCACCGTGAGCTTCCTCCCAGGATGCCCCCCACGGATAATGAATCTAGTCTGACCTGACAGGTCTTCTCAGCGAGTCCCGTGAACCCCACCCGTCCTGGAATCCGGGGCGTTCAAGACCCTGACTGATACATGGGATGAGACATGGCGTCCCGCCGGAGCACGGAGCGCTCCACCTTGCTCATCGCGTTGCGCGGCAAGGTTTCGATCTCAACGAAGCGCGTGGGGACCTTGAAGCGCGCGAGCGACTGGCGGCACCACGCGTCCAGGTCCTCGGGCAGGGAATGGCCCGGACGCAGGACGACGAAGGCCACGGGGACCTCGCCCCAGTGGGAGTCTGGCACGCCGACGACGGCGGACTCCGCGATGGCGGGGTGGTTGGCGAGCACGGCCTCGATCTCCGCCGGGTAGAGGTTCTCCCCTCCGCGAACGATGAGGTCCGTGCGGCGGGACAACAGGGTGAGACGGCCTCGCGCGTCGAGGACGCCCACGTCCCGCGTCCGCAGCCAGCCGTCGTGGAAGGCTTCGCGCGTGGCGTCGGGCTGGTTCCAGTAGCCGACCATCACCGTGGGGCCTCGGACCTCCACGTCCCCCTCGTGCCCCGCGCCGAGCGGTGCGCCATCCGCTCCGACGACGCGGACCTCCAGGCCCGGCAGCGGCGGGCCGGCGGTGCGGCCATCGGCCTCCTGGGGGCGCTCGGTGGTGACCTGGGAGCAGGCCTCGGTGAGGCCGTAGGTCTGGAGCGCCCGGAGCCCCGCGGCCCGGGCGCGCGTCAGCAGTGCCGTGGGGACGGGACCGCCGCCAATCAGCGCGCACTCGAACGTGACGGGCAGCGTGCGATCGTGTCGCGCGTCGAGCACGCGCTCCAGCGTGGTGGCGACGAAGCTGGCGTGCGTGGCGCCGTCGACGTCGATGGCTCGGTTGACTGCTTCCGCGTCGAAGCGCTCGTGCAGCAGGAGGCAGCCACCCTCGTAGGCGGTCCGCGTGAGCATGGCCAGGCCGCCGACGTGGAACAACGGCAGCGTGCCCAGCCAGCGCGGCGCGGCGTGCCGGCCCAGGTTCGCGGCGGAGCCCTGACACGACGCACGGAAGGCGCCTTCCGTGAGCACGGCGCCCTTGGGCCGGCCCGTCGTCCCACTCGTGAAGAGGATGACCCGAGGCGTTTCCGCGTCCCAGG
Organism: Corallococcus sp. Z5C101001; assembly: GCF_007352635.1. NCBI lineage: Bacteria > Pseudomonadati > Myxococcota > Myxococcia > Myxococcales > Myxococcaceae > Corallococcus > Corallococcus sp. Z5C101001. The sequence goes on from NZ_VKLU01000005.1 coordinate 117,950, forward strand.
CCCGTTCAGGCACGGAGGTCGCGACCATGCCCTGCGTGAACGCCTCCAGTGCCTCCGCGCCCGTGAGCCGTTCCCGCAGGGAGCCGAGCGCCAGCGTCAGCTTGGGCTCCACGGCGTCCATCAGGGGACGCAGCTCCGCGGAGGTGAGCCGGGCGTTGAGCGGCGCGAACACCGCGCCCACGCGGCCCAGGGCCCAGAAGAGGAACGTCACGCTGGGGTGGCTCGTGGACAGGAGCGCCACCCGGTCGCCCTGCCCGACTCCGCGCGCCACCAGGGCTTCCGTCCAACGCGCCACCTCCGCGTCCAGCATGCGGAAGGTCCAGGTCTGCTCCAGGAAGCGCAGGGCCTCCGCGTCCGGGGTCTGTCGCGCGCCTTCGCGAATGGGACAATCGTGGTTCATCGGCAGGTCCTTCCGGGGCGGCGCCCCACGAGCGCGAACGCGCGCACGCTCGGAAGGGACCGCCGTGGCTCATCCTCACGCGCCTTCGGGATGAGGGCGCCGGCTCGCATCCGTCAGGGGGCTCCGGCCGGATCCACCGGCAGGCCCAGCCCGGGTGCATCGCGCAGGCGCAGGAGGCCCTTTCGGGGTTGATACGGATGGTCTCGGGGCTCGTCCGCGAAGAGGCGCCCCACGGCGAGCCCGGAGGCGAGCTCCCCGGACGGCAGCGCGGAGGCCAGATGCGCGGCGCCCGCGCGGGCCACCACTCCGTCGATGGAGCTGGTGACGTACGCGTGCATGCCCATCCGGGCCGCGCGCAGCGCCACCACCATGGACGGCAACAGGCCCCCCAACACCATGGGCTTGAGCACCACCGCCCCCACCACCGGCCCGCCCCCCAGGTCCATCGTGAGGAGCGCGCGCACCGCGGCGGGCGTGGCGAGCGTCTCATCCGCGGCGAGGAGACACGGGGCCCGGCGCTGCACGCGCCACAGGGCCTGCAGGTCCTCCGGGGGCGTGGGCTGCTCCACCAGCTCCAGGTCGTACCAGCCCAGGCGATCCAAGGCCCGGTTGGCCTCGGGCTCGGTCCAGCCACCGTTCGCATCCAGGCGAAGGCGCACGCCGGGCCCCACCGCATCGCGCACGGCGCGCACCCGCGCTTCGTCCGCGTCCAGCGGGCGCCCCGCGACCTTCACCTTCAAAGTCTGGAAGCCCTCCGCCACCGCGGCGCGCGCCTCCTGGGCAAGGGCCTCGGGTTCCTCCGAGCCCAGCAGCGCGTTCACCAGGACCTCCGGCCGCGCCTCCTCCGCGAGGAGCCAGCACAGGGGCACGCCCTTGCGCTGGGCCAGCAGATCCAACAGCGCCAGCTCCAGTCCGTGCTGCGCGGCGGGGACGGCCTCCGCCGCGTCGAGCCCGCGGATTCGGGCCCCGCGCTGGCGCAGCTCTTCACTGGCGGAAGGCACGAGCGTGGCCTCGATGCCTTCGATGCTGTCCTCCAGCGACTGGCCCTGGAGCCCGTCCAGCCACTCGCGCAGCACCCGGTGCGTGGTGGCAAGAGACTCCGTGCCGAACTCCGGCAGCGGCATGGCCTCGCCCTGGCCCACGTGGCCGTCCTCGTCCGTCAGCCGCACCAGGAAGCCGTCGCGCGCGGCGTAGGTGCCACGGGCCGTCTTCAGGGGCTGGGCCAGCGTGAGGTGCAGCGGGGTGAGCGTCGCGGCGGTGATGCGCATGACACCCCCTTCAGCGCAGGTACAACCCCAGCGCGAACAGCAGTCCGAAAACCATCTGCAACTTCGCCGTGCCTCCCAGCGCGGGGTTGAGCGCCGCCCCTTCCGCCTTCAGCATCAGCTTCAGCGGCGGCACCACCAGCGGCAGGCTCAGCAGCGGCAGGAACACCCAGGCGCTCGCGTACCCCTTGGCGAACAGCACGAAGAGCGTGGCGTAGGACGCGACCAGCAGCAGGACGTACTCCGCCCGGCCGAAGCCCGTGCCGAAGCGCACCACCACCGTGCGCTTGCCGGCCTTCACGTCCGTGCTCGCGTCACGCTGGTTGTTCACCACGATGAGACACGTGCCAATCGCGCCCACCGGCAGCGACACCCACCACGCCGCGGGGCCCACGAGCCCGGCCTGCACGTAGTACGTGCCCGTCACCGCGACGAGGCCGAAGAAGATGATCACGAACAGGTCGCCCAGCCCGTGGTAGCCCAGCGGATACGGCCCGCCCGTGTACGCGTAGCCGCACAGGAGCGACATCACGCCGATGGCCACGATGGGCCAGCCGCCCACCATGACCAGGTACACGCCCACCAGCGTCGCCAGCGCGAAGCACGTGAGGCCGCCCGTGAGCACCGTGCCGGGCGCGATGAGCCCGCTCTGCGTCACGCGCTTGGGCCCCAGGCGCTCCTCGGTGTCCGCGCCCTTCTTGAAGTCGTAGTAGTCGTTGATGAAGTTGGTGCCGATCTGGATCAGCACCGCCCCCAGGAGCGCCGCGAGCGCGGGGAGCAGCCGCCCCACTCCGTCGCCGTACGCGAGCGCGGTGGCCACCAGCACCGGCACGGCCCCCGCCGTCAACGTCTTCGGGCGCACGGCCATCAACCACGTCTTCAGCGTGGGAGGAGGAGTGGCATCGGAAGGACTGGAAGCCAGGGTGCTCACGAGTGGGTGGCCTCTCGCGCCAGGATGGCGGATTCGAACTGTGGCGCTTCGTACCAGGGCGTCTGGAGGAACGAGAGCACTTCCCGCACGTACTCCTCCGGCGCCTCCAGGTGCGGGGCGTGCGAGCACCCCGAGAACGCATGGCGCCACACCACCGGCAGCTCCGCCGCCATGCGGCGCGCCAGGTTCGTGAACTTCGCGTCCTGGTCTCCGGTGAGCAGCAGCGTGGGCAGCCGCTGCCGGTGCAGCGAGGGCCAGTAGTCCGGCTGGACGCCCAGGCCCAGGGACTCCAGCGCGCCAGCGAGCCCCTCCGCCGTGCACGCCTTGCGGCGCTCACGCAGCGCGGCCTGCTCCGAGGCCGGCAGCCGCCGCAGTCCGTCGAACAGCGGCAACGCCTCCCAGCGCTCCACGAAGGCGTCCACGCCCCGGGCGCGGATGAACTCCACCAGCTTCGCGTCCGCCTCGCGCCGCTCGGAGCGCTCCTGGCGCCGGTGCAATCCGGGCGAACCGCTCTCCATGATGAGCCGGCCGAAGCACTCCGGCGCGCGCACCGCCGCCGCCAGCGCCAGCCGCGCGCCCTGCGAATAGCCCAGGAGATCCACCGTGCCTGAGCCCAGGTCACGCGCGACCTGGATGATCGCGTCCACCGTGTCCAGGAATCCGTCGCGCCCCGTCCGCTCGGGCAGCGGCGTGCGGCCGTGGCCGGGAAGATCCACGGCCACCACTCGCACGGAGCGGCCGAGCAACGGCCGCAGGTGGTCGAACGACGCGCTGCCGCCGGTGAAGCCGTGCAGCGCCAGGACCGTGCGGGGACCCTCTCCCCAGCTGTCCGATGCGAGCGTCACGCCCATGATCCGTCTCCCAGTGCGGCGGCCATCCGCGCGAAGAGGTGCCGGTGTGCATCCACGTTGGTGGCCCGGTCGACCTGGACCTCGACCAGGTGGAGGCCGCCCTCCAGCCCGGTGCGCACCGCCGCGCGCAGGGCCGCGGGCGTCGTGGGCCGCTCGAAGCGGGCACCCGCGAGCGCCGCCGCGTGCGACAGGTCCACGCCGTGCGGCGTGCCGAAGAGCGTCTCGAACTCGTCCGCCTTCGCCGACTGGGCCAGCGGCAGGAAGGAGAAGATGCCGCCGCCGTCGTTGTTCACCACCACGACCGTCAGGGGCACGCGCGCGCGCGCCGCCGTGACCAGCCCGCCCACGTCGTGCAGGAGCGCCAGGTCTCCGGACAGGAGCACCGCGGGCCTTCCCGCCGCCGCCGCCACGCCCGCCGCGCTGGACACGATGCCGTCGATGCCATTGGCGCCGCGGTTGGCCAGCACTCGCAGCGGCACGCCACCGCCGTGCGCGAAGGCGTCCACCGCGCGGATGGGCATGCTGCTGGAGACAAAGAAGAGCGCCCCCGCCGGCAGCGCCGCCACCACCTCGCGCGCCAGCCGGGGCTCGGTCAGCGCGTCGCCCTGCTCCGCGAGCGCGGTCTCCAGCGCGTTTCGGGCCACCCGCTCCGCGCCCATGAAGTCCTGCGCCCAGCGACCAGGGCCCCGCGCCAGCCGGTCCGTCAGCGCCCGGCACGCGAGCACCGCCGAGCCCTCCACCACCCGCGAGGCGCGGTGCGACGGGTCGTACAGCGCGCCCTCGTCGCTGAACACGACGATCTCCGCGCCAGAGGCGTCCATCCACTGCTGCGGCGTCTTGGGCGTCAGGCCCCCGCCGAAGCGCAGCACCAGCTCCGGCGTGTGGGTCCGCAGGAAGGGTTCGTGGCGCAGCAGCGCGTCGTAGAGCGACACCGTCAGCGGGCCGCCGCCGTAGCGCGCCTGGGACGTGGCCTCCGCGAACACGGGGTAGCCCGTCGCGAGACTCAGCGCGGTGATGGCCTCCGCGAAGCCGTCGTCCTCATCGCGGGGACCGCACACGATGACCCCGCGCTCGGTGCTGGCGATGCGCGCGCGCACGGCGTCCAGCGCCGACGCATCCGGGGCGCGCGACGGCGGCACGATGCGGGTCAGGGGCCCATCCGGCCGCCCTTCCCTCGCGAGCGCCGTGAGGTTCTCCGCGCCGAAGTCCTGCGCGATGGGCGCCAGGGGTTCACGGAACGGCACGTTGATCTGCACGGCGCCCCGGGGCGCGCGGCACGCGGTGCTGACCGCGCGCGCGGCCGTGGCACGCATGTGGGCGATGGCCGCGCTGTTCGACTCGGGCAGACCCACGTCCGCGAACAGCCGCGCGAAGTCCCCGAAGAAGCGCGCCTGGGGCACCGTCTGCGGCGCGCCCCAGCCTTGAAGCTCCAGCGGCCGGTCCGCCGTCAGCACCACCAGTGGCACCTGGGCCATGGCGGCCTCGATGACGGCCGGATAGATGTGCGCGCCCGCGGATCCGCTGGTGACCACCAGCACCACCGGCTGGCGCGAATGCTTCGCCATGCCCAGGGCGAAGAAGCCCGCGCTCCGCTCGTCGATGACGGACCAGGTGCGCAGGCCCGGCGTGTGCGCGCAGGCGAGCGCGAGCGCCGAGGAGCGGGAGCCGGGACACACCACCGCGTGCCGGACCCCGCCACGCACCAGCTCTTCCAGCAGGGCGCGCGCCCACAACACGTTGAGGTTAGCGTCGGACGACATCGCCGCCCCCCAGCGCGCGCAGCATGGCCAGACTCTTCATCTCCGTCTCCCGCCACTCGGACTCCGCGCTGGAGCCCGCCACGATGCCCGCGCCCACGAAGAGCCGGGCCCTCGCGCCACGCACCAGCGCCGAGCGCAACGCCACCACCAGGTGCGCACGGCCGGGGCCCACCCAGCCCACCGGCCCCGCGTACCAGCCCCGATCCAGGGCCTCATGTTCCACCAGGAACGACAGCGCGCGCTCGCGCGGCGTGCCCCCCACCGCCGGCGTGGGGTGCAGCGCGGTGACGACCTTCGCGGTGTCCACGCCCTCCGCCAGCTGCGCGCGAATGCCCGTGCGCAGGTGCACCACGTTCTTCAGCGCGAGCACCGACGGCTGCGCGTCCGCGGAGACGCTCGCCGCCACCGGCGCCAGCGCATGGAGGATGTAGTGCACCACCGCCTCATGCTCGCGCCGGTCCTTGTCGCTGGCGTCCAGCGCCTCCGCGCCACCCGGCGCGGCGGACCCCGCGAGCGCCTCCGTCTCCAGCACCCGCCCGTCCACCCGGCACAGCGTCTCCGGCGTCGCGCCCAGGAACGCCGTCCCATCCGGGGCGCCGAAGAAGAACGTCGCGCACCGCGGGTTCTGTTCACGCAGGCGCGCCAGCACGTCCACCACGTTGAAGGGCTCCGGCCCCTCCGCTTCCATCGCCCGCGCCAACACCACCTTGTGCAGCTGGCCCGCGCCAATGGCCGCCACCGCCCGGTCCACCAGCGCCTCGAAGTCCTGCCGCGAGGACGCCGTGCTCAGCGCCACCGGACCGCCCGCCGCGTGACGGTACGCTTGCGGAAAGGACGCCCGGACGCGCTCCAGCCGCGAGCGCACCACGTCCTCCGCGCCCGGCCCCTCCTTCGCGAAGACCGCCACCGCGAGCGCGGAGCCGTCGCGCCACACCAGCACCTCCGGCAGCGTCCAGCGCGCGAGGCCGTGTGAACGCCACGCCTCCTCCACGGGCGCCGTCGGGCTGAAGCGCATGCCCCCGAACCAGGGGCCCGGCAACCGGGGCTCCGCGCCGTCCAACCAGCGCACGACCTCGTGTCCCAGCGCGCCCAACACCGTGGGCAGCTCCGAAGCGACGTGCGCCTCCAGGACTCCCGCCTCCCCCCACCCCGCGACCGCCTCGCGCGCCACCGGCCGCTCCCAGTACACGGAGGGAACGCCCAGGCTGCCCGCGCCCGCCAGCGGATCCACGCCGGCCAGGGGCATCATCCCGGCGACCCAACGCAGGCCCTCAGCGGGACTGAGCGGCGTCATCAGCCATTCTCCTGAACCTCGGGGGACGCGAGTGACATCAGCTTCGATTGTCTTCTAAGCGATCTCGGCTATACATGCACCAAGGAGTTCAAAACCGCTTGAACTCCATGGAATCCGAACTCCAGTAACTCCAGCGAAGAGGGAGCCGCCGTGGGAGGCCAGCAACCAGACGACCCAGCCGGCCGGCGAGACCCGGGTGCACACCGCGTGCTGCGCGCGGCGCGTCCCGGCGGCACGCGGGTGAAGGTGGGGGGCGTGGAGGTGGGAGGGCCCGGCTTCGTGGTGATGGCGGGGCCGTGCGCGGTGGAGGGCGCGGAGCAGCTGGAGCTGGCGGCGCGCGCGGTGGCGCAAGCGGGCGCCCACCTGCTGCGCGGGGGCGTGTTCAAGCCCCGCACCAGCCCCTACGCGTTCCAGGGCATGGGCGAGCCGGGGTTGAAGCTGTTGGTGGACGCGGGCCGGCGTCACGGCCTGCCCATCATCAGTGAGGTGATGGAGGCGGAGCAACTGCCCCTGATGGCCGAGCACGTGGACATCCTCCAGGTGGGCGCGCGCAACATGCAGAACTTCGGGCTGCTGCGCGCGCTGGGCCGCGTGCGCAAGCCGGTGCTGCTCAAGCGCGGGCTGTCCGCCACGGTGCAGGAGTGGCTCAACGCCGCCGAGTACATCCTGGCGGGGGGCAACGAGCAGGTGCTGCTGTGCGAGCGCGGCATCCGCACCTTCGAGACCGCGATGCGCAACACGCTGGACCTGGCCGCGGTGGCGTGGGCGAAGGAGCGCACGCACCTGCCGGTCATCGTGGATCCGTCGCATGCGACGGGCATCCCGTCGCTTATCGCTCCCATGTCGCTGGCGGCGGCCGCCGCGGGGGCGGATGGACTGTTGATTGAAGTCCATCCCCGGCCGGAGCAGGCGCTGTGCGATGGTCAGCAGGCGATGTCGCCTGGGGACTTCGCTACGTTGATGCAGCGGTTGCCGGGCGTGCTCGCCGCGGTGGACCGTCACCTCTACACGCCGGCGGGTCCGGCACAGATCGCGGGGGCGCGATGAGCACCGAAGTCCGTCAGATGTTCTCCTCCATCGCCACGCGCTACGACGTGACGAACGAAGTCCTCTCCTTCGGCGTGCACCGGCTGTGGCGGCGCACCGCGGTGAAGCTCAGCGGCGCGAAGGAGGGCAGCGAGGTGCTCGACTGCGCGACCGGGACGGGCGACCTGGCGCTGTCGTTCAAGCGCAAGGTGGGCTCCACGGGCCGCGTGGTGGGCACGGACTTCTGCCCGGAGATGCTCCAGAGCGCGCCGGCCAAGGCGGCCAAGGCGGGCCTGGCGGTGGAGTTCCAGGTGCAGGACGCCATGGCGCTCACGCTCCCGGACAACAGCTTCGACGTGGCCTCCATCTCCTTCGGCATCCGCAACGTGGATGATCCGGTGAAGTGCCTCCAGGAGATGGCGCGCGTGGTGCGCCCCGGGGGCCGCGTGGTGGTGCTGGAGTTCGGCCAGCCCACGGGGCCGTACGGTGCGCTCTTCCGGTTCTACAGCAAGACCGTGATGCCGGCGATCGGCGGCCTGCTGACGGGCAACCGGGCCGCGTACCAGTACCTGCCTCGCACCGCCGCGGCCTTCCCCGCGGGCGAGCGCTTCCTCTCCCTGATGGACCAGGCCGGCGCCTACTCCGAGCGCGCCGCCCACCCCCTGCTGTTTGGAACCGCCTACGTCTATGTCGGCACCGTCCGTTGAGGCCCGACGCCTCCTTGTCTCCCAAGTCGTCGCGTCGGTAGACCCCAGACTCCAGCAGGCGCTCCAGGGGGCCCTTTCGTCCCCGGGGCCCTGCCCCCGGCCGGCAGGCGCGCAGACCGTGGTGCTCGCCGGGCACCGCGCCGCCGGCAAGACGCGCCTGCTGCCGCTCGTCTCGCGCCTGCTCGAGCGCCCCGGGCTGGACCTGGACGCGGAGCTGGAGCGCCGGCACGGACGCCCGCTCCGCACCTGGGTCGCGGACTCCCCCTCCACCTTCCGCGCCGCCGAGCGCGAGACGCTGGGCCTGCTGCCGCCCGGAAGCGTGGTGTCGGTGGGCGGCGGCTTCCTGTCGCACCACCCGGAGGCGCTCGCGGGGCACTTCACGCTCGTCGTCCCCGTCACCTTCGACACCTATCGCGAGCGCCTGCTGGCGGACGTCACGCGCCCCCGGCTGCGCGCGGAGGTGTCGCTGGAGGAGGAGCTTCACCTGCTCTTCCATGAGCGCGAAGCCCTCCATGCCCGCGTCCCCACCATCTCCCTGGCGGACTTCCTCCGGGGCTGCCTTGCCCAGGAGACCTCCTGATGGCCACCCGGCGCATCATCACCCTGCCCCCCACCCTCACCGGCGCGGAGGCCGTGGCCTTCGCCCGCGACGGGCTGCGCCGGGGCGCGGACGTCATCGAGGCGCGGACCGACCTGCACGCGCCCGGCGACATCGACGCGGAGGCGCTCGCCCGCGTGATGCCCCTGCTGGTCTCCGAGCGTGGCAAGCCCCTGCCCGCCGCATGGATCCAGGCCGCGTGGCGCGTGGACCACGACGTGGAGCGCGCGCAGGACATGGACGCGCCGCCGGGCAGGCTGCTCGCGTCGCACCACGCGGAGGGGCCGCTCCCGACGGAGGAGGCGCTGCGGCGCTGGTCCCGCCCGATTCCGGCGGACGCGTTGGTGAAGCACGTGGAGCCCATGGACGGGCCGGCGCACCTGGACGTGCTGCTGGAGACGCAGCGCCAGCTGGCACGGCGCTTCGGCGCGGAGCGCGTCACCGTGCTGGGCATGGGGCCCACGGCCATCCCGGCGCGCGCGGTGCTGTCCCGCCACAACCGCCTGGAGTACGTGGCCATGGGCGGCCCGTGGACGGCGGCGCCGGGCCAGCGTCTGCTGGACGACGTGGTGCGTGAGCACCGCAAGGCGAAGGACGCCCAGGCCCCCCGCCTGGGCATCCTGGGCACGTCCATCGCCCACTCGCGCTCGCCGCGGATCCACCGTCAGCCGTTCGACCGCATCGACCTCGCGGAGGACGCGCCGGTGGAGGCGGTGGTGGACGCGCTGCTGCCCCACTACGCGGGCTTCGCCGTCACCAGCCCGTTCAAGATGCGGCTCGCGCGGCACACCGGCGCGGCGCTGGAGGCCATCAACACCCTGGTGCGCCGAGGCTCGCGGTGGGAGGCCTTCAATACCGACACCGAGGGGGCCCGCGCGGTGCTCCAGCGCCTGGGCTCCCGGGACGTGTCGGTGTTGGGGGATGGCGGCTCCACGCAGGCGCTGCGGCTGGTGGCCGCCGAGGAGGGGCTCGCCCTGCGCGTCGTGCGCCGGGCCGAGGTCCAGGCCCCCCTCACCGGGGACCAGGTGTGGACATGGCCGGACCGGGTGGCACCCCCTGAAAACCTGCGATTCCAGGGGGCACGCGTGGCGGTGATCGCATACGGTGCGCCCGGCCGGCGCGTCGCCGCGGAGATCGTTCGCCGCGGGGGCACCCCTCTCCTGCTCGGTGCGGCGTGGTTCGTCGCCCAGGCCCGGCGGCAGCGACAACTCTGGGAAACGGCGACATGAATACTTTTGGAACCCTCTTCCGGCTGACGACCTTTGGCGAGAGCCACGGCCCCGCGCTGGGGTCCGTCATCGACGGCTGCCCCGCGGGCGTTCCGCTCACGCGGGACATGCTCCAGGCGGCGCTGGACCGCCGGCGGCCCGGACAGTCCGCCCTGGTGACGGCGCGCAACGAGCCGGACACCGTCGAGATCCTCTCCGGCGTCTTCCAGGACAAGACGCTGGGCACGCCCATCGCGGCCATCGTGCGCAACACGAACCAGCGCTCACAGGACTACAACCAGTTGCAGACGGTGGACCGGCCCGGCCACGCCGACGCCGTGTGGCGCGAGCGCTACAAGCACCGCGACCACCGGGGTGGCGGGCGCACCAGCGGACGCGAGACGCTCTGCCGCGTCATCGGCGGCACCATCGCGGAGGCGTACCTGGCGCGCGACCTGCCCACGCTGAGCACCGTCGCCTACGTGTCCCAGGTCGGAGAGCTGGTGGCCTCCGTGCCGCCGCCGGGCCTCACCCGCGCGCTCGTGGACGCGCACGCCACGCGCTGCCCGGACCCCGCGGTGCGCGATGAGATGTCCCGGCGGATCCTCGCCGCGAAGGAGGCGGGCGACAGCCTGGGCGGCGCCATCGACGTGCGCGTGGAGGGCCTGCCCGTGGGCCTGGGCGAGCCCATCTTCGGCAAGCTGAAGGCGCTCATCGCGCAGGCGCTGGGCAGCATCGGCGCCGTCACCGGTGTCGTCTGGGGCCCGCCGGATCTGATCCAGCGCATCGGCCAGCCCGGCAGCGCGTTCCACGCCGTGAAGGACGCGTACGGCGGCATCCAGGGCGGGCTCGCCAACGGGGAGCCCATGCAGGTGCGCGCCTTCTTCAAGCCCCCCGCGACGCTCGCGGATCACGCCAAGGGTGGCCGTCACGACCCGTGCATCATGCCCCGCGCCGTGCCGGTGCTGGAGGCCATGGTGTCGCTCGTCATCGCCGACCTCGTCCAGCAACTCAACGCCCGCCCCCACTCCGCATGAGCCCGCTTCCTCCTGGTTCCTACCGCCCCCCGGCCGACCGCTGGGGCTCCTTCACCAAGCTCGCCTCCCGCCTGCCCGAGGGCAGCGTGGCCGTGGTGGACCGCACCGTCGCGCGCTTCCACCCGGGGCTCCTCCCCGCGCTGGAGGCTCGCAAGCCGCGCGCCATCATCCAGCTGGTCGGCGGCGAGCGCGCCAAGAGCCTGGCGTCCCTCCAGAAGGTGCTCGCGGGCGGCATCACCCTGCCCCGCTCCGGCACGCTCGTCGCGGTGGGCGGTGGCACCGTGGGCGACGTCGCCACGGTGGCCGCGCACCTGCTCAAGCGCGGCGTGCGGCTGGTGCAGGTGCCCACCACGCTGCTGGCTGCTGTGGACAGCAGCCTGGGCGGCAAGGGCGCGGTGGACCTCACCGTGCGCGGCCGCGTGGTGAAGAACCCCGCGGGCGTCTTCCACTACGCGGACGAGACCTGGCTGTGCCCGGAGCTGTACGCCACGCTGTCCGACGCCCAGGTGCGAGAAGGCTCCATCGAAGCGTGGAAGATGGTCGCGTCCCTGGATGCCTCCCTCTTCAAGCGCTACGTGCGCACGGCGCCGTCGCTGGAGAAGCTGGTGAAGGACGCGCGGGGCCTGAAGGAAGGCGTCTGCGCGAAGGACCCCTACGAGCAGCAGGGCCTGCGCCGCGTGCTCAACTTCGGCCACACCTTCGGCCACGTGCTGGAGAGCCTGTCGCGCTTCAAGCTGTCGCACGGCGACGCCGTGGGCCTGGGCATCCTCTGGGCCCTGGACGTGGGCCGCCACCTGGGGGTGACCCCGGAGCCCGTGGCGCATGAAGTGGAGCGCGCGCTGGCGCGAGGCCCGGGCGTGCTCGGCCGCGACCGCGCCGCGGAGCTGTCCCGCCGCGCCTCCCTGAAGGACGTGGCCGCGCTCCTGGACGCCGACAAGAAGGCCGGAGCCAATGGCGAGCTGCGCATGGTGCTGCTCTCCGCCGTGGGCACCTCCGAAGTCGTGGACGTGATGCCGAAGACGTGGCGGGCCCTGTGGCCCGCCTGGACCCGTGGAGCCCGCCCTTGAGCCACGCCTCGCCGAACCGCCTCACCGTCGACCCGAGCGCCCTGAGCGCCTCACCGCTCACCCCGCCCGTGTCGAAGTCGGACGCCCAGCGAGCCCTGGTGTTGGGACACCTCACGGGCGCCTGGCCGCTGCCGTCGGTGCAGGCGGAGTCGGACGAGGACCTCCCCGCGGACGTGCGCGTGCTGCGCCGGGGCGTGGAGGCCTTGCGCCTTCCCCCCGGCCCCGTGCGCGACGTGGACTGCGCGGACGGGGGCGCCCCCTTCCGCATCCTGGTGACCCAGGCCGCGGTGACGCCCGGGGCGCGCGTGCGCTTCACCGGCACGCCCCGCCTGGGTGAGCGGCCCCACGGCCCGCTCTTCGCGTCGCTGAAGCAGGCCCTGGGCTCCTCCGGCCTGACCCTCGCCGAAGGCACCCCGTGGCCCGTGGAGCTGCACGCGCCCCGGGACACGTCACAGGCGGCGCCGGTGTTCCGGGTGCCGGGCGCGCAGAGCAGCCAGTACGCCTCCAGCCTGCTGCTGGGCTGCGCGGAGCGCTCCCTCCGCGAGAAGCGCGCGTGGAGCGTGGAGATCGAAGGCACGCTCACCAGCGCCGGCTACATGGACCTCACGGTGGCGTGGCTGCGGCGCTTCGGCTTCACCGTGGAGCAGTCCGAGGGCCGCTACGCCGTCACGGCCTATCAGCCGCCCGAATCCGTCCCATCACTGCCGGGCGATTGGTCGTCCCTGGGGTACCTGGTGCTGATCGCCTGGCGCACGGGTGGCACGGTGGAGCGAGCGGAGCCCCAGAGCGCGCACCCGGACCAGGCGATCCTCCGGCTGGCCGCCGAAGTGGGCCTGAAGCGGGTCCCCGCGGGGGCGCCGAACACCTGGCGCTTCGAGGGCGACGCGACGGGCGAGCTGCGCGCGTCCGGCAAGGAGTGCCCCGACCTGCTGCCCACGCTGGCGGCGCTCGCGTGCGTGCTGCCCCGGCCCACCACGCTGAGCGACGTGGGCATCCTGCGGGTCAAGGAGAGCGACCGGCTGGAGGGCATCCGCGCGCTGGTGACGGCCTACGGCGGCACGGCGGAGCTGTCCTCGGGGCCGGAGGGCGAGACCCTGCGCATCATCCCCCCGGCGTCGAAGCCCGCGCGCTTCGCGATGGACAGCCGGGGTGACCACCGGCTGGCGATGTCAGCGGCCACCCTATGTGTGCTGTCCGGGGTGCCTCTGGATCTGACGGGGCCGGAGTGCGTGGAGAAGAGCTTCCCCGGTTTCTGGCGGCAGCTGGCGCGCTCCGGAATTCGTTATTCCTGAGCGCGGTGAACGCAACCGAAACTTTACCTCTCGGACTTATCGTTCTTTTTTGTTGAAAGCGTCCGCCGCCCTGTGAAATCTCCGCCCATGCCCAAGGACACGCTGACAGTCACCGACAATCGGACCGGGAAGACGTACGAGATCCCGATCGAGAATGGCTGTATCCGGACCCCCGACCTGCGCCAGATCAAGACCGGCAGCGATGACTTCGGTCTGATGGGTTACGACCCGGCGTTCCTGAACACGGCGAACTGCAAGAGCGCCATCACGTTCATCGACGGCGACAAGGGCATCCTGGAGTACCGCGGCTACCCCATCGAGCAGCTCGCGGAGAAGTCCACCTTCCTGGAGGTGGCCTACCTGCTCCTGAAGGGTGAGCTGCCCACGCAGGCGGAGCTCGACAAGTTCACGTACAACGTGACGCACCACACGCTGGTGCATGAGAACATCAAGTCCTTCATGGACGGGTTCCGCTACGACGCGCACCCCATGTCCATGCTGGGCTCCACGGTCGCCGCGCTCTCCGGCTTCTACCCGGACGCGAAGAACATCCGCGACGAGCGCAGCCGTGAGATCCAGATCACCCGGCTCATCGCCAAGATGCCCACCATCGCCGCGTTCTCCTACCGGCACACGATGGGCCTGCCGTACGTCTACCCGGACAACGACCTGTCCTACGTCGCCAACTTCCTGGCGATGATCAAGCGCATCGGCACCGCGACCTACAAGGTGCACCCCACGCTGGAGAAGGCGCTGGACGTGCTCTTCATCCTGCACGCGGATCACGAGCAGAACTGCTCGACCACGTCCGTGCGCACGGTGGGCTCGTCGCAGGTGGATCCGTACTCCGCGGTGGCCGCGGGCGTGGGCGCGCTCTACGGCCCGCTGCACGGCGGCGCCAACGAGGCCGTGCTGCGCATGCTCCGTGAGATCGGCAGCAAGTCGAACATCCCGGAGTTCATCAAGCAGGTGAAGGGCGGCGAGGGCGAGAAGAAGCTGATGGGCTTCGGCCACCGCGTCTACAAGTCCTACGACCCGCGCGCCAAGGTCATCAAGCGCGTGGCGGACGAGGTCTTCGAGGTGACGGGCAAGAACCCGCTGCTGGAGATCGCGCTCGAACTGGAGCGCATCGCCCTCGAGGACGAGTACTTCGTGAAGCGGAAGCTGTACCCCAACGTCGACTTCTACTCGGGCCTCATCTACGAGGCGATGGGCTTCCAGGCGGAGATGTTCCCCGTGCTGTTCGCCATCCCCCGCACGGTGGGCTGGTGCGCGCAGTGGGAGGAGATGGTGAAGGACAACGAGCAGAAGATCGCCCGTCCCCGCCAGGTCTACACGGGCTCCGGCCGCCGCGATTACATCGCGCGCGACAAGCGCACGGGCCAGAAGTAGCCCGCGCCTGAACACGCGCTGAAGCACGGGAGGGGCGACGGACTCACGACGAGTCCCTCGCCCCTTTCGCATGTCCAGGCAGGCACCGCGCTAGTCGTGGGCGACGGCGCCCCCGGGCTCGGCGTAGAGCGCGTCGATGGCGGCCGCGTACTTCTGCTCCACCACCTTGCGCCGCACCTTCATGCTGGGCGTGAGCTCCCCGCCTTCGATGGTGAACTCCCCAGGCAGCACGCGGAAGCGCTTGATGCCCTCGAAGCGCGACAGCTTCGGGTTCACCTCCCGCTCGATGGCCTCCTGCAGGTGCTGGTGGAGCCGCGGATCCATGGCCAGCGCGGCCGCGTCCTCCGGCAAGCCCCGCTCGCGCGCGAACCGGCGCACCCGGTCCGGCTCCAGCGTCACCAGCGCCACCAGGTAGTTGCGCCGGTCGCCCACCACCAGGGCGTGGCCCACGGGGGACACGCCCTTGAGCAGCTCCTCGATGTTCGCGGGCGACGTCTTCTTGCCGCCGGAGGTGACGATGATCTCCTTCTTGCGCCCGGTGATGCGCAGGAAGCCCTCCGCGTCCAGCTCCCCCACGTCCCCCGAGTGCAGCCACCCGTCCTCCAGCAGCTCCTGCGTGGCCTCCGGGTTGCGGTGGTAGCCCAGGCACACGTTGCCGCCCTTCACGAGGATCTCCCCGTCCTCCGCGATGCGCACCTCCACGCCCAGCATGGGGCGGCCCACCGTGCCGTGGCGGGCACACTCAGGGGTGCTCACCGTGGCGGGGCCCGACAGCTCCGTCATGCCCCACGCCTCCAGGAGGACGACGTCGATGGAGGCGAAGAAGTCCAGCACCTCCCGCCCGATGGGCGCCGCGGACGTGGAGTACAGCCGCGCCTTGTCCAGGCCGATGCGGGCCTTCAGCGGCGCGAAGACGAGCCGCTGGGCCAGGGCGTACTTGGCCTCCAGGAAGGACGGCACGCGCTCCTGGCTCAAGGCGCGCGTGTTGCGCTCCAACGCCGTCGCCCGGGCCCACTCCACCAGCCGGCGCTTCAGCGGCGGCTGCGCGGCCAGGCCCTCCTCCGCCTTCGACTTGAACTTCTCCCAGACGCGCGGCACCGCGAAGAAGATGGTGGGGCGCACCTGCTGGAGGTTCTTGCCCAGCGCGTCCATCGAGTCCGCGAAGTACACCTGCATCCCCTCCATCAGGGGGCTGTGCAGGGAGACAATCTGCTCGGCGATATGCGACAGCGGCAGGTAGGACACGAGCCGCTCGTCCTCCAGGTCCCGGTACCCCAGCGTGTCGATGAGCTGCTTCGCCGTCCACGCGAGGTTGTGGTGGCTGAGCGCCACCCCCTTGGGCTGACCGGTGGTGCCGGACGTGTAGATGAGCGTGGCCAGCCCGTCCGGGTGGAGCGCGTGGACGCTGTCCCAGTAGGGGGCCTCGTCCGCCTTCGCGCCGTCCGCCAGCACGTCCGCGTAGCGCAGGACGCCTTCGGGCAGGGGGGTGGGCGCGTCCACGACGATGAGGTGTTTCAGCGCGGGCAGCCGCTTCTGGAGCTCCAGCCCGGTGGCCAGGTGCTTCGCGTTCTCCACCAGGAGGAAGCGCGCCTCGCAGTGCCCCAGGATGTAGACGAGCTGCTCCAGGCTGCTGGTGGTGTAGAGCCCCACCGGCACGCCTCCCAGGGCCATGGCCCCCAGGTCGGCCACGTGCCATGCCTCGCGGTTGAAGCTGAGGATGCCCAGCGGGTCCCCCTCCCGGAACCCCCGCGCGTGCAGCCCCAGGGCGAAGCGCTTGACGCGCTGGGCATAGTCGAACCACGAGGTGGGCACATAGGCGCCGCCGTGGTGGGACCAGAGCGCCGGGCGGTGTTCCATCCGCGCGGCCTGGTCATGGAGCGCATGCAACATCGTCTTGGGCAGGTCCATCCGGGGGAACGTAGTGGAAGCGCACGGGCCGTTCCATGTCCCCCCGTCTCTGCCGTTGACAGCATGTTCACCGGCTTTGTATGCCGCGCCCGACCATGAGCATCGACTTCACCTGTCAGAAGTGCGAGGCCAGCTTCGAGTTGGAAGCCCAGGACCTCATCGAGGGGACGGAAAAGATTGTCTGTCCCCACTGCGACGCGAAGGCGCCCGCCAACCTCTCGGAGGACTTCGTCGCCGCGCTCACGGAGATGCGCGCGCAGATCGCCACCTTGAGCAAGAAGTTCGCGGTGACGATGACGCTCGAGGCCGAGGAGCTGGAGGACGAGCTCGACGACGAAGAGGAGGACGAGGAGGAGTCCGAGGACGACGACCTCGACGAGGACGACGACGACGAGGAGTCCGAGGACGACGAGGACTACGACGACGAGGAAGAGACCGAAGAGGACCGGTAGGCCTCCCTCGTTTTCTTCCCGCCTGCCTGGCTGCCCTCCAACCTGGAGGGCCAGGGCCCGGGGGCCGCTCGCGACAGCGGGAGTGCGGTGCCCTCCCGGTGAAGGGGGAGGTGCGTAGCTTAGGGATGTGAAAACGTCCAACCGCGCCAACTTCTTCGTCGCTCCGTTCACGGCCGTGGTGCTGGCGCTGGGGGGGACGTTGTTCCTTCCCGCGTTTGGGATCCCCGGCGCCATCGCCGCCTCCGGACAGGCGGAAGGGAAGGACAAGCCCTGTCGCACCGAGAAGGGGACGGACCCCAAGGCCTGCTCGGAGCTGGTGGAGCTGGAGGTGAAGGACGTGGTGCCCTTGATGGAGGCACAGACGCACGCCGTCGTGCTGAGCACCAAGGACGGGGAGACGGTGCTGCCCCTCTTCGTGGATGAGGGCGCCGCGGTCTCCATCGCCTTCCGGCTCGCGGAGCGCCCACCGCCCCAGCCCCTGGCGCAGGACCTGCTGGACGACGTGGTGTCGAAGCTGGGCGGCAAGGTGACGGAGGTCCGCATCGACGACCTGCGCGACAACGTCTACTCCGGCCGCGTCTTCCTGCAGCAGGGCAAGAAGGAGCTGGCGCTGGACGCCCGGCCCTCGGACTCCATCGCCATGGCCATGCACAGCAACGCGCGCATCCGCGTGACGCGCAAGGTGCTGGCGCTGGCGGGCATCACCCGCGCGGAGATTGAAGCCCTCCAGAAGCAGCAGGGCATGGGCGTGGGTGGCAGCGGCCAGGGCGGTGAGGACATGGGTCCCCTGCCCCCGCCGCCGCCCATGGGCCCCAGCTCGGGCACCCCGCCGCACTCGGAGGACATCGGCATGGACCGCGCCCTGAAGGACCACCCTCCGGTGCTCCCCAGGGGCAAGGGCCAGGAAATCGACCTCTGAGCGCCGTCGAACCCGGGCCCAGCCCGGAACGAAGAAAGCCCGGCCCCCCCTCCCAGGGTAGCCGGGCTTTCTTCGTCTCAAGGCAGCTGAGAGACACGAATGCCGTGCGCTGGCTGGCGGTAACTTTCCGCCCAGCACGTGAGACGAAGAGTTAGTCCTTCGGGCGCGAGGCTGTCAAGCCGCCGACCCCGAGCGGCTAGGATGCGCGGCCCTATGCGCAAGGCGAAAATCATCTGCACGCTGGGCCCGGCGTCGGACTCGAAGGAAGTCATCGAGGGGCTGGTCCAGGCGGGCATGAACGTGGCCCGGCTGAACTTCTCCCACGGTACGCACGAGGAGCACCGGCAGCGCATCCTGCGCATCCGCGCGGTGTCGAAGAAGCTGGGGGTGCCGGTGGCCATCCTCCAGGACGTGCAGGGCCCCAAGGTGCGCCTGGGCCGCTTCGAGGGCGGCCAGTTGATGGTGAAGGCGGGCGACACCGTGACGGTGACGACGCGAGCGGTGCAGGGCCACGGCCTCATCATCCCCACCCCGGTGCGCTCCCTTCCCCGGGACGTGGAGAAGGGCCATGAAGTGCTCCTGGACGACGGCCGGGTGCGGCTGCGCGTGTTGAAGGTGAAGGGACAGGACGTGTCCTGCCGGGTGGAGGTGGGCGGCCTCCTCAAGGACCACAAGGGGCTCAACCTGCCCGGCACGGCCATGTCGGTGCCCACCCTCACGCAGAAGGACAAGGTGGACCTGGCGTTCGGCCAGGAGGTGGGCGTGGACTACGTGGCGCTGTCCTTCGTGCGCACCGCCCAGGACGTGCGAGACGCGCGCGCGCTGGTGGCACGGCGCAAGACGCCGCTCATCTCCAAGATCGAGAAGCCCCAGGCGGTGGAGAACCTGGAGGCCATCGCCGCGGAGTCGGACGGGGTGATGGTGGCCCGCGGCGACCTGGGCGTGGAGATGCCGCTGGAGCAATTGCCCGCCATCCAGAAGCGCGCCGTGCGGGAGGTGAACCGCATGGGCGGCATCGTCATCGTCGCGACGGAGATGCTGGAGAGCATGGTGAACAACGCCCGGCCCACGCGCGCGGAGGTGTCCGACGTGGCCAACGCCATCCTCGACGGCGCGGACGCGGTGATGCTCTCGGGCGAGACGGCCGCGGGCCGCTACCCCGTGGACGCGGCGGCCACCATGGCGCGCATCGTGGCGGAGACGGAGCGCACCAGCGCCATCCCCCTGCCCCACGCCCCCTTCGAGCGCTCGGAGGACGTGGGCACCGGCATCGCGGCGGCGGCGGTGGCGGCGTCGCGACAGCTGGGCATCGTCACCATCGTGGCCTACACGGAGAGCGGCCACACCGCGCGGCTCCTCTCCGAGTTCCGCCCCGACGCGCGCATCATCGCGCTGACGCCCAACCCGGACGCGGTGAACCGGATGGCGCTGTACTGGGGCGTCACGGCGCGGCTGGTGAAGCGCGTCACGTCCACGGACGCCATGCTCAAGCAGGTGCGCAAGCTCTGCCACGAGCAGCACCTCTGCGAGCCGGGCGCGTCCGTCATCGTGGTGGCCGGCGTGCCGCTCAACGTGCCGGGCAACACCAACCTGATGAGCATCCACCGCGTCTAGCGAGCGCGGCGGATGCCCCGAGCAGGAGGCCTAAAGGACCTTCTGCTCGAAGTCGTAGATCTTCTCCACCGCCAGCTGGCGGTAGCGCTCCACGTTGAGGGCCCGGCGGGCGCACTCCCACACCAGGTCCTTGGCCGGGCGCGCCGGCTCCTTCTTCTTGCGGCGCTTCACCTCGGCCTTGATCGCCTTGAGCGCCAGGGCCGGGTGGTAGCAGAAGGCCGAGGAGAACAGCAGGTGGCCGCCGAAGGGGACCAGCCGCGCCTCCAGCACGTCCCCCGTCGCCAGGCCCGCGATGTGACGGCGCTCCGTCACGTCGAAGTCCTTGCCGGAGAAGAGCTCGCGCAGGCGCACCATGCCCTTGGCCAGCTTCCGCACCTCGAAGAGGCCGTGCACCGTCTCCGTGAAGCTGCGGAAGGCGTTGGCCTCCTCCGGCGCGGCGGACTGGAGGCGCTGCTCGTACAGCTCCGCGGCCGGCGTCTTGCCGGTGAGCGGCGAGACCCGGTCGTAGAGGTAGAAGTCCAGGAAAGACGCCATCCGCAGCTCGAAGAGCTTGTCGTCCTCGAACACCTCGCCGGTGAGGCGGAAGTACTCCGCCTTCGCGTCGAGCAGGTCCGGCTTGCGCGGCTCCGCGCTGCCAAAGGCGATGAGCTGGTCCAGATACGGCTGGTACGACAACGGGGTCAGCGCGGTGTCCATGGCCGGTGTGCGCCTCTTCCTACGAGCCCGCCATCAGCGTCGCGAAGCGGCTGAACAGGTAGCGCGCGTCGTGAGGGCCGGGCGAAGCCTCGGGGTGGTACTGCACGCTGAAGGCCCGTGCGTCCGGTACGGCCAGACCCTCCACCGTGCCGTCGTTGAGGTTGATGTGCGTGACGACGGCCTTGCCCTTGAGGCTGGCGTCGTCCACCGCGAAGCCGTGGTTCTGCGCGGTGATCTCCACCTTGCCGGTGGTCAGGTCCTTCACGGGCTGGTTGCCGCCGCGGTGGCCGAACTTCATCTTGTACGTCCGGCCGCCCAGCGCCAGCGCCATGATCTGATGCCCCAGGCAGATGCCGAACACCGGCACCTTGCCCAGCAGCGCCGCCACGGTGCGGTCCGCGCCCTTCACCGCGGCCGGGTCGCCCGGGCCGTTGGCCAGGAAGACGCCGTGCGGCCTGCGCGCCAGCACCTGCTCCGCGGTGGTGTTCGACGGCACCACCGTCACGCGGCAGCCCACGTCCACCAGGTACTGGAGCATGGAGCGCTTGAGGCCGTAGTCGTAGGCCACCACGTCGTACTTCAGCTCCGGCTCCGGGCGCTTGTCCCCCAGGGCGAGGAACACATCCGGCGACGGCGTGGTGAAGACGTACGGCTCCTTGCAGGAGACGCCCGTCGCCAGGTCCAGGCCCTCCATTCCGGTGGCCGCGCGGGCGCGCTCGGACAGCGCCGCGGCGGAGACGTTCTCCGTGGAGATGATGCCCGTCTGAGCGCCGTGCGTGCGCAGGTGGCGCACCAGCCGGCGGGTGTCCACGCCTTCGATGCCCACGCGCCCGTGGCGCGCCAGGTAGGCGTCCAGCGTCTCCTCCGAGCGCCAGTTGGACGGCGTCCGCGTCAGCGAGCGCACCACCATGCCCACCGCGTGCGGCTGCCCCGCCTCCTCATCCGCCCCATTCGCCCCGATGTTGCCCATCTCCGGGTACGCCATGGTGACGATCTGCCCCACGTACGAGGGATCCGTGAGGATCTCCTGATAGCCGTACATGGACGTGTTGAAGACCACCTCACCCACCGTCTCGCCGGACGCGCCAAAGGCGCGCCCCTCGAACGTGGTGCCATCCGCCAGTGCGAGCACCGCCCGCTTCGTCATCACCGCGACTCCTTGAGCTGACCGTCCTCGAACACACACCGGCCACCCACCCACGTCTGCGCCACGCGACCCTTCAGCGTGCGCCCGTGGAAGGGCGTGTTGCGACTGCGGGAATAGAACCGGTGGGCATCCACCGTCCACTCCTCCCCAGGGGACACGACCGTGATGTCCGCTGGGGCTCCAGGCGCCAGGTGACCGCCTGGCAGGCCGAATACCCTCGCCGGCCCCTCCGACAACAGCTCCACCGCCCTGCGCGGGGTGAGCACCCCCTCATGCACCAGGGCCAGCGTCAATCCCAGCGCCGTCTCCAGGCCGACGATGCCGTTGATGCCCTTCTCGAACTCCACCAGTTTGTCGGACACGCCGTGCGGCGCGTGGTCCGTGGCGATGGCGTCCACCGTGCCATCCACCAGCGCCTCACGCAGCGCCCTCACGTCCACGTCGCTCCGGAGCGGCGGCGCCATCTTCGCGTGGGTGTCATAGTCCCCCACCGCGCGGTCATCGAGCGTGAAGTGGTGCGGCGCCACCTCGCAGGTGACGCGCAGGCCGCGGCGCTTCGCCTCGCGGATCAGCCGCACGCTGCCCTCGCACGACACGTGCGCGACGTGCAGGCGCCCCTTCGTCTCCTCCAGGAGCACCAGGTCGCGCGCCACCATGGCCACCTCCGCGGAGGCGGGGATGCCGCGCAGGCCCAGCCGCGTGGACGTGGCGCCCTCGTGCATCGCGCCGCCGGCGGACAGCGTGAGGTCCTCCTCGTGCACCATCACCGGCACGTCGAACTGGGTCGCGTACTGGAGCACCCGGCGCATCAGCGCGGCGTTCATCACCGGGCGGCCGTCGTCGGTGAGGGCCACGCAGCCGGCGCCAATCAGCTCGCCCGCCTCCGACAGCTCCTCGCCCTTGAGCCCCTTGGTGATGGCGCCCGCCGGGTACACGTGGCACAGGGCCGCGTCCCGCGCGCGCGACAGCACCAGCTCCGTGACGAGCGCGGTGTCGTTCACCACCTTGGTGTTGGGCATGGCCACGACGCCGGTGAAGCCGCCCGCCACCGCCGCGCGACAGCCGGTGAGGACCGTCTCCTTGCCCTCTTCTCCCGGCTCGCGCAGGTGCACGTGCAGGTCGATGAAGCCCGGCACCAGCCACTTCCCCGTCGCGTCCACCACGCGCGCGTCCGTCGGCGCGGGCAGCGGGGCGTCCGACACCCGAGCCACCTTCCCGTCCGTCACGAGCACGTCACGAACGCCATCCACGCCATTGCGCGGGTCGATGACGCGCGCCCGCTGGAAGAGCACCGTCGTCATGATGCGCACACCTCCAGGATGGCCCGGCGCACCGCGACGCCGTTGGCCACCTGATCCAGGATGACGCTGCGGGGCCCGTCCGCCACCGCCGGGGACAGCTCCACGCCGCGGTTGATGGGGCCCGGGTGCAGCACGGGCGCGTCCGGCTTCATCCGCTCCGCGCGGGCGGGCGTCAGTCCGAACAGGCGCGAGTACTCCCGCTGGGAGGGCAGGAAGGCCTCGGACATGCGCTCCGTCTGGAGGCGGAGGCACATCACCGCATCGGCCTGGGGCAGCACGGCATCCAGCTGGTGCGTCACCTCCCCGCCCATCTCCTCCAGCCCCGGGGGCAGGAGGGTGGGCGGCCCGCAGAGCACGACACGCGCCCCCAGGGCCTTCAGGCACACGAGGTTGGAGCGCGCCACGCGGCTGTGCAGCACGTCGCCCACGATCAGCACCGTGCGCCCCTCCAGCGCGCCCCAGCGCTGGCGCAGCGTGAAGGCGTCCAGCAGCGCCTGGGACGGGTGCTCATGGGCGCCGTCGCCCGCGTTGACCACCGCGCACTTCACGTGCCGGGCCACCAGGCTCGGCGCCCCCGAGGAGCGGTGGCGGATGATGATGGCCGCCGGGCCCATGGCCTCGATGTTGCGCGCCGTGTCCAGGAGCGTCTCCCCCTTGGACACCGAGGAGCCCGCGTAGCTCCAGTTGAGGACGTCCGCCCCCAGCTTGCGCGCCGCCACCTCGAAGGAGGAGCGCGTCCGGGTGGAGTCCTCGAAGAAGAGGTTCGCCACGACGCGGCCCCGCAACACGTGCGACGCATCCGGTCCGCCGGGCAGGTGTGCCTGTGCGCGGTCGAGCAGCGCTTCCAGCTCGTCCCGCCGCCAGCCTGCGATTCCGAGAAGATGTCTCATGGGCCGGGGCCGCCGCGTACCGCGCGCCGCACGTTGCGTCAAGCACGGCGCGAGGCAGGCCCGGATCCAGCGTCCTTCAGCGCACCGGTTCGAAGAAGCGCTCGACGCGCAGCCCCGTGCCGCCAAACAGGTTGCCCAGCAGGCCGCCCCAACCGAGCGACAGCCAGACCACCATGGCCTTGCCCTTGATGTGGCCATACGGGACATAGGCGACCTCCGCGCCGCCAGGGCCCCCCAGGTTGTAGCGGCTGTCCGCGCTGTTGTCCCGGTTGTCTCCCATCACGAAGACGCTGTTGGCCGGAACCTTGTAGGGCCCCTCGTGCTCACGGCCGGGCAGGCGCATGGGGTGCTGGAGGGCCGCGTGCACCACGCCGTCCAGGTCCTCGCGATAGAGGACCTCCTCCTGGTCGAACCAGCGGCCCGTCGTGTCGTCCTGGTTGTGCACCACGTAGTCCGGTGTCACCAGCGTGCGGGGCTGGACCTCTCCGTTGATGCGCACCACGCCATCGACGATCTCCACCGTGTCGCCGGGGATGCCGACGACGCGCTTGATGAAGTCCTTGGACTCGTCCACGGGGTTGTTGAAGACGATGACGTCCCCGCGCTGCGGCGCCCGCACGATGCGGAAGGGCACCACGTTCATGAACGGGATGCGCACCCCGTAGATGAACTTGTTGACGAAGACCTGATCGCCAATCTGGAGCGTGGGCAGCATGGAGCCGGAGGGGATGCGGTACGGCTCCACCAGCACGGTGCGGATGACCAGCGCGATGAGCAGCGCCTTGCCGAAGCCGCCCACGAAGTCCCACACGGACTGCTTCCGGTACGCGCCCAGATGCTCCTGGGTGAGCGTCTCCAGGGCCTTGAGCTCCGCGCGGAGGGGCTCCACTTCGCCCGCCACGGACGCGGACTCCACGCGCAGGGCCTGCTCGGTGAGGCGGTCCGCCACGGACGCGGGCACCTTGGTCCCCACGCGAACGAGGATGCGCTCGTCCTCCGCGATGAGCTCGCGCGCCTCGTGGCGCAGCGTGCGCAGCTGCGACTCCTTCCGGGAGGCGTTGCGCCACACCAGCAGGCCCACGAAGGCCACGACCATCAGCAGGCCGAACCCCTTCATCAGGGGCTGGGCCCAGGACGCGGTGCCCGGCGCCATCTCAATCAGCGTGACGTAGGGGATGAACGCCAGGCCCACGCCACACAGCGGGGCCCACAGGCTGGTGAGCAGCTCGCGCCACATCAACTGGCGCCGGGCCTTGAGCTGCTCGGGGGTGCGGCGCGCGGCCATGGCCGCTCCCAGCTTCGCGGAAGGACTGGCCGTGCTCATAGGGCTACTGCTCCGTCTTGAGGACCGCGAGGAAGGCTTCCTGCGGAATCTCCACCGTGCCCACCTGCTTCATGCGCTTCTTGCCCTCCTTCTGCTTCTCCAGGAGCTTGCGCTTGCGGCTGATGTCGCCGCCGTAGCACTTGGCAAGGACGTTCTTGCGCATGGCGGAGATCGTCTCGCGGGAGATGATCTTCGCGCCGATGGCGGCCTGGATGGCCACCTCGTACATCTGCTTGGGAATCACTTCCTTGAGCTTCTCGCAGACCTCGCGGCCGCGCAGGTACGCGCGCTCGCGGTGCACGATGACGGAGAGCGCGTCCACCGGCTCCCCGTTGATGAGGATGTCCAGCTTGGCCAGGTCCGCTTCCGCGTAGTCCGACAGCTCGTAGTCCAGGCTCGCGTAGCCGCGCGACACGCTCTTGAGCCGGTCGAAGAAGTCGAACACGACCTCCGCCATGGGCATCTCGTACGTGACCTGCACGCGCGTGCCGCTGGAGCCCAGGTACTTGATGTCCTTCTGCACGCCCCGGCGGTCCTGGCACAGCTTCAGGATGGAGCCCAGGTGCTCGTTGGGGACGTGGATGTGACAGGTGAGGATGGGCTCCTCGAACTTCGCGATGTTCTGCGTCGGCGGCAGCTTCGCGGGGTTGTCCACCAGCATCACGTCACCCTTGCTGGTGGTGATGCGGTAGACCACGGACGGCGCCGTGGTGATGAGGTTGAGGTTGTACTCGCGCTCCAGGCGCTCCTGGACGATCTCCATGTGGAGCAGGCCCAGGTAGCCGCAGCGGAAGCCGAACCCCAGCGCCGTGGAGGACTCCGGCTCGTAGGTGAAGGCGGAGTCGTTGAGCGTCAGCTTCGCCAGCGCGTCGCGCAGGTTCTCGTAGTCAGCGGAGTCCACCGGGAAGATGCCGGAGAACACCATCGGCTTGACTTCCTTGAAGCCCGGGAAGGGCTGCTCGGTGGGCCGCGCCTCCTCCGTGACGGTGTCGCCGACCTTCGCGTCCTGCAGCTCCTTCACGTTGGCGACGAGGACACCCACCTCGCCCGCGATGAGCTGGGTCACCGGGCGCGAGAACGGGCTGAACACGCCCAGCTCCTGCACCTCGAAGACCTTGTTGTTGCTGAACATCTTGATCTTCTGCTTGAGCTTCAGCGTGCCTTCCAGCACGCGCACCAGCGTCACCACGCCCCGGTAGTTGTCGTACCAGGAGTCGAAGATGAGCGCCTTCAGCGGCGCGGACGGCGAGCCCGTGGGCGGCGGTACGCGCTGGACCACCGACTCCAGGATGTCGTGGATGCCGATGCCCTCCTTCGCGGAGGCAGGCACCGCGACGGACGCGTCGATGCCGATGACGTCTTCAATCTCCCCGCGCGTGCGCTCCACGTCCGCGGACGGCAGGTCGATCTTGTTGATGACCGGGATGATCTCCAGGTTGTGGTCCAGCGCCATGTAGACGTTGGCGAGCGTCTGCGCCTCCACGCCCTGGCTGGCGTCCACCACGAGCAGCGCGCCCTCGCACGCGGCGAGGCTGCGGCTCACCTCGTAGGCGAAGTCCACGTGCCCCGGCGTGTCGATGAGGTTGAGGACGTAGTTCTGGCCGTCCTTGGCGGTGTACGTCATCCGCACGGACTGGGCCTTGATGGTGATGCCCCGCTCTCGCTCGATGTCCATGTTGTCGAGGAACTGGGCCTGCGCCTCACGCTTCGTCAGCGTGCCTGTCTTCTCCAGGAGGCGGTCGGCCAGCGTCGACTTTCCATGGTCGATGTGGGCGATGATGCAAAAGTTGCGGATGTGCGCGTTTTCAGCCGGCATGTTCGGGGCGCTCGTCGGTCGCGAAGCGGGCGTAGGTAACACCGAACCGCCCGAAAATCCACGGCCGCGCACGCTCGCCCGCCGGGCGCTTCCCCCACCGGACGCCCCCCGCGCCCTCCGGCATCCTGGCCAGAGGGAGGGGCACGAAAGCGGGCCTGCCTAGCCCCGGACCCGGGCGGGGCCCGCGACCTGATCACGGAAGAACTGGAGCGTGTGGCGCAGGCCGTCCGCCAGCTGCACGGAGGGCTCCCAGCCCAGCACCTTCTTCGCGAGCGACGCGTCGATGCAGGAGCGCAGCTGCTCACCCGGCTTGCCCGGGGCATGCGCGGCCTTCAGCGCGCTGCCGCCGGCCTGGGCGATGAGCTCATAGAGGCGGTTGATGTCCGTCTCCACGCCGGTGCCGATGTTGGCGGCGCCCACGTAGTCGCTCTGGAAGGCCAGGTAGTTGGCGCGCGCCACGTCCGGGCCAAAGACGAAGTCCCGCGTCTGCTTGCCCTCGCCGTAGATGGTGCAGCCCTGCCCCGCGATGACGCGCTGGCTGAAGATGGCCACCACGCCCGCCTCGCCGTGCGGGTTCTGCCGGGGGCCGTACACGTTGGCGTACCGGAGGGCGACATAGGGCAGGCCGTACTGGGCCCGGTAGTAGCCCAGGTACAGCTCGCCCGCCGCCTTGGAGACGCCATAGGGCGACACCGGCCGCGTGGGGTGGCCTTCGGTGGCGGGGAAGAAGTCCTGCTCGCCGTAGATGGCGCCGCCGGTGGAGCTGAAGATGACCTTCTTCACGCCGGAGTGACGCGCGGCCTCCAGCAGGTTGAGCATGCCGCGGATGTTCACGTCCGCGTCGAAGCTCGGGTCCTCCACGCTGCGGCGCACGTCCATCTGGGCGGCCAGGTGGCAGAGCACCTGGGGCTTCTCGCTCCGGATGAGCTCGGCGGCCTCCGGGCTCCGGATGTCGTGCACGGCCAGGCGCACGCGCGGATCCAGGTTCTCCTTCTTGCCGCTCGACAGGTTGTCCAACGCGATGACCTCGTGGCCATTGCGCAGGAACTCATCGCACACGTGCGAGCCAATGAAGCCCGCGCCGCCCGTTACCAGGACTTTCACGCCGTTCTCCCCTGACCCGGCCGCCAGGGGGCCGGGCCGTCGTCTACCTCGCGTTCACACGCGCGCGGCCAACCTATGCCGCGGGGGAACGAGCGGCAACCTCTCGAAAGTACGCGATGGTGTCCCGCAGACCATCTTCCAGCGCGACCTTCGGCTCCCACCCCAGCAGCGTGCGGGCGCGCGTGATGTCCGGCTGACGCTGCTTCGGATCATCCTTGGGCAGCGGGTGGTAGACGATCTGCCTACCTCCACCCGCGGCTTCACGCACGGCCTCCGCGAACTGCTTGATGGTCATCTCGCGCGGGTTGCCGATGTTCACCGGGCCCCGGACGTCCGACAGCACCAGCCGCACCAGCCCGTCCACCAGGTCCTTCACGTAGCAGAACGAGCGCGTCTGGCTGCCGTCCCCGAAGACGCTGAAGTCCTCGCCCTTGAGCGCCTGGCCCACGAAGGCGGGCACCACGCGGCCGTCATTGAGGCGCATGCGCGGGCCGTAGGTGTTGAAGATGCGCACGATGCGGACGTTGACGCCCCGGCTGCGCTCGTACGCGGCGCTGATGGCCTCCGAGTAGCGCTTGGCTTCGTCGTACACCGAACGCGGGCCGATGGGGTTCACGTTGCCCCAGTAATCCTCCTTCTGGGGGTGCACCAGCGGGTCGCCGTACACTTCCGACGTGGAGGCCATCAGGAAGACGGCCTTCTTCTTCTCCGCCAGCTTCAGCGCGTTCTCCGTGCCAATGGAGCCCACGCGCAGCGTCTCGATGGGGAGGTTCGCGTAGTCGATGGGGGATGCGGGGGAGGCCAGGTTGAGGACGAAGTCCACCGGGCCGTCCACCTCCAGCCCCTCCGTGATGTCCTGCTTCACGAACTGGAAGCCGGCGCGCGACTTGAGCGCATGGACGTTCGCCTCATTGCCCGTGATGAGGTTGTCCACCGCGAGGACGGACGCCGCGCCGTCGTCCAGGAGCCGCTCACACAGGTGCGAGCCGACGAATCCGGCACCACCCAGCACCACCGCCCGCTTGCCACGCATGCTCGTCACGTCACGCCTCGTTCGTCAGGAAAGTTCGTCGAAGGTCGCCTGGCCCGGCAGCTGCGCCTTGTACTTCTCCAGCACCAGGTCGATGCCCTGCCGGATGTATTCGGCCACGGGCACCTTCGTCTTCTGGTTCAGCGCCTTGAGCAGTTCGTTCTGCTCCGGAGTGATGTAGATGGTGGTGCTGACTTTCTTTCGGGCCATGGCGATACGTGAAAATATATGGAATGACGTGGCCTGCGAAAGCACGGAGTGCGGAGAGCGTGAACATGGCGCCCCGCCCCACCCGGAGGCACCGTGTCCCCTAGCAACCGGCTGATTTTCCTGGGATTCCTGACCATGGGCGCGCTCACTGGCTGCGCCGGGAAGAAAGCGGCGGAGCCCCTTGACGCGGCGCACAAGCGCCCCGAGGCGGAGGCCATCCGGGGCCAGAAGGTGCCCGGGGAGACGGTGACGGAGCTGGACGCCAACGGCGACGGCCGGCCGGACGTCTGGGAGTACCGGGTGAAGGACGTGCTGTTGCGCAAGGAGCTGGACCTGAACTGGGACGGCCGCGTGGACGTCACGCAGTACCTGGATCCGCAGGGCGCGAAGGTCCGCGAGGTGATGGACCTGGACTACGACGGCAAGGTGGACGCCACGTACCAGTACTCGGAGGGCAAGCGCACCCTGGGTGAACGCGACCTGGACGGCGACGGCAAGACGGACTCGTGGCTGTACTACGAGAACGACACGCTCGTGCGGAAGGAGCGCGACGCGAACCACGACGGCCGGGTGGACTACTGGGAGTACTGGGAGAACGGCCAGGTGGACCGCATTGGCGAGGACCTGGACGGGGATGGCACCGTCGACCAGTGGACCCGCAACCCCAGCCCCGCCGCGCAGCCTGCCGGGAAGTGACGGCGCGGCCGGCGCACCGTGTGGGCACGCCGGCGCGAAGGGGGACTACGGGGTGCTGGTGCCCACGCGGCCGTAGGAGTCCTCGAGCCGCACGACGTCATCCAGCTCGGGGGTGCTGACCTCGAGGATGTCGCAGTCGGTGAGGGCGACCATGCGGTGCTTGGTCAGCGGCTTGATGTGGTAGCTCTCACCGGGGTTCATCTCCTTCTCGATGAGGCCCTGGCCCTCGTCGACGACGAAGAGGAGCTTGCCGCTCTGGACGTGGATGGTCTCGTCCTTGCGGTTGTGGAACTGGAGGCTCAGCTTGTGCCCCTGCTTCACGTGCAGGAGCTTGCCCACGTAGCGCTCCGTGTGGGCCCAGATGAGCTCGTGACCCCAGGGCTTCTCCACCCGCTTCGTCGTCGTCATGTTGCTTCGTCTCTTCCTTGCCCAGCGCTAGTTCGTGCCGGCCACGTACGCGTCGAGCTGGGTCTCGCGCTTGAAGTCCGCCAGGTAACGGCCCGCGGCTTCCTTCGAGGCAAAGCTGCCCATCCGGACGCGGTACCAGGTGCCCTTGCCCGGCACCTCCGCCGCCAGGATATAGGGGGCATAGCCCCGGTCACGCAACCGGGCGGCGAAGCGGTCGGCGTCCGGGCGGGTCTGGAAGGCGGAGAGCTGGAGCGTGAACGCCCCCCCCTTCACGGCCTCCGCCGGGCGCGGCGGCTCCGGGGGCAGCGCCTGGGCGCGGGCGATGGCCTCCTTCATCCCCCCGTCGCGCGCGGCGGTGCGGGTGGCGACCGGCGTCTCCTCCACCTTTCCCTTCACGGGCTCGGGCTTCACTTCGGGCTTCGCGGCGGCGGCGACCTTCGCGGGCTCCGCCGCGGGCTTCACGACCGGCTTGCCGGCGGCGATGGCGTCCTCCTCCGCGGCGTCCATCGCGGGCAGCTCGCCCGTGTCGGGGTCCGGCGTGGGGGTCAGCGCCGTGGGCCGGGCCTCCGGCTTCGCGGCGACCTTCGCGGCCTCGGCGGGCTTCGGCTCCGGCTTCGCGGCGGCGGCGGCCTTGGGGGCCTCCGGCTTCGCGGCGGGCTTGACCACGGGCAGCGGCGGCAGGGACTCCGTGGCCGTCTTGCGGGTGAGCTCGTCCGGGAAGGTGAGCGGCGGCTCCTTGCGCGCGTCGTGGAGGACCTGCGCGTTGGCGTCCAGCGCGGAGAGCAGGTCCGGGGCGGCGGCCGTCTGCGCGTCGCCAGAGAGCTTCTTGCCCACCACCACGCCCAGCACGAACACCGCGCCCATCACGACGATGCCGGCGATCAAAAGGCTGACGATCTGCCGGTTGTCCAACGAGACGTCGAACTTCTCCTTCATCCGGTGGGCGTCACGCATGGCAGGGCGAACCTCGTCGCGCGCTCGGGCCGTGTTACGGCCTGTAGCGACAGCGTGCGCGCAAGCTACGCCCCACCCCCAGGCCGGTCAAATTCACGGAACCCCAGGTGGCGGGCGCATGCGCACCGACGCGGGCGGGGCCGGAAGTCAGGCTCCAGCGACGTTGGAACGGATCAGACGATCCACCCGCCGCCGAGCACGCGATCCCGGTCATAGACGACCGCGGCCTGGCCCGGCGTGACGGCGCGCGCGGGCGCGTCGAGCTGCACGGACACCAGGCCGTGCTGAGAGATGTGCACCCGGCCCGGGGCGCCGGCGTGGCGGTGGCGGATGCGGACCTCCACGGCCTGCTCGGGCGGGGGCGGCGCGTCCACCCAGTGCGGCTGGAGCAGGCCGAAGCGGTCGCGTCCGGTGCCCTCCGCGGGCCCCACCACGACGCGGTTCGTCTCCGGCTCCAGGCGCTGGACGTAGCGCACCTCCCCACCTCCCAGGTTGAGTCCCTTGCGCTGACCCACGGTGAAGCGGTGGATGCCCTGGTGCGTGCCCAGCACGCGCCCGTCTGGATCCACGACCTCTCCGGACGGCTGGGGGCCGGCGACCTTCTCCACGAACCCGGCATAGTCGCCGTCGGGCACGAAGCAGATCTCCATGCTCTCCGGCTTGTGGGTGGTGGGCAGTTGGTGACGCTCGGCGACGGCGCGCACCTCCGCCTTGGTGAGGTGCCCCACGGGGAAGAGGACGTCGCGCAGCTCCTCCTGCCCCAGCGTGAAGAGGAAGTAGCTCTGGTCCTTGGCGGCGTCCACGGCGCGGCGCAGGTGGAAGCGCCCGTCCACCTCCTCCACCTGGGCGTAGTGGCCGGTGGCGAGCCGGGCGCCCAGGGCGCGCGCGCGCTTGAGGAGGAAGTTGAACTTCACGTCGCGGTTGCAGCTGACGCACGGGATGGGCGTCTTGCCGCCCAGGTACGACTGGACGAACGGGTTGACGACCCGGTCCTGGAAGATCTCCTCGGCGTTCGCGACGTAGAACGGGATGCCCAGCGTCTGGGCCACCGCGCGGGCGTCGTCGATGTCATCCGGACTGCAGCAGCTGCCGCACTTCGCGTTGCCCTCGTAGGACCAGACGCGCAGGGTGATGCCGATGACCTCATGGCCCTGCTCCTTGAGCAGGGCGGCGGCGGCCGAGGAATCCACCCCGCCACTCATGGCAACGACGACTCGCATGGGGCTCCTTCCTACACGCCCCCGGGCCGGGACGCACGGCCCGAGGCGTTCCAGGCCCCCTCCCCTGCCCTCCGGCCGGGGGGAGGCTCCCGTTCAGGCCCCGCGGACCGCCCAGGCGGCGAGCCGGTCGCGGAGCGCGTCGGCCGTGTTGAGCGACGGGTCATCGAGCACCGTCTCCACCAGATATCGCGTCGCCTCGCCCACCTTCGGCGAGGGACCAATGCCCAGCGCCTTCATGATGTCCCCTCCGGTGAGCGCCAGCTCCTTCGCGGACAGGGGCGGCTTCGCGGCGGCGAGCGCCTCCAGCCGCGACGCCAGCGCCTCCAGCGCGGGGAGCTGCTCCGGCGTCCGGACCTGGACGCGGGCCCTGGCCACGGAGAGCAGCGCGGGGAGCTGCGGCGGGCCCACGCGCGCGAGCAGCCGGCGCAGGGCGGGATCCGGATCCGCGAGCCGCGTCTCCAGCTTTGCGTGTTCGACGAGCAGGCCCACCAGGTCGGCGGACTTGTTGGGGAACTTCAGCCGCAGGCACAGCTCGCGGGCCTGGGGGCCGGGAACCAGATCCGCGAGCAGCGTGGCCACACGCAGGTCCGCGTCCAGCGGCGCGGCCTGCACGGCGGCGCGGGCGAGCCGGGCGGCGTCCGCGTCCGCGTGGGCCACCTCGGGAAGGAAGACCTCCAGCAGGCCGGTGTCCGCGAGCAGGTGCAGCCCCGTCTCGGCGCGGGGGGACATGAGCAGCTTGAGGAGCTCCTCGCGCACGCGCTCCAGCGCGACCTTGCGGAAGACGGCCAGGGTGGCGGGGATGGCTTCGCGGGTGGCGGGATCCAACGTGAAGCCCAGCACCGCGGCGAAGCGCACGGCGCGCAGGGGGCGCAGGCCGTCCTCGGAGAAGCGCTCCAGCGCGGACCCCACGCACCGGATGAGCTTCGCCGGAAGGTCCACCTGACCGCCGAACGGATCCACCAGCTCGCGGTCGAGCGGGTTGTACGCCATGGCGTTGATGGTGAAGTCGCGGCGGGAGAGGTCCTTGACGATGTCCCGCTCGAAGGACACGGAGCTGGGGCGCCGTCCGTCCAGGTAGTCGCCTTCCGAGCGGAACGTCGTCACCTCCACGTGATTGCCGCCGGTGACGACCGTGACGGTGCCGTGCTGGATGCCCGTGGGGATGACCTTGCGAAAGGCGCGCTGGACCTCCTCGGGCAGCGCGCTGGTGGCGACGTCGAAGTCCTTCGGGTGGACCTTGCGGACCATGTCCCGCACGCAGCCACCGACCAGGTAGGTGGCGTGGCCCAGCTCGCGCAGGCGGGTGATGACTTCGAGCACGGGCTTCGGGATGTCGGCGTCGTGGAGGTTGGCGATCATGGCCGCTGGGGGTGGGAGGAGGCGGGCGCCTACGTTGCCCCCTTCCGGCGGGCAATGCCAACCGGATCGCCGGACGGGGGTGCCCGTCTGGTAACAGGGGCCGCGCCATGTCCGAATCCCGAACCACCGCGGTGCATGTCCACGACGCCTGCGAGGTCTACGTCGGCCGCGCCTTCCGCGCCTGGGCGAAGCCCGGGCCGCTGAATCCCGTCCCGGGCCGCTTCGGCAACCCGTTCAAGCCCGGAGGCGTGAAGACCTGGAAGGCGATGCTGCGCACCTACTTCGAGCCCTGGTTGGCGGCCCTGCCCGCTGACGACGCCGCGCGGATCCGCGAAGACGCCCAGCGGCGCATGGCGCCAGGGCCGGACGCATTCGAGTCCTTCCGTTGGTACCTGCACCTGCGCACACGGCACGACCCGGACTTCCTGCGCGACGTGCGCACGTTGCGCGGCAAGCGGTTGGGGTGCTGGTGCAAGCCGGGCCCGTGTCACGCGGACGTGCTCGCCGAGTGGCTGGATTCAAGTCCCGCCCGGTGAACACCGCGCGATGGAAGGACGCGGGCTGAGGGCCCGTCACGGCCGAGGGCAACTCCGGCCCCTGAGAACGGCTACGCTGCGACACGCATGAAGTACACGTTTGTCTTTTCGACCGCCGCGGCGCTCCTCCTCTTCCTCGCCTCGCGGCTCCAGGGCTTCGGGTGGCTCCTGCTGTGGCCCGCGGTCAGCTTCTCTGTCGTCGCGCTCGCCTACTCCGGCGTGGGCGCGCGGGCCTTCGGAAAACAGCCGGACGGACGGATGCGGCCGTGGGCCGTGTTCACGCTCCTGCCGTACCTGCTGCTCACCTGGGGCACCTGGCATCTGGCGCGCTGGCTGTCGCGGGAACGGGCCTTCGACGAGGTCGTGCCAGGGGTCCTGGTCGGTCGCCGGCTGTTGCCGGGCGAGTTGCCCGTGGGTGTCGTCGCCGTGCTCGACCTGACCTCCGAGTTCATCGAACCAGAGGGCATCCGCCGGGCCTGCCGCTACGTCTCGCTGCCCATCCTCGACGCCTCGACGGTGCCCGTGGACCAGGTGGCCCCAGTCCTCCGCGAGCTGGCCACCCTGCCGGGACCTCTCTACATCCACTGCGCGCAGGGACATGGGCGCACGGGAATGATCGCCGCCGCGCTCCTCGTGGCCCGAGGCGATGCCGCCGACTCACGGGCGGCGCTCGCGCGGGTTCAACAGGCGAGGCCAGCGGTGCGGCTCGCCGCCTCGCAATCACGCGCGCTCGATGTGCTGACCGCGGCGCTTTCGCCCACCCGGGTCACACCCCGGGACAGCGCTGGGACATAGGCCATCAACGACTTCCCCAGCGCGTTCATCGACGTTCGTTGGGTGAGGGACCCTCCCCGGCCAACACCAGGCGCGGTGGGATGAGATGTCGTCCCCAGGAGGCCGTGACGTCTCCTGGCCATGTCTCCGTTCAGGGTTGAACGCTGGCGACACCCCAGCCATCCATGCGCGACGTGCGCGGGCAAAGCCAATGCGGTGCGCCAACATGTCGCGTCAGCTCCGCTCCAGCGAATGCGTGTCATGAATGACCTGCGCCGCGAGCGCTTCGCACAGGCGCCATCGGGGCCTGCCGCTTTCCCGGGAGCGCATGCTCAGGATAAGACTGTCGCCTCACCCTCACGTCGGAGTCACCATGCGCTTCAGCCGTCTGCTGCCCCTCGCTGCTGCATTCGCCCTGTCCCCCGCGCTGAGCTTCGCCCTGCCGGTTCAGTGCGCCGACGTCTGTCCGGAGTCCTACGATTGCACCGAGACTTGTGGCCAGGGCTCCCGCATCACCACGTGCGGCAAGGCCGGGTACGCCTGCGTCTACCCTGCCGGCCCCTCTGATCCGACGGCCTCCGTGACGACGGACGAGGCCCGTCAGGCGGAGACCGCCCCGGTCTGCAGCGAGCAGCAGCCGGACGCCGAGCGCGGCGTCACCGCCGAGACCTGATCCGGGCTCAGCCGAACCCGAGCAGGCGCAACCCCGCGGTGGTGGCGGCAGCGGCCACCACCACCGCGACAAATGGCAACCGCCACCATGCCAGGAGCGCGCCGACGAGCACCCCCGCCGGCCGCGCCCCTCCCGCGAAGCCCCCTTGCGACGTCAGCGTCGACGTGGCGACCAGGGCCGACAGCATCGCGATGATCGCCAGCGACAGCAGCCCCTGAACCCTCGCGGACAGGCGCAGCCGGTCGCTCAAGAGCGGGCCCGCGACGCGAAAGCCATACGTCCCCGCGGCCAGGATGAGGATGGGCCAGAGCGTCATCGCAGGGCCACTCCCACCGCGAGCACCGCGAGCAACACCGGCAGCCCCGTGGGCAACCACGGCGTCGCCACCAACGCGAGCACGGCGCCCACCAGCGCCACCCGCCGCGCCTTCATGGGTTCACGAGGGGACTCCGCGCGTTCCTCCCCCGCTCCCGCCGGCCGCAGCGACGGCAGCAACAGCGCGAGCATGCTCGCGGGGAACGCCGCGTCGAGCCCCAGCACCTCGGGGCTGCTCACCGCACGCCCCGCGAGGCCTCCCACCAGGACGCCCACGTTCCACCCGACGAACAACAGCCCTCCACACAGCCAGTACGCCGCGCGCCGCCGCTCCGGATCCCGCTGCGCCATGGCGAAGGCCACGGACTCATCCACCATCAGGTGCGCGCCCAACAGCCTCGTCGGCCACCGGGTCCCCAGCAGATCCGCCACCGCCAGGCCAAAGGGCAGGTGCCGCGCGTTGAGCAGGAGTCCCGCCAGCACCGCCGCCACCGGACTGCCTCCCGCCGCCACCATCCCCACCACCATGAACTGCGCGCCGCCCGCGAACACCACCATCGACATGAAGAGGGCCAGCCACAACGACAGCCCCGCCGCCACCGCGAGCGCACCAAATGAAACGCCCACCACCGCCGAAGCCAGGGCCACCGCCCCCACGTCACGGGCCAGGGCGCGATCCACGTTTCCCATGCGCGCCAATCTGGACAGGAACCCCGTCGTTCGTCAATAAGAACGAAAATGCCATCAAAACGAACGCCCCCTCCGCCCGGGCCGTTGGAGTTCATCGCCGTCACCCTGCGCCGGGAGCGCGAGCGCGCGAACGTCTCGCTCTCGGAGCTCGCCCGGCGCGCCAACGTCTCCAAGTCCACGCTGTCCCAGTTGGAAGCGGGCGCGGGCAACCCCAGCATCGAGACACTCTGGGCGCTGGCTGTCGCCTTGGGGGTTCCCTTCAGCCGGCTGGTAGCGCCGCCCCCTCAGGAGGTGCGCGTCATCCGCGCGGGCGAGGGCGCGGCCATCCGCTCCGAGCAGGCCCACTTCACCGGCACCATGTTGTCCGCCTGTCCACCGGGCGCACGCAGGGACCTCTATGTCCTCCATCTGGAGCCCGGCGCCTCCCGTCATGCCCAGGCCCACATTCCTGGCAGCGTCGAACACCTCATCGTCAGCAAGGGCCGCCTGCGCGCGGGCCCCACCGACGCCTGCGTGGAGCTGGGACCTGGGGACTACGCGACCTTTCCCGGCGACGTGCCCCACATCTACGAAGCGCTCGCGCCTCGTACTGTCGCGGTGATGGTCATGGAGCACATCCACGGCTGAAACGCGCCTGTCCTGAACCCCCATCCAGGGGCATTGACGCACAGTCGTAAAGCGCGACTGCATTTGTTTCAAAATCCTTCCGGAAAATATGCCGCCAGGAATCAGCCCGTTCCTGACATGAGCGGACTTGGACGTCCAACACCGCCGCACGGGGCCGGGTTCAATTCCTCTCATTCACCTGGACCCAACATCCCCGAAATCCACTTCACCTGTGTGCTTTGCGATGCCTGGACAACGGGCACTCATCGTGCAGAGCCCTCCTTCGTCCCTGGCCCTGATGGCCCCGGGTTCTGGAGGTACACACGATGCACCGTCGATGGTTGGGGGTCATGCTCGGTGGGGCGCTCTGGGCTCCCGCGGTCTGGGCCCATGATTTCCGCGCGGACAAGCTGGTGAATGGACAGAAGCAAGTGCTGGTGGATCGCTATCCCACCACGCTCTCCTTCTCGTTCACGGCAACCAACGTCCACCAGACGCTGCCCTCCGACTTGTTGCAGGCGGCGGATCCCTTGCTGGCGAACTGCACGTTCAGCCCCGCGCCCCCGCTGTCGGTCCCCGTGGGCGGCAACATCCAATACACGTGTGAGTACACGGTTGACAGCTACGAGGCCTGCGTGGCGCTGGGTGCGCTGGACGCGAGCCCGAACACACCCAACGAAGAGGTCAGCTTCGCCAACATCCTCGACATCGGCTGGGACGTGGGCTCCAGCCAAAGCAGCGTCAACGTGCTCTGCCAGCAGCAGCCCATCCTTTACTGCGATGACACGGTGTACATCTCGACCGCGTCCTCGTCGGGGGGTGGCCTGCCCACGGGCCCGTCCCGCCTCTACATCTTCGACCCCGCGACCGGCACGTTGGCCCTGCAGGGCGAGGCGTCGCTGCCGTACAACGCCCTGGCCTTCAACCACGTGGACAACTTCCTGTATGCCATTTCGTCGGACGGGCTCACCCAGTCCAGCTTCATCCGCCTGGACGCGAACGGGTCCGCGACGGTCATCGCGCCGCTCGTCACGGGCGCGGCGGACTCGGCCATCTGGGCGGCGGGGGCCATCCTGGAGGACGGCACCTACCTGGGCTTCGAGGGCACCAGCAACCACCTCGTCCACGTGGACACCACCACGGGCGCGGTGCTCTCCGATGTGATCCTCGGGACACCCGCGACGTTCCGCATGGCGGACTTCGCGGTGAACCCGCTGAACAACCAGCTCTACGGCTTCAACAGCGTGACCCAGCGGGTCGCCGTGGTGGATCCGGTGCTGGGGACGTACGTGGACTACCCTCTCCCCTCGCTGATCAACGGCGCCCCCTCCGTGAACAACGCCATGGTCTCCGCCACCTTCACGGCTGCGGGGGAGCTGTTCTTCTATGGAACCACGAACGCGGACTCCACGCGCGCGGACACGTTCTATTCCGTGGACCTGCTCACGGGGGCGCTGTCCCCGGTGTCCACCGGCCCCGCGACGCAGTTCGCGGACGGCGCCGCCTGCGCCTTCAACCTGCCGCCGCGCCAGGGCGGCCTCTCTCGTCCGGTGACTCGCGACCGTGGCTTCTTCGGCTCCAGCCAGCAGGCGCTGACCGAGTGCCTGAGCCAGGGCCCCATCTCCCTGGGCGCGCTGGGCCACGTGTCGACCGTGGAGGAGGCGCTGGGTGTGCTGTGGGCAAACTCGGCCTTCGCCGCGAACAACACGCGCCGCTCCGACGAGGCGACGCTGCGCATGCTGGTGGCGCGCGAGCAGGTGACCTCGGTCTGCAACGAGCGCTACTTCGGTACGACCGCGCCCGTGCTTCCGCAGATGGACCACGGCCTGCCCATGAACGCGTTCGTCCTGGCGGACACGCTGAAGCGCCTGGAGGTCCACAACCAATCCGGCCTCAGGACGGCCGTGCCGCTCGCCAAGCAGCTCTGGAAGCTGGATCCCATCTGGGGAATGACCCACGCCCAGGAACCGAAGCTCTAAAGGGAGGACCTCACGATGAAGACTTCAAGACTCGCTGTGCTGTCGGGTGCGTTCCTCGCGATGACGCTGGGCGCTTGTGGTGGAGAGAACCCGGCGCCTCCGGGCGCCGAACCGGAAGGAGACCGGTTCGAGCTGCGCCTCAAGGGGGTGGACGCGGAGCAGTACCAGAAGGTCATGCTGGGCGTGGGTCAGGTGGAGGTCACGGCCAATGGCAGACCCGTCACGGTGCGGCTCGCTCCAGCCGGGCGGACCATGGACCTGACGTCGAAGGACCAAGCATACCTGCTGGGGTATTTCTACCTGCCCCATGAGGCAACGACGGCGCAAGTCCGCGTGCTCTTCGACGACGTCGGGGCGTATCAGGCAACGGACTCCGCGGGCCTCATCCGCGCGCGGTCCGCGGCCATCCAATTCACGTCGAAGCGGCTCGATCTGGAGAAGCGCAAGCGCGTGGTCGTCCAGCTCCACCTGAAGGACAGCCTCTTCCAGTCCAACGGTTCGAAGGTGCTGCTGCCCTCGACGTTCATCGTCCACTGAGGACGCGAGCAGCGCTCCAGGGTCGCCGGACCTCCCGGCGCCCCCTTGCTGAATCGTGGGCAGATGAAAGTCCCTAAGCAACTCCGACCCACATGATCCGACAATTTCTTCAAGAAACAACTACCGCGGGCGGGGCACCCGCCACCACCCGGAGGAGCACTCTCATGTTCAAGGTCAACGGCAACCACTCGTTCTTCAATCCTTCGCGCAAGCAGATCGACCAGACCACGCAGGGCAAGACGAGCGTCTATTCGCAGCAGGTCGAGGGCATGAACCAGCTCCTCGACAAGAAGCACATCGGCATCTCCGACCGTTCCCGGGACAGCGTCATCGACAACGTCAACAAGGTGGAGCGCGGGGAGCGCAGCGAGGTCAACGCACACCAGCGCGAGGCCCTGAACTTCGGCCGGGACGCGTTCCAGAGCGCCAGGAACGGCAACTACAAGCAGGCCTCCGTCGAGGCCTTCGGCTCGGGGCTCAACGCGGCGGGCTCGCTGTTCAAGTCCACCTATACGGAGACGCCGCACGAGAAGCAGGGCAACAGCCCCTGGTAGTACGCCGCGGTGGAGTCGCGTCCGTGGCATGTCGCCCCTGGCATGGAGGTCCG
Organism: Corallococcus sp. Z5C101001; assembly: GCF_007352635.1. Classification (NCBI taxonomy): domain Bacteria; kingdom Pseudomonadati; phylum Myxococcota; class Myxococcia; order Myxococcales; family Myxococcaceae; genus Corallococcus; species Corallococcus sp. Z5C101001. Next base: position 158,543 of record NZ_VKLU01000005.1, read on the forward strand.
CCCAGGGGTGACCGCCCGGCGTGTCCCGACACCGCGACTCAAGCCGTCCCCTCCCCTCCATCCATCTCGCAAGGGTTTCCTCGGCGACGCGGCAACCTCCAATAGCATCGCGGGGGTGGAGCACGAGGAGGCCGCGAATGCGCTGGAGATCCCGGAAGGCGAAGAGGAGCTGATGCGGCTGGCGCTGCTGAGCCACCCTGACGAGTGGGTGGAGTCCCTGCCTGGCATCGTCCGGGTCCATCACCTCCCGGCGGGCCACTACACGCTCTTCGCCGTGAGCAACGAGGGCACGTCGCTGCACCGCGAGGAGTTGGACATGCCCGCGACAGGAGAGCCGTCTTTCGACCTGCGCCCGGCGTGGCGGCCCTTCCCGGCCCGATGACCGCCAAAAGCTCGGGCGAAATTCCGTTCAAAATCCAGCGAGGGTCCCTCCATACATCCAGGCAACACGCTGACACCGTATGGAGGAACCCTCTTGAGCCTGATCCTTGCCCTGAGTCTCGCCACCACCGCTCCGCTCGCAAGCGCGCCCTCCTCGCGGAACGACGCCGAGGTGCAGGTGAACATCCAGTCGGACTCCCCCGACGTCAGCCTCTTCCGAGTCGTCAGTGAAGGGGTGGGCTCCATTGCCTCGAGCCGTGGCATGGCCACGATAGGCATCGTCAACTACGCGCGGGAGTGCCAGGCGCCATGCAACATGCGCATCCTCGAGCCCCGGTCTGAGTTCTTCATCGGAGGCAATGGCATCACCCCCTCCTCGCGCTTCTCCCTGCTGGATCAGGGACGGAACGTGTCCCTGCACGTGCGGCCAGGAAGCTCGGGGCTGCGCGCCACCGGTTGGTACTCCATCGTGGTGGGCGCCAGCGCCGCCCTGGCGGGAGGGCTTCTCCTGGGACTCAGCGGCAGCATGCAAACTGAAGCAACGGGCAGCACGGACGACCCGTTCATGCGCAAGCTCTCCATCGGATCGCTCATTGGAGGCGGCGCGCTGCTCGCGATCGGCATCCCGCTCTTCGCATTCAATGGGACGGACGTGAAGGTGGTCGCGAACCAGGGCCCTCCTGATACCGGCAGGGGGTCGCTGGACCTGTGAGTCCCCGCCGTCGCGCGGAGCGGCGCCGCGTGGTTTAACGCGTCCGCATGCTGCCGCTTCTCCCCCTGGGCGCCGTCGTCCCGCTGCTCTGTGCCACGCCAGCGACGCCGGCGCGCTGGGGGTTGCAATGGGAAGCAGCTCCAGGCTGCATCCAGGCCGCGCCGCTGTCCCGCGCGGTGGAGGAGCGGTTGGGGCGCGCCGTGTTCGGCGTCATGCCGGAGGTCCTCATTCACGGGACACTCGGGCCGGAGGCTGCTTCGGGTTGGACGGCGCGGCTCACCCTCGTGGACGCACGGGGCACCATCCTCGGTGGCCGGGAGGTCTCCACCGCCGAGCCCTCCTGCGCCGCCATCGAGCCTCGGCTCGCGCTGGTCATCGCGCTGATGATCGATCCGGATGCGCTGGTTTCCAGGGAGCCTCAGGGGGAGGCCTCGCCGGACGAGGCCGGGACACCGGCACCCGAGCGAGAGCCCGAGCCTGTTCCACCGCCCGAGCCCCCGGCCTGGACGCTGAACGACACGGCCCAGGAGCCCGCCGCCGAAGAAGCGCCTGCCCCCGAAGGCAGGCCCTGGCCAGAGCGCTCCACGGTGTCCCTGGCCGCCACCGCATCCACGGGGCTCGGCGACACGTTCGCGCCAGGGCTCAGCGTTGCATGGCGAGGTGCCGGCGCATGGACCTGGTTCATGCGGCTCGCCATGTATCCCCACGCGACCGCGAAGCCCGGCGCCGAGCGGTTTGAACTGTTCACGGCTTCCCCCGAGGCAGGGCTCTGCCCGCTCTCGGTGGGAGGCCCGGGCTGGGAGGTGTCTGGCTGCGCGACCGCGGCGTTGTCCTTCGTGTCGGTGGATCATCAGGGCAGCGCCGAGCGGACGGTGGACCTGTTCGTCCGGGGGGACGCCGGGCCACGTCTCCACGTGGAGGGACGACTGGGCCGAACCACGGCGCTGCACGCGGGACTGGGCGCGACCGTGGGCTGGCTGCGGCCCACCCTGTCGACTGGCGTGAAGCTGGGCACACCGCTCCGAGTGGGGCTCGACGTAGGCATGTCCTTCCGGGGGCCCTGAACAGACAGGCGCGCGCATTGGCGCTTCACCCGGGTCGCGGAAGATCACTAGAGTCCGTCGGCTCCGGACTCACGCGCGATGCCTCCCCCCACCCAGGCGCAGTCAACTCCCGTCGGCTCCGCGCCCCTCGACTTCCAGCACGTCTACACACAGCACGCGGCTTTCGTGTGGCGCACGCTGCGACGCCTGGGCGTACGGCCGGCGGACCTGGAAGACGTCTGTCAGGAGGCATTCATGGTCGTCCACCGCCGCCTGTCCGAGTTCGACGGACGCGCGCCCGTGGGCGCGTGGATCTTCGGAATCTGCATGCGGTTGGCGTCGGATTACCGCAAGCGCGCCCACATCCGCCGTGAGACGGCGGTCGCGCGGACGCCCGACCAGGCCCGCCCTCCGGAGCAGTTCGAAGCGGTCGAGCGAACGCAGGCGCGGGCCCGGCTCGAGCGCATCCTGGATGCGCTCGACGAGGACAAGCGGGCGGTGTTCGTCCTCTTCGAGATCGAACAGTGGGCCATGGCCGACGTGGCCCGGGCCGTAGGTTGCCCGGTGCAGACCGCCTATGCCCGGCTGTACGCTGCGCGCAAGCAGGTCCAGGACGCCGTGGCCCGGACGCAAGGAGGCGAGACATGAGCACGCCAGAGCCCGTGCGCCTCCTGGAGGAGACCTCCGACGCGTCCTCGGACCTGAGGGGCTTGCTGCGATCCGCCGTCGAGGACGAGCCCACCGCCGACCAGCTCGCATCCCTCGCGGCCCGGCTCGGACCGCTGCCCGCTCCGCCCACCCCCGGCCCCCCGTCCGCGCCTCCAGCCGCGGACGCTGTCAGCGCCGCCGTGTCGTCAGGCCTCAAGCTGAAGGTGCTCGTCGGGATGGCCGTGCTCACGGGGACGGTGGGCAGCTTCCACGTGGGCCGGGTCTATGAACGGACGCACGCCGATGCCGAGCGCCCGCTCACCCGCGACATCGCGCCGGCTCCCGCTGCCCCATTGCCCTCCGAGGAACCCGCGCCCCCCGCGCCCGAAGCCGAGCCCTCCGCGCCCCCCGCCCCCGTGGCGCCGCCAACGGCTGGCGTTCCACCGACGGGACCTGCCCCGAGGCCCACCAGCGCAGCACCGAAGCGGCCCCCCGCGCCTGCCCCGTCCGTGGCCCCTGCGGCCGAGGACGAAGAGCTGCTATTGCTCGACAGCGCCCATCAAGCCCTGCGACGAGGCGACTCGGAGCGCGCGCTCGCCAGCGCCCAGGCACATGCATCGCGGTTCCCGGCAGGGACGCTCGCCCAGGAGCGAGAAGTCATCGCCATCGAGGCGTTGGTGCGACTGGGCCGCGTCCCCGAGGCACGCGAGCGCGCGGAGGCGTTCGGCGCGCGCTACCCGACATCTTCCCATCTCGTCCGCCTTCAAGGGCTCCTCCACCCTTCGGGGCCGTGAGACATCCCCCAGGCCGGGGGCCCGCGGCGGAAACACGGGGCGCCTCCGTGGCCGCGAAAGCGATACATTTTTCGTGGCTGGGCCCACGGCGTCGCGGGAGCTCCTTCAACGTGGGCCAACTCCCGAGGCAGGCATATGGACCTGGAAGAGTTGCGCGCGTTTCTCGACGTCGCGGAGACGGGGTCGTTCCTGGCCGCCGCGGAGTCGCTGGGCGTCTCACGCACGACCTTGAGGCGGCGCGTCGAAGCGCTCGAGGCAAGGGCAGGCGTACCGCTGCTCACCAGCACCCGGACGGGCATCGTCCTGACCGAGGCCGGTGGAGTCCTCGCCCAGCGCGGACGGATCATGATGCAGGAGACGAGCGCGCTGCTGGCCTCCATCCGTGAGGTGGGCCAGGCCCCGGCGGGCCTGCTGCGGATGGTGCTGCCCGTCGGGCTCCCGCCGCACCTGCTCGCCCCGCTCTTCGGGCTGCTGCGGACCACCTACCCGCTGCTGCGGGTCCAGGCGAGCTTCAGCGACGCCCCCTTGTCCGAACCCCTGGACAACGTGGACATGGCGATCCACTTCGGAGAGGACATGCCCCGGGGACCGTGGCTCTCACAGGTGGTGCTGCGCGTGCGCGAGGGGCTGATCGCCAGCCCCCAGTACCTGGAGCGCCGGGGTGTTCCCCGGACCCTGGAGGCGCTTCGGGACCACGAGCTCTTCGCGTGGGCGGCTCCGGGGGGCGACGCGTGTCTCTGGCCCGTGCTCGGCGGGATGGCGTTCCGGGTGGAGCCCACGCTCATCACGTCGGACATCCACCTGATCCGCTCCTGCTGCCTCGCCGGGCAGGGCATCGGGCTGGTGCCCAGCGCGGACCTGCCGGATCCCGACCATGCCCAGGGCACCTGCGTCCCGGTGCTGCCCGGCGTGGTGGGGCGGGAGCGCGCCGTCCGCATCAGCGTGCCGGAGGCGCTCCGCGAGATTCCCAAGATCCAGCGGGTGCTCGAAGACATCCGCCGGTTCATCGAACCGCTCTGAGCCGCGGCGCCGCCAGGATCCGGCCATGGGTTGTCCACCTTTGGCCATCCCGCGGTCCGGGACGCAGGCTACTCATGACGGGCTCATTCCCAGGGGGAGTCCACCATGCGCATGCCGAAGCTCGCTGTCCTGTCCGTCGCCCTGTTCATGCAGTCCGCCCAGGCCAAGGACCCTTCCGAGGGCGCGACGACCTTCACCGTCTACGAGGCCTTCCTGAGCCCCGCCCAGGAGCCCGGTGAGGAGTCGGAGACGCCGAAGCTGTTGCAGAAGAGCCTCGGCGCCACGGCACCGTCGACGCCCCGCGACCGCCGCAAGTCCCGGGGCTATGGGCAGCTTCGCTTCTCCAAGGACCTGAGCAAGGCCTATGTCGACGTCCAGGTGGACGGGGTGAATCCCGAGGACATCCTCATGTTCCACGTGCACTGCGGCCCGCCGGGCGTGCTCGGCCCCATCGTCGTGGACTTCGGCGAGTTCGGCGCGCTGCCCAAGACACTCGCCCAGGGCAAGCTCTCCGTGGAGCTGACCAACAAGAACATCACCTACGTCAAGGACATGAAGGGGATGAAGTCCGGCCTGCCGGAGAGCTGCCCCGCGGAGCTGGGCTTCCTGACGCAAACCCAGACACTGGCCAGCCTGGAGTCCCTGGCGCGCAAGGGCGTGCTCTATTTCAACCTCCACACGAAGGCCCATACCTTCTACGGAGAGATGCGGGGCCAGCTCTACGCCGCCCAGCCGTAGCGCGGGCTCCCGCGCTGGCCCCGGAGTCACGGCTCGACGCACAGGAGCCGTGACTCCCAGCCAGACGCTACTGGAAGCTCACCTTGCCATCACGCTGGTAGCAGACGTGCGGCGTTCCGTCCGTGGGGCGGATCGCGACGCTCGGGCGGGTGTTGTCATCCACCGACCCCAGCTGGGTGTACGTCCAGAAGCCCAGCGCGTCCGTCGTGCTGATTTGCAGCGCCGTCCCGTTGCGAGAGGCGACGACAGGCTTTCCGCCGCCAAACGCCAGGTCGGAGGCGGCGAAGCGGTAGTCGACCGGCGAGGAGTTCATCGTGCTGGACGTCAGGGGCGTGCCCAACGTGATGTCATCGATGGCGGACTTGTCGCCCTCGGGGATCGTGTTCGAGAGCGCGAGGACGTGCTGGCTCGGGCCCCAGACCAGTGAGAGCCAGGGGGCGAAGGAGCCGGTGTCCTCCATCCGGAAGGACTCGATGGCCGAGCCCCGGATGACGCGCAGGTAGTTGGTGGCGACGTTGTTGGTGACCTGGGTCGTGACGACGTGAAGCCCTCCGGTCGCGTCGAAGACAGGGTCGCTGTTGAGATAGGACGTGTTGAGCGGGAGCAGCGCGCTGGCCCAGGTATTGGCCGCCGTGCGCGTCGCGACCCGGATGGTCCCAGCCTGGCCGGTGGCGAAGATGATGGCGGGCTGGCCCTGATCGGGGTTGAGCGCGATGCCCATTCGAGTCGCCGCCGCGGCGTCCGGGTTCTCGCGAACCCACGCGCCATTCACGCGCGTGGCGTATCCGATGCGCAACGTGGCGTTCGCGATGGCGCCGGTCCCCTTGAGGTAGCCGACGTGGGGAGTGCCGGTCGCCGCGTCGATCGCGAGCACGGGCTTCGTGACGAAGACCCCGCCCGTGTTGAAGCTGGGGCCGTCAACCTGCTCCGTCTTCCAGGTCGTACCGTCCCAGCTGCCGTACCAGAGGGTGTTGTGCGTGTCGTTCGTGTAGACGATATGGCCCTTGCCCGCGTTGTCGAACGCGAGCTCACAGGTGCCCCCCGTGACGTCCGGGCTGGAATCAATCACCGTGTTGGGGGCGAGCGGAGCGGCGATGACGTTGAAGTGGAACGAGCCCTCCGCCGACTTCCCGGACTCCGTCTCCACGGAGACGGACAACGACGCGGTCCCCGCCGCGGGCAGCGTCCACGTCACCCGCTCCGCGTCAGGTTCGAGCGAGCCTGAGTCGGCGCTCCACCGCACCGCCTTGAAGACCTCACCCGAGGCGACGATGCGGAAGCGCTCCGCCGTGCTCTCGACGTAGGGGCCCGTTCTGGCCTCCCGTTCAATCAGGAGCACCAGGTCTCCCTTCCCCGGAGAGGGGATGACCTCGACGGGCTTGGGCTCGGGGGCGCAGGCCGCGAGCAGCGCAAGGCCGCTCATCACCAACATCCAGGAAACACTCTGCTTCTTCAGCATCACTCACGTTCCTCATCGAGGGGGCCAGCGAATCCGGCTCGCCAGACCCGGGGCATTCCCCCGGGCTTTCCGTCAACGAGCGGACTTCTCGAATCGATTTAAGAGCCGATTTTTGACGAAGTGATTCGAGCGTGGCCAAAGCCTCGTCAGGGCGTCACCCCGAGAGGCCTGGGGCACCGCCCCCCGGTCCGGAGAGGCCCTTGCGCATGGGTGATGACTATCGGTCCATTGGTGCCGGGGGCCTCACATTGGCCAGACGCGAGGTCTATATGTCCCCGTCGCGGTCGCGGTGGCATCCCCTGCGCCATCCGGCCTCTCCTGGAGCCGTTCAATGCATCTCTTCCTGAAGCCGTACCGCATGACCTTCCTCGCGCTGACCGCCTCCCTGGTGGGACTGGGCTGCGCATCCACTTCGAAGAGCACGACGGGTGCAGCCATGACGACGACGCAAGCGCGGAAGTCAGAGACTGTTCACGTGGGCCTGCTGGTCCGCTTGGAGGCGAAGCCGGGCAAGGAAGAGGAGGTGCGGAAGTTCCTGGAGGGAGGTCTTGCCCTGGTCCAGGCGGAGCCGGCGACGGCACAGTGGTTCGCGCTGCGCTTCGGTCCGACCTCCTTCGGCATCTTCGACACGTTCGCCGACGAGGCGGGCCGTCAGGCGCACCTGAGTGGCAAGGTGGCCGCGGCCCTGATGGCGCAAGCGCCAGAGCTGCTGGCGACACCGCCAACGATCCAGGCGGTGGACCTGCTCGCCGCCCAGACGCCGGACACGCCCGACGTCGCCGAGACAAAGGCCCTGGTCGTCACCCTGGAGGCGAAGCCGGGCAGAGCGGAGGAAGTGCAGAAGCTCCTGGAGCGTGCGCTGCCCATCATTCGCGACGAACTGGACACAGTGCACTGGTATGCCCTGAAGCTGTCGTCAACCACGTTCGGCATCTTCGACACCTTCGCCGACGAGGAGGGGCGTCAGTCGCATCTGAGTGGCAAGGTCGCGGCGGCCATGAAGGCGAAGGCGCCGGAGGTCCTCGCGAAGCCGCCGCTCATCGAGAAGGTCGACGTGCTCGCGGTGAAGCGCTGAGCGTCCCCCGCCCGTCATGACACCAGGCGCGGGGTGTGCCTTCCGGCGTGCGCCCCGCGCCGCAGCCCGTGCAGGCGGAAGCTCAGAGGAAGCGGACGAGGCCGATGGCCATCGTGACATCGACGGTAGGACGCGCGTTGAATCCAAGGCTTGCGTCATCCCAGCCGCCGCGCCCCACGAGCATGAAGTGAAATCCGCGAAAGCGGGCCTGGAGACCCAGGCTCGCGCGGACGGGCACCTGGAGCTGCCCATTGGCCGGAGACATCACAGTGCTGCCCTGCACGCCCACGAAGGTCTTGAGCGCATTCAGGCACATGCAACGCGGCGGATCGAATTCTCGCGAGACCGTGAGGCCAAGGGAGGGGCCCAGGCCGGCATACTCGCTGTCGCGTGTGGCGGTGCGGACATGGAGGCCCAACTGCGTTTCGACGCCGACCGGGTGGCGCGCGGACTGATACGCGACTTTCAGCCAGTACGCCGCGTCGACGCTGATGGCGGCGTTGCTGTAGCGCTGGCGTGTCTCGAGCGCGAGGCCGTCCGTCTCGCTTGTGCAGGGGAAAGGGATGACCAGGCCCATGCCCATCTGGCGGGAGCCAACGAGCACGTCCGACAGGAGTTCATCGTCGGAGAGGGAGCCGAGCGAGAGCAGCGGGAGCTCCGCGGCGGCGCGTCCGGGGGTCAGGACCGCGAGCCAGAGCGCGGTGAAGAGCAGGACCGCCCGTCGAGACACGAGGCTTGAAACACACGACTCCCGTCGCCGATTCATGACCTTGCTACCTCCTGGAGTGGATGGACACAAGGTACGGAATTCGCGGATGGACCTTCATCACCGCTGACTCATGATTGCATCACGAGTACGGCGACTCCTCGGTGCACGCATCGCCGCACGGCTCGCCAACGAAGCGGGCGCGCGCTTCGCGCAGACGCTCGAAGGGCATGTCGCGCTCGACGGGGTGCTTGCACGCGTTCGCGGCGCTCCGGTCTCCGCCGGGGCGGCGTGACCGGCGCACCCCAGGCTGCCTGTCCTATTTTACCCGGGCGATATTGACGCGACATTTATACCCGGATAGAAATGGCGTCATCCTGATTCCTTCCTCCAGGTGGACGCGAGGACAGCCTCCACGCTGCTTTCTTCCTACACGGCCTTTGGTCGGCGACTGGCGGTGCCCTTCCGCCGCCGACCGAAGACGGCTGACAGGGGTAACGTCATGACTGCATTCGATTTGAACCGCGGCGCGGTCGCGCCGGTCGCCGACGAGGTCGACCTCGTAGACCTGGCCGTCACCGGAGACATCCCGCGCGAACTCAACGGAGCGCTGCTGCGCAACGGTCCGAACCCACTGCGGGGCCGCTTCGAGGGCAACGACGTTCTGTCTTGGTGGCCGGAAGCGGCGATGCTGCACGCGATCTCGTTCGAGGATGGCCGCGCGGCCGGCTACCGGAACCGCTGGGCGCGCACGCGCCGCTGGGCTGACGTGTACGCGCCCGAGCGGGTGCCGCAGCTGCCCGACACCAATCCGAACGTGAACGTGTTGCTGCATGCGGGCGAATTGCTGGCGCTGGCGGAGGGTGGCGCGCCGTTCGCGATCACCGCCGAGCTGGATTCGCTCGGCGAGCCCCGCAGGCACGCCGGGCTCGGCGGCGGGCTGACCGCGCATCCCAAGGTCGATCCGCTGACGGGCGAGCTCATCGCGTTTCGCGCGGACTGGCGCGCGCCGTGGCTGCGCTACGGCGTCGCGGACGCGCAGGGCGTGCAGCGCGTCGACGTCGTTGTGGATGTACCGGCGCCGTCGATGATGCACGACATCGCGATCACCGCGACCCGCAGCCTGCTGCTCGACCTGAACGTCGGGTACGACTTCTCGATGCTGAAGCAGGGCCACCGGATGCCGCTGCGCTGGCACGATGACCGGAAGGCACGCATCGGCGTGATCCCGCGCCACGGCGGCGACGTGCGCTGGTTCGGAATCAGGCCTTGCTTCATCCAGCACGTCGTCAACGCGTATGACCGCGACGAAGCCTGCGTGGTGCTCGATGCGGTCCGCTACCCGTGGTACCTGCGGCTCGACGCGAGCACGGGGAGGTTCGTCGACAACCCCGTTGGAGTCCTGTGGCGCTACGAGATCGATACGGCGAGCGGCCGGGTCGACGAACGGCCGCTCACCGACGGCGGGATCGAGCTGCCGCGCATCAACGAGAACCGGACGGGGCGCCACTACCGTTACCTGTATGCGACGGAGCAGCCGACCAACGCCGAAATGCGCGGCGTGGTCCGCTTCGATCACGAGCGCGGCGCGACGACACACTACGCGGTGCAAGCTGGCGACCAGAACAGCGAGCCCGTGTTCGTGCCGCGCCCAGGAGGCATCGACGAGGACGACGGCTGGCTGCTGGTGATGGTCTATCGCTCGGCGACGGACTCCAGCGACCTGGTGATTCTGGATGCACGCGCGATCCACGCGGAGCCCGTCGCGACCGTTCACCTGCCGCGCCGGGTGCCAGCCGGGTTCCACGGCGCGTGGGTGCCGAGGGTGCGCTGAGCGGCGTGCGCGAACGCGGGACGCATGCCGGGGCCACGACGCGGAGAAGCGGACGCCTTCGGAGCTCCTGGGGCGCCTCAGCTCCGCTGCTGCAGGGCGATACGCACACCGAGCCCCACGAACACGGCTCCCGTGATCCGCTGCGCGAGGACGCCGCCGCCGATACGGGCGCGGCCCCACTGTCCGGCGCGGCTCGCGACGAAGGCCACGACCAGATTCACCAGCGTACCCGACACGTTGAAGAGCACGCTCAGCAGCAGCAATTGCCCGGGGGCGCTACCGCTACCGGGCACAACGAACTGAGGCAGGAACGCGAGGAAAAAGAGGGCGACCTTCGGGTTGAGGACGTTGGTGACCACGCCCTGGTGAAAGATTTCCCAGAGGCTGGCGGGCTCGACACGTGGCCCCTGTGCCACACCGGATGGCCTCAGCAGCGTGCGCAGACCGAGGAAGACCAGGTAGCCCGCCCCACCCAAGCGCACGGCGTCGTAGGCGAAGGGTACGGCGAGCAACAGGCTGGAGAGCCCGAGGACGACCGCGAGCGAGTGAAAGACGGTGCCGCCCGCGATGCCGAGTGCGCTCGCGACGCCCGCACGCCTCCCCTCCGAGGCGCTTCGTGTGATGACATAGAGCATGTCGGGCCCCGGCGTGACATTCAGCGCGAGCGAAGCCCCGAGAAAGAGCAACAGGTTGGCGGCGGTTGGCATGGGACGTCCCCCATGAGGAGGGTGCCAGCGGTCTATCGCGTCTCACGGGAGGGGACTACGACCCGGCGGCCTTCTGCGAATCCCGCATACCCCGCCCGACACGGCGGCCCTGATGCCGAAGGACTACGGGGTGACGTGGACCGGCCCGTTGAGCCCGAGACTCCCACGCCGATGCCCCCCTCACGGTCATTGCGAGGTGATTCCGCCCTGGTATAAGGGGTTTGCACCACCTCGATCCCGTAGCTCAGTTGGATAGAGCGGCGGTTTCCTAAACCGCAGGCCACAGGTTCGATTCCTGTCGGGGTCACTGCTCAAGTCCCCGGCCCGACTCAGGAAATTGTCGGGCCGGGGGCAACGGGCCCCAGAAGGCAGCAAGTGCGCGCTGGCGCGACGTGGACAGGCCTATCCCACCTCCGCGTACTGCCGAGAGCGAGGCGGCGGCGCTGGTCGTCGTGGCTCACTGGCTGCAGCTGCATTCTCCGTAGACGCACTTGTCGCGGCTCAGCGCCCCCTTCGTGATGAGACAGCTCATCTCGCATTTGAGGCTGCCGCAGGCCTGCTCGTAGGGCTCTCCCAGCCCATCAAGAAAGAGAGCCCCGCCACAGAGAGCGGCGACACCCGTCAGCCAGGCAATGACGCGTCCCACCCTCTTCGTCCGAACGATTTGGGCCATGCACTCCTCGTAGGCTGAGCTGCGCTCGCTCCCATACAACCATCACGCGCACCGAGAGCACAGCACCAAAGCCGGTCTCAGAAGATCAGCGTGCCGTCGGCCTGAACAAGAACGACCCCACTCCGCCTGCGTCAACCGCCCCCTGCGCCCGGACGTGGGGTCGGCTCACTGCCCCACCTGTCGCTGCTGCTCGACGGGATATCGAGCGCCTACGATTTCAACCTTCGAGACCGCCGCCTCCAGGTCGCGGAGCTCATCGGGCGTCAGCTTCATCTCGGCGGCCCGCAAGTTCTCTTCGAGGCGCGCCAGTTTGGTCGTGCCCGGAATGGGAACGATCCACGGCTTCCGCGCGAGCAGCCACGCCAGCGCGACCTGTGCCGACGTCGCCCCCCTGCTCCTGCCGAAGCGACTGAGCGTCTCCACGATGGCCGTATTCGCCCGCATTGCCTCTGGCGTGAACCGAGGCAGGGTGTTGCGGTTGTCGTTGCCGGAGTCAAAGCGCGTGTACTCATTCAGTGCGCCGCCCAGGAAGCCCCGGTTCAGCGGGCTGTAGGGAACGAAGCCGATCCCCAGTTCCTCGAGCACGGGCAGAACGCCGTTCTCCGGCTCCCTCCACATCAGGGAGTACTCACTCTGGACCGCGGTCACCGGCTGAACCGCATGGGCCCGACGGATGGTCTGCGCGCCAACTTCGCAGAGTCCAAACCGCTTCACCTTGCCCTCTTGAATCAGGTCCTTCACCACACCGGCGACGTCTTCGATCGGCACCTCAGGGTCGACGCGATGTTGGTAGTAGAGGTCAATCGCTTCGACGCGGAGGCGCTTGAGCGAGGCCTCCGCGGCCTTTCGAATGCCGTCGGGCCGGCTGTTCATCTGTCCTTCGAGATGCTTGCCGTCGACGATGCGGTGGCCGAACTTCGTCGTGACCCAGACGCGACCTCGGTACGGCGCAAGCGCCTCTCCCGCGAGCTATTCGTTGATGAACGGGCCGTACACCTCAGCGGTGTCGAAGAGCGTGACGCCACGCTCCACGGCCTGACGAATCAGGGCGATCATGGCGCTCCGCTCGGGGGCAACGCCACGATGATGGTTCAGCCCCATGCATCCAAAGCCAAGCGCGGACACCTCCATGCGGAAACGCCCCGAGCCCAGTCCGCGGCGTTCGCTGATGACCGCCAGGCTCAAGGCCGACGACTGGGGCGATGGAAAACGCCCCGACGAGACCTGCTCGCTCCGGGAGGCGGAGAGGGACGGCGCCGCGCATGCAGCGGTTCCGAGAATCGCTCCCGTGAGCAAGGCACGGCGCTCCAGCCGCCGTGAGTCGTCACGCTGATCGCTGTCCATGTAGATGCCTCCGTGTTGTTGACGATGGGGTCTGAAGCTCAGTGCGCCGTGAATCCGCCGTCGACGGCGAGCGCATGACCGATGACAAAGCTCGCTCCCGGGCCGCAGAGCCAGAGCACCGCCGAGGCGATCTCCTCGGGGCGCCCGAGCCGGCCAATAGGCTGGTCACGAAGGATCTCCTTCATCGCGGCCGGCTCTTTCTCCAGCATCCCCGCGACCATGGGCGTCTCGATGACGCCCGGACAGACGGCGTTGATCCGGATGCCCTTCGACGCGACCTCGAGCGCCGCGCTCTTGGTCATGCCAATCACGCCGAACTTCGACGCGTGGTAGGTCGCACGCCCCGGGATGCCGATGAGCCCACCGATGGACGAGCAGTTGACAATGGCGCCGCTCCCCTGTGCTTGCATCCGCACCAGCTCGTGCTTCATGCAGTTCCAGACGCCGCGCAGGTTGGTGGCCTGGATTCGTTCGAACTGGGCGCCCTCCTCGTCGACGACATCGGTCGCCGGACCCTGAATGCCTGCGTTGTTGAAGGCCGCATCGAGTCGCCCGAAGGACGACACCGTGCGCTCGACGAGCGCCTTGACCTGCGCCTCATCGGACACGTCACATCGCACGAAGAGGGTCTTGTCGCGCCACGTGCTGAACTGTTCAGTCACGACCCGGGCCGCGTCTTCACGGATGTCCGCGAGCACGACGGCCGCGCCCGCCTCGGCGAAGGCTCGTGCGGTCGCCAGGCCGATCCCCGAGCCCGCCCCCGTTACCAACGCCACCTTCCCTTCGAACCACGAACGCATTGACGCATCGCTATTCATTTGGACTCCTTCACGAGGCTCACGAACAAACGAATAGGCGCGACGGCGGAGGCACACTAGGTGCGCTCGGACTGAAGGCCCCTTAAGCCCCGCTGGACAATCCTCGACGGGGCTCGCGGTGCATCTCGAACCCGCTCGCGAGGGTCGCGTCGCCAGCAGGTTGGCCCGCGGATTGCTCCAGGTCGGCCTCTCGGATGGCTCCGGCGACGGACCTCCGGGTCAACGCCCTGCCTGGGGCCGCCCACCGTGGCCATTCCGCCACGGCGCGCGGCTCGCTCGCCACACGCCACCATGCCTCGACCCCACCCCACCCTCCTCTCCGTCCTGCACCGCCACGGGCTGCTGCCCGCGACCCTGTGCAGCGTCCTCGCCGTGGGCCTGCTGGCCTTTCGACTCGAATGGAGCGAGCGCGCCAGCTTCGCCTTCCTGACGTGGAACCTGTTCCTGGCGTGGGCGCCCTACTCCCTGGCCTTGCTCGCACGGGTGCTCATGGTGCGGGGCCTCGGGCGGACCTGGCTCCTGGCACCGCTGGCCCTCGCCTGGCTCGCGCTCTTTCCCAACGCGCCCTACCTCGTCACCGACTTCATCCACCTGCACCCACGCCCCGTGGTGCCGCTCTGGTTCGACGCGGCCCTCCTGGCGCTGTTCGCCGCCACCGGGTGGTTGCTCGGCCTGCTGTCGCTGGAGATCTGGAAGCAGTGGCTGGAGGCGCGGTGGGGCCGGACGGCGGCGTGGGGCTTCGTTGGCGTCACCTCGCTCCTGTGTGGCTACGGCATCTACCTGGGCCGGGTGGAGCGCTGGAACAGTTGGGACGTGCTGACGGATCCGGGACGCCTCTTGGCCACCATCGCCTCCCACGCGAGCGCCCCCCTGTCCCATCCCTATCTTCCGAGCATCACCGTCTTCTTCGCCCTGCTGATCCCCCTGTCCTACGCAGGCTACGAGGCGCTCACCTCCCGCCTGTTCTCTTCATCCACTCGCTGAAGCGGCGTGTCATCCGCCGGAGGAACTCCTGGGCCGGCGTCCATGGCACCTGTTCGTCGCGCCCCTCCAAAAAAACAATCACATCCAAATGGTCTCATGATTTCATCACGGGCCGCTTTTCAGGCACTCCCCGCGAACAGCCCTGGTAAAGCCAGCGCACTCAACGTCTGGCATTCACCGACCCCGGCGCCAGAGGGCTCCGGGGTCCCTCGCGGGATGTCCTCTGATCATGCCTCGCCCCTCCGCCGCCTTGTCGCGGTCACTCCTCGGAGTGCTCGTCGCCGTGACACTGCTCTCCTGTCTGTCCTCTTCCACGCCAGAGAAGGATCCGCCAGAGGTGGCGCCATCATCGCCTCTCACGACCCAGGCTCCCTTTGATGTCTCCGCGGTCATGCGACAGGTCCACTTCGCCTTCCGGCCCGACGGACAGGCGTGGAGCGGGGGCCACTCCACCTACGCTGTGACGGCAGGACCCGAGGGGCTGACACTGTCGCCCTTCATGTCCCCTGGCGCGGTGCCCCCCGCGCAGCGCGCCCCTGCGCAGAGAGCGAACACGAAGGGTGCGCCGCTCAGGCTGGGCGCCATGCGCTGGCATCGTGGAGTCCAGGGCGCCGCGCAGAGGGCGGAGCCGGGACGATTGGAGCGAACCGGAGACCTCACCCTGGTTCGGGACGGCGTCGTCGAGCACCTGCGCAACACGGAGGACGGCCTTCAGCAGGAATGGGTCTTCTCCTCGGCGCCCACGGGCGCGGGGGAGCTGGTGCTGACGCTGCCCGCGAAGGGGTTGACCTATGTCGGAGCCACGGAGAAGGGCCTCCACTTCAAGGATGAGCAAACAGGGCTGGGGGTTCGCTACGGCCATGCGGCCTGGGTAGAGGCTTCCGGCCGAAGCACGCCGCTCCAGGCGTGGTACGTCGCGGGAACCCTCCAGCTCCGCGTACCCACGGAAGTGGTGTCCTCGTCCGTGTTCCCCGCCACCGTGGCGCCCGTCATCTCTCCGGAGTTCGGCATGGATCAGCCCGTGCCAGGGCCGCAGACCTCACTCCATGAAAAGCCGGCCGTGGCGTCGAATGGCGCTGACTCCCTCGTCGTTTGGGAGGACTACCGAGAGGGCATCATGCAGGTCTACGGGACCCGCGTGTCGAACTCCGGGGCGGTGCTGGACTCCTGGGGCCTCGACATCTCTCGCGGCACCAGTTCCGTCTCCGATGTCTCCGTGGCCTCCAACGGTACGGACTACCTGGTCGCCTGGATTGACCGCACCGGGACCACCACTCGCGCCATGGCCGCGCGGGTGACCGGAGGAGGAGGGCTGCCAGACACCGCGCCGTTCATCCTCACCCAGCAGCACTCGTACTCCCCAGCCGTGGCGTCCAATGGGACGGCCTACTTCGTCACGTGGATTGGCACCAACGGGGTGTTCGGTTCACGGGTGACAAGCGCGGGTGGCGTCGAGGATCCGATGGGGATCGCCATCTCCACGTCGGCGGGCGCGAAGAGCCGGCCCGCCGCGGCCTCCAACGGCACGGACTATTTCGTGGTCTGGGAGGATGAGCGCAACGACGGAGTGGGCGACATCTTCGGGGCACGGATCTCCGGCCTGGGCGCCGTGCTGGACGCGCAAGGAGTCGCGCTGGCCACGGGGACGCATTCACAGCGGACGCCCTCGGTGGCCTCCAATGGCAGTGACTACCTCGTTGCCTGGAAGGACACGGTCAATGACGAGTCGGACATCTTCGGGACGCGGGTGACAAGCACGGGTGCGGTGCTGGACGGCCCCGGGTTCGCGATCTCCACCGCCGAAAAGATGCAGGCCAATCCATCCGTTGCTTCAAACGGGGAGGACTATTTCGTTGTCTGGACGGACAATCGCTCGGGCTACAACGGCCTCCGTGGGACACGCGTCACGAATGCGGGGACCGTGGTCGATGTGGCCGGACAGGCCCTCTCCCCGAGCGGCGACTCTCCGGCGGTGGCCTTCAACGGGACGGACTACTTCATCGCCTGGGAGAGCGGTTGGGACGCCTTCGGGATGAGGGTGACGCAAGCAGGCGCCATCCTCGATTCAACGGGGATCATCCTCGCCATGGCGGCCAGCACACAGACCGCACCCGTGGTGGCATCGAATGGCACGGACTTCCTTGTCGTCTGGTACGACCGGCGCAATCTCGGGGAGAGCATCGTCGGCGTGCGGGTCGACCCCCGGGGCGAGGTCCTGGATCCGTCGGGACTCGAGATCGCCTTGGGAATGGCCGAAGGGATGGCCTACTACCACCCCACGGTGGCGTCCAATGGGACCGACTACCTGGTTGGATGGGTGGGCTTTGACTATCCACAGGGTCGGATTCTCGGTACACGGATTACCCGCACAGGCGAGGTGGTGAATCCACGGGGCCGTCCCCTCTCCCCCGCGCCCCTTGAGGACGCCACCTCCCCCAAGCTGGCCTCCAATGGCACGGACTACCTCCTCGTCTTCGAGGCGTCCGAGGAGCAGTGGACCCCCCGATTCCTCGCGGGAGTGCGGGTCTCTGGAGCAGGCGAAGCCCTGGATGCCTCGGCATTCCTCATCACCCCCTCCCTCGGTGAATACGACACCCATGCCGTGGCGTCCAACGGCAAGGACTATCTCGTCGCCTGGTCGGCGACCGGCAGCAGTGATTGGGACATCCATGCCTCGCGGGTGACGAGCACGGGAGCGGTGCTGGACCCTGAGGGACTGGTCATCTCCGCGGAGCGATACAACCAGCGATTCCCTTCGGTGGCTTCGAATGGAACGGACTACCTGGTCGCATGGGCAGGCTTCAGCGGGAGGAACATTCCCCATATCTATGGAGCCCGGGTGACGAGCGCAGGGGCACGGCTCGACCCAGCGGGGTTCGTCATCGCCACGGAGCGCTACCAGCGCTACCCCTCGGTGGCCTCGATGGGGACGGAATACCTGGTCACATGGCAGGACAGCGTGGTGAGCAGCCCTGACTCCAATGTCTACGGGGCGCGGGTCACGAGCGCGGGCATCGTTCGTGAGCCTCAGGGGTTTGTCATCGCGGGGAGCACTGACAACGAAGAGACGCCCGCGGTGGTGTTTCTGGGATCCGGCAGGACGGCCCTCGTCGCCTACTCGCACGACGACAGGACCGCGCCCTACTGGGGCTACCGGATCCGAGGACGGCTCGTGACATTCAATGACAACCGTCCGCCCGCGGCCGTGGGACAGTCCGTGTCCACGCCAGTGGATACCCCCCTGGCCCTGACGCTCCAGGGCACGGATCCGGATGGACAGAGCGTGACCTATCAACTCTTGACGCCGCCCCAGCACGGCACGCTGACTGGCTTTGGAGTCAACCCGACCTATCAGCCCGCGGCCCGCTACTCCGGCCCGGACAGCTTCTCCTTCCGTGTGTCGGATGGAGAGTTCTTCTCCGCCGTCGCCACCGTCTCCATCCAGGTGACGAACATCCAGCATCCGCCGTCCGCGCCCGTGCTCATCTCGCCGGAGGCGGACGCCCACCTGACAGGAGGGCTCGTCACGTTCCGGTGGGGCGCTTCCACGAATGTCGATGGTGATGCCCTCGCCTACGACCTGGAGATCCTCCAGGAGGGCACCCGCCTTCGCCTGTACAGGACGACGGAGACGACCAGGACCCTGGCCGTGAACGAGGCGCTCGCCGTGGGGAGCTACTCCTGGCGCGTGAGCGCCGTGGGTCCCCAAGGTGCCTCCAGCACCCCATCCCCCGAGCGAGGCTTCTCCGTCGTCGACGAGGCCCCTCAGGATGGCGGCAGCGGCACGGATGGCGGTGAGCCCGACGGTGGGTCCGACGCAGGGTCCGTGGACGCGGGCGTTCCGGATGCCGGCGCTCCCGTGGATGAGACGCCCGAGCCAGCGTCGGGCTGCGGTTGCAACCCCGTCGCCGGTTCGACGCCCACGGCGCCCCTCTTCCTGGCGGCGCTCGGGGCGTGGGTGCGGTGGTCCCGCCGCCGCCGCTGAAGCAGTAAACGCGCCGCCCCCTGCCTCGTTCACACGAGCAGGGGGCGGGAAGGTTCGGAGGGCGCTGGAGCGCTCCCGTCTACTGCTCCGTGATGAGGTCGGTGTACTCGCTGCCGCTGATGGAGTTCCTCCACTTGGACGAGAAGCCCAGCGCGTGCTGCGGATCCACCACGTGGGGCGCGGCCATCTTCGCCACGTCCAGGCGGGTGATTTCATTGTGGAACAGATCCAACACCAGGCCGAACTGCGCCGCGGTCAGGTAGACCCGCCGGAGCATCTTGCCCGCCTTCTCCTCCCGGACGATCTCGTTGTTCTCGCTCTTGAGCGACTGGTAGAAGCCGCGCCAGGTGCTGGCGTCCATCGGGAACTGTCCGTCCCGCCGCATGTTGCAGCCTTCGTCCGAAGGCGTGCCACAGTCGCGGTACGAAGGCTCGGCGTGGACCTCGCGCCCCCCCATCCGCTCCCCGTGGTCACGTCCCGAGTGCGTCGTCGTCCGCGTCTCCGTCGTCGTCCGCGTCTCCGTCATCGTCCCGCCCGTCACCTTCACGTCCATCCGGGTGCCGCCGCCGCGCACCTTCACGGTGGCCCCCTCCTCGCCGTCCATGCCCGACGCCCTGACCTTCACGGAGGCCCCCTCCTCGCCGTCCATGCCCGTCGCCCGGATGTTGATGCGCGCCGAAGGCATGTCCTGATCATCGACGTCCACCTGCATGTTCACCTCCGCCCCCTGGGCGAAGGAGAGGGACGAGAACAGCAGGGATGAGGCAAGCGCTGCGCGAACCATCGGGTGCATCGAAGCTCCTGGAGTCAAAGCGGATGAGGGGACGCCTGAAGGGCGTCACTGCCGCCGTCGCCCTCTCCACGGCCCCACGGTACATTTATTCAACGGAAGTGGACGGTTTAGATGCGACAAGCCCGCGAGGGGGGGCACGGACCGGGGGGACCGATGCCCGCGGCGGCCAGGGTCCTCCCCCAGCCTGCGTCGTTTCGCTCCAGGCGGGCATCGCGGGGCCCCACGTCCAATCCCTTGCGTCCCCCGGTGCCCCAGGAATAACAAACGTTTGTTTTCACCAGAGCCATGGCGAGCATCCATGTCCTCAGTGTCTCTCCCCCGGCCGGGGACACTGGAGACAGGGGGGAGCGATGTCATGAACGCTGGGAAGCGGGTGTGCTTCGGGTTGGTGGTGATGGGCTCCTCATTGGCACCGGGCGCGCGGGCGCGGCGGAGCTGGGGGGCCCGGTCCCTCGCGGGAGTCCTCCAGTGGGCCTTCCCGCTCACCGGGCCGAATGAGGAGTTCGGAAAGGTCGTCAGCGCCCGGGATGGAGGGACGCCGTGGCTCGACACTCCGGGCGCTGGCGCTCGCCCACGATGATGCCCAGGGCCGAAGCTCCCCGAGGGTCGACGCTGCGCTGGCGAGCCGCCGCTCCGCCTGGACACCCAGCGAGGGCGAGGGTGGCAGAAGGCACGCGAAAACGAGAATATGCAGCCTTGCTGGTGATTATGCCGAGGACGCCACAATCCATGAACCATTGACTTCAGTGCCATCAGCCATGGAGCGGCTCCTCCGGCAGGGCGTTCAACACCGCCCAGCCGGAGGATGAAGAAAGACCGGCCATCCCAGAACGTCAGCACCTTGAAGTCAGCGCGGGATTCATCAAAATGGGCGCGATGCGCATGCTTCCGGAGTTCCCCGGATGCCTGCCTGCCTCCATCGGCAGCCCCATTTCCTCCGCCCGGGTCGAACCTCTCCGGGCACCCCTCGCGAGACCCTCCATGCTCGACCGCCCGATGTACCTGAAGCCCGATGTCGCCATCGAGCCGCTGTTCAACCAGTGGTACGTCTGGTGGTACCTCATCTCCCCCGCCACCGCGCCGCTGTTCGTGTCCCGACTGCACCTGAAGCTGATGCAGTCGTTCGTCGCGAACCCGGACGTGCACGTCGCCGCGCTCCAGAACCCGGCGCTGATGGGTGGCCCCTTCATCAACCACCCCGTCTCGCGCGTGGGCGACGTGAAGGCGCTCCTCGACCGCACCACCCGCGACCACGCGGACATGCTGGCCTACACCAAGGCCGTATCGGACCTGGAGCAGCTGCTCGCCAGCTCCAAGGGTGAGTCGCTGGAGCCGCTGTACGCCAAGGTGCCGGACCTGCTCCGCGGCTACGTGGAGCTCAACTACGACCTCGCCCACCGAGCCAACGCCCGCATCATGGAGCCGCTGCTCTACCGCAGCAGCCTCTACAAGGAGTCGTCGCAGAGCATCTCGCTGATGCGCGTCTCCGGGGACGCGCGCAAGTACGTCTTCAGCACGCCTCGCCTGGAGGGCGACTCGCCCCTGTGGCTCCAGGTGCCCTTCCGGCACGAAGGCATCGACGCCCTCTTCCGCATGCGCCACACCCCGGGCAGCCCCGGGCAGGTCGCGGAGATGCTCGGGGTGCCCTCGTCGGCCGCGGAGGCCTTCGCGGACCTCTTCACGGAGACGGCGCCGCGCAAGCCAGAGCCGTACACCGGCCCGGGCGTGCGCGTGCGCTACTTCGGCCACGCGTGCGTGCTGATGGAGACGCGCGAGGTGTCCGTCCTCACCGACCCCGTCATCAGCTACGAGTTCCCCACGGAGCAGGGGCGCTTCACGCACGCGGACCTGCCGGAGAAGATCGACTACGTCCTCATCACCCACGGTCACGCCGACCACCTGATGATGGAGACGCTGCTGCAGCTTCGCCACCGCATCGGCACCATCGTCGTGCCCCGCGCGAACGCGTACTCGCTGGCGGATCCGTCGCTGCGGCTGGTGTTGGAGCAGACGGGCTTCCGCAACGTGGTGGAGATCGACGACCTTCAGGAGATCCGCATCCCCGGCGGTTCGCTGATGGGCATCCCCTTCATTGGAGAGCACAGCGACCTGGCCGTGCAGGCGAAGACGGCGCACCTGGTGCGTCTGGCCGGCCGGTCCCTGCTGATGGCCGCGGACTCCAACGCGCTGGAGCCGCGCCTGTACCAGCACCTCACGCAGTTGGTGGGCCCGCTGGATGCGCTCTACCTGGGCATGGAGTGCGAGGGCGGCCCGATGAGCTGGATGTACGGCCCGCTGCTCAGCCAGCCGCTGCCGCGCAAGATGGACCAGTCGCGGCGGCTCAACGGCTCCGACAGCGCCCGCGCCACGGAGATCCTCAACCACCTCAAGCCGAACGAGGTGTTCATCTACGCCATGGGCCAGGAGCCCTGGCTGCGCCACGTCATGGTGCTCCAGTACGACGAGACCGCGCCCCAGATGATCGAATCGAACAAGTTCATCGACGTCTGCCGCGCCCGGAACATCCACGCGGAGCGCCCCTTCCTCCGCATGGAGCGCATCCTGGAGTGACGTGGTGGAGGTGTGACGCCCGGCGGACGACGCCGGGCCGTCAGGGGGTCGGGCCAGGAGCCACCGGGGTGGCCGCGGCCTCCAGCCGCAGCGTCCGCGTCACCCGCATCCCCTCATCCAGGCCCTCTCCGAAGGGCACGGACATGCTGGCCTCCGGCCGCGCGGGCAGCCCCCGCGTCACCGACGGAGGCACCGCGTAGGTGTGCTCCCCCACCCTCACGGTGGGATTGCCGTCCGCCGTCAGCTCCAGCTCCAGGTCGAAGCCCCCGGCGGGCGGAACCCAGTAGCGGAGGAGGACGCCCTGGGCCGCGTTGCGCGTTCGCAGCGCCTCGCCCGTGGCCTGCTGACCCGCCAGCCGCGCGGACAGGACCGCATCCCCCGGCAGCACCTGCACGTCCACGAAGGCCGCGTCCGGATGGGCGGCGGTAATGCGGAGCGACACCTTCCGGCGCCCTCCTTCCAGGGGCTCCACCCGCGAGTCGACCGTGGGGCCCCGAGGCGCGTCCTCCAGCGCGGGCGCGGGCGCGGTCCAGAACGGCCCCTTCACCTCCGGCAACGCGTCCACGGCTTCATGCGCCGGGCCGCTTCCAAGGTACGCCCGCGTCCAGTCGTTGAGCACGGCATCCGAAGTCACCCAGCGCGCGGTCCGCGTGTCCGCGTCCACCAGGTACAGCAGGCCCGTGGGGCGCGGGTGCTCCGCGTCGAAGCGCTGGCCGACGGCCAGCGACCCCAGCAGCCCCAGGCCCACCAGCGCCGCGCCCCCCGACGCCCACGGCAATCCCCTGCCCCAAAGCCAGACCCAGCCGGGCGCCAGCAGCGAGATGCCGAGCACCAACAGGTCGGAGGGCACCGCGGCCCGCTCCAGCGGGAGCACCGTGAAGAAGGTGGCGAGCACGGACGGCAGCAACAGCAGGAGCGGCAGCGCCGCCAATCCCCACAGCGGCACATGCCACGGGGTGAGCGGCTCCGGCCCACGGCCTCCCAGCCACAGCAGCAGCAGGACCATGCCCGCGAGCGGCCAGAGGAACAGCCCGCTCGCGCCCGGCAGCACGATGCTCACGAGGACGCAGATCACCGCCCACGGCACGCAGCCGCCCGCGGCCACCTCCAGGACCGGCGCCCGCCGCCGGATGAACAGCACGACGCCCATCACCGCCATCACCAACAGCACCACCGCCAGGACGAACCGCGCGTTGTCCTGCGTCTCCGAACGGTTGACCGCGCGGAACGCGGGCTGGAGCGCGCGCAGCAGGGGCCACGCGACCCGCGCGAGGCTGCTGGCCAGGAAGCCCACGAACACGAGCAGCAGCGCCTCCCGCACCACGGCCCACAGGCGCAGCTGCTTGCGCTGACGGGCCCGGATGACCGCGAACACGAACAGCAGTCCCCAGAACGCCGCCAGGGGGACGGCCCACGCTCTCGGGTAGTGGACGCGCACCGGCCCGGCATTGAAGTAGATGAGCTCTTCGCCCTCCGGAACGGACGCCTCGCGGGAGATGCGCCGGGTGAGCGCGAGCAGCGTGTCGCCCTGCTGCTGGAGGAGCCCGTCGGACACCGCGTCCACGGTCTCCCGCCGCGTGTGATAGGCCTGCGTCCCCTCCACGTTGGCGAAGTTCAGCCCCTGCCAGCCTCCCTGTCTCAGCGCCGTGAAGTCCGTGGCGTTGTGCATGCGCTGGTAGACCGCCGTGAAGAGCGAACCGGCGCCGACGTCCGGGGCCTCCTCGGCGAGCCTGCGCACGAGCCAGCCACCGCCCGGAGAGACCTCGAACATCAGGAGCGGCCCCGCGTCGCCGCGCGCATCCACGTTGAGGACCACGCCCGTCTCGCGGGCCCAGGGGTGGGAGGCCGCGAAGGCGGTGCTGCCCAGCAGGTGCTGCTCCTCCGCGTCCGTGAAGAGGACCACCACGTCGCCAGCGAGCGCGGGCCCCTGCTGGAGCGCCCGCGCCACCTCCAGGATGGACGCGACGGCGGCCCCGTTGTCGGACGCCCCCGGGCCCGTGGGCACGGAGTCGTAATGGGCCACGACCATCACGGTCGTGCCCTTCGCCCCCTCCTTCGCCCGCAGCCGCCCCACGACGTTCTCCACGGTCGCGGCGGGCCGGGGCACGCCCTGCGCGGGTGCGAAGACGGGCTCGCGCTGGAGCTGGACCTCCGCGCCTGCGTCCCGCAGGCGGGCTTGCAGATAGTCCCGCACCTCCGCGTGGCGCGGCGTTCCAATGGCGTGGGGGCCGGCGCCAATGAAGCGCAGGTGCTCCCGGGCGCGTGCGGCGGAGAAGCGCTCCGCCGGAGCGGTGGCGGTCAGCGGCTCCGGCAGCGGGCTTCCGCGAAGGACGAGCAGGAGCACGCCCAGGCCCAGCACCGCGGTCCCAAGCCGCGCCACCCAAGCCGCGCGGTGAGAGGCACTTCGTTCCAGGGCCGCGGTCGCGGCGGTGTCGCTCATGGTTCAGTCCTTCAGGCGCCATCCCTTCAGCAGGGGGCGCGGGTGTTCGCGGATCACCGCCGGGGTCCCCGCCGCGCCAACGCACGCACCACCGGGGGCACCGCTCCCAGCGGACCGAAGGACCGCGGAGTCCCCGACGGAGGGGGGCCATCACGCGGCCACTCTACGTCACCCCGGATTCCGCGGACACGCCACTGTCACGCGACGGGGGCCGGGCGGCGCGGGCCCCGGCGGGTGCTCGAAGTCTTCAGTGCTTGCGGCGCTGGAGCTTGCGCAGCCCCTTGAGCAGCGCCTCTCCATCCGGCGAGCCCAGGCCGGTGCACGCGTTCCACAGCGCGTCCTCGCGGGCGAAGTACGCGCCGTTGCCGCCGTGGGTGATGCGGCGGACGACGGGCTCGCCCTCCGCGACGAGCGCGTACAGCCGGGGATGGAGGAAACCCACGCGCTGGCCCAGGGACTCGTTGAGGAGGACGACGAGCGAGGCCCACATGGGCGCGGCGGCGCTGGTGCCCGCGGCGACGCCCTTCTGCCCCTTGAAGTAGATTTGGTAACCGGTGTGGAGGTCGGCGTTGGCCGCGACGTCCGGCACGCCTCGGCCCGACGTGGACGAAACGAACTCGAACACCCCGCTCGTCCATGACGTCATCACCTGGTGCGGCACGTTCATCCCGCGCTGGTAGGGAGGCAGCGCGTTCATGGCGCTGACCCCGCCGCTGCTCGCGCCCGCGGACGCGGAGGCCCCCAGCGCGCCCATCGACATGACCTCCCCCAGCCGGTTCCACACCCGCTCGTGGAGGATGGCGTCCCCGGCGGCCTGAAGCGTCGTGCCGCCGCAGCCCAGCACCAGCGCGCTCGCGGCCGGGTAGCTCGTCGCGGCCAGGGTGATGGCCCGCGTGGGAGAGCCGCCCGGCACGGGCACCTGCGAGCCCAGGTCCCCGGAGGCCGCGCACACGGTGATGCCCAGCAGCGCCGCCTCGCGGAAGAGCCGCTCGAAGGCCGCTTCATCGCCCTGCTGGATGAGCGAGCCTTCGTAGAAGGACCAGCTGGTGGTGAGCACCGACGGCAGGTTCTCCCGGTCGCTGATCGCCATGGCCAGGACGCGGTGGTAGTCGGTCAGCGAGTAGTCCTTCGAGCCCGCGTTGTAGACGACCACGCGCGCCTTCGGACACAGCGCGGACACCAGCTCCACGTCCAGGGTGACTTCCGCGTTGGAGGCCGTGCTCAAGGTCGGCTTGTTGGGCCCCACCGTCACCGGGGGCTCGCGCTCCACACCCATCCACGCGAGGTACGCGTCCAGGTCTTCGGGGCGATATCCGCCCGTCAGCTCGATGACGCCCACGCACTGGCCAGCGCCCTGCGTCGCGGGATAGCGGTACATGCGCGCCACGTCCGGCGGTGGGTAGGAGCGCAGACCGGCCTGCGCCGCCGCCTCCACCGGCACGGGCAGCGCCGACATGCTGTGCGTGACGAGCGGACGCGTGTCCAGGCCGAACACCCACTCCACCACGCCGTGCAAGGAGCGCGGGAGCTCGACGGGCTTCGTGTGGCTCAGGTAGGACGCGTCGCCGTGCCGGTAGCGCCACAGGTCCACGCCGAAGGCCTTCCGGACCGCGGCCGCGTCCCCCTCGAGGCGCACGAGGCATCGGTCGCGCTGGACGGACGCGACGCGCAGGGCGTGGGACTTCGCGAAGCGCTGGAGGGTGGCCAGGTCCTTCGAGGACATGCCGTACTTCGCCTCGAACTCCTCGTGGGTGAGCGCGCGGCGCGGAGGATCCACGCACAGCTGCTCCACCGTGGGCAGGGGCGAGCCGTGGCGCACCACCAGCGTCACCTCCACGAGGCCGGTGGCACCGCGGCGCCGGAGCGGCGGGTGCATGGACTCCGGAGACACACGCGCGCTCGTCGACAGGGAGATGCGGGCCATGCGCGGCGTTCTACCACGCGCGTCCGTGCCCCCTTCGCGGCGGCCGATCATATCCACCGGCACGGGGCCCGGGTAGGCTCGCCCGCCTGCCCATGGACCGAGTCCTCCGCCTCAAGCCCCACCTGCGTGCCGAGGTGATCGACTCGCGGCGCGTCTTCCTCGTCGGGGAGCGCGCCCAGTTCCTGCTGGAGGGCGAGCTGCACGCGAGCATCGTGCCCCTGCTGGATGGCCAGCGCTCCGTGGCGCAGGTCATCTCCACCCTGGTGGGACGGGCCTCCGCCCCGGAGGTGCTCTACGCGCTGTCGCTCCTGGAGGAGCGCGGACACGTGGAGGAGGCGCACGACGTCTTCGACGCCGGGGTCGCCGGCTTCTGGGAGTCCCTGGGCCTGGACGCGGCGGTCGCGGCCGGGCGGCTCCTGGACACGGCCGTCGCGGTGCGCGCCGTGGAAGGCGAGGACGGAGCGCGGCTGGAGGATGCGCTCGCGGACGCGGGCCTGGACGTGCGCGAGGACGCGGACCGCCACGTGCTGCTGGTGGACGACTACCTGTCACCCGAGGCGGAGGTGCTCGCCCGCGAGGCCCGGCACGCGGGCGCCGCGTTCCTGCCCGTGAAGGTGTCCGGCACGGCGTGCCATGCGGGGCCCGTCGTCGGGCCTGGGGATGGCGCCTGCTGGGCGTGCCTCACCGCGCGGCTGCTGGACAACCGCCCCATCGAGAAATACCTCGCGCGGCGCGGGAGCCCGGCCCGCCCGCCCCGCACGGGCCTGCCCACCACCGCGCAGGCGGGACTCTCTTTCGCCGCGACGCTCGTGGCCCGCTGGGTGGTGAGCGGGACGACCGGCGTGGACTTCTCGCGGCTGTGGACGCTCGACTTCTCCACCTGGAAGCTGGAGCCGCACGCGGTGAGTCGGCGCCCGCAGTGCCCGGAGTGCGGCGACCCGGCCTGGCTGGACGCGCGCGCGAAGCAGCCGCTGGTGCTGGCCTCGCGCCCCAAGCGCTTCACGGACGACGGCGGCCACCGCATCCTCACGCCCGAGGAGACCTGGGAGCGGCACCGTCACCTGATCAGCCCCGTGACAGGCGTGGTGAGCGACCTGCGCGCGGTGCCGGGCGACGCGCCCCTGGGCCACATCCAGTCCGCCGTCTTCCGCGTGTGCCCGTGGACGGACGCGCCCGCCTCCGACGACTTCCACCGCGTGGCCAGCGGCAAGGGCCGCACGGAGGCCCAGGCCCGCGCGGGCGCGCTGTGCGAGGCCCTGGAGCGCCACAGCGCCGTGTTCCAGGGCGACGAGCCCCGCGTCCACGCCACCGCCTCCTCCCTGGGCCCGCGCGCCGTGCACCCGGACGCGCTCCAGCACTTCAGCCCCGCGCAGCTCCAGGCCAGGACCGAAGGCGGCGCGCGCCGCGACGCGCGCACGGCGGTGCCCCAGCCCTACGCGGATCAACCCATGGACTGGAGCCCCGCGTGGTCGCTCACGCATGGCGAGCGCAAGTACGTGCCCACGTCGTTCGCGTACCTCTTCGCGCCCGCGCCCCCGGGCGGCCCGTTCTGCCTCTTCAACTCCAACGGGAACGCCGCGGGCAACTGCGTGGAGGAGGCCATCCTCCAGGGCTTCCTGGAGCTGGTGGAGCGCGATGCGGTGGCGCTCTGGTGGTACAACCGCCTGCGCCGCCCCCGGGTGGACCTGCACGGCTTCGGCGATCCGTGGTTCACCTCCGTGGAGGCGCACTACCAATCGCTGGGCCTGCGCTCATGGGTGCTCGACCTCACGCACGACCTGGGCATCCCGGTGTTCGTCGCGCTCGTCTGGTCGCCGGAGCGCGGCCGGGCCTGGGCCGGGTGCGGCAGTCACTTCGACGCGAAGCTCGCCGTGCAGCGCGCGCTCACGGAGGTGGCCCAGTGCTACGACCCGAAGGACACGTCCCCGTCGCCCTGGGACACCGGCGCGCACGAGGACCCCTCCTGGCTCTTCCCGGAGGAGACGGCCGCCGCGCGAGGCGCCGCGGACTTCCCGCGCGTGTGGCACGGCGACCTGCGGGACGACGTGGCCGAGTGCGTGGCGCGGGCCGCGCGCGTGGGCCTGGAAACGCTGGTGGTGGAACAATCCCGGCCGGACGTAGGCGTCTCGGCGGTGAAGGTCGTCGTCCCGGGCCTGCGGCACTTCTGGCCCCGGCTGGGTCCCGGGCGGCTGTATGACGTCCCCGTGCGGATGGGGTGGCTCTCGGCCCCGCTGACCGAAGCGCAGCTCAACCCCGTGCCGTTCTCTTTCTGAACCGGTCCATGGCCCCGTCCTCCCCCGTCCAGCCGCGCGTCCTGCTCGTCCAGTGTGGACCGGACCGGCGCCACGTGGACCGCGAGACGGAGGACTTCGATCCCGAGCGCGGACTCGTGAAGCGCGCGACCATGACGCCGCTGGCCTGCGCGACGCTCGCGGCGCTCACGCCCGCCCCCTTCAGCGTGGACATCTGGGACGAGGAGCTGCACGGGCAGATCCGCGCGGACACGGTGCTCCCCGACTACGACATCGTCGGCGTGTCGGTGATGTACTCCGCGCTCACGTACCAGGCGCGCTTCCTGGGCGGCTTCTTCCGCGACCAGGGCGCCACGGTGGTCGCGGGCGGCCCCGCCGTCTCCGCGGCGCCGGAGGACTACCGGGGCTTCTTCGACGCCCTCTTCGTCAACGAAGCCGAGCGGACCTGGCCGCGCTTCCTCGCCGACTACCTCCAGGGCGAGTACGCGCCCGAGTACCGGCAGATCGACAAGCCGGCGATGAGCGAGAGCCCCATGCCGCGCTGGGACGCCGTCGCGGCGGACTTCCCGCGCTACGCCTGGGGCTCCGTGCAGACCACGCGGGGCTGTCCGTTCGACTGCGCGTTCTGCGACGTCATCTACCTCTACGGCCGCAAGCAGCGGCACAAGCCCGTGGACCGGGTGCTGGAGGAGGTGCGCGGCCACGCGGCGCTGGGGGCGGAGGGCGTCTTCTTCGCGGACGACGAGTTCATCGGCGACGCGGCGTACGCGAAGGAGGTGCTCGCGGGGCTGGTGCCGCTCAACCGCGCCCTGCCCCGCCCGCTGCGCTTCTTCACCCAGGTGACGATGAACCTGAGCCGCGACGCCGCGCTGCTGGAAGGGATGGCGGACGCCAACTTCTACACCGTCGTGCTGGGCATCGAGTCCTTCGACCCCGCCGCGCTCAAGGAAGCGCAGAAGCATCAGAACGTGCGCGCGGACCTGATGGGCGACCTGCTGCGCATTCAAGCCCACGGCGTCGGGCCCCGGGGCAGCTTCATCGTCGGGTTCGACCACGACACGCCGGCCGTCTTCGACTCGCTGCACGCCAACATCCAGCGCGCCCACCTGCCGTGGGTGGTGGTCGCGCCCCTCCAGGCTCCGCGCGGCACGAAGCTGTGGACGCGGCTGCGCGCGGAGGGCCGCCTCGCCACGCCCCGCAAGGCGCACGCGAAGGATCGAGGGGCCATCGTGCTCAACGTGATGCCCCTGGGCATGACGCGGCCCCAGCTGCTCGAGGGCTTCCGCGACCTGGTGGAGCGGCTGTCCACGTGGGACGCGGCCTGTGAGCGCATCCGGGCGTTCATCGCCGGCATCGAGCGCCCACCGCGCGTGCGGGAGCCCGAGTGGCCGGAGCCCGTCACCGACCGCTTCCTGCGCGAGGCCACCGCCTCGTGGGCCCTGACGCCCGGGGAGCGGACGGCCATCGGCGACACGCTCTCGGGCATCCGCCGCGCCGCGCCCGCGATGCTGCCGCGCGCGGTGTTCTTCCTCGCGCGCAACCAGAACGAGCGCCGCCGGCACGAACGCCTCTTCACGGACTTCGACGCCGTGCTGGCCCTGGAGCGCCAGGGCGACCTCGTCCCGGACACGCAGCCCGTGTACGTGCCGGCCCCCTTCGCCACCGCGCTGCGCGACGTGTTCCCGGACCTCTACGTGCGCCTGAGCCGCGACCTGCCCGACCGCCGCGACGTCCCCGAGGCCTCGCGAGACGTCCTGGTGGACTTCGTCGCCCGCTGGGGCGAGGGCTTCCAGGCGCTCCAGCCGCAGCACCACGAGTTCCTGCGCGAGCTGTGCGACCGCGCCGTGGAGGCCCGCGGAGGACACCCGGGCGCCCTGGAGTCCGGGGAGGAGCAGGCCCTGCGCACCCAGGCGCGCCGCACCGGCCTGCTGGAAGCGCTGCTCAAGGACGTGCGCGACGAGCTCGCGAGCTGGGGACCCTGACGCATGCGCGACGGCCTTCGCATCTTCGACGCGGACCGGCACGTCCTGGAGCCCCTGGGCCTCTGGGCGGAACAGCTGGAGCCCGCGCTGCGCAAGCACGCGCCCCGGCCCGGACGCCTCCCGGACGAACCCCTCCAGGCGCGGCTGGAGCGGCTGGGCGCCCTGGGCCTGGTGCCCGTGCAGCCGCTCCCGGAGGTCCACGGCAAGCCGCTGTGGAACCACATGCCGGAGCGCGCGTGGGTGGAGTTCTCCGCGCGCGCGTACGCGCAGCTGGGCCGCAACGAGCTGCTCCAGCGGCCCGACGTGTACCTGGCCCAGATGGACCGCGACGGCGTGGACATGGCGGCCCTCTTCCCCACCCATGCCCTGCTGCTGGAGGGCTTGTGGCCCCTGAAGCCGTCCGTGGCCACCGCGTTCGCGTCCGTCTACAACACCTGGCTGCACGGCTTCTGCGCGCACCAGCCGGAGCGCCTGCGGGGCGTGGGGCTCATCAGCCGGCACGAACCGGAGGCCATGGTGGCGGAGGCGCGCCGGGTGGCGGGCTTCGGCTGGCGCGCGGTGATGGTGCGCCCCAACCCCATCGGCGGCCGGCTCCTGTCCGACGCCGCCTACGAGCCCTTCTGGGCGGAGTGCGAGGCCCGCTCCCTCGCCGTCGTGCTGCACGGCAGCGGCCATGTCTACGTGCCCTCCGCGGGCGCGGACCGCTTCGACACCCGCTTCGCCAACCACGCCTGCGCCCACCCCATGGAGCTGATGATGGGGCTGCTCGCGCTCCTCCAGGGAGGCGTGCTGGAGCGCCACCCCGCGCTGCGCATCGGCGCGATGGAGGCCGGCTGCGGCTGGCTGCCGTACTGGGCCTG
Source organism: Corallococcus sp. Z5C101001 (assembly GCF_007352635.1). NCBI lineage: Bacteria > Pseudomonadati > Myxococcota > Myxococcia > Myxococcales > Myxococcaceae > Corallococcus > Corallococcus sp. Z5C101001. The sequence goes on from NZ_VKLU01000005.1 coordinate 190,286, forward strand.
GCGTCTGGACGAGGAGTACCGGGCGGTGGGCGCGGAGGTCGCCGCCACCGTCCGGCAGCCGCCATCCGCCTACCTGCGCCGCCACTGCTTCGTCTCCGTGGAGCCGGATGAACCCTACCTGCCTGACGTGGTGCGGCACCTCCCCGAGGAGCGGCTGCTCTTCGGAAGCGACTTCCCGCATCTGGACCACGGAGAGGATGTGCTGGGTTCCCTGCTGTCATTGCGTGACGCAATGACCGAAAGTCGTCTACGAAAGGTTCTCTGGGAAAACCCGACCCGGTTCTACGGTGTGGAACCGTGAGGCCGCTCGCATGAGATTGTCGCTCGCCGAAGGCGTGGCGCTGCGTTGCCCCGACGCGGAGGACGCGCGCGTGGAGGGCCCTGGCCGCTCGCTGCGGCTGGGCCCGCTGGCCCCGGGTGTGCGCGCCGTCTTCGAGTCGCTCGCGGACGGGGGCATCCACGAGTCGGAGGTGCCGACCACCGCGGGCTCGGACACGACGCTCGCGTGGTACTGGCTGGACCTGGCCAGCGACGGCGGCCTCCTGTCGTGGACGGTGGAGGAGCGGGGCAACCTGTTGCTGACGTTGACGCCGGCCTCCGCGTCCTTCCTGCGCCACCGCGCGACCTTCGACGCGACGGTGCCGCTGCAGCTGTCGCGCTTCGCGCACACGCGCATGGCGGAGGGCCGCGCGGTGCTGGACTGCCCCACCGTGCACGCCACCGCGGCGGTGCATGACCGGCGCGTGGTGTCGCTGCTGTTCGACATGGCCCGCCCCACGCTGCTGGCGCGGCTCAACCAGTTCAACACCGGCATCGAGTCCTTCACGCTCCGGGAGCTGGTGCGGCTGCTGGCGGAGACGGGCATCCTGGTGCCGGACGGCCTGGACGTGCCGGCGTCGGAGGAGACGCTCACCGCCCTGCGCCAGTGGGAGCCGCACGACCTGCTCTTCCACCTGCGCTCGCGGGGCTGGGGCCACCAGACGCGCGCGGGGGCCACCTACCGCTTCCGGGGCGAGCTGCCCAACCCGCCCGCCCTCAAGCCGCCGGTGACCCAGGAGGCGGTGGAGCTGTACCGCCCGGACGTGGAGGCCTTGCGCGCCGGGGACCGCACCTTCACCGAGGTGCTGGAGGCCCGCCGCAGCCTGAGGGGCCGGGGCGCGTCCCCGCTCACGGTGCGCCAGCTGGGGGAGCTGCTCTTCCGCGCCGCGCGCGTGCGCGACGTGCGCACCACGCAGGACGGAGAGGTGACGGACCGGCCCTACCCGGGCGCGGGCGCGGTGTACGCGCTGGAGCTGTACCCGCTCGTCGGCGAGTGCCAGGGGCTGGCGCCGGGCGCCTACCACTACGATCCGCTGGGCCACCGGCTGGAGCGGCTGTGCGGCCCCACGCCGGAGTTCCACGCGCTGCTGGACGAGGCCCGCGCGCCGGTGGAGCCCTTCGAGCGGCCGGAGGTGCTGATGGTGGTGGCCGCGCGCGTGCCCCGGCTCGCCTGGAAGTACGAGACGCTGGCGTACGCCCTGGTGCTGCAGGACACCGGAGCCCTGGTGCAGACGCTCTACCTGGTGTCCACCGCGCTGGGCCTGAGGCCCTACGCGCTGGGGCGCAGCGACCCGGACTTCTTCCAGCGCGTGGCGGGCGTGGACGGCTTCGGGGAGGCCTCCGTGGGCGCCTTCGCGGTGTCGGGGGGAGACCCGTAGGCCTCATCCCCCGGACCCCACCGGGCCTCACGGGAAGGCGGTCAGCAGCAGGGGCTGCCGCAGCAGTGCGAACGGTTGTACGTGTCCGTGAGGCTGGAGAGGGCGACGGCGTGGTCCGCCACGTTGGCCGGCTTCTTGGGCAGGGGCAGCTCCACCTCCGCGCTGTGAAGCAGCCAGTCGGAGGCCTTGGCCGTGTCCTGCGCGGTGGCGGGGACGACCTTCAGGTGGATGCCCGCGGGCAGCTCGAAGTCGAAGCGCTGCTTGAGGGCGTGGCGCGGGTCCTCCTGGAGGGCCTTCTCGAACGCGGGCTCCTTCCACGCGAGCGCGACGGCGCGCATCCACACGGCCTGCCAGTCATTCACCGTGGCCTGGGCCCCCGCCTTGCGCGGGAGCTTGCGCGCCACGGGACGGGCCCTGGCCGGCGCGGGCACGGCCTTCGACTCCGGCTTCTTCTTGCTCATGTCAGCAATCTCCTCCCAGCGCCGCCAGCAGCGCCCGGGCCTCCGAGACGGGCGGGGTCGCCAGCCCCTCGGTGAAGGTACTGTAGACCGTTTGCAACCGCAGCCGGGCTTCTTCCTGCCGCCCCGTCGCCTGGAGCACCCGCGCCAGCGCGGTGACGGCCTGGAGCTCGCGCATCCGGGCCCCCTGCGCCTGGGCCCCCTCCGCCGCCTGCCGGAAGCACGCCTCCCCGGCGGGGGCCGTGGGCCCGTCACGCCGCAGCAACACCTGGCCCTTGACGCGCAGCAGCTTCGACTCGTGATAGCCCTCGCCCAGGGCCTGGGCCCGCTGCCGGCCGCGCTCCACCGTGTCGAGCGCCGCGTCCACATGGCCCAGCTCCAGCTCCAGCTCCGCGAGGATGGCGTAGTAGGCCGGCTGGTCCATCTCCGTGCCGAAGGCCTCCCGCATGGCCACGCCCCGCCGCGTCGCCTCCAGGTCCTTCACCGCCCACCCCCGCAGGATGCCCACATAGGCGGACTGCTCCAGCAGGCCATGGCGGTGCGACAGCTCCGCGTGCTGGTGGATGAGCTGAAGCGCCTCCGTCCGGTCGCCGTGCTCCTGGGCCATCAGCAGCAGGTAGATGAACGACAGGCCAATGCTGGTGCCGTGGTTCAGCTCCCGGCCCCACGCCACCGCGGCCTCGCCGTGCGCCTTCGCCTGGTCCGCGAAGCCCAGCAGCCACAGCCCCCGGCACAGCACGGACTCGCCGCCCACCCGGGTGTCCTGCCCGTAGAGGATGCGGTGCATCCGGTGCGCCACCGGGTCGAACAGCGACAGGCACCGCTCCGCCCTCGCCTTCGCCTCGCCCAGCCGGCCCTCGAGCAGTTCGATGTTGGACAGGATGGTGAGCGCCACCGCCTCCTGCCCCGTGTCGCCGGTGCGGCGCGCCAGCTCCACCAGCCGGTCGAGCAGGCCGCGCACCCGGCGCTGGTCTCCCCCCAGGTGGTAGTAGATGGAGAGGATCCACAGGGTCGGGGCCGCGTACGGGCTCTCCCCCACCGTGAGGAGCAGCTCCAGCGAGCGCTCGGCCACGGTGCGCAGCTCCTGCGAGCGCCAGCCCTGCGTGGACATCAGCGCCGGCGCGAGCACGCCGTTGAGGCTCAGCTCCAGCTGCGCGCGCTCCAGCGGGTCCTCGATGGCCTCCAGCCAGGACAGGCCCAGCCGCGCGAACAGGATGGCCTCCACGTAGGCGGAGCGCACCAGCGCGTTGAAGGCGGCCTTCTGCGCGTAGCCGATGGCCTTGCGCTTGAGGTTCGCGGACGACAGGTGGTGCGCGAGCAGATCCGGCCGCGACTCCACGACGTCCGGGAAGTGCGCCTCCAGCGCCTCCGCTGTCTTCGCGTGCATCTGCTGGCGGTACCGCTTGAGCATGGAGTCGTAGGCCGCGTCGCGCACCAGCGCGTGCTTGAAGAGGTACACGGGCCCCTTCGGCCGGCGCTTGCGGTGCAGCAGCCCCGCCCCCACCAGCCGCTCCAGGTCCGCCTCCAGCGCCTCGGGCGTGAGGGGGCTCACGTGGCGCAGCAGCTCGTGCGTCAGCTCGCGCCCCAGCACGGACGCCACCTGCGCGGTCTCCTTGCCGCGGCCCAGCCGGTCCAACCTTGCGACGAGCAGGTCGCGCAAGGTGCCCGGCACCGCGGGGCCCGCCTTGCCGGCCTCCAGCGCGAAGCGGCCCTCGCGCTCCACCAGCGCGCCGGACTCGCGAAGCGAGCGGACCAGCTCCTCGACGAACAGGGGGATGCCGTCCGTGCGCGAGGCGATCTCCTCCAGCGCCTCGGGAGACAGCGGGCCTCCCGCGGCGGCGGTGGCCAGCCGCTCCACCTCGCCGCGCGCGAGGGCCCCCAGCCCCACCTGCGTCACCGAGGACGCGGGCCACGGCGGCTCGAACTCCGGCCGCGCGCTGAACACCGCGAGCAGGCGCGACGAGGACACCTCCGCCACCAGCTCCTTGAGCAGCTCCAGCGTGGACGGGTCCGCCCAGTGCAGATCCTCCAGCGCCAGCACCACCGGCTGGCGCTCCGCCAACGCGGCGAGGAACGCCAGCAGCGCGTGGCGCGTGAGCTCCCGGTGCTTCAGCGGTGACACGTCCAGCGGAGCCCAGCGCTCCGGCGGCAGCGGCAGCGACAGCAGCGGCGCGAACAGCGGCAGCGTCTCCGCCAGGTCGAAGCTGTAGCCGGAAAGCAGCGCCTCCAGTCCCTTCAGCCGGCCTTCGGGCGGCAGGTCGCGGTGGGGGTCCAGCATCCGCGTGAGCAGATCCACCACGGGGAAGTACGCCTGACTGGAGCTGTCCGCCGTGCAGCGCGCCTCCAGCCACGTGTGCGGCTCCACGCCCAGCCGGTCGCCCAGCTCGCGGGTGAGGCGCGACTTGCCGATGCCCGGCTCACCGGACACGAGCACCGCCTGCCCCTGCCCGGCGCGCACCTGCTCCCAGCGCGCCAGCAGCAGCTCCAGCTCCCGCGCGCGGCCCACCAGGGACAGCGCGTCGTCCTCGCCGCTCCACGTGGCGTCCGCGCCCTGGAGCACGAACGTCTCCAGGCCGGGCGGCAGCAGCTCGTCGGGGGATGTGGGGACCGGCTCCAGCGGGAAGTGCTTGCGCACCAGCTGCTGCGTGTCCCCGGTGACGAGGATGGCGCCCGAGGGCGCGGAGGTGGACAGGCGGAAGGCCAGCTTGGGCGTGGTGCCCACCACGAAGCCCAGCCCGGACAGCGTCGGGTCCCGCTGTTCGCGCGACACCACGAGCCCGGTGTGCAGGCCCACGCGGATCTCCACCCGCGTGCCGTGCTCGGACTCGATGGCGCGGCCCCGGCGGCGCACCTCGGCCACCATGTCCAGCGCCGCCTGCGCGGCCCGCCGCGCGTCGTCCTCCCGCGCCGCCGGGTAGCCGAAGTAGAAGAGGACGATGTCGCCCAGGGCGCTGGCGATGTGGCCGTTGTAGCGCCGGGCGATTTCAATGCAGACCTCCTGCTGGGCGCCCAGCACGTGGTCCAGCTCCTCGATGTCCACCGGGCCCGGCGCCGTCTGGGTGGCGGACAGCGTGCAGCACACCACCGTCAACTGCCGGCGCTCGCCCTCCGCCCACCTCCGGCCACGCGTGGACAGGGCGTTGGGCGTGCGGCTGGACAGCTCCACCGTCGCCGTCTCCGCGTTGGGCGCCGCGGGCTGGATGCGCACGGGCGTGGGCCGGCGCGGCAGGTTGGAGACGTCCACCGCCTCCAGCTGGCGCAGCAGCACCTCCGCGGTCACGGTGCGCTGCGAAGGATCCTTGGCGGTGACGCGCTGGAGCAGCTTGCCCAGCGGGTGCGCGGCGATGACCGGGGGAACGGGCACCGGCTCCGCGGAGAGCTGCTGGAAGATGACCTCCGCGACGGTGGCGCCCTCGAAGACGCGCCGGCCGGTGAGGCACTCCAGGAACACCAGGCCCCAGGCGTACAGGTCCGAGCGCGGCGTGGGCGCCTGCCCGCGCAGCTGCTCCGGCGCCGCGTACGACGGCGTGCCCAGCGATTCGTTGGTGGAGGTGATGCGCGGCTGCGCATCCGCGCGCGCCAGCTCCTCCGTCACCGACCCGATGCCGAAGTCCAGCACCAGCGCGTTGCGGCGCGCGCCCGTGGGCACCACCATGACGTTCGCGGGCTTCAGGTCGCGGTGCACCACGTTCTGCGCGTGCGCGCACGCCAGCGCGTCCAGCAGCTGGAGCATCAGGTGGCGCGCCTCCACCGGATCCAGCACGCCCTCCTCCGCGAGCACCTGCGCCAGGTTCCTGCCCGGGACGAACTCGAAGATGGAGTAGACGGCGCCGCCCTGCGCGCGCCCGGAGTCGATGAGGCGCACGATGTTCGGGTGGTGCATCTGCGCGCACAGCTTCATCTCGCGCTCGAACCGCGCGCTCCTGCGCTCCACCGACTCCGGCGTCGCGCCCTCCGTCAGCCGCAAGAGCTTCACCGCGACGCTCTGGCCGGTGGTCACCTGCCGGGCCTTGTAGACGCGGCCGAAGCCGCCCTCGCCCAGCTCGGACAGGATTTCGTAGCGGCCCTGGAAGGCGTCCAGCAGGTGGGGGTCCATGGGGTTCTTCATCGCGTTCCCGAGCCTCGCTCCATTGACGACCGTGCACCGCCCCGCCGGGGCAGCGTGATGACGAACTCCGTGAACTCGCCCGGCACCGACTCCATGCGGAAGGTGCCCTGATGGCCCTGGACGATGATGTCATGGCTGAGCGACAGCCCCAGCCCCGTCCCCTGCCCGGGCGGCTTCGTGGTGAAGAACGGGTCGAAGATTCTGCCCGCGCTCTCCGTGGGGATGCCGGGACCGTTGTCCCGCAGCCGCACTTCCACCTGATCCAAACGCGCCAGGGTGCGCACCTTGAGCACCGGCACGTACGCGGCGCCCTGTGCCTGTCGCTTCTGACGCATGGCGTAGAGCGCGTTGTCCACGATGTTGATGATGACGCGGCCGACCTCCGCGCGGATGAGCTCCAGGCGTCCGACGTCCGGGGCGTACTCCGCGTCCAGACGCACCGGCAGGGGCTCGCCGCGCATGCCGCCCTGGCCCAGGGCGACGCTCTCCGCGACCAGGGTGTTGAGGTCCACCTCCTCGCGCGGGCCGGGCGCGCGGCGCGCGTGCTGGAGCATGCCCTGGATGAGCGCGTCCGCGCGGCGGCCGTGCTCGTATATCTTCTGGACGTTGGTGCGCAGGCACGCGAGCGCCTCGTCCACGTCGCGCGCGGAGGCCGGCGTCAGCTGTCCCCGCTGCGGCTCCAGCACCCCGGCCAGGTCCTCCGTGAGGCCCACCGACAGGCCGGCGAAGTTGCTGATGAAGTTGAGCGGGTTGCGCAGCTCGTGCGCCATGCCGCCCACCATGGCCGCCAGCGAGGCCAGCTTCGCGTCCATGATGAGCTGCATCCGCTGCACCGTCTCCTCTTCGATGCGGCGATAGAGCCGGGCGTTCTCCAGCGCGAGCGCGGCCTGTCCCGCGAACGCGACGAGGAAGTCCAGGTCGTCCTCGGAGAAGCTCCGGGGCGCGGACACGTTGTCCACGTACAGCACGCCCAGCACCTCGTCGCGCGGCTTGAGCGGCACGCACATGGAGGCGCGGATGGAGCTGAAGATGACGGAGTCGGCCGCGCCCAGGCGCGGATCATTCACCGCGTCGGAGAACAGGGCCGCCACGCTGCGGCGCAGGACGAAGTCCACGATGTTCTGGCTGAAGATGGGGCCGCGCACGGCCGCGCCCTCCGCCGTCTTCGACACGCGCGGCTCCAGCTTCCCGGAGCCCTCGTCCAGGAGCAGGATGACGCCCCGGTCCACGGGGAGGATCTGGAACGCCAGGTCGAGCACCCGGCCGGGGAGCGCGTCCAGGTCGTCCGTGACGGACAGCAGCTTGGCCACCTCCTGGAGGAGGCGCATGCGCTCGCGGGCGCGCCGGGCCGCGCTGGCGGCCTCCTCGGCGGTTGGCTCCTGGCCGGACACGGCTTGCACCAGCGTCTTCAGCGGCACGCGGGTGAGCGCGCGCGTGAGCTGGGGACGGGGCTCGTCGGAGGCACCGGACGGCTCGCCAGGACGGCCGGGGGCCACCCCGGGCGGGGGGTCGCGGGTGAGCAGGAAGACGAGCTCGCCCAGGGTCAGCGTGTCGCCGGGGCGCAGCTCCTTGCGGCGGATCTGCACGCCGTTGACGAAGGTGCCGTTCTTGCTCTGCAGGTCGGTGACGATGAAGCGGCCGTCGGCGGACTCGATGCGGGCGTGTTGGCGCGACAGGCTGCGGTGCGGAATGCAGATGGCCTGATCGTCGGCGCGGCCAATGGTGATGGTCGCGTCCCCCAGGGGGTAGGTCAGCTCATCCGACTGACCGGGGTTGTAGACGAGCATCGGCACGGCGCGGACCCCCTCCAGTGTCGAAGCCTAGCCGAAAAGCCCCCGCGGCCACCCTGCCCTGCCCGCACGTCCCAGGGAGTCGTTCGCCGGGACAACGACGCATCCCGGCGCGAAGCGGAGGCCCACGGCGGTGTGCTAGGCGGCGCTCGCGGCGGGGACCAGCAGCCCCCGGTCCCGAAGCGTGTCGAGGATGCGCTCCAGCCCCGCCTCGACCGTCTCCGCGTCGGAGCGCACGATGATCTCCGGCGCTTCCGGCGGCTCGTAGGGATCCGACACGCCGGTGAAGTGGGGGATCTCCCCCGCCAGGGCCTTCTTGTAGAGCCCCTTCACGTCGCGGGCGATGAGGGCCTCCAGGCTGGCCTGGACGTAGACCTCCAGGAAGGGGATGCCGGCCTGGGTGGCCAGGGCCCGCACCTCGTCCCGGGAGCTCTTGTACGGAGAGATGGCGGCGGTGATGACGCCCACCTCGTGCCGGGCCAGCACGCGCGCCACGTAGCCGATGCGACGGACGTTCTCCTCGCGGTCCTCGCGGCTGAAGCCCAGGCCGCGGGACAGGTACGTGCGCACCTCGTCCCCGTCGAGCAGCTCCACGCGCTGCACGGGCGAGAGCTGGCGCGCCACCGCGGTGGACAGCGTGCTCTTGCCCGCGCCGGACATGCCAGTGAACCAGAGGATGAAGCCCGGACGCTGTTGCATCGCTGTCTGCTCCTACCTGTCCACCGCGGGACCGTTGATCATCCCCGCGCCCACGGTGGCGTTGGTGCTCTCGTCGATGAGGATGAAGCTGCCGGTGCTGCGGTTGCGCCGGTACTCGTCGAAGAAGAGCGGCACCGTCGTGCGCAGCGTCACCCGCCCCACTTCGTTGAGCTTCAGGCCCTGGCTCTGGTCGTCCCGGTGCAGGGTGTTGACGTCCAGCCGGTAGTGCAGCTGCTTCACCATCGCGCGCGCCATGCGGGTGGTGTGCTTGATGGCCAGCCGAGACCCGCTGTTCAGCTGCGTCTGGTCCGACAGCCAGCACACCATCGCGTCGATGTCCTGGCTCGCGACGGGAGGGTTGCCCGGGCGGCACAGCATGTCGCCGCGGCTGATATCCAGCTCCTCCTCCAGCGACACGTTCACCGACATGGGCGGGAACGCCTCCGTCAGCGGCTTGCCGGCCAGCTCCAGCGACTTGATGCGCGTGGTGAAGCCGGACGGCATCACCATCACCTCGTCGCCCGGCCGCATCACGCCGCCCAGGAGCTGCCCGGAGTACGCGCGGTAGTCGTGGAACTTCTTCGCGGACGCGGGCCGGATGACCCCCTGCACGGGGAAGCGCAGGTGGATGAGGTCGCGGTCGGACGCGATGTGCACGTTCTCCAGGTGGTGCAGGAGCGTGGGCCCCTGGTACCAGGGCATCCGCTCCGAGCGCGTCACCACGTTGTCCCCGCCCAGCGCGGAGATGGGGATGAACGACAGGTCCGTCACGTCCAGCTTCATGGAGAACTGGCGGAACTCCTCGCGGATGCGCTCGAAGACGCTCGCGTCGAAGTCCACCAGGTCCATCTTGTTCACGCACAGCACCAGGTGCGGCACGCGCAGCAGCGACGCGATGAAGGCATGCCGGCGCGTCTGCTCCAGCACGCCCTTGCGCGCGTCCACCAGGATGAGCGCCAGGTCCGCCGTGGACGCGCCCGTCACCATGTTGCGCGTGTACTGCAGGTGCCCGGGCGTGTCCGCGATGATGAACTTGCGCTTCACCGTGGAGAAGTAGCGGTACGCCACGTCGATGGTGATGCCCTGCTCGCGCTCGGCCTTGAGCCCGTCCAGCAGCAGCGCCAGGTTGACGTACTCGTCGCCCCGCGCGTGGCTGGTGCGCTCCACCGCGGCGAGCTGGTCCTCGAGGATGGACTTCGTGTCGAACAACAGCCGCCCGATGAGGGTGCTCTTGCCGTCATCCACGGAGCCCGCGGTCGCGAATCTCAGCAGTTCCACTAGAAGTATCCCTCGCGCTTGCGGTCTTCCATCGCCGTCTCACTGAACTTGTCGTCCGCGCGGCTCGCGCCGCGCTCGGTGACGCGGGACGCCTGCACCTCCGCGATGACCTGCTCCACCGTGGACGCGGTGGACTCCACGCAGGCGGTGCACGTCATGTCGCCCACCGTGCGGAAGCGCACCGTCTCCGTCGTCACCTGCTCCCCGGGCAGCATGGGCAGGAAGGGCGACCAGGCCATCAACATCCCGTCGCGCCGGAACACCTCGCGCCGGTGCGTGTAGTAGATGGACGGCAGCGCCACGTTCTCCCGGCCGATGTACTGCCAGATGTCCAGCTCGGTCCAGTTGGACAGCGGGAAGACCCGCAGGTGTTCGCCCCGGCGGTGGCGGCCGTTGTAGAGCGCCCACAGCTCCGGCCGCTGGTTCTTCGGATCCCACTGGCCGAACTCGTCGCGGAAGGAATACACGCGCTCCTTGGCGCGGGCCTTCTCCTCGTCGCGGCGGGCGCCACCGAAGACGGCGTTGAAGCCGTTCTTCTCGATGGCCTCCAACAGCGGCTGCGTCTGAAGGCGGTTGCGCGAAGCGCGGGGGCCGCGCTCCTCCGTCACCTTCCCCGCGTCGATGGACTCCTGGACCGACGCGACGATGAGCCGCGCGCCCAGCTCCGCCACCCGTTCGTCGCGATACTGGAGGACCTCCGGGAAGTTGTGCCCCGTATCCACGTGCATCAGCGGAAACGGCAGCGGCGCGGGCCAGAAGGCCTTCACCGCCAGGTGCAACATCACCGCGGAGTCCTTCCCACCCGAGAAGAGCAGCACCGGCCGATCCAGCTCCGCCGCGACTTCCCGGATGATGAAGATGGACTCGGCTTCCAGCGCCTCAAGATGTGAAAGCTCGTAGCTCACGGCCAAGCAAGGTACCACAACCGTCCCTCCACCCAACCGTGGCTGTGAAAGTTTCCGTGAGACACGCCAGATGAGACATGCGGGGGCCGGTGATGAAACACGACGGCCCGACCTGACGGGGTGGACGCCTTCACGGGGCCGCACTCCGGGTGGGTGGCGCGGGGGCTCGCGCAGTGTGCGGGAAGGCGTTCCGCCCCGACGGCACATGGTATAGACGGCCGCGTCATGGCAAGCGCTTCCACTCCTGTCCTGGATCGTTGGTTTCCGTCCCGCAAGCCGCAGCCCGAGCCTCGGCTGCGCCTGTTCTGCCTGCCGTTCGCCGGCGGGAGCGCGGCCATCTACACGCCCTGGAGCATGGCGCTGCCCACGGGCGTGGAGCTGTGCGCGGTGCAGCTGCCCGGCCGCGAGCGGCGCCTGATGGAGCCGGCGCTCAAGTCGCTGCCGGAGCTGATGGCGGTGCTGATGCCGGCGCTGACGCCGCTGATGGACCGGCCCTTCGCGCTGTTCGGCTACAGCATGGGGGCGCGCATCGGCCTGGAGGTGGCGCGGACGCTGAAGCGCCAGGGCGGGCCCCAGCCCCTGGGCTTCATCGCGGCGGCGGCGCCCCCGCCGGCGCACAACGAGCGGGAGGCCATCCACAAGCTGGACGACCCGGGCTTCATCGCGAAGCTGCGCGACTACGACGGCACGCCGGAGGAGGTCCTTCAACACAAGGAGCTGCTGGAGCTCATCCTCCCCACGCTGCGCGCGGACTTCGCGCTGGCCTGGTCCGAGGACGGCAAGGACGCGGTCCCCCTGGACATCCCGCTGTCCGTGTACGCGGGCAAGGGGGACAAGCACGTGGGCCTGGACACGATGGAGCACTGGCGCGCGGAGTCCACCGCCGACGTGCGCATCCGCCACTTCGAGGGGGGCCACTTCTTCATCCGCACGCACGGGCCGCCGGTGCTGGCCGCCGTGCGCGAGGACCTGACGCGCTGGATGACGACCCCCTAGGCCTCCGCGGAGGACGGGCCCTTCGCCCTCCGGCCGCTCGCGCGTGAAGCCGGGCCGGCGGATACTTCCGCGCATGGCTCAGCACCGCATCCATGCCGGGACGGACATCGCGTGCGTGGGAATCTGGGACGCGGGGCTCCCCCCTTCGGAGCGCCCCCTCTCGGACAAGATGCTGGACGCGAGCGCGGCGCGCGGAGAGCTGCTCGCCATCCACACCAGCGCGGACGGCGGCTACCTCCTCCAGGTCCACGTCGACGAGCCGTTCGTTCCGCCGGCCTCGCCGCCGTTCGAGACGCTCGGACGCGAGTTCGGGCTCCACCTGGGGTCGGGAAGCGCGCTGGCGGGTGGGTGCGAGGACTTTCGCAGTCCCCGCCCCCAGATCACGTCCGCGGATGACCGGTTCCAGGTCGAGCCGTCCTGGTATCGCGTCCGGGTCCACCTCAACCGGATGGAGTCGGACGAGGACGAGCAGCGCGCCCATGAGGAAGCCGCGCGGGCCCTGACCGAGGAGGAGCTCGCGCGGTACCGCTCGCAGGGGAAGGCCCTCCGCACCAACGCCCTCATCACCGGGGCGGCGGTCGCCACCGTCGTGGCCACCGTGCTCTTGCGAGGCGGGCTCGTCCTCGGCGCGGCCGCCGCGCTCATCGCCGCCGCGACGGGCTGGAGGCGCCTGCGCGTCAAGCGGGAGGGATACGACGCGCTCCACGTGCGCTACCAGCGCGCCCTCGATGCGGCCACCCCGCCGGACATCGTCCTGGAGTTGTACCGCGCCGAGGGTCCCCTTCCAGGGGGCAGCGTGGCGCTGGACGACGCGACCTTCACCTGATCCGCTAGGCCGTCACGATGCGCGGGGGCGCGTCACCGGAGAGCGGCACGGTGTGCTGCCAGCGCACCGTGAGCGCCCCACCGCGGGGCCTGCGGAAGGCCACCGCTGCCTGGTGACGGGCGGACGGCCGGTGCTGCATGAACTGCCACACGTCCGGCAGGTCCTGCATCCGAGGGTCGAAGCTGATGCGCGGCATCTGCCCCGGCACCAGGTCGAAGGCGAATTGATCCAGCGGCAGCGACAGGCCCGCGCCCCTCGCCTTGATGTAGGCCTCCTTCAGGGTCCAGTACTCGAAGAAGCGCTCGCGCTGGCGCTCCTTCGGCAGGGAGCGCAGCGCCTGCACCTCCGCGCGCGCGAAGTAGTGGTCGGCGATCTCCACGCTCTCCCCGGGGCGCTCCGCGTCCTCGATGTCCGCGCCCAGGTCCACGTCCCGGCCCACCGCGACCAGCGCCATGCCGTCGGTGTGGCTCAGGTTGAAGCGCAGCCACTGCCCCTCCGGACCGGCGATGGCCGGGCGCCCGTATTCGTTGGGGACGAAGCGCCACGCCTCTGGCGCGACGGGCGCGTAGCGAGACAGGGTCAGCCGCACCAGCGCGTGCGACACCAGGTACTGACGCTGGTGGCGCTCGAAGTGGAAGCGCCGCTGCCGCTCGCGCTCGCCACCGTCCAGCAGGGCCTTGTAGGCCTCCAGCAGGCGCGGGTCGTCGATGCGCTCGGGCTCGACGAGCCACACGTGGACCTCGTCGGAACCCAGGGCCAGGGGCGAGAAGGAAGAGGACACCGTCATGCCGCGCAGGGAAGCAGGAACCGCCGCGCATGTCACGGGGGCTGGTCCGCCCGTGCCGGGGCCGCGTAGGCTCCGCGGGCCGCGCGCTCGCGCCGGGCCTGTCGCACCTGGGGGAGAACAGCCGCATGGACCTGTCCGCCGCGACGACCAAGCTCCAGGCGCTGCGCCGGGACATGAACGGCCACACGGACCGGACCGACGAGCGCCGCATCCTGGACCTGCTGGAGGGCGCCACCGGCGAGGAGCTGAACTTCCTGCTCGCCAACGTGGATCTGGTGCGGCTGCTGTCGGACCTGGACGACCGGCTCCTGGGCCCCGACCACCGCACCGCGCTCCTGGAGCTGCTGTGCGCGCGCCGGGCGGCGGAGCTGTCCCTGCCGGTGCGCGCGTCGCTGGCCACCGCGCTCCAGAAGGGCGCCACGCGCGCGAAGGCGGAAGCGCGGCTGCGCGACCTGTTCCTGGGCCTGAAGGGCCGCGAGCTGACCGCGTTCAAGAACCTGCTCGACGCGGGCGGCGACTCCCACGACCTGCACCATCTTGTGTTCGACGACGTGGACGACCCGGCGGTGCGCGAGGCGCTGCTCACCCACTTCCAGCGGGAGGCCGCGGCCTTTCCCAGCGGTGAGAACAAGGTCCTGAGCGACATCGACGACACGTTCTTCCGCAACTGGGTCGACCCGCGCTATCCGCCGAAGACGGTGTACCCAGGGGTGCTCGCGTTCTACCAGGAGCTGGACCGGGGGCCGGGCATCATCCCGGGCCGCGCGGGCGACCTCGTCTTCGTGAGCGCCCGGCCCCGCGATCCGCTGGGCCTCATCGAGAACGCCACGCTGGAGTCCCTGCGCGAGCGCGGCGTCCCTCTGTCGGTGATGCTCTCCGGCAGCTTCTTCCATCTCGTGGGCAACACGCGCATCGCTCAGAAGAAGTTCGAGAACTTCGAACAGTACGCCCGCCTCTTCCCCGAATACGGCTTCGTCTTCGTGGGCGACAGCGGCCAGGGCGATGTGGAGTTCGGCGCCCGCATGCGGGCCACCCACCCCCAGGCGGTGCGCGCCGTGTTCATCCACGACGTGGTGGCGACCCCGCGGCCGGTGCGCGACGAGTGGCGCGCACGGCACCTCTTCTTCTTCGACACGTACGTGGGCGCCGCGGTGGAGGCCTTCCACGCGGGCGTCATTTCCCGCGACGGGGTGGACCGCATCGCCGCCGCCGCGAGCGAAGCCCTGGCGGCCATTGCCTTCCCCTCCCCCGCGCGGCGCCATGAGCGAGAAGCGGAGCTGGCCCACGACCTCGCCCGGGCCCAGGCGCTTCCCCGCGCGTCGGCTGTCTGAAGGTCGACCCGGGACGGCCCGGGCCGCATGGCTCGGAGCGTGAGCATCCTGGCCCCCAAGCCCGGGGTGGCGCCCACTTCCCATCAGCCGCCACGTCCGAGGGTCCCGGGCAGTTGGCGTGCTGCTTGAGGAGCCCCAACCTTGCCACCGCTTCACAGGGGTGGAGCGGGCCGTCTGGGGACGGAAGGAAGGGCTCCGGCGAGGCCGGGGCCCTTCCGGGGCGTGAAAAGGCACGCGGGTCCGATGGAACTGTTTCCCATCCATTTGTTGTTCATCGTCGTCCTGATGAACCGCTACATCCTCGGCCCCTTCCTCCGGCGGCTGAAGGGTCAGCGGTTCGAACGGGTTGATGACACCTACCGTCCCCGGGTCGCCATCATCATCCCCCTCTTCAACGAGGGCGAAGGCATCTTCCACACGGTGCGGGCGCTGCTGGCACAGGACTACCCCCGCGAGCTCACGGAGATCATCGTCGTGGATGATTGCTCACGCGACGACAGCGTCGCGTGGGCGACCAAGGCCGCGGAGGGGCACCCCAACGTCCGGGTGATGCGCAACCCGGAGAACATGGGCAAGCGCAAGGGCATCAACCGGGGCGTCCGCGCCGCGACGAACGCGGAGATCATCGTCTCGGTGGACTCCGACGTGCTGGTGGACAGGAGCGCCGTGCGCCAGCTCATCCGCCGCTTCGTCCACCCGAACGTCGCCGCCGTGGGCGGACGCACCTTCGTCAGCAACCGTCATCAGAACTGGATGACGCGGATGATTGAAATCAAGTTCCACTTCGCCCAGTGCTGGCTGAAGGACCTGGAGCGCTCCTTCCGTCAGGTGATGTGCCTGTCCGGCTGTCTCACCGCGTACCGCCGGACGGTGCTGCTCCAGTTGGAGCCCATCCTGGAGACGCGCGCCATCGCGGGCGTCCCCATCAAGTACGGCGAGGACCGCTTCCTCACGCGGCAGATCGTCAAGCACGACTACGAGACGGTCTACACGCTGGACGCGTACTGCTTCACCGCCGCGCCCTCCAACCTGACGGGCTACTTCTCCCAACAACTGCGCTGGCGACGCTCCAACCTGGTGGACCTGCTCTCCGGCCTGTCACACGCGTGGCGCCTGCACCCGGTCATCACCGTGCACTACGTGTCGCAGCTGGCCCTGCTCCTGTCGTACCCCGTGGTCATCGTCCACAACCTGCTCAACGGCGAGTTCTGGGACATCCTCTCGTTCCACTTCCTGGTGATTGGCCTGCTCGGCTTCGTCTACCGGATCGAGACGCGCAACCTGCCGGAGGACCGGCGCGTGGCTGGGGCGAGCTTCCTGCCCATGGCCCTGCTCATGCCGGTGACGTACGCGCTCTTCACCCCCCTGGCCCTGCTGACGCTCGACTCCGGGAGCTGGGAGACGCGCGGCAGTCCCACCACGGCGCCCGCGCCCTCCCCTGTCGCCAATCCCGCCCCCGCGAAGCTCACCTCCAACTCCGCAGGAGAGGGAACCTCGTCATGAATCAGCAGATCGCCAACCGGCTCAACTCCGTCGCCGTGTCCACCTACAAGGTCATGGGCTCGGTGCTCCTGGGGTTGATCCTGGTGGGCCTGATGTCCTTCCTCGCCGTGCAGGGCTTCTTCCTGGCGAGCAGCGGCTGGGTGACGCCCACCATCCTGTCGCCCACGGATCCCAACGTCCTCCAGCTCAACGCGCAGGCGGCGCAGCAGGAGTCGGAGCGCGACGCGCTCATGGCCAAGCGGCGGGAGACCGCCGACCGGCTGCAAGAGGCCGAGCGCACCGCGGCCACGGAGCGGTCCTTCCAGCAGCGCTTCCTCGTGGCCCTCCGGGGCGAGAAGATCTCCCGCGAACGGCTGTCGCGGCGGCTGTCCGCGCTGCGCCAGGAGTACCTGCGCGCGGGCGGGGAGATCGCCGAATCCAACCGCGCCTACAGCGGCCTGGCGCGCACGCGCACGAGCGCGCTCTTTGGCGCGAAGCTGCTGGAGCGCGAGGACGTGCTCACCGTCAACCACCACCTGGCGCAGATGGCGCAGAGCAACCTGTCGCTCGCGCAGGAGACGGTGGACCTGGACATGCGGCTGGACACGCTCCGGCGCGAGCGCCAGGGACTCACCGCCGCGGAGAACGGCCTGGGCCAGGACGATGCGCCGGAGGGCCTGACGACGGACACGCTGCTGCTGGAGCGTGAGTACACGCAGTCGGTGCTCGCGCTGGCGCGCGCGGAGGCCCAGCGAAAGAGCCTGGAGGAGGACGTGCGCGCCCTGGACGATCGCATCCGGCGCTTCAACCAGCTGCTGCTGGTGCTGCACGGCTCGCCCTACCTGAAGGCCCTGGAGCAGAACCTCACCGTGGCCTTCGTGCCCTACGAGAACCTGACCAACGCACGCGCCGGCACCCCGCTCTACACCTGCGCGCTGAAGCTGCTGTGGTGCCGCGAGGTGGGCGTGGTGGGGCCCGTCCTGGAGGGTGAGGTCAGCCAGCAGCACCCCATCCGCCAGTACCACTTGCGAGGCGTGATGGTGGAACTCCAGCTTCGCGATGCTCCCAGCGCACGAGAGCCGCTGCTCCACCTGGGCCACCCCCCGTTGATGTTGTGAGCCCTTCTTGAGAATGGAAATGGAGCGGAGGATGCGGACGAGCTTCGCGACAGGAGCCCTGCTGGGCCTTGGGCTGTGGGCGAACATGGCCGCGGCGGCCGGGGAAGAAGGGACGGTGCGGACCCACGCCGACCCGGCGCGTGGTTACTGCGAGCGCGTGCGCGGCACGTCCCGCGCGGAGGCCGCGCTGGAGCTGGCGCCGGAGGTGTTCGCCAGCATCGGCGCGGTGAACGCGGGCGACGCGCAGGGCGGCTCGGACGAGACCCCGCTGGGCTCGCCCAAGCTGCGGGTGACGGCGGGGCTGGGCTATGACTTCGTGGGCATCTACCGCGGACGCACGTTGCACTCCCGCGCGGAGGCCGAGTGCCGGCGCTACCAGGCGCTCGCCGCGCTCCAGAGCGCCGTGGAACAGGGGGCGCGGCTGGGCGAGGCGGCGGCGCTGGACGCCCGGGCCCAGGCGCTGGCCACCTCCCTGCCTCGCGCGGAGGCGCTGGTGGCCGCTGTGCGGGACGACCTGGTCGGCGGTGGCGCCACGCTGGAGGAGCTCAACGCGCTCCAGGTGCGCCTGGACCACCTGCGCTCGCTCGCCCGCGACACCATCCGCGCCCGGGAGCAGCTGGCGCTCCAGCCGGGGCCGCCCGCGGGCCAGTCCCTGGGCGCGCTCCTCACCGCCTTCGAGGCCGCGGATGATCAGGTGGAGGCGTTGACGGGAGGCCTGCGCAAGGCACGGGCATGGCGGGTGAGCGCGCGCGGCGGCTACGACGAGGTCTTCAACGTCGACCAGAAGACGCCGCTCTTCGGCCAGCTCACGCTGGGCTACAACCTGGGCAACCTGTGGCAGGGCAAGGCCAACGCGCAGGCGCGCGAGGGCCGCCGCCAGGAGGCGCGCGACGCGGTGGACGGCGCGCCCCGGCAGGTGCGGCAGCTGCTGGGCGAGCTGCGCATCTCCGAGCGGACCGAGCAGCAGCGGCTGGGCGAGGTGTCCACGCTGGTGTCGGACCTCCAGGGGCAGCTGCGCGAGGTGGAGCAGCTGGAGACGCATCAGGTGCGCCGCTTCCGGGACTACCTCCACCTGGAGCTGGCGCGGCTCCAGGCCGAGCAGGCCTACCTGGGCGCGCACCTGGAGACGCTCCGGTCCCTGCTCGCGGGAGCGGACTCGTGAGAGAAGCCCGGCAACGGCGGCTGGTTGCGTTCGGAACGTCGGGCGTCTTGATGCTGTGGGCGGGCGGGCTGCTCCTGAGCCACGGCGCGTGTAGCGGAACGAGGTCTTCCATGAAGCCACCGGTGACCTCCCGCGAGCCGGCACCGCCCGCGCGCCCTCCGCCCCCGGGAGACGGCAGGTGGGCGTCCGTCACGCGGGAGCAGCTGCACATCACGCAGGGCGCGGTCGCGGAGCAGGCGCAGGCGCGGCTCGTCGCGGAAGGGACGCAGTTCACCATCGAGGGCCCCCGCCAGCGCGCGGTCATTCCAGAGACGACGGGCGACGACGTGGAGCTGCGCTTCACCTGGCTGGGCGTCACCGACAAGGTGATTCCCCTGGCCTCCGGCGAGCTGCGGGAACAGGTGGGCCTCAAGCTGCGCGCGCAGGACGGCTGCAACGTCATCTACGCCATGTGGCGCATCGCCCCTTCGGCGGGCATCGTGGTCAACTTCAAGCGCAACCCCGACGACCACCAGAGCGGCGAGTGCGGCAACGCCGGCTACACCACCATCCGCCCGCGCTTCATGGAGCCGCTGGACAAGCTGGCCCAGGGGGATGCGCACTCGCTGCGCGCCCGCATCGCCGCGGACGTGCTGACGGTCTACGCGGACGGCATCCGCGTCTGGGAAGGCATCCTCCCCGCCGACGCCCTCTCCCTGGAGGGCCCCGCCGGGATGCGCACCGACAACGCGCGCGTGCGCTTCGAACTGCTCGTCCCCCAGGCGGCCGGGCCCACCTCTCATCTCTGAAGGGGGCTGTCAGGAAGTACCCCAGACCGGGCGAATCTCCGGCCAGCCCCCCTTGCGTGGGAAATCCGGGCGTGGGTTCCTGCGATGGATGCACGACCGCGACTCGCTGGTTTCGTTGCTCCGTCCCCCTCAGGGCCTGGATGCGCTGGAAGACGCGCTCCGCCGGGACCTGGACATCCTCGCCTATCCGTCCCGGAGCTGGGTGCCGCCCCGCTCCGCGCCGGACGGACGCCCCATCCTGGACGCGCTCATCGTGGGCGGAGGCCAGAGCGGGCTGGGCGCCGCGTTCGGGCTGATGCGCGAGCGGGTGACGAACCTCCGCGTGCTGGACGACGGCAGGGATGGGTTCCACGGCCCCTGGAAGACGTTCGCGCGGATGCTCACCCTGCGCACGCCCAAGTACCTCACCGGTCCGGACTACAACATCCCCAACCTCTCCTTCCGCGCCTGGTACGAGGCGCAGCACGGCGAGGAGGGCTTCCGGCAGGTGGCCCTCATCCCGAAGGAGCTGTGGGCGGACTACCTGCTCTGGTACCGCCGCGTGCTCGGCATCCCCGTGACGTGCGGCACGAAGGCCGGCGCGCTGCACTGGCGCGCGGACCTGGACTGCTTCGAGGTGCCCGCCACCCACGCCGGCGAGACGCAGACGCTGCTCGCGCGCAAGGTGGTGCTGGCCACCGGCATCGACGGCTCCGGCCGCTGGGAGGCGCCCCCGGAGGTGCGCGCCCTGCCGCGCTCGCTCTGGGCGCACACGCATGACCCCATCGACTTCGAGGCCCTGCGGGGCAAGCGCGTCGGGGTGCTGGGCGCGGGGGCGTCCGCGTTCGACAACGCGTCGGTGGCGCTGGAGACAGGCGCGGGACAGGTGGACCTGTTCTACCGGCGCAAGAAGCTGCCCAACGTGAACCCCTACCGCTGGGCGGAGTTCGCGGGCTTCCTGCGCCACCACGGCGACCTGCCGGACGCCCAGCGCTGGCGCTTCATCCGGCAGATCATCGAGATGGGCCAGCTGCCGCCGCGCGACACCTTCGAGCGCGCCCGCCGCCACCCCCATTTCCACCTGCACGCGGCCAGCCCCTGGGTGGAGGTGCGGGAGCAGGAGGGACAGGCCGTCGTGCACACCCCGCATGCGACGCACACGTTCGACTTCCTCATCATCGCGTCCGGCTTCACCACGGACCTGTCGCTGCGCCCGGAGCTGGCGGAGCTGCACCCGCACATCGCGCTGTGGCAGGACCGCTTCACGCCGCCGGAGAACGAGCAGCACGCGGACCTGCTGCGCCACCCGTACCTGGGCCCCGCCTTCCAGTTCCAGGAGAAGCGGCCGGGCACGGCGCCCTGGATTGGCGGCGTGTTCAACTACACCTTCGGGTGCCTGCTCTCGCTGGGCTTTGGCGGCGCGAGCATCTCCGGCATGAAGTACAGCCTGCCCCGGCTGGTGGGCGGCATCACCCAACAGCTCTACCTGGATGACAGCGAGCGCCACTTCCGCGCGCTCGCGGACTACGCCCTGACGGAGTTCGAGCCGTGAGTTCTTCCCTGACGGTGTTTCGCAGCGAGCGCGTGGTGACGCCCGAAGGCACGCGCGCCGCGGCGGTGGTGGTGCGCGACGGGCGCATCGAAGGCATCCACGCGACGGTGGACGTGCCCAGGGACGCGCAGGTGGTGGACCTGGGCCGGGACGCGCTGCTGCCCGGCATCGTGGACAGCCACGCGCACATCAACGAGCCCGGCCGCACGGACTGGGAAGGCTTCGCCACGGCGACCGCGGCGGCGGCGGCGGGCGGCATCACCACCGTGGTGGACATGCCGCTCAACTCCATCCCGGCGACCACCTCGCTGGGCGCGCTGCGCACCAAGGCCGAGGCCGCGGCGGGCCAGTGCGCCATCGACTACGGCCTGTGGGGCGGCGTCATCCCGGGCAACGCGGGCGAACTCCAGGCGATGGTCGACGCGGGCGCCCCCGGCTTCAAGTGCTTCCTCGTGCACTCGGGCGTGGACGAGTTCCCCGCCGCCACGCGCGAGGTGCTGGACGTGGCGATGCCCCTCCTGGCGAAGGCGGGCGTGCCGCTGCTGGTGCACGCCGAGCTGACCGACCACGAGCCCCCCTTCGCGGGCGACGTGCGCGCCTACGCCAGCTACCTGGCGTCGCGCCCCGCCGCGTGGGAGGTGGACGCCATCCGGATGATGATCGACCTGTGCCGGAAGCACCGGGCGCCCGTGCACATCGTCCACCTGTCCGCGGCGGACGCGCTGGACGACATCGCGAAGGCGAAGGCAGAAGGGCTGCCCTTCACGGTGGAGACGTGCCCGCATTACCTGACCTTCAGCGCGGAGGAGATTGAAGCGGGCGCCACGCATTTCAAGTGCGCCCCGCCCATCCGCGAGGCGGCGAACCGCGAGCGGCTGTGGAGCGCGGTGAAGAGCGGCCTCATCGACCTGGTGGTCTCGGACCACTCGCCCTGCACCCCCGCGCTCAAGAAGCTGGAGGCCGGGGACTTCTCCGGCGCCTGGGGCGGCATCGCCGGGTTGCAGCTGAGCGTGTCGGCGGTGTGGACGGGCATGCGTGCCCATGGGCTGGGCCTGGACGTGCTGGTGGAGCGCATGGCGCACCGCACCGCGAAGCTGGCCGGTCTGTCGGGGCGCAAGGGGGCCCTGAAGCCCGGGCTGGACGCGGACTTCGTCGTCTTCGCCCCGGAGGCGCGCTTCAAGGTGGCCCCGGAGGACATCCGCCACCGGCACCGGCTGACGCCCTATGCGGGACGTGAGCTGGAGGGCCGCGTGATGAGGACATACCTGCGCGGCCAGCGTATCTTCGACGCCACCGAGGGACTGACGGGCCCGCGCATCGGGCAGTGGCTGCCGCGCGGCTAGCCCCAGCAGTCCGGGAGAGGAAAACCGATGCAAGCCGAAGCACCCGGGGCGATGCACGTCGCCTTCGCCGACCTGATTGACCTCGCCGCACGCAAGGTGGGTGGCAGAGCCCTCCTGGCCAACGATGAGTTCTTCGCGCCCAAGGAAGCGATGCTGGAGCCCGGGCGCGGCGTCTTCATCGCGGACAAGTACACGGAGCGCGGCAAGTGGATGGACGGCTGGGAGACGCGCCGCAAGCGCGTGCCCGGCTACGACTGGTGCATCGTGAAGCTGGGCCTGCCCGGCGCCATCCACGGCATCGACGTGGACACGAACCACTTCCTCGGCAACTTCCCGGAGTACGCCTCCCTGGAGGCGTGCGAGGTGGACGGGGACCCGACGCCGGAGTCGCTGGCGGAGGACGTGTCGCGCTGGACGGAGCTGGTGCCGAAGTCGCGGCTGCGGGGCGGCTCCCGCAACCTCTTCGCGGTGGCGAACGAGCGGCGCTTCACCCACGTGCGCCTCAACATCTTCCCGGACGGCGGCGTCGCGCGCCTGCGCGTGCACGGGCAGGTGCTGCCGGACTGGCACGCGCTGAAGAAGGCGGGGCTGGTGGACCTGGCGGCGGCGGCGAACGGCGGCTCCGTCGTCACGTGCAACGATCAGTTCTTCGGCACCAAGGACAACCTCATCTTCCCGGGCCGCGCGGCGAACATGGGCGAGGGCTGGGAGACGCGCCGCAAGCGCGTGCCGGGCTTCGACTGGATCGTCGTGAAGCTGGCCACGGCGGGCACGCTGCGCCGCGCGGAGGTGGACACCCACTACTTCAAGGGCAACTTCCCGGACCGCTGCTCGCTGGAGGGCATCCACCTGGAGGAGCCGCTGCTGGACTTCGCCAACGCGACGAACCTGGCGTGGAAGGAGCTCTTGCCGCAGTCGAAGCTCCAGGCGGACCACTGCCACGTCTTCGAGAAGGAGCTGAAGGACGTGGGCCCCATCACCCACGTGCGCCTCAACATCTTCCCGGACGGCGGCGTCAGCAGGCTGCGCCTCTTCGGAGAGCCGGCGTGAGCACACCGCTGGAGCGCCTGAACACCGCGACGACGGAGGAGGCCACCCAGGCGCTCACCCGCTGCTGCGGCAGCACGCGCTGGGTGCGGCGGATGCTGGCCGTCCGCCCCTTCCGCGACGCGGAGCACCTGTACGCGGAGGCCGCCGACGCCTGGGCGCTCACGGGGCCGGAGGACTGGAAGGAGGCCTTCACGCACCACCCGCGCATCGGCGACGTGGCGAAGCTGCGGGAGAAGTTCGCCTCCACCGCGCAGTGGTCATCCCAGGAGCAGCAGGGCGTGGCCGCCGCGGGCGAGCGCGTGCTGGAGGCGCTGGCCCAGGGCAACCGCGACTACGAGGCCCGCTACGGCTTCATCTTCCTGGTCTGCGCCACGGGCAAGAGCGCGGCCCAGATGCTCGAGCTGCTCCAGGGCCGCATGGACCACGCCCCCGACGTGGAGCTGCGCATCGCGGCCGGGGAGCAGGCGAAGATCACCCGCATCCGACTGGAGAAGCTCCTCGCGTCATGAGCACCCTCAGCACGCATGTCCTCGACACGAGCACGGGCCGCCCCGCCGAAGGACTCTCCCTGGTCCTGGAGGCGAAGGCGGGCGAGTCCTTCCAGGAGCGCTCCCGCGGCGTCACCAACGCGGATGGCCGGGTGAAGGACCTGTCGGGCGCGAACACGAAGCTCGAGCCCGGCGTGTACCGCCTCACCTTCGACACCGGGGCCTGGTTCCAGGCCCGGGGCCAGCGGGGCTTCTACCCGTACGTGCAGGTGGTGTTCGAGGTCACCGCGACCGACGAGCACTACCACGTCCCGCTGCTCCTGAGCCCCTTCGGCTTCTCCACCTACCGGGGAAGCTGAAGTCAGACGCGCGCCGGTTCGGCGGAGGCCTTGTCCACGGAGGTGTGCGGTTCGGCCGGGGCCTTGTCGCCGCCCCGGTCCGTCCTGCCGCCCTCCGGCTTGTCCACGACGGGCTCCGCGCAGAGCGTGGACTTGTTCGTCTTGCACGCGCCGCCGTTCTGCAAATCAAACTGCCAGCGGTGGCGCGGGCACACCACGTAGCGGCCCTCCTCCACCCACCCCTCCGCGAGGTCCGCCCCCTGGTGTGGGCAGAAGCGCTGGATGGAGAAGCGCTGGCCGCCGGCCTCCACCACGGTGCGCTCCTTCTGGGACTCCGTGGCGCGGATGCCGTCGCAGAACTCGCGGATGTCCTCCACCTCCACGCCCAGGAAGCCGTGGAGCACCGGCTCGTACACGTCCGGGTTGCGGGACAGGCGCAGCCGGAAGGACAGGAGGAAGTCCTCCCAGTTCAGCTTCCGGTCCAGCACGCGCACGATGTCGCTGGCGCTCACCTTCATCGCGTAGCGGGTGGTGTCGCGCATCTCCGGCACCACGTCCACGCGGCGCTGCTTGAAGTCCACGCGCAGCAGCCGCGTCGGGGCCTCCGTCAGCTCCACGTAGAAGGGCATGCCCACGCGCTCGTGCAGGTCCAACAGGTCCAGCTTGCGCTGCAGCTCCACCCGCAGGCGCCCGAGGATGTCCTCCACCTCCTCGCGCATCAGGTTGCGGCGGCGCTCGCGGAAGACGTGCGCCATGTCCTTCGCGTACTTCTGGAGGTAGTCCCGGAAGTTCTCCGTCGTCACGCGCTCCGGCGCCTGGGAGACGTACTCCAGCGTGCCCGCGTCCAGCACGTCCCCGGGCATGGGCTCCAGGTAGCGCGTGGGCGCGGTGGGCAGGCGCTTCTCCAGGAAGGAGAAGAGGGTCGGCGCGCGCGGGAAGATGTTCACGTCCTCGAAGTTGAGGGAGAAGAGCGATGGGTCCAGGAAGGCCGCGGGCCCCGCCGCCGCGACATAGGCGCGGGGCTGCACCGCCTCCAGCGCGCGCGCGACCGCCTCGAACTTGCTGTCGCGCTTCTTCAGGGAGATGGCCGAGTACGTCTCGCGCGGATACTCGTAGCAGGTGGGGTGCCAGATGGCGCCGGAGAACTGCGCGGAGAAGACGTCGATGGGGCCCTCCTCCGCGATGACCCGCACCAGGCGGTCATGCATCTTGCAGTCGTTGATGTTGAGGAAGCACTGCCCGTCGCCGCGCACCATCACGCTGGAGTCGCGGTTGGTGCCCTGCTCGGACACGAAGAGCTTGATGTAGCCCCCCTTGATGGGGATCTCGCGCGAGTCCTCGCACGCGATGACGCGCTTGCACCCGTACTTCGCGAAGATGTCCTGCAGCTCCGAGCGCTTGAACTTCGGCACCAGCACGGTGAAGTCGCGCTGGGCGATGGTGGCCAGGAACTCCGGATCGAAGTGGTCCTTGTGCTCGTGGCTGACGTAGAGGAAGCGCTCCTTGCCCGGCGTCTCCAGGAGCTCCCGCACGTGGGGCGCCAGGTGGTGGTTGCGCGGCAGCTGCATCCACGCCGAGTCGAAGGCCCCCTGGGGCGTGAGCCACGGGTCCATGACGACGAGCGCCCCAGCGGTCTCCACCGCGAAGCCCGCATGACCCAGGAAGGTGATCCGCATGAACGTCGTCCCTCGAATGAAAGGGGCGGCCGGGAGGACCGCGCCCACGGGTGGAAGACCGCGGGCGGCAGTGGCCCCGGCGCCAGCTAGGCTGCGAAGCTAGGGCGTCTCCCGCCACCGGCATCCCGGCGCCGGCCTCGTGTCGGAAAGCCCACGCAACCCGCGTCGGCCCGACGACAAAAAGGGAGGGAGGCCCCCCGAGGCCCCCCTCCCCTTTCACTTCCGCGCGGCGGCGTCCGGCCCGACTAGGGCTGGATCTCCCGGACGCTCAGCCACTTGAAGTCCACGTCCTGGGCGCTGTCCCACCGGAACGTGGCGATGGGGCCGCCCCAGGTGATCGGCATGGCGCCCACGGAGCCGCCGCAGTGCTGCGCGTCCCCGCCCCAGTCACCCGCGTCCGTCACGTCGTAGACCTTGGTCCACGTGACCTTGTCCGCGTTGTCGTTGAGGTACAGCTCCAGCTTCACCGCCTCCGCGCCCTTCGCGTCCGGCACGTTGCGCATCACCGCCTTGAAGCCCACCCAGCGGCCCAGCAGCGAAGTGGTCGCCGTCTTGTAGGGCGTCTGGTCATACGACACGTGCCAGGTCTCCTTCTCCCAGCGCACGCGGCCGTCGTAGTGCAGACCGCCCTTGTAGCTGCTGCCCTCACAGCCGGAGTGGTCGTCGTTGTGCTTCCCACCGCGCGCGTACCAGGCGAAGTTGTCCTGGATGTCGGCCACCGCGTTGACCTTCACGAAGCCGGTCATCTCGATGTTCTTCCAGTCGTTCGGCGCCTGCATGTAGCCGCGGCTCGCCAGCGTGTCGCGGTCGTAGGTGGCGATCTGCTTCGGGTCGTACCCCGTGGACGTGTAGGCGCTCATCCGGACCTTCGTGCTCTTCATCTTCCAGGAGCCGTCGGCGTTGCGGGTGATGGTGTCCTGGGGCACGAAGCGCGCGTCCGCCGTCGCGTTGTCCGCCAGCGTCCAGGACTCGCCGTCCGGCTTGGACGGATAGAGCATCGTCACGCCAAAGGCATCCACGCCCTGAGCCCCCAGGTTCGGCCCTGAGGGCTCGGTGGGCGTCGGCGTGGGCGTCGGAGTAGGCGTCGGCGTGGGCTCCGACGGAACAGGCTCGGTCGTGCCCTCGTCCGGCACGGGGGAAGGCACGGGCGCCGTGGGGTCCGTGGGGGCTGGCGCGGGAGTGCTCACCTCGTCGGTCGGGGTCGGATTACCGTCAGGGCTCGCGCTGCAGCCCAAGGTATGGAGCGCCAACAGCAGGGCGCTGGACGTGAGGACGAATCGGTTCCGCATCAGGGAGGGGGTTTCCGTGGACGGGGGCCACGGGGCGGGCAGCAGCCGTGACGCCTTCGCCGACGGCCGACTTCACCCGCGCACGCCTCCAGGGCTCACGGGCCGGGGGAGGAGCGAGCGCCTGGCTGGGTCCCAGTGGCCCGGTGAAAAACAATCTCAGCCGGGGCCTCTGAAAACCCTGAGGGGAGTGAACACTTCCCGTCACTCCCCCTGCGTCCGAAGCCCCTGGACGACCGCCTCCCCCCGTGGTCCGCACACCTGCCCTGGGGGATGCTTCTGTTTTTCCGAAGCTTCGCGTCCGGATTCCCTATTTGCCGAAGTTTTCGCGCGCTCCTATTTGAGAGGGGTTGGTTCCCCGTCGTGAGGGGGGCGGCCCCCCGTGCCTCCCCCAGGTGAACACCTTGGACTCCATACAAACCGTCGGCAGTCCCGCCTTGTGGGGCGGCTTCATCGCCTTTGTCTTCGCGATGCTCGCGCTGGACCTGGGTGTCTTCCACCGCAAGGCCCACGCGGTGAGCTTCAAGGAGGCGGGGGCCTGGAGCGCGGTGTGGGTGAGCCTGGCGCTGACGTTCAACGGCTTCCTGTGGTGGCGCTATGGCGCCGGGCCGGGCATGGAGTTCCTCACCGGCTACCTCATCGAGAAGTCGCTCTCCGTCGACAACATCTTCGTCTTCGTCGTCATCTTCTCCGCGATGAAGGTCCCGGCGCTCTACCAGCACCGGGTGCTCTTCTGGGGCATCCTGAGCGCGCTGGTGCTGCGCGCCGCGATGATCTTCGCGGGCGTGGCGATGCTGGAGCGCTTCCACTGGCTCATCTACGTCTTCGGCGCGTTCCTCATCCTCACCGGCGTGAAGCTCTTCGTGCAGCGCAACGCGGAGGAGCACCCGGAGGACGGCTGGCTGATGCGCACCGCCCGCCGCGTCATCCCCTCCACGCCGCGCTTCGACGGGCAGCGCTTCCTCACCGTGGAGAACGGCCGGAAGCTGGCGACGCCGCTGTTGATGGCGCTGATGCTGGTGGAGGCGTCGGACGTGCTCTTCGCGCTGGACTCCATCCCGGCCATCTTCGCGGTGACGCGCGACCCGTTCATCGTCTTCACGTCGAACATCTTCGCCATCCTGGGCCTGCGCTCGCTCTTCTTCCTGATGGCCGGGGCGATGGAGAAGTTCACCTACCTGAAGGTGGGCCTGTCCGGCGTGCTCGTCTTCGTGGGCGCGAAGATGGCGCTGGTGGACGTGGTGCACCTGTCGCCCGCGGTGTCCCTGGGCGTCATCGGGCTGGTGCTGGGCGCCAGCATCGTGGCCTCGCTGGTGAAGGCCCGCCACACGCCGCCGGAAGTCACGCCGCCGGGTCCGAAGGAAGGTTCGCCGGAGGCACCTGCCGCGACCAAGGCCTGAGCGCGCGGCGCCGGTCGCCGAAAGTTTGTGAAGGACGTGGGTCCCATGGGGTGTGGGGCTCCGGGCCCGGGCCCCCGAAGCGCGTGGGGGCTCGGGTCTTTTTTCACGGGCCCGGCCACATCAATGGACCCGCGACAGCTCCATGAACTCCAGCCAGGAGCGGATGGCGGCCTCGAACTCCTCCAGGGGCAGGTCCTGGGAGCGCCCGGGGATGGTGTCCTCGCTGTGGATGGAGGCCCGCGCGCGGTTGAGCTCCAGGCTCCAGGCGTCACCGGTGACGTCCCAGCGCTCGCGCTTGCCCTGCCGCAGGGCCACCAACAGCCGCAGCATCCCCTGCGCCCGGTTCGGATCCGGCCGCAGCTCATAGGCGAGGTAGTCCGCCAGCACGTCGTCGGGCGGCAGGCCACTCACGACCGCCCGTCCCTGCTGATCCCACGTGAAGCGCAATGTCCTGGGCACGGCCGTGACGGTCCCACAACCGGTGGATCGCGGACACGTGCCACCCAGGGCGATTCCACCGGAACCCGACACTGCGGCCCCTCGCGCGTGCGGCACCCAACGGCGCCCTCCGCCCTCGGAACGGCGACTGTCGGGCGGTGGAAAAGAGAAAGGCCGTGAGCCCTTGAGGGACTCACGGCCTTTCTTTGAAGTGGGCGCGGCAGGTTTCGAACCTGCGACCCCTGCCGTGTGAAGGCAGTGCTCTACCGCTGAGCTACGCGCCCGACTGGGTGCTGCCCGCTGCCACCGCTGCGCAACGAACGCGGCGATAAGTGCCATCCGCCCGCGCGAGTGTCAACGCAATTCCTAGGGGGATTCTTCCGACAGCTCCGCCAGCTTCTCGTCCAGCTCGCGCAGGCGGCGCTTGAGGCCCGCGAGCTGCTTGCCCACGGCCTTGAAGTCGCTCCGGGGCGCGAAGTGCAGGGCCTTCATCACTTCGTCCTGGCCCCGGTCCAGGGCCTGCTTGCCGCGCTGGACCCGGCCAATGGCCTCGGCCACGGCCAGGGCGCGCTTCTCGTCGGCCATGAGCTTCTCCATGGCCCTGTTGGAGAACCCCAGCGCCTGCCTCTTCAAGTCGTCCCGGATGCCCATGGAGGTGTCCTTCCGGCTCAGGGGCCGTCGGGGAACTCGGTCTTCAGCGCGGCGAAGACGCGGTCCGCGATGCCCTTGTAGCGCATGCGTTCGATGAGCGGCTGCAGGTCGCCCCGCATGGAGATGCGGCGCTTGAGCACCGCCTCCACCGGATCCAGCGTGCCCAGCAGCAGCTGCTTCCAGACAGAATAGGGCGCGCGGGCCAGGTACACCGGCTCCAGCTCGTCCAGGTCGTCGGGATCCGACAGCACGCGGGCCCGCTGGATGTTGCAGTCCCCGGGCACCACGTGGACGACGAAGGACTTGTCCAGCTTGCCCTTCTCCGCCTCGATGATGGCCCCGAAGTCGCCCTTCCAGCCCTTGCCGGCGATGGCGCACTCGGGATCTGCGTTGGTGAGCCGGACGGCCTCGTCCAGCCATTCCTTCGACGGAAACTTCGGCATCGCGCCTCCCTACCCCCTGCGGAAGATGCTCTTGATGCTGGAGAAGAGGCCGCGGTCGTCGCTCGTCGCGCTGCTGCTCGACGGGGCGGCCTGCGCGTTGCGCGAGGCGACTTCCTGCAGTGCCTTCTTCAGCTGCTCCGGCGTATCGCGGGTGGCCAGATCCACCTTGCGCGACATGCCGCTGGCGTCCTCCACCTGCACCTGGAGGAGACACTCCTCGGTGAGGCGGAAGTCGATCTTCCGGCCCGCGGACGCGGCCGGCACGCGCACCGTGCCCAGGTACTCGTTGTCCACCATCAGGTCGCTGTCGCCCTGGTAGATGTCCAGCTCGATGAAGGGCGAGCCCGGATCCTTGGGCGGCGGCAGGCGGAAGCTCTTCACCAGCGGGATGAGCGAGTTCTTCTCGATGATGCGCTTCACGCGGCCGTTGGGCATCGCGTAGCCAATGGGCATGGACAGCGCGTCCAGCAGCGTCACCGCGTCGATGCTGCCCAGCGAGTCGCCCAGGAGCGCCGCGCCCAGGGCCACGCACTCGTCCGGGTGCACGCCCTTGCGCGGCGCCTTGCCGAAGTGGGCCTGGATCTTCTGCTGCACCAGCGGCATGCGGCTCTGGCCGCCCACCAGGATGATCTCGTCGATCTCCGAGCGGGAGATGCCCTTCTCCGCGAGCACGCGGTCGCAGATGTCGAAGGTGCGGTCCACCAGGTCGCCCGTGAGGTTGTTGAGATAGTCGCGGGTGAGCGGGATGCGCAGGTCCAGCGGCTTGCCCTTGCGCTCTTCGATGTAGGGCAGGTCGATGACGACGTTCGGGATGAGCGTCAGGTCGATCTTCGCCGCCTCTGCGGCGTTCTTGATGCGCTGCAGGGCGATGGGGTGGTCCGCGAGGTCGACCTTGGTCTCGTCGCGGAAGCGCTCCAGCACGTACTCCATGATGCGGTTGTCGAAGTCCGCGCCCCCCAGGAACGAGTCGCCGCCGGTGGCCAGCACCTCGAAGACATTGCCGGCCAGGTGCAGCACGCTGACGTCGAAGGTGCCGCCGCCCAGGTCATAGACGAGGACCTTCTGATCCAGGCCCCGGTTGAAGCCGTACGCGAGCGCCGCGGCGGTGGGCTCGTTGACGATGCGCTTGACGTCGAAGCCGGCCAGGCGCCCGGCCTCCTTCACCGCGTTGCGCTGGTTGTCGTTGTAGTAGGCCGGGACGGAGATGACGGCCGCGTCGATGGGGCCGCCCAGGAACTGCTCGGCGATCGTCTTCAGCTGCGACAGCACGAAGCTGGAGACCTGCGGCAGCGTGTAGAGCTTGCCGCCCATCGTCACCGCGGCGTCCCCGTTGGGGTCCTCCACGATGTCGTAGGGGAAGTACCCCTTGAGGTCCTCCACCGCCTTCGAATGGTACTTGCGGCCGATGAGCCGCTTGGTGCCCCAGAGCGTATTCTTGGGGTTGGTCACCATCTGGTCCTTGGCGACGCCGCCGACCAGCAGGTCGTCCTTGGCCGACAACGCCACCACGGAGGGCAGGATGAGGTTGCCTCGGTCCGTGGGGACGATCTTCGGGATGCGGTTGCGCACGGACGCCACCAAGGTGTTGGTGGTGCCCAGGTCAATCCCGACGATGCGAGGTCTGTCCGCCATGAAGGTCAACGTGCGCTGCTCAGGGGGAGGCCGCGCCCGTTCTCACTCTCTAGCACGTCATGCCGTCGCGTGCGCGTTTCTAGGCGGACGCTTCCTCCCTGGCTGTAGTTTCAACCGGCCGGCACGCCAAGGGCCCTGGCTCCTGGCCGTTCCGCTCACGGCTCCGGGTCCGGATCCGGCCCCAGCTCGCGGACGCGGATCGGCCCGTCTGGCTCCGGGGGCGGAAGCGCCTCGCACACCGCGTCAGGCCCCGAGGGCAGCTCGGACAGGAAGCGCGAGGGCGTGAGGAGCAGCCGCCCGTCCTCCCGGGGCAGCGAGGTGTGGGGGTAGACGAGCCAGAGCGCTTCCCGGGCCCGGGTGACGGCGACGTAGAAGAGGCGGCGCTCCTCCTCCTCTTCCTCGGGCGCGAGCGTGACGCGAGAGAGGGGGAAGCGGCCGTCGGTGAGCCCCAGGACGAAGACGGTCCGCCACTCCAGGCCCTTGGCCTGGTGGACCGTGGTCAGGGTGAGCACGTCGTCGGGCGCCCCCCCCTCCCCGCCTCCGTCCAGGGCCGCCCGGGCGGAGAACTCGGAGACCAGGGCGATGTCGGACAGGAAGCGGGGCACGTCCTCGAAGCGCCCGGCGAACTCCTGGAGCTGGCGCAGGTCCTCCGCGTGGGTCTCCACCACGTCCGGGCCGGCCGGAACCTCGCGCGCCGCCAGCACCTCCGCGAGCAGCGCGCCCGGTCCACGGGGGCCCCCGGCCGACAGCGAGGACATCAGCGACTGGAAGCGCTGGAACCCCGCCTGGGCCTTGCGCGGCACGTGCGCCTGTACGTCCGCGTGCGCCAGCGCGTCCGCCACGGGCAGCTCCGGGGGCAGCGCGGCCAGGGCGGTCCACAGGTGCTCGGTGCTGGCCGAGCCCACGCCGCGAAGCCGCCGCGCGAGCCGCTTGAAGGCCAGCTCGTCCGCGCGGTTGTGCGCCCAGCGCAGGTGCGCGAGCGCGTCCTTCACGTGCGTCTGTTCGAAGAAGCGCACCCCGGAGCGCACGCGGAACGGCAGGCCGTGACGGGCCAGCTCCAGCTGGAGCTCCAGCGAGTGCAGGTGGGCGCGGTAGAGCACCGCCATGGACTCCAGCCGGTGGCCCTCCGCGCGCAGCGCGAGGACGCGCCCGGTGACGAAGCCAGCCTGGGCCTTCACGTCGCGGGTGGGGACCACCTGGGGCACGGGGCCCGGCGGGCCGTCGGACTGGAGCGCCTTGGGGAACTGCCGGGTGTTGCGCGCGATGACCGCGTTGGCCAGCCGCAGCACCTGCGGCGTGGAGCGGTAGTTGCGCGTGAGGGGGTAGATGCCGCAGCCGGGGTAGCGCTGGGGGAAGTCGATGATGTTGGTGAACGCCGCGCCCCGGAAGCTGTAGATGGACTGGCAGTCGTCGCCCACGACGGTGACGTTCTTGCGCTCGCCCGCGAGCAGGTCCACGAGGTCGCCCTGGAGGCGGTTGGTGTCCTGGTACTCGTCCACCAGCACGCCCTGGAAGCGCGCCGTGAGCTCCGCGCGGACGGACGGATGCTCCTCCAGCAGGCGCTTCAGGTGCGCGAGCAGGTCGTCGTAGTCCATCAGGTGCAGCTGCGCCTTGCGCTGCTGGAAGCGGCGCGCGGTGGCGAACACCTCGGGGGCGACCGGGAGCAGGTGCCGCCGCCGCTCCACCAGCACCTCCGACACCGGCTGCTGAAGGTTGGTGGCGAGCGACACCAGGTCCAGGAGCGCGTCCGGACGCGGGAAGCGCTTGTCGCTGCGCAGCTTGCGCTCGGCGAGGCACGTGGCCATCAGGTCGCGCGCGTCCTCGCGATCCAACACCGTGAAGCCGGTGGAGAACCCCAGCGCGCCCGCGTGCTGGCGCAGCAGCACGTGCGCCGCGTGGTGGAAGGTGCCGCCCATCAGGCGGCCCACGTCCGCGAAGCCGCCCGCCAGCTCCTCCACGCGGCGGAGCATCTCCCTCGCGGCCTTGTTGGTGAAGGTGAGCAGCAGCAGCGCCGCGGGCGGGACGCCCCGCTCCAGCATGCGCGCCACGCGGTACGTGAGCGTGCGCGTCTTGCCGGAGCCCGCCCCGGCGATGACGAGCACCGGCCCCTCCCCCGCCTCCACCGCCGCGCGCTGCGCGTCGTTGAGCGCGCCCTCCAGGTCCAGACGGCGTGCGGGCGCTCCGGCGGGGACGGCGAGGTTCAGCGGAGAGGGCGCGGCCATGGGGGGCGGGACTCTAACCGCCGCGACCGGGTGCGCCAGTCCGTCTCAGGGAGGGGTGGATCCGGCCAACCGGGAGGCCGCCACGGCCCGGACCTCCGGGGAGGGATCGCGCTCGCGTGCCAGCTCCATCAAGAGCGTGCCCACCGGCTTCGGCAGCTTCGCGCTCGACGCCTGCTGGAGCGCCTGGGTGCGCTCCTTCACTCCCTGCGACAGGCGCTCGGCCACCTGTTGATCCGCGCAGGTCCGGACGCCGGGGTGCTGCTGGCGCAGGAGCAGCTCCGCGTCCGCGAGCTTCGCCTCGGAGAGGCGCACCGCGTCCTGGGCGGCGCGCTCGAAGGTGGCCAGGTCCTCCGGGAACTCCGTCTTCATCCCTCGGGCGCGGGTGATGGCCTGGGCGGCGAAGCGCGCGTCCACCACCGCGGCGCAAAGCTGGCGGGCCGCCGCCAGGGGCACCCCGCCCTCCTCGGACACCGCCTCCTCGCGCGCGGTCGTCTGGGCCCACACCGCCAGCTGACGGGCGGCCACCGCGGCGGAGAAGGCCTGGCGGCGCTGTTCGCGCAGCTGCACCCAGCGCCAGAGGATCAGCGGATCCGTGCCGCCCGCCTCATAGACGCGCTGGTACTGGCTGGCGGCCTGCTCCACCTGGCCGCTCAGGTCCAGGAGCACCGCGACCGTCAGGTACAGCTCCGAGCTGGTGGCGCGCTCGCGCAGGGACTCCAGCCGGACGGCGACCTCGTAGGCCGCCACCGGGGCGGGCAGCGCGGAGAGCACCGAGCGAAGGGCCTCGAGCGCGTTCTGGCGGATCAACGGATTGCGCGCCGTGCGCAGGGCCTCCAGCAGCGGATCCACCGCGCGCACCGACACGTGCTGGCCCAGCTCCTCCGCCGCCTGCCAGCGGTCCAGCGGATCCGGCGCGACGAGGGCGCGCTTCAGGTCCTCCAGGTCGCGCAGGTAGTGGCCCGCCTGCATCGCACGGGCGGCCGGCTCGGTGCGGGCCAGGGCGCCCTGCTCGGCCCGGGCCCGGGCCAGGCGCGCGGAGAAGCCCGTCAGCTTCGGCCCCAGCGGGTGGGTCTTCACCTTCGCCTCGGCCTCGTCCACGAGCCCGGAGACGAGCAGCCCCTCCACCTCCAGCTCCAGCAGCTTGACGCGGACCTCCTCGCGGTGGACGCCCGCGGTGAAGTCGCGCAGGTAGGCGAAGAGCTTCCCGGCGTCGCGGGCCTGGGCGTAGCTCTCGTCGTCCAGCTTGCGCTCCAGCTCCTCGCGGCGCGCGCCGGAGGGCTCGACCTGCAGGAGCTGCGTCACGCGCTGGAGGTCGGTGGTCGTCTGGGTGTCGCGCTCCTGGACCCCCTGGAGCCGGGTCCGCGCCTCTTCCTTGTGGCTGCCGTCGGGGTGCTCCGCCAGGAACTGCCGCCACCCGGACTCCGTGTCCGCCGCCTTCGCGGCGTTGAAGCGCAGGCCCTCCAGCAGCGACTGCGCCACCCGCCGCTGCGGCGCGTCCGGATACGTCTCCAGGAAGCGCTTGTAGGCGATGACCGAGTGCAGCCGCTTCGCCTCGTCGAACTCCAGCCCCTCGATGCGCCCCTGCGCCGTCGTGGCCTCGGGATCATCCGGGTGCTCGCGAAGGAAGGTCTGATAGGCCTGCACGGTGTCCTGCTCGCTGGCGCGCTCGAAGGACGTGTGCGAGCAACCAGTGGCCAGGAGCACGAGGGCGAGGGCGCGGCGGAAGGTGGGCATTCCCCTCCAGCAATACCCCACCCGCCCCCTGTCGAAAACCCGAGCCGCCCCGCCCGGTTGCCTGGGTGGTTTTCTTGCCTACACCGCCGGACGGGGGGAGCCTGTGCCCCAGGACGCTACAGGAAGAGGTGGCCATGAAGCTGGGCGCGTGGATGGCGATGCTGGCGATGACGACGGGCTGTGCGACCGGCTCCCCCACGGGGGCCTGGGTGGCATCGGATCCGGTGCGCTACCGCTCCGCTTCCCCGCCGGCCTTCCCGCGCGCCGCCCTGTCCTCGGAGGTGGCGTCCCGCGAGAGCCCGCGCCCGGCCGCCGGGCGCCCGCCGAAGGCCCCCGCGAGCAAGAGCCCGGCGGTGGCGAAGGCCCCCACGGCCCCGGCGAAGGCGCGGCTCCCCGTCACGCCCGTGAAGCAGACGACGGCGAGCCCCGCCCCCGAAGCCAATCCGCGCGAGCGCGTGCTGGCCACGGCGCGCGCGCTGGTGGGCCAATCCACGGTGCAGGTGAATGGCCGGCGCTATCCCGCGGACTGCACGGCGCTCATCGAGGCCACCTACGCCCAGGCGGGGCTGACCTTCCGGGGCACGCTGAAGCCCGGAGACAACGGGGTCACCGCGCTCTACCGCTACGCCCGCGCCAACGGCCGCGTCTACACGGACGGGCGCCCGGTGCCCGGCGACCTGGTGTTCTTCCGCGAGACGTATGATCAGAACCGCGACGGGCGCCGCAACGACGGCCTCACCCACGTGGGGCTGGTGGACGGTGTGGACTCGGACGGCACCGTCACCGTCATCCACCGGGTGAAGCGCGGCGTGGTGCGCTACCGGATGAACCTGGCGCGCCCCCATCTGCCCCGCGACCCGAAGACGGGCGAAGTGCTCAACGACATCCTGCGAAGCCCCGGCCCCGGCCAGCCGAACGTGCTCACCGGCCAGCTCTTCGCCGCGTTCGGCAGCGTGCTGCCGCCGGGGTCCGCGAAGCCCATGGCCGTCGCGGCCCGGTAGCTCGCGGTCACCCGACGGCGACCGGCGCCCGCGAAGGTCAGGTGGAGGTCGGCACGCGGGCCGTGCGGTCCCACGCGGCGCGCTGCGAGTTGCGCAGGAAGCGCCAGAACCCCACGGCGATCGCCATGTTCATGGTCACGAAGTAGTAGGCCACGGAGGCCGCCTTCTTCGCCGCGCCGCGCTTGAAGACACCCGACCTGCCCAGGTACGCGAGGGCGTAGAAGAACGTCTGTCCCGCGAACGTCACCCAGTAGAAGGTCCTGTCGAGCAGGAACAGGTTGGCCACGAACGCCGCCACCATCAGCGCGGGCGCGCACCAGCGCAGCAGCTTGTGCGACCAGAACGCGAACGCGGGGAAGCCCGCCGTGGGCAGGAGCAGCCCGGGCACGAGGCGCAGGCTCTGGAAGTTGCCCGCCGCGATGCGAGCGCGCCGGCCGAACTCCTTGCCGTAGTCCTCCGTCGTCTCCTCGTGGGCGACGGCCGCCTCCTCGTACATGACCTTGTAGCCGCTCTCCAGGATGCGCAGCGGAATCACGAAGTCATCCACGATGGTGGACGGAGGCAGCTGGGTGAAGAGCGAGCGCCGGATGGCATAGAGCCCGCCGTT
Source organism: Corallococcus sp. Z5C101001 (assembly GCF_007352635.1). NCBI lineage: Bacteria > Pseudomonadati > Myxococcota > Myxococcia > Myxococcales > Myxococcaceae > Corallococcus > Corallococcus sp. Z5C101001. The sequence goes on from NZ_VKLU01000005.1 coordinate 227,551, forward strand.
GGCCCCCACCACCGCGCCGCGCCGGCCCTCGTACATCTTGATGAGGGACTCGTAGCTCCAGTAGGCGCTCTCCTCGTAGTCCTGCTTCGTGGGGTTGTAGAGGCGCAGCTTGCCGCAGACGGCTCCCACCTCCGGGTCCTCGAAGTGGCGCACCAGCTTCCACACGGCGTCCGCGTCGATCATCGTGTTCGCATCCGACAGGAGCACGATGTCGCCGCGAGCCGACGGGATGCAGCGGTTGAGCACCGTCGTCTTGCCGGCGCGGGGCGCCGGAGACAAGCGCACGCGCGAATCCGGGCACTGCTGCACGAGCCCGTCCGTGCCATCCGTGGAGCCGTCCGAACCGATGAGCACTTCGAAGCGGTCCGCCGGGTACTCCAGCGCCAGGCTGTTCCGCAGCTTCTGCTCGATGCAGCTCGCCTCGTTGTAGGCGGCCACCACCAGGCTGACCGACGGCGGCGCTCCGGCCGTGCCCCCTGCCAGGGTGGCCGCCCCCGCGCGCGGCCTCCGCTTGCCCTGAAGGGCTTGGGCCACTCCATCCAGGGCGAACAGGCTCAAGGGATAGAGAAAATATGTGTGCACGAGCGCCAGCGACGCGCACCAGAAGAAGACCTCCGCCATCGACCCACCCTCCGAACCCCGAGTCCTCGACACCCAGGGACAAAGCAAGGCGCGTGCCTTGGCTTCCAGAGGGGCTTCAGGGCGAGAGGGCCAACGAGCGCTGGCGGAGGACTGGAGTTTCTCCAGGGTCGCTGGGAGCGGAGCCGGTCAGCGCTTCAGGGCTCGGATTCGGACGCGGGAACCTCGGCGAGCATGCGCCGGGCCAGCTCGTGCTTGCCGTTGAACGCCAGGGTCTCGTCGAGCAGCTTCCGGGCCGTGTCGGCATCACCCTGACGAAGGGCCAGCCGCGCGCCCAGCACGTAGGTGCGCATGAGGGTGCGGTCCTGCGAGCGCAGCGCGTCCAGCTCCTCGGACACGGCCTTGAGGGTCGCGGCGGGCGAGCCGGAGCTGAGGGCGAACTCAGCGCGGGCGAGCACGCTCCACGCCGGTGCGAGCTCCGTCTGGCGCAGGCGCTCCGCGAGGGCCAGCGCATTGGGGGCCCCCGTCACCGCGGCGAAGAGCGCGTGGGCCTTGAGCCGCGCGGCCACGGTGGCGGCGGGCTCCACCTCCGGCGCGGCGCGCACGGACTCCATCAGCGTGTCGAGCTCCTTGCGCCGCGTGACGATGTCGTCGCGCAGCGGCTGCATGTCGCGCTCGACGACGCGAACGTCATCCCGCAGCGCGTTCGCGCGGTTCACCCAGTCCACTGGAGTCTTCGACGCGGTGACCGCATCGAGCTCCCGCTTGAGCTTCTCCAGCCGGATGCGCAGCTGGTCGAACTCGGCGTACTGGTCGCCCAACTGGAGGGTGAGGGCCACGGCGAGCTCGGCCTGGACCTCGGCGTATTTCGGATGGGCGGTGACCAGGGTCTGGAGGGTCTGGATGGCCTGTTCGCGCGACGAAGGATCATCGCGGCGCAGGAGCACCACGGCCCGGTCCTTCTGCTCCACGGCCTCCGCGGGCATGGCGGCGTTGCGGTCGCGGAAGGCGGGATACGCCAGGTACCCGGCCAGCGCGATGCCGGCGAGCACCGCGAGGACGAGGAGCACCCGGGGAAGCAGGGGAGACGACCCGGAGCTGTACTCGATGAGCGCGGGTTCGGAGCGCGCGGCCCCGAGCAGCTCCGGTGGCGGCTCACGGGGGGAATTGCGCGGAGGAAGCGCCCGGTCCAGGCCGCCCCCGAGCAGGGAGTCTCCGGAGGAGGTCGCGGAGGACTTCAGGGGCTCCGCGCGCGCGAAGGGCGCGTCGTCAGGCAGGGAGACGCTGACGGTCGGCCCTGACATCGCCCACGGCGCGTCGTGATGACCTTCCGGAGCGAGCTTGGAGCGCTGGCTCGCGGCACCGGACCAGGGCGGATCCTGCGGGTCGCCCGCCGGTGAGATGTTCTCGAAGGACCGGGGGGCCGCGCGGGACGCGGGAGGCTCCGCGGGGCCGGACACCGCGCCAAACGCCCGCGTCGATGCCATGGGCGCCGCGCCGCCCGTCGAGGGCCCCTCGACCGCACCGAACGCGCGGGTCGAATCCACGGACTCCGCCGGAGCGGGCACCGCGCTGTACGAACCCGAGGAGGACGGTCCCGACACGGCACCGAACGCACGGGTGGACCTGACCGAGGAGGACTCAGCCCCCTGGGAATCCTGGGGACCCGACACTGCGCCGAACGAACGGGTGGAGCCGCTGCTCGAATCGAAGCTCCCCGAGGGAGCCCCGCTGGGACCCGAGACCGCGCCAAAGGCCCGCGTCGCCCCCCCTGCTTCCGACTGCGCTCCGGGGACCGCCCCCGTCGGGCGCGCGGCCCCACCCGGCTCCGCGAGCCGGAACGGACCGGACGACGACGCGGAGACGGCACCGAAGGCGCGCGTCGCCCCGCCAGGAGCCGCGCTCCCGGCAGCCTGCGCTGGCGAGGCTTGCCGCTGCGGCCCCGGACCCACCGGCGCAGCCGCGCCCCCGCCCGGCGGCCCGACGCCCCCGCTGAACGCGGGGCCCGGTGCCCCGAAAGTCCGCGCGGGCGCCGCCGCCTGTGGCGGGTGCACTCCGGAGGCCGGAGGGCCCACGGGAGGCCGGGGCTGAGAGGCGACCGGCGCGATGGAGGGGGGCGGAGGGACGACGCCGGATGAAGTCAGCGGCCCCGACTCCGGCGTCGGCCGCGGAACGAAGGAGCCGGGAGCGGTCGTCGTGCCCGCGAACAGCTGCGTGGACTTCAGGCTGGATGCGCCCTCACCGCCGAAGCTCGCCGTGGACGACGGAGCCCCCGCGCGGTCCATGGCACCCGCCGGTGGAAGCTTCGGCGCGGAGGGCACCACGCCGGTCGGCGAAGCGATGAAGACGTGGCCGCATTGCGTGCACAGCACCGAAGCGCCACCGGGCGGCAGGAGTCGGGCATCCAGCACGTACTGCATCGAGCATTCCGGGCAGGCGATCTTCACCGGCTGTGCTTACCATACGCCCCCCGTGGCCGCCGCCGGGTCCAGCACGGTGGCTGCCCGGAGGGTCTCCAACTTGGCAGCGCCAACGCCGGGCACCGCGTCCACGTCATCCCAGCTCGTGAACCGGCCGCCCTGATCCTCGCGAGCCGTCACCAGCCTCCGGGCCAGGTCACGGCCCACACCGGGCAACAGGGCCAGCTCCGCCTCGGACGCGGCGTTGAGGTCCAGCTTGAGCCCCAGGGCGAGCGCCTGGGCTCCCGTGGGCACGCTCCCAGGGCCGCACGTGGCCAGCCCCGCCGCATCCAACCGGACGGACTCCGGCGGGCAGTCGAGCGAGGGCCCCGACTCTGGCCACCGCGCCCGGGCCACGAAGCCCAGGGCGAGCAGCCCCAACGACAGCGCCGCGAGCGCGGACGTGCGCCCCCAGCGCCTCAGGCCTTCTGCCCCTTCAGCGCGTCCACTTCGGACACGGTGGGCGTGGCCGTCACGGCCGGCGGCGCATCCAGCCCGAAGGCCGTGTGCAGCGCGCGCACCGCCAGCTCCGTGTACTTCGTGTGGATGACACACGAGGTCTTGATCTCCGACGTGGAGATGAGCTGGATGTTGATGCCTTCCTGAGAGAGCGTCTGGAACATCCGCGCCGCGACGCCCGAGTGGTTGCGCATGCCCACGCCGACGATGGACACCTTGGCGATGGCGTCATCCACCTCGACGCCGGTCGCGCCCACCTCCTGCGCGGCCAGCTTCACGACCTCGTGGGCCTTGGCGAAGTCGGACTTGGCGACGGTGAAGGTGACGTCGGTGCGCCCCTCGCGGGACAGGTTCTGCACGATGAGGTCCACCACGATGTGCTTCGCGTCGAGCGCCCCGAAGAGCTTCGCCGCGGCGCCCGGCTGATCCGGCACGCCCACCACGGTGATCTTCGCCTCGTTCCGGTCGTAGGCGACCCCTCGAACCAGCACGTCCTCCATGGATGCGTCCTCCTCACAGACGAGCGTGCCCGGATCCTCGGTGAAGGACGACTTCACCCACAGGGGCACCTTGTACTTCATGGCGAATTCCACCGAGCGGATCTGCAACACCTTGGCGCCCAGGCTGGCCAGCTCCAGCATCTCCTCGTAGGTGATGCGGTCCAGCTTCTTCGCGGCCGGGCACACGTTGGGGTCGGTGGTGTAGACGCCGTCGACGTCCGTATAGATTTCACACGCGTCCGCCTTGAGCGCGGCGGCCAGGGCGACGCCGGTGGTGTCGGAGCCCCCGCGTCCCAGCGTGGTGACGCTGCCCGTCTCGTCCACGCCCTGGAAGCCGGCGACGACGACGATCTGCCCCCGCTTCAAGGCGGCGCGGATGGGCTCCGCGTCGATGCTCTTGATGCGCGCCTTGGAGAAGGTGCTGTCGGTGACGATGCGCACCTGGTGGCCGAGGAAGCTCACGGCCTCTCCGCCCTGCGCCTGGATGGCCATGGCCACGAGGCCAATGGACACCTGCTCGCCGGTGGCGACGACGACGTCCTGTTCGCGCTCGTTCGGCCGGTCGGTGATCTGCGCGACGAGCTTGAGCAGGCGGTTGGTCTCGCCGGACATGGCGGACACGACCACGACGACGTCATGGCCCGCCTTCTGGGCGGCGATGCAGCGGCGCGCGACGTTCTTCATGCGCTCGGTGTCACCCACCGAGGTACCGCCGTACTTCTGGACGATGAGGGCCAAGGGGCTCACGACCTCCCTGCACGGACGGGCGCAGGCTATATGAGCGCCGGGCCCCGGGTGTAAAGGGCCTCTCAACCAAGCCGCCGCGAATCCGCTAGCGTTCGCGGCCCCACGTCTTCAAGCCGCATTCCTGGAGCACCCAGACATGTCCCGCCCCCGCCTCCTCATCGATGGTGACACCCTGAAGCTGGAGGAGATCCTCCAGGTCTCCCGCCACGAGCTCACGGTGGAGCTCGCCCCCGAAGCCGCCAGGCGGGTGCAGGCCTCCCGAACGCTGGTGGACCGGGTGGCCGCGGGTGACACCCCGTCGTACGGCATCAACACCGGCTTCGGAACGCTCGCGGAGGTGCGCATCGACCGAAAGGACCTGCGCGACCTGCAGCGCAACCTCATCCTGTCGCACGCCTGTGGCGTGGGGAATCCGCTGCCGCTGCCGGAGGCGCGCGTCCTGCTGCTGCTGCGCTGCAACGTGCTGGCGAAGGGCTTCAGCGGCATCCGGATGGAGACGCTGGGGCTGGCCCTGGACATGCTCAACCGCGACGTGGTGCCGGTGGTGCCCGAGCGGGGCAGCGTGGGCGCCTCCGGTGACCTGGCGCCGCTGGCGCACCTGGCGCTGGTGTTGATTGGCGAGGGCGAGGCGTTCTTCGAGGGCGTGCGGATGCCGTCGAAGCAGGCGCTGGAGAAGGCGGGCCTGAAGCCGGTGGTGTTGGAGGCGAAGGAAGGCCTGACGCTGATCAACGGCACGCAGGCGATGTGCGCGGTGGGGACGCTCACGCAGCTGCGCTCGGAGCTGCTGGCGGACGTGGCGGACATCGCGGGCGCGATGACGGTGGAGGGCCTGTTGGGCAGCCACAAGCCGTTCCTGCCGGAGATCCACGCGGTGCGTCCGCACGCGGGCCAGAAGGCCGTGGCGGAGCACCTGCGGCGGATCCTGAAGGGCAGCGATCTGGTGGAGACGCACGTCAATTGCAGCAAGGTGCAGGACCCCTACAGCCTCCGGTGCATTCCGCAGGTGCACGGCTCCGCGCGAGAGGGATTGGCGTTCGCGCGCCGCATCCTGGAGGTGGAGGTGAACAGCGGCACGGACAACCCGCTGGTGTTCGCGGACACGGAGAACATCATCTCCGGCGGCAACTTCCACGGTCAGCCCATCTCCCTGGCGATGGACGTGGTGGCCATGTCGCTCACGCAGCTGTCGTCCATCAGCGAGCGGCGCGTGGAGCAGATGGTGAACCCCTCCCTGTCGGGGCTGCCCGCCTTCCTCGCGAAGAACAGCGGGCTCAACTCCGGGTTCATGATCGCCCAGGTGACGGCGGCGGCCCTGGTGGCGGAGTCGCGCATCCTGAGCCACCCGGCGTCGGTGGACTCCATCCCCTCCTCCGCGGGCCGCGAGGATCACGTGTCCATGGGCATGACGGCCGCGCTCAAGGGCCGTCAGGTGTCTGAGTTCACGCGCTCATGTCTGGCGATTGAAGTCCTGGTCGCGGCGCAGGCGCTGGACTTCCGTCAGCCGGTGAAGCCCGGCAAGGGCGTCCTGGCGGCGTACGAGCTGGTGCGCAGCAAGGTCCCGCACATGGACCGCGACCGCGAGCTGCATCACGACATCTCGGCGGTCACGGCGCTGGTGGAGTCCGGGGCGCTGCGCGAGGCCGTGCGGTCCGCCACGGCCTGAGCCCTCTCGCTCAGCCGCGGGCCGGACCCGGAAGTTCCGGCGTCCGGCCCTGGCTCGGCACCCCGTGAAACATCGCGGTGCCAAATCCCAGGACGAGGTGCGCATCGCGCTGTCATCAGGACAGGCATGTCTCGCCAATTTTCCTGGGAACCTCCTCTCAAATTCAAGCATTCCGCGAATGCAGCACCAGACGGGGCGTGTCCCGCCCTCGGAGCCGCACTTATTGCGGATCTATTCACTCTCCCCTGTCTCAAGGAGTCAGAGCATTGATCTAGGCTGCCGGGTCTCCAGGACAAGACACCGTGCCCGACTTGCTACACGCGTTCGAGTGCAGCACCACGATCAGCCACGAAGACCCGCTCGTCCGGGATCACCGGGTCCACGGCGTGCGAATCCTGCCAGGGGTGGTCTTCCTGGATCTCGTGCTCCGCGCCCTGAAAGCCCAGGGGTTCGACACACCGTCGATTGAGCTGCGGAATGTGCTGTTCAGTGAGCCCATCGCCACCACGGAGCAGTTCGACCGGCGCGTGCGCCTGCGCTTCGTCCCGCAGGACGCGGAGGCCCGGCACTGGCGGGTGACGGCGGAGAGCAGCCCCGTTCCCTCCGGGAGCGACGGCCCGGCAGGGGTCGGGGTCGTCGAGAACTTCCGCTGCGAGTTCCAGGTCACCCGTGAGCCGTTCGAGGGCCGGCTCGACGTGGATGCCTTGCTGAAACAAGCCACGCGCACCACGGACGTGGACGACGCCTATGTCTACGCGCGCGGCGCGGCCATCGAACACCTCGAGTTCATGAAGGGCCAGGGACAGCTCTACTTCCACGAGGGCGGAGTGCTGGCCGCGCTCCAGCTGAGCAGGCCCGCGCGGGAACACCTGGAGGACTTCCTCCTCCATCCAGTCCTCCTGGACAGCTCCACGCTCCTGCCGTTCCTCTTCATGCAACAGCGGCCGGAGCTGGCCCTCCAGCCATTCATCCCCATCCACATCGAGTCGTTCCGTGCGGTGCGCGCGCTGGGCGAACGCGTGTTCGTCCATGTGCGTGAATCCAGCACCGGACTGGTGGCGGACGACCTCTTTCACAGCGACATCGACTTCTATTCGCGGGAGGGGCAACGCCTCGCATCCCTCCGAAAGCTGTCCACCAAGCGCATCCGCTCCGAAGCCCTCATCTCCCGCTTGCGACGCCCGGAAGGCGAAGCGCGTGCTCCGGAGCCACGCGCCGCGCCCGCCGCGCCCGCGACAGCCGCGAGTGACGCTCCCATCCTGGACTACCTGCGAGGCCTGCTCGCCTCTGAATTGTCGGTGGCCCCCGAGTCGCTCGACGAGACGGAGAACTTCTACTCCCAGGGACTGGATTCAACCCACCTGCTGCGAGTCGTGCGGCGGCTGGAGCAAGACCTCGCGTGCAAGCTCTACCCGACGCTGCTGTTCGAGCACAGCACCCTGCGCGAGCTGGCGGACTACCTCTCGCGGCATCATGCGCAGGGCGTGGCGGGGCTCGCCCCCAGACAGCCCCCCGCGGGCCGCGCCGAGACGCCTGCTCCCGTGCGACATGAAGTCCTCGTCCCCGCGGCCCCTTCACCGCGCACGCGCTTGGACGAACCCATCGCCATCATCGGGCTCGCGGGACGCTATCCGCAGGCTGCGGACCTGGACGCGTTCTGGGACAACCTCCAAGCCGGACGGGACTGCATCACGGAGGTCCCCAAGGAGCGCTGGAATCACGACCGCTGGTTCGATCCGAACGGCAAGCGCCCGGGCACCACCCAGGGCAAGTGGGGCGGGTTCCTTCAAGGCATCGACCAGTTCGACGCGCGCCTGTTCAACCTCTCGCCGCGCGAGGTCGAGCTCATGGATCCCCAGGAGCGGCTGTTCCTGGAGACGGCCTGGCAGGCGTTGGAAGACTCGGGCCAACCGGGCGGGGCCCTTCGAGGCCAGCGCGTGGGCGTGTTCGTGGGCGTGATGTGGGGGCAGTACGCGCTGCTGGGCTTGGAGGAGACCCTCAAGGGGCACCCCGTCGCGCCCTCGTCATTCGCATCGTCCATCGCGAACCGCGTCTCCTACTTCTTCGACTTCCGCGGCCCCAGCCTGTCCCTGGACACGATGTGCTCCTCGTCGCTGACCGCGCTGCACCTCGCCCGCGAGAGCCTGCTGCGCGGTGAGTGCGAACAGGCGCTGGTCGGCGGCGTCAACCTCATGCTGCACCCGAGCAAGTACGTGTTCCTCAGCGAGCACCGCATGCTCTCCAGTGACGGCCGGTGTCGCGCGTTCGGCGAGGGCGGCAGCGGCTACGTCCCGGGCGAGGGCGTGGGCGCGGTCCTGCTCAAGCCCCTCTCGCGCGCCGAGGCCGACGGGGACTTCATCCACGGCGTCATCCGCACGACCGCGGTCAACCATGGCGGCCGCTCCAACGGCTACACCGTCCCGGATCCCGACGTTCACGCCACGCTCATCTCCGAGGCGCTGGAGCGGTCGGGCGTCGAGCCTGGGACGGTCGGATACATCGAGGCGCACGGGACCGGCACGAGCCTGGGCGATCCCATCGAGATCTCCGGCCTGGGCAAGGCCTTCAGGGGCAGGACGGCTCCGGAGTGGAGCTGCGCCATCGGGTCGGTGAAGTCGAACGTCGGGCACCTGGAAGCCGCCGCGGGGATCGCCGGCATCACCAAGGTGCTGCTCCAGTTGCGCCACCGCAAGCTCGCCCCGTCGCTGCATGCGCGCCAGCTCAATCCCTTCATCGACTTCGCGAGCACGCCCTTCCGCGTCCAACAGGAGCTGAGCGACTGGCCCGCGCCAACGACCCTCGCGGGGCAGCCCGCCCCCAGGCGCGCGGGCCTGAGCTCATTTGGCGCGGGCGGAGCCAATGCCCACGTCATCCTCGAGGAGTACGTGGCCCCTCGGGCCGACGCACCACCTCCCGAGCGGCCACGACTGGTCGTCCTGTCCGCGCTCAAGGAGGACCGGCTCCGCCCCTACGCCGAACGGCTCCTGCGGGTCCTGGACCGGCAGGCCGCCCCCGGCGGCACGGCTCCCCGTGCCAGCCTGAGCCAGATCGCCTACTCGTCGCAGATTCGCGGCGAGCCCATGCCCGCGCGGCTCGCCTTCGTCGCCTCGAGCCTGGAGGCGCTGCGCGTACAACTGCGGAGCTACCTGGAGGGGACCTCCCTCCCAGCGGACTGCTTCCAGGGGACGGGCAGGGCCGCGCCCTCCACCGCGTCGCTGTCCGCGCGCGGGACGGAGGCCCCGGCGCTGCGCGAACTCGCCGCGCGCTGGGTGGAGGGCCAGGACGTGGACTGGTCCACGCTCCATCCCGAAGGCCGCCCCCGGCGGCACCCGCTCCCGACCTATCCCTTCGCGTGGCGCTCGTACTGGCTGCCGCGCACGGAGCACGTGGCCACCTCCGGCGGCGCCCCTCGGCGGCTTCACCCGCTGCTGGGACTCAACACCTCCACGTTCGCGGCCGTGCGCTTCTCCACGGCGTTCTCCGCCACGGAGCCGCTGCTCGCCGACCACCGCGTCCGTGGGCAGCCGGTGCTCCCGGGAGTCGTGTGTCTGGAGATGGCCCTCGCCGCGGCCCGACTGGCGGGCGCCGGGCCTGTCCACGGCCTTCGCGACATCACCTGGGCGAGCCCTGGGGTGCCGTCGTCAGACACCGCGACCCTCGACGTGTCCCTCGAACTCCAGCAGGAGGGCGAGCATCTGGGCTTCCGCCTCGTCGGAGCGACCGGGCAGCTCCACGCCCAGGGTCGGCTGTCGCGCAAGGAGAGCTCCGGGCAGAGGGAGTCGCGCCCGGCACCCGGTGACATCCAGGCGCGCTGCCCGCGCCTGCTGTCCGCGGAGGACTGCTACCGCCTCCTCGCCTCGCGGGGACTGGAGTACGGCGAGTCCCTGCGCCCCATCCGCGCGCTCCACGTGGGACATGACGAGGCGCTCGCCGCGTTGCACCTGCCCACGGCCCCCGCACCGGTGGACGTCACCCTCCCCCCCGGCCTGTTGGACGGTGCCCTGCAAGCCGTCATCGGCCTCCTCGCGCAGGAACCGGAGGGCGGTGTCGCGGCTGCGGAGCGGACCTGGCTTCCGTTCTCCCTGACGGCGGTGCACCTGCACCGGCCCCTGCCCCCCGAGTGCTTCGTCCACGTCACGCGCAAGGCGCGGCGCAAGGACGTGGAGACCTTCGAGCTGTGTCTGCTCGATGGCGCGGGGACGGTGCTCGTGCGGATGGAGGACTTCGCGATCCGAGAGGTTCGTGGACCGGCGCGCGAGCACCTCCGCGTCCTGGGCGAAGCCTGGGTGCCCGAACCACTGGAGCGCACCTCCAACGAGGCGACCGGTGCCCTGCTGCTCTTCGACCACGACACCGTCCTGCGCGACGGGCTTCGCGGAGGGACCCCACGGCCCGTGATCCTCGTGAAGCCGGGGACGGGCTTCCGCTCGCTCGGCGACGGCGTCTACGAGATCGCGCCCGCGCGCACCGAGGACGCCACGCTGCTGCTCCAGGCCCTGCGACAGGAGGGCCGCGTCCCCACGGCCGTGATTCACGCCTGGACCGCGCTGCACGGCTCCGGACCGGATCAGCAATCCCTGGAGCAGGTGCTGGAGCAGGGCCTCCAGGCGCTGATCAGCTTCACCCGGACCTGGCTCCAGTCCCGGCCCGTGCCCTCGCTCCAGTTGCTGTGCGTGGAGGCTGGTGACGAGACCTCGTCACCCCATGCCGCGCTCTCGGGATTCTGCAAGACGATCAACCGCGAGCATGGCGCCCTGCGATACCGAGTCGTCCGACTCGGGGACGGCGTCACGCGCCCGGCCTGGGAGCTGTTGCTCCAGGAGCTCTCCCTGCCCCACGCGGCGGATGACTTGATCCGACTGGACCGGACGGGGCGCGCCCGGCTCCGCATGCAACGGCTGTCGCTGCCCGACGCGGACTCCACGCCCCTGCTTCGACACCGGGGCGTCTACCTCATCACGGGGGGGCGGGGCGGGCTGGGCCTGCTCTTCGCCCGCTTCCTCGCCCAACGCTTCCAGGCGCGGCTCGTCCTCGCCGGACGGGCTCCGGAGGACGCGGCCGTCCGTGACCAACTCCAGACACTCGCCGCCGACGGCGCGGAGGCCGTGTACCTGCGCGCGGACGTGTCTCGCGAGGATGAAGCGCAAGCGCTCGTCAACGCGACCGTGAGTCGCTTCGGCGCGCTCCACGGCGTCATCCACTCCGCCGGGGTGTTGCGCGATGCCATGGTCGCCCACAAGCGCCCCGAGGACGTGACCGAGGTCCTGCGGCCCAAGGTCCATGGCGCCCTCCACCTCGACCTCGCGACACGGCAGCTACCGCTCGACTTCTTCGTCCTGTTCTCCTCCCTGGCCGGAGTCATCGGCAACGTGGGGCAGTGCGACTACGCCTTCGCCAACCGGTACCTCGACCAGCTCGCAAGAAGGCGCGCGGCCCAGGTCGCACGGGGCCAGCGCCACGGACGTTCGCTCTCCATCGCCTGGCCCCTGTGGCGCGAGGGCGGCATGCGCGTGGACGCGCAAGTCGAACAGCACCTGCTGCGGACGCTGGGCATGAAGCCGCTGGGCACACGGGCGGGACTCGACTTCTTCGTGCGGGCACTGCACGCCACGGAGCCCGTGATGGCCGTCGTGGAGGGCGACCTCGCGGCCATCGATGAAGCCTTCGCGCTGATCCAGGCCCCCGCGTCCGCCCCGCTCCCGCCATCTTCCGAGGCCGCACCCGCTGACATGGAAGCGGTCCTGGCGACGGTCGCGGAGGTCCTTCGCGTGGACCCCGCGGAGGTGGATCCCGATGCGAGCCTGGAGGATCACGGCTTCGATCCCACCACGCTCGCGGTGCTGAGCACCCGACTGGGTGAGCGGATGGGCCGCGCCTTGAGTTCGCGCCAGCTGGCGGAACACGCCTCCGTGCGCGCCCTTTGCCAGACGCTCGCCGCGGTGGCGCTGCCCCGCCCATCCGTGCCCGCGCCCGCCGCACCGCCGTCCCCGAGGTCCGAACCCCAGCCCGTGGCCCCGAACGGACTCCTGCGCGACCGGGTGCGCGCCCAGGTCATGGGGACCGCGGCGTCGATCCTCAAGATGGACGTCGGGGATGTGGATCCGGACACGGACCTGCGCGACTTCGGCTTCGACTCCATCTCCATGACCCAGCTGGCCAACCGGCTGCGTGAACAGCTCGGCGTGGATCTCACTGCCGCGATGCTCTTCGAGCATGACCGGTTGGGGGCCCTCGTCGAGCATCTGCTCGCCACGCATCGGGAGGCCCTGAGCGCACGGTTTCCGGAGGAGCGGGCACCGCCCTCGAAGCCCTCGGTGGAAGTGACCGCCGCCCCGGAGCCCCCCAAGCCCCAGCCCCCTGCGCGCACCGCTCCCCCCAAGTCCGTGGCGGGCTCATCGGAGCCCATCGCGATCATCGGCATGGGCGGACTCTTCGCCCAATCCCCCGAGCTGGGCGCCTTCTGGCGGAACCTCGAGCAGGGGCGCGATTTGATCGCGGAGATCCCCCCAGAGCGGTGGGACTGGCGCGCGCTCGAAGGCAACCCGCTGACCGAGCCGAATCGGACCCGCGTCAGGTGGGGCAGCTTCATCGACCCGGTGGAGCACTTCGACGCGGCCTTCTTCCGCATCACGCCCCGCGAGGCGGCGCTGATGGACCCCCAGCACCGCCTGTTCCTCCAGCTGGCGTGGAACACCCTGGAGGACGCTGGCTACCGGCCCTCCTCCCTCGCGGGCAGCGACACGGGGGTGTTCGTGGGAATCGGCACGACCGACTACCACGACCTGTTGAGGGACTTCGGCATCGCCGCGGACGCGCACACCGCCACGGGCAAGGCGCACTCCGTGCTGCCCAACCGGCTCTCCTTCCTGCTCGATCTGCACGGCCCCAGCCTCCCGGTGGAGACGGCGTGCTCCAGCTCGCTGGTCGCCATCCACCACGCGGTCCAGGCCCTGCGCTCGGGTCAGTGCACGCTGGCGCTCGTCGGCGGCGTCAACCTGCTGCTCAGCCCGCAGCTGTATTTCGCGTTCAGCCGCGCGGGCATGCTGAGCGAGGACGGACGCTGCAAGACGTTCGACGCCTCCGCCAACGGCTACGTCCGCGGTGAGGGCCTGGGCGCCCTGCTGCTCAAGCCCCTGTCGCGCGCCGAGGCCGACGGGGACACCATCCACGCGGTCATTCGTGGAACGGCCATCAACCACGGCGGACGCGCCCAGGCGCTGACCGCCCCCAACCCCAAGTCCCAGGCGGACCTGCTGGTGGCCGCCTACGAGGACGCCCGGGTGGATCCGGCGACCGTCGGCTACATCGAAGCGCACGGGACGGGCACCTCCCTGGGAGACCCCATCGAGATCTCCGGCCTGCGCATGGCCTTCGAGCGGCTCTATCCGCGCTGGCAGCGGCCCCCGCCTTCGCGGCCCCACTGCGCGCTCGGCTCGGTCAAGACCAACATCGGACATCTGGAGACGGCCGCCGGCATCGCGGGGGTCCTCAAGGTGGCGCTCGCGCTGCGTCACCGCACCCTCCCCGCCAGCCTCCACTTCCAGCAGCCCAACCCCCAGCTGCGGCTGGAGGGTGGCCCGTTCTACGTCAACGCGACCACCCGGCCATGGCCCGCGCCGCTCGACGACGCAGGCGTGGAGGGGCTCCGGCGCGCCGGCGTGAGCTCCTTTGGGTTCGGCGGCACCAACGCCCACGTCGTCCTGGAGGAGTACCGCGCGGCGCCCCGGCCCCCCCGGACCGCCACGCGGCCCCAACTGGTGGTGCTCTCCGCTCGCGATCCGGCCCTGCTGCGGACCACCGCCGAGCGGCTGCGCGAGGCCCTGCGCAACCCGGCGGCGCCGCACCTGGAAGATCTGGCCTACACGCTCACCGTGGGACGCGAGGTCCTGGATGAGCGGCTGGCCACCGTGGTGCGCGACCTCGATGAACTCGCCGCGCGGCTCGATGGATGGCTCGGACGCGGCACCGCCGAACACGTGCATGTCGGGAGCGCGGACGGAGCGCGGCTGCATGAGTCGCTTCTGGGCGGCGCCGCTGGCGCGGCCTTCCTGGAGGCGTTGTTCACCGGAGGGGAGCTCGACCGGCTCGCCCGGCTCTGGGTGAGCGGAGCCACGTCCGACCTGTCGCGGCTCTACCCGCTCCCGTCACGGCGCGTGTCCCTGCCCGGCTCACCCTTCGCCCAGACGCGGCACTGGCTGCTGCCCGGTCCGGCGGATCGGCTGTACGTGACGGGCGCGGCGACAGCGCCCATCGCGGTCCCTGAAACAGCGGCTCCGCGCGACGCCACTCCGCTGGAGGCCGACGGGACCTGGCGCGGCGCGCTCCAGTTCCTGACCCAGGCGCTGGCGACCACGGCGCGGCTCGATCCAGCGACCCTCCGTCCCACGGCCGACTTCGAGAGCTACGGGATGAACTCCATCCTCATCGCCGAGCTCCACCAGAAGCTCGAGGCGGCGTTCGGCAAGCTCCCGATCACCCTGTTCTTCAAATACAAGAACCTCGCGGACCTGGCGGCCTACCTGGGCCAGGAACACGGCGCGCAGCTCCAGCGGCTCACGCGGCAGGCCCCGGGGCCCTCCGCGACGACCGCGCCGCCCCCCGAGGGACCGCCCCCGCCCGCCGCGCGCGTGGGGCCCCCGGAGCAGCGCCCACGCTCCTCGCCGATGCCTCGGGACAGCGTCGCGGATGGGGACATCGCCATCATCGGGATGAGCGGCCGCTATCCCCAGGCGGAGGACCTGGAGCACTACTGGCGCAACCTGGAGACGGGCAAGGACTGCATCGAGGAGATCCCCACGGAGCGTTGGGACTACCGCCCCCTGTTCGATGCCACACGCCAGGAGCCGGGCTCCATCTATGCGAAGTGGGGCGGCTTCCTGGACCGCGTGGACCGCTTCGATGCGGCCTTCTTCCAGATCTCTCCGCTGATCGCCCGCTACATGGACCCCCAGGAGCGCCTCTTCCTGGAGACCGCCTGGGCCTGCATGGAGGACGCGGGCTACACGCGCGCGGGGCTGGCGAAGGCGGACGCGGGAGATCAACGCGCGCCCGTGGGCGTGTTCGTCGGAGCCACGTACAACGAATACGCCCTCTTCGGCGCGCAGGAGTGGTCGCGAGGCCACCGCATCCCGTTCAGCACCCAATCCTTCTCCATCGCCAACCGGGTCTCCTACGCGCTCAACCTGAGCGGGCCCAGCCTCACGCTGGACACCGCCTGCTCCTCGTCGCTCAACGCCATCCACCTCGCGTGCGAGAGCCTGCGCTCCGGCGCATGCGAGGTGGCGCTGGCGGGCGGCGTGAACCTGTCGCTGCACCCGAGCAAGTACGTGATGCTCTGCGCCAACCGCTTCGCGTCGAGCGACGGGCGCTGCCGCAGCTTCGCCGCGGGGGGCGATGGCTATGTCCCCGGCGAGGGCGTGGGGGCCGTCCTGCTCAAGCCCCTGGCCATGGCGCTGCGCGACGGGGACACCATCCACGCGGTCATCAAGGGCAGCGCGCACAACCACGACGGGAAGACCCATGGCTACACGGTGCCCAACCCCGTGGCGCAGACCGAGGTCATCTCCACGGCCCTGAGACGTGCCGGGGTGGATGCCCGGACCCTCGGCTACGTGGAAGCGCACGGGACGGGCACCAGCCTGGGCGACCCCATCGAGGTCACGGGGCTGACGGATGCGTTCCGGAGCCACACACCGGACCGGGGCTTCTGCGCCATCGGCTCGGTCAAGGCCAGCATCGGCCACCTGGAGTCGGCCGCCGGCATCGCGCAGCTCCACAAGGTCCTCTTGCAGATGAGGCACCGCCGGCTGGCGCCCACCCTCATCCATGGGGGGCAGCTCAATCCGCACATCGACTTCGCGAGCACGCCCTTCCGCGTCCAACGCGAAGCCACGCCGTGGCACTCACGGCCCGGAGAGCCCCTGCGCGCCGGCATCAGCAGCTTCGGCGCGGGCGGCGTCAACGTGCACCTCGTCGTCGAATCCTGGGAAGGGCCCGCGCTCCGGAGCTTCCCGCTCCCGGCCCGGCCCCAGGTCCTCGTGCTGTCCGCCCGCACGCCGGAGCGGCTGCGCGTCCAGGCGCGGCGGCTGCTCGATTGGCTCGAGGCCCGGCCAGACTGGGGCCTGGGTGAGTTCGAAGCGCTCGCGTTCACGCTGCAACAGGGGCGCGAGGCGATGTCCGCCCGGCTCGCCTTCGTGGCCTCGGACCTGGTCATCACCCGCGAGAGGTTGCGCGTCTACGTGGCGCACGCGGAGGACTCCGTGGCGCTCCGAGCCCAGGGCCTCTTCACCGCCACCCTCTCCCCATCGCACGTGGCGGACGCCGCGCCCCCCGAGTCCGAGCTGCTGGCGCTCGTCGCCCGGCATGAGCACGCCACGCTCGCGCGCACCTGGGCCGAAGGCACGCCCTGGCCCTGGCGGGCCCTGTACCGGGAGCACCCGCCGCGCCGGCTCCGCCTCCCGACCTACCCCTTCGCCGGAGAGCGCCACTGGATTGAATCCTCGGGACCAGCGCCCACGCCGCCGCCTCCGGGGGCCCCCCCCGCCCCCACGTCCCCCGAGCCGCGACACCGCCAGTCGATGCGGGAGCAGTTGGCGCACGCCCCCCAGGCCGAGCGGCACGCGCTCTTGATCAGCCTGCTCGGCGAAGCGGTGGCCCGCGTCCTGGCCTATGCGCCCTCCACGCAGCCGTCGCCGGAGGAGGGCTTCTTCGATCTGGGGATGGAGTCGGTGCAGGCCACGCAGCTCGTGGAGCACCTGGAGGGCGAGCTCGGGATCGACCTCTACCCCACGCTCGCGTTCGATCACCCCACCCTGCGGGCACTCGCGGACTTCCTCCTCGAACGGCTCCCCGCCGTGGCCGAGGCGCCCGCCGCGCGCCGCGCCGAAGCTCCAGCGGAAGTGGTGCTCGCGCGCCAGGAGTGGCGTGACGCACCCTGCACGGAGTCCCCCGGCCGCGCCCCTCGCGGCGTCCTGCTCGTCGGAGGGAGCGAGGCCCACGCCAGGGCCTTCCGCGAACACCTGCACGCGCAGGGCGTGGAGGTGCCGGTGGTGGGGGCGCGCCTGGGTCAGCGCTTCGACGCGACCGGCGCGGAACCCGAGTTCGATCCCGCCGACGCGCGGCAGGTGCAACAGCTCCTCGCCGCGCTGAGCGGACGGGGGCTCCAACCCAGTCACGTGTTCCATCTCGGCGCGCTCGACGCGGACTTCGGGAAGGACCCCACCCTCGGCTTCGCGCAGCTGTTGGGGATCGCGCAGGGCATGCTCGCGCACACGTCCGATGGGGCGATGCGTCTGGGGTATCTGCACGCCACGGTGGACGGCACGCATCGACCCGCCCACGCCGCCCTGGGTGGGTTCTGCCGCGCGCTCGGCCTGGAGGCGCCACGGCTGGGCTTCCAGACCCTGGCACTGGGCCCGGAGTCCTCCGCGCCTTCCGAGGTGGCGCGGCTGGCGCTGGCCAACAGCGGCCAGGACGACGTCGAGATCCGGTACGTGGCGGATCGGCGTCAGGTGCGTGAGCTGGTGGAGCCACCCCATGCGCCTCCACGCCCCTCGCCGCTGCGACAGGGCGGGGCCTACCTGCTCACCGGCGGAGCGGGCGGACTGGGCCTGCTGCTGGCCGAGCATCTGGTGCGCACCGTCCAGGCGAGGATCGCGCTCATGGGCCGAGGCGAACTCGACGAGGCCCGGCGCCTGCGGCTGGAGGCGCTGCGCGGGACGGGCGCCCAGGTGTTCTACATCCGCGCGGATGTGAGCGACCGGGACTCGGCCGCGCGGGGGCTCCTCGAGGCCTGTGAGCGACTGGGGACGGTGCACGGCATCATCCACGCGGCGGGGGCGACGCGAGACTCACTCGTCGCGGCCAAGGACCCGGCGCAGTGGGCGGCGGTGCTCGGCCCCAAGGTGCACGGCACGCTGCACCTGGATGAGGCCAGCCGCCACCTGCCCTTGGACTTCTTCGCGCTGTTCTCCTCCACGGCCGCCATCACGGGGAACGTAGGCCAGAGCGACTACGCCTTCGCCAACGCCTTCCTCGACGCGTTCGCCGAGGAGCGCGAGGCGCGACGGGCACGAGGAGAACGGCGGGGCCGCACGGTGTCGTTCAACTGGCCGTTGTGGGCCGAGGGCGGCATGCGGGTGGACGCCAGCACGCTGCGCTTCATGGAGCGCCGGGGCGGACTCACGCCCCTGCCCACCGCGCTTGGGCTGTCGGTGTTCGAGGCGGGGCTGGCCCAGGACGACTGCCAGCGCGTGGTGTTCCATGGGGCCCGCGACGTCCTCGTGCAGCGGTTCGGCATCCGGGCCAAGGCCGTGGTGCCAGAAGCCGCCCCTCCCTCGCCCCCGCCCGCGCCAGCGGCCGGGCCACGTTCCTCGGCGCCCACGCCGGAAGGACGGGAGCCCATCGCCATCATCGGGATGGCCTGCCGGTTCCCCGGTGGGTGCGACAGCCCCGAGGCGCTGTGGCGGTTCCTCATGGAAGGCGGCGACGCCATCGTCGATGTCCCCAGGGAGCGGTGGGATCCCGAGGCCTTCTTCAACGCGGATCCCGATGCCGCCGGGCGCGTGTACGTGCGACAGGCAGGGTTCCTGAAGGAGGCGCCCGCGCTCTTCGACGCGCGGCTCTTCGGCATCTCTCCACGCGAAGCCATCGACATGGATCCCCAGCAGCGCCTGTTGCTGGAGGTGTCGTGGGAGGCCCTCGAGCGCGCGGGCCTCGCCCCCGACAGCCTCGCGGGCAGCCCCGTGGGAGTCTTCGTGGGGATGGGCAGCGCCGAGTACGGCCTGCTCCCTCGCGCAGCGGGACAGTTCAGCGCGTACAGCGCCACCGGGCTCGCGGCGAACATCGCCTCGGGGCGGATCTCCCACCGGCTGGGGCTCCAGGGGCCCGCGCTCACCGTGGACACCGCGTGCTCCTCATCGCTCATGGCCGTCCACCTGGCGTGCGACAGCCTGCTCCGAGGCGAGTCCACCGTGGCCCTGGCAGGCGGCGTCAACCTCATGTTGTCGCCGTATACGTTCGTCTCGCTGAGCCGGCTGCGCGCCCTGGCGCCGGATGGACGCTGCAAGACCTTCGACGCGTCCGCGGACGGCTATGGCCGCGCTGAAGGCGGCGGGATGATTGTCCTCAAGCGGCTGGCCGACGCGCGGCGGGACGGCGATCCCGTGCTGGCCGTGCTCCTGGGCTCCGCGGCGAATCATGACGGCGCGAGCAGCGGGCTGACCGTGCCCAACGGGCTCGCCCAGCAGGCGCTGCTGCGCAAGGCGCTGGAGTCGGCGCACCTGGAGCCCCAGCGCATCTCGTACGTGGAAGCCCACGGCACGGGCACCTCCCTGGGAGACCCCATCGAGATGCAGGCCCTGGGGACCGTGTACGGGCAGCGCCCGGCCTCCGCGGAGGCATTCACGGTCGGCGCGGTGAAGGCGCACCTGGGGCACCTGGAGGCCGCCGCGGGCATCGCCGGCCTCATCAAGACCGTGCTCTGCCTCCAACACCGGACGATTCCGAAGCAGCCCCACCTCCACCAGCTCAACCCCCACATCCGCCTGGAGCGCATGCGCGCCCGGCTCGCATGGGACACGCTGCGGTGGGACGGGGAAGGACGGGCGGCCGGCGTGAGCGCCTTCGGGTTCTCGGGGACGAACGTCCACGTCATCGTGGCCGAGCCCCCCGCTCCGCCCGCCCCCGTCGCTTCGCCTCCGCGGCCCGTGCACCTGCTCCCGCTGTCGGCCCGGGACGACGCCGCGCTGCGCGCCCAGGCCCGCGCCTGGCGGGAGTACCTGTCGCGAGAGCCGGAGCACCTGCTGGGCGCGGCGTGCACCGCCGCCGTGGCCGCGCGCAGCCACCTGGAGCACCGCGCCGCGGTGGTGGCCTCCGATGGCGCGGGACTCGCCGCCGGACTCCTGGCACTCGCCGAGGGCCACGGGGCCGGGGGCCTGCTTCGCGGCGTCGTCGAGCAGGCCGCCATCCCCCGGCTCGCGCTCGCCATTCCCCACGCGGGGGACCTGCGCGCCACCGTGGCGGCGCTCTCCCCCGTGGAGCCTGTCTTCGCGGCGGCCTTCGACGCGTGTGGCGCCGTCGTCGCGGAGCTGTCAGGCGGCTCCCCTCGCATGCTGGAGGCGCCGGAGGTCACCACCTTCCGCGCCCGATACGCCCTGCTCAAGCTGCTGGGGCACTGGGGCTATCAACCCGACGCACTGCTGGCGGACGGCCTGGGCCTCTACCTCGCGGCCTGCGAGGCCGGCGTGTTGGAGCTCCGGGATGCGCTGCGCTGCCTGTTGCGCGACCTGGGTGGGCTGGGCGCCTTCACCCTGGAGCCGGGGCAATTGACGGAGCCGCGCCTGCGCCTGCTGCACACGCGAACCGACGCGCTCATCGACGCCCGGAAGGCGGCTCGCGCCGACACGTGGACGCAGCCTGCCCTCGCGACGGGGGATTGGGAGGCGGCCCTCGCGGGGCTGGCTTCCACCGAGCGCCGGATCATCGTGGCGCTGGGCGACACGGAGCGCCCCTGGCTTCGCGCCACCTCGGACGAGGCGCCCTGGCGAACGCTCCTGGACTGCGTGGCGGACCTCTACACGCGGGGGCTCGCCCCGGCTCGACGCCCCTTCACCGAAGGACGGGCCCGGCCGGAACGTCCACCGCCGACCTACCCCTTCCAGCGCAAGCCCTACTGGCTGCCGACCCTGCCCGTGGAGGTCGCCCCCATCGGAACGGATGCCTCCGGTCCCCCCGTGTTCGACGGCACGCCGCTGCACTCACCCCGCCGTGAGCGCGAATTCGCATACCGGATCAGCTACGCGCGCCTGCCGGAGCTGGCGGACAACCACGGCGTCGCCCACGTCGGACACCTGCAGGAGCTCCTGACCCGCGCCATCCGCCAGCACCTGGACTTCACGTCATTCGCGCTTCGGGACGTGCGCTACCTGGTCGCGCTGCACGTGGATCCCCACGAGGAGCGCGAGGTGCGCCTCGGGGTGGAACCCCTGGAGGGGGGTCGCGCCCGGCTGCTGCTCCATGGCCGCGTGGATGAACGCGGTCCGTGGACCCTCCACGCCCAGGCGGTGCTGGAGCACGCCGCGTCCACTCCCGATGCCTCGGGCGCCCTTCCGAGCCTGGAGCAGGCCACCCGCTGGGACGGCGACACCTTCTACCGCCGGCTCGAAGCGCTGTCCTTCGACCTGGGGGAGAGCGTGAAGTGGGTGGACGCGGTGGACTTCCGCGAGGGTGAAGCCCTGGCCCGTTTCCGGCCGCGGCCCCGCGCGGAGCAGCCCTCGCACGCCCTGGGCTTCCATCCGGGCATCCTCGACGCGTGCGCGCAGCTGTTCGCCGTGGCGGGGGCGGCCCACCTCGATGAGCGCATGCGCTTCATGGTCGTGGGCTGGGAGTCCTTCCAGCTCCACCACGCCCCGGCGAGCGACACGCTCCTGTGCCACATCACGTTCCCCGAACCTCCCGACGCGAACGGGAACATCACCGGCCACTTCCGGCTCCTGGACGAAGCGAACCGACTCGTCGCCGAGGCCCGGGGACACCGGCTGCGACTGCTGAGCGCCGAACGGGTGGCGGCGCTCGAAAAGGCACTCCAGGACACGCCCCGGCCCCAGGGCCCTCGGTCCCATGAGGTGAGGGACGCGGCCGCCCAGCACGCGGCGGTCGTGGCGTTCCTGACCGGTCGTGCCGCGCATCACCTCCAGATGGAGCAGGACGCGGTGACGCCCCATGTGCCGCTGCGGGACCTGGGCCTGGACTCCATCACGGGGCTGTCCTTGCGACGGGACATCGAGGAGACCCTGTCGCTGCGGGTGCCCGCGGAGCTGCTGCTCGAAGGCCCGAGCATCGACAACCTCACCCGCGCCCTGTTGCGCGACCTCGCGCCAGCGGAGCGCGCTCCGGACGCCGTGCCCCCGGCGACGGCACCTCACTCCTGGTTCAGCCACGTGGTGCGCCGCCCGCGTCCTCGCGTGCGCCTGTTCTGCTTCCCCTATGGCGGCGGCGGCGCCTCGCTCTACCTGGACTGGGCGCGGCTGCTGCCCGAGCACATCGAGGTCTGGCCGATACAGCTCCCGGGACGCGAGACCCGCATCCACGAGCCGCCCCTGCACCGCCTGGAAGACCTGCTGCCCCAGCTCGAGTCCGCGCTGCGGCCCCACCTGGACCTGCCCTTCGCCTTCTATGGGCACAGCCTCGGCGCGCTGCTCGCGTACCTGCTCGCCAGCCGGCTCCGCGCCCGCGGCCTGCCCCAGCCCGAGCACCTCCTCGTGGGGGGGGCCAGCGCGCCCTTCCTGTCGCCCGGTCCGTTCCTGGAAGGGCTCCAACAGCGCTTCCGCGCGGCGGGCTTCCAGGGCGTGCCCGACCCCGGGACGCGCGAGCCCCTGGGGCCGCTGCTCGACATCGCGATGAACACGGCCGAGGGACGGGTGATGGCGGGCCGGGACACCGACTTCGCGCGAGCACTGCTGCCCATGATGCTCGCGGACCTGAAGTTGATGGAGGGCTACCGCTACCAGCCCGAAGCGCCCTTCGCGTTCCCCATCACCGTCATGCACGGCGCCTCCGATGACCGCATCACGGCCGAGGCCTCCTCGGCGTGGCGCGCGCTCACCCAGGGGGCGTTCCACCAGCACGTGACGCCGGGCGATCACTTCTTCCTTCGCCCGAACCAGGCCCAGGCCTGGCTCCTCCAGCGGATCGCCTCCGCCCTGCCTCCCCTCCTCCCGACGCAAGCCTCTCCCCTCTCCGCCTGACCCCTCATCCTCGGACGGCTCTCCATGCGACGCGCCCACCTCTTCGAATTCAACGACCTGCCATGGCTGCCTTCGCCCCTGCGCAAGACGATCATGGAGTTCCTGCACCACATGTCCGTACGGCTGCGGATGTATGACAATGGCTTCGACGCCCTCGCCCGGCTGATGGAGCAGAAGGGCCTCACGTCCATCCAGGCGATGTGCGCGGGGGACGGCGGGCTGATGCTGGCCCTGTCCCGGCACCTGGGCCGCGAGGACGTCCGCATCCAGCTGTCGGACAAGTACCCGTCGCTGGAGCGGTTCGCCGAAATCGAGCGTGAGAGCGCGGGCCAGGTGAGCCACGTCCAGGCGTCGGTGGACGTGCTGGACGTTCCCGAACACCTGTCGGGCCTGCGCCTCATCGTCAACGCCGTGCACCACTTCCAGCCCGGCGCGGTGCGGGGAATCCTGGCGGACGCGGTGGCCAAGCAGCAGCCCATCGTGTTCCTGGAGCCCGTCCAGCGCGACCTGCTGTCCGTGCTGCGCTTCAGCGCCGCGACGCCGTTCATCAGCGCCTGGTTGAGCCTGGGAGGCATCCGCCCCTTGAGCCTGCGCCGCGTGCTGCTGGGCTTCGTGGCCCCCGTGGGCGCGTTGTGCTTCCTCTTCGACGGCGTGGTCTCGCACCTGCGCGCCTACCACCTCCAGGAGTGGCAAGCGCTCATCCAGCAGGTCGACGGGCACGAGGGCTATGACTGGGATTTGCGGCAACTGACGGGGTTCATGGGCGCGCGCGTCTCCTTCCTGGCCGGCGTGCCGAAGCCGCGGACCCCGGTGCTGACGCCATGAGCGCCGCGGAGGTGTTGATCGTGGGGGCTGGCCCGGTGGGGCTGTGCCTCGCGCTCGCGCTCGACCAGCAGGGCGTCCGGGTGCGCATCATCGACAAGGAGCCCTCGTTCTCCGGCGAGTCCAAGGCCGTGACGCTCCAGCCCCGGACCCTGGAGATCTTCCAGACGCTGGGCGTCGCGGACCGGCTCATGAAGGACGGGGTGGTCAACCGCGTCATGAACATGCACGTCGGGCGTAAGCGCGTCACGGTGCTGCGCTACGACCGGCTGGAGAGCGCCTTCGCCTTCTACCTGCACCTGCACCAGGGCCAGACGGAGCGGGCGCTGGTCCAGGTGCTGGCAGACCGGGGCATCACCGTGGAGCGCTCCACCGCGCTGGAGGGCTTCCATCAGGACGCCGCGGGAGTGACGGCGCGGCTCGCGCGGACCGGGAGCGCGCCGGAGGAGGTCACGGTGCCGTACCTGGTGGGCTGCGATGGTGGCCACAGCCGGGTCCGCGCGGTGCTCGACCTGGCGTTCAGCGGCGCGCGGCATGACGACAACTGGATCATGACCGACGTGCGCATCCCCAACATGTCGCTCGCCCGCGACGAGCGCCACGGCTTCATCCTGGACCGGTTCCCCTTCGTGGTGCTGAACCTGGGCAACGACTACTACCGGCTCATCGCCGCGCGTCCCCCCGGGTCACCGCTTGCGGGGCAGGTGCCTACGCTGGAGGAGTTCCGCGAGATCATGACGCCGCTGGGCCTGGGACACTGGCGGCTGGAGGAGCCGCTGTGGCTCACCCACTACCATCCCAGCCAGCGGCTCGTTTCCCACTACCGGGTGGGGCGGGTCTTCGTGGCGGGGGACGCGGCCCACGTGAACACCCCCATCGCCGCGCAGGGACTCAACACGGGGGTGCTGGATGCGGTCAACCTGGCGTGGAAGCTCCGCCTCGCGGTCCGGGGCAAGGCGAGCACCGCCCTGCTCGACAGCTACCACGCGGAGCGCCACGCCGCCGCCGTGACGATGTTCGCCCAGAACGACCGGCTCACCACGCTCGTCTTTGGCACCAATCCCCTGCTGCGCTTCCTGGCGCGCAAGCAGTTGCACCTGCTCAACATCCCCGCGTTGAACCTGAAGAACGTCCTGGGGACCTCGCAGCTCGACCTGCATTACCGCCACAGCCCGGTGGTGCAGCCAGCGCTCGACGCCTCCGGCACCCGCGCCGCCCGTGCCGCGTTCGCCCCAGGCCGGGCCCAGCCCGGAGATCGCGCGCCGCACTGTGTCTTGCACGCGGAGAGGTCCACCCCGCTCTACGAGGTCCTCCGGGCGACCCACCACACGCTCCTCATCCTGGGCGGTGAGACGCCCGACCCGGCGCGGATGCGGGCCATGGCCGAGCACGCCCGCGCGAAACACGGCGAGTGGCTCACGTCCCACTTCGTGTTTCACGGGCAGGTCGCGCCCGGCTTCGACGGTGGAGGGCTGGGCACGACCTGGCGGGACGTGGATGGGAAGGCCCACCGGGCCCTGGGCGCGAAAGGCGCGGGCTGCGTGTTGATCCGCCCCGACGCCTACATCGCCGCGCGCTTCCCCCTGGATGCGTCAGGGAGCCTGGACACCTATTTCAACGCCCTCCTGCACTGAGGGCCCACGGCGGGGGGACGCGGCTCAGGTCCCCCCGCGCATCACCTGGAAGCGCTCCTCCAGCCAGCCCGCCGTCGCCTCCATGAGCTTGTCGCCAATGGCATCCACGTGCCGGTCGCGCCACGAGGCCAGGGGTGTCCCACGGACCCACTGGTTGAACGCGCCCATCGCGGGCCCGCAGTGGACCTGGTAGTCGGTGCGCTGCTCGCGGCTCCCGCGCAAGGCCAGGCGCGAGGTGTGGACGAAGTACCAGCGGAACACGAGGGCCATCTTCTTCCGGGGGTTGCGCTCGGCGCGCTCCAGCTCCGCGGGGTCGGCGCGCAGGTAGTGCTGCCGCGTCTCCTCCCAGACCTCCTCGAAGCCGCGACGGAAGACCTTCTCCTGGAGCTGCTTCCGGGTCTCCGCGTCCAGGGCCTCCAGGGAGGGATGTTGTTGGTAGAGCGCGTAGAGGCGGTTGGCGCGCGCCGGAAAGAGGAGCCCCTTGCGCACCACCTGGATCTTCGCCCCCAGCTCGAACATGTCGCCCGCGGGAGCGCACGTCACGTCCTGCACGTCCAGCGTCTCCAGCAGATCCTTCACGGGCTCGCTGGTCCCGGCCTCCACGGTGCACTGGTTGATGGACCCCGTCACGATGAAGTCCGCGCCCATCAGGAACGCCGCCGCCGCCGCGTGGGGGGTTCCGATGCCCCCCGCCGCCCCCAGGCGGATGCGGGCCGGGTAGCGGTGCAGGGCCATCATCCGGTCGCGCAGCAAGCTCATCGCCGGGAACAGGGCACTGGCGACGCCCTGGTCCGTGTGACCTCCGGAGTCGGACTCCACGCAGACGTCCCCGGCCATGGGCAGCTCGAGCGCGAGCCGGGCCTCCTCCGGGGTGAGCTGTCCGGCGCGGACGAGCCCATCGAGCAGGGCCTGGGGAGGCGGCGACATGAAGGCCTCCGCGACCTCCGGCCGGGACACCTTGGCGATGAGCCGGTTCGGCGCCTCGATCTGACCGTCCTCGCGCCGCCGCACGCCCGTCATGCGGAAGCGCACGAGGGCCGGGGTCAATTGCAGGAACGCCGACGCCTCGACGTTGCGGACACCCCGGCGAAGGAAGAGGTCGACCAGCCGCGCCTCGCGTTCGGGGCGTTCAGGGCTGTGCAACAGGTTCATGCCGTAGGCCTCGCCCGGACGCAGCGCGGCCTGGATGGCCAGGAGCTCCTCCTCGATGCGCTCGAGCGGAACCCCGCCGGTCCCGAAGAACCCCAGCAACCCCGCGCGTCCCATGCGCACCACCAGTTCCCGGGAGGAGATGCCCTTGTACATGGAGCCCGCCACGTAGGAGAGGCGCACGCCATAGGCCTCACGGAAGGCCTTGCTGCCCAGCGTCCCGGCGCGCACCCCCGGCTCGCGCGCGGGCGTGGGCGCGCGGACCGGGGAGGGCGCCTCCAACCTGGGAGGAGGCGCCACGACGGGCACGCTCGCGGTCATGCCCGCGGGGGTCGCCTGACGAATCTGCCCGATGAGCCCCGTGAGCACCCGGCCGTGCCCTACCTCCACGAACTCCTGCTCCCCCTGGGCGAGGAGGGAGCGCACGCTCTGCGTCCACCGCACCGGCGAGTCGATCTGCCGGGCCAGCAGCTCCGGCACCCGCGCGTCCTCGTAGGGCCGGGCCTCCACGTTGGAGATGACCGGGAAGCGCAGCGGCGCGAAGGAGAACTCCCGCAGGAAGGCCGCGAAGGCGTCGCGCGCGGGCCGCATGTACCGGGAATGGAACGCGGCGCTCACCTTGAGCAGGACGACGTTGGCGCCCACCGCGCGCAGCTCGGGCGCCACCCGCTCCAGGTCCTCGCGCGGTCCGGACATCACCTGCTGGGTGGGCGTGTTGTCATTGGCCAGGTCCAGGGTGCGCACCCCCAGCCGCTCCAGCACTTCGAGGATGCGCTCCCCGGACAGGCCCACCACCGCGGCCATGCCACCTCCGCTCGCCTGGGCCATCACCTCCCCGCGCTTGCGGACCAGGAGGACGCCGGTCGCGAAGTCGAAGGCACCCGCGGCGAACAGCGCGTTGTACTCCCCCAGGCTGTGCCCCATGGCATACTCGGGATCGCGTCCATGGCGCGCCCGCTGCTCCAGCCATGCGAGCGCATTCAGGACGAACAGCGCGGGCTGGGTATACCGCGTCTCATCCAGACGCGCGTCCTGGCAGACCTCCGCCAGCCGATACCCCAAGAGGGCGTCCGCCTGGGCCGCCAACCCCGGGTGTCTCGCGAGCAGATCCCCACCCATTCCCCGCTTCTGAGAACCCTGTCCAGGAAACACGAACGTCGTCATGTGTCACTCCCGTTTCCGTACGTCCGATGCTCGGTCTGCCGCTTCTCCTGGGTTATCATGTTCACGGCCGTGAGCCCATTCAGGGCCTTGTCCACGCTCTGTGCCCGCCGCTCTCCAGAGGAAACCATCCCATGAGCCAAGACGCGAAGCTGCATGTCAACATCCTGAGCCCGGAGTTCAACGTCAATCCCTACCCTTTCTACAAGCAGCTGCGTGAGCAGGAGCCTGTGTATTGGAGCGAGGAGACGCGACACTGGCTGCTCACCCGGTATGAAGATGTCCAGGTAGCCCTGAAGGACACGACGCGCTTCTCCAGCCAGAGCAGCGAGACCTTCGTCGTGAACGATGAGTTCATGAAACACCTGCGGCCCATCATCACCCACTTCTCCATGTGGGCCGTGATGAAGGACAACCCCGAGCACAAGCGGCTGCGCGGCCTCATCAACCAGGCCTTCCGCCCCGACAACGTCAAGGACATCCACCAGCGGGCCCAGCAGACCGCGAACTGGTTGATTGACCAGGTCTACGACAAGGGGGAGATGGACTTCGTCAATGACTATGCCTACGCGCTGCCCGCGATGCTCTTCTCGGTGGAGATCCTGGGCATGAACCGCGACGACCTGCCCACGTTCAAGTCCTGGAGCGTGGACCTCGCGCGGGCGACGGGCCGCATCGACAGCCTGGAGGTGATGTTGAAGGGGCAGGACGCGCTGTTGAAGATGACTGAATACATCACGCGCGCCATCAACGACCGCCTGGAGCGCCCGCGCGAGGACTTCATCTCCTACCTCGTCAAGGCGTGGCGCGAGGACAACAAGCTCACGCTGGAGGAGGTGGTGGCCCAGATGGTGCTGCTGCTCGCCGGCGGCCACACCACCACGCAGAACGTCATCAGCACGGGCCTGCTCGCGCTCTTCAAGCACCCCGAGCAGCTGGAGCGGCTGAGGCAGAACCCGCAGATCAACCGGGCCGCGGGCGAGGAGCTCTACCGCTTCACCTCCCCTGCCCAGGCGCCCACCCGCATCGCGGCGTGTGACTTCGAGCTGGGTGGCAAGCAGATCAAGAAGGGCCAGGGCATCATGCCCATGGTGGCCGCGGCCAACCGCGACCCCGCCTACTTCGACCAGCCGGACTCGCTGGACCTCACGCGTGAGAAGAATCCGCACCTGGGTTTCGGCACGGGCATCCACGTCTGCCCGGGCGCCTTCCTCGCGCGCGCGGAGATCCCCGTCGGCTTCGAAACGCTCATGCGGCGCATCCCGAACATCCGCCCCAAGCACGACGCCGAGGACTGGAACATGAACCTCAGCTTCCGGGGTCTGTCCACGTTCCCCCTGGTCTGGAGCTGAGGCTCCCCATCCGCCTCCCATGGCGTCAGCCCGTCGCGCCGAACTCCAGCGCGACGAGCTTCCGCCGCGAGGGAGGTTCCGCGTGCGAAGCAAGGGTTGAGGGCGCGCGGCCGGACGGAGCCTCCAGCCAGTAGCGCTGGCGCGTGAAGTCCACGGGAGACAGGGGCGCGCGCAGGGGCTGCTGCCCCGCGGGCGCCTCGCTCACGAGCGCATGCGCGTTGGTCCCGCCAAAGCCAAACGCGCTGAGCCCCGCGCGGCGCACCCCGAAGCGCGGCTCCCAGGGCCGCAGCGTGGTGTTGGGAAAGAGCGGCGAGGACTCGAAGTGGAAGCGCGGGTTGGGCGTCGCGCAGTGCAGCGTGGGGGGCAGCTCGCGGTGCATCAAGGAGAGCACCACCTTGATGAAGCCCGCGACCCCCGCCGCGCTCAGCAGGTGTCCGAAGTTGCTCTTCACGGTCCCCACCGCGCACGAGCCCGGAGCGACGCCCGCCGGGGTGAGCACCTCGGTGAGCGCCTTCAGCTCGATGGGGTCGCCGAGCATGGTCCCGGTGCCGTGCGCCTCCACGTAGCCGAGCGTCCGGGGGTCGACGCCGCCCAAGCGCAGCGCCTCCTCGATGACGGCGCGCTGTCCCGCGGGGTTGGGGGTCGTCACGCCCATGGTGTGCCCGTCGTTGTTGACGGCGGTCGCGTCGATGACGCCGTAGATGCGGTCTCCGTCCGCCAGGGCCCTGCTCAGCGGCTTGAGCAGGACCGCTCCCGCGCCCTCCCCGGGCACGAAGCCATCCGCGCGCTCGTCGAAGGTCTTGCACCGGCCATCCCGCGACAGCGCGCGGCTCTCGCTGAGCGTCAGGTAGACAGCCTCGTCGAGCAGGATGTCCACCCCGCCGGCCATCGCCAGCTCCGACTCTCCGGAGCGCAGGCTCTGGCACGCCAGGTGGATGGCGACGAGCGACGAAGAGCACGCGGTGTCCACCACCAGGCCCGGTCCCTTCAAGTCGAGGAAGTGGGACACGTGCGCGGCGATGAAATTCTGTCCCGAGCCGATGACACCATTGCGAGTGGGGGCCGGCATGCGCTCGGCATAGCCACTCATCCGCGAGCCGACGAACACACCCACGCGCCGGCCCGACACCTCACGCGGCGCATAGCCCGCGTGGCGGAGGCATTGGACGCTGGCCTCCAGGAACTGGCGCATCAGGGGATCGATGCAGGGGGCATCCTCCCGGGAGATGTGGAAGTAGTCCGGATCAAAGAGTTCGATGCCCTCGATGAAACCGCCCCACCGGCTGATGCTCCGCCCGGGCTGATGCGTGGGAGCGTGGAAGTCCGCGATCCTCCAGCGTGAGGCAGGCACCTCGGTGATGAGGTCACGCCCTTCGCGCAGCACGCGCCAATACGCATCCAGGTCGGGCGACCCTGGGAAGTGACAGGCCATGCCAATCACGGCGATGGGCTCCAGGGCCCCGGGAGCGGTCGGGGTCTCAGTCACCGGGGAGATGGGCGAGGGGGGCGGAGGCGCCGGCGGCTCTGGAGTCCGGGCGAGGGTCCGGACCTCCAGGGGGCGAGCCACGGGAGGCATGGCCTTCTCATGGGCCGCCAGCACGGCCTCGGGGTACGCGTCCACGAGCTGACCCGCGAGCGTCGTCAGCGTCCGGTGCAACAAGGGGAGCGACGGATCCAGCTTCACCCCCAGCCACTCATCCAGATGCGTCACCACTTCAATGACGAGGATCGAGTCGAGCCCCAGCTGCTCGAAGTCCGCTTCGGGGTTGATCCGCTCCTGCGGAAGCTGGAGCTCCCGCGCGAACAACTGACGCAGCCACCGCACGGTGAAGGCTCGGAGCTCCGCGTCCGTGGAGAAGCAGGGAGCAGGCGCCACCGGCGCGGGAGGTGCGACGGGCGAAGAGGGTTCAACCGGGGAAAGCGCTTCGACCGGCGGACTCGTGCGCGCCACGTCGCGGGCGGGTTGCGGACGGTGCGGCGTTCGCAGCAGGGCGTCGGGCGCGAAGAGGCTCGGCTCGACCACCGCGGGCAGGAGCACGGCTCGCGAGGAGGCCATCGTCGCATCCAGCAGCGACAGGCCGTCCGAGGTGGAGTGCGCCATCAGGCCCAGGGATTGATAGGCCGGGCTCTTCACCTCTCCCATGCCCACGTCCTTCCAGTTGGGCCAGACGATGGACTGATGGGAGACATGGCCCTTGGCGCGCCGGTGTTCGACCCACAGGTTCATGAACGCGTTGGCGGCCGAGTAATCCAGGATGCCGACCGCCAACGACGGCACCAGGGACGAGACCGAGGAGAACACGACGAAGAACTCGAGCGCATCCGCGGCGAGCGCATGCTCCAGCGTGAGCAGCCCCTCGACCTTGGGCTCGAGCACCTTGAGCCACTGCCCCAGGGGCTTGCTGGTGAACGCGGGCGGCGTGAAGAAGACCGCTCCGGCGGAGTGGATGCAGCCCGCGATGGGGCCCAGGGACGCGCGGACCTCGTTGAAGAGCGACACCAGCGCGGCGGAGTCCGTCAGCGCACCGCAGTGGACCCGAAGACGGACGCCCCGGGCCTTCAGGGCCCACAAGGGGGTGAGGCGCTCCCGCAGCGCCGGAGCGCAGCCCGGATCCGCCAGGAGCGCGTCCCATTGCTCCTGAGGAGGCAAGGGCTGCAAGCCCATGAGGACCAGCCGACGCGCGCCATGAGCCACCAGGTGCTGGGCGACCTCCAGGCCAATGCCACGCACCCCGCCCGTGATGACATACACCTTGTCGGCGGCCATGCGCGGCGCGGGACCGGGCGTGCCGAGCAGGGTGTGCAGCTGGGGGACGTAGCGGCGGCCCTTGCGGTGCAGGACCTCGCCACCGGAGTCCCGCTCACCATGCTCCTGACGGAGCAACGACTCCCATGCGCTGACGTCAGCCGGAACGCGCTCCAGGTCCACGGTGCGGGCATGCAGGTTCGGGAACTCCGCCCCGAGCTTGCCCACCAGCGCCGCCATCACCCCCCCGCCGAGATCCAACGGGCCGCTGCCCATGAAAGTGCGCAGGCCGCGGGTGAAGTGCAGCAGCGCGAAGGACTCCGTCCGGCTGCGCTTCAAGAGCGTCTGCAGCAAGCCGATCCGGCCGAACGTCTCCATCTTCCCAGGCGCGTCCCCGGCATCCTCCCGAGGCGCGGTCCGAAGGTCGGAGAGATCGATGATTCCCGCGAGCGGCCCGCGGCGGGCGTTGATCTCCTCCCCCAGTCGGACACCGGCCTCGTGGCGGTCGAAGTCGAGCAGCGCATCCACACCGGGAGCCGGACTCCCGCAGTTCGCGATGAGGAACATCCGGGTGTTTCGAAGGGACGCGAACACCTCTCGTGTCAGCGCAAGGGTCTCCTCGTTGACCAGCACGACCAGGGTGCCCTCCAACGACAGCGCCTCCGGAGCCCCCTGCCCTTCCACGGCACGCCACCCCTTCTCGAGCAGGAGCGCGTTCTCGGGGAGCAACGTCACCTGGGGCAGCTCCTCGGGGAGCTCCGGTGCGATGGACACCGGTTCCGGAGCAGACACGGCCGGCAGAGATCCCCGGACGACAGGGGCCTGGATCCAGCAGCGCTCGCGGTCGAACGGATAGGGAGGCAACGGGACGCACCGGTAGACCCCTTCCGGGAACAGGGCGGACCGCGCCAGGTCCACGCCAAGCACATACAGTTCGGCCGAGGCCTTGAGCGTGTCTCGCCAGACGGAGCCCGGCGTGCCCAGGTCGAGGTCGCGGAGCAGCCGTCCGTTCATTTCGCTCAGCAGGCCCCTGGAGGAAGCCGAGAGCCTGCCCGGACCGACGGGGCTCGCCTCCTGCCGTGCGGCGGGAGTGTCCCGGTACTGCGTCAGGAGGGCGATCAACTCCTGGAGGTCCGAGGCCACGAAGGCCGCGCGCCGCTCCAGCGCTCCGCGACCGCGCGCCAGGGTGAAGGCGACATCTCCCGGATGAGGCGCTTCGCCGTCCGCCAACGAGCGTCCCAGGGACGCGAGGAGCTCCGAGGCGATCCGCGCCAGCGCCGCATCGCTCCGCGCGGACAGGACGAACAGGTACGAGGGGCGCTCTGGCGCGGCCGCGCGAGGCAGGGCAGGCGGTGCCTCCTCCAACACGACGTAGCAGTCCGTGCCGCTCGGACTGAAGGCGCTGATGGCGGCCCGTCGCGGCGTCCCTTCCAGCCCCACCCAGGGGCAGGGCTTCGTGTCGACCCGGAAGGGCGTCCGCGCGAACCGGTCGGGATGCCCCTCCGCGAGTGAGTGGAGTGACGGCGGGAGCTGCTGGTGCTCGAAGGCGAGGAGGATCTTGAGGAGCCCCGCCATGCCCGCGGCCGGGCCGGCATGGCCCACGTTGCCCTCGGCCGAACCGATGGCGCAGAAGCCCGTGCGCGGCGTGCGCTCCTGGAAGACCCGCGCGAGGGCCGTGAGCTCCACTTCATCCTCGCGGCGGGCGCCGCTGCCGTGCGCCTCCACGTAGGAGAGCGTCTCGGGTTCGATGCCGGCTTGCAGGTGGACCGCGCGGATGAGGTCTGCGCGGCGGCGCGCGTCGTCGGAAGCAGGCGCGCCCGGAAGCCGCCCGCTCTGGACGCTGTCACTGCCTCGGATGACGCCGAGGATGCGGTCCCCGTCCGCGAGGGCCCGCTCCAGGGGCTTGAGGACCACCACGCCCACGCCCTCGGCGGGGATGATCCCCTCCGCCGCGCGGTGCATTCGCGCGGTGGCCATGACGAAGGCCCCGCCCGCCAGCGCCCACTCCAGGGAGCCTGCCCACAACTGCTGGCAGGCCAGATGGATGGCCACCAGTGACGACGCACACGCCGCGTCCACCACCAGGCCCGGCCCCTGGATGCCCAGCAGCCGGGACACCCGGGACAGGAGCAGAGAGGCATCGCTTCCCGTCAGGCGTTGGGAGCCCTCGTCCTGGATGCCGTCCCCGTAGTCCGACGGCCGGAGTCCCATGAACACACCCGCCCTGCGCCCCTCCCCCAAGGCGGGCAAGGCGGCTGATTCCAGGGCCAGCCAGCAGTGCTCCAACACCAGGCGCTGCTGGGGATCCATCCGCGCCGCGTCCCGAGCGGACAGTCCGAAGAAGGCCGGGTCGAAAGCCTCGACCCCGTCGACAAACCCACCCCGAAGCACGGAAGGGCTGTCAGTCAGGGCATCCAGCGTCCAGCGGTCCTGGGGAATCCCAGTCACCGAATCCACGCCCTGACACAGGTTGTTCCAGAAGGACTCCAGGTCTCGCGCCCCCGGAAAGCGCCCTGACATTCCGACGATGGCAATCGGACTGCGGGGGCCCCCGTTCACTCCACGCAGCGTGTTGTCAGCCTTCCCCACAGAGTCCTCTTTTCCCGGAAATTTCAAGGCTGAGTGTACTCAACGACTCTGACGCAATGCCACATGGGAAGTGTCTGAAAGTCATCAGCGCTGGCTCACGATGGCCGTGCGCCGCCGCGTCGATGAGCCGAATGGCCAGAAATCACGGGAGGTTGGCTTGCCTCGCGCCGCGGCTCGTGCGCCGCGTCGCGTTTCCACCCCGGGTGGACGCGGTGGGGCTCAGAACCCGGGGTCAGCTGTTCGCCACGGACCCACACGTCAACGGCGCCGCCCTGGTGAGGCAACACGGCCGGTCGCGCCTGATCTCCCTGCGCCGCGCAACCCTGAGGGTGGGGATGGCGCCCCCCTACGCTTCGTGAGGCATTGGCGTCCATGCAATCCGGGAGCGCCTCCCGCGTACCTTGGGCGCTGAGCGCCCTGGGACTGGACCCACCGCGCAGAGGAGCCTCATGTCCGTGAGCCACTTCAAACTCGCCTGCCTGGGGCTGTGGGTCAGCCTCGGCGTCGCGCTTCCAGCGCGGGCTGACGAGGGGATCGGGAAACGGGTCCGGCGGTTCGTCGCGGACACCCACTTCAACGGCGTCGTCCTGGTGGGGCAGGGCTCGCGCGCGGAGTACGTGGAGGCGTTTGGCGTCGGAGACGCCGCCGCGAAGCAACCCATCACCCGGAACAGCCGATTCTTCATGGGCTCGGTGAGCAAGTGGCTCACCTCCATCATCGCGCTGCGGCTGGTGGATGAAGGAACGCTGGCGCTCGACACGCCGCTCCTCACCTACCTTCCGGAGTACCGCGCGGACACGGGGAAGCAGCTCACCCTGCGCCATCTGATGAGCCACGGCAGCGGCCTGCCCAATGGCCTCATGGACGCGTACAAGAAGGATCCGGGCATCGAGAAGGAAACGCGTCCCCAGGCTGAAGCCGTGGCGCTCTACGCGAGCGGAGACCTCGTGTCCGCCCCTGGAGAGCGCTTTGATTACAACCTCTCGAACTGGATTCTCGTGCAGGCGGTCCTGGAGCGCGTCTCCGGACAGTCCTATGCGCGGCTCGCCCAGCGGCTCGTCTTCAAGCCACTGCGCATGGCTGACAGCGGCATCGCCGCGGGTGAAGCCGGAACGATTCCAAACCTGGCCCTGGGCTACCGGTCACTGGAGCCGAAGGTGGAGCGGCGCGTCTACACGCTGCCGAACTACCTCGTCGCGGGCGGAGGCTTCTACAGCACCGCCGACGACATGCTGCGCCTGAACCATGGGGTTCTCGCAGGGCAGCTGCTGTCCCCCGCGTCCAAGAAGGCCCTGTTCACCATCGAGCGGCCCGAGTCGTCCTACGCCCTGGGTGGACGGGTCCGGCGCATCGGCACGGAGGGAAAGGATGCACAGGACCTCGCATCGAATGATGGGACGTGCGGCGCCTATCGCACCCTCTCCTGGCGAGGCCTCGGGGACGGTCGCACGGTCGTGATCCTGAGCAGCCTGCGTCCTGATGACGAAAAGCTCTTCGCGTTCGCGGAATCCCTCCTGAGCCCCCCAAACAGCAAGAGATGACCATGCCCTTCCGACGATGCCTCTTCCTCCTGGCGCTGGTATGTGGGTCCCTGGCGCTTGCCGCACCGGACCCGGTGGACGCGTACGTGCGGGCGGAGATGGCGCGCAATCACATCCCCGCCGCGGCGGTCGCGGTCGTTCGCGACGGCAAGGTGATCAAGCAGCAGGTCTACGGGACGGCGAACCTGGAATGGAACGCCCCCGCGACGCCCCGTTCGTCGTTCCAGCTTGCCTCAGGCACCAAGATGTTCACCGCGGTGCTCCTGATGGACCTCGTGGGCCAGGGAAGGCTCCGCCTCGACGATCCGATCTCCCAATACATCACGGACATCCCACCGGCCTGGAGCCGGATCACCGTCCGCCAGCTGGCCAGTCACACGTCTGGCATGAAGCCGGGGCCTCCGAACGCGGACATCTCGGATGTCGCCGCGGCGGTCGAAGCGGAGAAGCAACGCCCGCTCGTCTCCGCGCCGGGTGAAAAGGCCGCCTACGGCTCCGAGGACTTCACCCTCCTGATCCACATCCTGGAGAAGGCCAGCGGCGTTCCGTACCGGCAGCTCCTCCGCGAGCGCATCACCGCGCCCCTCGGCATGTCCAACACCGGGTTCGACTCCGCCGCCAATGACGCGGAGCACATCGTCTTGACCAGTGACGTCATGCCCGGCCGGGTCGCGACCTACCAGTGGAAGGGCGACCACCAGCAGCAATACTGGTTCGTGTACCCCTATTACACGCTCGCGGCGGGCGGCCTGTTCTCCAGCATCACGGACATGTCCAGGTTCATGAGCGCGCTGATGACCGGCAAGCTGCTGAACGCGGAGCTGCGCACCGCCATGTTCACGCCCGCCACGCTCAACGACGGCACTCACGGGAAATTCGGCATCGCCTGGGCCGTGGGACGCTTTCAGGGCCGAACCGAGGTCGCGCACAGTGGGGGTCCGGCGCTGTCGGACACGGTCTACTACCCAGACGACAAGCTGGCCGTGGTCGTGCTGACGAACCAGCGGAACCTGTCCACGACGCTGGCGCATGGCGTGGCCCGCCTCTACCTGCCGCCCCCCTCCTTCTTGAACGACCCTGGCGTCACCGACTCCGAGCCGGCGCGGACCGAGAGGGTGAAGAGGGTGTTGGTGTCCCTGGCCCAGGGGAGCGCCGCCGCCAGCGACTTCTCCTCCCCCGCGAAGGAGGACCTCGCCGGCCTGAATCAGTGGATGCCGCTGGAGGTCAGTGGAATGCCCGCGCTGAGCCGCCTCGTCCTGCTGAGTGACTCCGCGGACCACCGGGCGCGGACCTACCGTGCCGTGTATGGCAAGGATCAGACCCGGCGCTGGTCTGTCACCTTCGATCCTTCCGGGCTGATCTCGGAAGTGGACGTGACGGTCGAATAAGGGCCGACACGCTTCAGCCACGGATGGGCGGCGCGACCCACGCCGCCCATCCTGAGTGGGCCTACAGCCGGACCTGGAGCTCGTAGCGGCGGTTCTTCGCCTTCTTCGCCTCGGTGTTGTCCGGCTTCACCAGGGGGCGCTCGGAGCCGAAGCCCACGGCGGTGATCTCTCCACGGGGGATGCCCCGAGCGACCAGCTCCTTGACGATGGCCTCCGCGCGCTGCTCGCTGAGCGACTTGTTCTTCGCGGCGTCGCCCGTCGAGTCGGTGTGACCGGAGACCTCGAACTTGTAGCCACTCACCCCGGCGGCGACGAGCTGCTTCTTGGCGTCGATGAGGACGTTGGTGAGCTTCTTGAGCTTCGCGTCGCAGCCGGGGGCCAGCTCCGCGGTGCCCGTCTTGAAGCTGCACTGGTTCTTGCGGCCCTCATCCGTCAGCTTCGTGTTGACGCGCTTCTCGACGGTGGACTTGCTGGCGTCGCCCGCGGCCTTCTTGATGGAATCGAAGGGGCTTTGCGCGGCGGCCACACCCGGAACGGCCAGCAGCGACACGGCGATGCAGAACGCCTTGAGCTTCATACGTAGGACTCCTCGGGGCTCCAGTGGAGGAAGGGAGCCGAGCCCCAAGGCTGCCGAGGGCGGCGCGTCCCGTCCAGCGCCAAGTCCCGGCGGTGTTGGACGCCTGCCTCCTCTTCTCGCGCACTCCCGGCGAACCTCGGGCGTCGCACGCGACCGTGGCGTGCGCGAACACCGGCTGCCCTCGCTGGAACATTGCACCCCCAGACACCTGCACGCACCCGGGTCGCCTTGAGGCGCACCCGGGGGATGTCCGTAGCGTGGCCTCGGTCCATTCCACCCCGGAGGTCGCGACATGGAGACGGAACGCGGAAGAGCCTGGGTGCCCTGGTTGGTGACGGCGCTGGTCACGGTGCTGGCGGGCATGGTGCTGTATCTGTCGCATCGCAGCTCGAACATCGCGGACGCCGCCGCCGCGGCGGCGACCACCCGGGCCAACGAGGCCGAGGCCGCGAAGCGGTCGCTCGAGTCGAAGCTGTCCGCGCTGGAGCTGGAGCGCACGAAGCTGACCGCCGAGAAGGAGCAGCTCAACACCGAGAAGGATCAGCTCAACCAGACGGTGCAGGAGCAGGAAGCGGAGCTGACCCGGCTCAAGGCCACCTACGAGGACCTGCAGGACAAGATGAAGAAGGAGATCGCCGAGGGTGCCATCCGCCTGACGCAGAACGGGGGCCGCATCCAGGTGGACCTCGTCGACAAGGTCCTCTTCGATTCAGGCGACGCCAGCATCAGCGCGCGCGGCCAGGAGGTCCTCACCCGGCTGGGCGGCGTGCTGTCCAAGGTGGATGACAAGCTCATCCAGGTGTCGGGACACACCGACGACTCACCGCCCTCGCAGAAGCTCCAGGCCACCTTCCCCACCAACTGGGAGCTGTCCGTCGCGCGCGCGGTCAACGTGGTGCGCTTCCTCCAGGACAAGGGAGGTGTGCCGGCGAAGCGCATGCTCGCGGCGGGCTACGGCGACACGCGGCCCCTGACGGCCAATGCCTCGCCGCAGGGTCGCGCTCGCAACCGTCGCATCGAGCTGTTGTTGATTCCGGAGCTGGCTGCCCGGCGCAACCCCGCCATCGCGAAGGCCGCCCCCGCGAAGGCCACCCCGGCCAAGGCCGCCCCCGTGAAGGCCGTCCCCGCGAAGGCCGTCATCGTGAAGAAGCCCCAGCGCGGCAAGTAGGCGCGAGGAGATCTCGGAAGCGGTCGCCCTCCGGGCAGTGCTGCGCCCTGCCCGGGGAGCGGCTTCGTCAGGACCGGCGGGTCAGAGGGGCCCGGCGGTCGTGAACTCCGCCAGCACGGCTTGCACCTGCTGGCGAAGCCAGCCGTGCGCACGGTCGGGCTCATGTCGCCGGTGCCATGCGGCCACGATGCGTAGCGCGGGGACGCTCACGGGCATCGGCAGGGACTTGAGCCGAAGCGCCTTGAGCATGTCGGAGCACATCCGCTCAGGCACCGCCACGAGCAGGTCGGTCTCGCTGGCGAAGCGAAGCGCCGCGGCGCTCGTAGGAGCAGAGGCGGCGACCCGCCGCGAGAGCCCCTGTGCGGCGAGGACGTCGTCCACGGGGTCGCGGAGGCGCCCGCGCCGGGACACGATGACGTGCTCCGCGTCGGCATAGGCGCGCGCGGTGAGCTTCCGCCCCGCCAGGGCATGTCGCGCGTGCAGGGCCACGACGAGTCGATCCTGGCCCAGGACCTGATGGGCGATGTCCCGGTGTGACGGCGTGGTCGCGCCGAGCTCGAGGTCCACGTTCCCCTGCCGCAGGTCGCTCGTGTCGGTGGGTGCCTCCGCCAGCAGCCGCAAGGTGACTCGCGGCGCCGCCTGGCGCATGCGCGCGAGAAGCCGCGCGCCGATGGCCGTGGCGATGGCGTCGTGACACTGGAGGGTGAACACACGCTCGAGCCGCGACAGGTCCAGCGCGTCGCGCTGGGCGAGCACCGCCTGGGTGCGCAGCACGATGGCATGCACCTCGTCGCGTACCGCCAGCGCGTAAGGCGTCGGCGTCATGTCGCGCCCCGTCCGCACGAAGATCGCGTCGCCCGTGAGGTCTCGGATGCGGCCCAGCGTGCGGCTCATGGCAGGCGACGTGACGTGCATCCGCCGGGCCGCGCCGCCGACGCTGCCCTCTTCGAGCAGCGCGTCCAAGGCCAGGAGCAGGTTCAGGTCCAGTTGCATGGAGGTAACTCGTCGAGTGAGCACATGTAACTGGTGGTTAATTCCGCGCGAACGCATCGTCAATGCATCCACTCGCAACGCCCTCCGGGGCTCTCCGAACGGAGCATGACGATGACCACCCTTGGAACCAGGTCCGACCCTGCCAGCCGCCTCGCCGCGGAAGCTCGAGTGAGCCGGAGTGACGGCGCGCTGCTCGCGGCGGCTGTCTCCGCCGTGCGCGCGGCGGGCGCGCGGATGCTCGAACGGTTCGAGCCGCTCACTCGGACGCCCCCCGACCGGGATGGCGTGGTGAAGGCCATCCTCGAGAACGACAGGGCGTCACTCGCGGTGGGCCGCGAGCTCCTGGAGGCGGCTCGCCCGGACGCGGGCTGGGTGGAGGACGAGCTGGAAGGGGGCGCGCTCCCCAGTGGGGAGTTCTGGGTCGTGGACCCCGTGGAGGGCAACGTCAACCACGTCCATGGCCTGACCGAGTGGGGCATCAGCGCGACGCTCGTGCGGGACAACGTCCCGGTCCTCACCGCGGTCCACGAGCCGGTCGCGGGCCGCCTCTACACCGCGGTGCGAGGTGCCGGAGTCGCCTACGTGAACGGCGTGCCGATGCGGCCGTCAGCCAAGACCGAACTCAAGGCCGCCATTGTCACGACCGGACAGGCGAAGCCCGGGGAGACGGGCGAGACCCACCGCCGTATCGGCCAGTCGGTGACGGCCATGCTGAACGCGGCGCTCGTGGTGCGGATGACCGTGCCGGCCACCTTCCAGCTAGGGCTGGTGGCGGCGGGGCACATCGACGGCTTCTGGCAGCACAGCGACGTGCGCTCGGGCCTCGTGGCGGGAGCCCTGCTCGTCGCCGAAGCCGGCGGCGTCGTGACGGACACGCGCGGCAAGCCTTGGACGCTCGCGAGCGAGGACTTCCTCGCGTGTGCGCCGGGGATTCATCGCGAAGCCGTCGAGGTCCTGCGCGCTCTCGCCTGAGTGTTGGCCCGTCTCGACTGGAAAGGAACAAGGAGCCCCATCATGAAGATCAGCATTCTTGGAGCAGGTCGCGTCGGCGGCGCGCTGGCGCGTGCGCTGGCTGGCAAGAAGCACGAGCTCACCGTTGGCACGCTCGCCCCCGCGAAGACAGCCGCCGCGTGGGAGGGACCGGCGGTGCGCCACGCCCCGGTCGAAGTGGCGGCCAGCGCGTCGCCGCTCGTCATCCACGCCACGCCCGGCGACACGGCGCTCGGGACCCTGACGGGGCTGCGCGAGCAGCTTCAGGGCAAGGTGCTCCTGGACGTGTCCAACGCGACGGTGCGACTGCCCAATGGGCTTCCGGGGGGACTTGCGCATCCGGGCACGAGCCTCGGGGAGAAGCTTCAGGAAGCGCTCCCGGAGACACGGGTGGTCAAGTCACTGAACACCATGCTGTTCAGCGTGATGACCGCCCCGGGCGCGCTCTCGACGCCCCCCACGGCGTTCATGAGCGGCGATGACGATGGCGCGAAGGGGCAGGTCGCCGCGCTTCTGGGCGAGCTGGGCTGGCGCCCGGAGTGGATCCTGGACCTGGGCGGCATCGAGACGGCACGAGCCACCGAGGCGATGATCCTGGTGGTGCCTCACGTGATTCGCCGACAGGGGTTCGCGCCGTTCGCGGTCAGCATCGTCCGCTGACCGCCGGTGCGGCGGCGCGTGGCACCGGCGGTTCCAACGGTGGCGTCCTATTCGTGCGCCTTCGCGCCGCGTCCCTTCACCACCTTCTTGCCCAGGGTGAGGAGCAGCACCAGCACGGCCCCGGCTCCCAGTCCCACCGAGGCATTGAGCAGCATGGGAGCGAGCCCGCCCAGGATGCTGCCCACCCCCGGCACGGCCGCGGCCCACGCGGTCAAGGACGTCTCCGCGTGGTGCAGGCCGGAGACGCCGTGCACGAGGATGCCGCCGCCCACCAGGAACATGGCGGCCGTACCCGCCACGGAGAGGAACTTCATCAGCCACGGCGCCGCGCGGAGGATGCCCGCGCCCAGGCTGCGCTGGAGGCCCCCAGGCTGGCGGGTGAGATACAGCCCCGCGTCATCCAGCTTCACGATGCCCGCCACCAGCCCATACACGCCCAGGGTCATGATGATGGCGACCCCCACCAGGACCGAGACGCGGGTGGCGAAGGCCGCGGTCGCCACGGTGCCCAGCGAGATGGCGATGATCTCCGCGGAGAGGATGAAGTCGGTGCGCACCGCCCCCTGGATCTTCTCCT
Source organism: Corallococcus sp. Z5C101001 (assembly GCF_007352635.1). Classification (NCBI taxonomy): domain Bacteria; kingdom Pseudomonadati; phylum Myxococcota; class Myxococcia; order Myxococcales; family Myxococcaceae; genus Corallococcus; species Corallococcus sp. Z5C101001. The sequence continues at coordinate 270,050 of NZ_VKLU01000005.1, forward strand.
TCTCCAGGGCCACCAGGTCCACGTTCGGATCCACCCTCGCCTCGCGCAGCTCGGCGCGCTGCTCGCCGCTCTTCTCCTTGCCGTGCAGGAACGAGTGCGCGAGCTTCTCGAAGCCCTCGAAGCAGAGGAAGGCGCCGCCCACCATCAGCAGCGGCGTCACCAGCCAGGGCGCCAGCGCGCTGATGGCCAGCGCCGCCGGCACCAGGATGGCCTTGTTGACCAGCGAGCCCTTCGCCACGGCCCACACCACCGGCAGCTCGCGGTCCGCGTTCACGCCCGTCACCTGCTGCGCGTTGAGCGCCAGGTCGTCTCCGAGCACACCCGCCGTCTTCTTCGCCGCCACCTTCGTCAGGACAGCGACGTCATCCAGGAGGGTCGCGATGTCATCGATGAGCGCAATCAGGCTACTGCCTGCCATGGTGGTCTTCCGGGCTGGAGGGTTGGGAAGTCGCCTTGCGGCCCGCTCGGCCTAGCACAAGCAGGGAGTCCGAGGCACGGCCTCGCCAGCTCCCCGCTCGGCGGGCCGCCCTTTCGCCTGAGGCGTCCGGAGACGCCCCCTGCTACGGCTTCGGAGCAATGGACACCTTCACGCCCTCGCTCCACGTTTTATGTTCATCCGCGTAATACAAGTACGCCCGGCTGGCCGGGCCCGTGTAGGTGCCGGGCACCGCGGCCACCAGGGACAGCGGCACGTCGATGCGCTGACGGGGCTCCATGCCGCGCCAGTACAGGACGACGTCGCGCCCCAGCACCTCGTACGCATCCACCACCTGCCGCTTCACCAGCTCCTTGAGCTGGTCATGCCGCACCTCCAGCCCGCCCGGCACGCCGAAGATGGCCACCGCCGTGGGCAGCCGTTGGCCTGTGCGGTTGGCGACCACCACCCGCGCCTCGGTGGGCTCGCCCTCGGTGAGGTCCGTCTTCGCCAGCGACACCTCCAGCGCCACGCGCGTCTCCTTCGAGCTGTCCGGCACGAGCGCGCTGTATGTGACTTCCACCGAGTACGGCAGCTCCGCGCCGTCCTCCATCCGCAGCTCCACGCGGCGCGAGCCCGGTCCGAGCAGCGCGCTCACGTCAGGCAGCTTGATGGCTTCCTGAGCGGAGCCGTCGAAGCGCACCGGCTCGCCCACCCGGCGGCCATCCACATAGACGCTCACCGTCCCGGGGGTGAGCTTCAGCGCGCGCGCCTTGTCGTAGGCGATGATGGCGCGCAGCGCGAGCACCGTGCTCTGCGTCGCCCCGTAGCGGCCCCCCTCGCTGGACTCCGCGAGGAACTTCATCGCGCGCTCCACGTTCCCCACGTAGGAGGGCTCGCGCATCCACGCCAGGGTCGCCAGCGCGGTGGTCTCGATCTTCAGCGTCGCCCCCTCGCTGCCCACGATGGATTGCGTCGCGCCGCCCACCGCGCCGTCGGTCCCCTGCGAGGAAGCGAGCCGGCCCATCAGCGCCCGGGCCTCGGCCGTGTCACCGGCGAGCGCCAGCGCGTTGGCCGCCAGCGCCACCACGTAGTTGTTGGTGCTCTTCGCCGCGGCGGCCTTCAGCGAGGCGACCTCGCGCGACAGCTCCTTCGCCTGCGCGGCCGGCTGGCTCGCGCTCTCCAGCAGCGTCCAGAGGATGTACGCGTTCGACGTGTCCGCGTCCTCCACCCACACGTGCAGCGCGCGGCGCTTGCGGTTGAAGCCGCCCTGCCCGTCCCGCTGCTGAAGGAGCCACTCGCGCGTGCGCTCCAGCATCGCGGTGTCCACTTCGCGCACCTGTCGCATGTCCGTGAAGTGCAGCAGGCCGAACGCGGTCAGCGCCTCATGGCCCGGGTTCTGCCCGAACCACTCAAAGCCCTTCTCGGACGTCTCGTAGCCCATCAGCCGCTGGTAGCCCCGCTCCAGCTTCTCTCGCGCGCTCGCCACCAGCTCGGGGTTCACGCCGGTGTGCGTCTGGAAGTACTGCTGCGCCATCGTCATCGGGTACGTCGTGGAGCTCGTCTGCTCGAAGCAGCCGGAGGGCTCTTGGATGAGACGGGCCAGCGACTCGGTCATGTTGGCCAGCGGACCGGGGTAGACGGCGATGGAGGTTTGCACGCTGCCGGGCACCACGCTCTCCGGGAGCACCACCGGGTGCGACGCCGGCCCCTTCGACGACAGCAGCCCGCCGAAGGACACGCGGCCCGGGAAGCCTCGGGGCTTGATGGACAACGTGCGGGTGACGACGTCCGTGTACTCGCCAGCGCGCGCCGTGAGCTTCACGTCGACCGGCCGCGCCTCATGGCCAATCTCCAGCGAGAAGAGCTGCCGGCCCCGCTCCAGCGCGGCCAGGTCCACCGTGTGGCCGCCCGCGACCTTCACATCCCCCTTCAGCTCAAGCGCCACCCCGGCCCCGGCCAGCCTCGCCTCCGTCCCATTCACCAGCGCCACCGGCAGGCGCACCACGTCGCCCGACGTCACCTCGAGGGGCAGCTTGGGCTCCGCGTAGAACGGCTGCACCGACTCCAGCTGTGCCACCGCCGAGCCGAGCGCGCCGTCACCGCCCACCGCGCCAGCGAACGCCTTGAACGTCGTGACCGAATCGCTCATCGCGAAGGACACCCGCGCCTCGCCGGTGCGGGCATCCGTGCGCACCCCGGCGTTCCAGTAGAGCGTCTCCGCGAAGTCCACCCGGTCCCCGGCCTTGCGGTTCGGTCGTACGGCGTGCGCGAACTCGCGGAGGTAGACCCACTGCCTGAGGGGGTGACTCTTGTCGGCGAAGCGCATGTCCCGCTTCGCGCGCCGGGCAAGCTCCTCCCTCGGCGCCTCCTCCTTCTCCTGGAGCATGCGGGCCGGGGGCGCCGCGGCAGCTGCTTCGGGAGCCGCGTCCGGAGGGGGCGCGGCGACCGGGGCCACGCCGAGGAACGCATCGGCCACGGGCCTGGCGGCGCCCTCTCCCATGGCGGCCTCCATGGCATCCTCGTCCGCGGCCTTGGCGCTCCGCGCCTCCATGACCTGCCCCAGCGCGGGCGCGAGTCTTGGACCATTGAAGGCGGCGACGCGTCCGCCCCCGCGGGTGGACGGTCGGGACGTGGGGACGGGCTCCTGCGGCCAGCGCACCGCGAGCACGCGCAGCGCCGCGTCACCCTGTCGGGCGAGAAAGCCCTGCGTATCCGTCAGCGCGAAGCGCCGCCAGCCCTGCGTCCCCAGGAGCAGGTCCACCGCCAGCTTCGACTTCGGATTCTTCGCGTCGAGGTAGAGCTGTGCATCGGCCAGCTCCTTCACCTCGGGCTCCAGCAGCACCATGACCGGGAGCTGCGGCGCCTGGTCGCGCTTCTCCTGGAGCTCCAGCACCGCGTCATCCGTGACGGTGAGCATCAGCAGCGCGGAGACCGGCCGGCCGTCGCGCGTCGTCCGGGCCGTGAGCTGCACCGGGCCGCCGGGCACGTAGCGTTCGCGGTCCGCCTTCAGCTCGACCGTCACTTCCTTCGCGGGCTGGCGGAACACCAGCCGCTCCGCGAGTGGCCGTCCGTCGTGGTCCCACACCGTGGCGACGAGCACACCGTCCGCCTCGCCCGGATCCAGGGTCACCGCCCCGCCCTGCGCGTCCCCGATCACCGCCGAGGCGACGCGCACCTCGCGCTGGCTCAGCGTCACCGTCGCGCGGCCCACGCCGGACAGGCCCACGGCGAGCTGCACCAGCCGTCCGGCGGGCACCACGTCCTCGCGCGAGCGGATGACAGCGCCCCTCGCCTTCACCTCCGGCAGCGGGAAGCGCCTCCGGATGCCCGACGGCGCGTCGATGATCAGCGCGTACCGCACGCCGGCCTGGGGGGTCAGCTCGAAGCGGCCACGACCTTCGTGCTCCGAGCGCGCCCGGGCGACCACCCGACCGGTGTCCACCTCCACCACGCGGCCCACGAGGTCCGCGGGCTTGCGCGCGGGCGTGCGCGCCTCGAAGTAGACGCGCGACGCGAGCCCCGCCACCAGGTCGCCACCCTCCGGGTACAGGGCCAGGTCCAACGTCTGGAGGAGGATGGGGATCGTCTTCGCGGCCGACTCCACCACGCCCCCATCCTCGATGGTGAAGGCCAGCGTGCCCTCGCCGCGCGCCATCGCCGCCGGGAGCGGGAAGCGCACCGTGCAGCGTCCCTTCCCGTCCACCGTGCACGGCACCTGCGCCACGGTCGCACCATCCACGAGGGCGGTGGCCGTCACCTTCGCGCCCTCGGGCACGCCGCCCTCCGCGCGCTTCACGTCCAGCGTGGCGGTGACGGTGTCACCCGGCCCATAGCCATCCCGGAGGAACTCAATCTGGGACTTGAGCCGTGGGGCCCGGTAGGCGCGCACGTCGAACTTCCGTTCCGCGGGGGCCGCGCCCGTCCATGGGTAGGTGACGCGCAGGGTGTACTCGCCGCCGGGCTGACCGGCGGGGATGGGCCAGGCGTATCCCCAGACGGCGTCCGAAGTGGAGACCGCGCTGGTGGTGACGACGTCCCCCTTGGGCCCCCGAACCTCCAACTGCGCCTGGAGCGAGCCCGCGTACGGCTTGCGGCTCAGGGCCTCCAGGACGAGGCCTCGCACCAGGACCTGCTCTCCCGGCCGGTAGAGCGGCTTGTCGGTGGTGACATGGGTCAGATACCGGTCCGCCCCGCCAAGAGAGCGCGTGGTGGCCCGGGCCGCGAGGACGCGGGGCGACAGCAACACGAGGAGGGCGGTGAACCCCAGGGATAGGAGCGCGCGCGAGGCACGCGGGACGTGGAGGGCCATGGCGTCACTCAACGGGCGAGCGCGCCAGAAGTTCTGGGCTCCCGGCCGGAACCTCCTGGCGCCCGCGGACGCGCCGTCCCGGGCCTCCCACCCGCGAGAGAATGGGCGACGCCGCGACCTCCAGCGTCGGCCTGCTCATCCATGAGGGGTCGCGCGCAGCGCCGCGAGGAACTGCTGCACGACCGGCGAGCCCGCCCGGCCGTCGTACACGAATTCGACGTCGAAGCGGCCGTCGAGCTCGTCAAGCGCGACCAGCCGCACCGTACGCGGGCACGTGGGTGCGATGCTCTCCGGCACGAACGCGTAGCCCATTCCTGCCGCGACGAGTCCGATAAGCGTCGGGATGTCGCGGCCGACCTGCGCGATGCGCGGCGTGAAGCCTGCCCGCCGGCACTGCTCGAACAAGAACCGGTGATGCGCGGCGGACCGGAGCGGGTCGAACCAGATGAACGGCGCGCCCGCGAGTTCGGCCAGCTGGCGAGGCGCGCGGAAGCGGCGGCCCGGCGTGGACAACATCGCGAGCACGAATCGGTCGCGCAGCAGCCGCATGCCTGACAGATGCGGCGCCTCGTCCTGTCGCCACGCCATGATTCCGCCATCGAGCTCGCCGCGTGAGATCGCGGCCGCCTGCTCGGCTGACAGCATTGGCGTGATCGACAGCATGACGTCCGGACAGGTGCTCCGGAAGGCCTTGAGGATGTTCGACACCATCGGCAACGGGAAGTAGTTCGGCAGCACGCCGAGACGCAGCTCACCGAGTTGGCCGGCCGCGCTGCGCAGCGCTCGTTCTCGGCTGCCCTGAAGTTCGGTCAGCAGGCGCGTCGCGTCCCGCAGGAAGCTCGCGCCAGCCGCCGTGAGGACGACGCCCGTCGAGCGGCGGATGAGGAGCGGCGTGCCGACCGCGTCCTCGAGCTCGCGGATCTGCCGGGAGAGCGCGGGTTGAACAATCCCGACCGCGCGGGCGCCGGCCATCATGCTCCCGGCCTCCGCGACCGCCACGAAGTAGCGCAGATGGCGCAGTTCGACCTGTCGCATCCGGTTCGTGTCCATTCCGTCGATATACCTGAAAGGCATGACAGGCCGTACTGGAGAGTATTGGAAAGCATGAGGCGCCAAGCCTAGGTTTCCCAGCATCACGGCCACCGCCCGCGTGTCGCGGACGTCCGTCGCACTTCCGATGCCACTCCATATCCAGACTCCCTACATCCGTTCGCAAGCGGCATCCCGCCGACTCGGCAAGGACGTCCACTTCAAGTTCGAGGCGATGCAGCCGTCCGGCTCGTTCAAGCTGCGCGGCGTCGGCGCGGTATGTGAGGCGCGGCGCGCGGCCGGCGCCCGACGTTTCGTGTCGTCGTCGGGCGGGAACGCGGGGATCGCGGTCGCCTATTCGGGGCGCGAACTCGGCGTGCCAGTGCTCGTCGTTGTTCCGGAGAGCACGTCCGCGCGCGCCCGCGACCTGATCCGTCTCGAGGGCGCGGAGTTGATCGTCCACGGCGCGTCCTGGTCAGAGGCGAACACGTTCGCGCGCTCCGTGAGCGGCCCGGATGACGCGTTCGTGCATCCCTTCGACGATCCTGAGCTGTGGCAGGGCCATTCAACGATGGTCGACGAAATGGCGGCAGCCGGACCGAAGCCAGACGCGGTCGTGCTGGCGGTTGGCGGCGGCGGCTTGCTGTGCGGCGTTCTCGAAGGGCTGGCTCGCAACGGCTGGCGCGATGTGCCGGTGGTCGCGGCCGAGACCCAGGGCGCGGACTGCTATGCGCGTTCAATCGCGCAGGGGCGGTCCGTCGAACTGCCTGCGATTACGAGCATCGCCACGTCGCTCGGGGCGAAGCGTCCTTGCGACGCGGCGCTTGAGTGGGCGACGCGTCATGCTGTCGAGAACATCGTTGTCTCCGATGCGGCGGCAGTGGCCGCCTCGCTGCGGTTTCTCGACGAGCACCGGATCCTGGTGGAGCCCGCCTGCGGGGCCGCGCTGGCCGCGCTCGACGCGGACTCGTCGGTCCTTGCCGCCGCGTCACGCATCGCGGTGATCGTCTGCGGTGGCGTCACGGCCACGGTGGAGCGGCTGCAGGCATTGCACAGCCAGGAGCGCTGACCTCGCCCGTGCCAGCTTCGACCCGCCAGGTCATCGCGCGCTTCGCCGCCGGAGCCCGCAGAATCCACCCGAGGCGGGCATGCAACAATTCCAGGACAAACCCAATTACAAGCCGACCAATGATACCGAGCAATGGTGACGCGTGGCGCCCCGTGAACCCAGCGAAAGCCGTCTCATGGTCATGGGACCCCGCGGCCTCGCGGAGAGCCGGGCCCGCTGAAGACGATGAGACAGTGATACACGGAGTGCGGTGCTCTTGGTCCCTTGCGACAAAGAGGTCTAGTTTGCCGACCCATGTCCTCTGGAAGCTTGATGCCGCGTCGCCGTCTTGGAATCACCGTGGTGCCCGCCCTGCTGTGCCTGCTCGTGAGCTCGGTGGCTTGGGGCCAGGCGACGCGCACCTGGATCTCCGGTGTGGGAGATGACGCGAACCCGTGCAGCCGCACCGCTCCTTGCAAGACCTTCGCGGGCGCCATCAGCAAGACGGCGACGGGCGGGGAGCTCGACGCGATGGATCCCGGCGGCTTCGGCGCGCTGACCATCACCAAGTCCATCACCGTCGATGGCGGCCCGAATGCCGGCGGCATCCTGAACGCGGGGACCCACGGCATCGTCGTGAACGCGCCTGGCGCGGTCGTGATCCTGCGCAACCTCACGATCCAGGGGACAGGGACTGGGCTGGATGGCATCCGGATCATGGCCGCGAGCCAGGTCCACATCGAGGGATGCACGCTGATGGGCTTCACCGGCTCTGGCATCCACGTCCTGGCCGATGCAGGCGCACCGAAGCTCTTCGTGCGGAACACGAGCATCAACGGCGCGTCCTCCAAGCCGCCCGCGGTGCCCACCGACACCACGGCGGGCATCCAGGTCGAGAGCGGAACGGCGATGATCGACCACGGCCAGATCATCGCGGCGATCACCGGCCTCGGCGCGCTGAACGGCGCGCAGGTCACGGTCAACGACACGACCTTCGCGGGCAACTCCGCGGAAGGCGTCCATGCCTTCGGTGGGGCGACCGTCACGCTGGAGCGCGGCGTGGTGGCGCAGAACAGCACCGGCATCAAGGCGGACGCGCCCGCGCTGGTGCGCATCTCCGACGTGATGGTGGGCCACAACACGAGCAAGGGGCTGGAGGGCAACGTGGCCACCTTCGGCAACAACCGCATCGCCGCTGGCAACGGCATCGACGGTACCCCCTCCACCACCCTCCCCCAGAACTGAGCGCGCGATGTCCGCTGCCCTGCGCCGCGCCTTCCTCGCGCTCCTCCTCTGCGCTTCACTTCCCGCGTTCGCCCAGGCGACGCGCACCTGGGTCTCCGGCGTGGGGGACGACGCGAACCCCTGCAGCCGCACCGCCCCCTGCAAGACCTTCGCGGGCGCCTTCGCCAAGACCGCCACGGGCGGAGAGATTGACGCCCTGGACATGGGCGGCTTTGGCGCCCTGACCATCACCCGGGCCATCACCATCGACGGAGGTCCGAATGCCGGTGGGGTGGCCGCCGCCGGGACCCCGGGCTTCACCATCAACGCGGGTCCGCAGGACGTGGTCATCCTGCGCCGGCTCAACATCATCAGCGTCACGCCCACCCCCAACTCCGTGGGCATCCAGTTCAACACCGGACGCGCGCTGCACGTGGAGCGCTCCCAGGTCCACGGCTTCCAGTCGGACGGCATCCGGTTCTCGCCCGCGGCGGAGGGCCAGCTCTTCCTCGATGGCGTGAAGGCCTTCGCCAACGGAGGGGCCGGGGTCCGCGTCGGCTCGACGGGCTCCCTCGCCACGGCCTTCGTCACCCACTCCACCGTGTCTGGGAACCAGCGAGGGCTCGAGCTCGGCGCGGGCGCCCTGGCCACCGTCCATGACCTCACGGCCTCCGGCAACACCGAGGCGGGCATCTGGATGCGGACGGAGTCAGGCGAGCACGCGGAGCTCAACGTGGAGCAGGCCCGGCTCGCGAACAACGGCGTGGGGCTGCAGGCGGCCTCGGTGGGCAGCGGCAGCCGCGCGCTCATCCGCCTGTCGAAGGCGGCCGTGTCCTCCAATGTCCTGGCCACCACGCGGCTGGTCGGCACGGGCACCATCCTGTCTTTCGGCAACAACCGGATGGCGGGCGGCTCCACCCTGGCCTGCCCCGCGGGGACGCTGTCGCTGGAGCCCTTCGCGCTGACGACCACCGAGCGCGGCAGCACCTTCGCGCCCGTCGAGTTCTCGGTGCTGGGCGCCCTGGGCAGCGCCAGCTTCGCGGTCTCGGGGGCGCTTCCGCGCGGCCTCTCAATGGAAGGCGGCATCCTCGCCGGCATCCCCGAGGAGGGCGGCGACTATCCCCTCACGCTGAGCGTCACGGACGGCAACGGGTGCACCGTGTCGCGGAGCACCTCCCTGACCGTCACCTGCCAGCCCGCCGTGCTCGAGCCCGTCAGCATTCCCTCGGGGACCACGGGCCAGCCCTACACCGCGCCCGCCTTCACCCACACCGGTGGGGTCGGCGTCAGCACCTTCAACCTCGACGGTGCGCTGCCCATCGGGCTGGAGTTCAAGGACGGCGCGCTCGTGGGAATGCCCACGGAATATGGATCCTTCCCCCTCACCGTGACCGCCACGGACCCGGGCCGCTGCTCCGTGAGCGGTGCCTTCACCCTGGAGGTCGCACGCGCGGCCGACTTCCAGGAGACCCAGACCCAGCTCACGGCCTCGGCCAATCCCGCCCACGCCGGTGAACCCATCACCCTCACGGTCCGGGTCACGGGGGGACAAGGCGAGCCGTCGGGCACGGCGACCCTCTTGGATGGCGACACCGTCCTGGCGACGGTCGCGATCCAGGGGCGCGAAGCACGCCATACCCTCACGAGCCTCGAGTCAGGACATTACGTCCTGAGCGCGATCTACAGCGGAGACACGCGCTTCGGCGGCAGCAGGGCGACGCCGCTGGCCCTGGAGGTGCTCCCGAAGACGCCACCGGTCGTGACTCCCGAGGACCCCGCGGTCGTGACTCCCGAAGACAAGGGTTGTGGCTGCAGCGAGTCGGGGGCCTCTGGGGGAAGCGCGCTGCTGCTGCTCGCATGGGCCATCGGGCGCCGCCGCAGGCCCTCCGCCGCGTGATGGCGTTGCTGCTTCGGGGATGAGGTCGTCCCCGAAGCACCGAGGGCACCACGCCCGAGCAGGCCCCTCCCCGCGACCCGAGCCCCTGCGTCGACCACGGAGTCGTGGAGACACGAGCAATACAGTCGTGTCGATCAGGACTAGTCTTTCCGTCCTCGCCGAGAAGCAATCCACGCGGCGCGACAGGGGAGCAGCCACGCGATGAGAGCCAGGGCACGATGGATGGCCGCCGTTGGACTCGTGACGTCTCTGGGCGTCGCCGCGTTGCTGCATGGCGCCCTGACTCCCGAGCGCGCGTCGCCGCGAGGAGGAGATGGGGGCGAGCACCCGCTCACGGCGGTGCGGTCCACGCCCAGTCCCAGCCTGCCCGAGGTTGCGCCATCGCGAGGGGGCGCGCCGGATCCCTCGCCTGTCGAGCTCCAGGCTCCCACCATGAAGGGCCAGGGACAGGTCACCGTGCGGGTCCTCGACGCGACGGGCTCCCGGACGCTGTCTGGCGCCAGGGTCGCCATCATCCGCGAGTCCCGCATCGAATCGTGGACGGAGGCGACCACCTCGGATGACTCGGGTGCGGCCGTCTTCGCGCAGGCCCATGCGGGCCTGTTCGATGTCTGTGCCCGTGGGGCGAACCACGGCATGGCATGCGAGACGAACGTGGGACTCGTGGCGGGTGGGGAGCTCCGGGTCGAGTTGCGGCTGCCGAAGGGAGGCCACCTGGAGGGGCAGGTCTTCCTGCCGGACGGGAGTCCCGCCCAGGGCGTCATGCTGCGCATCGGAGAAGACGCGGACCTGTCCGCATGGACAGACACGGAAGGACGCTACCGGCTCTCGGGCCTCTCGAGTGGGCCGCATGTCGTGACCCTCACGACCCAGGAGGGCCCTGCGTTCCCCCGGCAGGTGATGATGGAGTCAGGGGAGGACGCGCGGCTGGATGTACGGCTGGCGGGCTTCACGGACGTCAAGGTCGTTCCCATTCGCACCGGTCCGCGGAAGGGGACCGTGGTGGACTCCGTGTATGCGGGCGCCGAGCTGAGTCGCCAGAAGGATGGGAGCTGGGCGGGCCGGGTCGAGGCGAGTGAGCGGAACATCAATCTCTATGTGTCGGGCGAGAGTGGCGGAGTCCAGGTCAGGGGCCACAAGGAGGTGACGCTGTCCCCAGGGATTCCCGCCGTCTTCCGTGTCCCTTTCGGCCCTTGGAAGCTCCCCGCTCTCATTTGGACGGACACACCGCGGCAGCGGTCACCTGGGCACTTCGAGCTGGCGGGGCATGTCGTGCTGGCGAATGGCAGACCCGCGGAGCACGTGCACCTGGTGAGGGCGAAGCCGTGGGATGGAACCGCCCGCTGCGGAAACACGCCTCCCTCCTACGAGCGCTTCCGGTTCGATGGCTCGGCGTTCGTGGTGCCCTTCCAGGAAGGAGAGGCAACGCTGTACGCGTGGACCGAGGATGGGCAGGCCGGCAGCGTCACCGTCACGGGCACCCAGAATGGCCGCGTCGAAGCGAACATCGTCCTGAAGAACACCGGGGGCATCACAGGGACCGTCGACGCCACGACCTTGAAGCCAGAGGATGTGGCCGGGGGACTGATCAGCCTGGACGACCGCGGGCCTCCGCCCACGCAGGTCGTCCACCCCGACGGCCGCTTCTTCGTCGCGGGGCTCGAGCCAGGGGAGCACTCCATGCGTGTCGAGTCGCGGCAGGGCGCCCCCCTCCGCGTCCTCATCACGGAGGGCAGGCTCACGAACCTGGGCAACGTGTCGCAGCCAGACCGCGCCGAATCGGGCCCTTGAGCGGGCTTCCCGGTGGACAGGGTGAGCGACGCCAGCTCAAGGCCGGAGCCGCTCAGGCGACGTCACAACGGCACATGGACCGCGACTCCCTCGCGGCCGGAAGCCCACTCGCGCAAGTACCGGTTGAGCTCCCCGAAGAATGACACCGTCACCAGTTCAGACACCGCGAAGAGTTCGCGGAGCAGCGAATCCACATGATTGTTATGTGTTTCGGCCGCAGCTGCGTCGACGTACTCCTCGACGATTGAGTAATGACCGGGCCGCTGCGTGACGAACCACTGGTAGCGCAGCGTTCCCGGCTCGGTCGCGGCGGCGGCTGCCAATGCCCGCGCAACCCGCAGGAACTCCGTCTCCCCGTCGGTCCGCACCCTGAATTCACAAAGCACCAGAAGGCTCATCCGCTTCTCTTAATCCACGAGGCCCCCGAATACACGGGGAACTCCCAGTGATGTGGTCAGCGCTGTCTCCAAGCCGGGTCAACGTTCTCCCGCCTGAACCCAGACGTGGCGCTCCAGCTTGGACCAGTTCTTCTGGGCCGCGGCGGAGAGCGTCGCGTGGCCCGGCGCTGAGATTTCCCGCTGATACTGTTGATACGCCTCTTGAGCCGTCGCGCCGTAGCCCATGACATACACGGTCAAGAACAACTCCGGTGAGAAGTTGTAACTGGCCGCGTTGTCCGGCTGCTCATAGACGACCGCGATCAGCGCGCCGCCGTCCTTCGGGAGGTGCTTCTCCACTCCGGCCATGAGCCTGTCCATGGCCTCCCGCATGCGCTTCGCGTTCACGGCGTCGACCAGCGCCCCCATCAGCCATCCCACGACGGCGCCGGACCACGCGTGGGACCGCGGCGCCGTCACCACCCGCACCTCGGTCGCCGTCCGATGCAGCGTCACCGCCGACACCTGGAGCGGCTGCTTCGGCGCCAGCATCCTCGGCGCCGTCGGCGTCACCAGCGGCTTCACCGCGACCACGTTGCGCGGCGGGGTCAGCGGCAGGGTGGGCCTCGGGACCTGGGAGCCCGCGGGCTTCGTCGCCCCCACCAGCCTCGTGCCCCCCAGGATGGCCTGCCCTGGCTTCTTGTTCTCCGCGTACTTCTGCGCCGGCTTGAACGACACGTGCCGCAGCTTCAGCTCCTGCACGTCGTCCGCGTAGCGGATCTCCGGCGGCTGCATCACGTGCCCGGCCATCACGTTCTCGCGGTGCACCTGCCCCATCAGCTTCTCGAACGTGCCGCTGCCCTTGTTGATGCTCCCGTCCACCAGCGCCAGCCGCACGTAGCCGTACCCGTACTGCTTCCCGCGCTCCTTCGAATACACGTGGTCCACGTCGTGCCCCGCAGGCACCGAACCGAACGCGCTCACCCAGGCCTTGCGGTAGCCCGGATATGACGGGTTCACCCACAATTGCAGGTCCCCCGCATAGCCGCGCACCACGAGCACGTCCTGGGCCTGGTAGCGCCCCAGGGCCTCACAGTGGCCGATGTACTTCTCCAGCGCCGCCTGATCCCTGGCGGCGATAGGAATTCGGGGATCAGGGGGCGGTGGGCTCACGGAGAGTGCGGAGCCAAGCACGTCGCTCCGCACGAGGGCAAACCGGCCTCCCCCTGCGTCCCGCCCCCCTCCGCCCGCCCGTCCGCCTGCCTTCCCAGCGCTCAAATCGTCAGGAAAGACGGGAAGTTGAGGGGCCAGCCGAGCGCGTGGTACGAACTCCCGTTCAGTCTCCCCTCAAAATCCTGTGTCTGGAGCCGGCTTCCATGAGCGAGCGCAATGACGTCACGCGGCCTTCGTCCTCCGCTGCGGTGCCTCCCCCCGGGGCGGCTGATCCAGCGGGCGCGGCGGCACAGACACTCGCCCAGAACGTGACCACCCTCCCCGCCGCCGCGCCCCAGGCCAGCGCCGAGGACGACGCCCGCGAGCGCATCGCGGCCATGGAGCGCGAGGCCAAGGCGCTCGCCACCACCGAACCGCAGACGGCCGCCCTCCTCTTCCATGAGGTCGGCCTGCTCTGGGAAGAGCCGCTCAAGAACCCCCGCAACGCTGCCGTCGCGTTCCAGAACGCGTACAAGCTGGCGCCCCGCTTCCTCGCCAACATCCGCGCCGCCCGCCGCCTCTTCGCCGACGTCGGCAACTGGCAGATGGTCGTCCAGCTCATCGACGCGGAGCTCATCGCCGCGGACGACCCGCGCCAGCAGGCCTCCCTCCTCTTCGAGAAGGGACAGATCCTCGAGGAGCGCCTGTCGCGCGACAACGACGCCGCGGATGCCCTGCGCCAGTCCCTGGACCGCAAGCCCACCGACGTCACGCTCCTCACCCAGCTCGAGTCCGTCTACGCCTCCCGCAACGATGCCGGCGCGCTGGTGGAGATCTACCGGCTGCTGGCCAGCGCCGTCGTCCCGCCCTCGCTGCGCGCCCACTACCTCACCTCCGCGGGCATGGTCCTGGAGGAGCGCCTCAAGCAGAAGGAGGCCGCCGCCGCCGTGTTCCGCGAGGCGTTCGCGCTCGACCGCACCGACCCGCTCCTCCAGGCCGCCATCAAGCGCGTCGCCGAGCGCGAGGGCCGCACCGACGAGCTGCTCGCCGCCCTCTTCGCCGAGGCCGAGGGCCAGGGCTCCCAGGGCGCCCCCGCCTACCTTCACATCGCCAAGGTCCACGACCGCCTGGGCCGCAAGGACGACGCCCTCTCCGCGCTGCTCGCCGCGCGCCGCGTGAGCCCGAATGAGCCGCTGGTCCTGAGCGCGCTCGCCGGCATCTACGAGACCCAGGGCCGCTTCGAGGAGCTGGCCGACGTGCTGCTCGCGTGGGTGGGCTCCATCAACGACGAGAGCGAGCTCGTCGCCATCAACCTGCGCCTCGCCGCGCTGTACGAGGACGACCTCAAGCGCGACCAGGAGGCCGCCGCCCGCTACCAGGCCATCATCGCCCGCATCCCCAGCCACGCCGCCGCGCTCGCGGGCCTGGGCAAGCTGTCCTACCGGATGAAGAACTGGGAGGGCCTCGTCGCCGTCTTCGACGCGGAGGTCACCGCCGCCGAGGACGCCAAGGGCAAGGCCGCGCGCATGTACAAGGCGGCGGAGATCCTGGAGGAGCGCCTGGGCCGCCAGGAGGACGCCATCGCGCGCTACAACGCGTGCCTCCAGCTGCAGCCCGGCTACCTCCCCGCGCAGAAGGCCCTCACCCGCCTCTACGAGCGCCAGGGCCGCTTCGCCGAGCTCGTGTCGATGTTCGAGCAGGACCTGCTCCAGACGTCCGACCGCGATCAGGTCATCACCACGCTCAACAAGATGGCGGTCATCTACGAGGACCGCCTGGGCGACCTGGATCACGCCATCGAGTGCATGAAGCGCATCCTCGACCTGGCGTCGGACCACCTGCCCACGCTGCGCAACCTGGCCCGCCTCTACGAGCGCGCCGGGCGCTTCCGCGAGCTGCTGGAGACCAACGACCTGGAGGCGTCGTTCGCCGGCGACACCAAGCAGGTCCTGTCGCTGCTCCACCGCAACGCGGAGATCCTCGACGAGCACCTGAAGGACCGCGTGGGCGCCATCACCGCGTATGAGCGCGTGCTCGCGCTGTCGCCCTCGTACCTCCCCGCGCTCAAGGCCCTGGGCCGGCTGTACGCGCAGGACGCCCGGTGGGAGAAGCTGATCGACATGTACCGGGCGGAGTCGGAGATCTCCCCCTCCACCGACGCGGCCGCCGCGCTCATCTACAAGATTGGCGAGCTGTACGAGCACCGCCTCAAGCAGGAGAACGAGGCCCTGGCGTCGTACCAGGAGGCGCTGATGCTGGCGCCCAGCTACTTCCCGGCGCTGCGCGCGCTGGCCCGCATCCACCGGGCCCACGGGGCCTGGGAGAGCCTGGTGGAGGTGCTGCGCGCGGACGCCGCCAACCGCACCGACCCGCTGGAGCGCGCCAACGCCCTCTACCAGGCCGCCGCCATCTGGGAGGACCAGCTGGGCCGTCCGGAGCTGGCCATCGACGGGTATCAGGAGGTGCTGCGCCTGACGCCGGGCCACGCCGCCACGCTGCGCGCGCTGGAGCGCCTGTACGTCGCGCAGGACAACGTGAAGGAGCTGGTCTCCATCCTCGACCGCGAGACGCAGGTGGGCCAGACGCCCTCGGCCAAGGTGACCGCGTACCTCAAGCTCGCGCGGCTGTACCTGGACCGCTTCCAGGAGCCGTCCCGCGCCGCGCAGTGCTGCGAGTCCGTGCTGGGCCTGGAGCCCGGCAACCTCACCGCCCTCACGCTGCTGGAGCGCATCCGCGCGTCGGACC
The DNA here is from genome assembly GCF_007352635.1 of Corallococcus sp. Z5C101001. Lineage (NCBI taxonomy): Bacteria > Pseudomonadati > Myxococcota > Myxococcia > Myxococcales > Myxococcaceae > Corallococcus > Corallococcus sp. Z5C101001. The sequence continues at coordinate 286,040 of NZ_VKLU01000005.1, forward strand.
GCCCGCGCCGCGCCGAGCTGCGCTCCCGCATCGCGGACCGCGTGACGGATCCGCGCCTGTCCAGCGCCCTGCGGCTGCTGGCCGCGGCGGACCAGGAGAAGGGCCCGCCCACCGAACGCACCCTGGAGGTCTACCAGCGCGCCTTCGACGCGGACCCCTCGGACGCCCGGCTCGCCACCAGCCTGGAGCGCGTGCTGCGCCTGAGCGGTGACACCGCCGGCCTGTCGCGCATGTACGGCATGCGGCTGGCCGTGACGACCGAGGCCACCGAGGCGCTGGAGCTGCTGCTGCGCGCGGCGGAGCTGGCGGAGAAGAACCCCGACCTGGAGCCGGCCGCCGCCCTCTACCGGCAGGCCCTGGAGCTCCAGCCGCAGTGCCTGCCCGCGCTGCACGGCGCCCGCCGCGTGGCCCTGCGCCGCGGCGACTTCGCCACCGCGCGCGCCATGATGGAGACGGAGGCCAGGGCGAGCCGCGATCCCAAGAGCGCCATCGAGGGCTTCGTCGCCGCCGCGAAGCTCGCGTTCCAGAAGCTCCAGGACGCGGACGGCGCCGCGGCCCTCTACCGGCTGGCCCTGGAGCGCGACCCGCTGCACCCGGGCGCGGCCACCGGCCTGGAGGAGCTGCTCGCGCAGCGCGGCGGCTCCTCGGACCTCGCGGCCCTGCATGAGCGGCGCGCGGAGGCCCGGCTCGCCCAGCGCGACGCCGAGGCGGCGGCGGCGGCCTACGTCACCGCGGCCCGGCTGCACAACGTGGCCCTGGGCGACCGCGCCCGCGCGCTCGCGGTGCTGGAGAAGGCCCTGGCGGCCCGGCCCGGCTACCCCGACGCGCTGGAGACGCGCGGCCTGCTGCTGCTGGAGGCGCAGCAGTACCTGGAGGCCGCGCAGATGCTGGGCCAGCGCGTGCAGCAGGGCGGCGACCCCCGCGTGCTCGCGCAGCACCACCTGACGCTGGGCGCGCTCTTCCAGCAGCACCTCAACGACCCGGGCCGCGCGGCCGCGCACCTCCAGACGGCGCTGGCCACCCTGCCCCGCCACCCGGAGGCGCTGGAGCGGCTGGCCACGGTGTACGCGCAGGGCCGCAACTTCGGCGGCGCGGTGGACTGCCTGCGCCGGCTGTTGGATCAGGACCTGCCCAACGACGCCCGCGCGCGCTTCACGGTGGAGCTGGCGCGCATCCACGACGAGGGCCTGGGCGACGTCGCCGCCGCCACCGCGCTCTACAAGAAGGCGCTGGAGCTGACCCCGGGCGAGCCCGCGCTGGTGGACCGCCTGGTCGTCCTCTACGAGCGCGTGCGCAACCTGCCGGAGCTGGCCCAGATGCTGGAGGCCCAGGCGGCCGCCACCGCGTCCACGGACGTCAAGCGGGCCGTGTCGCTGCGCATGCGCGTGGCCAGCTTCTACGCCGGGCCGCTGTCGGAGCCCGCGCGCGCCACCGTCATCTACCGGCAGCTCGTGGAGCAGGACGCACAGAACCTCCAGGCCCGCGCCGCGCTGGCGGACCTGTACGGCCGGGACACGACCAGCTACCCGCTCGCCATCGAAGAGCACCGGCAGCTGCTCCGCCAGGACCCCGCGCGCGTGGACAGCCTGCATGCGCTGTTCAAGCTGTGGGAGGCCCAGAAGCAGCAGGACAAGGCCTACGCCGTCGCCGCGGTGCTGACCTTCATGCGCGCCACCAACGAGGTGGAGCAGGCCTTCTACTCGGAGGCCCGCCTCCGTCAGCCCCAGGAGCCGCGGGATGCCCTGCCCGCGGCGGATGTGGACACCGTCCTGATGCACCCGGCCGCTCGCGGGCCCCTGACGGAGCTGCTGCGCGCCATGGGCGACCACCTGGGCAAGGTGCACCCGCCCCAGTTCGAGATGCTCGGCGTCAACCCGAAGACGGACAAGCTCAAGCAGGACTCGGCCGTGTACAAGGCCGTGCGCGCGGTGGCGCAGACCTTCGGCGTGGAGGAGTTCGAGGTCTACCTGGCGCGGCGTGGGCTGATGCAGCCGGAGACGACGGAGCCCCCGTCCCTCTGCGTGGGCCAGGACGTGGTGCGCCGCTTCAACGCCCGCGAGCAGAAGTTCCTCATCGGCAAGGCGGTGCTGGGCCTGCTCAACAAGACGGCCGTCCTCTCCAAGCTGTCCCAGGGCGAGACGGCGGACCTGTTCGGCAACGCCATCCGCGTCCACGTGCAGCAGTACAACGGCCTGGGCCGGCGCAATGACGACGTGACGAAGCAGCTCAAGAAGGCCTTCAGCCGCAAGGCGATGAAGGCCTCCGAGGGCCCCGCGCAGGCGCTGTCGGAGCAGCCGAAGCTGGACGTGCCCGCGGTGGTGGACGCGCTGGGCTTCTCCGCCGACCGCGCGGGCCTGCTCGTATGCGGCGACCCGTCCGTGGCCCTCAACATGGTGCTGCGCGAGGACCCGAACATCACCGCCAACCGCCAGGAGGGCACCGACGCCATCCTCCAGGCGGTGCGCGAGCGCGCCGACCTGCGCGCCCTGCTGGGGTGGCTGCTCACCGACGACTTCTTCCGCCTGCGCCAGCGGATGGGGCTGTCGCTGTAGTCGCCGCCCTCGGGAAGCCTCAGCCCCGGCGGACCAGCGCGTCCGCCGGGATCCCCGAGAGCAGCAGGCCCACGGCGACGTCCACGTGGGCCCGCTCGGGCGCCTCCACCGTCACCTTCACCCGGTAGTCCAGCGCCTCGTCGAAGACCGGGTACGAGCCGATGGCCACGTGGGGCATGTCCAGCGCCACCCGGTCCAACACCCCGGCCAGGGCGCTCTCCCCCAGGTTGAAGAACAGGTTGACCAGGTGCACCGGCGTGCCGCTCAGCCGGGCCAGCACCGTCTCCAGTTGCATCCGGAACAGCTGCGGCACCCCGGGCAGCAGGAAGAGGTCGTCCACCGTCAGCACCGGGAACCACATCCCCGGCTGGGCCAGGAGCACCGCGCCCTCCGGGGCGTCCGCCAGCCGCAGGGACTCCGGCGTCACCGGCCCCCCGCCCGCGCGCGCGTGGATGGCGGAGACCATCTCCGGCAGGCGCACCACGGAGCGGCCCAGCGCGAGCGCCACCGCGCGCACCGTGACGTCGTCGTGCGTGGGGCCAATGCCCCCGCTGGTGAAGACGTAGCGGGCCTTGCGCCGGGCGCGCGCCACCGCGTCCACGATGGCGTCCACGTCGTCCAGGATGGTCTCCACCGAGACGAGCGGAATGCCCAGCTCCCGCAGCCGCTGGATGAGGTGGGGGCCGTTCTCGTCCTTCACCTTCGCGGTGAGGACCTCGTTGCCGATGATGATCGCCGCCGCGCCGGTGCGCTCCATGGAGCGCCGGACTCTAGCCCATCGCCTCCACCCGGTGGACGCGCGGACGTCCCATCCGTTTCCACCGGAACGCGGATGTCAGACCCCTGGGCCATGGTTCGGGATGAGCAGTTTTTTCATGATAAGGTATATGTTCATGAATTCAGCGGATGGCAGCGAGAGCAAACTGGGCTTGACTTCCAGCCTCGTTGACCAGCTCGTCCCGCGCCCGGAGCGGCAGACGCAGGCACGGCTCTATTGGTTCCAGGAGACGGACACCGAGGACGGCCCCACGGAGGAGTGGAGCTTCGCGGACCCGGGAGCGCGGACCCATGCCCTGAAGGCCCGGTTGCAGGCCCGGGGCGCGGCGGACGAGCGGGTCCTGCTGCCATGCCATGGCCTGGCGGAGGCGGCGCTCGCTGGCGGGGAGTCCTCGGCGGTGCATGCGCGGCCCGCGCTCGCGCTCGACCTGTCCTCCGGGTTCCGGGCGCAGGCGGGCCGGAGGCCGGACGCGGTGGCGGTGGTGGGGGGCCACGAGCGGCTGACCTACGCGGAGCTGGATGCGCGCAGCGACGCGCTGGCGTGGCACCTGCGGGAGCACGGCGTGGGGCCGGACGTGCGGGTGGGCCTGGCCATGGAGCGCTCCGCGGGCATGGTGGTGGCGATGCTCGGCATCCTCAAGGCCGGGGGCGCCTGTGTGCCGTTGGCCATGGACGCGACGCGCGACGCGCGGGCCTCCGTGCTGGAGGCCGCGCGGGCGCGGGTGCTCGTCACCCGGTCGGGCCGGGACGTCTCCGAGCCTCCGGACGGCGTGTGCACCGTCTTCGTGGACTCGGAGGAGGCATACGAGCTGGGGGTGCTCGGGCCGCCGCATGCGGGCACGTCGCCCGGGGACGCCGCCTCGGTCCTCTACTCGATGGTCCCCCACGGACGCCCCCGGGGCGTGACGGTGTCACACGCGGACATGGCGGACGCCTTCCTCGCCATGGACTCCCGCGTGGGCTCCGTCCCCGAGGGCACGTGGCTGACCATCACCCCACCGGCCCGCGACGGCTCCCTCCTGGAGCTGCTCTGGGCGCTCGTGCGCGGGTTCCGGGTCGTGATGCCGGACGCGTGACGTTCGCGTCAGTACGGATGGAAGCGGATGACGAAGGGCTCGGCTTGCGTGCCGCCCTCCGGGGTGCGCGAGCCGGCGACGCGCAGGAACCCATCCGCGCCCAGCACCGCGGCGGTCGGCTTCTCGTCCCCAGGCAGGTCGGTCCGGTTCGAGCGGAGCGTGGCCGATCCATTCGCGCGCAGGTGGGTGACCCCCACCGCGGAGGCGCCCTGGGCATCCTGGCTTGAAGTGGCGACGACGATCGTCCCATCCGCCAGCAGGCCCGAGCCCACGACCGTGTCGGTCACGCTCGCCGGGTATGCGAAGGTATTGAAGGACATGTAACCATTGTCGCCAAAGGACGAGTCCTCGGCCCCGGTCGACGTCAGCCGCGCGACGACGGCGGAGGTGCTTCCGCTGTAGGATACCCCCTTCCCAGCCACCAGCCAGTTCCCGTCGGAGAGCCGGTGCAGTGAGCGCGGGGTGACTTCCGGGTAGGCGGCCAACGGGAGATAGCGGAAGGTGCTGTCCGGGGAGCCATCCGCGTTCAGGCGCTTGAGGGCCAGCAGATTGAAGCTGCCCGTGGACGTGCCCGCCAGCATGATCTTCCCGTCGGGTTCGACGACGACGCAGCGGCCGTCATCCGACCGGCCCAGATCCACGGAGGCCACGCCATCCCCACTGAAGGTCGTGTCCAGGGCCCCGGTCGGAAGCAGGCGGACCACGACCATGTCCGTGCCGCTGTTGTCGCCGGTGCCCACGCCGATGTACCGGCCACTCGCGTCGACCGTGAGCCCGTGCAGGGTGGCGATGCCCGTGGTGATCTTGAACGTGCGCACGCCCGTCCCCCCGAACGTCGTGTCCAGCGCTCCCGCCGCCGTGTAGCGGGCCATCAGCAGGCCCTGCTGTTTCGTGCCCCCGCAGGTGTTCGTCCCGGCGACGGCGCCCCCCGCCACGACAATGCGGCCATCCGGAAGCACCGCGACGGCATCCGCGTAGTCATCGCCGCCGCAGATGTCGCTGACCACCACGCCGTTCGTGCCGAACGTGGGGTCCGGCGTCCCACCCGGAAGCAGACGGGCGACCCACACGTCCCGCAGGCCAATGACGGAACCGGTGAAGCCCGCGAGGATCCACTTGCCGTCCGGCTGCACGGCCATGGAAGTGATGGTCACCGGCGAAGGACCGAGCCCGGGCACCATCACCCCGCTTGCTCCGAACGCACTGTCCAGCGCGGCCGGACCGGGCTGGACCTCCAGGGTCAGCGGGAACTCGACGCGCTCGCCGCCCCCCACTCCGACCAGCTTGAGGGAGTAGCGGCCATATGCCGCGAACTCATCCGGGACATAGCCCAGCAATGCCGACGTCTCCGAGCCAGGGATGAGCAGCGGCAGCGCCTGGACGGTGCGCACGTGGGGAGGCAGCCCGTCCACCGTCACGGAGACGTCCCCGGTGAACGAGGGCTGGCGGGTGACGTAGACCCCGCTCGAACTGGACGCGCCGGCCATGAACTGGACCGTCTGTTCTGGGGACGTCGACAGGGAGAAGGAAGGCTCCACCCCCGCATCCGGCTCCGAGGGGCCCGCATCGCCTCCGCCATCCGTCGTCCCCGGCCCCGCGTCGACGCCCGCGTCGACGCCCGCATCCCGGGGCGGGGGCACGGGTGGGTCGACGGTCTCGTCGGAGCCGCACGCCGCGGACAACAGGGCCGCCGCGCAGAGGGCGAGCACGACGAGGCTCCTGGGGTGGAACCGCGAACGAACACGGGGAGGAGCAGCGGGACGCAGGATGGAGTTCATACCTGTCCGGGTGAAGGGTGGCGCGGACCGGGCCAGGCCCAGGGTCCGCGCGCCGGATAAGTCACCCTTGTCACCCGCGAAAGGTGAAAAACGACCGAGGCAGGAACAGCCGGAGCTCAGCGCCCGCGCGCGAGCACCCGCCGCACCTGCATCAGGCACGCGTCCGTCACGGCCTCCACGGACAGCTCGCCGTCGATGCGAACGATGCGCTCTCGCTTCTGCCGGAGCGTGATGGCCTTGAGGTATTGCCTGGCGATCCGCCGCTGGGCCTCGTCCGCCTCGAACAGCTCCGCGGGCGCGCCGCGCACGGCCCGGCGCTTCGCCGCGACCCTGGGGTCCACGCCCACGAACAACGTCAGGTCCGGCGACACCGCGTGCGCGTTCACCGTGTCCACCCACGCCATGGGCAGGCTCGCCCCCTGGTACGCCAGCGAGGACAGCACGTAGCGGTCGCACAGCACGACCTTGCCCTCCTCCAGCGCCGGCAGCACCCGCGCGTGCAGGTGGTCCGTGCGGTCCGCGGCGAACAGCAGCGCCAGCGTCTCCGGCGCCAGCGGCCCGCGGCCCTGCGGCAGCCCCAGGCGGCCCGTGAGCGCCTGACGCACCATCGTGCCCACGGGCCCGTCGGAGGGCTCGCGCGTCGTCACCACGGCGTGCCCATCCGCGCGCAGCGCGGACGCCAGCCGCTCCGTCTGCGTGGTGGTGCCCGCGCCGTCCAGTCCCTCCAGGACGATGAACCGCCCCGGGCGGGCGGTCTTCCTCGCGGCGCTCACCGGGGCAGGAGCGCGGCGGGGTTGTCCAGGTGCAGCTCGCTGCGCAGCGCGAGCAGCGTCTCGTAGCGCTGGAGCTCATCCGCCAACACCGCGCGGCCCTTGCGATAGCTGCGGAAGCCGTACCCCAGCAGCCCCAGCGCCAGCAACGCCGCACCCCAGGCCAGCAGCGGTGTTCGCAGCGAGTCGTGGAACAGCTTCCCCGCCGCCCCTGAAATCAACAGGAAGGCGATGGTGGAAACCCCCGCATGGGTGAAGTGGGTCGTGCTCTGCCGGGTCGCCAGGCTCTCCTGCAACTGGTCGAACCGAGCCCGCTTGTCCTGGATGTCTGCGCTCACGGAGCCAAAGACCCTACATCACCCGCCCCAGGCCGTCGAGTCGCGGGCCTGGACCCGGACGCCCTGTCACAGGTTCCCCTCATCCCACCTATTGAACGGACGCACGCCTGCTCCCCGGGCACGGCTTGCCACCCCACCCCCCTCGCGTTACATGCCGCCCACCATGCCCCTCCACGTCGTCAGCAGGATGAGCAGCCCCGCAATGAGCCCAGACTCCGAGTTGAACACCATCGAGGAGGCCATCCGCGACATCCAGGCTGGCAAGTGCGTCGTCGTCGCCGATGACGAGGACCGCGAGAACGAAGGCGACCTCATCATGGCCGCCGAGCTGGCCACGCCGGAGCAGCTGGCCTTCATGGTCCGCCACACCAGCGGCATCATCTGCCAGCCCATGCTGGCCGAGCGGCTGGACGCGCTGCGCCTGCCGCAGATGGTGGCGGAGAACACCGAGTCCCACCGCACCGCCTTCACCGTCTCCGTGGACTTCCGCCACGGCACCACCACCGGCGTCTCCGCCGCGGACCGCACCAAGACCATCCGCGCGCTGGCGGATCCGAACAGCACCGCGGATGACTTCCTGCGCCCCGGTCACATCTTCCCGCTGCGCTACCGCGAGGGCGGCGTGCTGCGCCGCGCGGGCCACACCGAGGCCGCCGTGGACCTGGCGCGGCTCGCGGGCCTGCAGCCCTCCGGCATCCTCTGCGAGCTCGTGAAGGACGACGGCACCATGCAGCGCATGCCGGACCTCAAGGCCTTCGCGCGCGAGCACAAGCTGTCGCTCATCACCATCGCGGACCTCATCCAGTACCGCAGCCGCAAGGACCGGCTGGTGCGGCGCGAGCCCGGCCAGAGCGTCGTGCGCACCCGCCACGGCGAGTTCACCGCCCTCACCTATTCGTGGACGCCCGACGGCGCGAAGTCCCTGGTCCTGGTGAAGGGCGACCCCGAGCACGCCCAGCCCGCCCCGCTGGTGCGCCTGCACGGCGCCTGCGCCCTGGGGGACGTGTTCGGTTCGCCGGACTGCAAGTGCCACCTGCTGTTGGATCGCGCCCTGGAGCACGTCGCGCGCGAGGGCTCCGGCGTCATCGTCTACCTGCCCGGCATGCACGGCGACGACTTCGGCATCCACCACAAGCGCGCGGGCGATGGCAGCAACACGGCCTCCGGCCGCACGCCCCACGAATCACGCGACGTGGGCATGGGCTGCCAGATCCTCACCGACCTGGGCATCGGCGCCATGCGCCTGATGACCAACACGGACATGACCTACCGCGGCCTTTCGGGCTTCGGTCTCACCATCGAGTCGCGCATCCCGCTCCTGGTGGAGTAGCGCCGCCGTCGTGCGCGGGGCCCGGCTCAGCCCAGGTCCTTCAGGGCCGCGCGCACGGCGGACAGGTCCGCGGGCAGTTCCACCGGCGGGTTCGCGTGCGCGGCCTTCACGTCCGCCAGCGCCTCCCGGTGGTAGCCCACCTTGAAGTCGGCGAACTTCAGGCCGTGCGCGGTGGCCACCACCGCGACGCTGGCCCCCTTCGCCATCACCCCCGACGCCACCAGCTTCTCCACCGCCGCCAGCGCCACGCCCGTCTGCGGGCAGGCGAAGGTGCCTTCGCGGTCCGCGCGGGCCGCGGCGTTCGCCAGCTCCGACTCCGACGCCTCCTCCACCACGCCGTCGAACGCGCGCAGCATCCGCACCGCGCGGCGGAACGACACGGGGTTGCCAATCTGGATGGCGGACGCGAGCGTGGCCCCCGCCTGCATCGGCACCAGATCCTGGAAGCCGCCCCGGAAGGCGCGCGCCAGGGGGTTGGCCCGCTGCGCCTGCGCCACCGCGATGCGGGGCCGGCGCGCGATCAACCCCAGGGTGAACAGCAGGTCCAGGCCGCGCCCCAGCGCGCTCGCGTTGCCCAGGTTGCCACCCGGGATGACGATCCAGTCCGGTGGCTCCCAGCCCAGGTCCTGGCACAGCTCGATGGCGATCATCTTCTGGCCCTCGATGCGCAGCGAGTTCATCGAGTTCGCCAGGTACAGCCCGGTGTCCGCCGTCACCGCCTGCACCAGCTTCATGCAGCCGTCGAAGTCCGTGTCCAGCGACAGCACGCGCGCCCCGTTGGCGATGGGCTGCACGAGCTGCGCGAGCGACACCTTGTTCTTCGGAAGGAACACCACCGCCGGGATGCCCGCCGCCGCGGCGTACGCGGACAGCGCCGCGGACGTGTCGCCGGTGGACGCGCACGCCACCGCGCGGATGGGCGTGCCGCGCGAGCGCAGGTGCTTCACCGCGGACACGAGGACCGTCATGCCCCAGTCCTTGAAGCTGCCCGTCGGGGACACGCCGCACTCCTTCAACATCAGCGAGCCCAGGCCCAGCTCCGCCGCCATGCGGGGCAGCGGCTTGAGCGGCACGCGCCCCTCGCCCAGCGAGACGATGTCCTCCAGCGGCAGCTCGGGCAGCGCCCACTCCCGCTTGCCCCACACCCCGGAGCCGTCCGGCAGCCGCGACGTCGCGAAGCGCGACTCGAAGCGGCGCTTCCACTCCGCCGCGGGCACCGCGCGCAGGGCGGCCTCGTCGTGCGCCACCTCCAGCAGGCCCTCGCAGCGGGGGCAGCGGTAGACGACGTCCCACAGCGAGGCGGTGAAGCCACAGCCCTCGCTGCACGCGTAGCCCGCCTTGAGCGCCGGGGCCGTCACGCCTCCACCTCCACCCTCGTGCCGCACGCCAGGCACGCGCGGCCGGGGTACGTCAGCACGTGGCAGGAGGGACAGGGGATGCGCTCGCCCGCGTCCGCCCCGCGGCCCTTCGCGGCCACCGGCGCCGCCACGCGCGCGCGGGGCAGGCGCATGCCGCAGCCGTCACACATCAGGCCCTCGGCCTGCACATGGCGGCAATAGCGGCACGTCACCGCGCCCACGGGCGCGGCGGTGCGCACGCCGTCGTCCTGCGCGCGGCCCGTGTCCAGGTCCATCATCGGGGCGACAGGCACCGCGCCGGTGTCCCCCGAACGGGTCAGCTCCAGGTCCGGCACCGACATGGCCGGCAGGTCCGGGCCCGAGCGCAGCCGCGTCAGGTCCAGCTCCGGCAGCGGGGGCGCGTCCACCTCCGCGCGGCCCCCCGCGTGGTGCGTCAGCTCCAGCTCCGGCATCGGCGCCACCACGGCGGGCGGGGCGTTCACGAGGTCGGGGAAGCGCCTGCCACAGCCTTCGCACTCTTCGCCTTCCGACTGCACGTGGTCACAGACCGGGCAGATGATCATGGGCGGGACGTTACCGGTCCCCTCCCCGCTCGGCAACGCGACCCCGGACGGAGGGGTGGCGTGCAGGCGGACGCCCTGGCGCCCCATCCGCTCCCCCCATCAGCTCATCGACGAGCCCTGCCCCGTCATGGGGACGAAGCGCACCGGCAGCAGCCGCTCCACCCGGGGCAACAACCCGGGCATCCCCCGACGGATGCGCAGCAGCTCCTGCGTCTCGTTCATGGCGCCCACGGGGATGACCATCCGGCCCCCCCGCTTGAGCTGATTCAGGAGCGCGCGGGGGATCTCCTCGGGCGCGGCGGTGGCGATGATGGCGTCGAAGGGCGCGGCTTCGGGCCAGCCCAGCGCTCCGTCCCCCTCCCGGAAGAACACGTTGCCGAAGCCCAGCCGGTGCAGGCGGCGCCGCGCGCCCCGCGCCAGCTCGCGGACGATCTCCACCGTGAAGACCTCTCGGGCCAGCAGCGCCAGCACCGCCGTCTGGTAGCCGGAGCCGGTGCCGATCTCCAGCACGCGCTCACAGCCGCGCAGGCGCAGGGCCTCGCTCATCAGGGCGACGACATAGGGCTGGCTGATGGTCTGCCCATGGCCGATGGGCAGGGGGACGTCCTCCTGGGCCGCGTCCCGCTCGTGGGCGGGCACGAAGTCCTCACGGTTCAGGCTGGCGATCGCCGCGAGCACCCGGCGGTCCCGGATGCCCTCTCTCGCCAGATATTCCGCTCGCCCCCAGTCTCCCATCGCGTGCGTCCCCCGTGGTCCTCCAACGCCCAAAGTAGGCATGCCGAAAGTCGGAGACACCCTGACGGACGAGCGCCGCTCGTGCCTGCCCTACCCGACCCGGGCCAGCGCCAGCCGCCCCTCCCACCGCTCCTCCAGCGCCTTCACGAGCCCCTGGTGGTCCGGCTCCTGGAGCTTCGGATCGGTGTCCATGATCCGCCGCGCCTCCACCTGCGCCAGCGACAACAGGTCGCCGTCTCGCACCAGGTTGGCCACGGCCAGCTCCGGCAGGCCGCTCTGCCGCGTGCCCAGGAACTCACCGGGGCCGCGGATCTCCAGGTCCTTCTCCGCGATGACGAAGCCGTCGCTGCTGCGCTCCATCACGCCCAGCCGCTCGGTGGACTCCCAGGAGCGGGCGGCCCCCGCGACCAGGAAGCAGAAGCTGGCCGCGGCGCCTCGGCCCACGCGCCCGCGCAGCTGGTGCAGCTGTGACAGGCCGAAGCGCTCCGCGGACTCCACCACCATGACGGACGCGTTGGGCACGTCCACGCCTACCTCCACCACCGTGGTGCACACGAGCAGCTGGATGCGCTTGTCGCGGAAGGCCTCCATCACGGCGTCCTTCTCCTCCGGCTTCATGCGCCCGTGCAGCAGGCCCACGCTCGCGGAGGGGAAGACCTGCTGCAGCTTCGCCGCGCCCTGGGTGGCGTCCTCCAGGTCCAGCTTCTCCGACTCCTCCACCAGCGGATAGACGACGTAGGCCTGATGGCCCTTGGCCAGCTCCGCGCCCACCGCCTCGTAGACCCGGGCTCGGAACTGGATGTTGAAGACGCGCGTGGTGATGGGGGTGCGGCCGGGCGGGAGCTGGTCGATGACGGACACGTCCAGGTCGCCGTACAGCGTCATCGCGAGCGTGCGGGGGATGGGCGTGGCGGTCATCACCAGCACGTCCGGCGTGAGGCCCTTGCTCATCAGGGTGTGGCGCTGAAGCACGCCGAAGCGGTGCTGCTCGTCGATGACCACCAGCCCCAGCTTCTGGAAGGACACGCCGCCCTCCAGCAGCGCGTGCGTGCCCACCGCGAGGTGCAGCTCGCCCTTCGCCACGGCCTCGCGCACCCCGCGCTTGTGCTTCGCGGTGCCCGCCGCGCTCACCAGCCCCACGCGGAAGCCCAGGGGCTCCAGGATGCGGCGGAAGGTGCGCTCGTGCTGTTCGGCCAGGATTTCGGTCGGGGCCATCACCGCCACCTGGTAGCCGTCCTGGAGCGCCACCATGGCGGCGACGAGCGCCACCGCCGTCTTCCCGCTGCCCACGTCGCCTTGCACCAGCCGGTTCATCGGCTCCGGCCGCGCCATGTCCCGGGCGAGGTCGCCCACCACGCGGGCTTGCGCGCCCGTGAGCTGGAAGGGCAGCGCGGCGCGGGCCTTCTCCAGCCGCTCCGGGGTGACAGCGAAGGCGATGCCCTCTTCCGCCTTGATGCCCTGGCGCTTGAGGGCCATGCCCAACTGGAGGAAGAACAGCTCGTCGAAGGCGAGCCGGCGGTGCGCGGGGCTCTGGTGCGCGTCCAACGCCTCCAGGTCCGCGTCCTCGGGCGGAAAGTGGATGAAGCGCAGCGCGTCCGGCAAGCCCATCAAGTGGTAGCGGCGACGGAGGTCCGCGGGCAGCGGCTCCTCCAGGTGATGCGCGTGCTGCTCGCTGATGCGCGAGGCCAGCTCGCGGAACGAGCGTTGTTCGCCGCGCTCGAAGCCCGGGTAGATGGGGACGATGCGGTGGAAGTGGACGGACGTCGTGGACTCCAGGTCCTCGGCGGGCTCCAGCTCCGGGTGGGCCATCTCGCGGCCATTCATGGAGGCGCGCACCTCCCCGGAGAGCACCAGCTGCTTGCCCACGGAGAAGCGGCTCTTGAGCCAGGGGCCCGCGTGGAAGTACGTCGCGGCGATGCTGCCGGAGCGGTCGCCCACGACGGCGCGGAACATGCGCCGGCCACCGCGGCCCGGGACGAAGTCCGCGGTCTTCACGGTGCCCACCGTCACGCCGCGCTCGCCGGGGATGAGCTCCGCGATGGTGCGCAGCTTGCGGCGGTCCTCGTAACAGCGTGGCAGGAGGAACAGGATGTCGCCGGTGCGGCGCAGGCCCTTCTTGTCCAGGACCGCGATGAGGCGGGGCCCCAGTCGCTTGCCCAGCGTCTTGAGCGGCGCGGACAGCGGGCCGGAGCGCGGCGCGATGGACAGGAGCTTCGCCTCGGAGCGCGACGCCTCCGCGCCCACGGCCTTGGCCTTCTTCTTCCGCGCCTTCTCCGCGGGAGGACGGTCCGCCGGAGGGGCCGCCTTGCGGGGGTCGGCGCCCACGCCGGTCCGTCCCGCCGGAGCACGGGCCGCCGCGACACCAGGGCCGCCCCCCATGTTGCTCCGTCCCGCCGGAACACGAGCCGCCGCGACACCAGTGTCGGAGTCCATCGCCGCGGAGCGCGCAGCCGGGGCACGGGCCGCCTCGCCACCAGGGCTGGAGTCCATCGCCGCGGAGCGCGCAGCCGGAGCACGGGGCGCCGCGCCACCAGGGCCGGAGTCCATCGCCGTGAGCCGCGCGCCCCGAGGCGGGGCTTCGCTCATGGGCGACGGGCCAGCGGCGCCCCCTCGCGGCGCGGTGGCACGCGGGCCGCGCGGCGAGCCCTCCGCCTTCAGCGACGGAAATGAATCGACCTGCGTGGGACCGCCGCCCGGGTGCGTCGAGCGAGGGCCGTCGAAGCCCGGGGACTGGGCCACCTTGCCTGCCCCAATCCCCTCTGGATGCACGCCGCGTGCGACCGCATTCCCCGGGCCGCGCGCACCCACTCCCGCCGTGCGTGAAGCGGACGATGTCGCGCCTCCGGGCGCGCTCCGGTTCTCTCCCCTCACCAGGGGCACGGGGTCCTGGGAGCGCCAGGGCGGCACCGCGCTTCCCCGGGCCTCCACCGTTCCCGGGGGCGGCGTCATCCGGCGACGAGGCGGCGCGGGGTTCGACTCCGCTTCGAGCAGGTGCCCACGCTCCGGCGCCCGGGGGAACCGGGCCGCCACGGCGTTGAGCTCCCCCGTGACGACGACCCGCTCCAGCTCCTCCGGAAGGGCCACGCCGCTCCGCTTCAGCGCCCCCAACACCTGGCGCAGGGCCGCCTTGCGGTGCTCCGGTGGCGCGGGGGGATCCACATGCGGGAGCGCCGCCCGCAGGTCCTCCAACGCCCCCGCGTCCACGCCCCCAGCCGCCGCCAGGGTGCGCTCCATCAGGGTGCGCAGATCCCGAACAGTGCCCAGCTGGGCGAAGTCACGCTGGCACGCGTACTTCAAGGGTCCGATGAGGCTGGCGAGCGGGTGGTTCACGCGGGTTTCCAGCCTCCATCCTACGAAGCGGTTCTGACGCCGCGCGGAAAACGAAACCGGGGGAGCGAGCCCATGCCCGCCCCCCCGAAGGACCCGCTGACCACCGGGCTTCAGCCCTGGCCGGGCTGCGCGTCTTCCCGCGGCTCCTCGAAGCGGATCTCCACGATCTCCAGCTCGCGCACGCCCCCAGGGCTCTGCACGGTCGCGATGTCGCCCACCTTCTTGCCGATGAGCGCGCGCGCCACCGGCGAGGTGACGGCGATCCACCGCTTCTTCAGGTCGGCCTCCGTCTCCCCCACCAACCGGTAGGAGATGGTCTTGTCGTTCTCCGTATCCACCAGCTCCACCGTGGCGCCGAAGATGACCTTGTCCCCCCCCAGCTTCGACGGGTCGATGACCTCCGCGCGCGCAATCCAGTCGTTGAGGGTCAGGATGCGCCCCTCGATGTGCGACTGCTTCTCCTTGGCCGCGTGGTACTCGGCGTTCTCCCGCAGGTCGCCGTGCGCGCGCGCGACCTCGATTTCACGCGAAATCTTTCCCCGCTCCACGGACTGGAGGTGCTTCAGCTCGTCCTTGAGCTTCTGCAGACCGTGGGGGGTCATCGGGATGTTGTCGCTCCCGCTCATCGAACCACCGCTCCTTCCATCACCTGGCTGCAAACATCGGGGACCCGGCGCTCCCTCCTGGAACCCGGCCCTCGACTGGAAACGGGCAATGTAGGGAACGAGTCGCTGGTGGGTCAACGAAAGCCGTACCGCCATCGTCCGGTACCGGCTGGGCGCCCGACTGCCGACCCGTTAGGCTGCCCACGTGTTGTCCGTCCAGGAACTGCGCGCGCTCGCCTCGGGACTCCCCGTGGGTACCTTCCAGCACCAGCTGGGTCCCTTCGCACTGGTGCAGCGTCCGCCGTCGGAGCTGTCCGCCGCCGCGCTCGCGCCCACCCGCATGGCGGATCCCGGCGACGTCGAGCAGGGCATGCTCGCGCTGCTCTTCGAATTCGACGACCTGCTCGTCGCCACCCTGCCCACGCTCAAGGACGCCGACGTGCTGCGGATCGGCCGCAGGCTGGACTGCGAGCTGGTGCTGGACGACGCCTCCGTCTCCAAGCAGCACGCGGAGCTCCGGTGGAGCCGCGCGCAGAGCCGCTGCACCGTGCGCGACCTGGGCTCCACCAACGGCACCTTCGTCAACGCCAGCACCATCGGGCAGCGCGAGGTGCCGCTCCGGGGCGGCGACATCCTCAGCTTCGGCAACGTGCAGTTCTGGTACCTGCTCACCGACGCGCTCCATGAACGGCTGCGCGCGGGCGCGGCCTCCGGCCTGGGTTCCCACTCCGGCTGAAGGCCGCCCCACCCTCCTTCAGGGGCACGCCCCGCAGTCCGCCGCGCACGCGTCGTACGTGGTGGATGCACCGCAGGACTCCGTCACCTGACAGGTGCCGTCGCCACAGACGGCCACGTCCGCGTCGCGGATGCGCGTGGTGATCGGCGAGTACGTGACGCCCCCCGTCGAACAGTGGAGGAATGAGAGCCCGGCCGTGCCGTCCGGCTCGCACACCGCCGAACAGCTCCCCACGTAGACCAGGGGCGCGCATTCGATGCGCGGCATCCCGGAGCCATCCACCACCGCGCACGCGCGCGAGGTGCTCTGCGTGGCGTCCAGCGGCGGGTTCTGGCTGCCCGCGTAGACGCCCTCGCCCTGGAAGAGGTTCCCGAAGAAGCACGACTCTGGCCGGGTGAACGACGCCAGCTCCTCCGGGGTGGAGGGGATCGTCTGTCCCAGCGCGTCACGGCCCTGCACGGAGATGGGCACGCTCACGCCAAACGGGTTGGTGTGCGCCGCGAGGCACGCGGAGACGAGCTGCTGCTCGGCCACCGTCGCCGCCGCGCCCCCGGACCAGCCCGGCGCAAGCCCCAACAACCCGCTCCAGGTGTACGCCGTGTTCGTCCCCGCATCGGTGTACGTGCGCGTCTGGCCCGCGGGGACGGCGCAGAGGACGACGTAGTGCATGACCTCGGCGGCCAGCGCCGGATCCAAACCGAACCACGACGCGAAGGCGGGCGATGACAAGCCATTGAACGACAGCCCGTTGAAGGACAGGCCATTGAACGACAGCCCGTTGAAGGACAGGCCGTTGAAAGACAGTCCATTGAAGGACAGGCCGTTGTAGCTGAGGGCCGCCTGTTGCTGCGTCCCCACCGGGTCCGCGGGCGAGGGCCCGCTGCCGCCAGGGCCGCACCCCGCCCCCAGCACCGCCAGGGACACGCCCCACGCCCAGGACCGCGTGCGCATCCCCATTCCATGACGGCGCCCGTTCTGCATGCTCCCCATGTGCATCCCCCCTGCTGACGCGGGTCTTCCGGTCACACCCACGGTCGTTCGGACAAGGAGGCCGCCAAAGACAAACAGGCGTGCCGCGCCCCCTCTTGCGCGAAAAGTGTGAGCACGGCGGATGTGGGGCAAGCCGCGACAGAGGCAGGGACCGCCACGGCGAGCTCAGGGCGGACAGTCCGCGCGTCGGGGGCTGAACGGGCTGGCGGGAACCCATTCACAAACACGAAGGCCGCGGCCCTTCGGGGCGAGGACACCTGTCCCCCCGGAGCCACGGCCCTCGTTTCGTTCGGGTGGAAAGCGGACCCTACCGGCGCGCCTGGGTTCCGACCTTCACCTGGGTCTGCTGCACCTTCATCACCGACAGCTCGCGCTTGATGTTCGCCAGGTCCGCCTGGGTGATGAGGCCCGGATCATCTCCACCCGGGGGGCCGCCCTTGGGGGGCTTGCCTTCAGGGGACACGGCGCCGCCCTTGCCCGGGTCCATGAGGGACGTGCCGCGCTCCACGGCGGCCAGGTCCTTCAAACTCGAGGTGGCGCTGGCCGAGTCCTTCTGAGTGACCTGCTTCACCAGCGTGAGCTTCCCGCTGGACCGGTCGTACCGGTACAGCCGGGTGCCCTTCGCGCCGTCGTCCACCGCCACGTCGACCGTGCCGCTGCTCTTCGTGGCCGTGCTGGCGACGGCCGTCGTGCGGGGCGCGAGCTGCACCGGCTTGTTCGCGGCCTTCACGTCCTCCGCCCCGGCACTCGCCGACGACAGGGTGACGAAGCCCACTGCCATCCATCCCACTGCGGACATCCAACGCTGGTGCATGGTGATTCCTCCCGCTCTCCATACGCGGAGCGGCGGCGATATTCGTGGAGGCCTATTCGAACGCGACCAGGTCCTGGACCCACGTCGCGCGGCCCTGCTGGAGCCACCGCTCGCGGGTGTCCCGGAGCGCCTGCGCGGGGGGCTCGCCGCGGCGCAGGGACTCCAGCAGCCGTTGGAAGAAGGCGCCGGCCTCCACGTCCGGCACCTCCGTGGAAGGCGCGACCACCGCGCGCGCGCCGGCCTGGATGAGCGCGGAGGGCAGGCTCCACACCGCGTGGTAGCGCCATGCGCCCACGTTCGCGTCGCACGCGGCCAGCAGCACCACCGGGGCCCCGCGGAGCGTGTGCCCCTCCAGGTCCTCCGCGGTCAGCGCGTAGCGGCCCGCCGTGTCCGGAGACAGCACCAGGAAGGCCGCGTCGGACAGGCCCGCGCCGGAGAGGCCGTGCGTATGCAACTCCACCTCCGTGGCGTCCTCCATCTCCGCGAGCACCGCGTCCGGCGTCGCCGCGCGGCCCCGCAGGTGGACATCGCCCGGCGCCGCGACGCCCTTCCAGGGCATCAGGCGCGGAAGGCTCAGGGCCGCCGGCGGCTCCACGTCCGACACCACCAGCCGCTTGGACGTGGGGGCCACGGCCGGAGCCTCCACGCGGTGTCCCCCAGGGGCGAGGTAGCTCCAGGCCCGGTCCGCGGGCAGCAGCCCGGGGCGTCCCTGGAGGATGGGCTCCGCGAGCACGCGGACCGCGTCACAGCCGGAGAGCAGCTGGAGGATCCGCTCGGGCACCGCCGGCACCCGTTCGCGCAGGGGCCGCTTCAGCGCGTGGAGGTACACCCCGTCGCTGGCGCCCGTGGGGCCCCGGGCGACGAAGAGCAGCCGTTCATCCTGGCCGGCCAGCGCCAGCAGGCATGACGTGGGCGCGGTGCGGTCCACCTCCTCCGCGAGCAGCTCCACGGCCGGGCCCCACTCCTTCGAGCGGCCCGCGTCCATCACCAGCACGTGGTGGCTGTGCGCCCAGGCCTTGCGCGCCTCGATGTCGGTGGAGCGCCGGAGCGCCGACCCGGCGATGACGCCGCGCAGGAGCTTCTGGCCCGCCTCGGGGTCGCGCTCGATGAGGATGCGCCCCTCCAGGTGGTTCACGAGCAGCTGGTCCCCGGCCGTCAGGGACGGGTCCTCGCGCAGCACGCGGATGCGCTCGCGCACCCGGTCCAGCTCCCGGCCCGGCACCGCGGTGCCCTCCAGCCGGAGCAGGTCCCCCGCGACGGCGATCTCCAGCAGCGTGGGCGCCGTCGGACAGCCCAGGGCGTCCTGCACCTCGCGCCGGGCCGCCTTCGCGTCCAGGTCCTCCACGGCCAGGAGCGCCCGGGCGTGGTGGTACTCCGAGCGCCGCGCGCAGTCCTCGGGCGCGTGCTGGACGTACTCGTCCAGATACGCGCGGGCCAGCGCCGGCGCATGGCTCAGCCGCGCGCTCGTCACCAGGTCCGAGAGGAGCACCTCCTCCTGGAACCAGCTGTCGGTGCGGAACGCCTCCTCCAGCGCCGAGCGGGCCAGCTTCTGCGCCTCCTTGCGGCGGTCCAGCCGGTTGTAGAGCGCCGACAGGTGCTGCTGGAGATCCACGCAGCGGTACTGGAAGCCCGCGCTCCGGCACGACGCCAGCCCCTCCTGGAGGGACTTCTCCGCCGTCTGGGTGTCGCCCCGGGCCAGCGCGGCCTGCGCACGGCCGCGGGCGAGCGGGGCTTCGTACCAGGCGGGTTCGCCGGACTGGCGCACCAGCGTCGCCAGCTCCTCCACGAACCGGTCCTCCTGGCGCAACAGCAGCACCGCGCCCAGCAGCAGATCGCGCTCGCCGGAGCGCCGCAGCTTCGCGAGGAACGCGTCCGCCTCCGCGCCTACCAGCGTCCGCGTGCCGGCCAGCACCTCGCGGTAGGTGTCCGCCAGCGGGCCCCGCTTGCCGAAGTCCGCCGCCGCCACGCGCGCCACGTAGGCGCTGGCGGTCTTCGTCCGCGTGGCGTCATCCAGCACGTCGGCCAGCGGCGCCAGGGCCCGCACGCGCGCCACGGACGGCGCCGCGCGCAGCGCATGGTAGAGGTACAGCCTCGCCAGGTCGGGGTTGCGCCGCGCCATCGGAGCCGGGTACGGCGTGCCCTCCAGCGCCAGCGCCATGCCGGCCGTGTTCATCGCCTGCCATGAATCCCGCCGCGCCAGCGCGCCCTGGCGCAGGCCGTCCGCGCGCTCGGTCGCCTCGGCGCTCCAGCCCGGCTCCTTCGCCTGGGCCACCCGCTGGAACTCCGCCGCGGCGGCCAGCTCCAGCGACAGCGCCTGGAGCGCGAGCCCCCGGTTCCAGTGCAGGCGCGCGTCGTCCGGCGCCGCCTCCAGGCCGGCCTCCAGCAGCCCCAGCGCGCGCTCTGGCTGGCCCTGGCCCAGCGCCGCCAGCGCCCGGTCTCCCAGGACGGCGGGGGACGGCGGCAGGCGCTCCAGGATGGGGGCCGCGCGCGCGAAGTCCCCGGCGGCGAGCCACGCGGTCGCGACGCCGTGCAGGTCCCCCTTCGCTTCCAGCGCCGCCAACGCGGGCAGGTTCAGCTCCGGACGCCCGTCCGCGCCGCCGCGCATCGTGCCTTGCGCGCGGTAGTCCGCGAGGCCCGGGTGGCTCAGCCGGCCCTCCAGCGGACGCGCGGAGGCGACCGCGAAGGGCAGCTCGCGCTCCGTCCCGGACTCGCGCCACGGACGCACCACCGCGAGCACCGCGAGCACCACGGCGGCCGCCGCCGCGGCGAACCCGGCCACGCGCCGACGGTCCCAGGCCGGCGTCGGACGGGAACGCGGGCGTTCGGACCGGCCGGGCGGAGGCGCCACGGGGCGGACCGCGCCGAGCACCTCCCCGGACCGCGCCTCCGCGCCAGGGCTCCACCCGAACGAGTCCCCGGGCCGCGCCTCCGGGCCGGACGCGGCCCGGGCCTCCGCGGCGGCCTGCACCGCGAGGCTCGCCTGCACCTGGTCCTCCAGGTCGGCCTGGCAGCTCTCGCAGTCCACCAGGTGGACGCGGAAGGCCTCGGTGTCATCGAGGGGGAGCTCTCCGTCCACGAAGGCGGCGAGCTGTTCACACGGGGAGCTCACGCCGGGCCCCCAGCGCTTCCCTGCCCTGCGAGGAGCAGCTCCTTGAGCTTCTTGCGGGCGCGGAACAGGCGGGTGCCCACCGTCATGGACGGGATGCCGAGCCGTCGGCCGATCTCCGCGTAGCTCTGTCGCTCCATGTCCTTCATGCGGACCACCTCGCGCAGCTCCGGGGGAAGCTGTTCCACCGCGCGCCACACGTCATCCAACGTGTAGCGCGCCCATGTCTCCGGCGGGGCTTCGGCTTCCGCCAGGGTGTCCCCCATCGCGTCGGTGAACTCCTCCTGGGGGTGGCGCCGGTCGTGCCGGCACCAGTCGAGGAATCGTCGAACGAGGATGGACGCCAGCCACGCCATGGGGGGCGCGGACCGGTCATACGTATGAAACGCGCGGAAGGCCCGCTCGTAGGTCTCCTGCAACAGGTCCTTCGCGTCCGACGGGTTCCGGCCCCGGCACAGGATGCGGGCCCGCTCCTCCAACGCTGGCGCGCACCGCGCGACGAGCGCCTGGAACTCCGCGACGTCCTCTCGGGAGGCCGGGGAAAGCTCCTTCACGGAGGGGGAGGACTCCCCGGGCCGGGGGACGGCGCTGGGCGATCGCGGGCGGAACACCACGGGGCCGTTCCTAGCAGGAGCGGACCCGGCCGCGAAGTCCGTCGACACCCGGATCTTCGGTTCCCACCCGGTGGGTGGGCGATCCGGGACGGCGGCCTGGAGGGCTAGCAGGGGCCCGTGCCCAGGCGCACGCCGGTGCGGACCCGGGTCTTGAACACGCCGAGCGCCGCCCCCAGGCCCGTGACGCGGATCTTGCTGTAGCCCGAACCTCCCGAGCCGATGTTGAAGCGCAGCCCGCAGTGGGCCGGCCAGAAGAGGGTCGCGGGGTACCAGACGCCATTGGTGGTCAGCTCCCCCAGTCCCCACCAGACGCCGCCCTTGTACCCGAACGCCGCGCCGGAGATCGCCAACCCCTTGCACGCGCTCTCGGTGACGTTCGAGGTCGCCGGGATGACCTCCACGAACGGCTGGGCGAAGTTGCCCCCCAGGCCGGTGACCTCGGTCACGAAGCGATGGGGACACGACGGCTGATCGTAATTGCTGTCATTGGAAGCCGCCGCCGAGTCCGAATACGAGCAATTGGGAATGACCGCTGTCACCACCGCGCCGTCCGGCTGCGCCAGCACCACGTCCGAACCCACGCACGACTCGTCCAAATCCTGCTCCTGGCTGGCGACGGACTCGTCCGTGACGCCCGCGGCTGCGTGCTCCTCGGCCAACGGACCTCCACAGGCGGCACAGAGCGAGGCGGCGAACAGGAGGGCGGCGGACGGGGTGAGGCGCATGGCATGCAACTCCGCGAGGGCGGGCCCTGAAGCGGGCTCATGCCTGTTACGTCCAATGCCGCGCTTATTCCCCCGGGCCATTTCCACGCCGTTTTTGGGCCGTGCTAAGGCACCGCCCGTGGACATCGACAAGCCCTACCTGCTGTTCCTGGGAGACGTGAAGGATCAGCTCGCGGCCAAGACAGCTCACGGCATCGTGGACTGGCGGCCGGAGTGGTGCGTGGGTCAGCTGCGCCTCCCGGGCTGCGCGGCGGACTGTGGCCTGGTGGACATGGACCTCGCCCAGGCGAAGGCGAGGGGCGCGCGCACGTTGGTGGTGGGCGTGGTGAACCCCGGGGGGGTGTTGGCGGAGGCGTGGGTGGACACGCTCGTGCGGGCGCTGGAGGCCGGGCTGGACGTGGCCACCGGGCTGCACAAGCGGCTCTCCAGCTTCCCCGCCGTGGCCGCGGCGGCGGCGCGACACGGGCGCAAGCTGCACGACGTGCGCTTCCCGGACCGGGACTTCGCCACCGGCCAGGGCACGAAGCGGCCCGGGCTGCGCATGCTGACGGTGGGCACCGACTGCGCGGTGGGCAAGAAGTACACGGCGCTGGCGTTGGAGAAGGAGCTGCGGAGCCGGGGGTGGAAGGCGGACTTCCGGGCCACCGGACAGACGGGCATCCTCATCTCCGGCAGGGGCGTGGCGCTGGATGCCGTGGTGTCCGACTTCGTCGCGGGCGCGGCGGAGTGGCTCACCCCCGCGAACGACGTGGATCACTGGGACGTGGTGGAGGGCCAGGGCTCGCTGTTCCACCCCTCCTTCGCGGGCGTCACGCTGGGCCTGCTGCATGGGGCGCAGCCGGACGCCTTCATCGTGTGTCACGAGCCCACGCGCACGCGCATGCGCGGCGTCAGGCACCCGCCGCCGTCCATCCAGGACGTCATCGACCGCACGGTGCTGGAGGGCCGGCTGACGAACCCCGCCATCCAGTGCACCGGCATCGCCCTCAACACCGAACAACTGGGCGAGGACGCCGCGCTCGAGCTCCTGGAGGCCACCGGCCGGGCGCATGGCCTGCCCTGCGTGGACCCGCTGCGAACGGGCACGGGCCCCCTGGCCGACGCGCTGGCGAGCCGCTTCCCGCGCGGATGACACCCTTGCGGAAACCCATCCTCCCGGGACGGGCCACGGTATATTGAGGAAACCATGGGACGCATTTTCGAGACACGCAAGGCGACGATGTTCGCCCGCTGGAACAAGATGGCGAAGGTCTTCACGCGCATCACGAAGGACATCGTGATCGCGGTGAAGGCCGGCGGGCCGAATCCGGAATCCAACCCCGCGCTGCGCCGGGCCGTCCAGAACGCCCGCGCCGCGAACATGCCGAAGAACAACGTGGACAGCGCCATCAAGCGCGCCAGCGGCCAGGACCAGGCCGACTACCAGATCCTCCTCTACGAGGGCTTCGCGCCCCACGGCGTGGGCATCCTGGTGGAGGCGGCGACGGACAACGTCACGCGCACCGTGGCCAACGTCCGCTTCCCCTTCACCAAGCTGGGCGGGAGCATGGGCACGGCGGGCAGCGTGTCGCGCCTCTTCGAGCGCATGGGCGCCATCCGCCTGGCCGCCGAGGGGCTGAACGCGGAGGAGCTGGAGCTGGAGCTCATCGACCACGGCCTGGAGGAGATGGGCGAGACCACCGGTGAGAAGGGCGAGAAGCAGCTGCTGCTGCGCTGCAAGTTCTCCGACTTCGGCAAGCTCCAGGCCGCCATCGAGGCCAAGGGCATCTCCCCCGTGTCCGCGGAGTCCGAGTACATCCCCCTGCCCGGCACCCTCAAGGAGCTCCCCGAGGAGCAGGCCACCGAGGTCCTCAAGCTGGTGGACATGCTGGAGCAGGACGACGACGTGCAGCACGTGTTCCACAACCTCGCCTGAAGCACCGGCGCCCGGCCCCCGCGTGAGTCTTTCCCGGGGGCTGGCGCGCCACGCCTGGAATTGAAGATGTGCTGGGCTTGTGCTTGAAGGCAGCGAGGGCCGGGAGCACGCGGATGCGCGAGGAAGTCCATGTCGGACGAGGGCGGTGAGCAGGACCTGCGGGACACGGTGAAGCGGCTGGAGGCGACCGTCTCCGCGCTGGAGACGCGGCTCGCCACGCTGGAGGGACAGGGAGCACCGCGTCCACTGTCCCCGGCCGCTGTCGTCACGCCCCCTCCCCCCGCCCCCGAGCCGCGGGACCTGGAAGCGCACGTCGGCACCTATTGGTTGAGCCGCCTGGGCATCGTGGCGCTCATCATCGGCATCGCGTACCTCATCACGTACCACTTCGGGGAGCTGGGGGTGCTGGCGCGGGTGGGCGCGGGCTATCTGTTGAGCGCGGGGCTGGGCGGGTTTGGGCTGTGGCTGGCGCGCAAGCACCAGCTCTTCGGACGCATCGTCTTCGGTGGCGGTCTGGCGCTCGCGTACTTCGTCACCTACGCGCTGCACTTCATCCCCGCGGTGCGGGTCATCGACAGCGAGGCGCTGGCGCTGGTGCTGTTGGCGGCGTTCGTGGTGGCCATCGTCACCATCGCGCACCGGATGCAGTCGGAGACGGTGGCGGGCATCGCGCTGTTCCTGGGGCTGCACACGGGGATGCTCAGTGACATCACCGCGTTCACGCTGCTGTCCACGACGCTGCTCGCGGCGGGCGCGCTGTTCTTCCTCGTGCGCAACCGCTGGGTCATCGTTCCCTTGTCCAGCCTCGTGGCGGTCTACAGCACCCACGTCGTCTGGGCGGTCCGCACGGGCCACATGGCCCCCGGGGCTCCCGAGCACGACCGGCTGCTCTTGAGCATGGGCTTTCTCTCGCTCTACTTCCTGCTCTTCTCCGCGGCGCTGCTCGTCCGGCCCCGCGACCTGCCCCTGCGCGCGAGCCTGGCCTTCACGCTGCTCAACTGGGTGGGCCTGACGTCCCTGGGGGCCTACGAGGTCTCCCGGGAGCAGGACTCGCGCCTCTTCGCCTTCCTCCTCGTCGTCGCGCTGGCGCACGGCGCGGGGGCGGGGGTGGCCCGGCTCCAACGCGCGCCCGTGGCGCTGATGCATACGTACCTGGCGCTGGGAGCGGTGACGCTCGCGCTGGCCATGCCCGCGCGCTACGACGACGTCGCGCTGGTGGCGGCGTGGACCGCGACGGGGCTCATCGCGGGGCTCGCCGCGCGCGGCGTGGGTTCGCCGGTGCTGCGCGGCGTGGGCGTGCTCATCCTCTTCGTGGCGCTGGCCGCGTGTGAGTGGGAGACACCGGGGCGGATGACACCGCTCCTGGGGCTGGGGGTGGCGTTCGTGCTGGTGGAGCGCGGCGGGACGGTGCGCGTCTCCGGGCGGGTGGAGCCCCAGGTCCACCCGTTGTTCACGGCGGTGTGCGCCGTGGGCGCGGGGCTGTCGCTGGTGGCGCTGGTGGGCGCGAGGATGCCCTCAGGGCTCGTCACGCTGGGCTGGGTCATCGCCGCGTTCCTCCTCTTCGGCGTGGGGTTCGCGCTGCGCGAGCGTTGGTACCGGCTGGCCGCGCTGGCGGTGCTGGGGCTGTCGCTGGCGCGGCTGGTGCTGGTGGACGTCGCGCGGCTCCCGCCGGACCAGCGCGTGCTCACCTTCATCCTCCTGGGCGTGATGCTCCTGGTCGTCTCATACACATACACCCGACTGCGCGACCGGCACGGTTGAGGCCATCCGGCTCGCGGGAGCGAGGGCCTCGCGCCTGACGCGGCATCCCGTTACGATTGTGAAGCTGGATTTCAGCGACAGCGCGCTGTCGCCCGGGTCCACCGTCACGGAGATGTCATGCGCCGGTCCCGCTTCCATGCGCTGTTGCCCGCCCTCCACCCTGGCGTGCTGGGCTTGATGGTCTGGGGGGGCGTCGTGACGCAGGCGGGCGGTGCCCCTCGTCCCGAGCCCGCGCAGGAGGAGCTGGCGAGCGAGTTCTCCGCGATCTCTGGCGGAGACATCCTCTTCGTCGGCAACAGCTTCACCCACGGCAACGAGGCGCCGGTCTATTCGTACAACAAGGCCGCGGTCACGGACCTGAATGGCTCCGGCGTGGGAGGGATTCCAGGCATCTTCAAGAAGATGACGGTCCAGGCGGGGCTCTCCTTCAACGTCAGCCTGGAGACCGCCAGTGGACAGACGCTCCGCTGGCACCAGGTCAACCGGGCGTCGATCATCGGCCAGGCGAACTGGGACGCCGTCGTCTTGCAGGAGCAGAGCGTGACGCCGCTGCCCGCGGCCCGGGGTGGCGCGCCGGCGAACTTCATGGATGCCGCCCGCGCGCTGCGCGCGTTGGTGCTGTCCAGCAACCCCGCCGCGAGCGTGTTCCTCTATGAGACGTGGTCATCGCCCACGTCCGTCGGCACGCAGGGCTACCCGAGCGGGACCCCGGGCTTGCAGGCGATGCAGGCCGACCTGCGCGACGCCTACTTCAAGGCGTACCGGGACCTGGGCTTCACGGGGGTCGCCCGGGTGGGCGATGGCTACATGCGCGCGGTGGAGCAGGGACTGGCCGACCCGAACCCCGCCGATGGAATCACCCCGGGGATGTTCAACCTGTGGAGCGCGGCGGACAGCCGCCACTCGAGCAAGTACGGCAGCTACCTGTCGGCGGCGGTGCTGTTCGCGAAGATCACGCAGGCCGATCCCCGCAACCTGGCGACGGGGGCGGGCAGCGCGGCGGCGGACCTGGGGATCAGCGCGACGGAGGCCAGCGAGCTGCACCGCGTCGCGTATGAGATCTCCTCGCTCGCCGACCCGGTCGGGACTCCTCACACCCGGATGCCGGTCACGGGCGCGACCTTCACGGGCGCGGTGACGGCGGGCACTCCGGCCCAGCTGACCGGCGCCGCGCAGCTGGCGTCCGTTACCACGGCGGAGGGCACCTTCACCCAACTCGTGGGCGCCACGGCCAACGCCATCACTGGCACCAACACGCCCAGCGCACGGGGCTCGGCGCCCGCCAATGCCAACGCGGCCGCCTCCGGCCTGGGCATCCACGACGGCGCGAACAACGTGGGCGCGGGCAACTTCCAGTTCGGCATGGCCTTCACCGCCAAGACGCGCTTCTTCATCGTCGACAGCACGCTGGCCTCCGCGACGATTGGCGACGACACCACCGTCACGTTGATCAACGCGTCCAACCAGCCCGTGGGGACGTATTCGCTGTCCCTGCTCGCGAGCGACTTCACCGCGTCGGCCGCGGGAAACACCTCCACCTCGCTGGCGACCGTCTCCTACACGAGCGGTGTGCCGAGCATCACCGGCAACCCCGTGGGCACGGTGCCGTCGAAGCTGGGGGCCGTGTCCTTCTCCTTGTCGGACCTGGGGGTGACCGACGTCGCGAGCGTCAGCGGCGCCACCGGCCTCCGGCTGACCAGCGCGACGCTGGATCCGAACGTCGTCGGGCTCTACACCGTCCCCTGATCCGGCGGGAGGCATCGCAGGCATGCGCTCCGCCGCGCGGTCATCTTTTTCTGGAGAAGGCGCTGGCCGGCTGATTCACACCTCCGGTCATTCGGTCGTTGCCCAAAGCGAACCGAGACCGTGACTCGGCTGTCGTCAGATGCCGGATGACGTGAGGAACGCCTCGACCTTCGCGTCGAGCGCTTGCGCCGCCACGAGGAGCTCCCGGTTGTCACCCACGGCAATCAACGACGATGGCCGGACATAGGTCACGGTGCATCCAGCCGCGGGCACGGCCTCTTCGATGAGGAGCTCGACAGGCACGAACAAGCCCGCCGTCGCGTCATGCCGCAGCATCGTGGCCGCGATGATGGGATTGCCGAAGATCCAGCGCACCAGCCGTCGGTGGATCCCCACCCGGTGCATCCACGCACCGTGGTCGATCTCCGCCATGAGCACGAAACCGCTGCCGCCGAGCAAGGGACGCATCCGCTCCTCGAACTCCTGGGCGGACCCGGTCTCCATGCTCAGCCGCGCGATCTCCGGCACCGTGACCTCTCCAAGGCGGGAGCGAAGCCGGCTTCGCACCTCGTCGAACGCGAGCGTGCTCCGATGGGTCACTCGCACGCCCGTGAAGGGCGTGGCCTCGGGGCCAGGCACGTGCTTCGTCATGGGGAGCGTCCTTTCGGTCCACGCCTGAAAGATACGACCGGCCCTCATGACCGGTACCCCTCGCAGCGCACGCGAGCCGTGCGGCCCCCGTTCGCCTGAGCGGCCTGCGCCGCGTCCGCCTCCCCGCCACGGTGGGGTTCGACACGCACCTCCGTGGGTGGGGGGCGCTGAATCTGGCCTAAGCTCCAAACGCCCTCCCCGCCGTTCCCCTGGACCTCTCCATGAGCCAAGACACCCCGCTCCCCGCCCCCGAGCAGCACGGTCCGCTCGGCCCCCTCGCGCTGGCCCTGTCCGGCGGCGGCTATCGCGCGGCGGCGTTCCACCTGGGAACGCTGCGCCTGCTGGACACCGTGGGACTGCTGCCCGACGTCGTGGGGCTGTCCACCGTCTCTGGCGGGACGCTCCTCGGGCTGGCCTGGGTGGTGAGCCAGATTGACGGCACCCCGTTCAAGACGTTCCACGAGGCCTATTCGGCCTACCTGAAGCGCACGAACGTGATCGCCGAGGCGCTGACCGGGCTGACCTCGGACCGCGAGCACGGCAGCCATGCCTGGGCCAGCCTGATCCGCTCCGCCGCGGACGTCTACGCGCGGCCTGACTTCCTGGGGGACCGCCGCTTCGGAGAGGTGCTTGGCGCCAGCGGACTCCCACTCCAGGAGGCCATCTTCAACTCCACCGAGTTCCACACGGGCCTGGACTTCCGCTTCCGGCGCAGCGGCAACCCCAACACGATCCTCGGCAACAACGGCTACCGGCTGCCCCGCGCCGTGGCCCCGCACATCCGGCTGGCGGACATCGCGGCCGCGTCGTCCTGCTTCCCGGGTGGCTTCGAGCCGCTGGTCTTCCCGCAGCAGTTCCACTGGCCTGAAGGCTTCCCGCTCGAAGCCGCGCGCGAGGCGCTGGGGCCGAAGTTCCAGGACGGCCTGCCGCTGATGGATGGCGGCATCTACGACAACCAGGGCATCGACAGCCTGCTCCTGGCATACGACCGCGCCGAGTCCCCGCCCACGTTGCTCATCTCCGACGTCAGCACGCAGGATCCGCAGATGTACAACGTCCCCGAGAACCCGACGAAGCGGGGCTGGGTGACGCTGAACGGGGTCTCCTGGCTCGCATGGGGGCTGCTCCTCCTGGCCCTGGCCTCCGCCGCCATCCTGGCGTGGCGCGGGTTCGACGCCGTGAGCTCGGGCACCTGGGCGCCCCGGGACTACCTCCTTTACCTGGTCCCCGGCGTCCTGACCGCGGCGGTGGCGACGGCGCTGTTCTGGGTCCGCGCCCGGCTGGACGACGCCACCGCCCTGCTCAAGAAACAGATGAACCTGGACGTGTGGCCCTCGTTCAAGAAGCTCACGGTCCCGGAGTTCTCGCAGATGCTGGTGCTGCGGGCCTCGTCGCTGATGGCCCTGACGTCCAAGGTGTTCATGAAGCGCGTGCGCGGGCTGGTCTTCGGAAGGCTGTATCAAGACCCCCGCTTCAAGAACCAGCGCGTCTCCAACCTCATCTCCGCGCTCACGGTGGACCGCCCCAACCTCTTCTCCCGGCACCCCTGGATCAAGCCCGAGGCGCGGCTGGTGGCCCAGGCCACGCAGGCCTGCCAGATGCCCACCACGCTCTGGTTCACGGCCGACGCGCAGTTCACCACGGTGGAGTCCACGGGCGCGGCCACCGCCTGCTTCGTGCTCCTGCGCCACCTGCTCGACCACCACGCGGGACAGTTCGAGTCACCGGGTCGTCCGCTGCACGAGCTGTACGTTCGGCTGAGGCAGGAGTGGGCGGCGTTCAACCCGTCCAACCCCCTGCCAGGGGAGCCCCAGCGGTCCATGGCGGCCTAGAGCGCCGAACAGGTCGGGTATTGGCGAGGCCGAGGACCGCGGTTGGTCCGAGCAGAGCCTCATCATCCCGGGACTGCCCCGCGCGGAGGCGGAGCGCTTCGGTCGCGCGCACGGTCAGGTGGCCGTCCTGGCGGATCGCACCGGAGGTCCCGCGGAGTTGCTGCTGTGTGGCAACGAAGCGCCGCCATCCGCGCCATGAGCACGGGCAACAGCCGCGGACCCGTGTCGAGACGAAGTCGGGGCGCGAGCTTCACCGCGCCACCATGAAGTCGCGCCATCGTCCACGAACCAGAGTAGGTTCCCCCTCCCTGTTCGCTGGAGCTCCGTCGATGCCACAAGCCACACCGCGCTCGTCACCTCTGGGAGCGCGTCCCAGCGTCTTCCTGCTCGCCGGAGCGTTCGTCACCGGCATGTTCCTCTTCGCCCATGGCGGCTGCGGAGGTGACGAGTGCCAGGACGCCGCCGACTGCCGCTTCGATCACAGCACACCGGCCGAGGGCAAGGAGTGGGTCTGCGAGGACAAGCGCTGCGAGCAGCATCCCGTCCAGCAGCCGCCTCCGGATGCGGGCTCGGACGCGGGGATGCCCGACGCGGGGACGCCCGACGCGGGGATGCCCGATGCGGGGAGACCCGACTCGGGGATGCCCGACTCGGGTCCCACCACGGTGAGCGTGCAGGTGCTGGCGTTCAATGACTTCCACGGACAGCTCGAGGAGCCCGCGGGCCAGATCCTGACGGGCGTGGCCCCCGACGGTGGACCGGTGCGGGTGAACGCGGGCGGCGTGACGTACTTCGCCCGGCACATCGCGGCCCTGCGGGCCACCAATCCGAACACGGTGGTGGTGGCGGCGGGAGACCTCATCGGCGCCTCGCCGCTGCTGTCGGCGCTCTTCCACGACGAGCCCACCATCGAGGCGATGAACCTGATTGGCCTGGACCTGGTCGCGGTGGGCAATCACGAGTTCGACGAGGGCAGCACGGAGCTGTTGCGCATGCAGTCGGGCGGCTGCCACCCGGTGGATGGCTGCCTGGACGGGGATGGCTTCCCGGGCGCGAAGTTCAAGTTCCTGGCGGCCAACGTGGCCACGGGCGTGGACCGCACGCTGTTCCCCCGCTACGACGTGCGCGAGTTCGAGGGCGTGAAGGTGGCCTTCATCGGCATGACGTTGGAGGAAACGCCGGAAATCGTCACGCCCACGGGCGTGGCGGGGCTCACCTTCAAGGACGAAGTGCAGACGGTGAACGCGCTGGTGCCGGAGCTGCGGCGGCAGGGCATCGAAGCCATCATCGTGGTGGTGCACCAGGGCGGAATCGCGACCTCGGGCTCGCTGGTGAACGACTGCAAGGGCGCGGGTGCGAACGGCCTCATCTCAGGTGCCATCGTGGGCATCGCCAAGGGCCTCGACGACGCGGTGGATGTCATCGTCAGCGGCCACACGCATCAGGCCTACAACTGCGTCATCGACGGCAAGGTCGTCACGAGCGCCTCGTCGATGGGGCAGCTCGTCACGGACATCGACCTGACGTTGAGCAAGGCGACGGGCGACGTCGTGGAGGCGCGAGCGAACAACGTCATCGTCACCCGCGACGTGCAGGAGGTCGGCGAGGTGAAGGAGCTGGTGACGAAGTACCAGGAGCTCGTCACGCCGCTGGCCAACCGGGTCGTCGGCTGGGTGGCGCAGACGCTCAGGACACAGTCAGACTCCGCGGGCCAGTCCACCCTGGGCTACGTCGTCGCGGACTCGCAGCTGGAGGCGACGAAGCCCGCGAACCTGGGTGGGGCGCAGGTGGCCTTCATGAACCCGGGCGGCGTGCGCGCGGACATCGCCCAGGGCGAGGTCACCTACGGCGAGGTCTTCACCACGCAGCCGTTCGGCAACAGCCTGGTCACCCTGACGCTGACGGGCGCGCAAATCGGGCAACTGCTGGAGCGGCAGTGGCGGTCGTCGGGAGCCACCCTCATGCTGCTTCCGTCTGCGGGCTTCACCTATGCGTTCAGCGCGTCGGCGCCCATCGGAAGCCGCGTCGACCCGGCGTCCATCCGGATCAACGGCGTGCCAGTGAGCCTGACGGCGGAGTACCGCGTCACCGCGAACAACTACCTCGCGAGTGGGGGTGATGGCTTCTCGGTGCTCGCCGAGGGGAAGAACCGGCTGGGTGGCGCCGTGGACAGCGACGCGCTGGAGGCATACCTGAAGGCACACAGCAGCCAGGCGAGCCCCTTGCCCGCCCCCGCGCTCAATCGCGTCACCGTGCGGCCCTAGAGCGCCGGACAGGTCAGGTCACGACGCGCGAAGGTGACGCGCGGCGACTTCGAGGTCTGGGTCGAGCGCTCCGAGAACCGACCGCCAGCAGCGGTCGCTCGCAGACATCGGGAAGCCTCAGGAGCTTCTGCTCGCGAGCACTGCACTTCATCGTGGGCTTCCATCGGTCCAACCGGCACCTCCATGCGGAGGTGACCGGAGCACTCGGCGGCGGCTCGCGTCGGCGGTGCTCGTAAGCGATCGATTTTCCCTCGGGCTGATTCCTGATCGGCGCTCTAGCTTCCTGAAGGGGAGCGAATGCCTGGAGTTTCGCGTGCATCAGGCGATGCCCTGCGTAGGATTCAGGCCCTCACCCGTCCCCCCTCCGGAGGTCCCATGGCATCTCCCACCGATACGCAGGATCCCTTCGAGCGCATCTACCGCGTCTGCGAACAGGTGCCGGCCGGAAAGGTGGCCACGTACGGCGACATCGCCGCCATCGTGGGCGGCGGCTGTGATGCGCGCATGGTGGGCCACGCGATGGCGGCCCTGGGCTCGCGCGCGGCGAAGGTGCCGTGGCAGCGCATCATCAACCGCACGGGCGGCATCAGCACCTCCGGCCCTCGCCAGCGCGAGCTGCTGGAGGAGGAAGGCGTCGCGTTCGACGACAAGGGCCACGTGCGCATGGACGCGCACCACTGGGCGGGACCGAGCGACGCGTGGGCGCGCGCCCACGGCTTCAGCGTGCTGCCGCCCCGGGACGCGCCAGCTCCGGCCTCGCAGCTCAAGCTCTTCTGAAACACACCCCGCGTCGGGGCGTCCGGGCATCGGCCCGAAGCGCTCGGTGGGTCGGCTGCTTTTCAGCGCGGAATAAAGACGGCACCTTCAGGTCCTCGCCCACTCCTTGGACCTCCGAAGAATGTCCCCTCCCCTGCTCCCACGGGGCCTCGTGCTCCTGGCCTGGCTGCTGGCAACCCCTGGGTTCGCGAAGGACGCGAAGGTCGGCAAGGCCCAGGGGAAGGGCCCGCGGCTGGTGCGCATCCAGGGCGCCCACCGGCTCCACCGCGACGCGGCGGCGGCCTTCGAGCGCATGGCGGCGGAGGCTCGCGCGGCGGGGCGGGCCCTGCTCGTGACGAGCGGGTGGCGTTCGTACCAGCAGCAGCGCTTCCTTTGGCGCCGCTACCGCAACGGCCTGGGGCCCAAGGCCGCGTGGCCGGGCCGCTCCAACCACAACCGCGGGCTGGCGGTGGATCTGGTCGTGGGGAGGGACATGGACTCCCCCACGTATGAATGGCTCGCGGCGAACGCGTGCCGCTTCGGCTTCCGGCGAACGGTCGCGTCGGAGCCGTGGCACTGGGAGTACCGGCCGCGAAGCACCGCGACGCCCCAGGACGGTGAGGACTGCCTGGGGCGTCCGGTGGAGAGTGAGCCCGCGTCAGCCGTGGTCCGTCAGGACGCCAGCTAGCGCGTGCGCCTCCGTCACCTCACTGGCACCTGCCGAAGCTGCACGTGAGCGGGAAGCCACACGTATTGCCGCAGCAGGGCCCGTTCCGGTAGCCGCAGGACTCGCAGCGGTTCGACACACCACACCCACCCTGCACGCAGTAGGCCCCCGAGCAGCAGGTTTCACCGATGTGGCCGCAGAACAGCTGACAGGTCCCACCGCTGCACGTGAGGACCCCTGAGCAGACCTGCCCCGGGCAGCACGTCTCGCCGTTGTAACCACAATGGGCCTGACCGCAGCCGAACAGCTCCAGCTTCCCCATGGAGACGACGACGATGCCCGCCGCCGGATCATTGTCATCCGTGATGTTCAGCCGGTACTTCAGGTAGCTTCCCGGGGACCCCACCGTATAGGTGCGGGTCTGCAGCCCGGGCCAGCCGGTCTCTCCCGAGCGCGTGTCCACCACCACCCAACCGCTGCCATTCCATCCCTCCAGCGTCCAGGCGCTGGGCGCGCGACTGGTCAGCGAGCCGTTGGCGAACGTGATGGCGTAGCTGGTGACGAGCCGGGGCGTGAAGTCCGTCCACTCGTAGGCGATCCACGCCGGCGTTTGATAGACGGCGGAGATCCACATGCTCGTGTTGGAGCTGTCGAAGGCCTGCCAGGCCTCATACGAGGAGTCATAGGCGCCTGACCGGGTGACACTGCCGCTGGGGGCCGTCGCGCTGGTCATCGCTGGCACCAGGCTGACGGTCGTCGAACAGCTCAGCGCGGCCTCGCTCGTGGCCAGTTCGGGTATCGCCGCGGCGCTCTCCTCTAGCGGCGCTCCAGGCGAATCGGTATTTCCACAGCCAAGGGCGAACAGTGAAAGCAAGGCACTTCCCAGGACGACGAT
The DNA here is from genome assembly GCF_007352635.1 of Corallococcus sp. Z5C101001. Taxonomy (NCBI): domain Bacteria; kingdom Pseudomonadati; phylum Myxococcota; class Myxococcia; order Myxococcales; family Myxococcaceae; genus Corallococcus; species Corallococcus sp. Z5C101001. The sequence continues at coordinate 320,724 of NZ_VKLU01000005.1, forward strand.
ACGGCCAGGATTTCTCATCGAGATGAGCCTCCAGGATTCGGAATGGTGAGCCTTTGACAACTCACACCCAGAGTCTCAGTTGCTTCACCCTCGATGTCCATCACCGCGCCCCCCGCCCTCCCGTTCTTCCGTGGCGGACGCCGCGGCGCGCACGTGCGTGCGGTAGCGTTCCGGTGCGGGTGGATCGCCGGCTGGGCAGGGGATGCACTTGGGCACGAAGATGTCACCCAAGACGCGCTCCTTTTTCATCGCCAATGCGAGAAGCGTCGGGTGCCCCCATCCGCGATAAAAGCCGGCGAGCCAGACTGTATTCTAGTCGATACTCGGCGGGAGCGCCTCCATGAGCAACCCGTGTATGAGGCATGCTGCTGGCGGGTCGGTATTGCCCGTCCAGGTTGGTGTTTGGATTGGAAGTCGAGCGCCTGGATTTGAGGGGGAGCCGTTGCGCGCCATCCGAGATCGGGTGCTACATGAAAACCTGGATTCGCTTCCTGGGGAGTCGCGCCACTCAACTCCGGCAGACGGTGCTGGGAGCCCTCCAAGGCTCGGGCCTCGAGATGGTGTCGCGCCCGGAGGAAGCTCCCCCTGGCCTCGGAGTGATTGTCTTCGATGAAGTGGAAGCGAACACGCTGGAAGCCGTGCGGGACTGCCGGCTGAGCCCTTCGACACGGGTCCTCGCGGTGGCCACGACGGGCCAGGGACTCGGTGAAGGGGCTTGCTGGCGGCTGCTTCAGGCGGGAGCCTCGGACGTGCTCGTCTGGGAGGGCGCGCGTGACGCGGCGGCGGAGATCGCCGCACGGCTGGAGCGCTGGCACCAGGTGGAGCGGCTCATCGAGTCGCCCGCCGTGCAACGGCGCCTGGTGGGCCGGGCCGCCACCTGGCTCCCGGTGCTGCGCCAGCTCGTGGAGGTGGCCGCGTTCACTGACGCCTCGGTGCTGCTGCTCGGGGAGAGCGGCACCGGCAAGGAGGAGATGGCCTGTCTCATCCACGAGCTGGACATGCGCCCGGACAAGCGGGAGCTGGTGACGCTGGACTGTACGACGGTGGTGCCGGAGCTGTCGGGCAGCGAGTTCTTCGGGCATGAGCGGGGCGCCTTCACGGGAGCGACGAACACCCGAGACGGGGCCTTCGCCCTGGCCCATGGCGGGACGCTGTTCCTGGACGAGGTGGGCGAGCTGCCCCTGGCCCTCCAGGCTCAGTTGCTGCGGGTGGTGCAGGAGCGTCTGTACAAGCGCGTGGGCTCCAACACCTGGCAGCGGACGGACTTCCGGCTCGTCTGCGCCACCAACCGCGAGCTGTCCCAGCAGGTCGCCCAGGGCGGCTTCCGCCGCGACTTCTTCCACCGCATCCTGAGCTGGGTGTGCCGGCTCCCGCCCCTGCGCGAGCGACCCGAGGACATCCTCCCGCTGGCCCAGCACTTCCTCCGGTCGATGCGACCCGACATGGCGCTCGAGCTGGATCCCCACGTGCGGGAGTACCTCCTCAAGCGCAGCTACCCGGGAAACATCCGGGAGCTGCGTCAGCTCATCGGGCGCCTCTGCAAGCGGCACGTGGGCACCGGGCCCATCACCGTGGGCGACATTCCCCCCGACGAGCTCCCTTCCTCCGAAGGGCTCGGGGACTGGCAGGACGTCTCGTTCGCGCAGGCCATCCAGCGCGCCCTGTCGCTCGGGGTGGGGCTCAAGGAGATTGGCCGGAGCGCCTCGGACACGGCCATCCGGCTGGCCCTCGCCGAGGAGCAGGGCAACCTCCAACGCGCCGCCCGGCGGCTGGGCGTCACGGACCGCGCGCTCCAGCTCCGCCGGGCCCAGCGCGACGAATAGCCGGAGTCATCGCCTCAGCATCCGCCGCCTCGGAGCGCATCGGGGGTCCAGGGGTCTCGCGGCTCTTCCTCCACCGAGGGGGCCGGGCCCTTCCAGGCAGACCTCCGCCCCAAGGGCCTTGGGCGGCACCGGCCCATCAATCGCAGCAGGTTGCCCCCCAACACGAGCTGCCGGTCCTTCGGAGACAGCTCCAGCGCGAGCACCTTGGCCAGCTCCACCCCCGGGTGCAGCCACGGGCCATCCGAGCCGAAGAGCAGCTTGTGTGCCCCGGCCCGCTCCACCGCCTCCTCCAGCAGGTCGAAGCGGCGCACCCCAGCGGTGTCGGCGTGGACGTTGGGCAGGCGCGCCAGGAGGTCCAACAGCGCGCGCTGCGCTCGCCAGTCGTCCGCGAAGCTGCCCAGGTGCGGGATGATGAAGCTCACCTCCGGGTACTCGGTGGCGATCAACTCCACACCGGAGACTTCTCCCATCACGTCGTAGAGGATGGGCAGCGCGAAGGCCCGGGCCACCTCGCAGATCTCACGGGAGATGCGCGCGTCGTAGCGGTGGACCTTGATGCCCCGGAAGCCGTAGCGCCGCACGGCCTCCTGGACCCGCTCGAAGACGCGCCCGCGGTCTCTCACGGCATGCACGAAGGCGAAGCCGTAGAAGCGCTCCGGGTGGCGTTTCACGAGGCGGGCCACCTGGCGATTCGCCGTGGCGTAGTCGGAGTGGAACGCGGCCAGCAGCACCGTGCGGGAGATGCCCGCGGCGGACGCGCGCCGCAGGTAGTCGTCCAGCGGCGCGGAGGTGTCCCAGGGGCCGGTGAGCCCGTCGCCCTTCCCGGCATGGCAATGGCAGTCGATGATCATCGTCGCGTCATCGGCGCTCGAACAGCTCGTAGAGCGCCTTGTCGGGGAGCGAGAGCGCGCGGTTGGCGATGCCAGGCGCCTTGGCGGCCCGGACGCCCCATGGATTCGGCGGGAGCAAGCCCTGGATGGAGACACCTCCTCTCACGCGGAACTGCCGGATGGAGCTCAGGTTGCGAAGGCGGCCCGCGGGGACGGCTCCAGAGAGCAGGAGCGCGCGGATCAGCGCATGCTCCACCGCCCTGCGAGCCTGTCGGGTGTTGGGTTGAATCGTCCCGAACCAGACCGTGATGGGCTTGGGCAGCAGCCCCCCCTTCTGGGTGAGCCCCATCTGGTAGAGGCTCAGCAGGCGTCCTCGCCAGCGCCCCTGGAAGCTGTCCGTCTCGCCCACGTAGAGGGGAAGCCCCTCCTCCTCCACGACGTACAAGCCACCTCCGGCGGGAAGCGCGGAGAACGGGTGGCGATCAATCTTCCGCACCGACCAGGAGAGGACCTTCGCGGTGACGGGGCCCCGCTGTGCCTCGAGCTCCTGCGACTCCGCGGGAGGGGGCCCGTCCTGCCCGGGCGGAGCGTCCGAGGGTTCCTCGGGAGGCGCCACATCCGGCGGCGGCTGCGCCGCGGCCACCGGCTCGACGCTGTCGGGAGGGGGCTCGTTCAGGGCCGGCTGGTAGAGCGGGTAGCCGTACGGCCCTCCGCCGTAGACCACCCAGGGGCGGCCCCTCGGCCACCGCCGCCCCGGCCTCGGCCCCTGCCCCTGCCCCTGCCCCTGCCCGGGGCTCCGCCACGCACGGGCCGGTCTCGAACCCGAACGCCAGACCTGCGCCCGGGGGACGCCCATCATCCCGCGTCCGACCCCGAACCGCCTCGCGCCGGGCTGGAGTGCACGAGCGCGGCGCGCAGGTGGCGCACGGAAGGACCGCGCGAAGTGGCCCTCCTCTTCGCCTTCCCACTCGGACTCCAACGCGTCTTCGCTCTCGTTCTCGTACCACTCATTCATGACGTGTCCTCCGCTGCTGCCTTCCGTCGACGGCTTCCACCAGCGCCTCCACTGCGTGAGTCAGCTCCTCCGCGCCGTGCCGCGCGGTGAGGATGAAGCTCACCGACACCTCCGGACCGCAGCGCGAGCGCTGGAGCACGGTCCGGATGCCACGCCGGTGCAGCCGCTCGTGGACCGCTCGCGGGTTCACCCCGCGAGGAAGCTGGATCCGCTGCACCGGGAACCGCCCGCCCACCGAGGACAACCCCGACCGCCGCAGCCGCCCCCGGAAGTGCGCCACCCGCAGCGCCAGCGCCTCCCGGAGCGCGTCGCCTTTCCGGCGATTGATGGCCACCGCGTGCTCGGCGGCATGGAGATCCGCCACCGAAGGTGGACTGCAATGCATCCGCGTCTCGCTGCGCTCCTCGTACCTGGCCACCACCCGCGCGCCGCCGGCCATCAGCGCCATCGGCACACCCAAGGCCTTCGCCATCGAGCCGCACCACAGGACATCTGGCCCGTGGATGCCGTACCAGCGCAGCGAACCCCCTCCGCCGGCTCCGTATGGCAGGCCGGGCCCCGGCATGCCGAACACTCCCAAGGCTTGGGTGTCGTCCAGGATGAGCAGGCCCCCATGGGCCCGGACCACCTCCAGGTACGCGTCGAGCGGCGCCAGCGCGCCGCAGCCCGGACACCAACCGTCGCAGACCACCACCGGCCGGAGCCCCTGGCGCGGCGCCCGTGCCAGGAGCCTCGCCAGGGCCTCGGGCGAATGATGGGGAAAGCTCCTCACGGGTCCGCCGCGCGCCACCACCCGCTCGAACCCCCACCGCACCACCGGGTAGCTGCCTTCATCCCAGTAGAAGGCCACGGGGCGCCCCGCGAGCGCTCCGAACACGTCCCAGAACAGGTGCAGCGTGGAGCGGGCGAACAGCCCCCGCTCGCAGCCCACCAGCTCCGCCAGGGCGCGTGACGTCTCTTGCGTTCCGGGGGGCTCCTCGAGGATGGCCGGAGTGCCCAGGGTGAGCCGCTCCCACGGCGCGAGCGATCCGCTGGAGTGCTCCAGGCCCAGGTAGAGCGCGGAGGTGAAGTCGAGCACCGGCGCCGTCCCCCGTCACCGCCTCCGCTGCAGGGCCAGCCGGTTGCGCAGGTGCACCGAGGGGGACACGTAGCGCTCCGCCAGGCGCTGCTGGTCGGTGATGTCGACCGCGAGGTCCACGCCGGTGACGGCCCGGTACGCGTGGATGTAGCCCTGGATCTCCGGCCGCCAGTAGCGCGCCCAGTTGGCGGCCTGGTTCGGGTCGTTCGTGATGCTCCACGCGCCGTAGCGCACGGCCAGGAGCACCTGCTCGCCGTAGACGGCGAGGTCGTGGAAGTGCACCACGCTGACGTCCGTCCACCCCAGGAGCGACTTCATCGCATCCACCCGGTCCATCCACGGCTCCGGGTAGGGCACCATCACCCGCCCGCCGAGGAACTCGCGCATCTCCGGGCGCGACAGCAGCCACTGCTGCATCAGCATCTCCTGGCGCGCGGTGGAGGGCATGTCTCCGAACTGGTTATGGGCCCCCTGCGCCAGCAGGTAGTGCGTCTCCTTGAGCGAGTTGAGCACCGGGAAGCCGTCCGACACCACGGTGGTGTCATCGTCCTGCCGGAAGAACTGCACGCATTGGTGGAGCAGGTTGTGGAAGGACTCGAGGAACTTCGAGCGCCGATCCGCGGTGCGCATCCCGGACACGGCCTTGCCGTGCAGCGTGAAGCCATATTCGTGGTCGTACTCGTGGGCGCGGCGCACGACGCTCAGCCGGTGCTGCTCGTCCTGGAGGTAGCCCCACAACACGTTGTTGAGGGGCCGCAGCGGATCGATCTCCATGTTCGCCAGCGGATCCCGGTCCCCGGGCCCGCGCACGTTCTGGAAGCGATTGCTGATGTAGTTCATCGCCTGGACCAGCATTCCCTCCTCGTGCCAGTAGTTCCAGATGAGCTCCAGGAAGGTGGGGTAGCCCAGCTTCTGCTGGAGGATGCCGTAGCAAGCGGCGTAGTCGTCCTCCGGAATGTTCCGAGGCGCGATGACCGGCACGTCGGGGAGCTTGTTGCGGATGATCGCCAGGTAGGGGAGCGCGACATCGGCGCTTCCGTTCACATCCTCCAGGTAGTGCTTCCACACGACCTCGAAGTCGAAATCGCGAGGAAGCGTCTGGCCGAGGCGACCGCCCTCCACGCGCGCGTCCAGCTTGTCCAGCAGCTCCGTGAAGTCCACCAGCACGCCCGTGCGCTCCAGCATGAAGGCCTCGGTCAGGGCCTTCAGCTTCCGGTAGGCATCCACGCCAGGGAATGGCAGCCGGAGCTTGGGCTTGCGGATCGGGGTCGGCCTGCCCGTGCCCGGCAGGCCCGTGCCCGGGTCCGTCATGTGGTCGGGCGGGCAGAGGTGTGCGTCGATGAACCGGCTGTATTGATCGAAGGAGAGCCAATCGGTGGTCTTGCGGATGACCATCCAGAGGATGACGTCGGTCGTCAGCGGATGAAGGGTGCGCTGCAGCGCCACGGGGAGGACAGGCATGCGTCCAGCCGCGCCGAAGGAGTTGAGCTCGTTGAGCGCTTCGCGCACCACCTCCCGGACGTTCCTGTCGCCCTCTCCCGGGAGGAGGGTCAGCGACTGTTCGGCTTCCCAGGTGAACGCGGGCCTGGTGGAGCCCGCCCCTTCGAACTCCTCGAGGATGACCTTGGCCTTGAGGACGCCCGCGCGCCTCGAGCTGGGAATCGTCCAGGTCGCGTGGCCATTGAGCTCCTGCCTGTCCGCGCTGGACTTGGAGACCGGGGGTTCGACGCTGCCGGCCTCCACGGACCATCTGTAGACCCGATGCGTGAGCTTCGGGTTCACGTGGACGGGGGACGCCGACAGTTCGACGGTGGCACCCGAAGCGCTCGAGGTGACGGTGGTGGGTGAGAGAGTGAGTGTGACGCCAGCCATGATTCCATCCTCCAACGCTAGGTGACGACGTTCCGCGGCAACGCGGGAGCCCGGAGCACCGACGCCAGGGTCCGCGACTTCGAGAGTGACGCGCAGGTCTCGGACGCATCGAGCGTGCTGCGCAGGGCCCAGTACTTGAGGAGCTCGGCCAGGGCCTTGCTCTCCTCCTCGGGAGTGATGGCCCCGTCGGCCCTGGCCTGCCCGATGACGGCGAACACCAGCGAGGGCGGCGACTCACGAATGCGGGAGCGCCGGGCGCGCCACTCCCGGTACAGCTCGGCGAGCCGGTCTGGCTGACGCTCCCGCGTCTTCATGACCTCCACCAGCGTGCGTCCACGAAGGGACTCCGGCCGGTGCTCCACCAGGAGCCGCGCGATGCGCGGCAGGCTCGCCTCGAGCGCGCCGAGCACCCGGCGGTGCTGCTCGGACAGTCCGTCGATGGGGTAGAACGCCTTCCACAGTCGCGCCAGCCGCGCCCACTGCGGATGCGGATACAGCAGTCCGCCCAGCGCGCTGCTCAGCTTGACGCGGATCCACGGGATGGGATGGGGGTCGTCCATGTTCAGCCGGAACACGAACGGCCGCGGCAGGCTCACCACCCCCATCAGCCCCACCGTGGCGGTCACCCCCACGCGAGCCACCGACCAGAAATCCGCGACGACCTCCGAGATCCACCGCTCCCACAGGCCCCAGACCAGCGCGTCCTCGGGCCCTTCACGCGGCACGTCGCGCAGGGCCACGCGGAGCGAGGCCACCAGGTCCAGCAGCGCCGCCCCCTGGTGCCCCACCTCGTGGAAGAGGGAGGACGCGAGGCTGCTGCCGATCATCCGCTCGCGGGGGACGCGGATGATGGCCACCGGGTTCGCCCCGCCGCCGGGCAGACGCGTGCGCGCCCGGCGGATGGCCGCTCCGGGGCCGCGAGCCAGGTAGCAGATGACGGGCGGCGCCTCGTAGTACCCCGGCAGCTCCAGCGCGTTCTTGGAGAGCACGTCCAGCCCCGCCAGCCAGACGCCGTTGTCCGCCTCGCTGCGCTGGCTCATGGCCTCGCTGAAGATGTCGAACTGCGACAGCACCACGTTGAAGCGCAGCCGCAGGAAGGTGAAGCGCCGCTGCGCCTCGGCGGGGGCCGCGTGTCGGCCCCAGGGGCCCTCCAACCACGCGAGGTACTGGTGGATCTGCGTCCGTAGCTCACGGCGCCCCTTGACCAGGTAGCTCTCCAACGCCGCCTGCGCTTCGACGGAGAGCGTGGCCGCTGGGACCATCGTCTCCGACATGGCGAAGGACTTGATGCGCTCGAGCCGGGTGAGCAGCGCGCGGGCCTCCTGTGACAGCATCCAGGAGGCGAAGGAGCCGGAGGACATGGTGGCTCAGACCCCGTAGAGGATGATCTTGTTGCCCTTGCGCACCCAGCGGCCACTGCGGCCACCGGTGCCCGCGGCGTGCGGCATCTGGGCGGCGAAGCCAGGGGCGAACTTCTGGATGGCCTGGTGGACGGCGGCGCCAGCCACCTGCTGGGGCGAAGCATTGTCGGGCGAGTTGAGGGCCGTCTTGGAGGCGTCCGAGGCGAGTCGGACAATCTGCCGGGCCACCTCGAACTCGCGGTCCTCCTGGCTCAGGCCCTCCAGTTCGAGCCCGAACGCCTGGCCCGCCATGGAGGCCAGCTTGCCACCGACGGCGCCGCCCACGCCGGGGACCACGAGGTTGCCGAGCGCGCTGCCCACCATCGGCAGGGCCTGCCTGGCCAGTCCCTTGAGCATGCCCCCGAGCTGCTTGCCCAGCGGAGACTTCACGACCTTGCCGACGGCGCTGCCCACCTTCTTGATGATGTTGCCGAGGAACTGATCCAGCTCCTGCTCGTTGCTGACCTCCAGCAGCTCCGAGGCGAGCTCGTTCAGCTCGTTCTCGTTGAAGACCTCGCCCCACTCCGACTCGGCGTTGAACTCGAACTCGAACGACTCCCCCTCCAGTTCCTGGTAGGTGCGATCCACGTCATGCATGATCAGTTCCTCGTGTGATGGGGCCGGCTTCGTGGCCGCGGGTTCGGACCGGGCATAAGCAGCGGCTGTGCCAACCCCGCCGAGGGTCGCTCCTGCTCTGGGAGTCAGGGCGCGGGAGCGAAGCGCGCTTCGGCGGCGCCGGCCGAACGGGAGATTCGGCGAAGCAGGCTTCGGCGCCCCGTCATGGCCCCGTGGGCTCCGGGCGAGTCCCACCCCCTGGCGAGGGCATTCGTCCCCTCGCCGTCGCCATTCGCGGGGCCGTCGGCTAGCGTTCGGCCCTCTCCGCGGAACAAGAGGGGGGCCCATGCGCGTCGTACCGTCCATCCTGGAATCCGTCACCGTTCACGCCGAAGGCGCGCTGTGCACCCGCGCGCTCGTGCTCTCCCCCGAGAACGGGCACCTGCCCGAACAGGTCCGCGTCGACGGCCTGCCCCTGGCCCTGCGAACAGCGACCCTGCGCGCCCGCGTGGTGGAGGGCCCCACCGGGCTCCTCGTCCGCGACCTGCGGCCCACGTTCGACGTGCGGCTGCCCGCCGAATCGGACCTGCCCGCGGAGCTGCACGCGGCCGAAGCGGCGGAGGCCGCGCTGTCGGACGTGCTGGGCCGGCTGGAGCGGGTGCGCGCGGAGCTGGAGACCCTTCAGGGACTGGCGCCCTCCTTCCCGCCCCAGCGCAAGGGCCAGCTCCCGCGCGAGGCGCCCCTCGCCGCGATGCTGGCGCTGACGGGCTTCGTGGACGCGGAGCTGACGGCGCTGCATGCCCAGCGGCTGGAGCTGGAGCGGCAGTACCGCGACGCCACCCAAGAGCTGGAGCTGCGCCGCCGCCTCGTCCAGGAGCTGTCCTCCGCGCGAAGCGTGGACCGGGCCCGGCTCTTCCGCGCGGCCCTCCTCACGCTGTCCGGCCCCATCGCCGCGAACGCGGAGGCGCGCCTGGTGTTGGAGTACGCCGTGGCGGGCGCGCGATGGGTGCCCACCTACGACCTGCGCCTGCCGCGCACGCTGGAGGAAGGCACGCTGCGCATGCGTGCCGCCGTCATCCAGCGGACCGGCGAGGACTGGAAGGGGGTCCGGCTGTCGGTCTCCACCGCGAGCCTGGAGCGGCGCGCGGTGGTGCCGGAGCTGAAGTCGCTGCGCATCGGCCGCAGCCAGCCGGCGCCCGTGCGCTCGGGATGGCGTGAGCCCGCGCCGGGCCTGGACGAGCTGTTCGCGGGCTACGACGCCATGAAGGTGCCGCCCCCTCTCGCGATGCCCGAGCCTCTTCCGCCCGCTCCGATGGACGAGCTGGACGCGGATGAGGACTCGTTCGGGAGCGTGGTGGCCTTCGAAGAGTCCTTGAAGGAGAAGTCGCCGAAGGCGAGGTCGTCCTCGTATGGGGGCGCGCCGGGCGCTCCGCCCATGGCGCCCCCTTCCGTCTCCCGGCCCGCGCCGCCTCCCATGCCGGCTCCCAAGGCCTCGGCCCCCACGCTGGGCGGAGTCCGCCCGTCGGCGGCCCCGAGCCGGAACATCAGCGACGGCGGAGACCTCAGCCGGAGTTTCCGGCGGGATGCCCCGGGCCGGGGCGGCGGCGGGATGAGCAAGAAGCGCGCGGCCGAGGAGGAGAGCCTCGATGATGCCCCGATGATGGACCTGTCATCGGACCTCTCGGACGGCGAGGGCGGCGGCGGGGAGTCGCGGCGCACGAGGGCCCTGGAGCCCGCGGACAGCCTGTTCGACTACGACTCGCTGACGCTGGCCCCTCCGGGCGCTCCAGCCGAGCGCGGCCGGCTGACGCCCCGGCCGGCGCTCATCACGCAGGCGAGGCTGTCCGTCACTTCCGTGAGTCTCCAGGTCGAAGTGGTGCGCCTGGAGTCCCAGGCCTTCGTCACCGCCGAGTCCGTGAACACCGTGCCGCCGCCCACGTGGGCGGTGGCGCCGCGCGACTCCGCCCGGCACTTCGACGCGCGCTTCGACGCGGAGGCGGTCGCGGACGTGCCCGCCGACGGCGCGTGGCACACGGTGCCCATGCTGACGGTGCCCCTGGAGTTCCGCGCCGAATACGTCTGCGTGCCTTCGGTGGAGCCGCGGGTCTTCCGCACGGTGCGCCTGGACAATCGGACACCGCACCCGCTGCTCGCGGGGCCCGTGGACGTGACGCTCGGGGATGAGTTCCTGATGACCTCTCCGCTGCCCACGCTCGGGCCCGGCGAGACGCAGCGGCTGGGATTGGGCGTGGAGGAAGCGATCCAGGTGGCGCGCAACACGCGCTTCGAGGAAGCGACGGGCGGCATGTTCGGCAACAACACCGTCCTCACGCACCACGTCTCCGTGGAGGTGACCAACCACCTCGCGCGTCCCGCGACGCTCGCCATCTCCGAGCGCATCGGCGCGGTGCCCGAGTCCCAGAAGGACCTCAAGGTCGAGGAGGCGGAGGTCATCCCGCCCTGGCAGAAGCCCACGCCCCTGCCCGGAGAGGTCGCGGTGGAGGGCGAGCGGGTCTGGCGCATGAGCATGCCCGCCGGAGAGAAGCGTTCGATGAAGGCGACATGGGTCGTGAAGCTGCCCGGCAACAAGATGCTGTACGGCGGGAACCGGAGGACATGATGCGCACTTCCATTCTGTTGCCCCTGGTCAAGGTGACGGTCCTGGAGGACCGGGCCCTCATCGAGCGCACCGGCGAGGTGACGCTGCCTCCGGGCCCGTGCCGCCTCGCGGTGGACGGCCTGCCGGCGGTGGCCGTGGACCGCTCGCTTCAAGCGAAGCTCTCAGGTGGCGTGGTGACCCAGGCCAGCCTGCGCCGCTCGATGCGCGCGGTGCTCCCGGAGGCCCTGCGCGAACACGCCACGGAGCTGGCCCGCCGCGCCTTCGAGCGCGAGCAGGAGCTGGAGCGCGCGCAGGCGGAGGTCGGTCGCCTGGAGACGCGGCGCGACCTGCTGGGGGCCGCGCGGACCGAGGTCTTCCGCGCCATCAGCGAGCGCACCGGCGCGGGCGAGGCGGATCCGACGCGCTGGAAGGAACAGCTCGAAACGCTGCGCAAGGAGCAGGCCGCGACGGACGACACGCTCTGGCAGGCCCGGCGCTCCGCGGCGCGCCTCCAACGCCAGCATGAGCAGGAGACCCGCGAGGTGCTGGCGCGCACGGCTCCCGCCGAGCCCACGGTGGACGTGCGCGCGGAGCTGGACGTGAGCCACGCGACGGGCGGGCCGGTGACGTTGACGCTGACGTACCTGGTGCCCTGCGCCGCATGGCGGCCCGCGTATCGCGCGGCCCTGAGCCTCGCGGACGAGGGCTCGACGGTGGCGTTGGAGTGCGAGGCCGTCGTCTGGCAGAACACCGGCGAGGCCTGGAAGGACGTGACGCTGGCCTTCTCCACGGCGCGCCCCACGCTGGGTGCCACGCCCCCCAGGCTCGAGGAGGACTGGCTGTCCCTGCGGGACAAGACAGTGCGAGAGAAGCAGGTGGTGGAGGTCTCCGTCCGCGAGGAGTCCATCCAGACGACCGGCGAGGCCGGGACCTCGAAGGCCGCGGATGCGCTGCCCGGCATGGACGACGGCGGAGCGCCGGTGACGCTGTCCACGCCCCACAAGGTCACGGTGCCGTCGGACGGCGAGGCGCACCGCGTGGCGCTGTTCGCGTTCACCGCGCCCGCGACGTCGGAGCTGGTGGCCTGCCCGGAGCAGTCGCCGCTGGTGCACCGGGTGGCGCGGTTCGACAACACGGGGCCGACGGTGCTGATGGCCGGGCCGGTGGACCTGGTGCGCTCGAAGGGCTACGTGGGCCGCGCGCAGCTCAAGTTCGCGGGCCGGGGCGAGCGCGTGAAGCTGGGCTTCGGCAGCGAGGACTCGCTGCGCGTGTCACGGCAGGCGGAGTCGAGCGAGGAGGTCGCGCGCATCACCAGCCGGCGCACGAACACGGAGCGGGTGAAGCTGTTCGTCTCCAACATGGGGGCGATGCCGGCGAACCTGGTGGTGGAGGAGCGCATGCCGGTGTCCGAGGTGGAGGCCGTGGAGGTGGCGCTGCTCAAGGACGCCACGAAGCCCGCGCCCACGAAGGTGAGCGACGACGGCATCGTGCGCTTCGAGTTGAACGTCCCGCCGCGCTCCCGGCAGACGGTGTCCTTCGGCTTCACGGTGGCCCGCTCCGGGAAGGTCTCGGGCCTGTAGGAGAGAGTCCACGCCATGCCCTTCGCGACGAAGTCCGGCCGCCGCATCCACTACGAGGTCCAGGGACGTGGGCCTCCCCTGCTCCTCCTGCACGGCCTGCTCCAGCTGGGCTCGCACTGGGCCCTCAAGGGGTACCTGCCCGCGCTGACGGAGGCGTACACCGTGGTGACCTTCGACTCGCTGGGGCACGGGCGGAGCGAAGCGCCCCACGACCTGGAGGCCTACAGGCTGCGGCACCGGGTGGAGGACGTGCTGTCGGTGCTCGACACGCTGTCCATCGGCAGGGCCCAGGCGTGGGGCTATTCGATGGGCGGTTGGACGCTGTGCGGGCTGGCCGCCGCCGCGCCGGAGCGGCTGACGTCCTACGTGGTGGGCGGTTGGGATCCCGTCGTCGGGCTGCCCATCGCCTACGCGGCCCTGGCGAAGCAGCTCAAGTCGTCCGAGGAAGTGGATTGGTTCCACGTGCTCCTGATGGGCGCGCGGCGAGCCCCGGAGCTGGCGGAGGCCATCGACGCGGGCGACCTGGAGGCCCTGCGCCTGTGCCTGAGGGCCTGCGAGGACTCAGCGGGCCAGGATGAAGCGCTGGTCCGCTCCGGGCGACCGGGGCTCTTGTACTGCGGGGAGAAGGACCCGTACCACGACGCCATGAAGGGGGTGGCGGAGCGGGCGGGCGCGGCCTTCGCCACCATCGAACACGCGGACCATGGTGGAGCCTGGGCGAAGGCCCCCAAGGTGCTGCCGCACGTCCTGCCGTTCCTCGCGTCGACCGCGTCGAAGTGACCCCCGGCCTGACCGGGGCGCGGGTGAGACCGCGCGCCCGCTCCGGCGCGGCTCAGCGCAAGGGCGCCACCAGCTGGCGGAGCTGGTTCTTCGCGGCGGACTCCGGGACACGCCGGAAGAGCGCATCGCGGACAAAGCGAGCGGCCGTGCTCTCCCACTGGGCCATCCGTCCCACCTGGTGTGAGCGCACGACCATCGCGTTGGCGCGCTTCACCCGGATGGCCTCGTAGGCGCGCAGCGCGTCCTCCACGCTCCCGGGAGCCGTCAGACACTCCGCCAGCACCACGCCGTCCTCGATGGCCTGACATCCCCCCTGCCCCAGGTTCGGGGTCATCGGGTGCGCGGCGTCTCCCAGGAGCGTCACCCGTCCGCGGCTCCAGTGCGCCAGCGGCGGCCGGTCGTGGATGTCCGTGCGCAGGACGCGCTCGGGAGGCGTCGCCGCGAGCAGTCGCGCGATGGGCGCATGCCACCCCGCGAAACGCTCCTGGAGGACCGCGAGCGTCTGGCCCGGAGCATCCTCCGCCCCCGCGGGGGCGTTGAGCGTGGCGTACCAGTACACCTCGCCGTGACCGATGGGCACGATGCCGAAGCGCGCCCCGGGCCCCCACGTCTCGATCATCTGGCCCGCCGTGACCCACTCCGCGCCCGGGCAGACGCCACGCCAGCTGGTGTAGCCGGAGTACCGCGTGGGCTCGTCGCCCCGAAGGCCGGAGCGCACGACGGAGCGCAGGCCATCCGCGCCCACCAGCACGTCGCCGGAGACGGTGGTGCCGTCGGACAGCGACACCGTGACGTGCCCCTCCGCGTCCTGGAAGCCCGTCACCGACACGCCCAGCCGCACGGCGTCCTCGGGGCCCGCATGGGCGCGCAGGACGGCCTGGAGGCGGGCGCGGTGGATGGCGACCATCGGGGCATCCAGCTCCTGCTGGAGCGAGCGCACGTCGACGCGGCTGATGCCTCGCCCCGCCAAGTCGAGGATGAGGGTCTGCTCAGGCTGTTCGCCTTCCGCCACGACGGCGTCACACAGGCCGATCCTGCGCAGGGCGAGCGCCGCGTTCATCTGCACGATGATGCCCGCGCCGACCTGCCGCAGCGCCTCCGCGCGCTCGAACACCGTGGCGCGAACGCCGGCCCTCTGGAGCGCGCACGCCAGCGTGAGGCCGCCAATGCCCGCACCCGCGATGAGGACATGGCGGGAGGACGGAGGCGCGACGAGGGGAGGAGTCATGGTGGGCCTCGCGGGAAGGCCGGGGCTGGCGCTCAACCGAACCAGCGGCCGGAGTCAGGCGCGAAGACTCGCACGCGCTCCAGGAGCGAGGCGGGGAGGCGGGCCTGGAGGGTCGCATGGACCTGCGCGGGGCTGTAAGCCTGACTGAAGTGCATCAGGACCAGGGCCTCGTTCTGGAAGCGGTCGGCCATGGCGGCGATCTCCTCCAGGTGGATGTGCGCCCGCTCCTGCGCGTCGCGCACGGTGCGCTCCGAGTCAATGAACGTGCACTCCAGGATGAGCACGCGGCTGTCGAACAGGGACGGCTGGCGCTCCAATACATTGGAGAGCGTGTCGGTGCAGTAGGCCAGCTCCAGGCGCTCGACTTCATCGAACAGGGGCTCACCGGCCTGCCTCCGGCGGCCGATCTCCGCTGGAGGCAGCTCGCGGTACTCGGCCTTGAGCTTGGCGACGCGGCGGAGGAACTGGTAGCCCAGCGAGGGCACGGGGTGGTGCGTGCGAAAGGCGCGCACCCACAGGTCCTGCTGCACCTTCACGGTGTCGCCGGGCCGCAGGGGAACGGTGCGGATGTCCGACTTCATGCGGTGCAGCCGCCCCAGGGCCGCGAGCGCCTCCTGCACGGGCGCTTCGATCTCCGCCGGAAGGTAGACGAACGGAGGCCCCTTCCCCACGAGCGCGCGGATGCCCAGGAGCGAGCCCAGGGCGCTGGCGTGGTCCGCGTGGCCATGGCTCAGGAAGATGCGGTCGGTGCCAGCGAAGGACCGGATGGGGATGCCGGCATCCAGCAACACCCCCAGCTCCGGGACCAGGAGCGACGTGTACACGCCGCCCACGGACACACCGCGCACGGTATAGGGGCCCGCCTGCACTTCGGTCAGCATGGGGACCAGCTTACGCGGACTTTGAACGGGACCGGCGGCCCCAGGACGCGCGTCAGTTCTTCGCGCGCTCGTACTGGTGCGGCCACATCACGTCCGCGCGCAGCTCCTTCGCGGCGCGCAGCGGCCAGTACGGATCCCTCAGGAGCTCCCGGGCCAGGATGACGACGTCCGCCTGCCCCGTGACGAGCACGTGCTCCGCCTGGAACGCGGAGCGGATCATCCCCACCGCGCCCGTCATCACGCCCGTCTCCTGCCGCACCTTCTCCGCCAGGTGCGTCTGGTAGCCCGGCCCCACCGGGATCTTCGCGGCGGCCACCACGCCCCCCGACGAGCAGTCGATGAGGTCCACGCCCTCCTTCGCCACCAGCCGCGCCAGCGCCACCGACTCCTCCGGCGTCCAGCCCCCCTCCACCCAGTCCGTCGCGGAGATGCGCATGAAGAGCGGCAACGACTCCGGCCACTTCGAGCGCACCGCGCGCGTCACCTCCAGCGCGAAGCGCGTGCGGTTCTCGAACGACCCGCCGTACCGGTCCGTCCGCGTGTTCGACAGCGGCGACAGGAACTCATGCAGCAGGTAGCCGTGCGCCGCGTGCAGCTCGATGACCTGGAACCCCGCCGCCTTCGCGCGCACCGCCGCGTCCGCGAACGCCTTCACGACGCGCGCGATGCCCGCCTCGTCCAGCGCCGCGGGCACCGGATAGCCCTCCGTGAACGACTCCGTCGTGGGCCCGAACGGCGTCCAGCCCCCGTCCTCCGGGGCCACCCGCGACCCCGCGTCCCAGGGCCGGGGCGTGGACGCCTTGCGCCCCGCGTGCGCCAGCTGCACGCCCGACGCGGCCCCATTCTGGTGCAGGAAGCGGTTGATGCGCGCCAACTGCTCCACGTGCGCGTCCTTCCACAACCCCAGGTCCTGCGGCGAGATGCGCCCCTCCGGCTCCACGGCCGTGGCCTCCGTCAGGATGAGCCCCGCGCCGCCCACCGCGCGGCTGCCCAGGTGCACCACGTGCCACTCGTTGGCGAAGCCGTCCTCGCTCGAGTACTGGCACATGGGCGAGACCACGACACGGTTTCGCAACGTGATGTCCCGCAGCTTCAACGGGCTGAAGAGCTTGCTGCTCATGACTTGTCCTCCGGGGAAATCGAAACCTGCTGCTCCGCCAGCCCCAGCGCCGCGCGCACCTGGGCCGTGCTCCTGCCCAGCCAGTGCCGCCGGTGGTTCTCCTGCGTCGTGAGGCTGCGCGTCTCCATGCGGTCCACGTAGAGCGTGCCGTCCAGGTGATCCACCTCATGCTGGAGGATGCGCGCGTACCAGCCCCGCGCCGACACCGTCACCGGCTTCCCGTGCTCGTCCAGCGCCTCTACCCGCACGCCGCGTGCCCGGGACACCAGCGCCGCGAGCCCGTTCACGCTCAGACACCCTTCGTGGAACTCCATCGGCGTGGGGTCCTCCACCACCAGCCGCGGGTTGATCAACACGTGGAAGCCCACCGGCGCCCGCTCCCGCGAGGCGAGGTCCGCGGCCGAGGCTCCGGCCTGGTACTCGGCGCGGTCCTCGATGACGACCAGCCGCACGCCCACCCCCACCTGGGGCGCCGCCAACCCCACGCCGGGGGCATCCCGCATCGTGTCGCGCATCAGCGCGATGAGCTGGCGCGTGGCCTCGCCGCCAATCTCCTCGGGGGTCAGCTCTCGCGCGCGCTGGCGCAGCACCGGTTCTCCTGCCTGGACGATTTTCAGCACCATGGTGGCCCCCACCGTAACAATCGCTCTCCCGCCGCGCCGCATCCCCGTGAAGCGGGCACGGGCCCGGCCGCCGGGTTCCCCACGGGGAGGGCAACCCCTGGCGTGGAGGGGTGCCACTGACGGTAGGCTGCGTCGCACCATGGCTCGCCGCAAGAAGGCCGAAGAGACCACCGCCCGGGTGCGCAACCTGCTCGCCCTCGACGCCGCCGGCATCATGCGGAGGCTCGCCGCGCGCAGGGAGGAGATGTTCCTGCTCTTCTCCCGCCTGCGCAGCCGAGGGCCGCTGGTGGAGACGGTGGCGTCGCGCTACGCGGAGGGCGCCTTCGCCCAGCTCATCCACCTCCCCGAACAGGAGCAGGCGGTGGTGGACCACTTCTACGCGCGCCTGGACGAGCTGCGCTGGTACTTCACCTACACCGAGGACATGCCCGGCACCGCGCACCAGACCTTCATCGCGCTGCACCGCAGGCTGGAGGAGAGCTACCGCCTGTTCGTGGAGACGCTGGGGCTGCCCGTGCAACCCGACGGCGTGCGCGTGGTGAACGCGGAGGCCGTCCGCCACGAGGAGGTCGCCGCGGAGCCTACGCCGGTGGCGCTCGCCCCGCTGCCCCGCCGCCGGCGCGCGCCGCCCGCCTGACTCAGGCCGCGGAGGCCTCCGCCGCGTCCGCCGCCGACATCTCGGGGGCCGGAGCCTTCACCAGCCGCTTCATGGACGCCTTGCCCACGACGACGTCCACCATCTTCCGCGCGCGCGTCCAGACGCTCTCCTGCACGTACGGGATGCCGTACTTCTCGCACAGGGCGCGCACGTGTGGCTGCGCCTCGCGGTACTTCAGCATCGGCAGGTCCGGCCAGAGGTGGTGTTCAATCTGGTAGTTCAGCCACAGGTGCGCGAAGTCGTTGAGGTCGCCGCCCGTGCGGTAGTTCGCGCTGCCCAGCACCTGCTGCACCATGCGCTCCGACTTGTTCGCGGGCGCGGAGTCGAAGCGGTACAGGTCCTCGCCGGTGTGGTTGGGCCCCACGACGAAGAACGTGTGCAGGTTGGTGACGACGTCCGCCAGCACGGAGTTGCACAGCACGCTGAACGCCGCCCACGGGCCCAGCAGCCCGAAGACCGCCGGGTACAGTCCAAAGTAGACCGCCGCGTACGGCAGGTAGCAGCGAGAGAGGAGCTCCCACACCTCCGCGCGCGTCAGCGCCCCACCCTCGCGGCGCCCCTTGCGCCGCAGCGACCCCAGCGTCTCCGGCGCGTAGTAGCTCGCGCGCCAGGTGATGGCCAGCAGCGCCAGCTGCACGTAGCGCAGCGGCAGCGGCCGGCCGGTGTCGCGCAGCGTGCCCTCCGCGTTGCGCTCCAGCAGATCCGGATCCGCGTCCTCGCCCGTGTGCGAGTGGTGCAGCACGTTGTGCTCGAAGACCCACGCCTCCGGCAGCATCCAGTCCAGCCAGTCCACGAACCTGCGGGCCCCCTTCGCGAAGCCCTTGCTGGTGCGCGACGCGGGCATGCCCGGCACCCGGTCGTAGCCCCGGTGCCCCACGTGGTGCATGAGCAGCCAGCGCGTGGAGCGCCCCAGCCCCAGCGCCACCGCGCTCAGCGGGTTGGGGGCGATCCACGCCGTGGCCACGCCCAGCGCCGTGGCCACCCGCCCCCAGCGCTCCAGCTTGCGCAGGTGCGCCGCGTCCGCCTCGCCCAGGTTCGCGTCCAGCCGGGCGCGCAGCGCCTTCAGCTCCTGGTGGAACCCCTCCACGTCCACGGAGGCGAGGTCGAAGTCGGGGGTACCGCGAGACATGGAGGAACTCCTCGGGAGCGGGACGGAAACCAAGGCACGGCCAAGGCGGGCCGCACGGTAGCCTCCGCCCGCGCTCGCGAAAAGCCTCCCGTCCCGCTCACCCGCCCGCCGGGCGACGGGGCAGCACCAGCTTCGCGGTGAGCACCTGCAGCACCTCTCCCTTCTGGTTGCGGGTCTCGCTGCGCACGACGGCGATGCCCCGGTCCGGCCGCGTGCGCGAGGGAATGAGCTCCAGCACCTCGCTCTCCACGTGCAGCACGTCCCCCGGACGCGTGGGCTTCGGCCAGCGCAGCTCCCCGCCCGCCCCCACGATGCCCCCCTTGAACGGCAGCCCGCTCTGGACGTTGAGCTTCATGGTGAGCGCCGCCGTGTGCCAGCCGCTCGCCGCCAGTCCCTCGAACAGCGTGTCCCGGGCCGCGTCATCGTCCAGGTGGAACCCCTGCGGATCGAACTCCCGCGCGAAGGCGACGATCTGCGCCGCGTCCAGCGCGTGCGTGCCGCTGATGAACTTCTGGCCCACCTGGAGGTCGTCCAGGCAGAACTCCTTGCGCCCACCCTCTTGCGACGAAGCCATGTCCACGTCCTTCCCAAATGGATGCATATCCAGATGATGAGGATAATGCATTCTTTGGGGACCGCGCCGCACCACCCGTGCGTGCCACCGCGTCCTCCGCGCCGAGCCGAGGGCGCGGGGTGCCGCCGAACGTCGAGCATCGCGCGCCCTCCCGGTGCGGGAGGAGCCGGGGCCCCGGAGCCTGGGGTATGAGCACGGGGTGCTCGTGTCCTCGCGCGTCCGCTCCCTGCTGTCCCTCCTCACCGTGGCCATGACGGGAGGGGGCGCGTCCGTGGCCTGGGCCGAGGAGGAGCCCGGGGCCGCCTCCGGCCCGCCGGAGGTCGCGGAGGTGCGGGTGGAGGGCGTGGACAAGACGAGGCCCTCGACGGTGCGTTCGTACGCGCGGCTGGACGTGGGTGACACCGTCGACGAAGAGCTGCTGCGCAAGGTGGAGCGGCGCCTGCTGGCCACGGGCCTGTTCCAGGAGGCCCACGCGAGCACGGAGCCCCTGCCCGACGGCCGCGTGCGGCTGGTGCTGAAGGTGACGGACAAGGCGTCGTGGGTGGTGGCCCCGACGGTGGCCTTGTCCTCCGCCAACACCGGCGGCGGCCTGCTCTACGCGGAGAACAACCTGGCCGGCCGCGCGAAGAAGTTCGCCGTCGCCGGGCAGGTCAGCACCGCCGAGAGCGGCCTGTACGTGGGCTTCCTGGACCCGCTCCTCTTCGGCCTGCCCCAACTGAAGTTCAGCCTGGAGGGCCAGCTGCGCAGCGACCGCGTGGACGAGTACCTTCCAGGGGCGAGCCAGGCGGATCCGGAGATCCTCCGGCGCACGCGGCTCAACTCCGCGGCCCTGGGCGCGGAGCTGGGCTTCATCCTCTTCGAGCGGGTGCGCGCGGCGGCGAAGTACCGCGTGTCCAGCATCGACGCGCAGTCGCCGGACCCGAAGAAGCCGGTCACAGCGCAGGCGTTCTCCACCGGCCCCGCCCTGCGCGACACGTCGCTGCGCTTCATGGTGGGCCTGGACTCGCGCCAGACGCTGCACGCGGTGACGGAGGGCCTCAACCTGGAGGGCTCCTACGAGGTGTCCGTCCCGGGCGTGTGGAGCGAGTTCCGCTACCGCAAGTTCAGCGTCCTCTACCGCCAGGGCCTGCGCTTCTTCAGCGAGCACAACCTGGTGCTGCGCGGCGAGCTGAACGTGGGAAAGGACCTGCCCTTCCACCAGGAGCTGGTGATGGGCGGCACCACCCTGCGGGGCTTCCAGTACCGCCAGTTCCGCGGCGACACCCGGCTCACCCTCAGCGCCGAGTACCATTTCCCGCTCTTCTCCGTGAAGTCGCTGGCCTTCCGCGGCGTGGGCTTCTCCGACACGGGCGCCATCGCGTGGAGGGACCTGCCCGCGGATGGAACGCTGACCGACACCACCGGTCGCGTCATCCGCCGTTACCTGCCGGAGTCCAGGTCCGGCCTGGACCACGCCACCGTGGCCCAGGGCGTGGGCGCGGGCCTGCGGCTGTACTTGAGCAACGTCGTCCTGCCCCTGCTGGGCGTGGACGTCGCGTACGGCGTCAACTCCGGCCAGGTGCGCGTCTACCTCGTGGCCGGAGTCACGCCCTCCTGAGCGCCCTCAGCTGGCGCGGGCGCTGACGTCCGCGTCCGCCGGGTCCGGAACCTTCACGCCGGGCCAGTCCTCCGGCGCCAGGTCCAGGCTGAAGGGCGGCGCCTCGCCGCGCAGCGTGTGCCACAGCGCATAGTCCGCGCACAGCGCCTGCGCGATGCGGCCGGACGTCGTGCGAACGCGCTCCACGACCGCCTGATGCTCCTCGGGCGTCTGCGCCTCCAGCATCGCGACGACGTTCTCCCAGACGCGCTGCCGCCAGACGATGAGCATCTGCATGACGGCCCGCTCCACCATGGGGCGGCTGAAGGGCACGAGCAGGACGAGCTTCGTGGACGTGCAGTGGTAGCGCTCGACGAGCAGATCCAGACACTCGGGGATGCACGAGCGGAGGATCTCATTCACGTGGAAGTAGTCGTGCCGGTAGCGCGCCATGCGCCGCGCATCCGCCGGGGGAGACTGGTGCGCGATGTTGTCGTAAACGACCATGCCCAGGTCGTGGTTGATGTGCGCGCTGACGCCCAGGAGCGCGTCCTGGAACGGCCGCGTGAGTCGCTGGGCCGGATAGTGCGTCGCGAAGCGCCAGGCGGCCGTGGGCAGCGGCAGGTTCTTCAGCGAGTCCCGCACCGCGATGAGCGCCTCCTCCGCGAAGCGGCCCGTCAGATGCGACAGCCACTCGGGCTCCAGGAACCCGCCCGCGTCCGGCTGGCTCAACAGGTGGACCACCCGCCGTGTGACAATGGCGTAGATGTCCAGGAAGATGGCGCGTGAATCATCCCGTGCGTTCAGCCGGGCGAGGATCTTCTCCAGACCCTCCAGCGCTTCCTCCGCGTTAATGGGATTCCAGAGGACGTCATCCAGTTGGATGGGGCCCGTGTCTTCCGGGGCCTTCGTCTCATGGAGGTGGACGGCCTTCGAACGATTCTTCCGGTGCGGCTCGGGGGAAACCGGTGAAACATTCATGGAGTGACGCTCCACGGCTGGGGGAACGACTTCGCATGAAACCTTATCTCACCCGGTACTTTCTGTAACGCCAGCCCCCCCGGAAAAACGCTTTGTTTCAGCGAATCCCCGCGTGTCGACATGACACGCGGGGCATTTGTCACCCGCTTGTGGCACTCAGGGCGCGGTGCCTTCGCTCACGCCACTGCCCGTCTTGCCCAGCACATACTTCGCGAGCGTGAGGGCGTTGGCCTCGTCGAGGAGGGATTCGTAGGTGGGCATCTGCGTCCCGGGCTTGAAGGACTCCGGGTTGCGGATCCACTTCGCCACCTCTTCGGCGGGCTTGCCCTTCGCGCCCTGGAGCTTGGCCTCGAACTGCTTGTTGGCGCCGTGGCACGAGGCGCAGCCCAGGGAGCTGAACAGCTTCTCCGGGTCGTTGGTGGGCTCCGCCTTGGGACGGCCACCGGCGGGGGGCGGCACGGCCATGTCGTTGGCCTTCATCGTGCGCAGGAAGGTGTAGATGGCGGTGAGCTCCACGTCGTCCGCGTAGCGGTACTTGGGCATCGGCGCGCGCAGGATGTAGCCGCCCGGCGTCACACCGGTCTTCATCGCGAGCTTGAACTCCTCCAGCGTCCACTTTCCGATACCGGCCGTCTCGCTGGGGGTGATGTTGGGCGACAGCAGCTTGCCCTCGCCGCCCATGGGCGTGAGGTCGAACTCGAAGCCGCCGCTCAGCACCGTGTCCGGGTTCTTCAGCTTCGCCGCGCTGCCCTCGAAGCCGGGCGAGTGGCAGAAGACGCAGTCGTAGACGCTGGCGGACACGTAGCGGCCGTACTCCACGGAGTCCGCCGCCTTCGCGGGGATGACCACCGGCTCCGTGCGGGCCTTGTCGTTGATGCCCATCGCGAAGGAGAACACCATCCGGCCCATGGGCGTCAGCACGGAGCGCGGCGGCTGGGACTGCTCCGGCGCGAAGTCCGGGTGACCGGAGCGCATGAAGCCAATCACCGCCGCCAGGTCCTTGTCGCCCATGTTGGGGAAGGCCGGCATGGGGCGCACGTGGTTGTCACGGTCGATGGCGTTGATGACCATGCGGGCGATCTCCTCGTCCTTCCAGGCGCCCACGCCCTTCTCCGGATCCGAGGTGATGTTCGCCGAGTAGAACGTGCCCAGCTCCGGCGGGAAGTCGTGCATCTGCACGCCGGTGGGCTTCGTGTTGCCGCCGCCAGCGTGACACTCGGCGCACACCGCGCGGAACACCTGCTCACCGCGGGCGATGCCCTCCGGTGAGCTGTCTCGCTGGATGTTCGGCAGTGCCACGTCCGCGTAGGACTTGTTGATCTTGTGGGTGGCGACACCCATCGCGGTGCCCGCGCCAATCAAGACCAGGACGACCAATGCTCCAAGGGCCAGCAGTATCTTCTTCACCATGGGGAACGTTGCTCCGGCAGGACGGGGACACGGCTCTCCGCCGGTCCCCTCGAAAGGGGAGCCGGCGGAGCGGAGGCGTTGGGACGGGGTGTGACGGGGGTGCTACTGCCCGGGCACGCAGGTGCTGGGCGGGGGAATCGACGGCGTCGTCGACGGGGTGCTGCTCGCCATCTGGAGGCCGGCGAACGTGACGATGCCGGGGATCTGCGGAATGGCCAGCGCCTGGAGCAGCCAGGGGCGCCCCTCCGGCGCGCTCGTCGTGGAGTCCTTCGCCGTGTACGTGACGACCGGCGGCGGGCCCATCAGCGGCGGGTGGACGACGGCGACCAGGCCCAGGCTGCTGTTGGGGGCGGGCGGGCCGGGCGGGATGAAGAAGCCGCGCGGCGACTGGAGCGGCGCCAGCGGCGGCGGCAGCGCGCCCACCGGTGCCCACTCGATGTTGAGCACGCGGCCGGACGTGGCCTCCACGGTGGTGTTCGCCGCGGGCACGCGGAAGACGGGGAACCCCGGGCGGTAGAGCCAGAAGACCGTCACGCCGCCGAAGCGGGCCGGGTTGAGCAGGTCCTGCACCGTGACGGAGGTGCCCTCGGAGCTCAGGCGCCGGGCCACCGCGTCCAGGATGCCCTTGTCGCTCACCTGGAGCGCCTCCAGGCCCACGCACGCGCTGTGGGCCGGCACCACCGGACGCACGGTCATCGTGGTCAGGTAGTTGCCTTCCACGACGGGCGGCAGCGGCGGCGACGGGGCGTCGTTGGCCAGCGTGCCCTGCTGTCCCAGCGACAGGACGAAGAACGGCGCGCCCCGGCGGGTGGGCACCTTCTCCAGGGTCCACAGGCCCGTGGGCCCGGACACCACGGGCGCGGGCGGCGGGGGCGGCTGCCCCGTGGCCGGGTCCGGCACCGTGTCCTGCAGGGTCACCAGCGCGTTGCGCACCACCGAGCGCTGCAGCAGCGGGCTGAACTCCGCGTACAGCGGCGGCAGCTGGCACTGCGTGCCCGGCGGGGCGCAGTTGGCCAGGTTGATGAAGTAGGCCTCCGGGTCCACCGTGAAGCCGGTGAGCCGGGAGGTCAGACCCTCCGGCTCGCGGTTCTGGTAGTTCGGGCGCGGGATGAACGTCGACACCGCGGGGGAGGAGGATTCCTGGCAGCCGGCGCCCAGCAGGGCCGCGCCAAGGAGCGTTCCAACGTAGAGGGCTCTTTGCATGGCTCGTCGCATCCCCTACTTCGCGGGGAGGATGTGTCGGGAGGGAAGCTGATCGCCGCCGTGGCACGTCTGCGCGCAGTTGCCGAACCGGCTGGGCGTGCCGCGCTGACTGAAGGCGATCTGGAAGAACTCGTCACCGTGCTGAGACACGTGGCACGAGCCGCACAGCGACAGGCTGGGCCGCTCGGTGCTCTTGCGCGTCAGGTGGCAGACGGTGCAGTCCGCGCGGTTCGCCGGGTAGCTGGGCGAGTTCATGTGGATGCGGTGCACCATCTCCTGCGTGCGGCCCACCGTGTCGGTGTCGTAGTGGTGGCACACCTTGCAGCTCTCGATGTGGTCCACCGACAGGCCGTGGCGCAGGTTGTCCAGCGACAGCACGCCGCGGTGGCACAGCTGGCAGTTGCCCACGTTGCCCGGGTAGGTCGTCGGCTCGTCCTGGCCCACCTGGAAGAAGAACGGCGACATCTTCGCCACGCGCTCGCCCATGGCGGCGCGGTTGAACTTCACCAGCGCCACGTAGGTGCCCGGCTTCGCGTCCGCGGGCAGCGTGAACGTCTGGCGCGTGGGCCACTTGAAGTCGACGAGGCCCGGCGTCAGCCCCGTGAGCGTGGCGTCATCCAGGAAGGCGAACGGGAACGGCTTGGCGAAGAACTGGGGCTTGTCGCCCGGGTCGCCCAGCACCTTCAGGTCCTGGATGGGACCGGCGATGGCCACGTTGGAGATGGAGTCGTTCTCCGTGATGATCCCGATGACGTTGGGGACGAACGTCATGATGCCGTTGGCCTGGTTGGTGATGATCTCCTTCGCGGACGGCAGCAGGTCCGGCGAGTGCAGGTGGGCGCCCGCGCTGTCGCGCAGGTCGACGTACATGCTCACGTCCTCGCCGGGCTTGTAGAAGCTGCCCTCCTTCGGGGGCGAGAACACCAGCCGCGAGTCCAGGCCCGGGCTGCACTGCACCGCATTGCCGCTGTCGTCGGTGCAGGTGGACGGGCGGTCATCCGGGATGACGTACGTCACCGGGAAGTAGAACGGGCGGTCCGGCAGCTGGCTCCAGGTCGCCTTGAGCGCGCCGGGGCCCGACAGGCGCGGGATGCGCAGCACCTTGAAGGGGTTGGTGCTGCCCACCATGTCCACGCGCGCGATGGTGCGGAACGTGGGGCCCTGCGCCATGCCACCCGGGAAGCCCGCCACGTTGCGGGTCTCCTTGTCACCGGGGAAGCGCGGCGCCTGCAGGTTCTCCGAACGCCAGGAGAAGCGGCTGTGGCCCGCGTAGGGCGAGGACGCCAGCAGCTCCGAGCGCAGGTACGTCTGGCTGGCGCGCGGGGCGCCCGTCTCGTCCAGCACCTCCACGGTGATGGTGTCGCCCTTCACCTTCTGCCAGTTCGCGTTGCCGAACTGCACCTCGCGGGTCCAGCAGTCCTCCACGGCCCCGCCGAGGCTGTAGAAGCTCCACTCGTCCGCGCCCTGGTTGACGTTGCTCCAGTCCAGGCCCGCGAAGACCGACTGGTTCTTGATCCACCCCAGCGCGGCGCTCAGGTCGGTGGGGTTGGTGTGCTGGTTGACCACCGTCTCCGAGACGGAGAACTGGTTCAGGAAGTACTGGGTGTCCGACAGGATCTGCAGCGTGCCCGTGGGGGGCGACAGCGTCAGCGGATCCTGGCCGAGCGGCGTGATGCACACGTCCGGGTACGGGACGGGCACTCCGTTCTTCGCGACCATCTGCCCGTTGGGAAGAAAGGCGCAGCCGTTGATGTACTGGAGGCTGAGCCGGATCGCGCCGGAATCAAGCCCCTGGTACGGGTCGAACCGCTTGGCGCCGCGCCCCGTGGTGGAGCCTTCGTCGTCGGTGACCTTGAGGAGGTTGCAGGACAGCAGGGGCACCAGCAGGGCGCACCACGCGCTCTTGCGTAGGATTGAGCGGATCATGGAAGACGAGGCCGGGGGAAGGCAGAGGGAGGAAGGGAAGGAGGTGCACTCACGCGCAGGCCCACGCGTCCTACCCTTCCCGACGCCGCCACCACTTCGCCACGCGAAGTCGGTGAGGGCCGGCAAGGGTTGGGAGGAGAACACCTCATCGCATCAAACTGACCACATTATGAGAGTCCGCGCAATTCGCGAACCTCCCGGGGAATACCGGACACGGTGGATCAGCGGCCTCCCGGGAGGAGAAGGAAGCCCGCGGACAACAAGAGCGCGAAGACGAGCCCCAGGCCCGCCGTCCTGCCCAGGTGGGGATTGAGGGCGCTGCCGTCCTCGCGCCAGATGGCGCGGATCTCCCGGGCCGCCAGCGGGAGCGCCAGCAGCGGACAGAGCCACGCCAGCGGGTGTCCCGGCAGCGTCATCCAGGAGATGACGGGGATGACGAACGCGCCGACCACCGCCACCGTGTACTCCCACTGACCGAAGGCCCGGCCAAAGCGCACCACCAGCGTGCGCTTGCCGGCGGCCCTGTCCGTGTCGCGGTCCCGCAGGTTGTTCACCGCGAGGATTCCGGACGCGATGAGCCCCATGGACAGGCCCGCGAGCACGACGCCCGGCGTGACGTGGTGGGCGAGCACGGCGTAGCTGCCGGACACCCCGGACAGGCCGAAGATGAGCAGCACCAGCACGTCCCCCAGGCCCATGTAGCCCAGGGGCACCGGGCCCGCGGAATAGAAGACCGCGCCCGCGAGACAGAAGGCGCCGCCCGCGAACACGGGCCAGCCCCCCACCGGGGTCAGCACCAACAGCGCGAGCATGGAGCCAGCGAACGCCAGGGCCGCGGCGCTCGCCACCTCGCGCGCGCTCAGCCAGCCCTTCTGGGTGACGCGCGCGGGCCCCAGCCGCTCGGCCGTGTCCGCGCCGCGCTCGAAGTCCGCGTAGTCGTTCACCAGGTTGCTGACGATCTGCATCAGCACGAAGCCCACCAGGAACGTGAGCGCTGGCGCGGGCCGCCAGCTGCCTTCCGCGTTGGCGAAGGCCCAACCCAGCAGGGTCGGAGCCACCGACGCGGTCAGCGTCTTGGGGCGCAGCGCGAGCCACCAGATGCGCGCCAACGGGGGTTTTGCTTCAAGCGCGACACTCGACGACGGGGGATTCGGAGTGGCCATGTGACCCTGGGGGAAGGGCAGCAGGCGCACGCTAGTGCTACAAAACATCCTTATCAATACGTCTCATGTCTCAAGTGAAACATCCTCACTCTCAGGAATCATGTGTTTTATCGCCCAGAGAAGTAAAAACCGATAACTCGAAACACGCGCATCCGGCGCGACGGCACCAGAGCAGAATAAGCAGATTTACGAGCTTAAAATGCTCTCCCGGGTGATAAGACCCGGGGCATGATCCCTTCCCATCTCCCGCTCTCCCGTTCCCCTTCCCTTTCGCGTCGGAGTGTCCTGGCGCTGCTCGGCGTCGTCGCGCTCGCGCTCGGCGGCTGCGACACGGCGCTCTCCATCGCCGACGCGCGTTCGCGTGGCACCGGCGCGGAGGTGACGGTGGAGGGCACCGTCACCGTGGCCCCCGGCACCTTCGCCTCCGCGTTGGGGGACGAAGGGTTCGCGATCCAGGACGACACCGCCGGCCTCTACGTCAAGGTGGCCGAGAAGCTGTCGTTCGGGCTGGGCGCCCGCGTGCGCGTCACCGGCACGCTGGATGAGCAGAACCAGCTGCGCATCCTCAAGGCCGTGCCCGCGGACGTCGAGCTGAAGTCCGGAACCGGGACCGTGCCCCCGAAGGACGTCTCCACCGGCGGCGTGAACGAGTCCGTGGAGGGCCAGCTCATCCGCGTCAGCGGCGCCATCACCCAGGCGTTCCAGGACGACTCGCCCTACGGCTACAAGCTCTACATCAACGATGGCTCTGGCGAGGTGCAGGTGTTCGTGCACGTGTCGGCCGGCTTCGACGCGGCGGCGCTGAAGGCCCTCGCCGTGGGCCAGCGCATCCAGGTGGTGGGCCTGGCCGCCCAGTACGAAACGACCTACGAGGTCGCGCCCCGCATGCCGGGCGACCTCGTCGTCCAGACGACGACCCCCTAGCACCCGACGCCCCCCTGGGTGCGAGGAACCCCGGGCACCCGTTCCGGGTGAACCGGGCCGTTGGCTTTCGTGCATCGCTTGGGATGTGGGCCTCCGAGCGGATGCACGAAAGCCAACGCGCGTCCACGAGGTGGCCGGACGGGCAGGTTCCGTTCTCACCGGCAGTGCCAATCCATCGAGGTCCCTGGCGGACGAACGAGGGCTGGCATGGACGGAGTTCGAGGAGCGACAGCGGTCTTGCTCGCGTGCGCGGGGCTGTGGGCTCCGGGCGCCGCGTGGGCCCAGGCCCCCGGCGAGGACGAAGCCAGCGACGTGATGTCGGAGGAGAAGCTGGAGGCCCTGCTGGACACGCCGACGGCGCAGCCTACCCAGGACGAGGTGACGGCGGAGGCGTTTGGACCGGAGCGGCTGACGTCCTACTTCGCGGAGGGACTGCTCGCGAAGGCGCGCGCGGAGTTCGACCGGGGCCGCTACCGGTCCGCGCGGGCGCTGCTCGCCACCGAATCCCCCCCTTCCCTTCCGGGCCGCTACCTCCAGGCCCAGAGCGCGTTCCTCGCGCGCGACTTCGCCACCGCCGCCGAGGAGTTCACCGCGCTGGCGGAGGACTATGTGCCCCTGCGCGACCACTGCCTGATGCGGGCCGCCGAGTCCCATGAGCGCCTGCACAAGCCGCTGCGCGCGGCGGAGCAGTACGGCGCGGTGAGTCCGGCCTCGCCGCTCTATCCGGAGGCGCGCTTCACCCTGGCGCGCGTGCTCAAGCGCCAGAACCGCATCCCCGAGGCGCTGACCGCGCTCCAGGCCCTCATCGACAGCCGGCAGGCGCGGGGGCCGGACGCGCTCCGGATGAAGGCGCTGCTGGCGTACTGCGACCTGGCGCGCGCGCAGGGGCAGTACAACGCCGAGCACCGCGCGCTGCTGGAGGTCTGGGCGACGGCGCCCCTGTCGCCCGAGGCGGCCCGCGCGCGCGTGCTGCTGCGGGACCTGCCGCTGCCCATGAAGTGGCGGGTGCGCCGCGCCGAGGCGCTGGTGGAGCTGCACCAGAACGTCGCGGCCATGAACCTGCTGGCCCGTTCAGGGCCGCGGACGGAGCTCCCGGACGAGCTGGCCTGCGGCGCCCAGCTCACCCTGGGCCGCGCGCTGCGCAAGGAGCGGCAGCACCGGCGCGCCATCCAGGTGCTGGAGCCGGTGGCGCGCGAGTGCCTGTCCCCCGAGCAGCGCCCGCAGGCGCTCTACCTCCTCGCGTATTCGCAGTCGGTGGTGCAGCCGGAGGCGGCCGTGGACACGTACGCCACGCTGGCCCGGGACTACCCGGCGCACGGCTACGCGGACGACGCGCTGTTCTTCGAGGCGTGGACGCAGCAGCGCCTGGGGCTCGTGGACGAGGCGCTCCAGAACTACGAGGCGCTGGCGAAGCAATACCCCGCCGGCAACTTCGCCGCCGAGGCCCTCTTCCGCGCCTTCTGGCTGCACCAGCGCAAGGGCGAGACGCAGCCCGCGCTCGCGTCGCTGATGGCGGTGGAGCAGCTGCCGGAAGCGGCGCGCACCGACGAAGCCCTGTGGCGCGCCCGCTACTGGCAGGCGCGCGTGCAGGAGTCCGGCGGCGCGGTGGACGCGGCGCTCACGCGCTACGAGCTCATCGCCACCGAGCGGCCCACGGCCTGGTACGGCCTGCTCGCCCGGACGCGGCTCGCGCAGCACGCGCCGGAGCGGATGGCCCGCCTGACGGCGGCGTCCGCCGCACCGAAGGCCATGTCCATCCCGAACACCGCCGGGCCCGTCACCGACGAGGTCTGGCCCCTGCCCCCGGGCCCGCTCCAGAAGGACCCGCGCTTCGCCGCGGGCGTGGAGCTCTTGCGCCTGGGCCAGCCGGGCGTGGTGGAGGAGCTGCTCGCGGTGGACACGCGCGGCCTGGCGGAGGCGCCCGCGCGGCTGCTCTACCAGACGATGCGCCGCACCGGGCGGGGCCGGGCCACGCGGCAGGTGGCGCGCGTGTCGCTTCGCCAGGAGGCCGCCGGGCCGCTGAGCGCCGCGTCGCGCCCGGTGTGGGAGGCCACGTGGCCGCTCGCGTTCCGGCCGCTCATCCAGAGCTCTTCGCGGTCAGCGCGAGTGGATCCCGATCTGCTCCAGGGCCTCATCCGCGAGGAGAGCCGCTTCAACCCGCGCGCGCGCTCCGCCACGGGAGCGCTGGGACTGGCGCAGCTCATGCCCTCGACGGCGCGCCAGGTGGCGGACTCGCTGAAGATGGCCTCGTTCGACGTGTCCTCGCTGCTTCAGCCCGCGCCGAACATCCGCCTGGGCGCGGCGTACCTGGGGCAGTTGCTCAAGCACTTCGACGGCAACCCCGCCTACGCCGTGGCCGCGTACAACGCGGGACCCGCGGCCGTGGAGCGCTGGCGCCGGGCCCTGCCCCAGGCGGAGCTGGACGAGTGGGTGGAGCACATCGCCTTCGACGAGACCCGCGACTACGTGAAGCGCGTCCTGGGCAGCTACAGCGCCTACAAGCTGCTCTACGCGAACGAAGTGCCCGCGTCGTTCCAGAAGGCCCACAAGGCCCCCCTGGAGGCCGCGCGCGCGCCTACGGTGAGCCCCGCGACGGGCACCGGCGGCAGCGGCAGGAACGCGGTGACGCCGACGTCCACCCTGTCTGGCGGACGGTAGGGCTCCCACCTCGACGGTGAGGCCAGGACGCGAACGCCCAACGGCGGCAGGACTCCATGGCACGTTGGGCGAACGCCTTGACCCCCTCACGTCGCCGGACGGGACCTTGGCTCCCGTCCGGCGCGCGAGGAAACAGTGCGGCGATGGGCGCTACTTCACGCCCGTGGGCGCGGTGATGGACTCGGAGTTGATGGTGTACTGGCTGGCGATGGCGTTCGTGTCGATGCCCGTGAAGTGGCGGTACGGGTAGGCACCCTCCGCGATGGTCTCGATGAACTCCACCTGATCACCGGTGATGCGCTTGCCGTTGATGTCCACCGTGAACGTGTTCTTCTCCGAACCCACGCGCCACACGCACGCGCCCACGTTCTCCTTGGCCGAGCCGAGCGACAGACCGTCGACGTCGAAGTCGTTCAGGAAGTGGTGGTGCATCTCCGCCCAGCGGAGGAAGTCCCGCCAGTTGGTGAACACGATGACCATGCCCGCCGGCTGCGGGCTGGAGCCCTGGAGCACGCCGCCCAGGTAGACGTTCATCGTGTAGCGCGAGCCCCCCGGCGAACCGGTGAACGTGGGCGCCATGGTGACCGAGTTGGCCTCCTTGCCCGGCGTGACCCTCAGCGTGCTGACGACCTGATCGCCGTCACGCGCGGACAACTGGTAGCCACCGTTCGCGCCCAGGCTCATCCCGACGCGCTGCTCCCACTTCACGGCCTGCGCGAAGGTGCTCGCGACGCCGTCCTTCTGGGTGGTGAGCCCGGACACAGCGAGACCGTCCGCCACGGAATCGAGCTTCGCCCGGCCCATCGCACAGCTGCTGATGCCTTCGAACCTCTTGACACACTGGGACTGCGCCGCCGACTCCTGCGCGTTCAGGGAACCGGCGGACTGGCTGTCGTCGCCGCCCGCACAACCCGCGAGGCTCAGGAACATGGAAGCCAGCAGGGGACCCGTCATCTTCAGGTGCATGCGCTACCTCGTCATGGGGTGAACTGCACGCCTCCCCATTGCACCCCTTGAGCCAACACACCGGACGCGTCTGTCTTCACTCTTGCCATTCATTGAATGAGAAAACAGGAGTAGCGACATGAGTCACATGAAACACTGTATTTGTAGCAAGGCGAGTCACAGCGGCCGCCAAGACGGCCCGGCGGGATCCGGCGCGCCCCCTTTGAAACCTGGATTCACTGAATGAACTGATAACGCACGGAATCGCGCCGCGGCGCACAACTTCTGACCGGCTCGGTCGGATAATCTCAGGAAGCGCGTTTCCTCCCCCGGACTCCCCACCATGGCCACGAAGATCAACGACAGCTCGCGCCCCCTCACCTCCGTGTCGCGGTTGAACTCGCAGGACGCGCGGAGCACGGACGCGAAGTCGAAGAACCGTCCCCTCGCGTTCAAGGACGGCTTCGAGTCCTCCGGCACGCGCCCCTCCCTGCCCCGGCTGCCCGCGCCGCCCCCGGTGCTGTCGCTGCCCGCGCCCTGCACTCCGGCGCCCACGACGCCGGTGCCGGAGACGCCCGCCGAGCCGCCCGTGTCGGTCGACTCGGATCCGATGACGCACATCGAGTACCTGGCCTCCGACGCGCTGAAGGGCCGTGACAGCCCCTCCGAGGGCCTGGACGCGGCGAGCGCCTACGTGCAGGCGCACGCGGAGAAGTACGGCCTCGTGGGGCCCAACTCGAACAACCCGGCGAACCCCTTCCAGCAGAAGTTCAACGTCTACTCCTGGCTGGGGCCGAACACGGCCGGCGAGGCGAACGGCGCGGCCCACGGCGAGCACAAGCAGTTCGGCCACAAGATGTTCCAGGAGGGGTTCTACCTGGACGAGAAGATGCCCAAGGACACGCTGAAGCTGCTCAACAAGCAGTACGAGAGCACGATGAAGGCGGCGGGCCAGCCGCTGGCCCCGGCGCGGTCCGGGAAGCAGCGCAGCGTGGAGGAGCTCAAGCAGGTGGCCACGGCGACGGGACAGGCCGTGAACACGATGGCGATGCTGCCCGGCACCGGCCCCCACAAGGACGAGGTCATCGTGGTGATGGCCCACCTGGACCACGTGGGCGTGGACCGCAAGGGCAACCCGTTCAACGGCGCGGACGACAACGCGTCAGGCAGCGCGGTGCTGATGGCGGCGGTGCCGGAGCTGGCGGAGGCCGCGAAGAACGGCAAGCTGGACCGCTCCGTGCTCTTCATCTGGACGGGCGCGGAGGAGAAGGGGCTGGTGGGCTCGCAGTACTTCGTGGACCACCCCATCCCCGGGCTGGAGATGAAGGACATCGCCGGCGTCATCAACACGGACATGGTGGGCCGCTGGGATGATCAGCGCCTGTCCGTCGTGGACACCAACACCAAGGGCCAGCCCAACTACTTCCGGGACGTGGTGGACCAGGCGAACCAGCAGATGGCGGACCCGTTCGACCGCATCAACCGGGACATCAACGTGTACCGCGACCGCCAGGACGGCGCGTCGTTCGGGCGCAAGGGCGAGGACGTGCTCTTCCTCTTCGAGGGCCTGTCCAACCCCGAGGGCGGCGGCGATCTCATCCCCGAGTACCACCGGCAGGATGACGACATCGAGAAGATCATCGAGGACAACGGCGGCAACAAGCCCCGCCGCGTGAAGGACCTCCTGGTGAACGTCATCAACCTGGCGGCGAACCGCGTCCCCGCGGAGAAGTGATGGGACGGGGGGGCGGAGCGCCCCCCTCTTTTTCCGCCGGACGACGGCGCTCCGCGGGGGGCCCTCGGCCTCAGGCCGCCAGCTTCTCCCCCGTCGCCGCGGGCGCCGCGGCGATGGCGTCCAGTTCGTGCTGGCTGAGCACGACCTTCGCTTCGGAGCCGCGCCAGACGAACGGGATGCCCGGCTGACGGTAGAGGTGCGCGGGGATCTCCCGCGCGAGCTGGGCGTGCAGCTCCGGCAGCTTGGACCAGTGCAGCCCGTGCCGCGTGTGATGCGCGGTGTGGTAGCCCAGGTTGCCGGTCATCAGGTTGTAGCCGCGGTGGAGGATGTTGTACGAGGCCTCCGAGTGCAGCTCGGTGTTCAGGTCCACGTGGTGGAAGAAGGTCGCCCACACCGTGACGAACAGCGACGCCACCATGGGCAGCAGGAACACGAAGAGCGCGTTGTAGGGGTTCACCCAGAACAGCCCCGCCAACAGGACGACCTGCAGCACGCCCATCGCGATGAACACCCGCAGCGCCTTGGGGTGCTGCTGGCGCCCCACTTCGAACGCCCGCGGATACGCGGTCAGCATGGTGCTGAGCGAGTACTCCAGCTCGCCCATGGTCGTGCCGTCATCGCGCTTCCAGCGCGACTCGTCCTTCGTCTGGTCCAGGTAGTTGCGGTGGTGGCCCAGCACGTGGTGGAGGAACCACGCCTGCGACGTCACGCCCGTCTGGAAACCGAAGATGATCTCCAGGAGGCGGTTGGGCAGCGCGTGCCGGAACATCGACAGGTGCTGGTGGTGGTGGTTCCACGAGCAGATCCATCCCTTGGGGATGATGCCCAGGCCGAACCACAACACCGGCACCCACCAGCTGCTCGCCGTGAGGAACACCGTCACGTCGAGCGCGAACACGCACGTGAACAACAGGACCGGGATGCGATCTTCGGGATGCCGGAACAGGGTCATGCGCCTTCCGCGACAAGAGGGATCAGGGAACAAATGCTGATTTTCCAACTGTAGGACGTGAAGCCCCGCCTGGAACAGGCCCGCCCAGGCGGACATGCCCCACGTCGCCCACTCGCCCCTTCTCCCACACACCCGCCGTGGGGGCCCCCTCTGGAACGGGCAGGTTCCACAATGGCGGTAAACAACGTAGTCGCATTGAACTTGCATTTCTACTATTTCAAGAATCACAGTCCTGAATTGTGATAAACGCCGACCCAGCCCTTTCTGGCAGCACAGGCCCTGGAGGCGTCATGCGGAACCAGACCATCGAGGCGGCGCTCGCGAAGAACCCCCACCGTGAGCAGCTCATCAAGCACCGGTTCTTCGAAGTGGTGGATGAGAAGGCCTTCAGCCGCGAGCAGGCGGAGATGGTGCTGGGCCAGTGGTGGCACCCGCTGCACTACTTCCCCAACTTCCTGGGCAAGCTGCTCGCCGTCTGCCCGCAGATCGAGATGAAGACGGCGGTGTCGCACATCCTCAACCAGGAGGTGGGCGAAGGGGATCCGGAGCGCGCGCACGAGCGCTTCTTCATCACGACGATGACGGACGCGGGCTTCACGAAGGCGGGCGTGTCCGAAGCGGACATGGCGCCCGCCACGCGCCGGCTGCTCGACGGCTACCAGCGCTCCACGGACAACCACCTCACGGGCCTGGGCTTCCTCTACGGCACGGAGGTGGCGGACCTCACCATGGTGGCGAAGCTGGGCAAGCTGGTGCGCCGCACCACGGGCCTCAAGTCCCTGCCCTGGGTGGACATCCACGTGAAGCAGGAGCCGGACCACGTGGAGACGGCCGGCCACACCATGGGGCTCGAGTACACCGACGCGGAGCTGGCCACCATCACCCGGGGCGCGGAGGAGATGTGGCAGCTGTGGGTGGGATTCTTCGAGGAGCTGCGCAACCGCGTCGTCTGAGCCGCCGCCGCGTCACGCTCCAACCTCCTGGAATTCGTGCGATTTCGCACGCGGCACTGGCGAATCTCTCCAGGTAGGGTACTCACTCGCGCGCCACGGGAGTGCCACACCTCGCGCCTCTCCTCCTCCCGCGGCGGACCTCGCCTGGCCCTCCAGGCGCCGAGGGAGAATCCATGCTCGAAAAGCTGATGCCGAAGTCGGACGAGTTCTTCGACGACTTCGACGCGCAATGCGCAAGGACCGTCGAGGGAGCCCAGCTCCTGCACGACCTGTTGAGCGACTACCGGGACGTGCCCGCGCGCGTCCAGGCGCTCAAGGACGTGGAGCACAAGGGTGACGACGTCACCCACGCGGCCTTCAACCGGCTCCACCAGCAGTTCATCACCCCCTTCGACCGCGGGCAGATCCACTCGCTGCTGTCGCGCATCGACGACGTGCTGGACCTGACCAACGCGGCGGCGGCGCGCCTGCTGTACTACGAGATCGACAGCACCCGGGCGGACGCCACGGAGCTGGCGCGGCTCCTGGTGCTGTCCACGCGCAAGGTGCAGGAGGTGGTGGCCGCCCTGCGCCTCATCAAGAAGCCGGAGCAGATCCTGGCGGGCTGCAAGGAGATCAAGCACCTGGAGTCGCAGGCGGACGAGGTGCTGCGCGCGGGCATGGGCCGGCTGTTCAAGAGCGGCGTGGACACCCTGACCATCATCAAGTGGAAGGAGATCTACGACCTCATCGAGACGGCGACCGACAAGTGCCAGGGTGTCGCCAACGTCATCGAAGGCGTCGTGCTGGAGCACTCCTGAGATGCTGCTCGCCGCGGTCGTCCTCATCGTCATCGTCGCGCTCGTCTTCGACTTCATCAACGGCTTCCACGACGCCGCGAACTCCATCGCCACGGTCGTCTCCACGCGCGTGCTGTCGCCCAACCTCGCGGTGGCCTGGGCGGCGTTCTTCAACTTCGTGGCGGCGTTCGCCGGCGGCGTTCACGTCGCCAACACCATGGGCAAGGGCATCATCAACTTCGACATGCTCCGCGCGGCCGGCCCCACCGCGGTGTTGATGGTCATCTTCTCCTCGCTCATCGGGGCCATCTCCTGGAACCTGCTCACCTGGTGGTGGGGGCTGCCCTCGTCGTCGTCGCACGCGCTGGCGGGCGGGATGATTGGCGCCACGCTGCCGGTGCTGGGCTTCCAGGGCCTGGTGGGCTCCGGCATCGCGCGCATCGCGGCGTTCATCGTGCTGTCGCCGCTCATCGGCATGGTGCTGGGCATCGGGATGATGGTGGCCAGCACGTGGGCGGTGCGCCGTCAGACGCCCCTGCGCGTGGACACCTGGTTCCGCAGGCTCCAGCTGGTGTCGTCCGCCATCTTCTCCTTCAGCCACGGCACCAACGACGCGCAGAAGGTGATGGGCATCATCGCCGTGGTGCTCTTCGGCACCATCTGGCGCGACCGGCCCTTCCACATCGACTGGTGGATGATCATCTCCTGCCACGCCGCCATCGCGATGGGCACCTTCTTCGGCGGCTGGCGCATCATCCGCACCATGGGCCACAGCCTCACGAAGCTGGCGCCCATTGGCGGCTTCTGCGCGGAGACGGGCGGCGGCGTCACCATCATCGCGCTGGCGGAGCTGGGCATCCCCGTGTCCACCACCCACACCATCACCGGCGCCATCGTCGGCGTGGGGTCCACGCGCGGCTGGCGCGCGGTGAAGTGGGGCACCGCGGGACGCATCATCTGGGCGTGGGTGTTCACCATCCCCGCCGCCGCGCTGGTGTCCGTCATCGTCTACGGCATCACGCTGGCCATCGTCCAGATGGTGGGCTGAGCGCAAGAGCAGCGTCCCCCCACCCAGGGCGGGCCCCTTCGCGGGGGTCCGCCCTTCGTGTCTTTGGACTAATCCACGACGCGGGCGTTGGTCAGCGACGGCGGCCCGCCCAGCGCGGGCGGCGTCCAGGGGATCACCTTGCGGTTGCGCCACTCGACGAACTTGAGCGACGGGTCCTCCAGCGGCACGTCGAAGGTGAAGGAGATGCGCGTGGGGCCCTCCGCGTCCGCCTCCTCGATGCGCGCCTTCATGCCCTTCATGTCGAACTCATCCCCCTGCTTCACCGGGTAGTTCACGCCGCGGTAGATGCGCTCCTCCAGGATGTTGAGGTAGTGCTTCCCGTCCGTCAGCGACAGCTCCAGCGAGTTGGGGCCGGTGCGCGTCACCTTCTGCTCCTCCGACTTGTAGGACAGCACCCACCAGTTCTTCGGCAGGGGCCGGCCCGAGGACCACCACTGCACGGAGCCGTAGATGCCCACCGTGCCGCTGGGGGCGTTGAGCACCACCAGGCGCTGGTTCGGGAACTGCTCCAGGTCCAGGGCCTCCGCGTAGCGCAGGTTCACGCGCTTGAACAACGCGTCCACCTGCGAATAGAAGCCCGAGGTCTGCCACCAGACGTACGGCGCGCCCACGACGTGCAGGAGCGCCATCACCGCCGCGCCCGCCAGCACCGCGCCCGCCCGGGGCTTCAGCGCGCGGCCGCGCCACGCGCAGCGCAGCACCACCGCCAGCGCCACCGCCATGCCCAGGCTGGGCACGATGAGCGTGCGGGCGCCCGCCAGCGGCGAGCTGCCCAGCCACGTGGACAGGAACGAGCCCGTCAGCAGCCACTTCAGCGTCTTGCGCTCCGCCGGCTCCACCTGCGGCCACACGCCCCACAGGAGCAACCCGAAGAACACCAGGCCCGCCGCGCCCAGCAGCTGGAAGGTGGGCACATAGGACGGGTCCAGGATGTAGTCGTTGGGCGCGCTGAGCGTCAGCCCCGCGATGGCGGCGGGCACGCGCGCGAACATCCCCATGAACCACTGCACCGGCGCCCCGTACGGATCCAGGTGCGTGTCCTGCCTCGCCGCGCCGTAGCCCAGCGCCTTGTACATGACGAGGAAGGCGGTCATCAGCGCGCCAAACGGGATGAGCGCCTTGAGCCGGTCGGACGGCTTGCCCGGACCCGCGAAGGCCTCATAGGCGAGGACGTAGGGGATCATGATGAGCACCGTCTCCGCGCCCGCCAGGCCCAGCGCGAAGGCGATGAGCGACCCCACCAGCGCGCCCTTGCGCTGGCGCTCGCGCCACTCCATGTGCAGCCAGAGGCCCAGCACCCCGAAGAGCATGGACACCAGCAGCACGCGGTAGGACAGCCAGCCCACCACCGCGCTGTGGGAGCCGTTGACGGCGAAGAGGAACAGCGCCAGCCCGGCCAGCCCCGTGGGCAGCAGCCGCCGGAACAGCACGCCCACCAGCATCACCAGGCCCACGTACCAGAGCAGCGAGTGCACGTGATACGCGACGGCGACGCGGTTGTAGAGCAGGTGATCCAGGCCGAACAGCGCGCTGCCCAGCGGCCGGAAGAAGGCCAGCTTCACCCCGGGCTCCACCCACCACGGGAAGATGCCCGCATGGGACATCTGCGCGGTGTGCTCCGCGACGCCCGTGGCCGTGCGGTACACGTCGAAGTGCGTGTTCGCCAGCGGCGCTGGCTGCGGCAGGTTGTCCCAGACGCCCAGCCAGACATAGTCGTCGAACATCCAGCCCGTGTTCAGCGTCAGCAGGCTGAGCGCCGCCGCGGCGACGACTGAAATCCAGAAATAGCGTCGAAACGGCCAACCACCGGAGGATGGCGGAGGAGAGGTATCCATGTTTCAAAGATCTATCAGCAGCGCCCCCCGACGAGATAGGTCCTGCCGGGTCGTCCGCTGACACCGGAAACACGCGGAGTGCGTCGCGGCCGACGGAGATCCTTTGCCACTGCCCGGACTCCGGGTGATTCTCGGCGAACGGAGGGGGCCGCGGTCCGGCAGAGGCAACCGCGAACGGGCGCGGGGCGTTCCTTCCGTGCCCTCGTCCGGAGCGCACGCATGCGCATCGCCATCATCGCCACGTACACCCATCCGACCCGCCTGCGGATCAAGGAACCCTCCATCATGCAGTCCTCCGTGCCGGAGCTGATCGCCGGCCTGTGCCCGGAGCACGCGCAGGTGGAGATCTTCAACGAGAAGGAGGCCGACCTGCCGTTGGACAGGCACTGGGACCTGGTCTTCTTCTCGTACCTGCACTCGTACTACGAGCACACCAAGGTGCTCTCCACCCTCTTCCGTCAGCGCGGCATGACGACGGTGGCGGGCGGGCGGCACGCCAGCCACTTCCCCGACGACGCGGCCCTCTATTTCGACGCGGTCATCACCGGCGAGCCCGAATCCAACGTGCCCGCGCTCATCGCCGACTTCGAGAAGGGCGAGCTGAAGCCGCGCTACAGCCTGCCGTCGCAGGGCGCCGCGGCCATCCGCCCGTACCGCTACGAGCTCATCGACTTCACGCACAACAAGGTGCGCCTGCCGGGCATCGAGGCGTCGCGAGGCTGCCCCTTCACCTGCAACTTCTGCGTGCTCACCGGCCACGAGCGCTACCGCTTCCGCCCCATCCCCGAGGTCATCGACGAGATCCAGACGCGCATGCGCTGGAACCCGAACTTCCTGGGGCTGATGGATGACGCCTTCGTCTTCCTGGACAACAACCTGGGCGGCTCCCCCAAGTACCTGCGCGCGCTGTGCGAAGCGCTCATCCCCTTGAAGAAGACCTGGGGCTGCGCCCTCACCTTCAACGTGCTCAAGGATGAAGCGCTGGTGAAGCTGATGGCGAAGGCGGGCTGCCGCTACGTCTACACCGGCCTGGAGTCCCTCAACCCGGACTCCATCAAGGCGATGAACAAGGGGCAGAACAAGCTGTCGGAGGTGGACGCCGTCATCCGCCGCGTCTTCTCCGCCGGCATCCTGCTGTCCTTCGGGCTCATCGTCGGCTCGGACGGCGACACCAACGAATACCTGCACCGGCTGCCGGGGTACCTGGCGGACCTGAAGTACTTCTCCGTCACCTTCCTGGGCATCGTGTGCCCGTATCCGGAGACGCCCTTCTTTCGCGAGCTCCAGGCGGACAACCGGCTGCTGCCGGGCACCACCAGCCGCGACTATGACGGCTACACGCTGTGCCACCGGCCCAAGCAGCTCCACGCGTCGGAGGTGGTGGAGCACTTCCGCCGGCTGTGTCACACGCTGGGGAGCCTGCCCAACATCGCGCGGCACTACGCGTCCAAGCTGATGATGAGCGACCTGCCCCGCTACAAGCAGACCATCCTCTTCTCCGGGCCGGAGATCATCAGCATCCGCAACCCGGTGAAGAACCCGGCGCGCCGCTACATCGCGGGCCTGGACGCCATCGAGGAGTGGGACGTGAAGCAGATGGCCGCGCTGGGCCTCAAGCCCCAGCTTCTGACCTGAGCCGGGACGGCAGGCGCACGTCCCACGCCAGCCCCACGGCCTGGAGCGCGCGGATGAAGAGCCAGCCTGGATCCCACTGCCACCACACCCAGCCGTGCCGCGCGGACGCAGGGAAGGCGTGGTGGTTGTTGTGCCAGCCCTCGCCCAGCGCGAGGACGCTCACCCACCACACGTTCCGGCTCTGGTCGCGCGTGTCGTGGACGCGCGAGCCGAACGCGGCGTGGCACACGGAGTTCACCGCGTAGGTGCTCTGCATCCAGCACACCACCGGCAGGAAGAAGTACGCGGGCACCGCGCGCCAGCCGAACGTCAGCCCCACCGCGAGCACCGCCAGCACCTGCGGCGCGATCCGGTAGCGCAGGAGCCAGTGGTAGTAGCCGTCCTGCGCCATGTCGCGGCACCAGGTGCGCCAGCCGTCCTCCTCCGTGGAGGCCTCGTTGAGGATCCACCCCATGTGCGCGTACCAGAACCCGCGCACGGGCGAATGCACGTCGCCCTCCATGTCCGCCTTCGCGTGATGCAGCCGGTGGTTGGCGGCCCACAGCAGCGGGCTGCCCTGCGCCGTCAGCATGGCCACCGTCACCAGCGCGTACTCCACCCAGCGGGGGCAGGCGAAGGCCCGGTGGCAGAGGAGCCGGTGCAGCCCCACCGTGGTGCCCAGCCCGATGGACACGTACACCCCCAGCGCCACCGGCAGCGCGTACGGAGGCCACGGGAGGAAGAAGGCCAGCGCGGCCAGCGCATGCACCACGAGCATGTAGCCGACGATGACGGGACTGAACCGGAAGCGGAGCGGAGCGGTGGTCATGGCCTGGTGCGGAGTCGAAGGGGAGGCACGCAGCGTAGGGGCCGGGCCTGACGGCGCGGGGGGATGCACGGTCACCCCCCCCGCGCGGCGCGGGGCGGCGGGAGCGCCGCGGTGCCGGGCAGCAGGGCCTGCATCGCGGCCTGGAAGCGGTCCATGCGGCGCAGCTCCGCGTGGGCCTCCACCTGCGTGAAGATGGCCCGGGCGCGGGCCAGGAACGCGTCCCGCCGGTGCGGCAGCGCCACCGCCGCGTCGAAGTAGGCCACGCCCGTCTCCCAGCGGTTGGGGCTCTTCTCCAGGACGGCGATGGCCTCCAGGAACACCGGCTCCGCGGCCCTCGGGCCCTTGCGCAGGGCCAGGGCGCGCGCCGTCACGCGCAGCGCCGGGCCCTTGAGGTACGGGTACAGCCGGGCGATCACGCGCGCCTTGAGGCAGGCCAGCCGCACGATGCGCAGCAGCTTCTTGCGCGACACCACCGTGGCGCCCTCCTCCAGCGCGAAGAGGGCCGCCTCCGCCGCGTCCACCAGCCCCACCTGGAGGAAGGGCACCAGCACCTGGTAGCTCCAGATGCTCTTGAAGCAGCGCACCGCGACGAGCGCCGCCTCCTCCACCTGGTGCTCGCGCACGGTGACGTTGGCCAGGTGGTTGAGGCTCGCGCACTGGTTGGCCAGGTCCGCCACCTCCATGCTGATGCGCAGGCCCTGCTCCATCTCCGCGCACAGCTCGCCGACGTCGCCTTCGCCCAGCAGGTAGCGGCACATGGGCGCCCACGAGTGCGCCCAGCCCTGGTGCATCAGCGCGTTGAGCTCCAGGCCAATGGTCCCCATCTGCTCGTAGAGCGACTCCGCCGTCCGGAAGCGCGAGTGGAGGAACTCCCCTGTCGCCTGCATCATCAGGGACGTCTGGCGCTCCCAGCGCTCGCCCACCTGGCGCAGCGTGGAGACGGCCTCCTCCTGGAACTCCCGCGCGCGCTCCAGCTCGTTGGCGAAGAAGGCCTGGATGCCCAGGCGGCTGAGCGCGAGCCCCTCCGCCACGGGGTCGCGGGAGCGCAGTGCGTAGGTGAGCGCCCGCTCGCAGTGCAGCCGCGCGCGCTTGAGCAACCCCGCGCCGAACAGCAGCGTGCCGTAATAGCCGCTGGCGAGGCTCATGGCGTAGTCGCTGCGCGAGCGCTCCGCCATGTTGGTGGACACCAGCGTCGCCCAGGTGAGCTTGGTGATGTCCGCGAAGTAGTAGATGCGGATGAGCGAGTTGAGCGTGGACAGCTGCTGGAGGTAGTTGCCCAGCCGCGACGCGGGCAGCGGCCGCAGCACGAACGGCATCAGCGTGGCCAGCCCCCGGAGGAGCAGGTTGCCCAGCGTCCGCGCGCCCAGCGCGGCCAGGTTCCCGGGGAGGCTGCGGCCTCGGAGGACCAGCGACTGCTCCAGGTGCTGCGTGGCCAGCGCGGACTCGCCCTTCTCCTGGTGCGCGCGGCCCAGGCCCAGGTGCAGCTCCGCCTGCTGCGGCACCTCCTCCTCGTCCACCAGGCACTGCTCGAACATCAGGATGGCGTTGGCGTAGTGGCCCGCCTGGAGCAGCGTCTCCGCCAGCTCCTGCATCACCCGGCGCGTCTTCAGCAGCATCGCCTCCGGGTCCACCGGCACGACGGTGCCCAGGAGCTCCAACCCCCGGTTGTAGTGGTAGAGGGCGTCGTCGTTGGCGTACTGCGCCCGCGCGCTGCGGGCCGCCATCAGCGTGTACTCCAGGCCCTTGTCCTCCACGTTGCCCGCGAGGAAGTGGAACGCGAGCAGACCCGCGGAGCCCGCGAGGTTGTCGCTCGCGCGGGCCTCCAGGTAGCGCGCGAGCCGGCGGTGCAGGTCCTCGCGCGCCGACACCAGCAGCGTGTTGTAGGCCACGTCGCGGATGACGATGTGCTTGAAGAGGCAGGTGTAGGGCTCCTCCGCCTCCAGGAGGGTGAGGCCCAGGCGCCGGAGCGTGTCCATGGCCTCGCGGAGCCTCGGGCCGGCCAGGGAGGGCACCAGCGCCGCCACCGCGTCCAGCGTGAAGATGCGCCCGATGACGGACGCCACCTTCACCACCAGCTTCTCCGTCTCGCTCAGCAGGTCGATGCGCGACAGCACCACGTCCTGGATGGAGTCCGGGAGCAGCAGGTCCTGCAGGCCGCGCTTCACCTCCATCCGCGACGCGCCGGGCTCCACCGGTCCCAGGTAGCCCTGCTCCGCCAGGCCCTCCACGATGGACTCGATGAAGAACGG
Organism: Corallococcus sp. Z5C101001; assembly: GCF_007352635.1. Classification (NCBI taxonomy): domain Bacteria; kingdom Pseudomonadati; phylum Myxococcota; class Myxococcia; order Myxococcales; family Myxococcaceae; genus Corallococcus; species Corallococcus sp. Z5C101001. Next base: position 365,270 of record NZ_VKLU01000005.1, read on the forward strand.
GTTGCCCTGCACCTTCGCGAGCAGCCGCTCCTCCAGCGCCACGTCCGGCGGCGACAAGCGCAGGTGCACGCGCAGGAGCGCTCGCGTGTCCTCGTCGTCCAGGCTGCTCAGGTCCACCGGACAGTACTCGGGCGTGTCGCGCAGCCCCTTGAGCTGGTCGCCCGGGCGCATCGTCGCCAGCACCATGATGCGGTGCGACCCCACGCGCGCCGCGAGGTGCTGGAGCAGGTCCAACGAGATGTAGTCCGCCCAGTGCAGGTCCTCGAAGAAGAGCAGCAGCGGCTGCGCGTGGCTGAGCTTCTCCAGGAGCTGGAAGACGATCTGGAACACCTTCTGCTGCTTGCGCCTCGCGTCCATCCCCGCCGTGACGGACGTCTCCTCCAGGGACATGCCCAGGATGCCCGCGACCACGGGCATCCACTCCGGCCCCACGTCCTCCAGGCCGTCCAGCCCCTGCCGCAGGCGCGTCAGCTGCGCCTCCGTGTCATCCGAGTCGTGCAGCCCGAAGGCCTGGAGCAGCACCTCCTTCCAGGGGAAGAAGGGGGTGAACATCTCGTAGGAGTAGCAGACGCCGTACAGCGCCCGCGCGCCGCCCTCCTCCGCGTCCTCCAGGACGCGCGCGCCCAGCCGTGACTTGCCGATGCCGGCCTCGCCGGACACCACGCACACGCGGCCCTGGCCGGTGAACGACGCGTTCAGCGCCTCATGCAGCACGTTCAGCTCACGGCTGCGGCCGATGATGTCGCCCCGGCCCTTGATGAAGAGGCCGCGGCGCGTCTCCCCCAGCAGCCGGTACACCGGCACCGTGCGCGAGACGCCCTTGAGCTTCGCGTCCTCCACGAACTCGGTGGCGAAGCCGCCCTGCAGCGAGCGGGCCTGGGTGTTGGCGCACAGGTGCACGCCGCTCTGGCGTCCGCCGTGCGTCATCAAGCGCGCAGCCATGTTCACGACCTCGCCCAGCGCCGAGTACCCCTTGCGCGTCGGGGAGCCCATGTCCCCGCAGTAGGCGTGGCCGGTGGCGATGCCGATCTGCAGCTCGTCCAGGAACGGGAACGACTCCCGGGCCTTGAGCAGCTTGCAGGCCAGCCGGCACGCCAGCACCTCCTTGTTCTGCTGGGCGGTGGGCGCGCCGAACAGGACGTAGAGCACGTTGCCCTTGTCCGTGAAGTCCGTCATCAGCAGCACGCCGCCGTGGTGGGCGCTCTCGCGCTGGACGAACTCGTAGTAGGCGTTGAGGTCGCGGGTGAACGCGCCGGGGTCGTGGTCCGACGTCGCATGCGTGAAGCGCACGAAGAAGCAGGTGACGTCGCGGAAGTCTCCGGTGAACTCCTGGTGCGCGGTGGTGATCTTCGTGAAGAGCACCGGGTGCAGCAGGAGCGCGCACCGGCCCACCAGCTCCGCCCCTCCCGTGGGCGGCGGCAGCGGGCGCTTGACGGAGTCCACCGGCGCGTCGAGCGCCAGCCGGTGGTTGCCGCCCTCGCGGGGCTCCCCCCTTCGCGCGGCTTCCGGCAACACGTCCCACGCACGGGGGCTGAGCACCACCTCCGACACCGTGGCCTGCTTCTCCGCGCCCACCGCCTGCGCCAGCGGCTCGCCCACGAGCGCCGGGTGCATCCACAGGCCGGTGCTCCCCATCACGATGCGGGTGGACTCACCAAAGCCGATGCCGATGCGCGACGACACGCCGAAGCGCTGACCCAACAGCTCCAGCCGCGCGAAGCGCGCGAGCCGCCGCTGCACGCCCAGCGCGCACACCGCCGCGCGCTGCACGACGTCTGCGTCCGCCTCGCCGGGCGCGGCCTCGAAGCACGCGAGGATGGAGTCTCCGGCGAACTGGTAGATGTCCCCGCCGTGGTCGCGGACCACGTCGATCATCTCCGTGTAGTAGTTCGTGAGCAGCCGCTGGAGCGCGTCGATGCCTCGCGGACCCGCGCCGCTCAGCCCCACCACGATGGGCGTGAAGCCCGCGATGTCCAGCAGCAGGATGGCGCCCCGCACGGCTTCCGCGTGCGGCAGCGAATCCGCCTCATGGCTCCCGAGCCGCGCGAGGATGGCCGCCGGCATGTAGGGCGCCAGCGCCGCGACCACCGGATCAATGGGCTGCGTGGAGGACATCCCCAGGGCCTTCCGCTCAGGACAGCGTGGCGTAGCGAAGGTACAGGGCCCCCACGCACACCAGGCCGTAGAGGGGAATCTCCGCCGTCTCCGTCCAGGGCTGCTGCTTCATCACCGCGCCCCAGATGTGCACCGCCGTCATCAGCCCGCCAATCAGGCCGATGAGCTCGAAGATGACCAGGTGGCTCTTGGGGTCCGGAATGAACCGCACCACCGCGATGATGACGGACAGCGCCAGGCCCCCCAGGCAGCGCGCGAAGTAGACCGTCAGGTCGTTGTTGCCCGTGGGCAGCTCCCACCCGAACCAGCGCGCCCACCGCAGTGGGACGAACAGCAACGGCAGTGCGTAGACGATCAGGAACAGCGACGTGGAGAGCGCGAGGAACCAGCTGGCCAGCGGATAGTCGGGGTTGATCATGGTGGCGAACGTGGCAGGGGCCTGGCGTCCGCGATGCCGGGCGCACCCTGCCCCACGTGTCCATCCTAGAATCTTTTCCCACCCCGTGGGGTACCTTCCCCCCACCCACCAAGGCCGGTGGGTCGCCTGCCCCGGCCGGCTACCGGGTGGCGGCCAGGAGGAACTCCGTCACCCGCTCCAGGGAGGTGGTGCGCTCGGCCTCCGCCGGGAAGCGCCGGAACAGCTCCGGTGGCCCATGGAGGATGAGCGGCTTGCCATAGCGCAGCGCCAGCACGGCCTCCGCCGCGGTGCCCGCGCCCCCGGGCAGCGCCACCAGGGCGTGCGGGGTCAGCACGTTGATGTGGTTGCGGCTCATGGGGTCCGTGCCCTGCTCCCCGCTGAGCGGCAGGTGGGTGTAGATGGGGATTTCGATGTCCGTGTTCGGATAGCCGGGCCGGGGCTGGTAGCGGCCGTCCGTCCCCACGGTGCCGGGGATGATGCCGATGGCCGCCCCCCGCCGCCCCTCCACCTGGACGAAGGCCTCCGCGGCCGCGCTCATCACACCGCCCCCCGCCCCGGTGAGCAGGTCGAAGCCCGCCTCGGCGATCCACCGCGCCAGGGGGACGACCCACTCCGCGTGGGCCTCCGCCCCCGAGCCGAAGACTCCGATGATGCGGCGGTGTCTGCGCATGACTGCATCCTCCCCAGGAGCCCCGAGCTGCGTGAGCCCCTGTTCCATGCGAATCCGTTGCCAACGCCGCAAGGGCTCACGGACCGCCGTGCGGCCTCCCTCCCGTCCACCCGTGGAAGGTGCGCGGGGCGAGCGTCCGACACCCGTCGCTTCCCCCCGCCTGGAGCGCCAGACGCCCTCACCCAACCTGGGATGTCGGACCCCTCCTCTACCTTCGTTCACGAATGAGCCCGGAGACTGCCCATGTTCGACGCCTGTGGAGGTTGTGAGCGCCGTGGTACCGCCGGTGAGGTGTTCGACTGGTGCGCGCACTGCGAATTGTCCCTGTGCCCCCTCTGCCTCGGACGGGGCTGCTGCGGAAGCACCCCCGCGGAGTCCGGACGGGGCGCGCCCCGGGAGCTGCCCGAGCCCCCCGAGCACGCGTGCGAACCCCTGCCGGAGCACTTCGGCGGGCGCTGCTGCACGCACGCGCGCGCGGTGGCGTGCTCCTGCGCCTTCCACTGGGTCTGCGTGCGCCACGGCGACGTGCACGTGGGGACCCACGACTGACATCCGGTCAGTGCCCGGGTGACGTGAAGCATCAACCCCAGGCGGGGCGTTGACACATGGGGGGCCTGTCCACGACGGTTTCAGCCCGTCGGGCACTCCTGCCCGGACGCATCGCGGAGCAAGACACCATGGGACTCGCCGAACGGAAGGAAATGGCGGCGTTCAAGAGGGATTCCTTCGAGCCGAAGGTGCAGGAGCTGAGGCAGGCCGCGGGCGGCGCGGACATCCAGGCCACGCTCGACGAGGCCAGCTTCACCACGGTGGCCGCCATCCAGATGATCTCCAACGGCATCTTCGACCGGCTCATCGACGACATGAAGTCCGTCTGCGACGACGACATCGGCAAGGAGGCCGTCCGGGACGGCATCAAGACGGTGCACATCCTCCACAAGGACGAGGCCGGCTACACGCTGGAGCTGGGGGGCGGCACCTTCACCATCCGCGCGAAGGTGGACGGCTCGCTGGGCGACGACCTGCCCGGGTACGGCGCCTACAAGGACTTCCTGCTGAAGAAGCTGTAGGCCGCGCCGACAGGCCGGTGGGACGCCCGAGCTGGCCACCGCCAGCCCGGGATCATCCGCTCCAGCTCAGGGCACGTCCAACGCGACGCCCTGGCCCGGGACGGCCATCACCCAGCGGACGAGGTCGGGCTTGCCGCCGCAGGTGACGCGCACCTCGAACTCACGCCCCGCGGGCATGGGACTGGCGAGCGGCGTCTGCCCCTGGAGCACCTGGGAGCCCAGCGCGACGCGGCACCCCTGGGCGCCGGTGACGCTGAGCGTGCCCCGGGCGTCCGCCTGGGGCGCGGCATCCGCGAGCGTGCGCAGGTCGATGTGCTCGGCCTTCGCCACCTTGCCAAAGCGGTGCAGCTTGCCGTCCACGGCGGTGGAGACGAGCCAGCCGCCCGGATCCTCGGGCAGGGCGTGCTTGCCCTCCAGCAGCACGCCGGACACGTAGACGCGCTCACCCTCCTGGGCGTTGCGGACCTCCATGCCTCCCTTGGGCAACAGGAAGGCCAGCGCGAGCCCCGCGAGCACCAGTCCGCCTCCGCCCACCCACAGCCCCTTGCGCTGACCGGACGTCAGGCCCTTGCCTGGCGCGGGGTGCCCGCCCGCGCTGGGAGCAACGGGCGCGGGCGGCGGCACGGCATGCACCGGGGCCGGAGGTGGGGCCACGCGCTCTCCCGAGGCACGCGCATGCGTGGGCACGGGAGTGGAGCCAATGGGCGGCAAGGAGGCCGTGTGCGGAGGAGGCGGCGGCGCGGAGACCTGCGGCGCGGCGGCAACGGGAGGAGGCGGCGGGACCGCGGTCATCGGCGCCACGCTGGGCACGGAGACCGAGGGCCGCGCGGGCGGCTGCGGAGGAGGCCCCACGCGCGTGGGCACGTTGGCGGAAGCGGCCGGGCGCACCGCCGTCGGTGACGGCAACGGCGACACGGGCGGCGGCGCGGCAGGGCGCGACGGACGGGGCGCGGGAGCGGCCATCACGGGCGGCGCGGCGGGAGGGCGCGGCGGTTCGGAGGCGACGGAGACGACCTCGGTGCCCCGCTCGGCGGGCTCGGGCGCGGCGGCGACGGGCGGCGGCTCCATCCGCGGCATGCTGCCGGAGCCCCCGCGCACGGGAGGCCGGGACAGGTCCGACGGAGCCCGCATGTCGCTGCCCGAACCGGAGCCCGTGCCCAGGTTGCGCGAGTGCGAACCCGTGCCCGGCATCAGCGCCCGGGGGTTGGAGCCCGTCCCCGAGCCGGCGATGGAGGACGGCGCGTACTCGGAGAGCCGGTCCCCCAGCGCCTCCTTGAAGAACTGCGCCACCGACGCGGGCGACGAGGACAGCCGGTGGTGCGCGATGACCGCTTCGATCTCCTCGCGCATCGCCGCCGCGGAGGGCGTGCGGCGCGCCGGGTCCTTCACCAGCGCGCGCAGGATGAGGTCGGACACGTCCTGCGGGATGTGCGGCTTGAGCTGCGAGGGCACCGGCGCGGGCTCGCGCACGATGGCCGCGAGCGTGGCCGCGTCATGGTCCCGGCGGAACGGCAGCTGCCCGGTGAGCAGTTCGAAGAGCACCACGCCCAGCGCGAACACGTCGTTGCGCCAGTCCAGCGGGCGGCCGCTGGCGGCCTCCGGGGAGAGGTACGAAATCTTCCCCTTGATGACGCCCGCCTGCGTCTGCTCCTCGCCCTGCACCTTGGCGATGCCGAAGTCCGACAGCTTGATGGCGCCGTCGAGCGACACGAGCACGTTGTGGGGGCTGACGTCGCGGTGGACCACCGGGTGCGCGGTGCCGGACGGGTCCACGTAGCTGTGCGCGTAGTGCAGGCCCGCCGCGACCTCCGCCACGATGCGCAGCGCGTGCTCCAGCGGCAGCGCCATGCCCTTGCGGCGCAGCTCCGTGATCAGGCGCTTGAGGTCCGGGCCGCGCACGTACTCCATCAGGATGTACGCCACGCCGTCCGTCACGCCCACGTCGAAGGTCTGGACGATGTTGGGGTGCGTGAGGCGCGCGTTCGCGCGGGCCTCCGCGAAGAGCATGTCGACGAACTCGGGGTTCTCCGCGAACTGCGCGAGGATCTTCTTCATCACCACGAACTTCTCGAAGCCCTTCACGCCCTGCTGCTTGGCGAGGAACACCTCCGCCATGCCGCCCTGCCCCAGCCGGCGGATGATCTGCAGCCGGGCGCTGCCGCCGTGCACGTCCGTGGGCGACGTGCCGCGGGCCCCGGGGTCCGCGTTGGTGGAGCCGAAGAGGTACTGGCTGAGCGCGCGCTGCTCCAGCGCCTCGATGTCGTCGAGCGGCTTCTCGGTGAGCGGCGTGCGCGCCAGCAGGCCCTGGAACTGCGCCAGCGCCGGGGCCCGCGCGGTGCCGCCGCAGACGGGGCACACGCGGTCCATGGTGCCCTTGGCGCGCAGCACCTCCAGGTATTCGGAGGTCTGGATGCGCTGGTGGGTGACCTGGCCGCAGTTGCGGCAGTCGCACGGCAGCCACAGCGTGGCCAGCTTCGCCGGCAGCGGCTTGGAGGACTTCGCCAGCACGCCCAGCATCGGCGGGGGCACGCGGCAGAGCACCACCTGCGCGCCCTGCGCCGCCACCTCCAGCACTTGTTCGATGCGCGGCAGGGCCTCCGGCTCCACCGTGCTCACGTGACAGCAGTCGAACGCGACGCGCCCCTCCAGGCCGGACGCGAGCCGGCGCACGTTGAGGTCGCCCTTCAGCGTGCTGGCCAGGGTGATGAAGGTGATGTCGTCCTGGATGATCTTCAGGTGCGAGGAGAGCTCGGACGGCTCCGACGGACTGCTGGCGCGCAGGTAGCGCAGCACGGCCGGGTCCACCGCGGAGAACTGCTGGCGGCGGGCGAAGTCGAAGAACTCCGTGGGCTCGTCCGCGAACTCCAGGGGCTGCGCGCACACGGGGCACTGGTGCGGCGGGGCGCCGCCCTGCTCCAGGATCTTCGCCTCCTCCACCAGCCGGACCAGCCGCAGCCGGTCCTCCTTGCAGAAGCGGCAGGTGTAGGGCGCCAGCAGGGAGAGCACGCGCGCGACGCCCGCGAAGCCCTCCACCATGTTGAGCTGATCCACCACCACCGGCGGCGCGTTGACGACGTACAGGGCCGACACGCCCTGCGGCGGGTGGCCCACGAACTCAATCCACCGGCGGACGCCGAAGGAGCTGATCCGCTCCACCAGGCCCAGGTCCACCACCACCAGCCCCGACATCCCCTTGGAGGCGGGGGAGAGGGGGAAGGTCTCGTCGATCACTCCGGCCACGCGCACGTGGGTCAGACTGCCCACGCGCAGGGGGGTGATGCTGGCATTGGAAGTTTGGCTTTCCACCCGCCTACCCTCGTTCCAGACAGAACAGCAGCGACTTGGGCTGCGCGGCCCGGCGGCGTGTATCCCCCAGGTCCACCCCACAAGCGAATTGCGTCCGCTTTCCCGGGGTCACCCGCACCGCCACTGCGTCGCTGTGCTCCAGGATGCGCCGCAGACCCAGGCCCGCGCCACCGCCAGAAGCATCCACCTGCGCCTTCTCACCCCACGCCTTCACCACCCGCACCAGCGGTGACACCGTCAGCCGGCCGAAGCGGTCCGTCGCCTCCAGCCACGCGCGGCCCTCCGCCACCGCCCAGGACACCAGGCAGCGATCTTCCTCGGCCACCGCCTGCACCTGTCCCCGCCGGTGGGCGTACTTCGGCTGCCCCTCGGCGTCCACCGGGGCGTCGAGGAGCGCGTTCACGCCAATCTCATGGACGACATCCGCCACCCGGCTGGCCGCGCCCTTGGAGGCCCCCGTCCGCAGGACCTCCTCCGCGGCGCGCTCGCCCGCGGCCGTCACCTCCGCCACGCTGCCCAGCCAGGCCACGGACGTGGCGGCCTCCCGCGGAATCAGGGGCTCGCCGCGCAACAGCGAGCTCAAGAGCCGCGCCTCCCAGCCGGACGGCTGCCCCGCCTCGCCGCGAGTGGCCAGGAGCAGGGCCGGGGGCCGCTGCTCCAACATCGCCGCGTGCGCGGCCGTCAGCCGCCCGTCGAAGAGCACCAGTCGCGGCGCCGCGTCGTCACCCCGCCCCAGCAACAGGCCATCCCGGGCGAGCACCCCGGAGGCCTTTTCCAGCGCCTCCGGCGTGAGGGTCGTATCCGGCGTCAACTTCAGGGGAGCATCCTTCACGGCGGCGACGGTATCCAAACAGCGCCCTAATAATGGAGTCGAACTTCTGTGAAGACGCCCAGCGGCGGAGCGGGGAAGCCGTGGGACTCCTCGTACTTCGCGTTGAACAGGTTCGTGCCCAGCAGGGACACCGCCACCCGTTCGTGGACGTTGAAGCCCACGCGCGCCGTCGCGGTGATGTAGCTGGGCAGCTTCACGCGGGTGGTGGTGCCCGCGTTCTCGTCCACCACGAAGCCGGGGTCGAAGCGCGGGCCCACGAACAGGCCGTAGAGCTCCACGAAGGCGAACTTCCCGATGTTGGTGCGGCCGCGCAGGTAGACGCGGTGGCTGGGCGCGTAGTCCAGCGGGTAGCTGGCCCCGCCGCCCACGGGCAGCGCCTGGGCATCCAGGAACTGGTAGGCCACGTCGAAGGACGAGTTGAGGGACGGCACCTGCGCCGCCGCCTCCGCCTCGAAGCCCGCCACGCGCGCGTCGCCCAGGTTCCGGAACTGGGACGTGGAGCCGAAGACGAGCTCCTGATTGATGAAGTTGCGGGCGCGGTTGTAGAAGCCCGTGCCCGTCAGGCGCACCCGGCGGTCGAACGGCCAGAAGTCCACCGCCGCCTCCACCGTGTCCAGCGTCTCCGCGCGCAGCGACGGGTTGCCCAGCAGCGTCGCGGCGTACATCTGCTGGTTGATGGCGAGCTCCGCCAGCGTGGGCGCGCGGAAGGCGCGGCCGTAGTTGGTGCGCAGCGTGAGCAGCTCCGGGATGGCGTGGAACACGACGCTGGCGCGCGGGGAGATCTGATCCGTGCGCGCCTCCCAGACCTTTTCGGGGATCTGGTAGTTGTCGTAGCGGGCGCCCGCGCCCACCACCAGCCGGTCCGTGGCGCGGAACTCCGCGTCCACGAAGCCGCCCAGGATGGTCTGCTTCGTGTCATCCAGGGTCAGGCCCGGGAGTACGTTCTGGTTGTTCACCTGGTCGGCCTTCACGTCGCCGCCCACGGTGACGGACAGCCGGTCCAGGGAGAAGAGCGCGCGCGCCTCGCCGCCCAGCCGGCTGCGCTTGCCCAGCGTGTCCTCCAGCGCGCCCGTGATTTCATTCTCCAGCGTCACGTTGCGGCGCTTGAAGAACGCATAGCCCTGGGCGAACACGCGCACGTTGTCCGTCACCTGCTGATCCAGCTGCACGGCGGCGTTCAGGTTCTGGACGTGCTCGTTGTCCTGCGCGGTGTAGTGGCAGCGACCGCAGTTGCCCACGGTGGAGATGTTCTGCCCGCCGGGCCGGCCGATGTTGCCGTCGGTGAAGTCCGCGTCCAGCGCGAGGGGCCCCACGCGGACCTTGCCGTTCACCTGGTGCACCAGCGAGTCCTCGTTGGTGTCCGTCTGGTTGAGCTGCGGGTTGTTGAAGAGCTGCGGGCCGTCCGAGCCGTAGCCGTAGTAGCCGAGCAGCGCCTCCACGGGGCCACCGCGGCCGGCGACGTTGGTCTGCAGGCGCCACGTCTTGTCCTGGCCGGCGAGGATGCGCGCGTCGGCGCCCACGTTCTGGCCCTTGGCGATGAGATCGCCCGGCTGGCGCTCGATGATGTTGATGACGCCGCTGAAGGCGTTGGAGCCGTAGAGCGACGAACCCGGGCCGCGGATGACCTCCACCTGCTTGAGGTTGGTCAGCGGCGTCGTCTCATCCGCGTAGAACTGGCCCGTCCAGGGATCCGTCAGCGGACGGCCATCCTTGAGCAGCAGGAGGCGGTTGGACAGGTAGTTGGAGCCCAGGCCGCGCGCGCTCACCGCCGCCTTGCGCATGGAGCCCCGGCGGCACTCCATGCCGGGGAAGTACTGGATGGCCTCGCAGAGCGAGAACTGGCCGGTGCCCTCCAGCTCCTCCGCCGGAATCCAGGACACCGTGAGGGGCACGTCGGAGATGCGCTGGCTGCGCTTGGAGGCCGTGGTGACCATGGCCTCGCTCAGCGCCTGGTTGACGGTCTTCTCGAAGTCGTCGCCGTTGCCCAGCGCATCCGGGCCATCCAGGCCGGAGAGGCTGGAGGGCGGCGGCATCGCGCGGTCCGACGTGGGCTCCGTGAAGGGCGCGCGGTCCGGGACGTTCTCGTTCATCCGCGGCTGCGAGCCCGACAGCACCGCGCCAGCGCCCAGGTGCTGCGCGGGCGGCGGGTTGGCCGGCACATCCGACGTCAGCGGGCCGTCGTAGGGAGACGGCGACGCGACGGGCGTCCCCGGCGAGGCGACGGGCATCGGATCCGCCACCGACGGGCCCGGGCCGGGCGCGGCCACCGGGGCCGGCTGCTCCACGGGCGGCGTGGCGACGAACGGCTCCTCCGTGGGAGACGGCGCGGCGTCCGGCTCCACGGGCGGCGGAGGCGTCTTCGCCCCCCTGCGCGTCTTCGCCGTGCGCGCGGGTTTCGTCCCCGGCGCGGCGCTCTTCGCCGCTGGCGTGGCGCTCTTCGCCGCTGGCGTGGCGGGCGCGGCACGCTTGCGCGTGGCCTTCGTCCGCGTCTTGGGAGCCGGCTCCTGGGCCTCCTGGGCCTGGGCACGTTCCACCGTGAACAGCGACAGGGCGCACAGCACCAACGTCAGACGCGCGAACGCGCCCGGCCGTCCTGCAAGCCCCTTCACCGCGAAGCTTCGCGGCCCACCGTACTCAGTCGAGTCCATCGTTCTCTATTCCACGAGGGGAAGCAGGGATGTCCGCGGTCCTTGCGCCAGGATCCAGAGCCGGTGCGACTGGCAATCGTCCACAGGGGCGTGTTTCCACCCCTGAACGGTGGCGTTCCGCTCGACTTCTCAAATTACCGCAATAACTGGTCTAAGGCCAAGTCATGGCTGTCGATCCCAGCAAATCGCGCGCGCGGCATCGCAAGGCCGCGCGCGGATCAGCCGCGCCACGCCGTCAGTCGTCGGGCTGTTCGGCGGAGACGGCCAGGTCGTCCGCGAACGGCGGCAGCGCGGGACCCAGCGAATCCGACTGCACCAGCGCGGGCGTCTCCACCCGCAGGTCGGGGGCGTCCGCGAAGACGGGCAGCCGGCGCGGAGGACCCTGGGTGACGAGCTTGCGGAAGTCGTCGAATTCACGGCCCTGGATGCGGGCGAAGGCGTCGAACGGGGCCACCGCCCCCACTTCGGGCAGGGACTGGGCCAGCGCGCTCCCCCCGCCCTTCAAGTCCACCAGCACCGCGCTCGGCACCCGGGCGCTGCGGAAGAGCACGCGCTGGTCCTTGGGGACGTGCGCCACGGGAACGAGCGCGGCCTCCGCGCCCTTCGCCTCCAGCATCTTCACCGCCGACTCCACGTTGGGCACCGGCACCAGCTTGAAATGACGCTGCGCGTCCAGGTCTCCGCCCAGGACGACGTGGGAGACGAACTTGGGATCCGCGGGGCCCGCGCCCTTGACGAGCGCCATGCGCTTGCCGGCGAGGTCCTTCACGGTGCCCTTCTGGGTGGAGATGATGGCCCAGCGCTGCTGCGTCTCACCGGCGTGCGGCGCGTACGCCACGGGGTCCGCCTTGGCGCCCAGCTGCACGGCGGCCCAGGCGTCCACCACGGCGAAGTCGATCTGCCCCTCGCCCACCGCCTTGGAGAAGTCCTCGTAGCGGCCGAAGCTGCGGGCGGCGACGGGGCGCCCCAGGGCGGCCTCCAGCTTCTGGGCCAGCGCCTCCGCGTACTGGAAGCGCTCCTGGCCGTCCGACAGCGTGGTGGCGAGGAACACGCCCAGCGTCGCCTTCTTGGGCGCCGCGGACGCGGGGAGTGCGACGAACAGCACGGCGGCGAGCAGGAGGCTCCACCGCGCGACAAGGGATGGCGTCTTCACGGTGTCTCCTCCGCGACCCCGGAGGCCTGACCGACGCCCTGCGCGTCGCCCAGCCCGTAGAGGCCCTGCAGGCGGTCCTTCCATTCCCGAACCTGGGCGGCGCGGGGGCCCACGCCCGAGGCCAGGTAGCGGCGCCAGGCGTCCACGGCCTCGGCGGGTTCGTGGCGGCGGTCCTGCGCGTCGATGCCCAGGTTGAGCGCGGCGATGGGGACGGCCGTCTCCAGGCGCTTCCACACCGTCAGCGCCGCCGCCGTCTCGCCCTGGCGCCAGTCCACGCAGGCCAGGTTGTGCTGCACGAGCGCGTCGTCGGGCGTGGCGGCCAGCGCGGCCTTCAGCGCCTTCTCCGACGCCTTCATGTTGCCGGAAGCGTACGCGAGCGCCGCCTCGCGCCGGAGCAGCGAGCCGGTGAGGTTGCCCATCCAGCGGGGCTGCCCGGGCATGGGCTTCTTCTGGGCGGTGGTGAGCAGCTTGCGCGAGGGCGCCACCTTGCCCTGGCGGTACAGCACCCACGCGTCCGCGAGCGGGCGCGTGTTGGGCCACGCCCACTCCGGGGTCGGCATGAGCGCGCGCTTGATGCCGGCGGTGGCGTCCGCGAACTTGCCCTCCTCCGCGCGCGTGAGCGCCCGGGCGAAGGTGGCCAGCTTCGCCAGGTCCGCGCGCTTGCCGGTGCCCAGGCGGTCCACCGCGTCCAGGTCCCGGTTCGCCGAGGCCGCGTCGCCGACCTCCAGCTTCGCCAGGGCCCGGCGCACCAGCACGCGCGGCAGGTTCGCCTCCGCCACCTTCGCCGCCGTCTTGGAGGGCCCCGCGTCCGTCAGCCGCTGCACGGCGGCGTCCACCTGGCCCAGCTCCACCTCCGCGAGCGCGGCACCCGCGGAGGCCTCCGCGCGCTGATCCGGCTCCTGCGTGGCCTCACCGGACTGGGTGAAGGCGGCGAGCGCGGCCTGCGCGTCCCCGCCGCCCAGCCGGGCGTAGCCCAGGAGCAGGTGCTCGCGCCAGGTCGCGCCCGGCAGCGTCACCGCGCCCTCCATCACCTTGCGAGCCTCCGCGAACTGGTGGCTGTCCAGGAGCGCCGCGCCCAGCCGGCGGGCCATGGCCACGGAGCGATCCAGGTCGTACGCGCGGCGCAGGTCGCGCACGGCGTCGTCCAGGCGCTGCGTGCCCGCGCGGTCGCGCGCGCGGTGCGCCAGCGCTCGGGCCAGCCACTGGCTCGCGCCGGGGTGGCCGGGTTCGACCTGGAGCGCGCTGCTGTAGTCCTCGATGGCCTGGTCCCACTGGCCGGTGGCGAAGTGGTCCGCCCCCAGCAGCATCCAGCCCAGCGCCTGGCGCGGCGCCATCTCCACCACGCGCCGGTGCACCTCCACCGCGCGCTGATAGCGGCCGGCGCGGCGGTTGACGGAGCCCAGCGTCGCCCACAGCTCCAGGCTGCCTCCGCCCGACTTCACCGCCGCCTCCAGGAACTGGATGGCCTCCTCGTGGCGGGCCTGCGCCTGGAGCGCCTTGCCCACGGCGATCTGCCCCATCAACAGGCCCGGCTGCAGCTCCAGCACCTTGCGGAACTCGGCCTCGGCCTGCGCGGGCTGCTTCTGCGCGAGCCGCACGTCGCCCAGCAAGAGGTGCGCGGCGGGCGTGGCGCCCAGGTTCACCAGCGCCAGCGCCTGGGCCTCCGCGCGGGGCACGTCCCCCGCGGACAGGTACAGCCGCGCGAGGCGCTCCTTCGGCTCCGCCACCTGCGGGAACTTCGTCACCAGCCGCTCCAGCAGCGTGCGGGCCTCCGGGACGCGGCCCTCCAGCTCCAGCACCGCGGCGAGGCCGATCTGCGCGGTGGCGGACTCCGCCCTCCCCGCCTGGGCCTTCTCGAACGCGGCGCGCGCGGCGGGCGCGTCCCGGCGCAGCAGGTGCGCCTTGCCCAGCAGCTCGAGGATCTGGAAGTCATTGCCCGCGAGCTTCTCCGGGCGCAGCGACAGGTAGCGCTGGAGCCGCGCCACCGCGCGGTTCCCGTCCTGCACGTACAGGTAATAGCTGGCCAGGTAGTAGTGGACGATGAGGTGGTCCGGCTGATCCGCGGCGGCCACCTGCTCCAGGAGCGGCACGGCCTCCTGGAAGCGGCGCAGCTTGAAGTACGCCGTGCCCAGCGGGTACGCGAGCGACAGCTCCGCGCGGTTGCGCTCGAACACCGGCTGGAGGCGCGCGGCCGTGCGCTGGAAGTCCTGGAGCGCGTTGGCGGCGCTGCCCAGGCCCGCGGCGGCCGTGATGGACTGCGGCTCCTGCGTGAGGGCCTGCTCGAAGAGCTGGAGCGCCTTCTTGAACTTCTCCTCCGCCTCCTTCTTGTCGCCCTTGGACGCGGCGGCGTTGGCGGACACGAGCGCCTGCTCTCCCTGCTCCGTCATGCGCTGGGCTTCGGTGGCGGGCGGCGGGCGGAACTGGGCGAGCGCCGTCGGCGGGCCGGCCAGGGTGGCCAGCAGGACGAGCGCGGTGGAGACGCGGCGCGGGGGACGGTGGAATGGACGCATGCGGTTCGTCACGGCGAGGGGGCGGGGCTGAATTCGGCGACGATGACGGTGATGTCGTCGCGCTGAGGCTGGCCGGCGCTGTAGGCGCGCACGTCCGCGAGGAGCGCGTCGCGGAGGGCGTCGGCGGGGAGGTGGGCGTGGGCCTGGAGCGCGGCGGCGAGCCGCTGCGTGCCGTAGAGCCGGTTGGCGCCGTCGCGCGCCTCGGTGAGGCCGTCCGTGTACCAGACGATGATGTCACCCGGGCTCAGCTGCGCCTGGCGGGACGTGAACTGCGACGCCACGTTCGCGCCCAGCAGCGGGCCGCGCGCCGGCAGCGACGCCATCTGCCCGGTGTTCCGGTTGAAGACCGCCGCCGCGGGGTGCGCGCCCGCCGCGTAGTCGATCTGCCCGTTGTACACGTCGATGACCGCGAGCGCGCTGGACATCTGGTGCTCGCCCCGGCCCACGTTGGCCAGGGTCACGTTGAGCGCGGTGATGAGCATCTGCGCGTGCACCTGCGACGGCTCACGCAGCGTCATCGCGGACGCGAAGCCGCTGGTCGCGCTGGTGGCCACCAGCGACGTGGACAGGCCGTGGCCCGTCACGTCCCCGATGCCGATGACGACCCGCCGGTCATCCAGCGCCGCGCGGAACCACCAGTCACCGCCGCACGCGTCCGCGGGCACCACGAGCCCCGCGAGCCGCAGGGGCCCCACCGTCACCGCCTCGCGGCCGGGAAGGAGCGTCTCCTGCACCGTGCGCGCGAGCGACACCTCGCGCTCCAGCTGCGCCTTGGCGCGCACGTCCTCCAGCAGGACCTTGATGCGCTCGGCCATGTGGTTGAACACCACGCCCAGCGTCGTCACCTCGCGGCCCGCGCCCGGCGCCGTGCCCGCTCTCGCGCCCAGGTCACCGGCGGCCAGCTGCATCACCCGATGGGTGAGCACGCCCAGCGGCTTGGTGATGCGGCGGCTCTGGAACGCGGCCAGCACGCCGGCCAGCACCACGAAGCCCACGCCCAGGCCCACGATGCGCAGGGTGTTGGCGCGCACCGCGGCGCGGTTGGTCTCCTCCAGGTCGTGCAGCTGCTTCTGCAGGTCCTCCAGCGAGTAGCTGATGACGACCACGCCCTTGCCGCCCTGCGAGCCATAGTCGAGCGGCTCCTGGAATTCGAAGACGGGCTGGCCCTGGAAGAAGGCGCTCGCCCAGTGGCGCTCCGCGGTCCGGCCGCCGGAGGACTCCCCCAGCTTCGCCGCCGGGTCGCTGTCCGCGACGAGCTGCCCGTCCGCGTCGAACATCTGCACGCGCAGGATGTTGCGGTTGTCCGCGATGATGGAGCGCGCCACCTCCGTGAGGAACGCGTAGTTGTTGTCGCGCAGGCTGGTGGCGGAGGTGAGCGCCAGGGTGTGACTCACCGTCTGTCCCAGCTCGCGCGCCTGGGACTGGAGCCGCTGCGTGAAGCGGTCCGACGTCGCGGTGAGCTGCGCCTCCGTCGTCTTCGCCGACAGCGCGGCCAGCAGGCCCACGATGACGATGACCAGCGCCCCGGTGGTGAGCAGCAGCAGCTGATCCAACCGCAGCCCGCGGATGGCCGCCACGTTGGGCAGCTCCCCCGCCTCCATGGGCGCGATGACCGTGTGCGTCGCGTCCGCGGCCGGCAGCCCTACCGCGCCCGTCAGCCGGGTGGCCGTGCTCTCCCCGCGCAGGACGGTGAGCTCTCGGGAGTGGGTGCCAGTGTGCTCCGGCGGAGGAGGCGGCCCCCCGCTCGGCGCGCTCGGGGACGCATCGGGGGAATCGGGCACGGGGTCGAGGCGCGTGTTCGTACGGGACAAAGGCACACCTGGGAGGGCCCGCGAGGGGAACACAGTCGGGGCGGGGCGGACTCTATCGCACTTCCTGATTGACGCGAGGAGTCCACCTGTCGGGTTTTACTCCGGGGGCGCTCCCTCCCCCGCCCGCCCGACGTGCTCCCAGCCGTCACGGGAGCGTTTCCGAGCGGCCGGAAACCCGCCCTGGCGCGGCATGGATGAGTTCCGCTCATTGCCGCGTCGCGCCACCCGGGGCTCGAAACGGTGGCGGCGGACACCGGCCGCTCAGGGAGCTTGAGTCGGGAGGTCGCGTTCGGAGTATAGGGGCATCCCTTTCCTTTCCCTTCGAGGTCCTCCGCGCGTGTCACGGCCCCGGTTGATCAAAGAAAACTCCGCGCCGCTTTCGCTCGCCCGAGAGCAGCTCATCCGCATCCACGACCTGATGGTGAAGGCGCGCGTCCTGGAGGAGCGCCTGATCCAGATGTACAAGCAGGGCCACGGCTACTTCTGGATTGGCGGCCCCGGTGAGGAGGCGTTCAACGTCCCCCTGGGCCTGCTGATGAAGTGCGGCGAGGGCCCCGCGTACGACTACCTGCACGCGCACTACCGCCAGTCCGCGACGCTGCTGGCCCTGGGCGAGGAGCCCATCGGGGCGCTGCGGCAGATGAAGAACACGGCCACGGACCCCTACTCCGGCGGCCGCAACTTCGCGGGCCACTTCAGCCGGCGCTCGAAGAACATCGCCCCGGTCACCTCCCCCATCGAGGTGCAGTACGCCATCGCGCCGGGCACGGCGATGGCCCAGAAGCGCCACGGCGGCGACGGCATCACCATCGTCACCGGCGGCGACGCGGGCACGGCCGAGGGCGATTTCGCCAGCTGCCTCATCTGGAGCAGCCGCCCCGCCAACCCGCTGCCCATCCTGATCATCGTCACGAACAACACGTGGGGCATCTCCACCACGTCGGACGGCCAGCACGGCGAGACGAACATCAGCGACCGCGCGCGCGCCTTCAACATCCCGGCGAAGACCATCAACGGCAATGATCCGGTGGAGTCCTACCAGGAGATCCAGGCCGCGATGGACTACGTGCGCAAGGAGCGCAAGCCCTACTTCCTGGAGGCGAAGGTGTCGCGCCTGTACGGGCACTCCTCCGCGTCCGGCGCCAACTTCGTGAACGAGGAGCAGGACTGCCTGCGCCTGTTCGAGGCGCGGCTGGAGCAGGAAGGCGTCCTCAGCCGGCAGCAGATGGACGAGGCGCGCAACCGCTACTCCGAGGAGCTGGCCGCCGCGGCGCGCACCGTGCGCGACGAGCCGCAGCCCTCCGGCGATTCCATCTGGGAACACATCTACGCGGAGAAGAAATAACCATGGCGAACATGGCACAGGCCATCCGCATGGCCCTGCACTACGCCGAGGAGAACCTGGGCGTCACCGACATCTTCGGCGAGGACGTGGGCGCCCCGCTGGGCGGCGTCTTCACCTGCACCCAGGGCCTGAAGACGGCGTGGAACAGCCCCCTGGATGAGCGCGGCATCATCGGCGCGGCCATGGGTCTGGCGATGGCGGGACACCGGCCGGTCGCGGAGATCCAGTTCTGCGACTACATCTACAACACCATCGACCTGCTCAAGCTGGCGGGCAACACGCACTGGGCGACGAACGGCGACTGGGCCATGCCCATGGTGGTGCGCACGCCCGTGGGCAGCGGCATCCGCGGGTCCATCTACCACTCGCACTCCTTCGACGCGACGATGACGCACATCCCCGGCTGGAAGGTGGTGATGCCCTCCACGCCGCTGGACGCGTACGGCCTGCTCATCTCCGCGTGCCAGGACCCCAACCCCGTCATGTTCCTGGAGCCCAAGGCGCTGCTGCGCGTGAAGGGCGACGAGCGCATCCCGGGCGAGCCCGACGACGACCGCGCGCTGTCGAAGATGATCGACGCGCCCCTGGGTGACCGCTCGCAGTGGAAGCCCCAGTGGCCCTTGGTGGAGGGGTTCGCGGTGCCCATCGGCAAGGGCAAGGTGGTGCGCGAGGGCGCGCAGGCCACCGTGGTCAGCTACGGCCGCACCCTGCCCCTGTGCGCGAAGGCCGCGGCCCAGTTGGCGGAGGAGGGCCTGAGCGTGGAGGTCATCGACCTGCGCTCGCTGTGGCCCTACGACTGGGAGCTCATCAAGGCCTCCGTGCAGAAGACGGGCCGCGTGCTCTTCGTCAACGAGGACACCGAGGTCACGAACTTCGGCGAGCACCTGGTGCGCCGCACCGTGGAGGAGCTGTTCTACTCGCTGCTCGCGCCGCCCCGGCTCATCGCCGGCAAGTTCGTGCCGGGCATCGGCCTGGCGGACGCGCTGGAGATGGCGTCCGTGCCGCAGCAGGGCGACATCACCGCGGCCCTGCGCACGCTCTGCCGCGAACAGCCCTGACCCCACCCCGGCCCGGGGGACCCACACCGAATGTCCGGTGCCCCCGCGCCAGAAGCCACCTGGGCCGCCGTTCCTCTTTGGAGGTCCGGCGGCCCTGTCGTTAGAATCCCAACTTCCGTGTCCCAGCCCATCGTCCGCACCATGACCCCCGCCCCTGACGCCAACGCCTTCCGCATCCGCCGCGCGCGCCGTGGCGACGCCGAGGTCATGGCCCAGCTGCTGCGCGAGCTGGGCTACCCCCAGGGCACCGATCAGCAGACAGTGCACTGGGTCATCAGCCATCCGGAGATTGAGATCTTCGTCGCGGGGGATCCGCAGGACCGCGCGGTGGGCATGGTGTCCTTCTCCCACCGGCCGCAGCTGCGGCTGCGCGGGCGCGTGGCCACGGTGGACGAGCTGGTCGTCTCCGAGGGCTGGCGCCGCCGGGGCGTGGGCCGAGCGCTGCTGGCGCAGGTGGCCCAGCGCGGCAAGGTGCTGAGCGTGAAGCAGCTCCAGCTCATCGCCCCCATCAACGTCACCGACGAGACGCGCGCCTTCTACCGGGCGTGCGGCTACGTCGAAGGCGACTCGGGGGTGTTCCGCCACGCCGAGAGCGAAGCCCAGCGGTAGCAGAAAGGGCCCGGCATCCCGGCCGGGCCCCAGGCTTTCAGCGCTTGAAGCTCGCGACGACGCGGCGCAGGCGCTCGTGGTCCTCTTCGCTCACGTCGATGAACCGCACGCCGATGGCCTCCGCCTCGTCGCGCACCCAGGCGACGATGCCGGTGAGGTGGAACTCCTCGCCATCCACCACCATGGCCAGGCGCACCTGCGCGCCCACGTCGTAGGACTTGCGCGTGCGCAGGCACAGGCCCCCCGCGGACAGATTCAGGGAGTAGGCCCGCAGCGCGCGCGCCGCGTCCTCCGCCTGCTCGAAGCGCACCTCGAACCGCGCCGCCACCCGTTCCTCGGCGCGACGGTTCAAGTACGGGTCTGGCTCCACCGGCCCATCCAGCTTCGTGTTCATGCGCACCCTGACCCCCTCGGTTCTCGAACCAGAAGTGTCGGCTGGTTTCCAGGCCCGGTTCAAGGGCCCCCGTGAGACGGAACGGCTCGTGTAAGTCCCAGGTTACTTCCACGGAGGGGTTTCCGGATGGGTGCGCGTCTCGTGTTGTTGGGTGGGGCCCTGATGCTGGGGCTGTGGGTGGCGGGCTGCGATGGCAGCGGAACTGTCCGTCCGCCGACGGATGGCGGCACAACCCTGGATTCCGGGGCGGACGCCGGTGATTCCGGGACCATCGACGCAGGGGACGGGGGCGGCCCGTCGGACTTCGCCTGCAACGTGGCGAAGCAGGAGGGCTGCGCGGCGGGCCAGGGCTGCTTCTACACGGACCTGCTGGATGGCGGCACGGGCAGCCAGTGCTTCGCGGGCGCGTGCGATCCCGTGAGCCAGGGCTGCGCGAACGGGCTGCGCTGCACCTACGTGGGTCTGGATGCCGGGACGACGGAGCGCCAGTGCGTCGCCGCGGGCACCGCGGCCGAGGGTGCTCCGTGCACGCTGGCCGCGTCGCCCCCGGGGCAGACCTACGACACGTGCGCGGCGGGCCTGTACTGCAAGGACGAGGCGCAGGCCGACGGCGGCACCGGCTTCTTCTGCCGCAAGCTGTGCCATGCCGCCTCCGACTGCGGCTCTGGCGACTGCAACACCGTGCTGCGCCTGGCCGGCACGCGCGAGCTGCCGCTGGTGTGCGGCCCGCCGTCCGCCCGGTGCGATGCGTTCGCCCAGGACTGTGAGAGTCCGCTGGGCTGCTACCCGGCCGCCAACGGGCCGGTGTGCGCGGGCCAGGGGACGCTGGCCCCGGGCGCCGCATGCGAGTTCAGCAACCAGTGTTCACGGGGAAGCACTTGCGTGGTGTCCGGTGGCGCCGGCGCGTGCCGGACGCTCTGCCGCACGCCGTCGGGCTCGCCTGGCTGCACCAACGCGACCTGCCGGGCCATCACCAACAACGGCGACGTGGGTGCCTGCATCCCATGACGCGGGGGGCACGCCCCCGGTAACACCGTGTGGAAGGCGACGGTTCTACCCAGGGGCGGAAGCCCTCCACCCCGGGGTGGCGATGCGACGGGACTGGACGGGCGCGCCGTCCCCCCTTGCGGTGGCGGTCATCCGCCGCCGCGTCCCCGCGGCCGGGCGTCCGGGCCCCCCGCGCGGCTGGCCCGCGACGTGAATCATCGGTCGCCAAGAAGGCGTGTCGTGCACATTCTCTTGCGCCGGGAGGTGGTGGGCATGGGTATGGGAAAGGCGCTGCGGTGGTGCGGCTTCGGTGCCCTGAGCCTGCTCGTGGGGTGCGGCGGCCTCATCGAGGACGGGGATACGAGGGAGTCAGCCCCGGGCCACACGGACGCGGAGGTCGGCGTGCCCGTGGGGCCCGTGGAGGCCGCCCCCACACTGACGCTGCATGACGGACACACGGTGCAGGCCACGCCGCCAGTGGCGCCGGGCGAGGTCCAGTTCCAACCGGGCTTCCACCAGGCCCTGCGCGAGTCCGGCTTCGTGGGGGCCGTCACCACGTACCGCCTGAGGATTCCGGTGGGTCGCGCGGGCAACCGCGTCCGCGTCACCTTCCGTTCGGGCAACGGCGAGCTGACCCTGCAACGGGCCACGGTGGCGAAGGCGGGCGCCGACGGCGCGCTGGCCTCCACGCCCGTGGCCCTCACCTTCAGCGGCAAGCCGGGCTTCACCACCGGCGCGCGTTCGCTGGTGACGTCGGATCCCGTGGCGTTCCCGGTGGCGTTCCGGGACGAGCTGGCCCTCTCCTTCGAGGTGAAGGGCGCCATGGGCCAGAGCCTCATCAACGCGTTCCCCGGCAGCTACGCGCACACGGGCGCGTACGCAGCGACGCAGACCGCGCTGGGCGGGCAACCCTGGCAACAGGCCGTGGCGGTGGCCACGGTGGACGTGGAGGGCACGCCGGGCCGGGCGTTCGTGGCCATCGGGGACAGCATCACCGAGGGCTACACGGACACCTGGAACGACACGCGCAACGCCTGGCCGGCCCTGGCGGAGGCGCAGCTCGGGGTCCCCGTGGTGAACTCGGGCGTGTCCGGGCAGGGCTTCTGGGACGCGAACATCCAGCTGCCGCAGGAGGTGCTTGCGATGCAGGGCTTCACCGACTGCATCGTGCTGCTGGGCACCAATGACCTGGGCGCGCCGGACGTGACGGTGGAGAAGCTGGAGCAGCGGATGACGCAGCTGCTGGATCAGCTCCAGCCCCGGTGCCGGCTGTGGGTGAGCACGCTCTTGCCCAAGGAGAAGACGAACGAGGGCAGCTACGAGGTCGTGAAGGCGCAGCGCCATGAGTTCAACGCGTGGATCCGCGCCCAGAAACGCGCGGAGGTCATCGACCTGGAGGCGGTGACGCGCCAGCCCAACAACGTGGACCTCTTCATCGACGGGCTGGAGGTGGACGGCATCCACGCGTCCAAGGAAGGCCACCGCGTCATGGCCGCGGAGGTGGTGCGCGTGCTCAAGGCGAGGGGCGGCCTGTAGCGCCCACCCGCAAGGAAAATGCACGGCGGGTGTGAATAGAGGCGGGGCCTCCGCGTCCGTGCGGCACCACCGCACCACTTCCTCCATCCGGAGCCGACATGCGCACCCTGTCCGCCAGCCTCGTCCTCGCTTGCCTCGCCCTGCCCTCGCTCGTCCACGCCTCCGCGCTGCGCTGCGACAACAAGCTTGTCTCCGAGGGGGCGTCCCAGGCGGATGCGCTGGCCAAGTGCGGCGAACCGGTGACGCGGCAGAGCCGCACGGAGTACGTCACCAACAAGGTCAAGTCGAAGACCCCCATGGAGGAAGCCTCCACGGAGGTCACCTCCTCGACCACCTTCGAGGAGTGGACCTACAACTTCGGCCCCCACCGGCTGATGCAGGTGGCCATCTTCCGCGATGGCCGCCTCGTGGACGTGCGCAGCGGCTCGTACGGCTACTGACCGTTGGCCTCGGCCTCGGGCGGCGTGAGCGGCCCCAGGTGCCGCTCCAGGAACCGCCGCATGAAGGCAGGACGCTGGATCGCCGTCTCGCGCACCCACGCGAGGTTCAACCGCCAGGCCTCCATGGAGGCCGGCTGGCTCCAGCGCGCCACGTGGCCAGGCATCTCCGGCTCCAGGTCCGCGGCGGCCGCATCCAGATAGGCCGTCACCCGCTCCGCGGTGAAGGTGTGGTCCAGGTGCCAGAGGAAGCGCTCGATGAAGCGGGCCTTGAACTCCGGTGACCGGAGCAGCCGCCGCAGGAGGACGACGGACCATGCCTCCAACGTCGGGTCCTCCAGCACGCGGCCCAGGCTGTCGAAGTCCGGGCCGGAGTGCAGGGCGAAGTCCAGGTCATACACGAGCCAGCGCCAGCGGCCGTCCTGCCCGTAGGGCGCCCCCGGCGCGTACGCCTTCGTGCGCAGCCGCCAGAACTTCACGTTGTTCTCCGGCCAGTCCTCGTTGCCCAGGTACAGCTGCGCGACCTGGTAGTCGATGAAGTCATCCACGTCCATCCGCGTCCCCACCCAGGCGTAGTTCGCCGGGATGGCCGGGTCGTTCGCCTGGACGTAGTCGATGAGGTCCAGGTAGTGCTGCTCGTCGCCCGCCTCGCCGACGTTCACCTCCCCGAACCGCTCCAGGATGACGACCTTCTTGCGGTCCACGCCGTAGTGCGACGCGAGGTAGTACTCGTCATAGCGCTCGCGCAGCTCGTGCAGGCCCCAGTACTCGCCGTCGAAGAACACCAGCGTGGGCCGGCACGGCTGGAGCGCCAGCCGCGTTTCGGCGAGCAGCCGCTGCAACGCGCAGTCGCGAAGCTTCGTGTCGCCCTGGTCCTGCCCGGACGTGCGCACCAGCAACCGCGTGAAGTCCGTCACCGTGGAGCCGGGGAACACCGCGCCGGAGAACGTCTTCGGCCCGTACTCCTCCTTCGCGTACAGGCGCAGGCTCTTCTGCGGCAGCACGGCGCTGCCGGAGCCGTGGATGCGCACCCCGGCGTCCTGCGCGAAGACGCGCGCGCCCGTGGCTTCGAACCACTCCACGTAGACGGGCCGCTCCCACTCCTTGCCGTCCTGCATGTAGTTGCCCGCCCCCGGGTCACCGGGGCTCGCCTCGGAGATGCGGCCGGGGACGTAGATGCCCCGCTCCGCGTCGAAGAAGTTCGCCGCGTCGGTGACCAGCGACAGCACCGGGAGCGTGTACGGCGTCCGTCCAATCAGGAACGTGCGCGTGGACACGGGCCCCACCGGCACCGTCCCCACGTATTGCTGGTAGCGCACCACCGTGGCCTGCGGCACCACCTCCAGCGGCGCGGCCCACCGGGAACCCTCGGGGGCGCTCACCGGCGTCGTGGGGACATAGGCCCAGGTCACCGGCGTCGTGGGACGGGGCAGCAGCACCAGGGGCCCCGTGTAGAGCGGGGACTCGGGCGTGGGCAGGGAGCCGTCCAGCGTGAAGTTCGTCCGCACGCCCCGCGTCGTGGGCAGCGTCAGCAGCGCCTCCTGCTGATAGAGGCCGGGCCGCGCGTCGAACGCGAGGTGCTGGAAGTCGACGCGGGCCCGCGACTCGACGCCCTGACGGTCCTTCGCCACCACCTCCACCGCCAGCGCCCGTCGGCCCGGCCACCAGGGCAGGCTCCACCGGCCGGCCTCCACGTCGGCATAGCCCAGGAAGCGCCCGTCCTCGTACACCTCCACCCGGGGCACCCCCGCATCGCTCCACACCGTGCCGGACAGCCGGTGCGTGTCCACCGCGTGCCCTTCGATGGTGACGTACGGCCGCGCGGGCGGGGGAAGCTCCGCCTCCGAGACGCGCCGCTCCGGTTCGGGTCCACAGGCGGACCCGCTAAGGACGAGGAGACCTACGAGCAGGGACGGGAGGTATCGGAAGCCCATGATTGGCTCCGTCCTCTATCAAAGAATCATTTGACCTCCCATCGCCCTGTGACACGACGCGGTGGAAGGGCGCCAACGCCTAGGGGGCGGGCGCGACGGGCTCCAGCAGGCCATGCTTCTGGAGGAGCGCGGCCAGCGCGGGGGGGGCGAGCATCCAGTCCTCGCGGGTGGGCACCCATCGCACCGGGGCGTGAGCGGCGGCGAGCCGGGCGTTCACCTCCGCGATCATCGGGGCGAAGGTGGGCTGGGGCACATCCCAGCTCCCCACGCCGGCCTGGACCTCCACGGCGCCGGGCTCCACGCGCACGGCGGGCTGGCCCTGCACGGGCTGCACGGCGAAGCCCGGGAGGTAGGGCTGCATGGCGGCGGAGAGCCGCTCCAGCAGGGAGGGGTCCTCGAAGGGGTGGGCGCCCTCCCAGTCGAAGAAGGTGGGCAGCTGCGCCTGGAGCTCGTCGCGCAGCGGATCCTCGCGGCTGTCGCGCCAGGAGTGCTCGGCCAGGAAGCGGGCTTCATGGGGGATGCGGATCTCCCAGCGCTCCAGGAGCGCGAGCAGCTCCGCCACGCGCTCCACCTCCTCCCACGGGGGCTCCACGCGCTGAAGCCAGGACACCTCCGACACCGTCTGGCCCCGGCGCAGGCCCGTCACGCGGTCCCCCTTGCGCAGTTGGAAGGGGGGCGCGTGGGTGAACTCCGGATCCGGGTAGAGGGCGGTGTGGAGCACCCCGTCGCCCGGCGCGGGCGCGTCCGGGCGCAGCCGCGCGAAGCCGTGCTTCGGGTTGATCTCCTCGACGGTGAACGTCTCCTGGGCCATGGTCCGCGCGCTCCTGTGTCGCCCTTGTCTAACCGGTGTTCCGCATCCCCGCAGCAATGCCGTTGAGCGCCAGGAGCAGCGGGCGGTCGCACTCCGCGTCCCCGTCGCGCTTGCGCTTGAGCAGCTCCACCTGGAGGAAGGACATCGGGTCCACGTAGGGGTTGCGCAGCGCGATGCTCCGCTGCAACTGCGGATTGTTGTCCAGGAGCTTCGCCTCGCCGGTCAGCGACTTCACCGCGCGGCGCGTGCGCGCGTGCTCCTGCTGGATGCGCAGCCACAGGGGCCGCGTGGACGCGGGGGCCAGCTTCGCGTACCGCGCCGCGATGGCCATGTCCGTCTTCGCCAGCACCATGGTCACGTTGTCGATGACCGTGTGGAAGAAGGGCCACTCCTTGTACATGCGCTGCAAGAGCGCCGCGCCCTCGGGGGTGGCCGCGTAGGACTCCAGCGCGCTGCCCACGCCGTACCAGGCCGGGAGGATGGCGCGCGTCTGCGTCCAGGCGAAGCTCCAGGGGATCGCGCGCAGCGTCTCCAGCCCGCCCGCCTTGCGCTTGCTGGGGCGTGAGCCGATGGGCAGCGCGGCGATCTCCTCCACCGGCGTGCCCGTCATGAAGAACTCCACGAAGCGCGGGTCGTCCCACACGAGCGACCGGTACGCCTGACGGCCCGACTCCGCGAGCACGTCGAACGCGGCGCGGAAGGCCGACTCGTCCTCGGGGGACGGGCGCGGCTGCGCGTCGAGCGTGTGCAGGAGCACGCCGCCCAGCACGAGCTCCAGCGTGCGCTGCGTGAGCTCCGGGCGCGCGTACTTGTGGTCCATCGCCTCGCCCTGCTCCGTGGCCTTGTAGGCCCCGGCCACCGTGCCCGGCGGCAGCGCGAGGATGGCCGTCTGCGCGGGGCCGCCGCCGCGCGCCACCGTCTCCCCCCGGCCGTGGAACAGGCGCAGGGGCACCTCGGCCTCGTCCGCCACCTGGGTGAGCGCCACCTGGGCGCGGTACAGCGCGGCGCTCGCGGCGAGCAGGCCCACCTCCTTGCCGGAGTCGCTGTAGCCCACCATCACCTCCTGCACGCCCCGGCCCTGCAGGTGCTGGCGGTACTCCGGGTGCGCGAACAGCTGGCGCAGCACGTCGGGCCCGCCATCCAGCGCGCCCAGCTGCTCGAAGAGCGGCGCCACGTCCACGGTGGCGCACTGGCGCTCCGCGTCCCAGAGCCCCGCGTGCTTCAGGCACTGGAAGGCCGCCAGGACGTCCTCCGCCGTGGAGGCCATGGAGAGGATGAGGGTGCGGCAGACGGACTCGCCGCCCTCGTCCTGGCCCTCGCGAAGCCGCTTCAGCACGTCCAGCAGCCGCTGGCCCCCCTCGGAGGGAGGCGGTCCCCCGGCGATGGAGGCCGCCGCGCTCACCGCGTCCTCCGCGGGGACGCGCACCTCCAGCTCGCCCAGGCCCAGGCCCAGCGCGCGGACGCGCTCGGACATGCGGCGCACCTCGCGCAGCCCGGCGTGCTCGGCGCGGGCCGCGAAGAGCGACCGCTCCAGCACCGCCAGGTCGTCGCCCAGGGCCTCCGGAGAGCGGTAGGCGCCCGGCGCGAGCGTGGACGCCCTCCCCTCACGCCGGGCCAGCACGTGCTTGAGGGCCAGCGACAGCCGCTCCTCCATGAAGCGCAGCTTGCGCCGCCACGGCTCGCCCAGCGTGCGCGGCCCCTGCTGCTTCGCCACCTCCGGCAGCGCCTTCGCGTCCTCATCCAGCGACCGCTCCAGCTCCTGGGTGGGGCGCGCGTGCCGCTCCGACTGCGACAGCATCCCCCCCAGCCGCTCCACGTCGCGCAGCAGCAGCCGCAGGCCCCGGGCCCGGTGCGCGCGCAGCGTGTCCGCGAACACGTCGGGCGTCACCAGCGGGTTGCCGTCCATGTCGCCGCCCACCCACGAGTGCACGCGGACGGGCGTGTCCAGCGCGCCCAGGGGCTCGCCGTAGGCGCGCTCGAAGGCCCAGTCCAGCGCCTCCGGCAGCCGGGACACCGGCTCCGCCAGCATCTCCTCCACGTACCAGTGGACGTTCTTCACCTCGTCACCCACGGTGGGGCGCTCGCGGCGCAGCTCGTCCGTCTGCCAGAGCGCGGTGATCTCCTCGCGCATGGACGACAGGTTCGCGGCCGCCTCGCGCGGGGTGAGCGCGCACCGGTCGCGCTCTTCCAAGAGCTGCGCCAGCCGATAGAGCTTCTCCAGCAGCGTGCGCCGGACCGCCTGCGTCGGGTGCGCGGTGAACGTCAGCGTCACCTTCAGCGTCCCCAGCGTCTCGCGCACCTTGTCCGCGCCCACCCCCGCGGCCCTCAGCGCGAGGAGCGTCGCCTCCAGCGACCCCTTCTGGGGCCGGGTGGCGGTGGGGCTCGCGTGGGCCCGCGCGCGGCGGATGCGGTGGTGCTGCTCCGCCAGGTTCACCAGCTGGAAGTAGACGGAGAAGGCGCGCAGCACCGGCTCCACCTGCTCCGAGGGCAGCCGCCGCAACACCGCCGCCAGCTCCGCCGCCGCGGCGCGCCGCCCCGCCACCGGCCCCCGCCGGCGCTGGATGGCCAGCTGGCGGACCTCCTCCTCTTTCTCGAACAGGGCCTGCCCCTCCTGTTCGACCAGCACCTCACCCAGAAGCCGGCCCAGGAGCCGGACATCCCGCCGCAGCGGGGGATCCACGGGACGTGTACGCGCCATAGCGGAGCGGAACCGTAGTCCCTCGCCCTGCCCTCGCCCCTACCCATTCTTCGACTTCCGCCGTCCACCAACGGATCACCCGCTCCGTCCTTGCAGGAAAAATTTAATGTCCCCGTCTTCCAAAACTCCCATGTCTTCCACTAGAAACAGGGGCATCCCGGACCCGCCGGGATGCCCGTCTTCAACATCTTGAAGGAGTCGCCATGCGGAAACCCCCATCCTGGCTTGCGTGGAGCCTGCTCGCGCTCGCGGCGCCGTCGGCCTACGCGGAGCGTGCGTGGTACGAGAAGCCGCAGCCTGACGTCGCGCCGAAGACGAAGTCCTTGCGCGCCGCGGCGGAGGACATCTCCGACGACCTGCCCCACACGCTGGGCGAGCAGCAGAAGGAGCTCAAGGCCCAGGCGCTGAAGGAGCGCATCGAGGGCAACGTTCAGCCCGGCAAGGTGCACAAGCTGGCGAACGGCAAGTTCGTGGAGCTGGAGCTGGAGCGCACGGACCGCATCTTCGTGATCCTGGTGGAGTTCGGGACGCAGATCCACCCGGTGTTCGGCAACCCCACCACCAACCCGGGCGGCAACGTGCCCGGCCCGCTGCACAACGCGATCCCCGCGCCGAACCGCGCGGTGGACAACACCTCCATCTGGCAGCCGGACTACGACCGCGCGCACTTCGAGAAGCTGTACTTCGACGCGACGCCGGGCGCGGACTCGGTGGCCAACTTCTACCGGACCGCGTCGTCCGGGCGCTACACCGTGAACGGCGTGGTGTCCGAGTGGGTGAAGGTGCCGTACAACGAAGCCCGCTACGGCAACAACCTGTGCGGCAGCTCCAGCTGCTCCAACTCCATCTGGCCGCTCGTCAGCGACGCCATCAAGGTGTGGACGCAGGATCAGCTCGCCGCCGGCAAGACGCCCGCGGAGATCAAGGCGTACCTGGACACGTTCGACACGTGGGACCGGTATGACTACGACGGCGACGGCGACTTCAACGAGCCGGACGGCTACATCGACCACTTCCAGATCGTCCACGCCGGCATGGGTGAGGAAGTGGGCGGCGGCGCGCAGGGCCCCAACGCCATCTGGAGCCACCGCTGGTTCGCCTACAGCACCGGCACGGGCCCGGACGGCCAGGGCCCGGCCTGGAACAAGCGCGGCGGCACGCGCTTCGCGGCCAACGTGGACAAGTGGGTGGGCGACTACACCATTCAGCCGGAGAACGGCGGCCTGGGCGTGTTCGCGCACGAGTACGGCCACGACCTGGGTCTGCCGGACCACTACGACACGACGAACGCGGCGGACAACGGGACGGGCTTCTGGACCATCATGTCGTCCGGTTCGTACCTGAACGACGGCACGACGGACATCGGCAGCCGGCCGGGTGACTTCTTCGCCTGGGACAAGCTGCAGCTGGGCTGGCTGGACTACGCCACCACGAGCGCGGGCCTGTACTCGTACCACAAGCTGGGCCCCGCGGAGGTGACGTCGCAGAACGCGAAGCAGGCGCTGCTGGTGAAGCTGCCCGGCAAGCCCCGCCCGCAGCCCACCACCGCGCCCTTCGAGGGGCAGTTCGCGTGGCAGGGCGGCCAGGGCAACAACCTGGATCGCGTGCTCGTGAAGACGGTGAAGCTGCCGAACAAGACGCCCATCACGTTCTCGTTCCAGACGTGGTTCGACATCGAGGAGGACTGGGACTACGCCTACGTCGCGCTGTCGGTGGAAGGCGGCCCGTTCGTCAACCTGCCCAGCGCGGTGAGCCGGGCCACGAACCCCTATGGCAACAACCTGGGCAACGGCATCACCGGCACGTCCAACGGCTGGACGCCGCTGGAGTTCGACCTGTCCGCCCACGCGGGCAAGACGGTCACGCTGAAGATCCGCTACAAGACGGATAGCGCGGAGTTCGGCAAGGGCTTCCTGGTCGACTACTTCCAGCTGTGGGCGAAGAACAAGTACGTCTTCGGTGATGACGCGGAGTGGGGCGCCAAGTGGTGGGACGAGAGCACGTTCTTCCCCACGGACGGCACCAACACCTTCTACGATCACTACTACCTGGCCGAGTGGCGTCAGTTCCGCGGCTACGACGAGACGCTGGAGACGGGCCCGTACAACTACGGGTTCAGCGCGGACGGCCTGCCCAAGTACGCGGAGCGCTACGCCTACAACCCCGGCCTGCTGGTCACCTACTGGGACACGTCCATGAGCGACAACCGCGTGTCCGTGCACCCGGGTGAGGGCCGCATCCTGCCCATCGACGCGCGCCCGGTGCCCCTGCAGCTCACCAACGGCCGCTTCTGGTCCGGCCGCGTGCAGACGCACGACGCGACGTTCGGCCTGCAGCCCAGCTTCCCGCTGTCGCTCAAGCCCAACGGCCTGCCGCGCGAGGAGTACCCGTCGCAGCCCGCGGTGCCGGTGTTCAACGACACCAACACCTTCTGGTACGCCGCGCAGCCGTACGCCGGCGTGAAGGTGCCGCCCACGGGCACCATCATCGAGGTCCTGAGCGAGAACAAGAACCAGACCGTGATGCAGGTCCAGGTGCGCCCGGTCGAGTGAGCGCCTGACGAAGGTCGCTGATGCTTGAAGGAGGCCGGCTTCCGCTTCGACGCGGGGCCGGCCTCCGGTCGTTTCCGGGGGCCGTCACGGGCCAGCGCTCACGCCTTCGCGAGCGGCAGCTCCACGCCGAACGTCGCGCCCTCCCCCAGGCAGCTCTCCAGGGACACGCGCCCGCCCTCCGCCTCCACGATGGTGCGGGTGAGGTAGAGCCCCAGGCCCAGGCCGCCGTAGTGGCGCTCGGACACCGCGCGGCCGTAGCGCTCGAAGAGGCGGGGGCGCTGCTCCGGCGAGATGCCGATACCGCCATCGCGCACGGTGAGCCGCGCCACCGGCCCCTCCACCGCGAGCCGCACGGACACCGGCGTGCCCGCGCCGTACTTGAGGGCGTTGTCCAGCAGGTGATCCAACACCTGCGCCAGTCGCGCGCGGTCGAAGCAGCCGCGCACCGACTCCGGGGCGTCCACGCTGAAGTCGCAGTGCTCCAGGGCGAAGCGCGGCGCGAACCGCTCGGACACGTCGCGCACCAGGGCCGCGACGTCCACCTCCTCGCGCTGGAGGCGGAAGGTCCCGGCGCTGATGCGGGAGACGTCCAGCAGGTCGTTCATCAGCTCCGTGAGCCGGCGGACCTGGCGGTGCCCCACCTCCACATGGGATGCGATGATGGGCGCGAGCGGTGAATCCGGGTGCGACTTCAACGCGCGTGTGAGCGCCTGGAGCTTCAGGCTCAGCGGCGTCAGCGGCGTCTTCAGCTCGTGGCTCGCGACGGACAGGAACTCGTCGCGCAGGCGGACGGCCTCGCGCGCGCCTTGGAGCAGCCGCGCGTTGTCCACCGCGAGCGCGGCCAGGTTCGCCAGCTCCTGGGCGAACTGGCGGTCCTCGTCGCCGTAGCGGCGGCCGGACGTGGTGCTCAGGAAGGACAGCGCGCCCAGGATCTGACCGCGGGCCATCAACGGCACGGTGAGCAGCGACCGCGGGCCCACCCGCCGCAACAGCTCCAGGTGCTGCGCGTCCTGCGCCAACGCCTGCATCAGCGCGTCGGTGACGTCGGACGCGACGGTGGCATGTCCGGTCGCGAGCGCCACCGCGGGGGGAGAGACGGGCCGGTCGAGAGACACCGGCGACAGCTGCCGCAAGGCGAACGCGAGCGGCGCCTGGGAGGCGTCCGCCGTCACCACCTGGGCCCGCTCGAAGTGTCCGTTGGGATGCAGCACGTCCACGATGCACCAATCCGCGAGCGCCGAAACGGACAGGTTCGCGAGCGAGGCCAGCGTGGTGGAGGCATCCATCGACGACGAGAACAGCTCGCCCGCCCGCGCGAGGAACGCGGCCCGCTCCTCGCCCAGCGCCTGGGCGTGGATGTCCACGCAGGTGCCCACCCACTCGCGCACGGCGCCGTCCGGCCCCAGCACCGGCGCGCCCCGGGCGAGCATCCACACGTACGCGCCATCCGCGCGGCGCAGCCGGTAGCGCGCGCAGAAGGGCGCCCGGGCGGCCACGGCCTTCTCCCACGCGGACCACGCCCCCGCCCGGTCATCCGGATGCACCGCCTGGAGCCAGCCCTGGTGCCGCATCTGCTCCGGCGTCTGTCCGGTGAAGGCCTTCCACGACGGCAGCAGCGCATCCGCTTCGTCGCGCGCGGGGTTCGACCAGGCGACCTGCGCCGCCGTGGCGAGCAGCAGGCGGAGCCGCTCCGACTCCTCGCGCAACTGGTCGAGCTCCGCCCGCGTCACGGCCTCCATCCCTTCAGGCGGCACGGCGGAACGCTGGGCATCCGAACCAAGGGACGTCATCGCGAGGACTCAATACACGTTGTACTTGGCGCGAAGCGCCTCGTGCTCCTGCGCGTTGCGCGACGGGTGCAGGACCCGCTGCGCGTCATGCAGGTAGTACCAGAAGTCGCTCTTCACCGGCCGCAGCGCGGCGAGCAGCGAGTCCACCGTGGGCGCCCCGATGGGGCCGGGCGGCAGGCCCGCGCGGGTGCGCGAGTTCCACGGGTCCGAGTTGTCGCGCAGCCGCTTGAGGAACGCCTTGCGGTCATTCCACTCGGCGAGCTCGTAGCGGCTGGTCGCGTCCACGCCCAGGGGGAAGCCCTTGTCCACGCGCTTCCAGAGGATGCCCGCGACGAGCGCGCGCTGCGACGGCACCGGCTCCTCGCGCTCCAGCATGGAGGCCATCACGACGATGTCGTGCAGGGACCGGCCGCTCTTCGCGATCTCCTCCTGGTGCGCGTCGTAGAAACGGGCGCGGAAGGTGTCGATCTGCCGCTGGATGAAGGCGTCCACGCGGAAGTTGTCCGCGATGATCCCGTACGTCTCCGGGTAGAGGTAGCCCTCCAGGCCGCGCGACGGCAGCGGGAACGGCGCGGTGAAGTGCTCCGGATGGGTGGCCGCGGCGATGTAGTCACCCGGCTTGATCAACCCCTGCGAGGCGAGCATCTGGTCGGTGTCGCGCAGGCGCCAGCCCTCGATCATCGCGAAGGGCACGTCCTCCGGCAGCGGCGAGCCTTCCAGCGCGGTGGCCAGCTCCTCCACGGAGGCGGTGGGGCTCAGCAGGAAGCGGCCCGCCTTCACGTTGAGGCTGCCCCGGCGCCACAGGTGGAAGCGCCACACCGTGGCGTTGTCCAGGAAGCCCTGGGCCTGGAGCTGCTGCCCCAGGGAGCGCGCGGACGCGCCCTTCTTCACGATGAATTCCTTCGGCGCGGGATCCGCCGCGGGGTGCGGCGCCACGGTGGCCTTCTGGAGGGACACGAACACTCCGCCCACGCCCGCGACCGCCAGGACGCCGAGCACGAGGAGCGCGACGAGGATCTTCTTCATGGGGCGGCAAACTATCACCGGCCCTGACGGTGCCAACGGGAACCGCCAGCCGCGCGGCCGAGCAGGCGGGCGCAGGCGCCCTCTTCTCAACACCCCCCGAGAAGGCCCCCCTCACCTCCAGGCGGAGGACCGGACCGCCTGCTCCGCACCCAAGAGATATACCCAGGGTCGCGGCGCCGTCCCTCCACCGAAAGGCGCGGGCCTCTTCGAGGATAGGCGCACGCCGCGGCGGCCCGGCCCACGGCCACTCGCGCCTGATGCCCGTTTCAGCGGTCCCGCCCGCCGCCGTGGAGGAGACGGTGAGCCTCCGGGGGTCCCTGGTGGGAACCGGACAGCCTGGATTCCGCGCGCGGCCGGCCGTCATGTGAGGCGGGTGGGCCCTGGACCGGGCGCGAGTAGGATGGGGGCTTGTTCGTCGATCCCCGCCGGCTCGAAACGTTCCGTGTCGTCGCCACGACCGGACAGATCTCCGCGGCCTCCCGGCTGCTCCACCTGTCACAGCCAGCGGTCACGGCGCAGGTCCGGCAGCTGGAGGCCGATTGCGGTCAGCCGCTCCTCGTGCGCACCGCGAGGGGTGTGCGGTTGAACGCGGCGGGGCGCGTCCTCTTCGACTACGCGCAGCGCATCCATGGGCTGCTCGATGAGGCGGCGCTCGCCATCGCGGCGGAAGAAACGCTCACCGGGGAGCTGGTGCTGGCGGCCAGCACGACCATCGCCAGCGACATCGTGCCGGGCCTCCTGGCCTCGTTCCTTCGCACGCACCGGGACCTCCAGGTCCGGTTGGAGGTCGGCAACACGCGGGAGGTGTTGTCCTGGCTGGCGGAGGGCCGGGTGCCGCTCGGGCTGGTGGAGGGGCACGCACGGGCGCCGCGGATCCGCCTGGAGCGCTACCTCGACGACGAGCTGCTCCCCGTGGTCGCGGCGCGGGGGCCGGCGGAGTGGCTGCGCATCCGCACGCTCGAAGCGCTGCGAGGGGTGCCGCTGCTCTGGAGGGAGCCGGGCTCGGGCACGCGCGCGGTGCTGGAGCGGGCCTTGCGCAAGGCGGGCGTGCGCAAGGGGCCGCGGCCGGGCGACCTCCAGTTGGGGAGCACGGAGGCCATCAAGAAGGCCGTCGCGCTGGGCCTGGGCGTGGCGCTGCTGTCCCGCTGGAGCATCCACGAGGAGCTGTCCCTGGGCCGCCTCCAGGTGTTGCCCGTGCCCGGCTTGCGCGTCCCCCGCGTCTTCTCCTGGGCCCTGCCCGTGGACGAGCCCTCCGGCGTCGCGGGGCGCTTCCTCCGCCACGCTCGCGCCACGCCGCCCGTGCTGTTGCCTTGAGGGTCCCCCATCCCCGGTGACCGGGCGCGCGGTTCAGGACACCCAGCCCAGGAGCAGCCCCCCCAGGCACAGGCCGGCCATGAGCAACCACAGCAGCACCGCCTGCGCGAGCGGCCGGAGCCCCACGGCGCGCAGCGTGTCGCGCGTCAGCCCCGCGCCCAGCAGGAAGAGCGTCACGACGAGCACCTGCCGCGCGACGGCCGCCACGCCCTGCCCCACCGGAGCGAGCGAGGGGAAGACCGTCACCAGCGCCGCCGCGCCAAGAAACCCGGCGATGAACCACGGTCGGCGCACCTTGCCCGTCACCGCGTTCCCCTTGCGCCGCTGCCACGCCGCGAGCCCCAGCGTCAGCGGGAGGATCCACAGGGCGCGCGCGAGCTTCACCGGCGTCGCCACCGCGAGGGCCTCCGGGCCATAGCGCAGCGCCGCGCCCACCACGGAGCTGGTGTCGTGGATGGCCATCGCGCACCACAGCCCGAACTGGTGCGGCGTCAGCCCCACCGCGTGGCCCACGGCGGGGAAGACGAACAGCGCCACCGCGTTGAGCAGGAACACCGTCCCCAGGGCCACGGACGTCT
Organism: Corallococcus sp. Z5C101001; assembly: GCF_007352635.1. Lineage (NCBI taxonomy): Bacteria > Pseudomonadati > Myxococcota > Myxococcia > Myxococcales > Myxococcaceae > Corallococcus > Corallococcus sp. Z5C101001. Next base: position 400,872 of record NZ_VKLU01000005.1, read on the forward strand.
CGTGCTCCTTCGGCCGCAGCACCGGCACCACCGCGGCGATGGCGCTCCCGCCGCAGATGGCCGTCCCGACGCTGATGAGCAGTCCCGTCACGCGCGGAACCCGCAGCAGCCGGGCAAGCCCCACCCCCACCGCCAGGCACAGCGCGATGCCCACCACCGTGTAGCCCAGCCCTTCACGCCCCGCCGTGAGGACCGTGCGCAGGTCCATGCCCGCGCCCAGCCCGACCACCGCCAGGGACAGCAACCGGGGCGTGAGTCCGCGCGTCCGCGCCGCGAACGGATTGCCCACCGTCATCGCGACGCACAGCCCCGCGAGCAGCGCCGCGCCCGTGGAGACCTGGGGCAGCAGGCACGCCGCCGCGCCCAGCGGCACCAGGACGTGTCCGGGGGTCCATGACCGTACCCGGGCGACAGGGAGAGGAGGAGGAAGTGCCATGCGCGAAGAGATGCGCGCGGACCGCCCCGTCCACCAGATGGCAGAAGCGATGGGCCATCAGCTTTCCGGATACCTCCCGGAGACCCGCAGGTTCAGCTCGCTCGGGGTGAGGACTTCACAGCCATCGCGGGTGACGAGCACGGTGTGCTCGAACTGGGCGGACAGGCTGCCGTCCGCGGTCACGACGGTCCACCCGTCCGGCATCATCCGGATGTCCGGCCGCCCCAGGTTCACCATGGGCTCGATGGTGATGACCATCCCCGAGCGCAGCGTGATGCCCGTGCCCGCCCTCGCGACGTGCGGCACGTGTGGCTCGCCGTGCATCCGCCGGCCGATGCCGTGCCCGCCGAACTCCTCCACCACGCTGCACCCCTCCGCCTTCGCCAGCGCCATCACCGCCGCGCCAATGTCCCCCAGCCGCGCGCCGTGCCGCACCACCGCCACGCCCGCGTCCCGGCACCGCCGCGCCACGTCCACCACGTGCTTCGCGTCGGCGGACACCTCGCCGATGAGGAACGTGGCGGATGTATCGCCGTGGAAGCCGTCCAGGCACGTCGTCACGTCCACGTTCACGATGTCCCCGGGCTTCAGGTGCTCATCCGGACGCGGGATGCCGTGGCACACGACGTGGTTGCGGCTGGTGCACACCGTGGCGGGAAAGCCCTTGTAGCCCAGCTGGCTGGGCGTGCCGCCCCGCCGTGCCGTGTCCTCGCGAACCCACGCGTCGATGTCCGCCGTCGTCACGCCCGGCTGGAGCCTGCCAGCCACGTGCTCCAGCGTGCCCGCCGCCGCGCGCCCCGCGAGCCGCAGCCGCTCCACTTCACTGCCCTTGAAGAGAGGAATGCCCATGCCGGGCAAGGTGGCATCCGCTCCTTCGAAACGTCCAATGCTGTTCTGGCATCGCCCTGCCCCGTGCACGGCCCGCGGGTCCCGCGCTAACCTCGCGCGCGTGAGCATCACGCACCTCCAATCCTTCATCGCGGTGGCGGAAGAAGGCCACGTGGGCCGGGCCGCGCGCCGGCTGCACCTCACGCAGCCCCCGCTCAGCCGTCACATCCTCGCCCTGGAGGACGAGCTGGGCACGCCCCTCTTCGAGCGCGTCCCCCGGGGCATGCGCCTGCTGCCCACCGGAGAGGCCCTGCTCCAGCACGCGCGCCGCATCCTCGCGGAGGTGGACGCCGCGACGCGCACCGTGCGCGAGGCGGCCCGGGACCCGAAGCCGCCTCCCGCCTGACGGCCTACGACCAGGCGCTCATGCCGCCAATGCGGCGCAGCATCAGGATGGGGCCGTCGTCCATGCGCCGGCCGCGCAGATCGATCTCACAGTCGATGACCCAGTCCCCATGGCCCTCCGGGTCCATGATGCGCTGCTGCGCCTCCCACTGACGGGTGCCGGTCTCCTTGAGCTGGGTGTTCGCCGGCTTGCGCGCTTGCGGGGTGAGCACCACCAGCTTGTGCTCCTCGAAGTACGGCGCCATCGCCTGCTCCAGCTTCGGAGCCGTCCACTCGCCCAGCGCGTTGTCCAGCATGCCCAGCGCGTCCAGGAAGCGGCGCTGCCCCAGCGCGCGCAGCAGCCGGTGCAGCTCCTCGCGCACGCGGGCGGCGAAGGCGCGCGGGTCCTCGGTGAGCTCCTTGGGCTTGAGGTCCACCACCGGCTTGGCCTCGACGGGCGCCTCCGGGTTGCGCATCCGCTCCCACTCGTCCAGGAGGCTGGAGTCCACCTGACGCAGCGTCGCGCGCAGGTGGTCGATGATGTCGTCCAGGTCCTCGTTGCGGAACTTCTCCGGCACCGTCTGCACCAGCGACTTGTAGACGTCCCCCACGTAGCGCAGCAGCACGCCCTCGCTGCGCTGCAGGCCGTACTCCCGCACGTAGTCGTGGAAGGACATGAAGCGCTCGAACATGTCCCGGACGATGGACTTGGGCCGGATGTTCTCCTCGCCCACCCACGGGTGCTTGCGCGCGAACGCGTTGAACGTGCCGTAGACGAACTCGCGGTTGGGCTTGGGCCACTCCAGCTTCTCCAGCTCCTCCATCCGGTCGTCGTACTCGACGCCCCGCGCCTTCATCTCCTGGATCTTCTCCCCCTTGAGCTGGTGCAGCTGCGCGTACAGCACCACGTCCGGGTTCTCCAGGATGGACTCCACCAGCGTGACGACGTCCAACGCGTACGTCTCCAGCGTGGGATCCAGCAGCTCCAGCGTCTCGTGCAGGTACAGGGACAGCGTGTGGTTGAGGCTGAAGTCGCGCTGCAGCTCCTCCGCGACCTCCACCGTCGCGGAGCGCTTCTCCCACTGCACCACCTTCACGATGCCGGCGTCGCGCAGCGTGCGGAAGTACATCGCCGCGTCCTTCAGGAGCCGCCGCTTCGTGTAGTCGGAGTTGTGCGAGCGCATCACCAGCTGCACCAGCCGCCGGTAGCCCCCGCTGCCCTCCGTCTTGTCGCTCTGGAGCAGGTTGAGCAGCAGGCCGTGGCTCACCTCGAAGCGCGACTCCAGCGGCTCCGGCAGGCCGTTCTGGAGGCGGTCGAAGGTGCTCTTGTCGTACTGCACGAAGCCCTTCTGCGGCGGCTTCGCCTTGGGCGACTTCTTCTTGCCCGCGGCCTCCTTCGCGGCCTGGCGGATGTTCTCGATCATGTACTCCGGGGCCTGCGCCACCACGCTGCCCTCGGTGTCGAAGCCCTTGCGGCCCGCGCGGCCGGCGATCTGCTTGAAGTCGCGCACGCTCAGCGTCGAGAGCTTCTCCCCGTTGAACTTGAACAGCTGCGTGAAGAGCACCGTGCGGATGGGGATGTTCACGCCCACGCCCAGCGTGTCCGTGCCGCTGATGACCTTGAGCAGGCCCTGCTGCGCCAGCTTCTCCACCAGCAGCCGGTACTTGGGCAGCAGGCCCGCGTGGTGCATGCCGATGCCGTGGCGCAGGAAGCGCTGGAAGTCCTTGCCGTAGGGCGTGTCGAAGGGGGCGTCCATCAGCGCCTGGCGGATCTCCTCCTTCTCCTCCTTGGTGTTGAAGTCCACCGACATCAGGTTCTGCGCCTGCTCGGCCGCGGCCCGCTGCGTGAAGTTCACCAGGTAGACGGGGTACTTCCCGCGCGCGATGAGGTCCTGGATGGTCTCGTGCAGCGGCACCTCGCGGTAGTCGAAGTCCAGCGGCACGGGGCGCTCGGAGCTGCGCACCGTGGCGACCTCGCGGCCGGTGAGCTTCTCCAGGCTCTGCTCGATGACGTGCGTGTCCCCCAGGGTGGCGGACATCAACAGGAACTGCGTGTGGGGCAGGGCCAGCAGCGGAATCTGCCAGGCCACGCCGCGCTCCTTGTCGGAGTAGTAATGGAACTCGTCCATCACCACCGCGTCCACGCGCGCGGACGCGTCCCGGAGCGCCAGGTTCGCGAGGATCTCCGCCGTGCAGCAGAGGATGGGCGCCTCGCGGTTGATGCTCGCGTCGCCCGTCAGCATGCCCACGTTCTCCGGGCCGAACGCCTTGGAGAGCGCGAAGAACTTCTCGTTCACCAGCGCCTTGATGGGGCACGTGTAGAACGACACCTTGCCCTCGGCCATGGCCTTGAAGTGGAGCGCCATGGCCACCAGCGACTTGCCGGAGCCCGTGGGCGTCTTGAGGAACAGGTGCTTGTCGCTCAAGAGCTCCAGGATGGCTTCCTCCTGGGCGGAATACAGGCTCAGCCCGTTCGTGGCCACGTAGCCCACGAAGCGGTTGAGGATTTCATCGGCGTCGAGACGGGGCTCGCCGGGCTTCGGCAACAGGGCGGCGAGAGGAGCGCTTGATTCGGAGGAGGCCATCGCCGGGGAACTCTAGGACGTGGCATGCGCGCCCAACTGGAAAATTGCGACTCGCCCTCTCAGAACCTGCGATTCGCGACGTTTTCGCACGACCCGTGGGGGAAGGAGGGGCCCGGGTGCTTTCCAATCGTGTCGGCCCGGTTTAGTAGGAATTTGGACCGCCGATGCAAAAGCCTACCGAACCCACCTCCGCGCAGTCCGAACCGCTGACGACGGGCCGGGTCCTCCGTGGGACGTATGAGATTGGCACCGTGCTGGGCAAGGGAGGCATGGGCGCCGTGTTCCTGGCCCGGCACCTGCGCCTCCCGGGCAAGCAGGTGGCCGTCAAGGTGCTGCACGGCGTGGAGGCGCTGTCGGAGGAGGTCGCGGTGCGCTTCCGGCGCGAGGCGGAGATCGCCTCCCGGCTGGGGCACCCGAACATCGTGGAGGTGCTGGACTTCGACACGCTGGAGGACGGCACGCCCTTCATGGTGATGGAGTACCTGCGCGGTGAGGGGCTGTCGCGGCGGCTGCGCAAGCAGAAGCAGCTGCCCCTGGAGGAGGTCTTCTCCATCTCCCGGCAGATGGGCGCGGCGCTCCAGGCGGCGCACCGCGCGGGCGTGGTGCACCGCGACCTGAAGCCAGGCAACGTGTTCCTCGTGCCCACCGAAGCCGGCGGCGTGGTGGGCGAGCGCGTGAAGCTGCTCGACTTCGGCATCTCCAAGCTCGTCGACTCGCGCACGGTGCAGACGCTGGACTCGGTGCTGATGGGGACGCCGCAGTACATGGCGCCCGAGCAGGCCATGGGCCACAACAGCGACGTGGACGCGCGCACGGACCTCTTCGCGTTCGGCTGCATGGTCTACGAGATGCTCGCCGGCCGGCCCCCCTACTCCGGCGACAACATCGCGGAGCTCATCTATCAAATCGTCCACCTGGAGCCCGCGCCCCTGCTGACGCTGGCCCCGCAGACACCGCCGCACGTGGTGACGGCCATCTCGCGCGCGATGGCGAAGAAGCCCGCGGACCGCTACCCGGACGTGGGCGCGTTCATCCTGGAGTTGACGGGCAGCCCGCTGCAGTCGCTCGGGGAGCCGAAGCAGGAGCGCCCCCGGACCGCCTCCGCCGGCCCCACGCCAATGCATCCCCGCCCGCTCCCCCAGGAGCACATCCCCACCGTGGGCATGCGGCCCCACGCGGGCAGCGATGATGCGGCGCCGCAGGCCCCCGCCAGTCCCCGGACGGAGTCACTTCCCGCGCAGCCCCTGTCCCGCGCCCGGCCGAAGTGGCCGGTCGCCGTCGCCGTGGGCGTGGCGGTCATCGTCGCCTTCTCCGCCGCCTTCTTCTGGAAGCGCCCGGTCGCGGGTCCGGCCGTGGCCGGACAGGCCCCGGTGGTTCCGGTGAAGCCCGCCGACCCGCCGCCTGCCGTGGCCGTGACCCCGCCCCCGGAGGACCCGACGAAGCCGGTGGATCCGCCGCCGGCCATGGAGCCCGAGGGCCAGCCGCCGACCGTCGATGCCCAGCCGTCACAGCAGCCCACCGAGCCAGCGGAGGCTCCCACCGTCGCCGTCAAGGGCAAGCCCCAGGGAGCCCGGGGCGCCCCCGAGTCGATGCCCGACAGCGTCCGCGAGGACCTGGCCGCGGCGCAGCGGGCGCTGGACGCGTCGAACACGGCGGAAGCACTGCGTCACATCCGGCGGAGCCAGCGGACGAAAATCACCGGCGCGTCGTACGCGCTGCTCACCCGCGTGTATTGCCAGCAGCACGACCTGGCGAACGCGCGGGCACAATGGACCCGGGTTCCGGCAACGGAGCGTCCAAGGGTCCGACAATACTGTGCGAAGTACGAAATCGACCTCTGAAGGGTCGTCCCGGGCGCGCGGAACGCTGCTTCCAGCGTCCCTGCCCATTCAAGGAGTGGCCGTGAGAGTTCTATTGGCAGTGAGCATCGTGGCGTTGTCCCTGGGGTGTTCCCGGGGCCTTCGGCCCGACAGCCCCGTGGCGGGCACGAAGCCCACCGTGGGCAAGGTGTATTCCAACGAGGCCGGCGAGCAGGTCACCGTCATCGCGCTGGAGCCCGCCGACGCACACAAGGCGCTGGTGGCCTTCGAAGGCACCCAGGGTGAGTTGGACGGCAAGGTCCTGGTCGCCCACGTCAGCCGCGACCGGGGCATGGAGTACTGGACCCAGTGGCGCGGCCGCCGGCAGCGCTTCGTCACCGTGAACGACCGGGGCGGCTATGAGGACCTGGTCCTCAGCGCCGTGAACCACACGGGCTACACGCACCTGAAGCCGGACACGGGGAAGACCGCGGCGCTGAAGGTGGAGAAGGTCTTCGCGCGCTACGCGGACCAGGAGGGCGACAAGAAGTACCAGGCCCTGCTCGCGTTCGACCGCAAGTTCTGGACCCAGCAGGCGGAGGCCCAGCTGACGGAGGCGCTGACCGAGACGAACAAGGCCTGCGGCACGAAGCTGTCCTCCACCGTGGCCTGGGACTCCATCACCGACGAGCTCATCAACGAGATGTCCTTCGGCAGCTACTGCGCGGGCCCCCTGGAGTCGCTCCAGAAGCTGTGCGAGCGCTCCGATGAGGCGAAGCGCACCATCCAGCAGAAGGTCCAGACGGTGGAGTGCCGGGTGGACCCCAAGGCCGCGCTGAAGCTGGAGGCCCAGAAGATCATCTGGTCCGTGACGAACGGCGAGACGATCCAGCCCGACGCCACCACCGCCTACTTCACCGACACCCTCTAGAACGAAAGCCCACTGACATGACACTTCGACGCATGGTCATCGCCCTGGGGCTCGTCCTGGCCCCGCAAGCCGCGCTCGCGCTGGATCCGCCCTGGGGGAAGGAAGAGAAGCTGCGTGAGCGCATGGTGCTGGAGTCCACCAAGGTGTGCACGGACGGCAAGGGCCACTACACCGTCCTCGTGCCGCAGACGCCGGAGCACGACGGAGAGCTGTACTACGGCGACGGCAAGACGTTCATGCAGGTGGCCCCCGTGGGCTACCCCAACGCCACGCAGGGCGACTTCTTCGAGCCCCGCTTCTTCAACGCCAAGGCCAACGAGAGCTTCCGCGGCGTGGACTACCGGGTGGTCTCCGCCCTGCGGCTGAGCGAGGACGCCAAGACATGCACGCTGAGCTGCGGGGACCGCACCCTGCCGCAGCAGCCGGTGGCCGCGGAGCAGGCGAAGGAGCTCCTGCGCAAGTCCACCTTCACCCCCAGCCCGATGAAGTTCCAGCCGTACGCGCTGCTGCGGGACGACAAGGGCACGTACTACCTGGTGGAGCGCGGCCTGGGCACGGACAACAAGAGCTTCCGCATCTTCACGGGCCAGCGCGGCCAGGTGAAGCCGCAGAAGATGCTCAACGTCGTCACCGACTCGCAGGGAGAGATCTTCTCCACGCAGGGCGGCGACCTGCGCCTCGTGGTGGACCGCGAGGAGCCGTCCTTCTGGGTGGTGAAGAGCAAGCGCCAGAAGCTGCGCGCCGTGCCGGTGGGTGAGAACCTGCCCTTCATCTACAACGAGCTGGGCGTCTACACGGGCGCGCGGCTGGGCACGCCCTGCGACGACGTGTAGCGCCTCGGGGACGCACCGCCCCGGGCACGGTCAGCCGAGCACCTTCACGGCCTTGACCATGTCCGGGGCGAGCTCCGTGTCCTCCACGAGGGTGAACCCCAGCTTCTTGCTGACGGCCTGCATGGCGCGGTTGCGCGTGAGGATGTCCGCGACGATGCGGCGCAGGCCCCAGTCCCGGCCAATGTCCACGAGCCGCCGGAGCAGCTCCGTTCCCAGGCCCAGCCGCTGCGCCGGGTCGCTGACGGTGATGGCGAACTCCGCGTCCTTCGTGCCGCGCAGGCGCGTGAGCCGGCCCACCGCCAGAATCTCCCCCGAGCCCTTCAAGTCCGGCGAGCGCCGCTCCGCGACGAGCGCCATCTCCCGCGCGTAGTCGTTGAAGCAGATGCGCGCCAGCCGCTCGTGGGCCACGCGCTGGCTGAGCTTCATCAGGCCCGCGTAGCGCATGAACACCGTCTGCTCCGACAGGGCCTGATGGAAGCGCCCCATGGCGGGCTCGTCCTCCGGACGGATGGGCCGCACCATCAGCTGCTCGCCGTTCTTCAGCGTGAGCCACTGCGCGTACTGGTACGGGTACGGCTCGATGGCGAGCCCCGGCAGCTCCGCGGCGGTGACGCCCGGCGGGTGCAGCACCACGCGGGCATCCAGCGCGACGATGCGCTCCCCGGAGACGAGCAGCGGGTTGATGTCCAGCTCGCGAATGAAGCGCTGCTCCACCACCAGCTGGCTGAAGCGCACCATCAGCCGCTCCAGCGCGCCCAGGTCCACCGGGGCCTGGCCGCGCACGCCCTTGAGCGCCTGATGGATGCGCGTGCGCTCCATCATCCGCCGCGCCAGGGTGGTGTTGAGGGGCGGCAGCCCGAGCGCCCGGTCCTGGAACACCTCCACCAGCGTGCCGCCCGCGCCGAAGAGCAGCACCGGCCCGAACTGCGCGTCCAGGCTGCTGCCCAGGATGAGCTCGTAGCCGTCCCGCTTCGCCATGGGCTGCACGGTGACGCCGTGGAACGCGTCCGACAGGCCCCGCTCCGCGAGCGCGTCGCGGATGGCGCGGTACGCCTGGCGCACCTGGGCCTCGTCGCGCAGGTCCAGGCGCACGCCGCCCACGTCCGTCTTGTGCGTCACCGTGAGCGAGTGCAGCTTGAGCACCACGGGGAAGCCCAGCCCGCGGGCCTTCTCCAGGGCCTCGTCCTCGGAGGTGGCGAGCCACGTCTCCACGGTGGGGATGCCGTAGGTGGCCAGCAGGCGCTTGGACTCGTATTCGGACAGGAGGGTGCGGCCGGCGGCGCGGGCCTCGTCCACCAGGGCGCGCGCCACGTCGCGGCCCCCGCCGGTGGGCTCCTCCGCCAGGGTGGGCGTTTCATAGAGCCCGGCGAGGTTGTCCGAATAGCGCCACATGAAGTTGAAGACGCGCGCGGCGGTGTCCGGGTAGCTGAAGGTCGGGATGCCCGCGTCGTTGAGGATGCGCTCGCCCGCGGCGACCTCGGAGCCACCCATCCAGCTCGCGAGCACGGGCTTGCCCGGCAGCTTCGCGTAGCCCTTGAGGCGATCCGCCGTCTGGGTGGGCTCGGTCATGTCCTGCGGGGTGAGGATGACGAGCAGGCCGTCGCTGTTGGGGTCCGCGCCGGTGGTCTCCAGGGCCTTCGCGTAGCGCTCCGCGTCCGCGTCCCCCAGGATGTCCACCGGGTTGGCGTGACTCCACGGGGGCGGCAGGAAGCCGTCCAGCCGCGCGCGGGTGGTGTCGGACAGCACGGCCAGCTCCCCGCCTCCGGAGACGAGCGCGTCGGTGGCGAGCACGGCGGGGCCGCCCGCGTTGGTGAGCAGCGTGAGCCTGCGGCCGGAGGGCCGGGGCTGGCGGGCCAGCACCTCCGCCATGTGGAACAGGTCCTCGATGGAGTCCACGCGCAGGACGCCCGCGCGGCGGAAGGCGGCGCTCAGCACCTCGTCGCTGCCGGCGAGCGTGCCGGTGTGGGACGCGGCGGCCTGCGCGGCCTGCGCGGTGCGGCCGGCCTTGATGACGATGATGGGCTTGGTGAGGGCCACCTCGCGCGCGGCGGAGAGGAACGCGCGCGCGTCGCCGATGGACTCCATGTAGATGAGGATGGAGCGCGTCATCGGATCATCCGCGAGGTAGTCGATGAGGTCGCCCCACCCCACGTCCAGCATGGAGCCCACGGACACGAAGGCGCTGAAGCCCACGGCTTCGCGCAGGCTCCAGTCGAGGATGGAGGTGAGCAGCGCGCCGGACTGGCTGATGAAGGCCACGTTTCCGGGCCGGGCCATGCCCTTCGCGAACGTGGCGTTGAAGCCGCCCGTGGGGCGCATCACGCCCAGGCAGTTGGGCCCGATGATGCGCAGGTTCGCGCCCTGCGCGAGGCGGAGCACCTCCTGCTCCAGCTTGACGCCCTCCGGCCCGGTCTCCTTGAAGCCCGCGGAGAGGATGATGGCGCCCTTGACGCCGACCTCCGCGCACTCGCGGATGATGTCCGGCACCGACGCCGCGGGCGTGACGATGACGGCCAGGTCCACGGCCTCCGGCAGCGCGCGCACGGACGGCCACGCCTTGATGCCGAGCACGTTGGGGCGCCGCGGGTTGACGGGGTAGACGGTGCCGCCGAACGGGCTGCTGATGAGGTTCCAGAGCACGGTGCGGCCCACGCTGCCGGCGCGCTCGCTCGCCCCCACCACCGCGACGCTCCTGGGCGCGAAGAGGACCTCCAGCGGATGGCGCGTGCGCTGGTGGAGCAGGTCGATGGAGGGGTCCGTCCGGGCCGGGGGGCTGGCGGGGCGCTGCTCGTCCATGGTGCGCTCTTCTCCGGTGGGGGCCATTCCGGATCAATTTCCGGACGGTCCCCATCGTGCACCAGTTGGAAGGAAGAGGACGGGAGGGGGGAGGGTCCCCTGTCCGGTTCCGAATCCGGGCGGACGGCCGGACGCGCCGCCGTCCCCGCGCGCTGACTACGACGCGCGGGCCTGCTCCACCACCGGCTTGAGCACGGCGCCGGCGAACTCCGCCAGCGTGGTGGGCGTGGTCGTGTCCAGGGAGCGCGGCTCGGACGCATCCATGCGGCCTTCCTTGATGGCGCCGTACATCTCCGTGAGCGTGTCCGCCATCCAGCCCGGCAGGCCCGCGCCCGTCATTCCGTGGCGCAGGTCCTCCAGCCCCACCTGCACGTACTTCACGGGCTGCCCCAGCACCTGCGTGAGGATGCGGGCCACCTCGGGATAGGTGAGGTCCTTGGGCCCGTGCACGCCCACGTAGCGGTGGCCCTTCCACGACGCGTCCGTCAGGACCTCCGCGGCCTTGCTCGCGATGTCCGCCGCGGCCACCATCGGGAAGGCCCGCTCCGGCGACATGACGCTGTAGAGCGCGCCCGCCTTCGCCAGGCCGTGCACGTCGCGCAGCAGGTTCTCCATGAAGAAGCCCGCCCGCAGGCTGGTGACATGGGGCGCCGCCGCCTGGAAGGCCTCCTCGATGGGCTTGAGCGTGGACACCGGGCCCGTGCCCGCGCCGTTCTGCGCGCCCACGCTGGAGAGCACCACCACGCGCTGCACGCCGTGCGCCTTCACCGCGGCCGCCGCCTGCCGGGCCGCGTCCGTCGCCCAGGTGAAGAAGTCCGGCCGGGCCGGCGGGGGCGACAGCCAGAACAGCGCCTCCGCGCCCTTGAGCGCCGCGTCCAGCGTGGCCTTCTCGTCGATGGAGCCCTTCACCACCGCCGCGCCCAGCTTCGCCAGGTCCGCCACCTTCCCTGGATCGCGGGCGATGATCGTGACCTTCCGGCCCGCCTTCAGCAGCTTCTGCACGAGGGGACGGCCGATGTTGCCATTCGGGGTGTTGATGACGATGGACATGGGGTGCCTCCAGCGACAGCGAGATGGCACCACAGTGCCCCCCGGCCCATCATGAGGCCACTGCATGCTATGCATGTCTCCATGCGCCGCGTTCATGAAACCCCGACGCCTCCCCCCGCCGAGGTGGACCTCACCGGCATCAACCTCAACCTGATGGTGGCGCTGGACGCGCTGCTCAGGGAGGCCCACGTCACCCGCGCCGCGGCCCGCGTGGGCCTCACCCAGTCCGCGATGAGCCACGCGCTCGCGCAGCTTCGGGCGCTGCTGGGTGACGCGCTCCTCATCCGGGGCCGGGGCGGCATGGTGCTGACGCCGCGCGCGGAGCAGCTCGCCGCGCCGCTGCGGCGGGGGCTGGCGGAGCTGCAGCGCGCCCTGCGCAACGAGCCCCCCTTCGAGCCCGCCACCGCGTCGCGCCGCTTCACCGTGGCCACGCGCGACTACTTCGGCTCGGTGCTCCTGCCCGGAGCGCTGGAGCTGCTGGGCCGCGAGGCGCCCGGCGTGGACCTGTCGGTGCGGCACGTGGAGAGCAGCACCTTCCCCGCGCTCCTGGAGACCGGCGAGGTGGACCTGGTCGTCGTCACGCCGCCCGTGGAGTCCGGGCCCGGCCTGCGCCAGCAGAAGCTGTTCACCGAGGACTTCGTCTGCGTGGTGCGCAAGGACCACCCGGCCGTGCGCCGGACATTGGACCTGGACACCTACCTGAAGCTCTCCCACGTCCTCATCAGCCCGCGCGGCGACGGCGTGGGCGCGGTGGACGTGGCCCTGGCGCAACGCGGCCTGCCCCCGCGCCGCATCGCGCTGCGCGTGCCCTACTTCCTCATCGCGCCCCTGGTCGTGACGCGCTCCGACCACGTCCTCACCGCGCCCCGCCGCCTTATCGCCGCGTTCAGCGAGACCTATCCACTCCAGGTCCTGGCCCCGCCCCTGCCCATCCCCCCCTTCGACATCATCCAGGTCTGGCACGAGCGCTTCGACGGGGACCCCGCGCACCAGTGGCTGCGGGGACTCGTGGCGCGAGCCGTCGGACTGAGGTCGGAAAACACCCGGAGTTCACGACGGGTGCGGCGCGCGAGCGCTTCCTGACACTCGAGAATCGCGACACTGAACGTCAGTACACAGGTGGGGGAGCATCGCATGGGGGGCATCGTGTAGGGTGCGCCCCATGAATCCTGAGAAGCTTGTCTTCGCGCAGACCGTCGAAGCGCTCTTCGTCCGAGCGCTGGAGAACCGACTGACGCCCGCGTGCCGCGAGCACCTGAAGAGGGCCGGACTGGACCTCGACCGCAAGCTGGAGCGCGCCTATTCGCTGGAGCAGTGGCGGGAGTTCCTGCGGATCGCCGCCGGCCACGTCTATGGCGGCGTGCCCGCGGAGGCCGCGTACTACTCCCTGGGCGAGCGCTTCATGGATGCCTACTTCGGCACCTTCTTTGGCCGCGCGCTGCTGGGCGTGGGCCGGCTGGCCGGTCCCCGGAGGCTGCTGCTGCGCGCGGACCTGGGCTTTCGCGCCGGCAACAACTTCAGTGAAATCAAAATCGTGGAGCGCGGCGCGACAGCGTTGGAGCTCTGGATGAACGACGTGCTGGCGGACCAGCCGACGTTCGCGGCGGGCCTGCTGGCGCGGGCGGTGGAGCTGTGCGGGGGCTGGCGGGTGGTGGCGCTGCCGGAGGAGTTCGACGGCACCGCGGCGACGTTCCACCTGCGCTGGAGCGAGGCCCCCGCCGAGTCGGCGCTCAACGCCACTGAGGATGGGTCCTCAGGCGACGCTCGACCTCAGGCGTGAGGGTGGCCCCATGGGGCGCCCGGGAGGAGGAGCGCTCCCAGCGCTCGAGCCACCGGGACCCCAGCGGGGTGGTCAGGGATTCCCAGCGGGTCGAGGCCACGGTGGTCTCCCCCTTGGTGCCGGTGGAGACGCCAGCCCCCACGAAGAACCCCGCGAGCAGCAGCGTGACGCGGGTGGGCGTGGCGGCGCTGTAGGTCATCAGCAGGGCGCCCTCCCCGTCCTCTCGGCAGTGGCGGCGCACCCGGGCGAGCACGGCTTCGGTCCACATGTCCGGGTTGGACGCCGGCGAGAACGGATCGAAGAAGACGAGGTCGGCCGTGGGCAGGGCCCCCTCCAGGTACGGCACCGCGTCCCCCAGGTGGAGGGTCCACTGGAGGCCGGGCTCCTCCCAGGTGCCGTGGCGCATGAGGGCTTCGGCGGCCGGGCGGAAGGGCTGGAGGAAGGGGAAGCCCTCCGCGTCCGCGAGGGCCAGGCGCAGCGGGGCCAGGTCCACCTCGAAGCTGACGACATGCAGGTCGCGGGCGCGCTCCGGGCCCAGCTCCCGGGCGCGGGTGAGCGCGGCGACGGCGTTGGTGGCGGCGCCCAGGCCCACGTCGTGGATGACGAGCGGCGGCCCCGGCTGGCGCAGGCGGTCCGCGAGGCCGGGTTGATCCACGTAGAGGCGCAGGGCCTCCTGCCAGGGCCCCACTGCGGGGTGCATGACCTCCCCGTGGCCCAGGTGCCGCACGGCGCGGTGGCCGTTGCGGAGGGTGACGAGCTCGAAGTCGCCGTCGCGCGGGTGGGAAGGCTCGGACATGGGACGTGAGGCTCCTGGCCTGGAAGGGACGCGTGGGAAAGGATGGGTCCCTAGCATGACGATTCCAGGGCAGGAACATCGCGGCGGGCTCCACGGGGAGGACGTCCGTCACGGGGAGGCGCACTTCGCGGGGGGCCGGGTGCGGCTGTCGCTCCGGGTGGATGCGCACACGCGGGCCATCCTGGCGGCGGCCTGGGAGGCGCCGGCCGGCGTGGACGCGGGGCACCCCCTGGCGGCGTGCCTGGAGTCGCTGTGCCAGAACGCGGTGGGCATCGGGGTGGACCAGTTCCTGCGCTTCGACGACTTCCATCTGCGCGCGGGCTGTCCGGAGGGGCTGGAGGCGACGGAGGAGGCAGGACTCGCGGTGCGGGTGTTCCGCTCCGCCTTCAGCCAGTTCCATCCCCGGGCCACCGGGCCCGCGTACCTGTCCAGCGGGCTGGTGCTGGCGAAGTTGCCCCACGGCACCCGGGCGGACTGGGAGGAGCCCGGGTTCTACTTCGCGCACTACTACCGCGAGGAGCTGTGGTCGGCGGCGGTGGAGGAGGCACGCCAGGGCGGCGTGCTGGGGCCGCGCGCGGCGTGCGCGTACATCGACGCGCTGCTGGCGAAGGCCGACGACACGGTGGAGCTGGACTGGCCCGTGCAGGAAGGCGCGGCGACCTGGGACTGGCTGACGCGCGTCTGCCTGCCTTCGGTGGCGGGGGGCGCGGAGCGGGCGCGGCGCCTGCTGGAGGGCGGCTATGGCGGCGCGAGCGGCACGGGGAGCTTTCCGTTCGGCCACCTGGACGGTGGCCCGTGGCATCCGCCGGAGGGCCTGCCCGAGCCACGGGGCGTGGGACACGCGGAGTTCATCATCGGGGACCTGGAGCACCTGCTGCCGGAGCTGCCCCGGGGCGGCATCCTGCTGGCCGCGCCCCGCTGGATGGCGGTGGGACAGACGCCGGATTCGCCAACGGTGCGCAGGGCCGGAATCACAGCCGCGGAGGCCGGAGGGTTCGGCCTGTTCAACGCGGCGGCGCACGAAATGGATGAAGCGGATGATTGAGCGCGGGCGTCAACGCGCATCGTCTCGGGGGGGCCATGACGCCCGAACGCGGTGACAGCGTGGTCGACGTGCTTCGGCGTCTGGGATTCGCGGCCATCGCCCGGGATGGGGGCGGAGATCAGACTGTCATGGTCAGCCTGCCCTGTTTCGCCACGGGGACACCGCCCGTCGTCGGCTATCGCGACGCAGTGATTCTCCGGCAGATGCCTGACGGCTGGAGGGTCCTGCCGGTGCAGATGCTGGAGCGCCACTTCGGGACCTTCGAAGCGGCGGTCGAATCCATGCGCGATTGTCTGGAGCTCACCCGCACGGTGGACCTGCTGAAGGCGCGGGGCTTCCATGCGCGCCGGCACCGGGACTTCGGCGAAGACACCCTCCTCGTCAGTCTTCCCACCCAGCGGGCCCGTGATCCGCGAAACATCCAGGGGTGGCTCAAGACGCTGCGTCTTCGACGGGAGCAGGCGGATCGGTGGATTGTTTCAACCGACACACAGGAGCCACGCGAAGCCGAGGCCGTGGTCTTCTCCAGCCTCGACGCCGCGGCCACCTTCCTCCGCGAGCAGCTCACGCCGCCAGCCCCTTGAGGATCCGGGGCCGCTGAGCAATCCCAGAGGATTTTTTCACGCGTTGCCCATCCACCCGACGCACTGATAAGCCCCGCCCGAGATTGTTCACGTCGAGCTGGTCCCGGACGTTCGCGTTCGCGCCAGCCCTCGCGGCTCGGAGTTCGTTCGATGCGATCAAAGCGCGCGGTCCTTGGCAGGCTCTTGATGCTTTTCGCGGGCCTGGGCCTGCTGTCGTGTGGCGGCAATGAGCGCCCGGCCGCGGAGGGCGCCCGCACCGCGCACTCCCGGCTGGCCGCGGCACCGGCCTGGTACGCCACCGCCCCCATGACCGTGGAGAGGGCCCAGCACGCCGCGGTCCTGCTTCCTGACGGAAAGCTCCTGGTCATCGCGGGCGTCAACACGACCGGGTTCGTGACCACGGCGGAGCTCCTGGATCCGGCCACCGGCACCTGGTCCTCCGCGGGCAGTCCCGGGATCACGGGCAACGTCACCGAGGCCGTGCTGCTTCCCAGCGGCAAGGTGCTGGCGATGACCGACGGCTCGCTGTCGGGCCGCATCTACGACCCCGCCACGGGCACCTGGTCCACCACTGGCGACATGGCGCGGACCCGCTTCCTCCCCACCCTCACGCTGCTGAACTCGGGGAAGGTCCTGGTCGCGGGCGGAGGCAACGGCGTCAACCGGCTCGCGACGGCCGAGCTGTACGATCCCACCACCAACACCTTCACACCCACCGGCTCCATGAGCGTCGGCCGGGGTGCGCACATGGCCACGCTGCTGCGCGACGGGCGGGTGCTCGCGGTGAGCGGAATCAATGAGCTTGGCGAGGTGCCGGGCGCCGAGATCTATGACCCCGCGACCGGCACCTGGTCCAGCGCCGCGCCCCTGCTGGTCGGCCGGCACTACTCCACCAGCACCCTCCTCCCGGATGGCCGCGTCCTCGTCGCGGGCGGTTTCGCCTCGGGCGGCGCGACGGCGCAGTCGGAGCTCTATGACCCGGTGGCCAACACCTGGACGGCCACGGGCAGCCTCGCGTTCGCGCGCTCGAGCCACATGGCCACGCTGCTCCCCAACGGCAGGGTGCTCGTCACCGGTGGAGCCATCAGCGGGGCCGCTCCCGAGCGCGAGGCGGAGCTCTACGATCCCGCGACCGGAGTGTGGACCCCCGCGGGCACGATGCTCACCGGCCGTGAGAACCACACCGCGACGCTGCTGCCCTCCGGGAAGGTGTTCGTCGCGGGCGGATCCGCCCGGACGCCCGTGCTCGGCTTCTTCGCGACCACGGAGGTCTACGACCCCGCCGTCAGCGCGTGGTCCCCCGCCGGCGCCATGGGGACGCCCCGGACCGATCCCCTGATGGCCCTGCTGCCCTCGGGCCAGGTGCTCGTCGCGACGGGCCGCGGCCTCTTCGGGTCGTCGAGCGCCGCGGAGCTGTATGACCGCGCGAGCAACACCTGGACCGCCCTGCCCGCGCTCGACACTCCGCGCGAGCGCGCCACCGCGACCGTGCTTCGCTCGGGACAGGTGCTGATCACCGGCGGCCGGCAGCTGAGCACCTCGACCGCCTCCGCGCAGCGCTTCGACCCCGTCACCCACACCTGGCTTTCCACCGCGCCGCTGCTGGCGCCGCGGCACCTCCACACCGCCACGGTCCTCCCCGACGGCCGGGTGCTCGTGGCCGGAGGTCAGCGCAACACGACCGCGCTGAACACCGCGGAGCTGTACACGCCCGACACCGACACGTGGAGTGTGGCGGCCCCGAGCGCCTTCACCCGCGCTGGGCATCGCGCCGTGCTGCTGTCCAACGGCAAGGTGTTCATCGTTGGCGGCCATGATGACAGCGGCGCGGCGCTGGCCACCACCGAGTTGTACGACCCCGTCTCCAACCTCTGGACGCCCGCGGCCGGCCTCGCCGTGGCCCGGGATGAGCTGACACTGACGCTGCTGCCGTCGGGCCAGGTGCTCGCGGCGGGCGGCATCGCGGGCGGCATCGAGCTGACGTCCACGGAGCTCTACGACCCCGGCACCAACACCTGGGTGACCGTGGGTCCGCTCGCGCAGCCGCGCTGGCTGCACAGCGCCGCGCTGACCTCCTCCGGCAAGGTGCTGGTCGCGGGCGGCCTGACCCTGGCGGGCGAGTATTCCGACACGGCGGAGGTCTACGACCCCCTCCTGCGCGCCTGGACCACCGTCGCCACCCCCACCACGCGTGGCGGGCTCTCCTCGCTCGCGCTGCCCTCGGGCGAGGTCCTCGTCGTGGGTGGCATGAGCGCGCCCGACGCGGAGCTGTTCGACGACACCGGCGCGCAGCCCGCGTGGAGGCCGACGGTGACCCGCCCGGCGACCCTCGTCGCCGCCTGCCCGACCGTGCTGGAAGGCCTGCTGTTCCGGGGCATCTCCGGCGCGAGCAGCGGCAACAGCACCGACTCTCCGACCGACTTCCCCCTGGTGCGCCTGAGCGCCGCCGAGGGCGGACGCCTCTGGACGCTCCCCAGCAGCGACACCTCCGCCACCCGCGCGACCGTGACCGTCCCCGCGGGCGTCCCGCTGGGCACCTACGGGCTCACCGTCCTCGCCAACGCCATCCCCGGCGGGCGCACGGTGCAGGTCGTCGCGAACCAGGCGCCCACCGCGCCGGACCAGACCGCCGCCACGCAGAAGGACACGGCCGTGGCCGTGACGCTGGGGGGCAGCGACCCGGATGCCGGTCAGGTGTTGACCTGGACCGTCGTGACGCCGCCCCAGCACGGCACGCTGAGCGGAACGCCCCCCGCCCTCACGTACACGCCCGCGCCGGGCTACACGGGCACCGACACCTTCGCGTTCCGGGTCAGGGACTGCCTCCAGGACAGCAACGTCGCCACCGTGACCCTCACCATCACGGAAGGCGCGCCCCCCACCCTCTCCTGCCCCGCGGATGTCACCGCCGAGGCGACGGGGCCGGACGGAGCGCTCGTGAGCTACGATCCCGCGGTGCCCAACCCGGCGGGCCTGCCGGTGAGCTACTCTCAGGACTCGGGGACGCGCTTCCCGCTCGGAGCGACGACCGTCACGGCCACGCTCCCGGCCAGCGGCGTGTCGTGCACGTTCCGAGTGACCGTGCGGGACACCACGCCGCCCGCCTTGACCTGTCCGGCGAACGTGACGGTGGCGCCGGGGGAGCCGGTGACGTTCACGCCCTCGGCCACGGACGCGGTGACGGCTTCGCCGTCCGTGACGTCCTCGCCCGCGTCGGGCAGCACCTTCTCGCCGGGCGCCACGCAAGTCACCGTCACCGCCACGGATGACGCCGGCAACTCCGCGCAGTGCACGTTCCAGGTCCGTGTCCAGGCGGAGGTGGTGGAGATCGCGGGCGGCGGTTGTGACAGCAGCGGCGGCAGCGCTTCCGCGCTGGCCATCCTCGTCGTGCTGGCGGCATGGAGCGGTTCGCGCCGCCGCCAGAACCCGGCGCGGGGGAACTGACCCATGCGCTCCCTCTTCTCTCGAATGGACCTCACCTTGCGTACCCAGGCACAGAGCTGGGCGCTGGCCGCGCTGTTGGCCACCGCCGTCGCCCCCGCCGCCTTCGGACAGAGTGTCGCCAGTCCCCTCGTCCCGCTGGACCTGGAGCGCCTGCGCTTCCAGCCCGCGGCGACGGACTCCATGCTGGTGGACACCGGCCGCGTGCTCCCCGAGGGCGGCTACCGCCTGCTCCTCATGGCCAACTACGAGCGCGGCATCCTCCTGCTCCAGGGCAGTGATGGGCTCAAGCGCTCCATCCTGCACTACCGCACGTCGGGGTGGCTCGCGGGGGCGTGGTCCCCGGTGGACCGCCTGGAGCTGTCCGCGCGACTGCCCGTCATCATCTCCCAGGGAGGTCATGGCGCGGAGCAGCTGGTCGGCGTGACGGCGCCGGACTCCTTCGGGTTGGGAACGCCCGAGCTGGGCGCGCGCTTCGAGCTGCTGCGGCGTGAGGAAGGCGCGCCGGTGTTCCTGGGCCTGGGCCTGGACATCGGGCTGCCCGGCGGCACCGCGGACGCGTTCGGCCGTCAGCAGGGCTGGGCCGGGTTCCAGGTCGCGCCTCGCGTGGCGGTGAGCCGCGAGGTGGGCCCCCTGGCGCTGGGGCTCAGCGCGGGCGTGCGGATCCGCTCGCGGGAAGTCGAGCCGGGCCGCGATGTCGGCACGGAGCTGGAGCAGGGCCTGGTGGTGGCGACGCGCGGCAAGGGTCTGCGGGGCGAGGTCGCGCTCCAGGCCGCGGAGTCGCTGGTGCAGTCCGACGTCGCGTTGGAGCTGTTGGGCGGCCTGCGGCTGCCGGTGGCCTACGGCTTCGAGGCCTTCGCGCTCGCGGGGCACGGCTTCACGGACATCCCAGGCACGCCGTCGTTCCGCCTGGCCGCGGGCATCGCGTACGCGAACGAGCCCAAGCCCGTGGACCGCTGCCAGGATGGACGCAGCCACACCCCGGCGCAGTGCCCGAACCTGGATGACGACGGGGACTCGGTGCCCAACGGGCAGGACCGCTGCCCGCTGGAGGCCGGCTCCGTGGACAACGGCGGCTGCCCGGACAAGGACACGGATGGGGACGGCGTGGTGGACCGGCTGGACCAGTGCGCGTCACAGGCAGGGTCGGCCCGCTACAACGGCTGCCCGCCGCCGGACGCGGACCAGGACGGCGTTCCGGACGACGAGGACGCGTGCCCCCACGAGGCCGGCCCCGCGGCGGAGCGCGGCTGCCCCGTGAAGGAGCAGAAGCCGCCCGAGGAGCCCAAGCCCCAGCCGCCGCCCGAGGAGCAGCCCGCCCCGGTGGAGACGAAGTCGCCGCTGGAGCACATCGTGCAGTTCCCGGTGAACCAGTCGGAGTTCCAGGAGAACGAGCAGCGGCAGCTGGACGACATCGCGGCCTACCTGAAGGCGAATCCCCAGCTCGCGATCCGGATTGAAGGCCACACGGACAACAGCGGTCCGGAGGACGCGAACCGCACGCTGAGCCAGCAGCGCGCGGACCGGGTGCGCGCGTATCTCATGAAGAAGGGCATCGCGGGCTCGCGGATGGAGGCGAAGGGCTACGGCCCCGACCGTCCGCGCGTGTCCAACGAAACGCCGGAAGGCCGCAGCGCGAACCGCCGCGTGGAGTTCGTCCCCGTGTCGGGGAGCTGACTCCAGGCAGCGCCAGAGTGACGCCGCTTCGTGGGCCTCCACGAAGCGGCGAGCGGTCGCATCCCGCCCCCACCGGATGCGACCGCGCCGCGCGGACACATCCGGCCCTCACGGAACGCCGCTGTCCCCACCCGGCGGCCGGTCCCCGCGGAGCCGTTCGCGGATGACTCAAGCCTCTTCGGCGTGCAGTTGCACCAGCCCAGGCAGCTCCGCCGCGCGCTCGCGCAGCCGGACCTTGGGGCGGATGGCCACCGGGACGCGGGACGCCGCGAGCAGATCCAGGTCGAACACGTTGTCCCCGAACGCGGCGCAGAGCGGCCGGTCCGTGCGCTGCCTCAAGCAGTTCACCTTTCCGGGGCCGTAGGGCACGGGCTCGAAGACGGACGTCTGCAACCGTCCCGCCTCCTCCTTCGGCGTGCACGCCAGGACGAACTCCGCGGAGATGCCCACCTCCTTCACCGCGGCCTCCACCACCGCGCGAGGCGACGCGCTGACCACGTAGCAATCCACCCCCTGCCCCCGCGCCCACTCCACCACGCGGCGGGCTTCCGGATGGATGCGCTGGGCCACGCCCCGGCGTGACACCACGTCGTGGGCGAAGCCGCGCACCTCCTCCGCGTGCCAGCCCGCGAAGATCCACGCCATCATCTCGTAGGTGGCCTTCTCCGGGAGCCGCCCGGCCTCGAACGCCGCGAACAGCGCGCGCGCCAGCGTCACCGCGTCCGGATGCCCCTCCACGCCGTGCCGAGCCCCCAACCGCTCCATCTCCAGGCGGGCCTCGGGCCGCACGCCGCCATGCTCCAGCAGGGCCAGGAACAGGTCATCGCCCACATCCCCGCTCCACAGCGTGCCGTCCCCGTCGAAGGCCAGCACGCCGTCCGGCGTCAGCGCGACCTCACGACGGATGCGCTCCAGCGTCTCCTCGACCCGCTCGATCCTCATGTCCCGCATCCTCGCTGGCCCGCCTGTCCGGTGTCACCCGCCCGAGGGCTTCCTTCCCTCGGGATGTTCAGCATCGCGCCGGAGGGCGTGACTACGTTGCCCGTCATGGCACGGACGGAAAAAGAGAAGATGCTCGCGGGCCAGCTGTACGTCGCGGCGGATCCCCAGCTGGTGGCCGAGCGGGCCCGCGCGCGCAAGCTCCTGCGCGCCTACAACGCCTCCACCGAGGAGGACCTGCCGCGACGCGAGAGCCTGCTCGGCCAGTTGCTGGGAGCGGCGGGCGAAGGGACGTGGATCGAACCGCCCTTCTTCTGCGACTACGGCGAGCACATCCGCCTGGGCGCGCGCGTCTACATGAACTTCCAGTGCGTCATCCTCGACTGCAACACGGTGACGATGGGAGATGACGTGTCCCTCGGCCCCGGAGTGCAGCTCTACGCGGCCACGCATCCGCTGGATCCGGACGAACGCATCCAGGGCCCGGAGCTGGGCCGCCCCATCACCGTCGGCTCCAAGGTCTGGGTGGGCGGCGGCACCATCATCTGCCCGGGGGTCTCCATCGGGGAAGGGTCCACCATCGGCGCGGGCAGCGTGGTGACGAGGGACATCCCGCCGTATGTCTTCGCGGCCGGCAATCCCTGCCGGATCATCCGGAACCTGCGCTGAAACCACCGCCCGAGGCATCGGCCCCGTCCGCCCCCGGCCCCGCCACGGTGCGCGCCAGCGTGCGCGCCAGCGCATCCCGGGCCTCCGCCAGCGCCTCGTCGCTCCCGTCCCCCGTCCGCGCGGGCACGGTGGACTCCAGCTCACCGGGATGCAGGCGGAACCACTTCGCGATGAGCATCACCTCCTGCGCCTCCTGGGCGCGGAGTCCAATCGCCTCCGGCTCCGGCACCGAGAAGATGTCCCGCACCCGCGCCTCCAGGTCCGCGTGCGCCCGCGGCGTCCGGGGCGCAGGCACCTCCGCGCGGATGCGTCCCCGCCGCAGCACATACGCCCGGTCCGCTCCGCCGTGCCCCCGCACCGTGTAGACCAACGAGAGCCGCCGCAGCGTGCGCCCCAACTCGACGATCCACGCCCGCACGTTCTCCAGCCGCTCGGCGCGGTCGCGCAGCTCCGCCGCGTACTCGAACTGGAGGCGACGCGCCGCCAGGGCCATCCGCTCGCGCAGGATGACCAGCGGACGGTCCGACTCTCCGTTGAGGAACGCCCGCGCCAGCGCGACGCGCTCCAGATACTCCACCTGCGAGCACCCTGCCGCGCACGGCGACAGACATCGCGCCGTCTGCCCGCGCAGGCACCTCGGGTCGTCCTTCAGCGCGAAGAGCGGGAGCTGATCCGCCAGCCGCATGGGCGTCCGCGCGGGGCAATCGCGCAGCTCCAGCAGGTCGTTCACCGCGCGGACCACGTCCTCCATGGTGTGCCGGCCGTGGAAGGGCCCGAAGTATTCCGCGCTCCCGCCGCCGGGCTGTCCCACCACGCGCAGCCGGGGCACCTCCTCCCGCGTGAGCTGGAGGAAGCAGTGCGCGCGGTCGCGCTTGTGCTCCACGTTGTAGAGCGGCCGGTGGCTCTTGATCAGCCGGAACTCACGCAGGAGCGCCGCGAACTCGCTGGCCGTGTACTCCCACTCCAGCCGGTGCGCCTGGGCGATGATCTCCGCGGCCTTCTCCCCCTCCTCCGCGCGGAAGTACGACAGGAGCCGCGTGCGCACGCGCACGGACTTCCCCACGTAGAGCAGCTCTCCGGCGGGACCGAGCATGCGGTACACGCCGGGCCGGTTCTCCGCGTTGGCGCGGACGTGACTCAGGAGGGTGGCGACGCGGGAGTCCATGCGGCGGTGAGCCGGGCCACGCCCGGACCTCGCAGGCTAACCGGCCACGTCCCGCCGCACCGCTGTTGCCTCTCGCGTCCCGTCGCCCCGGCCGGAGGGCGGGCGACGGGACACGGGCCCGAGGCTCAGCCCACTTCCTTCAACGTGGCGGCGCTGGCGGCGGCCTCGTCCTTCAGGTCCTTGGGCGTGGCGACGGCGGCCTTCAGCTCGCGGTACGTCTGCGCATAGCCATTGCGCAGGATGCCCTCGCGGATGCGCTCCATCAGCTTCTGGTAGTGCCGCACGTTGTGCACCGACAGGAAGCGCGAGCCCAGGTGGTGCTTGCCGCGCATCAGGTGCTGCAGGTAGCCGCGCGAGTAGCGCTTGCACACGTAGCAGTCGCACTCCGGGTCCAGCGGACCGTCCTCCAGCTGGTATGCCGTGCGCGTGATGCGCACGAGCCCCTGGAACGTGTACGCGTACCCCTGCTGCGCCATCTTGGTGGGGATGATGCAGTCGAACATGTCCACGCCGCGCAGCACCGCCTCCAGCAGGTCCGTGGGAGTGCCCACGCCCATCAGGTAGCGCGGCTTGTCCTTGGGCAGGGACGCGGTGGCGCGCTCGGTCATCGTGTCGCGCTCGACCTTCGTCTCCCCCACCGCCAGCCCGCCGATGGCGAACCCGTCGAAGGGCAGCTTCGTGAGGAACGCGGCGCTCTCGTCGCGCAGCGCCGGGTGGACGCCGCCCTGGACGATGCCGAACAGCGCCTGCCCCGTGGCGCGCTGCTCCTTCGCGGCGAGGCTGCGCACGGCCCAGCGGTGGGTGCGCTCCATGGCCTCGCGGGTGCCCGCTTCGTCCGTGCGCGAGTCGATGCACACGTCGAGCACCATCATGATCTCGGAGTTGATCGCCTGCTGCATGGCGATGCTCGACTCGGGGCTCAGGAGGCGCCGGCTGTTGTCGTAGAAGCTGCGGAAGTGCGCGCCCTTCTCCGTGATGAGCCGGTCCTCCGGCAGGGAGAAGATCTGAAACCCGCCCGAGTCCGTGAGCACCGCGCCGTCCCACCCCATGAACGGATGGATGCCGCCGAAGCGCTCGAAGACCTCCGGGCCGGGCCGGAGCATCAGGTGGTAGGTGTTGGCGAGGAGGACCTTGGCCCCCGTCTCCTTCACCTCCTCCATGGCGAGGTGGCGGAAGCCGGCGTGGGTGGCCACCGGCATGAACATCGGCGTGGGGAAGGACCCCTTGCGGGTGTGCAGGATGCCCGTACGGGCGCCAGTGGGGTCGGTGTTCAGGAGTTCAAAGCGGACGGCCATTGTCGGGCCTTATACCCAGCCCGCCCGCCTGGAGGCACCCGGTTCCTGGGGACGCCTGCCCGGCCTCCAGGGGGCCGCCCCTCCCGGCCCGGCCCGGCGGGGGCGCCACTTTCCCTACCTGGGGCACATGGGGGACGGACCGGGGGGCGAGGGAAGCCGGCATTTCCGGGGCGGGCCGGCGGTTACATTGGGTCCTCCGGTACGCTGCCGGGCCTCGATTCACCGCGCGTCTTGGGTCGCCGCGCCATTTCCGTTACAAGCCGCCGCCATGTTCAACGTCATCAACGTCTCCAAGGCCTATGGGCCCAAGAAGCTTTTCGAGGAGGTCAACGTCGCCTTCTCGCCGGGCCGCCGCTACGGCCTGACCGGTCCGAACGGGGCCGGCAAGTCCACGTTCATGAAGATCCTCGCGGGTGACGAGGAGCAGGACATGGGCGACATCATCCGCCCGCGCAAGCTGGGCATCCTGCGCCAGGACCACTTCCGCTACGAGAACGACCGCGTCCTGGACGTGGTGCTGATGGGCAACCGCCACCTGTGGGCGGCGATGGACGAGAAGAACAAGCTGCTCGCCAAGGCGGACATCACCGAGGAGGACGGCAACCGGCTGGGTGAGCTGGAAGGCGTCATCGCGGAAGAGGACGGCTATTCGGCGGAGAGCGACGCGGCCACGCTGCTCGCGGGTCTGGGCATCGAGGAGAGCTTCCACGAAGGGCCGATGCGGCAGCTCACGGGCGGCCTGAAGCTGCGCGTGCTGCTCGCGCAGGCGCTGTTCGGCAAGCCCGAGGGGCTGCTGCTCGACGAGCCCACGAACAACCTGGACATCGACTCCATCCGGTGGCTGGAGAACTTCCTCCACGTGTACGAGGGCGTGCTGATCACCATCAGCCACGACCGGCACTTCCTGAACTCCATCTGCACGCACATCGCGGACATCGATTACGAGACCATCATCCAGTACACGGGGGGTTACGACGACATGGTCCGGCAGAAGTCGCAGCTGCGGACCCGGGTGGAGTCGGAGACGGCGGAGAAGAAGAAGAAGATCGCCCAGCTGCAGGACTTCGTGGCGCGCTTCCACGCGGGTACGCGCGCGTCGCAGGTGCAGAGCCGCATCAAGCAGATCGACAAGCTGAAGACGGAGGACCTGAAGCGCTCGAACATCGCGCGGCCGTTCATCCGGTTCGACCAGAAGGTGGTCAGCGGCCGTCAGACGCTGATGTTCGAGGGCCTGAAGAAGTCCTTCGACGGGGTCCCGGTCATCAAGCCGTTCACGGGGCTGGTCTGCAAGGGCGAGCGCATCTGCGTCATCGGCCGCAACGGCGTGGGCAAGTCCACGCTGGTGAAGATGCTGGCGGGGCAGCTGGAGCCGGACGCGGGCACCATCACCTGGGGCCACCAGGCGTCGGTGGGCTACCTGCCGCAGGACCACCACGGCGTCATCCACAAGGGGACGACGTGCTTCGGCTACCTGCGGGAGATCAGCGAGAAGCTGACCAACGAGGAGATCTCCGGCGTGCTGGGCCGGATGCTCTTCTCCGGCGAAGAGCGGATGAAGAACACGGACACGCTCTCCGGTGGTGAGACGGTGCGCGTGCTGCTGTCCAAGCTGATGATCATGCAGGACAACGTGCTCATCCTCGACGAGCCGACGAACCACCTGGACCTGGAGTCCATCGCGGCGCTGGCGGAGGGCCTGTCGAAGTTCGAGGGCACGGTCATCGTCGTGACGCACGACCAGGAGCTCATCTCCGAGGTCGCGACCCGCATCTGGAGCCTGGAGGCGGGCAAGGACGTGCTCGACTTCAATGGTCCCTACTCGGAGTTCATGGAGAAGCACTCGGACGCCGCGCTCAAGCGCCGGTAATCCGTTTCACGGACCTCCGTGGCGCCTGCGCCGCCCGCTTCCGGTTCGCCGGAAGCGAGGCGGCGTTTTCGTGCGCGTGGGCTGGAGGTTTCACGAATCACGGCGGCTCGTCACGACGGGGCACGGCGAGCTCTTGCGCGGCCCCGTCGGCGGCCTTCCTCTGCCTCCCTGCGCCCGCCCCCCCTCACCAGGACCTGCATCTCTCCTATACTCCGCGGACGCCGCTCAACGGCGGTATCGTTCACGAGGGGGGCCTCCACCATGTTCGCGTTCGACCGGAAGCCGCGTCCGTCTTCGGAGCACTCTCCTGCCCCGAAGCGTGAATCACAGCGCCCAGCCGTCGGGCGCGCCGCTTCAGACGCAGACGTGGGAGGCGAGTTGTCGCCGCCGGTCGCGCCCGGTTCCCGGTTTGATTTCGCCAGCATCCCCATCATGCCGCCACGGACTCAGCGCAAGCTGACGATCAGCTCCCCAGAGGATCCGTTCGAGCGCGAGGCGGACGCGGTGGCCGACAAGGTCATGCGGGCGCCGCGACCGGCGCCCATCGGCCCGGAGCCGCACCGGGCGAAGGCCGGAGGGGGAACGGCGCGCGCGCTCGCGCCGCCGGTCGTCCACGAGGTGCTCGCTCGGCCCGGGCGCCCGCTGGAGCCGGCCGCGCGGGCCGCGATGGAGGGGCGCTTCGGAGGCGCCGACTTCTCCTCCGTGCGCGTGCACGACGACGCGCGGGCCGCTGAGAGCGCCCTGGCGGTGGGCGCGCACGCCTACGCCGTTGGGAGCGACGTGGTCTTCGCCGCCGGGCGCTACGGGCCAGGGACGGCCACCGGAGACCGGCTGCTGGCGCACGAGCTGGCGCACACCCTCCAGGGCGGCGCGACCACGCTCCACCGACAGCCATTGGACACGCCGCTCCTTGACGTCGGCACGGACGATCCGCAGTCACTGAAAGGCTCCATCGATGACTCAAACCCGCGGGCAGTCCAGAGCGAGATCGCGAGGATTCGCCGCTGGCTGGCGCGGCAGCGTCCCGGGGCCGACAACGCGACGACGCAGCACCTGCGCGATGAGCTCGCCCGGCTGGAGGCTCGCATCGACCCGGCGTTGCAAAGGACGACGGTCTGGGACGCGTTCGCCCCCCTCTTCAACAAGGAGTTCGCGGGAGTGCTGAACGTGTTTGGCGTGCCGCCGGTCCCGCTGGCGCCCGCCAGGCTCCAGGCGCTCTTCACGGACACCCAGCGCCAGAAGCTGCAGGACTTCATCATCTCCCGGCGCATCCCCGACCGCCTGTTCAACGGCACCGACCAAGGGAAGACCACCGCGCAGCAGCGCCTCCTCCTCTCTGCCCACATCCTCGCGAACGGCGTCTACCGGCCCGGCTCGTTCGACCAGCGGGTGCATGCGCAGTACTGCTTCCATTGGGTTCAGATCGTCCACCACTACGCCGGCGCCACACCGCCCGGGGCCGGCTTCTCCGGGGGAGTGATGGGGACCTTCGACCCCATGGGCGCCGCGGCGTTCACCACGGGGAAGGAGATAGACGTCTCGAACCCGAAGCGGGTCTCGAAGCTGAAACTCCCCGACGATGAGTCTCCGGGCGTTGTCGAGACGCCCCCGTCTTGCGGCACCGGACAGGAGGGGACGCTCAAAGAGGTGTCGCCAGCTCCAGCGAAGCCGCCGTCCTGCGGCCTGGGCCCGCTGCACGCGGGAACGAAGCAGGCGGAGGCGTCGGAGAAGGCCGAGGCCGCGGCCCCCGGCAAAGGGGAGAGGTTCTACCGGCAACCGCATCTTCCTTTCGAAAGATTCAATGAGTTTCAAACGGGAGATTGGCTCTACATCTACAACGCCAACGCCTCGGAAGGCGGTGGGCACAGCGTCATCTTCTCTCACTGGGAGACGGGGAAAGACCTCGTCCAAACGCCACCCGGCGCCCGCTTCCGCGTGGCCATCGTCTGGAGCCAGCCGCGGCCCGACACCGGCGGCGTGCAGCATCGGGCGAACCTGGGCGACCGCTTCGTGCCCAACCCCGCGAACAACCTGGCCCCCTTCGTCACACCCGTGACGCACGTCTCGCGGGTGACACCCGACACGGGGCCCGCTACCACCGCGGCCGGGATGCTGCCGGGCCCCACTGGCGCGGCAGCAACGAAACTGGCGAAGGACAACGAGGACTTCATCAAGGGGAAGAGGCTCAAGGGGCCAGTGAACCGGAAGAAGCTCCACGCGTGGCTCCGGGACAAGAATCAGTCCTTCATGGCCTCGCTGGGGACCCACCTGGATCCGGGCCAGCGCGCCGTGCTCGGCGGCGTGAACCAGGGCGACGACCTGGAGGCGCTGGTCCGCCTCTACCAGCGGCTGCGCCCCCTGAGCGCCAACGCCAGACTGTTCGACGCGAACATGCGCGCCTACTACGCAAAGCTGGACCCAACGTACCAGGCGGCAAAGGACAAGAAAGAGGCCGCGTCGGCGACAGCGGCCAAGCATCTCCACGATACCGAGGCCGAGATCCAGTCGGTGGAGAGCGACCCTCGGGTGAAGGACCCGACGCTCGTCCGCGAGCTCGAGGCCGCCGCCGCCGATGTGCAGCGCGAGATCTCGAAGCTGAAGGACGGCCCGGAACGCGATGAGCTGAAGATGCGGCGGGAGCGCCTTCTGGATCGGGCCGACGCGGCGCGCGGAGTGCAGCGAAAGAACGTGGAGCTGCGCGCCAGCCGCGACAAGGCGCTCAAGGCGCGCGACGCGACGGAGGCCATCAAGCTGCCCTTCGGCGTTGTCCACCCTGGCGACCTCCGGAAGGAGGCCCGGCCGCAACGGATCACCGGGAAGATGGCGGACATCGACTCGGACATCGACTGGGGCAAGTTGGTGGATCCCGCCCCGACCGCTCCCCCCACCACGACACCCAAGAAGCCGTGAGCGTGCACCGCCTCAACCGACGTGTTCACCGTTGCCATGCGCCTTCAATGCCGCCGCCAGGTAGTCCCGGCGCCGCTCGAAGCGATCCCGGGGAACGCCCCACTCGCCGGTCATCTTGGCCTGGTTGGAGAGCACGTCATAAAGGCCCTGGAGGTCGTTGTGGGCGATGATCTCCTGAATCTCCCTGCGGGTCGCGGGCGTGTAGTCACCTCGATACCGCAGGTCCACGACCACGTCCTTGAGCGCGGGGTCCAGGTTCTCCCAGTCGACGTTGCCATATTTGGCGACCGTGTCTGACTTGCTGGAGATGCGCTTCACATCCGCGGCGTATTGGCCATACACGGCGCTGAACAGCTTCTTCTGCGCCATCGGTGAAATCTGGATGACTTTGACATCAGCCCTGGCGATGAAGTGGGCCGCCTCATTGCCGGTCAGCTTCGCGCCCTGGGCGAGGAGTTCGGCGTCCCCCCGGGGCACACCCGCGGCGATCAGATCGGAGACGACGGACTCCTGGGTCCGCTCTCTCATGTCGTAGCCGCGGCCAATCGTGACCCCCGAAGCGCCTCCGGGACAGTGGGCCTTGCGGCTGAAGTAGGCCCCCCTCGTCTCCTGCCCTTCGGCATCGAACGTGAGCTGCCCCTCCGGAACGGAGAAGTCGCTGACGAAGGTCTCCGGCGTGGAACTCTGGGAACCAGGATCGAGCAGGTCTGTCATATTTTCGACGAACTGTACCGGATCAAAAGCGGGCGTGGGAGGCGGTCCGTCTTCATCGAGCCGCCTGAAACATCGTAGGGAGTGCAATCGAAACGGAGCGGGGCCGTGTCGCTACACATGGGCATGACGATCCCCCCCTCTCCGTTGTTCGGCGCCCGCAGGCTCCTCGGCATCCTGCTGCTGCTTCCCCTTCACGTCGGCGCTGTCCCCCTCCAGGAGGATCCCGCGGAGCAGCTCGTGGGCCTCTGGGGCAGCGAACGCGTCATGGGGCCCCAGGTCCGTGGCGAGCTGACCCTGGTGCGTCGCGAGAGCACCTGGTCCGCGCGCATCGCGGGATTCGAGCTCCCGGCCCGGGTCGACGGCCGGAAGGTCTCCGTCGTCCTTCCCGATGGTCAGGGCGAGCTGCGAGCGACCCTGGCGGAGGACGGCACGAGCATCGCGGGTCATTGGATCCAGCCGCGGACCATGAGCAACGGCATGGCGTTCGCCACGCCCGTGGAGCTTCGCGCGCTCCAGACCGGCGTCTGGCGCGGGGTGGTGGCGCCCCTGGAGGATCGCTTCTCACTGTATCTGGTGGTTCAGAAGCAACCCGACGGCTCCGTGGCCGCGTTCATCCGCAACCCTGAACGGAACTTCGGCAACCGGATGCTGTTCCAGGTCCAGCTCCGGGACGGCGCCGTCCAACTCACCCCCGTGGCCGGAAACCCTCGGCTTGAAGGCACGTTCGATGCGGACTCAGGACGCTTGTCCTTGGTCCATCCGTTCCTGGACGCGACCTTCGACTTCACGCGCCGGACGCGGTCCGAGGCCGTGGGCCTTTACGCGCGCACGCCCGCCCCGGGCCCTTACGTCTACCAGAAGCCCGTGGGTGAAGAGGATGGCTGGGCCACGGCGTCGCTCGCCGACGTCGGGATGCAGGTCGAGCCCATCCAACAGCTCGTGCAGCGCATCCTCGACCAGGAGCCAGGACAGGAGCCGGCGCCCGCCATCCAGGGGCTGCTGATCGCGCGCCACGGGAAGCTGGTCGTCGAGGAGTATTTCCGGGGCTTCGACAAGGAACGCCCGCATGACCTGCGCTCCGCGTCGAAGACCTACGCCTCCCTGATGATAGGCATCGCGCTGGACCAGGGCGCCCCCTTCACCGTGGACACTCCGGTGGTCTCGCTGTTCCCTGAATACAAGGGGAAGATTTCGAACCTGGACGCGAACAAGCGCAAGCTCACCGTCGCGCACCTGATGACCATGTCGACGGGGTTGGCCTGCGACGACAACGACCAGGCCTCTCCAGGAAACGAGGACCGGATCGATGACAGTGTGCCGGATTGGTACAAATACACGCTGGACCTCCCCATGGTGCGCAAGCCCGGTGAGAAGGCGGTGTACTGCTCCGCGAACATCAACCTGTTGGGCGGAGTGCTCCGCAACACCACCCGCACGTGGATTCCGGAGTTCTTCGAGAAGCATGTCGCCAGGCCGCTCCAGATGCGCGGCTACCACGTCAACCTGATGCCCGACACAGAGCAGTACCTGGGGGGTGGCATCTCCATGCGCCCACGCGACGCGCTGAAGCTCGGGCAGCTCTACCTCGGCGGAGGAACGTGGAATGGAAGGCGCGTCGTGAGCCAGCGCTGGGTGGAGCGTTCCACCGCCCAGCACGCGACGATGGAGCCCGGGCGAACGTATGGCTACGCCTGGTGGCGCCACGAGTTCCGCGTGGGTGACCACGTGTACTCGGAATACGAGGCCGGAGGGAACGGAGGACAGCTCGTGATGGTCATCCCCGAGCTCGACCTCGTCGTGATGTTCACGGGAGGCAACTACAACAACTCGGCCGTCTGGCGGAAGTTCCGGGAGGAGCTCCTGCCTCAGTTCATCATGAGCGCCGTCACCCCGAAGTAGGCGCCCCGTCTGCTAGCGTTCGCCGCCGTCATGAAGACCCCCTGCTTCCTGCTGCTGACCCTGGCGTGCGCGCTGGCCGTCGTCTCCTGCGGTCCTTTCGACTGCACCCCGGAGAACTGCGGGGACGGCTGCTGCTCCGCGAACAACGAGTGCGTCGTCTACCGCGGCGACTCCGAGTGCGGTCCCAACGGCGGCGCCTGTGAGCGCTGCGCGGACGGCAGTGTCTGCCGGCTGGATCAACAGGCGTGCTTCGCGGGGGTGATGAGGACACGCGTGCAGCCCCGCTGGGCCGTCATCGCGGAAGTCGACCCGGCGAATGGGGAGGCGTGGGACTCCGATGGCTCACCGCCGGATGTCGTCGTGGAGATGCGCTGCCCATCCACCTCCGAGCGCACCCGCACCGAGGAGAGTGAGAGCTGGGAGCCTCGATGGAGGACCGGCAGCTGCGAGGTCATCACCTCCAACCTCCTCCGCTACCCCATCGAGATCTCCATCTTCGACAACGACGACTTCATCTTCGATGACGAGTTCGGCACCATTCATTACCAGGTCACCCCCGCCGACCTGAATCTGGGCCGGATCGACATCGCCATCCCCAGAGCCGTGGAACGTCTGGTCATCGACCTGACCCACTCCTATTCGGCTCGATAGCTACCGCGCCGTGGACTTGCGGCGCATCAGGAACACGCCCAGGCCCACGCCCGCGGCCCACTTCGCCGCCGCCGCCAGGGGCGTCTTGCCCAGCGCCACCGGGCGGCTCTCGTAGGCCGACTGGGGTGAAGTGGGCCGGAAGTCCGTGGCGCCGGGCAGGTTCGCGCCCTGCTCCTCCGCCTCCGTCTTCGTCACGTTCGGTCCCGGCGCATCCGGATCGCGCTGGCCCGGCGACTTCCCCTCCGGCGACTTGTGCTCGAGGATGCCGTTGATCTCCGCCCCCAGCAGGATGACCTGGCAGGAGATCCACATCCACAGCAGCATCACGATGACGCCGCCAATCGCGCCGTAGTTCACGTCGTACGAGCCGAAGTTCGCCACGTACCGCGAGAACGCCCACGACGCCGCGACCCAGATGAGCACCGCCACCACCGAGCCCGGCGTGATGAACTTGAACTTCTGCTTCACGTCCGGCAGCACGTAGTACAGCACCGCCAGCAGGCTCATCATCAGCAGGCCCGCCACCGGCATGCGCAGCCACAGCACGATGCCCTGGAGGGGGTCGCCCAGCCTGCTCGCCACCGCCGGCGTCACGACCGCGATGATGGCCGCCAGCACCACCGTCAGCGCCGTCCCCAACGTCGTCAGGAGCGCGATGCCCCGCTTCTTCCAGAACGGGCGCTTCTCCTCCACGCCGTAGACCGTGTTGAGCGCCTCCATCAGCGCCACCACGCCGCCCGACGCGGCCCAGACCGCGCCCACGCCACCCACGGTCAGCAGCCCCACGGGATTGCTCGTCGCCAACGCATCCAGGCGCTCGCCTAGAATCTTCGTCACCTCCTGCGGCGCCACCTTCGACAGCTCGTGGATGAGCTGCTGCGCCTGATGCGGGTCAATCAGCAGGCCCGCCAGGGACACCAGGAACAGCAGGAAGGGGAACAGCGCGAGGATGCCCTGGAACGTCAGCGCCCCCGCTACGTTGCCCACGTTGTCCCGCGCCCACTCATCCTTGAGGGACTTGAAGAACTCCTTCCAACTCATTCCCCTGCCGGGCAAGACCATGCCGTCTCCTCCTCGGAAGAGATTGGGCATTCCATCCCCCGGCTGGCCTCCTCCCCACGGGCGATGCCCGCCCCCCTGCCTGCTCACCGCGCAGGGGGCACGCGAGGGCAAGCCCCCCGGTCCACGCCCGCCCGGCCGCTCCCGAATCAGTAGGCGGGCAACACCGGCGCGTCCTTGAGCCGGGGCGCGCGCTGATCCTTCACCGACAACAGCGGCTCCTTCACGGGCCAGGGGATCGCCAGATCCGGATCATCCCAGGCCACGCTCCGCTCGGACTCCGGCGCGTACAGCGACGTGCACTTGTAGAAGAAGTCCGCGGAGTCGCTCAGCACGCAGAAGCCATGCGCGAAGCCCGGGGGGATCCACAGCTGCCACTTGTTCCCCGACGACAGCTCCGCCCCCATCCACCGGCCGAACGTGGGCGAACCCTTCCGCACGTCCACCACCACGTCCCAGACCGCCCCCGCCAGCACCTGCACCAACTTCCCCTGCCCGTTCGGCTCCTGGAAGTGCAGGCCCCGGAGCGTCCCGCGCACCGACCTCGACAGGTTGTCCTGCACGAACGGGCCGGGGATGCCCGCGTCCGTGTACCGCTGGGCGTGGAACGTCTCCACGAAGAAGCCTCGCGAGTCCCCGAAGACGCGGGGCTCCAGCAGGAGGACCCCGGGAAGCTCCGTGGCCTGCACTTTCATGACGCCCCTCCCCGGCTCGCGCGGAGCGCCAGCAGGTACTGGCCATACTCGTTCTTCAACATGGGCGCCGCGAGCGCCTCCAGCCGCGCCTCGTCGATGTAGCCCATGCGGAAGGCGATCTCCTCCGGACATGCGATCTTCAAGCCCTGGCGACGCTCGATGATCTCGATGAACGACGACGCCTGCATCAGCGACTCATGCGTCCCGGTGTCCAGCCACGCATAGCCGCGGCCCATCAACTCCACGGTGAGCTGGTCGCGGCGCATGTACTCCGCGTTGACGTCGGTGATCTCCAACTCGCCCCGCTTGCTGGGCTTGAGCCCCGCCGCGATGTCCAGGACCTGGTTGTCGTAGAAGTACAGCCCGGTGACGGCGTAGTTGGAGCGGGGCTTCGCGGGCTTCTCCTCGATGCTCACCGCCCGGTTGCCCGGCGCCAGCTCCACCACGCCGTAGCGCTGCGGATCCTTCACCTGATAGCCAAACACCGTCGCGCCGGACGCGCGCCGCGTCGCCCGCCGCACCAGCTCGCTCAGGCCATCCCCGTAGAAGATGTTGTCACCCAGGATGAGCGACACCGAATCGCCGCCCACGAAGTCCCGGCCAATGACGAACGCCTGCGCCAGTCCCTCCGGCCGAGGCTGCTCCGCGTACTGGAAGGACATGCCCCACTGCGCCCCGTCGCCCAACAGGTCGCGGAAGCGCGGCAGGTCCTGCGGCGTGGAGATGATCAACACCTCCCGGATGCCCGCCAGCATCAGCGTCGTCAGCGGGTAGTAGATCATCGGCTTGTCGTAGACGGGCAGCAGCTGCTTGCTCACTACGAGCGTCAGCGGATACAGGCGCGTCCCCGAGCCTCCCGCGAGGATGATTCCCTTCATCCCGCCTCCCCGGCCTGGACCTGGAGCCAGCTCGCGTGGAAGCGCCTCAGGGACTCCGCCAGGGCCAGCGGCTTCTCCGCCAGCTGCTCCCGCGCCTTGTCCGTCCGCAACCCGCTGCGCAGCGGTCGGGGCGCCGACAGCTTCAGGTCCGCCATCCGCGTGGGGACCACCAGGCCCGCGTCGAAGCCGAACACCTCGCACAGCGCCCGCCCGAAGGCCACGCGGTCCAACACCGTGGCGCCGCTGGTGTTCCACGTCCCACCCAGCCGCCGCTCCCCCAGCTCCACCAGCATCGCGGCCACGTTCTGCGCGAAGGTCGGCGACACCACTTGATCCTCGAAGAGCTTCACTGGTTGCCCCGCCGACAACGTCTTCACCAACCACGCGCCGAAGTTGAGCCGCCCCTCCACCGGAGGCCAGCCATACACCACCGCGGTCCGCGCAATCGCACACCCGGGCGCGAGCACGCGCGCGGCCTGCTCGCCCAGGTGCTTCGTCACCGCGTACACCCCCCGCGGGTTCGGCACCGCGTCCTCGCCGTAGGGGCCCGCGTCCCCGTCGAAGACATAGTCCGTGGACACGTGCACCAGGTGCGCGTGGGCCCCGTGCGCCCACCGGGCCACCGCCGCCGAGGCGGTGACGTTCGCGGCGTAGGCGGCTTCAGGCGCCTTCTCGCAGGCGTCCACCTCCGTCATCGAAGCGCAGTGCAGGACGACCTCCGGCGACAGGCGGGACAGCACCGGCGCCACGTCCGCCTCGCGCGTCAGGTCCAGCGCCTCGTAGTCGAACGCCCCCGCCACCCGGCGCGGGCCCCGCCCCAGTCCCACCACCGCGTGGCCCTTCGCCGCCAGCAGCGCGCACGCCCGGCGGCCCACCAGCCCGTTCGCTCCCGTCACGACGAAGCGGCTCATGCTCCATGCCTCCGGGACGCCAGCGCGACGGTGTTCCGGTACTCGCGGCTCAGCACGCGCCCCCACCACTCCGGGTGCTCCACGTACCAGCGCACCGTGTCCGACAGCCCCTGCTCGAAGGAATGCGTGGGCGCCCACCCCAGCTCGCGGCGGCTCTTCGTCGGGTCGATGGCATACCGGCGGTCATGCCCGAGCCGGTCGGTGACGAACTGGAGCAGGGACTCCGGCTTGCCCAGCTCCGCGAGGATGCCCTTCACCAGGTCCAGGTTCCTGCGCTCCGCGCCGCCGCCCAGGTTGTAGACCTCCCCCGCCGTCCCCCGCTCCAGCGCCCGCAGCAGCCCCAGGCAGTGGTCGTCCACGTGCAGCCAGTCGCGCACGTGCTGGCCATCCCCGTAGACGGGCAGCGGCTGGTCCCTCAGCGCGTTCACCACCATCCGAGGGATGAGCTTCTCCGGAAACTGGTAGCGCCCGTAGTTGTTCGAGCAGCGCGTCACCACCACGTCCATGCCGTACGTGTGGTGATACGCGAGCGCCAGCAGGTCCGCGCCCGTCTTGGACGCCGAATAGGGACTGGAGGGCTGCAGGGGCGAGCGCTCCGTGAACGCCCCGGACGGCCCCAGCGAGCCGTACACCTCGTCCGTGGAGACCTGGACGAACCGGCGCACGCCGCGCGCGCGGCACGCCTCCAGCAGGTGCTGCGTGCCCAGCACGTTGGTGGTGACGAACACCGCCGGGCCCTCGATGGAGCGGTCCACGTGGCTCTCCGCGGCCAGGTGGAGCACGGCGTCGATGGCGTGCTCCCGGAGCACCCGGTCCACGCACGCCCGGTCGCCCACGTCGCCGTGGACGAAGACGTGGCGGGCGTCGTCTTCCAGGCCCGCCAGGTTCTCCAGGTTGCCCGCGTAGGTGAGCAGGTCCAGGTTGACGACCTTCCAGTCCGGCCGCTCTCGGAGCAGGAAGCGGACCAGGTTGGACCCGATGAAGCCGCACCCACCCGTGACCAGGACGTTCGTTGACATGGACCCAACCTCGGGGACGCGTGGGCGGCACTGGCTACTGTGTGGAAGTGCCTCCGTCAAGGCACGTCGAGCCCGCTTGTAAGGGCAGGCTCTCAGGTTGTAAGGGAACGCGCGCGTGTCACCGCGACCACCTCACGGCCCGGGCGGACCCTTGCACATCCATCAGCTGGTCACCCGCCTGGCGTGGGGCGACGCGATTGGCAACCAGGTGCGCTACCTCCAGAGCCTGCTGCGCTCCTGGGGACACACCTCCGAAATCTACGCGGACGCCTGGGATGACGCCTGCCGGGACCAGGTGCGCGCCGCGAAGAGCTACCCGCGCGAGGCCACGCGCGACTCCGTGCTGCTCGTGCACCACAGCTTTGAATCGAAGCTGGTGCCGCTCATCGCGCGCGCTCGCGGCCGCAAGCTGCTCGTCTACCACAACATCACCCCCGCCCGCCTCTTCGAGGGCTTCGACCGGGGGGCCGTGCTCGCGTGCGACGCCGCCCGCCAGGAGCTGCTGGCCCTGCGCCCCCACGTGGACGGCGCGTTCGCCTACTCGCGCTTCAGCGCGGAGGAGCTCGTCGCCGCGGGCTACCCGCGCGTGGACGTGCTGCCCTTCGCCATCGACTGGCATGCGTTCGACACGCCGCCGGATCCGGCGCTGATGGCGGAGCTGGACGACGGCTGCTCCAACATCCTCTTCGTGGGCCGCGCGGTGCCCAGCAAGTACGTGGACGACGTGCTGCGTGTCTTCACCGCCTACCAGCGCCTGTACCAACCCAAGAGCCGCCTGCTGATCGCGGGCAACATCCACCGCGACGCGCCCTACGGCGGCTTCCTGCACGGCCTCAAGGACCTGCTCGGCCCGGAGCGCATCCAGTTCCTGGGCCGCGTGAACGCCGCGCAGCTGTCCGCCTGCTTCGCCTCCGCCACCGCCTACCTGTCCATGAGCCGGCACGAGGGCTTCGGCGTGCCCCTCCTGGAGGCCATGTACCGAGACGTCCCCGTCGTCGCGTACGGCGCCGCCGCCGTCCCGGAGACCCTGGGCGGCGCGGGCCTCACCACCTTCTCGCGCGAGCCCGTGGACGTGGCGCAGCTGCTCGCCGTGCTGGAGCGAGACCCCGGCCTGCGCGCCCAGGTCCTCGACGCGCAGCGCGCCCGCGTCGCCGCCCTGTCCCAGAAGGCCGTGGCCGCGCAGGTGCGCACCGCCCTGCAGGGGTGGTTGGGGGGTCGCGGGCCCGGAGCGACCTCCGCGGCGCTCCCCACGGCCGCCATCGAGCTCGTCTGTCCCGGCCTCTGCGCGCGGCCGGAGGCCCCCATGTCGCGGCTCGCGCGCGAGCTGCACCGGCGCCTGCCCGATTCGCGCCTGCTCGCCCTGCGGGGGCGCGGAGAGGCGCCCGTCCTCTCGCTCGGGCCCCAGACCCGGGACGGCGTGCCCGTGTGGCACTTCACGCCAGACCAGCCCGTGGGCCCCGCCCCGGAGCCGCTGCCGGGCTCGTCGTCGCTGGAGACGGCGGTGCGGGCCTCGCCCGCGACGGTGGTGCTCCTGGGCACGGACACCGCGGCGGCGCAGGCGCTGATGCCGGGCGTGGGCCGCCGGAGCTGGGGCGTGCGCGACGCGGCCGCCGCGTCCGACGAGGCCTCCACGGAGGCCGCCCGGCAACACCTGGGGCCTCGCCTCCTGGAGCTGGACCGCGCGGACATCGACGCGGTGGCCCAGCAGCTGGTCCAGGCGCTGTCATCGAAACGAGGAGCCCGCCATGCACGCCGATGATCTGCTCACGGCCCAGCCCACGGCCCAGGCCGTGGCCGCCGCCACCGAGCGCCTCCCCGAGCCGTCCACCGCCGCGCGCGACCAGCTGCGGCGCACGCTCGCCGCGTCCCTGCGCGCGCCCTCCGCGGGCCAGTGGCCGGCGCTGCTGTTGGAGGCGCGCTCGAAGGCGGACGTGCGCTACGTGGAGCCCGCGACGTCGCACCGCCCCGTGCTGGGCCCCGTGCTCGTCTTCGCCAAGCGCTCCTTCCGGGGCGCGTTCCAGCCCTTCATCAACGAGGTGCTTCGGCGCCAGGTGCACTTCAACGAAGCCATCCTGGACGCGCTCACCGTCGTCATCGAGAACCAGCGCGAACACGCGCGCACGCAGGCCCTGTGGCGCCGTGAGATGGAGGGCCGTTTGAAGCAGCTTGAAAAGGATCCGCCAGGCCCATCCTCCCATTGAGTGCATGGTCGCCTGCCCGACGGGACGGCGGCCGGACAGGGCGTTGACGCAGCAACCTTCTCCGCGCTACATCGGCCGCTCGCTTCGCCTGCCTCGTCAATCCTGAGGGGGATGCCACGGGGAGACTCAACGGCGGCGGCGAATCGTTTCCTCCGGGCCGCATCCAGCCCACGACGCGAGTTGCCAAGGCATGAAGATCGGGTTCCTCGTTGGAGACATCGCCAATATCTCCGGTGGTTCCAACGTCATCCTCGAATACGCCTCCCGGTTGCAGGACCTTGGCCACGAGGCCGTCCTCATCACCCCGGGCCCCGTCAAGCTGACGTATCCGCTGTGGCACCCGCGACTGGCGGACCTGCCGCGCCGGTCGCTCGCGGAGGCCGAGGGCGAGTCGTTCGACTTCGCGTTGGCGACGTGGTGGATCACGTTCTACGACCTGTGGCGCGTCAACGCCCGGGTGTACGGCTACCTGAACCAGAGCCTGGAGTCGCGCTTCCACGCGGAGCGCCACTACAAGCTGCTCAACCGGCAGACGTATTCGCTGCCGCTGCTCTTCGTCACCGAGGCGAAGTGGCTGGTGGAGTTCATCCAGACGCTCCAGCCGGAGGGGCGGACCCTCTACGTCCAGAACGGCCTGTCCCGCGACCACTTCCCCTGCGTGCAGGCCCCGCCGGAGCGCGGCGGGAAGCTGCGCGTGCTGGTGGAGGGCCCCTGGGGCGTGGGCTTCAAGGGCGTTCCGGAGACCTTCGAGGTGCTGGAGCTGGCGGCCGCCCAGGGTGTCCAGTTCGAGACAGGGTGGCTGGCATCGTCTTCCGGTGGACAGAAGCCCACCGTGGGCGGGCAGCCGGTGCAGGTGCACGAGCGCATCCCCATCAACCAGGTGCACCAGGTCTACGGCCAGTACGACGTCCTGCTGAAGCTGTCCCGCGTGGAGGGCATGTTCGGCCCGCCGCTGGAGATGTTCTCGCAGGGCGGCACCGCCATCACGTACACCGTCACCGGCACCGACGAGTACATGGTGCACGGGCAGAACTCGCTGATGGTGGAGCCGTACAACCACCGGCAGATCGTCCAGTTCCTGCGCCTGTTGAGCACGCAGCCCTCGTACCTGGCGCACCTGCGCGCGAACGCGCTCGCCACCGCGAAGGCGTTCACGGACTGGGAGTCGAGCACGCGCCAGGTGGCCTCCGGCCTGGAGGCCCTGCACGCGGAGGGCTGGACGAACACGCACCTGCGCCCCGCCCTGGCCGCGATGTCCACGATGCACGGCCACTGGCTGGACGACGTCTGGCGCGGGGCGCGAGGGGAAGGCACCTCCCCGCTGCACCCGTACGTGGGGCCCGGCGAGCAGGTGCTGCTCGAGCGCTACCGCCGGTTCAAGAAGTCCCGCCCCGTCCGCGCGCTGCAGAACCTGGTGTCCGACGACTTCAAGAAGTCCCTGCGCGCGCGCATCACGCGAGTCCTGTCATGAGAGTCCATCCGCCCTCCTCCCTCCAGCGCGTCGCCTTCCTGGGCGAGCCGGCCTTCGAGCCGCACGTGCCCGTGCAGGCGGCATGGGCCGAGGTCCGCTTCTTCCCCGTGACCGCCGGCCGGTGGAAGGACGCCATCGGCGCCGCCCAGGCGTGGGGCGCGAACGCGACGCTCGTCTTCCGCCCGCAGGACCTCACGCCGGAGCTGGCGGCGCGGCTGCCCGGGAGCATGAGCATTGGCGTCATCCCCGCGCCGCTCTTCAGCGCGGATGAGATGGAGCGGCTCTCCCGCATGTCCGGCCCGGACGTGAAGGGCTTCCGCTGGCTCACGTACCTGGAGACGCCCACGTCGCCGGAGCTGGCGCGGCTGCCGCTGCTGCAGACGCTGCCCCTGCCGGTGGACACCGCCCGGTGCCCCACGGGCCCGCGGCTGGACTGCCGCCGGGTGCTGGTGGCGGACTGGGCCAGCCCGACGCCGGAGGCGCTGGAGGCGCTGCGCAAGGTGGGCCCGGTGGACGTGCTGCCGTCGCAGGCCACGGCCGGGGACATCACCCGCGCGCTGGAGCAGGCCGGGACCCTGGTCTACGCGTCGCGAGACCTGATGGGCCGGTTTGATCCGCTGCCGCTGCTGGCCATGGCGCACGGGCTGCTCGTCATCGCCGACACGGTCTTCGCCCCCGAGTGGAACATCGAGCCGGAGGACGAGTTCCTCTACCGGCCGGACGGCCAGTGGGCGCGCTCGCTGGATGAGACCGTGCGCATGCCGGTGTCCTTCCGGGCGGTGCGCATCCGGGCTTGGCAGAAGATGCGCGAGGCGTTCGACGCGTCCGCGTGCTTCCAGCGCGTGCTCCACGACGCGCACCTCTTCGCGGACCCGGTGGCGCACCTGGCGTCGCTTCGCCCCGTGGGGCCGCCGGTGGCGGTCCCCGTGGCCGTGGAGGCCGCCCGGTCCCCGGAGGCCTCCGCGAAGGAGCCCCTGGGCGCGGAGAAGGTCACGCGTCTGAGCCGCGCTCGCGCGGCCGTCACCAACTAACTAGAGCGCAAGGACACTGGAAGCAGATGAAAGCCCGCCGTGAACCCGCAGCGGCCGCGCTGCTTCCCTCGCTCCAGCGCTGGGCCGTGGAGGCCGCGCGCGACCTGTACCTGACGCAGAAGGGCGCCCCCCCCGCCTCCCACCATCCCCGCGCCAGCCCGCGCGAGCGCGTGTCGGTGCTCGCCTCGGAGGCCCTGCCGGAGTGGGTGGAGGGGCTGTCGGAGGCCTCGCGCGTGTTCCGCCCGAGCGACGCCCCCCCCATCGAGTCCTCCCCCTTCGCCACCCTGCGCGAGCGCCTGCTCACGGCGACGGCGGGCTACGACGTGGTGGGCTTCGACGTCTTCAACACGCTGGTGGTGCGCAGCGTGGAGGGCGAATGGCTCAAGACGGCCGTGGCGCGCGGCTTCCATGCGCGGCTGAAGGAGCTGCTGAGCCCGACGCGAATGCCCACGGCGGCGCAGGTGCGCCAGCGCCGGTTCGACCTGGAGATGGAGATCGCCGGGGAGCAGGTCGCCCAGGGGCGCGACAACGAGGTGGACTTCGAGGCCCTGGTGCTGCGTTGGGCCGGCACCTGGGTGCCGGTGGAGCCGCACCGCTCGCGCCTGGCCGCGGAGCTGCGCGCGCTGGAGCTGGAGCTGGAGAAGCGGGCGCTGCGGCCCGCGCCGGGCATCGCGGAGGTGCTGTCCGCGCTGAAGGCCCAGGGCAAGCGGCTCATCTTCGTGAGCGACATGTACCTGTCCGCGCCCCTGCTGCGGGAGCTGCTGAGGCACTGCGGGCTGGAGCAGTACTTCGACGCGGGGTACGTCTCCATCGACGAGGGCCTGC
This sequence comes from Corallococcus sp. Z5C101001, assembly GCF_007352635.1. Classification (NCBI taxonomy): domain Bacteria; kingdom Pseudomonadati; phylum Myxococcota; class Myxococcia; order Myxococcales; family Myxococcaceae; genus Corallococcus; species Corallococcus sp. Z5C101001. Next base: position 444,036 of record NZ_VKLU01000005.1, read on the forward strand.
GCAAGGCGTCCGGCCGCCTGTTCCCGCGCGTGCTGGAGCGAGAGGGACTGAAGCCCGAGCAGCTCTTCTTCGTCGGCGACGACGAGAACGCCGACAACGTGCAGCCCCGCCGGCTGGGCATCACCACGTTGCGCGTGGAGGATCCCGACGAGAAGCAGCGCCGCCGCCGGCTGGAGGCCGCGCAGAAGGCCGTGGAGCGGAATCCCTACTGGGCCGCGCACTACGTGGACGTCGTGCTGAGCAACGAGGCCCACCATGTCCGCGGGCCGGAGGACGACCCCAACTACCAGCTGGGCCGCACGCTGGCGCCGGGCATCGTGGCCTTCGTGGTGGACGTCATCGAGCGCGCGGAGAAGCTGGGCATCGACCATGTCTACTTCCTGGCGCGCGAGGGCCTGACGCTGCTCAAGGTGTTCGCCATCCTGAAGGACTCGGGGATCTTCCGCCGGGTGCCCCAGGCGCACTACCTGTTCGTCAGCCGCGCCTCCACCATCCTCGCCTCCATGCGCGAGCTGAGCTGGGAGGAGGTCCACCGCTTCTGGCGCCAGTACAGCCGCCAGTCGCTGCGCGGCCTGCTCAAGAACCTGTCGCTGCCCCAGGACGAGTTCATCCGGCTGGCCGCCGAGTGCGGCATCACCGACCCCGACCAGCCCATCCTGGAGCCCACGAAGGACGCCGCCTTCATGCGCTTCCTCGCCTCGCGCCGCGTGCGCGTGGCCTTCCACCAGCGCCGCGACGAGGCGCGGGCCGCGCTCGCGCGCTACCTGGAGTACCGCGGGATGATGGGCCTGGAGCGCACGGCGCTCGTGGACATCGGGTGGAAGGGCAGCATGCAGGACAACCTGATGCGCGCCTTCGAGCACGACGCGCGCTTCCCGGAGCTGCACGGCTTCTACCTGGCCTACGTGCCGGACGGTCAGCCCCAGGCGAAGAGGTCCTTCAAGTACGGCTACCTGTCGGACCTGCGGCGGCGCGACCTGGAGGAGGCGGACTTCCTGCGCAACACCGCCATCTTCGAGATGATCACCACCGCGAACCACGGCAGCACCATGCGCTATGGCGCGAACCCGTGGGCGCCGCACCTGCCGCTCCCGGAGCTGCTGCACCACGAGCAGGAGAAGGACAACAGCGCGCGCTTCTTCCGCCGCGTGCAGGAAGGCATGTACGACTACGCGCGGGACTACGCACGCCTGTCACCGCTCCTGCGCTTCACCGCGGACGAGCTTCAGCCCGGCACGCTCCAGGAGCTGCTGCGCTACACCCGCTACCCCACGGACGAGGAGGCGCGCGAGTTCCTCAAGTACTCGCACGTGGAGAGCTTCGGCGTGCATGAGGTCACCACCTTCGGCCTCAAGCTGGACCTGCGGAAGCTCACGCAGCACGGCTCGGTGAAGGGAGCGCTGAAGGAGGCGTGGAAGGCCTTCGAGACGAACTCCTGGCGCGACGGCGTGGTGAAGCGCAGCGGCCTGCCGCTGGCGAACCTGGCCTATGACGCCTGGTTCACCTGGCGGGCCATCCGCTAGCCGCCCAGGCCGTCACGCCGGCGGACGGCGCGCGCTGGGCACCTCGTGGGCCAGCGTGCGCACCGCCAGCGCCTCGCCGTCCTCGGGGTGCCGACGCAGGTCGCAGTCCCCCGACAGCAGCGTGAGGTTGGGGTTGTAGTAGGGGTCCCCTCTCAGCAGCCACGGCCGGTACGACGTGAAGGAGCGCCAGTAGTCCGGCTCCGGGATGGCGTCCGTGCGGCGGCTGGCGGACTCGTGGTGCACCACGCGCGCGAAGGGCGTGCACACCACGCGCAGGCCGCGAGCGTGCAGGCGCAGGCCCAGGTCCACGTCGCTGCCGCACAGGAGGAAGCGCTCGTCGAAGCCGCCCAGCGCGTCGAAGAGCGGGCGGCGGATCATCACGCACGCGCTGGTGACGGACAGCCAGTTGCGCACCCACTCCGTGTGGCCGAAAGGCGTGGCGATGGGCCCATCCGGCAGGCGCCAGAAGGGGTGGCCCGCCATGCCCGTCATGCCCACCACGATGCCCGCGTGCTGCACGGTGCCTTCCGGAAAGAGGAGCTTGGCGCCCACCGCGCCCACCTCCGGGCGCTGCGCCTGGGCCACCAGCTCCGTGAGCCAGCCGGGGTCCACCACTTCCATGTCGTTGTTGAGGAACAGCAGCAGCTCGCCCGTGGCCTCCCGCGCGGCCCAGTTGTTGATGGCCGGGTAGTTGAAGGGGAAGTCCCAGGTGCGCTTCACCAGGCGCGGATCCTCCAGCCTGTCCAGCAGCGCGAAGGTCTCCGGGCGGACGCTGTTGTTGGACACCAGCAGCATCTCGAAGTGCGGGTACGTCGTGCGCTTCAGCAGCGTGTCCGTCAGGGTCTCCAGGAGGTCCGGCCGGTCCTTGAACGGAACGATGATGGACACCTTCGGCGTGCCCCGGACGGCGTAGCGCACGCGGTAGCGGCCCGGCCCCGGCACGGTCACCTCCGCGTCCTCACCCCGGCGCGTCAGGTGCTCGGCGAGCGCGCGACGGCCCTCCTGGGACACCTCGCCCACCTGTCCGGTGCGGCGGTGGTAGAGCAGGTGCGGCACGTGCCCGATGTGCTCGGAGGCCTCGCTCACGCGAAGGAAGAGGTCGTACTCCTCCGCGCCCGGAAAGCCCTCGCGAAAGCCGCCCACGGCCTCCACCAGCGCGCGGCGCACCATCACGCCCCGGCCCAGGTAGTCCACCGAGCGCAGCAGGTCCGGCGACCAGTCCGGCTTGAAGAACGGGGCCGTGCGCCGGCCGCGCGAATCCAGCCGGTCCTCATCGCCGTAGATCAGATCCAGGCCTGGGTCGGCGCCCAGGGCCAGGGCGACCTCCGCCAGTGCGTTGGGCGCGAGCGTGTCCTCCGCGCCCAGCACGCCCACGAAGTCCCCGCTCGCGGCCTGAAGGCCCACGCGCAGCGCCCGGGCGAAGTCCGTGGGCCCGGAGAGCGTCACGCGGCGGATGCGCGTCTGGCGGTGCGCGGAGGCCCACGGCTCCGGCAGCGCGGGGCCGTCCTCCGGCCCCACCAGCACCAGCTCCCAGTCCGGGTACACCTGGGCCTCCACCGACGCCAGGCATTCGCGCAGGTGCGCGGGACAGGCCCCCGCGGTGGCCACCAGCAGGGACAGCCGGGGCCGGAGGGGCAGCCGCTCCAGGGCCTCGCGGGCGGCGTGGATGTCCGCCGGTTCGCGGAGCGTGCACCAGTGGTGGAAGTCCTCCAGCGCGGGCAGGGGCGGAGGCGGCGTGCGCACCCCGAGGATGGCGGCCAGCGCCACCACCGCCTCGCCGTTGAAGCGGGACTGCCGACGCAGCACCTCGCGCCACAGCGGCGCGGAGGCCCGGATGCCCCGGGGAAGGCCCGGACGCGCCAGCGGGGAGGCCAGCGCCACGAGCCGCGCCACCCGGTGCGTGGCATCCACGGTATCCGGCGTCCCCGCGCCCGGGACGGCGGCGACGGCCACCAGTGTTTCGCGCATGAGCGCGTTCCACTCCGCCTGTCGCGCGAGCAGGGGCTCCAGCACGGGCCCCAGCGCCCGGCGCCATGCGCGCCACGCCAGCTTCCACGCCACCGACGCGGGCGCGAAGCTTCGCGGCCCACGGTCAGGGGGCCTGCCGGTGCCCTGTGCGTCGAGCTGCTTGCGGGCCCACTCCGTCAAGTCGTCCCGGCCGCCCTGGTCTCGCCGGGCCTCCAACCGCTCCAACACCCGGAGCACGCGCTGGTTGAAGGCGGCCTGGGGCCGCAGCAGTTCGACGTGGAGCGGACGCAGGCCCAGGACGAAGGCGCGCTTGGCGGCCGTCACCCACTGCCCTCCCGAGGCCCGGTGCGACGGCGGAACGGAGAACTCGAACGGGACGGCGAGCCGGGCCGCGGCCAGCAAGGGCGACAGGGCCGTGTTGGCCGGAGGCGCAAGCCGGCGCAGCTGCTCCGTCAGGTCCGCGAGCGCCGCGGCGTTGGCCGCGTCGGGCTCGGCGCGCAACGCGGCGATCCGCTCCGCGATCTCTCCGGCGGACGCTGCCGCCTGCCCCCCCTCGGGCATGGTGTGGAACAAGGTGCTCACCTCCCAGGCGCCTCCCCTTTTTCAAGGCCCCGGGCCGCGGCGCGCGGGAGGCCTCCTCCCCTCAGGAGGCCGCGGCATGCGTGGGCACGGAGACCGCCTGGACGGGGGCGGCCGGAGCCTCCTCCACCACCCAGGCATGCTCCGGCCGGAAGACACCCCGGTCGTCATGCTCGGTCGACACGGAGAAGGTGCAGCGCGCCTCCCGTCCCGGCTCCGGGTTCGCCGTGTTGCCCGTCTTCAGCTCCACGCTCAGCACGTAGGAGCCACCCAAGAGCCCCAGCCGGGGCAACACGAAGCGCAGGCGCCCCTGCGGGGGCAGCGGCGCCGGCAGCGGCACCCGGTCCGTCCGGGTGCTCGTCACGTACAGCACCGCCCCGTCCGCGTGGGACAGCGTGAGGACGAACTCCACGTCCTCCACCGGCTCGCGCGCCACGTAGTCGATGCACGCCTCCACCCGCGTCTCCGCGGTGACGGGCCCCAGCTCCTCCCCCCGAGGTCCGCACAGCGAGACCCGAGACACGGCGAGCGCGGGCGACACCGGCGGCTCGTCCCGCACCACCGGGCCCTCCGGAAGCGACGGCAGCGCCCCGCCCCCTTCCGTCAGGGCCGGCGGCGTGAAGATGGTGGAGCGCGCCTCCGCCAGCGACACCGCCTGCCGGTACTCCGCGGCGATCTCCGCCGGGGTGCCCACGCGGCGGATCCTCCCGCCGTCCAGCCACGCCGCCTGGTCGCACCAGCGCTCCACGGTGGACATGTCGTGGGTGACCAGGACGATGGTCTTCCCCAGCCGCTTGAACTCCGTCATCTTCGCGAGGCTCTTCTTGCTGAAGTGCTCGTCGCCGACGGCGAGGATCTCATCGATGATGAGGATGTCCGGGTCCACGTGGGTGGCCACGGAGAACGCCAGGCGCATGTACATGCCGCTGGAGTACGTGCGCACCGGCTCGTCGATGAACTCCCCCAGCTCGCTGAACGCGATGATGGCGTCCATCTTCGCGCGCACCTCGGCGCGCGACATGCCGAGGATGATGCCGTTGATGAGGATGTTCTCCCGGCCGGAGAAGTCCGGGTGGAAGCCCGCGCCCAGGTCCAGCAGCGCGGAGATGCGCCCGTTCACCTGGATGCGCCCGGACGTGGGCGTGTAGATGCCGGTGATGAGCTTCAGCAGCGTGCTCTTGCCGGAGCCGTTGCGCCCCAGGATGGCCACCGTCTGGCCCTTGGGGATGCGCAGGTTGACGCCGCGCAGGGACTCGATGAAGCGGCCCTGCTGGGACGCGTTGCGATGCCCGCGCAGCCAGCGCACGAGCTCCGACTTGAACGTGGTGTATTCCCCCCGGATGGTCTTCTTCCGGAAGTTCTTCACCACGTCCTCGATGACGATGGCGTCCTCGGTCGTTGGATGGACCATCTAGATGGACTCCGCGAACTCCTCGCGGCGGCTCTCGAAGATCTGCGTGGCGCCCCACAGCAGCACGACGGAGACCCCCAGGAGCGACACGAGCGGCACCGCGTCCGGCAACCGGTGCTCGTAGAAGATGGCCTGGTACGAGGTGATGAGGATGGACATCGGATTGAGCACCTGCAGCACCCGCCGGTACTCCTCCGGGATGGTGGACAGCTTGTAGAGCACCGGCGTCACGAAGAACCACAGCGTCATCAGGTTCATCACGATGTGCTGCAGGTCCCGGAACGTCACGTTGAAGGCGCTGACCGCGTAGACCACCGCGAAGGTGAAGCACATCTGGACCAGCACCACCGCCGGGAAGAGCACCACGTGCCAGGACGGCGCCACGCCGAACACCAGCCCCAGCGCCACCATCAGGGGCAGCGAGAAGATGAAGTTGCAGAAGTTGGTCGCCACCACCGTGGCCGGCAGCACCTGGGCCGGGAAGCGCACCTTGGTCATCAGGTCGCGCCGGTCGCTGATGGCGCTGGCCCCCGCGGACACCGACGTGGAGAACCAGATCCACGGCAGCAGCCCCACGAACATGAAGTAGGGGTAGTGCGGAATCTGGTTCTTCATGAACACGCCGAACAGCAGCGCGTAGACCAGCATGTGGAGGGTGGGGTTCAGGAACGTCCAGAAGAAGCCCAGCACCGAGCCGCGATAGCGCGCCTTCAGCTCGCGCTGCACCAGGCTGAGGAGGAGCCCCCGGTACGAGTAGAGTTCCCGGAAGTTGCGAATCATGCGCCGGTATCCATACCGCAAAGGGTTCGCTGGTGGCGAACTACCCGGAACAGCGGACCGCCGGCCCCTCGCGCGCCCGCCTGGTGTCGCGCCCCTTGGAAACAAACAGGGGAGAAAGAAAAAGGCCCCCTGGTTTCCCAGAGGGCCTTTGTTTTGGAGCGGGAAAAGGGATTTGAACCCTCGACCCTCGCCTTGGCAAGGCGATGCTCTACCGCTGAGCTATTCCCGCATCAGGACTGCCGTACCGCTTGCTGCTTTCCGTCGGGCGGTGCCGCGCCGGAAGTGAGGTGGGGTATACAGAGGCCCTTCGGACACGTCAAACACTTTTCGCATCCGGATCCGCGCCCCCTCTGCGGGCGAGCATCCCGAGGAACGCGCGGAAGTACACGACGGCGCTCCACACCGAGAACGCACCCGACAGGTACACCAGCACCTTGCCGACCTGGTTGTAGTCGACGGTGACGGTGCGGAAGCCCAGGTCCAGCGGATGCACGTAGTGGACGCACAGGGAGATGATCCCCACCAGTTGGAGGGACGTCTTCCACTTCCCCTCCTGCCCCGCGGCGATGACCATGCCCTCGCTGGCGGCGATGGTGCGCAGGCCGCTGACGATGAACTCCCGCGCCAGCAGCACGATGACGACCCACGCGGCGATGCGCCCCAGGCGGACCATCATCACCAGGGCGGCCATGGCGATGAGCTTGTCCGCCAGCGGGTCCATGAACTTGCCCACCACGGTGATGAGGTTCCACTTCCGGGCGAGGTAGCCATCCACCACGTCGGTGATGGAGGCCACCGCGAACACCAGGCCCGCCAACAGGGAGTGCAGGGGGTCCGCGTCGTAGGTGAGCCAGACGAACAAGGGGATGATGAGGATCCGCCCCAGCGTGAGCATGTTGGGCAGGTTCCAGAACTCCTGCACCAGGATGCTGGGACGGCGGGAGGCGCGGCGGCGGGCCCGCTCCTCGCGCTTGCGCTGCTTCCTGAGGGCTCGCTCCGTGGCCATGGGCGCGCGTTCTACCGGACCCCGAGTGTGATGAGGGCAAAACCTTCACCGCCCAGCTCCACCGCGCCCCTCACTGTCTCCCCGCCAGCGGAGGCCATGAGCGGCACCACGCGGGGCGTGAGGTTGCCCAGCCAGCCCACCAGGTGCGTGAGGGGCACCGTCACCGGCGCGTCCATGGCCACCGCCACCGAGCGCAGCGGCCCCGTCAGGCTCAAGAGCACCCTGCCCTGTCCCCGCAGGTGCACGAGGTCCAGGTCCGGCGCCAGGTCCGAAGGCACGCGGCCGTTCTCGAACACCACCGGCTCCTCGAAGGCGAAGACGCACGCGTCCCGCAGGTAGACGGACTCCTCGTCCAGGACCACCGTGACGAACTGGCGGCCCTGGGCGGGCTCCAGGTGCAGCGTGCCCAGCCCCTGGGCGCGAACCATGGCCTGTTCGCCCTCCCCAAACGGCTTGTCCGTGGCCCGGCCCCGGAAGCGCTTCATCTCCGGCTGGAAGCGGACCTGGCCACGCACGGCGACCAGCCCCTCCAGCCGGGTGAGCAGCTCGCCATCCACCTCCAGCGCCACGCCCGACGCGCCCTGCGTGAAGGGCTGCCCCGACGCCACGCCCGGCAGCGCCACGGTGTGGACCCACTCGGTGAGCATCGGCGGATTCACGACTGGTGCGGGAGGAGTCGCGGCGGCGACCGTTCGCCGCGCCACCGGGGCGGGCTCGCTGGCGGCCAGCGCGGCGGAGGTCTCGGCGAAGGCGGCGCCGGGCTCGGCGTCCAGGTCGGACGCGAGCGCGGGCGGCTCCTCGGAGACTTCGATCTCCTCCGACACCGGCGTGGGGGGCAGCTCGTCCGCGACCTCGACGTCGGCCCCGGACGTGTCGGCGTCCTCGGCGAGGCTCGAACCGGCGGCGAGGCTCGGATCCTCGTCCTCCTCCTCATCCGCGCGGGCGCTGAAGGCGTGGTCGTCCGTCGGCGCGGGCGGGCCCTCGTCCTCGGCGAAGCGCAGGTCGTCATCCTGCGCCGCCGTGGACGGACGGGGCGGCGCGGCGCCCGGGGCCCTGGGGCCACGGGGCGCTTCATCCAGGCCGAACTGGGCGCCCCAGTCGTTCTCCCCGCTGGAGGCGGGAGCCGAGGCGGGGCCCGCGCTCTCCTCCTCTTCCTCGCGCGGGCGGGACGGCGCGGAGGGAGGACGGCTGTAGCCCTCGCCCGCGATGGCGCGAGACATCTTCTCCGCCATGGCGTCGCTGCCGGACAGGAGGAAGTGCTCGCGCGCGCGGCCGTACTCGCCCATCTGGGCGAAGGTCAGGCCCAGGTAGTTGTGGGCCTTCTTGTGGTCCGGGGCCAGGTCGGTGGCGGTCTCGAACTCGCGCGCAGCGCGCTGGAGCGCGTTCGTCTTCAGGTACACGAGCCCCAGGTTGACGCGCAGCGTGGGGTCCACCGGGTTGTCCCGCACGAGCATCTCGTACAGGTCCGCGGCGCGGTCGAAGAGGCCCAGCTTGAAATACGTCAGGCCCAGGAGGTTCTGGGCCTTCTCGTGGCGCGGCTGCAGCTGGTGCGCCCGCTCCAGGAACTCCTTCGCTTCGGTGACCTTGCCGGCACCGAGCAGCTCTCCGCCTCGGTAGAGCTGCTGCAGGAACTCGTCGTCAGCGGGGCCCGGCTCCTTCGTCCCCTTCGTGCGCGTCGTCATTCTCGGGTGTGGGCTCACGGCTGCTGGCCTCGGCCTGGGCGAGCCGCTCGCGCTCCTTGTAGTGGTAGTAGAGCTGGAGGACCTTGCGCACGTATTCCTGCGTCTCGGCGTACGGCGGCACCTGGCCCCCGTACTTCTTCACCGCGTCCGGCCCGGCGTTGTACGCGGCGACCATCTTCACCATGTCGCCGTCGAACATGTTGGCCAGCACGCGCAGGTAGCGCACGCCTCCTTCGATGTTGTCCTTCGAGTCGAAGATGTCCTTCACGTACATGTCCGACGCGGTGCCCGGCATGAGCTGCATCAGCCCGCTGGCGCCCTTGTTGCTGAGCGCGTTCGGGTTGAAGTTGCTCTCCGTGTGCATGATGGCGCGCACCAGCGCGGGCGGGATGCGGTAGCGCAGGGCCGCCGTGGTGATGTGCGGATCCAGCTCCGTGGGCGTCCGGGCGCGGCCCCGCACGGGCGCGGTCTTGGAGGGCGCGGGCGTGAACGTCCCGGCCAGCTTGCGCGCCTTGCGCGAGCCCCCCGGAGGCACGTTCGTATAGACGATGGTGCCGTCCTTCTCGACGTAGCTGTAGATGCCGTCGGAGGCGTACGCCGGAGCGGCGACGGTCAGGAGGGCAACGAGGGCGGTCAGGACACGCATGGCGGCGGCCGAAACCTTAGACAACGGCCGGAAAGTCCTCAAGAAAACGCCTTGTTTCCGGCACTTACCGCCGTTAAGGCTGTTCGCCATGCCCCATCGGTTTGATTTCGTGGTCATGGGCGGCGGAGTGGCCGGCCTGTCGTTCGCCCTCCAGGCGGCCCGGCATGGCACGGTCGCGGTGCTCACCAAACGCGAGCGCGGCGAAGGAAACACCGCCTACGCGCAGGGGGGCATCGCCAGCGTGCTCTCCCCCACGGACACGTTCGACTCGCACATCGAGGACACGCTCGTGGCGGGCGCGGGCCTGTGCCACCGCGACGCGGTGGAGGTGACGGTGCGCGAAGGGCCCACGCGCCTCAAGGAGCTGGTCGCGCTGGGCGCGGAGTTCGACCGGCGGGGCGGCGGCGAGTTCGACCTCACGCGCGAAGGCGGTCACTCCGCCCGCCGGGTCATCCACTCAGGTGACATCACCGGCCGCGAGGTCCAGCGCGCGCTCCTGGCCGCGTGCGACGAGCAGCCCAACATCACCTTCTTCCAGAACACGGCCGCCATCGACCTCATCCTGGACCGCCGTCCGCACGCCCCCGCGGCCAGCCGGTGCGTGGGCACGTACGCGCTGCTGGAGGACGGCTCCATCGAGCGCTTCCTGTCCAAGGTGACGGTGCTGGCGACGGGCGGCGCGGGCAAGGTGTACCTCTACACGTCCAACCCGGACGTCGCGACGGGCGACGGCGTGGCCATGGCGTACCGCGCGGGCGCGCGCGTGGCGAACATGGAGTTCTACCAGTTCCACCCCACCTGCCTCTTCCACCCGGAGGCCAAGAGCTTCCTCATCAGCGAGGCGCTGCGCGGCGAGGGCGGCAAGCTCCGGCTCAAGGGCGGCCAGACGTTCATGGAGCGCTACCACGCCATGCGGGACCTGGCGCCGCGCGACGTGGTGGCGCGCGCCATCGACGCGGAGCTCAAGCGCACGGGCAACGACTGCGTCTACCTGGACATGACGCACCTGGGCCGCGCGTACCTCACCGAGCGCTTCCCCAACATCTACGCCACCTGCAAGGCCTTCAACATCGACATGGCCGTGCAGCCCATCCCCGTGGTGCCCGCGGCCCACTACCAGTGCGGCGGCGTGGTGACGGACCTGCACGGGCGCACCAACGTGCCGGGCCTCTACGCCATTGGCGAGGTGTCCTGCACGGGCCTGCACGGCGCCAACCGGCTCGCGTCCAATTCGCTCCTGGAGGGCCTGGTGTTCGGCCACCGCGCGGTGCAGGTGGCCGCGGCGGAGCTCGCGGACCTGTCGCACCCGAAGGAGGACCCGCCGGCCTGGGACTCCGGCGCCGCGGTGGACTCCGATGAGAGCGTCGTCGTCACCCACAACTGGGATGAGATCCGCCGCCTGATGTGGAACTACGTGGGCATCGTGCGCACGGACAAGCGGCTGATGCGCGCGAGGCGCCGGCTGGAGCTGCTGCGCGAGGAGATCCGCGACTACTACTGGCGCTTCAAGGTCACCCGGGACGTCATCGAGCTGCGCAACATCGCGGAGGTGGCGCACCTCATCGTGGACTGCGCGAGCCGCCGCAAGGAGAGCCGGGGCCTGCACTACACCCTGGACTACCCCCACACCGACGAGCACCAGGGCACGCGCGACACCGTGCTGTCCCGGGAGCTGTGAGAGCGCATGTCCCGTCCGCGCCGAATGCTGGATGATCTCCCGGGCCCGTCCGGCCTGGATGACGCGCAGGCCCCCGAGCCGCGCGGCCGGGATGGCGACGGCCCGCCCCCGGCCCCGCCCGCCCCCCCGCGCGTGCTGCCCACGCCCTTCGTCTGCTACGCCATCATGGCCGGCGCGGTGGGGATGTTCTTCCTGACCCGAGGCATGGGGCAGCCCGTGACGGGGCCGGACGGGACGCCCCTGGGTAGCCTGCCGCCGCTGGCGCTCTATGGGCCGGCGGTGCGCGCCGGGGAGTACTGGCGGCTGCTGGGCATGGTGTTCGAGCACGGCAGCGTGCTGCACCTGTTCTTCAACATGTCCGTCGTCTACACGCTGGGCATGTCCCTGGAGCGCGCCATCGGGAGCCCGCGCTTCCTGGCGCTGTCGCTCGTCACCGCGCTGGGCGGCTCCGCGTTCGCGCTCTTCTTCAACTTCGACACCGTGACGGTGGGCGCGTCCGGGATGATCCTCGGCTGGGGCGGCGCGATGCTGCCCATCTCCACGCTGCAGGGCCGGCGGGACCTGATGTTCTGGCTGGTGCAGGTGGCGGTCATCAGCCTGCTGCCCGGCGTGAGCTGGTCGGGCCACCTGGGGGGCTTCGTCTTCGGCCTGCCCTGCGGCATGGCCCTGCGCCAGGGACCGAAGTTCTACTCGCGCGCCATCCCCGTGCTGCTCTTCATCGCCGCGGCGCTCGCCGTGGTCGCCGCCCATCCCGGGCGGCTCGGAGGACTCTAGCGATGCCCGAAGTCACCGTGCGAAGCGTCTGCGTGTTCTGCGGTTCGCGCTCAGGCGTGCGCGCCGAGTACCGCGATGCCGCCTCCAAGCTGGGCGCGGCGCTGGCCCGGCGCGGGCTGACGCTCGTCTACGGCGGAGCCAGCGTGGGGTTGATGGGCGCGGTGGCGGACGCGGTGCTCGCGGGCGGCGGCAAGGCCGTGGGCGTGCTGCCGCACTTCATGGACGCGAAGGAGCTGGGCCACCCGCGCCTGACGGAGCTGCACCGGGTGGACTCCATGCACTCGCGCAAGGCGATGATGGCCGAGCGCGCGGACGCCTTCATCGCCCTGCCCGGCGGATTCGGCACCCTGGACGAGCTGTTCGAGATCGTCACCTGGGCCCAGCTGGGCCTGCACCGCAAGCCCATGGGCCTGCTGGACGTGGACGGCTTCTTCCAGCCGCTGCTCGCGCTGGTGGGGCGCATGGTCGAAGCGGGCTTCGTCCCGGAGTCGCAGCGCATGCCCTTCGCGGTGGAGGCGTCAGCGGACGCGCTCCTGGACCGGCTGCTCGCGGGGCCCTCGATGCCCGCGACGCCGAAGTGGCTGAAGGGCGGCCAGCAGACCTGAGTCCGCGGCCCGGCCCTTCGCGGAAGCCTCAGTGCGCGTGCACCTTCAGCTCGGCGTTCCCCAGCGACGAGGCGACGCGGAGCGTGACCAGCTCGGTGCCTTCGGGGATGACGGGCTGGCCGTTGGAGAAGGTCTGCGGGAAGCGCACCCGGTAGGCGACCCAGAAGAGGCTGGCGTACGGGTAGTAGGCACGCACGTTGAGGTCGGCCCGGCCCACGCGGCGGATCTCCACGGGGGTGACTTCGCCCGCGGGCGTCACCAGCGCCAGGCGCCAGATGCTGCGCCGGTGGGCGAAGTCGTCGTAGCGCGGGTCGTTGACGTGCACGCCCAGGAAGAACTCGTGGAACTGCGCCGCCTCCGCCTGCTCCTCCGCGAGCAGCTGCTCCACCTTCGCCGCCGGCAGCGTCTGGAAGAGGGCCCGCCGGTGGACACGCGCGTCGCGGAAGGCGGGCGTCTGGAGCGTGGCCCCCGCGAAGATGCGCGTGTCGAAGCCGTCGTAGATCTCCTGGCGGCCCGTGTACCGGTTCAGCACCGCGAGATAGGCGGCCTCCTGCTTCGGATCATCCAGCGTGGGGGCGGGCTCGCCGACGATAGGGGGCGTGTTGGCGCAACCGCCCAGCACGCCCAGCAGCACCGCGGCCACCAGCAGCCTTCTCACGGGATGAAGTCCTTGCGCGTGAACAGGGTGGTGAGGCGGTGGCCAGCGGCCTCCACCGCCTCCCGTCCACCTTCCAGCCGGTCCACCAGCGCGAAGGCGCCCAGCACCGTCAGGCCCTCCAGCTTCGCGCGCTCGATGGCCTTGAGGGTGGACGCGCCCGTCGTCACCACGTCCTCCACGATGGCCACGGGGGCGCCGGGGCTCAGGGCGGACAGGCCCTCAATCCACTGGCCCGTGCCGTGGCCCTTGGGCTCCTTGCGCACGATGAACGCGTGCAGCGGGTCCTTGCCCTCCAGGAAGCTGGTCAGGCTCACCGCCGACGCGAGCGGGTCCGCGCCCAGCGTCAGTCCGCCCGCGGCCACCGCCGCCGGGGCGTCCCGCCGGATGGCTTCCAGCAGCAGCCGGCCGATGAGGTAGTGGCCCTCGGCGAGCAGCGCCGTGCGCTTGCAGTCGATGTAGAAGTCCGACTCCTTGCCGGAGGACAGCACCACGCGGCGGCGCTCGAAGGAGCGCTGCGTGAGCACCTCCAGGAGCCGGGCGCGGTCGCGAACGAGCGGTTCCGCCATGGCTACAGTCCCTCCAGGTACGCCACCAGCTGCGCCGAGTAGCGCAGCTGCATCAGCAACTCCGCCCTGCGCGACTCGTCCAGCGCGGCGAACACGTCCGCGAGCAGCGAGAGGTCCTGGTTGAGGGCCCCCATGCGCTGCGCGACGTCCACCGCCAGCTCGTCCGCGTCGATCTCCTCTTCCACGCCCTCCGGCGCCAGCGTCTCCTCGGTGGCGAGCGCCTTCTCCAGCATGTCGCGCACCGGCGCCGTCAGCCGGCCTTCGGCCTCCAGCGTGTCGCGCTTGGCCTCCAGCACGTCATGCTCCACCGGCGAGGCGTGGATGGCCTCCGCCAGGGACAGGAGCAGCGCGTCCTCGTCGGACAGCGTCTCGTGCACGCGCACCTGCACCTGGTCGCGCTTGAGGAAGCGCAGCGCCGCCACGCGCCGGAAGCCGCAGATGAGCTGGTAGCGCTCCTCGCCGCGCGGGCGCACGTCCACCGGGAACAGCTGCCCCAGTCGCGCCAGGTCCGTGGCCAGCTCGGACACGTCGCCCTCGTCCCGCAGGCGGAAGGTGGTGTCCTCCTCCAGTCGCTCCAGCGGCAGCACCATCGCCGTCACCTGTCCCATCACGCGAGGCGCCAGGGCCTCCGCGGGGGGCTCCCCTTCGGGGGTCGCCGCGTCGTCGTCGGAGCCTGCTTCGGAATCGTCTCGCACGTCGTCCCCGGAGCCAGATTCCTCCTGGCTCGCGCGGCTCGCCACATCCCAGATGCCGGCGCCCAGGAGCGCTTCATCCGCACCAGACACGGGGCCGGACCGCGGCTCCGCCAGCACGTCCTTCGCCTCGCCGCCGCCGTCGCTGCCTGCCCCAGACGCGTCCGGCACGTCCTGGCCGGACGACAGCTCCACGTAGCGGCCAGGACCCGTGGGGGCGTCCGCCTCCGCGCCGCTTCCCTGCGCCTCGCTGCTGGCATCCAGGCGGGTCCGCGACGTCGCGTCCGCACCGCTCACGGCACCGGCCGAGTCACCCTCGCCCGCCGACGCGCTCCCTTCCGAGCCCGTCGCGGACACCGCGCCGTCCGAACCAGAGTTCGCGCCGGGCTGGAACGCCGTGCCGTCGGCACCCGCCGCGGAGGCAGAGGACTCCCCGCCTTCGCCGCCCGACGGGCCAGCCCGTGACGAGTCCGTCTCGCTGCCCGCGGGGACCTCCGCCCCCTGGGCATGGACCTCCTCGCCGTTCGAGGACGCTTGCGCCGCCTGCGACGCCGGAGCGGCTTCGCCGGGCAGGTCCGTCCGTGTCCCACCCGCTCCTGACGGAGCGATGCCTTCCGAAGTCACGTCTCCACCCACGCCCTCTCCATGCCGCGGCACGGACGCGCCCTCCTGCGGGGGCGGCGTCGCGTTCTCCCCAGTCCCTTCCTGTCCCTCGGCCCTGTGCTCGGCGTCCATGGTGGCACCCCCGGTTGTTCCACCCCCGCGCCGCCGGAAGCGACGGCGCGGCGGGCGGGCTCTAGCGGGTCTTCTTCTTCACCACGACCTTCTTCTTCGCGCCAGCACCCATCACGGGGGGAACGGGCGCGGAGGCACTGCTCGCCTGCTCAGTGAACACCGGGCGCGGGGGTTCAGCCGCGCGCGGGGTGTAGGTGGGCGCCGCGGGCGGCGGCGGCGGCAGCGGCTTGGCCGCCGGGCGGGCCACGACCGTGGCCGGTGCCGCCGACGCGGGCGGCGTGCGCGCCGGAGGCGGGGGCGGCGTCGGGGCCGTGCGCTGCGGCGCGACGGGCGGCGGAGGCCGCGGCGGGGTCGCGCCGGGGCGCACCGTGGGACGCGTGACGGCCTGGGGGCGCGTCACGGCGGGGCGCTCGGCCGGCAGACGTCCCGGCTCCACGTCGCCCATGTCCACGCGGCCGCGGAAGCTGGCGCCGTCGACGATGATGACGCGGGGGGCGCGGATGTCGCCCACCATGCGGCCCTCGCGGGTGAGCTCCACGCTCTCGGTGGCGTTGATGTTGCCCACCACCACGCCGCTGACGATGGCGTTCTTCACCGCCACGTTGGCCTTCACCACGCCGGACGGCTCCACGATGAGGGTGCGGCTGAGGGTCAGCTCGCCCTCCACGCGCCCGCGGACCGTGAGGTCCTCGTCACCCGTGAGCCGACCGCTGATGAGGATGGAGGGCCCCACCACGGTGTTGTCTACGGTGTTGCCTGCAAGCTCCTTGGCGGTGGCCACGGATCAGCGCTCCTTCATGTCCATGTCGACGTTGCCCTTGAAGGACGCACCGTCGGCGATGAGGATGCGCGGGGCCTTGATGTCGCCCACCACGCGGCAATCCGTCTTCAGCTCCACCTTGTCGCTGGCGACGATGTTGCCCGTCACGCGACCGGCGATCTCCACGTTCTGCGTCTCGATGTCCGCCTCGACGACGCCCGAGCCCTCCACGTACAGGCTCTCCTTGAGGGAGATCTTCCCCTTCACGGTGCCCTGGATGACCAGGTCCTCGTCACCGGAAATCTCCCCGTCGATGACGATGCTCGAACCAATGACCGTATTCGCCATGAGTGTTGTCCGCCTTCTCGAAGCTTGAGCCTGGGGGACCGTGGGACGGGCCCCGGTGGATGCTAGATGTCGTCCGGCAACTTCACGTCCATCTCGATGGAGCCGTTGAACACGGCGCCGTCCTCGATGATGACCCGCGGGGCCTTGATGTCGCCCGCCACCTTCGCCGAGGCGTTGATGGCCACGCGCGTGGAAGCGTCGATGTTGCCGCTCGCCTCGCCGTTGATGGTCAGCTCCTCGGCGCGGATGTCCGCCTGCACCTTGCCGGTGCCCTCGATGGTGAGGTGGTTCTTCAGGGCGATCTGTCCCTCGACGCGCCCCTCGATGACCAGGTCCCCTCCGCCCGTGAGGTTGCCCCTGATGACGATGCCCTTGCCAATGATGCCCGTTTCACCCTGTGCCATGAGGTGATCCTCGCCAGCGCCTGCTCCGTCGGGAGCGGGGCGACCTGATTATGTCAGAGATGCGCGGAGATCCAGCCGGAGATGTCCTGGAACACCGCCGCGCGGTCCCGTTCGTTGAGCGGCTCGTGCCGCATGCCGGGGTACTCCTTGAACTTCTTGTCCGCCGTGCCCGCCGCCTCGAAGAAGGCCCGCGCCGCCGCCGGAGCCGCCACCCCGTCCTCCTGGCCGCACAGCACGAACAGCGGTACTTGAATCTTCGGCGCCAGCGCGAGCGTCTGCGCCTGGGCCGCCGTGGACTCCACGAACCAGCGCGGCGTGGCGAAGGGCACGTAGAGCGGGTCCGACCCGACCGCCTTCTGGACCTCCGGGTCGGTGCTGAGCATGTCCGGGGCGAGGCCGGAGGCGACCTTCATCCAGGGCACCACGGTGCCCACCATGCGCGCGGCGAGAATCTTCGCGGTGGGCGGGGTGATGGCCAGCTTGAGGTAGGGCGCGGAGAGGATGGCGCCGGTGAGGCCGTCCAGGCCCTTGGCCAGGGCGTGCACGGCCATCAGGCCGCCGTGGCTGTGGGCGAGCAGGAAGATCTTCTCCGCGCCGGCGGCCTTGCGCACGCGCTGCCAGAAGCCGTCCAGGTCGTCGAGGAACTCGGTCCACTTGCTGGCGTAGGCGCGACGGCCGTCCGCGCGGCCGTGGCCCCGGTAGTCGAAGCCGTGCACCGCGAAGCCGTCCTGGACCAGCGCGTCGATGACGGGCCGGTACCGGCCGATGTGGTCGCCGTAGCCATGGACGATGGCGACGTGCGCGCGCGGGGCCCCGTCTGGCAGGTCCAGCGTCCAGAACAGCCGGGTGTTGTCCTTGCCGCTGAAGAAGCCTTCGTCGTGGCGGGCCATGAGGCCCACGACCTTAGCGGCCCTGCGCTGTCGAGGGTAGCGCCTTCAACTTGCGCTCCAGCGTGGCGCGCTGATCGGCGGGTTCGGCGGCCTCCGGCTCCAGCGTCAGCACCTCCAGGGCCCGCCGCCAGGCCCGGGCGGCCTCCGGGGCATGGCCCGCCTTGAGGTGCGCGTCTCCCAGGTGCTCCAGGATGGCGGGTTCGTCGGGCGCCAGCTCCGCCGCGCGCGCCAGCGCCTCCACGGCCTTCTTCGCGTCGCCGCGCTGGAAGTACACCCATCCCAGCGAATCCACGTAGGCCGCGCTGTCGGGCCGGAGCGCCAGGGCGCGGCGCACCAGCCGCTCCGCCTCGTCCAGGTCCCGTCCCCGCTGCGCGAGCACATAGCCCATGAAGTTCATCGCCGCGGCGTGGTCCGGCGCCAGCGCGAGCACCGCCCGCATGCGGTTGAGCGCTCCGCCGACGTCGCCCTGGCGCTCCATCAGGGCGCCCAGGGAGAAGAGCAGGTCCTGGTTCCGGGGCGCCTTCGAGACGGCCTCCCTCAGGAGCGCGAGCGCGTCCGGCGCGCGGCCCTGCCGCTCCAGCAGGGTGGCCAGCGCCTCGTACGCCAGCGCGGCGCCCTCCCCGCCCAGCGCCTCGCGCAGCACGCCCTCCGCCTTCGACGCCGAGCCGCCGCGCTCCAGCGCCCGGGCATAGGCGACGCGCGCCTCCAGGTCCTCCGGCGACTCCGCCATGGCGGCGCGGTAGAGCGCCAGCGCGCGCGGGTGGTCCCCCGACAGCGACAGGCACCGGGCCTGGCGCAGGCGGGCGTCGGGGAACACCTCCGAATCCGGGGCCACGGCGGCGAAGTCCCGGGCGGCGGCGGCGAAGCGGCGCGTCCGCTCGGCGACGAGGCCCGCGTAGTACGCCAGCCGGGGCTCGTCCGGCGTCTCCTTCCTCGCGGCCTCCAGCACGGCCTCGGCGGCGGCGGATTCGTGCGCGGACAGGTAGCTGAAGGCCACCCGCACCGCCAGCTCCGGAGAGCTGGACAGGGACAGGAGCCGGTCGAAGTACGCCCGGGCCCGCGTCACCGAGCCCCCCTTGAGCGCGGCCCTGCCCGCGGACAGCAGCACCTCGCGGCTGTCGGGATCCGCCTCCAGCGCGCGAGCGAGCGCGTCCTCCGCGTCCTTCGGGCGCCCCGCGTCCTCGTGCAGCCGGGCCAGCGTGGACCACACCTCCACGTCGCCCGGGTCGCGCTCGGCGGCCTTCGTGAGCAGCCGCTCGGCGCGGGCCGTGTCGCCGCGCTCGGCCAGCACCAGCCCCAGCCGCCGGTAACCGGAGGCCTCTCCGGGCAGCGCGTGCGCGAGCGCCTCCACCACCTTCACGGCCTCGTCCGGCGCCTTCGCGTCCAGGTGCAGCTGGGACAGCACCAGGTACGCCTCGGGCTCGCGCGGGCGCAGCGACAGCGCCCGGCGCAGGTGTTGGCGCGCGCGCGCCGGCCGGCCGGCCTCCATCAGCACCCGGCCCAGGAGCACGTGGGCGGGGTAGTACGTGGGGGCCCTGTCCACGGCCCGGCGCAGCTCGCGCTCGGCGCGCTCCAGGTCGCCCAGCCGCGCGTACTCCTCGCCCAGTTGGGTGAGCAGGCGCGGGTTGCCGTCGTCGGTGGCGAGCGCGAGCCGAAGCTCGTCCACCGCGCCCCGGTGGTTGCCCTCCAGGTGCATCAACCGAGCCTGGAGGTAGTGCGCGTAGCTGGCGGACGACGCGGCCGGCTCGTCGTCGCGCTCCCCCGAATCCATGGCCTCGCGCATCGCCTCGCGGTCGACGTGCGGGGTCTTCCTCGCGGGGACGGCCCCCGCGCCGCCGGCGGCCAGGGCGAGGCACAGCACGGCGGCACGGCTGAGGAGCGGGAGCGGGCGCACGCGGGCTAGTGGACCTCCGGAGGGGGCGCCCCCAGCTTCTCCAGCAGCTTCTCCACCGGGTCGCTGTCCTGGCTGACGTCCGCCATGGCGGCCCGGTATTCGATGGAGGTCACCTTCTCCACGTCCGGCATCAGGCGGTTGATGACCGTGCGCGCGGCGTCCGCGTTGCACTCGGGCAGCACCACCGCGAAGACGCCCTGCCCCAGGTGGGCGATGGCGTCCGGGTGGCGAACCCGCTTGCGCATCACGTCCCCCATGTTGGGGGGCATCACGTCCAGCTCCCGGTCCGGGCGGAGCACCGCCAGCGTGAGCGCGCGGTGGTAGCGCCGGCTGCGGGCCACCTCCTGCTCCAGCCTCAGGAGCAGGCCGCGGCGGTCGTGCAGCCCCGTCGCGGGATCGCTGCCGGTGCGCCTCTGGAGCGCGGACGACTTGTCCTGCTGGTCCTTCTCCCCCTGGCGCAGCTTGAGGGCGCGCTCGGTGCGGTTGAGCAGCTCCACCGCGTTGAAGGGCTTGGCCATGTAGTCCACCGCGCCCAGGTTGAGGGCGCGGACCTTGTCGGCGACGCCCTGGTGGGCGGACAGGAGGATGACGGGGATGTGCGCCGTGTCCGACGAGGACTTGAGCGCCATGGCCGCGTCCAGGCCGTCCAGCTTGGGCAGGAACACGTCCATCACGACCAGGTCCGGACGCGACGCGCGCGCCTTCGCCAGGCCCTCCGCGCCGTCGCGCGCCACCTCCACGCGGTACTTCGAGCGCAGCACTTCCGACAGGACCGCGGCGATCTCCGGCTCGTCCTCCACCACCAGCACGCGCGGCTGCTCGGGCGCGGCGCCCGGCACGGGCTGCGGCCGGGGGTTGCGCGCGGCCTCCTGCGCCAGGGGCAGCGTGAAGACGAAGGTGCAGCCGCCGTCGGCCGGGCTCTCCGCCCAGATTTCACCGCCGTGCAGCTCCACGAACTCCTTGCAGATGGCCAGCCCCAGCCCCGTGCCCTTGGGCCCGTGCCGGTAGCGGTCGAACACCAGGTGCAGCTCGTCCGGGGGGATGCCCACCCCGTTGTCGCTCACCATCACCCGCACCGCGTCGCCGTCCGGCCGAGACAGCCGCTGCGTGCGCACCACCACCTCGCCCGGTTCGCTGGCGTGCTGGATGGCGTTGCTGATGAGGTTCTGCAGCACCTCGTGCAGCTTCACCTCGTCGCCAATCAGCATCAGGCTGTCGGGGCACTCGGAGCGCAGCGCCACGGCCTTCTCCGCGGCCAGGATCTCCAGCTCCGCCACGGCGTCGCGGCACAGCTGCGCCACGTCCAGCACGCGGGGCTCGATGGACAGCCGCGCCGCCTCGCCCTTGCCCTTCTCCAGCAGGGACTCGACCAGGGTGAGGATCTTCCGGCCCTGGCGGATCATCGCCTCCGCGGACTGCTTCTGCTGGACCTCCAGCGGCCCTTCCAGCAAGAGCCGGCCGTGGCCCAGGAGCACCTGGAGGGGCGCGCGCAGGTCGTGGCTGCACACCGCGATGATCTCATCCTTGAGGCGGTTGAGCTCCTTCAGCCGGCGGTTCGCGTCGTTGAGCTCGCGGTAGCGCTCCACGTACGCCAGCTCCAGGTCCTCGCGCTTCTTCTTCACCGCCGTGTGCAGGCGCGCGTTGCGGATGGAGTTGGCGAGCACGCCCGCCACCGCCTCCGCGAACTCCTGCTCGTCGCGCCCGATGGACGCCTCGCCCTTGGACACGCGCAGGAAGAGCGCGCCCAGCAGGTCGTCCTGGCAGATGAGCGGCTGGACCAGGATGGACTTCACGCCCTGCGGCAGCAGCGACGTGCGCACCTCCGCCATCAGCGGATCGCGCTGCGCCTCTTCAATCAAGACGGGCTGGCGCGTCTCCAGCGCGCGGCGCAGCTCCGGGTAGCGCGCCACCTCGATGTCCAGTTGGACGAGGCTGGGGTCCTCCTGCGTCGCCACCACCGCGGCCGTGCGCGCGTGGCTGCCCTCCACCAGCACCACCGAGCAGCGATCCGTCCCGGTGACCTGCCCCACCTTCTCCACCGCGATGCGGAGGATCTCCTCCAGCTCCAGGGAGCTGGTCGCCGCCTGGGTGATCTCCAGCAGCATCCCCATGCGCAGGCGGATCCGCTCCTCGCGCTCCTTGAGCCGCCAGGCGCGCAGCGCGGACTCCAACCGGGGCACCAGCTCATCCGCGCCGCGCACGAAGTCGTCCACCGCCAGCCGCTTGAACGCCTCCGCCGAACGCGCGCGGCCCTGGTCCACCAGCACCGGCAGCCGGTTCAGCTTGTCCACCTTGCGCACCGTCTCCAGCAGCTCGGCCGCGCGCTTGGCCGTCACCGACAGGAGCACCACCTCCGGCTGGAGCTGATCCACCATCTCCGCCAGACCCGTCTCCCGCTCGGTGGAGGCGCACTGATAGCCGCTCGCGGTGAGGCGCTCCACGAGCGCGTCACCCGCGGCCTTCGCCGCCAGCACCAGCACCCGTCCCCGCTGTTCAGACGACAACATCTCGATCCTCACGGCGCGCCTCCGCCCCGCCCAGACAGGGAACGACGTCGCGGAAGCCCGTTGGGTGCGTAAGGGGTCATGGTCGATTCTGGATCATGCCGTCTAACCCGTCCGTGAGCCAGCGGATGAACGGGGCTCTCCGAGAGAGAGGGGTGAGAGAAGGGGCGCGACGTATACCCCGGCCCGACGTCCGCGCCGCGGAATCCCGCTCGCGATGACGGGCCGGTGACCGGGGAGCACCCGCGGTCTCCTCCCTCGGGAGGATGGGAAAAAGCCGCCGGAACGCCACGGCTGTGACTTTCTTCCCCCACCGCGTCCCTGCGCCTGCCTGGAGGGCCGGTCGGCAGGCAGGAGGGACCCGGGGTGGGTGCGGTTCACCGGGGCCCTGGAAGCCCTCTCCGACGGGGTCTCCAGGCCGCTTCGCGATCAGGAATGGGGGGTGGAGGCGAGGGTGGCCCCGGACGGAAAGGCCGGGCCCCGCCCGCTTCCCAGGGGAGCGCGGTAGAGTGTGGAACCATGCACTCCGTTCCTTCGCGCCCGTCCGCGCCCCGGGCCCTCCTGGCCATGCTCACCTTCTGCGCTTCCGTGCTCGCCGCCTGTGGGGACCCGAAGCCGCCGCCCGTGCCGGACCCTCCGGTGGTGTCCCTCAACGTCCCGCAGCCCAACTCGGCGACGCCCACGTTGACGGTGCGGGTCATCGTGTCCGGCTGTGACGCGGTCGCCCGCGTGGACATCTACGACCAGGACACGTTCCTCAAGACGGTCCCGTACACGAGCGGGTCCATGGACTTCGAGCTCGCCGCGAACGAGATCAAGTACACCCGGGGCCTCGCGGTCAGCCTGTCGCTCAACGCGCGGGCGACGTGCGCGGACGGCCGGACGAACGTGTCCCAGCCCGCGTCGGCGACGTTCCTGCCGGTGACCAAGGTGGTGAAGGACCCGGACCCCAACGGCCAGGTGGTGACGGACTTCTTCATCACCGAGGGCACCGGCGCGAACATCTCCTTCATCGGCTGCGGCAACCCCACCACTGGCAGCGGCACGCTCTTCCGCGTGGACGCCGCGGGGGTCCTGCGCAACTCGGTGGAGATGGGCATCCCGTGCAGCGCGGCCACGGTCATCACCCCCATCAACCCGAGCAGCGGCAAGCGGTGGGTGTGGACGCCCGGCGCTGGCGCGGTGGCGGTGGACGCCAACTTCACCATCACCGGCCGCACCTCGCCGACCTACTTCCTGGTCAGCCTGTCGGTGATGAGCAACGGCGACGCGCTGGTGCGCGACCGGTACACGGTCTCCCGCCTCAAGCACACCAACGCGGGCGGCACCTTCCAGTGGACGTACAAGGGCGCCGTGCTGGGGCCCATCGCCCCGCCGCAGGAGAAGGGCCAGCAGGTGCTGGTGCCCTACGTGGCGCAGCTGGAGTTCTCCCAGGTGCCCCAGGTCATCGTGGCCTACCTGGACGCGAACGGCACCAGCCAGGAGCTGCAGCCGGTGCAGGAGCGGAAGATCTACGCCTACAACGGCCAGCTGGATGCGCCGCCCGTCACCACGTTCAGCGCCGACGGGTCGACCATCTACTTCGCGTTCCTCTTCGGCAACAACCAGTCGCGCGTCCAGGCCTGCTCCACGGACCTGGAGGGCTGCGAGGGCGCCGCGTTCAAGTGGGCGAGCCCCACGCTCCCCGTGCCCATCAACTTCCTCCTGCCCTACTCGGCGGGCTCGCGGATCGCGGCCATTGGCACGCAGCGGGTGTGGTTCCTCGACGCGACGAACGGCATCGTCACCAACAAGGGCGGCACCTCCGTGGACGCGTCCGGCAAGCTGCGCATCGTCCAGGTGCAGCTGGGCCAGCCGACCAGCCCGGAGTTCTACCTGCTGAACGCCCCGGACGTGGCGGGCGTCCTGCCGCAGGAGATCGTCGCGGTGGACGCCTCCGAGAAGGGCGAGCTGTTCCGCTACGAGGTCTCCAGCAGCCTGTCCTGCTCCGTGGATGACACCGGGCGGCTGTGGATGCGCGTGGGCAAGAACCTGGTCCAGGCGCTGCCGCTGAGCGAGTACCGCGCGGTCCGCAAGTAGCGGCCCGCGGCGAGAGCGTCAGGGCCTGTCGGCGACGAGGAGCGCTTCCACGTTGCCGGCGGGCCCGGGCACGGGCGAGTCCATCACCCCGCGCACGGAGAGCCCCTGCTCGCGCACGAACGCCGTCACCGTATCGATGGCGTCCTGCCGAGCCGCCGGGTCGCGCACCACGCCGCCCTTGCCCACCCGCTCCGGCCCCACCTCGAACTGGGGCTTCACCAGCGCCACCAGCAGGCCGCCCGGCGACAGGAACGTCAGCACCGACGGCAGCACCTGGGTGAGCGAGATGAAGCTCACGTCGATGACGACCACGCCCACCTTCTCCGGCAGGTCCTCCTCCGTGAGGTAGCGCGCGTTGACCCGCTCGCGCGAGCGCACGCGCGGGTCGGTGCGGAGCTTCTCGTGGAGCTGGCCGTAGCCCACGTCGATGGCGTGCACCCGCACCGCGCCGTGCTGGAGCAGGCAGTCCGTGAAGCCCCCCGTGCTGGCGCCGATGTCCGCGCCCACCCGGCCCGCCACGTCCAGGCCGAAGCGGTCCATCGCCGCCTTGAGCTTGAGGCCTCCGCGCGAGACGTACGGCAGCACCTCGCCCTTGAGGCGCAGCTCCGCCTCCACCGGCACCAGCGCGCCGGGCTTGTCCACGCGCTGATCCGCCACCACCACCTGGCCCGCGAGGATGAGCGCCTGGGCCTTGGTGCGCGACTCGGCGAGCCCGCGCTCCACCACCAGCACATCCACCCGCTCCTTCTTCGGCTTCACGGGGCCTCCTCTCCCAGCAGCACCCGGCCCGCGTGTCGCAGGCCCGCCGCGTCCAGTCCCAGCTGCGCCCGCTGCACGCGCGCGTCTCCGTGTGGAAGGAACACGTCCGGCATGCCCAGGAGCTTCACCCGGGGGGCCACGCCCGCCGCCGCGTACAGCTCCAGCAGCGCGCTGCCCAACCCGCCCCGGGTGGTGCCCTCCTCCGCCACCACCACGTGCCCGCCCGCCGCGGCCTCCAGCAGCGCGGCCTCGTCCAGGGGCCACGCCTGGCGCGCGTCGAGCACGCTCCAGTCCGGCTCGCTCCGCGCGGCCTCCAGCGCGGACAGGCCCAGCGGGCCCAGCGTCACCAGCGTCAGGCGGGACGCGGCCGGGCGCTTCAGCCAGCGGGCCCCCGACACCGGGGCCTCGCCCGGCGACAGCTCCGGGGGAGCCTCCGGCAACGTGCCCCGAGGGAAGCGCAGCACCGACGGCCCGGGAGCCTGGAGCGCCGTGGCGAGCAGCGGCGCCAGGTCCTCGCCCACCACTGGCGCCCACTGCGTGAGGCCCGGAAGTGGCCGGAGGAAGGACACGTCGTAGGCGCCCTGGTGCGTGGCGCCGTCCGCGCCCACGAGCCCCGCGCGATCCACCGCGAAGACGACGGGCAACCCCGGCAGGCACACGTCGTGGACCACCTGGTCATACGCGCGCTGGAGGAACGTGGAGTAGATGACACAGACCGGCTTCGCCCCCGCCGCGGCCAGCCCCGCGCAGAAGGTGACGGCGTGCTGCTCCGCGATGCCGACGTCGTGCACGCGGTCCGGGAAGCGCGCCTTGAGGCCGGTGAGCGCGCTGCCCTCCAGCATCGCGGGCGTCACCGCCACCACGCGCGGATCTTTCTCCAGGGCCTCGCCCAGCACCTGGGCGAAGGCCTCGCTGAACGTGGGCCGGCCTCCGCGAGAGCGCACGAGCTTGCCGTCGCGCCACTCGTACGGCCCCATCGCGTGGCCGCGCGTCACCTCGTCCGCTTCCGCGGGAGGAAAGCCGCGGCCCTTCTTCGTCAGCGCGTGCACCACCACCGGGCGCGAGGAGGCCTTCGCCTCGCGCAGCGCGCGCGTGAGGGCGCCCAGGTCGTGCCCGTCCACCGGGCCCAGGTAGGTGAAGCCCAGCGACTCGAAGAAGGCCCGGGCGTTGCGCGTGCGGAGCAGCGCGGGGATGGCGCCCACGTTCGCGCTGATGGACATCTGGTTGTCGTTGACCACGACGACCAGCGGCAGGGGACTTCCACCCGCGTTGTTGAGACCCTCGAAGCTCAGACCGCCGGTGAGCGCGCCGTCGCCCACCACCGCCACCACGTGGCCCGAGTGCCCCAGCTGCCGCCGGCCAGAGAGCAGGCCCAGCGCCGCGGAGATGGCCGTGCAGGCATGGCCCGCGGCCAGCGCGTCATGGGGGCTCTCGCGCGGGTCCAGGAACGGCGCGATGCCTCCCGCCTGCCGGAGCGTGTGCATGCGCTCCTGCCGGCCGGTGAGCAGCTTGTGCGCGTACGCCTGGTGCCCCACGTCGAAGAAGAGCGCGTCCTGGGGCGTGTGGAAGACGCGGTGCAGGGCCACCACCAGCTCCACCGCGCCCAGCGACGCGCCCAGGTGTCCGCCCACGCGGCCACACAGGGTGATGATGGCTTCGCGCAGGGCGTCGCACAGGCCGGGCAGCGCGTCCTCGGGGAGCGCGCGCACATCCGCGGGAGAGGCCACTCCGGACAGCACGTCCGCCATCAGGACTTCCGCTCCACCGAGTAGCGCGCCAGCGCCGCCAGCGGTCCGTCCGCGCCCTCCAGGGGCAGGACCGCGGCCTGGGCCCGGGCCACCAGCTCATCCGCCATGCGCCGCGACGCCTCCAGCCCCATCACCGCCGGGAAGGTGAAGCGCCCGGCTTCCGCGTCCGCGCCCACGGGCTTGCCCATCGCCTCCGCGCTCGACGTCACGTCCAGCACGTCGTCGGCGATCTGGAAGGCCAGGCCCACCGCGTCGCCGTAGGACTCCGCGCTCGCCAGCGCCGCCGCGTCGCCGCCGGCCGCCACCACGCCCATCCGGCACGCCGCGCGGATGAGCGCGCCCGTCTTCAGCCGGTGCAGCCGCAGCAGGTAGTCCAGCGTCGCGGCCCGGTCCTTCGCGATGTCTAGCACCTGGCCGCCCACCATCCCGAATGCGCCCGCCGCGCGCGCCAGCTCCCCGCACAGCGCGCCACGCACCGGCTCCGGTCCGGACGCCAGGAGCCCGAAGGCCTCCGTGAGCAGCCCATCCCCGGCCAGCAGGGCCAGCGGCTCGCCGTAGACCTTGTGGTTCGTGGGCTGGCCCCGGCGCAGGTCGTCGTTGTCCAGGCAGGGCAGGTCGTCGTGCACCAGCGAATACGTGTGCACGTACTCCAGCGAGCACGCGGCATCCAGGACCACCGCGCTGACGGTGCTGGCCTTCGCCACCGCGTCCGCGAAGCCCAGGCACAGCATGGGCCGCAGCCGCTTGCCCCCCGCCAGCAGCGAGTAGCGCATGGACTCCAGCAGGGCGGGCGGCGTCCCCGCGGGGGCGAGCCGATCCGCGCGCTCGCGCAACAGCGCTTCCACCCGTTCCTGGTGCGAACGCATGAAGGGTTCCAGGTTGAAAGCGGCCATCGGCTTCAGGGCTCCTTCGCCACGTCGGCGGGGATGAGTTCGCGGATGCGGTGGACCAGCGTGTCCAGCTCCAGCGGCTTCACGAAGTAGTCGGCCGCGCCGACCTCCATGCCGCGCCGCTTGTCCTCCGGGTCTCCCCGCCCGCTGATGAAGATGATGGGGATGTCCCGGAACTGCTTGTTCTGCTTCACGGCCTGGCACAGCTCGAAGCCGTTGATCCAGGACATGTTCACGTCCAGCAGGATGGCGTGCGGCCGGTGCAGCTCCAGCGACGCGACGAGGCGCAGGCCGTTGGCCGCGGACGTCACCTCGAACCCCTCGGCCCCTAGGGCCTCGGCGAGCAGTTCGCGCGTGTCCCGGTCGTCATCGACAATGGTGATCTTCGGTTTCGACATGCCCGGCCTCCGCCCTTCCCCTGATACCTAGAACGGGACATCGTCCTCCGGTGGCGGACGGGCCTGCGCGGCCGTCCGGGGAGCAGCCTGGGGAGCAGGCCGTGCCGCCACCGCCAGCGGCGCGACGACCTCCTGGCCGTCCTCGTCCACGAGCAGCTGTTCGATGCGCTGCTCGGCCTCCGTCAGGAGCTTCTCGCCCCGGCGCACGAGGCGGATGCCCTCCTCGAATGCCTTGAGCGACTCTTCCAGCGACAGGTCGCCGCTCTCCAGCCGCGCCACCGTCTCTTCCAGGCGCGACACCACGTCCCCGTACTGCTCGGGAGCGGGTTCCACCTTGGGGTTCTTGTCCGACTTCGCCACGGCCATCCACCTCCCCGAGCGGGGCGCGGAATGTAGAGGGTGGCCCGCTAGCAGTCCACCGGCCCTTTCAAGCCAGTGACCGTGGCTTCGATTTCTTCACACCCGCCCAGCGTCTGGGCGCCGTGGGCCGCCAGCTTGATGCCCAGCACGTCCCCCACCGCGACGTCCGCCACGGAGCGCACCACCCCTCCGTCCTTCTGTCGGAACGTCACCGCGTAGCCGCGCGACATCACCTTCAATGGGCTGAGGGCGTCCAGCCGTCCCCCCAAACGTCCGAAATGCGTCTGCGCGGACGCGAGCGCCCCTCGCTGGAGCTCCAGGAGCCGCGAGCGGGCCAGCGCCACCCTCGCCCGCTCGGACGCCACCCGCGCCGTGGGCGAGGCCCGCTGCAGGCCCAGCCGCGCGTCCGCCAGCGCGCCCCGCCGCCGGGTCACCCCCGCGCGCGCCGCCTCCGACAGGCGCCTGGCCAGCTTGAGCAGGTGCGCGCGCTGCTCGGACAGCCGCGTCTGGGGCCGCGCGCGCTGCAGCCGCTCCTGGAGGGCCCGCAGCGTCTCCCGGTGCTCGCGCGTCCGGGGGCGCAGCACGCGCATCATGGCCTCCACCTGTTCCGACAGGTGCAGCCGCTGCTGGTTCACCGCGCGGCGCGGATCCGCGAGCCTCGCGCGCAGCTGTCCCTGGCGTTCGCGCAGCTCCAGCACCCGCCGCTCCATGGCGCGGCGCAGGCGCCCGGACTGCGTGGCCAGGGTCAGCTCCAGGTCCGCCAGCACCGGCGCCAGCCGCTCCGCCGCCGCGCTGGGCGTGGGCGCGCGCAGGTCCGCGACGAAGTCCGCGATGGTGAAGTCAATCTCATGGCCGATGGCGGACACCACCGGCACGGGCGAGGCGAAGATGGCGCGCGCCACCCGCTCCTCGTTGAACGTCCAGAGGTCCTCCACGGAGCCTCCGCCGCGCGTCACCACGATGACGTCCACGTCGGTGCGCGCGAGCCGCTCGATGGCCCGCGCCACGTCCTCCGCGGAGCCCTCGCCCTGCACGCGCGCGTCCGCGAGCAGCACGCCCAGCCGGGGGTTGCGCGAGTGCAGCACGCGCAGGAAGTCCTGGAGCGCCGCGCCGGTGCGGCTGGTGACGACGCCGATGCGCCGGGGCAGGAACGGCACCGGACGCGGAGGCCGCACGCGCCTGTCGCCGATGAGGCCCTCGGCCGCCAGCCGCTGCTTGAGCTGTTCGAACGCGAGCGCCAGCGCGCCCTCACCCACCGGCTCCAGCCGGGAGATGATGAGGCTGTAGCGGCCCTGCGGCTCGTACAGGTCCACGCTGCCCTCGGCCAGCACCTCCATGCCGTCGCGCAGCGCGAAGCGGATCCGCGCCGCCATGGACGCCCACACCTTCGCGTCGATGGAGGCGTCCACGTCCTTGAGCGTGAAGTACCAGTGGCCGCGCGCGTTGGCGCCCCGGAAGCTGGACACCTCGCCGCGCACCAGCACGCGCGGGAAGCGCGACTCCACCGTCTGTTTGATCTGCCGGGTGAGCTCTCCCACCGTCAGCACCGTGCGCTCGGGGCGCGGCGGCGGGAGCGGAGCGGAGGGCGGAGCCGGAGCGAGGTCCGCCTTCGGCGCGGGCGGAGGGGCCTCGGGCGTCTTCCTGCCAGAGGCGGAGGCCTTCGCCGGAGAGGCGGGGCGCAGGGGCGGCAGGAGCGACGTGCCGAAGAGGTCGCCCTGCCCCGGCTCGTCGGCCGGGGGCGGCTCCAGCCCCTTGCGCTTCTTCATCGCGACAGCTTCTCGACCCAGCCCTGGGCCTTGCCGTGCAGCTCGTCGTCGGGCGGCGTCATCGCGACGACGTCGCGGAACTTGGGCAGCGCGTCCTCCGGGCTGGAGTCCTTGATGGCGTAGGCCTGGAAGTACAGGTCCTTCGCCTTGGCCTTGAGGTCGTTGACGATGTTGGCCGCGCCGGTGTGGGCCGGGTCGGCCTGGAGCGCGCGGCGTGCGAACTCCATCGCGCGAGACCACTGGCCGGCGGCCTTCGCGCCCGCGGCGCTCTTGTAATAGATGGTCGCCGCGCGGGTGCCCGCGTTGCGCGCCATCTTGCTGCCGCGGCCGTCGGTGATGTCCTTGTCCAGCGCCAGCAGCCGGCTCAGGCCCTTGGCGTCCAGGTCCTCCAGCTTCTTGTAGAGGTTCCCGAACTCCGTCACCTGCCCCATGAGCTGCTTGCACTGGGGTGCCTTGGCCGCGCACGCATTGAGGATGGCCACCGCGCCAGAGACGTCACCGTCGCGGAAGCGGTCCACCGCGGGCTCCCACGGCTTGGGAGCGGCGGCCACGCGGACGGGGTCCGGACGGGTCATGTCCGCGATGACGCGCGCGGCCTCGTCGTTGATCAGCTTGCCATCGCGGTGGTCCGGGAACGTCGCGAGCACGTCGTCGGTGATGGCCTTGGCCCGCTGCACCGCCTCCAGCTGCCGCATGTCCAGCTGCTGCTTGGCTTCCTTGGTGCGCTTGTCGGCGGCGTCCACCAGGTTCTTGCGCGCCGTCTTCACCTGCTCATAGAGCTGGGTGTCGCTGCTCACCTTGTCGATGGCCGCCTTCGCGTTGGCGAGCTCACCCTTGCCCAGGGCCGTCTGCGCGGTGGCCAGGTGCCCCTGGTTGGGGATCTCCCGCTCCGCCGCCTTCAGGTAGTCCTCCACGCCAGGGTAGTCCGGAGCCTGTGAGTGCAGCTCCTCCAGCTTCGCCTTGGCCTGCGCCCACTGGCCCTCGCGCACCAGGTTCTTGGCCTCCTGGAAGAGGCCCCCCAGCTGCTCGCGGTACTGGCGCTGCTCGGCCTCGATGCGGCCCTGCTCCTCCTGCTGGTGCCGCATGCGCGAGCGCGCGACGCCCAGGCCTGCGAAGAGCACCACCAGCACGCCCACGGCGGCGAGCTTGATCCGCATCCGCTTGCGCAGGACCTCCGGCGTCAGCTCCGCGGCCGCGGACGCGCGCGAGGTCTGCGGGCGCGAACGGCCTTCGCCTCGGGGAGCGGGACGGGCAGGCACCGCGCCGGAGCCGCGGCCACCCGCCGCGGACGGACGGGGACGCGGGCCGGAGGGGGCCTGCACCTTGGCGGTGCTGTTGGCGGTGTCCTCGTACCGCAGCTCGGAGTCGCCCAGCGTGATGACGTCGCCGTTGGCCAGCAGCGTCTCCTCGCTGATGGGCTCGCCGTTGAGGATGGTGCCGTTGCCCGACCCCATGTCACTGACCATCCAGCCAGCGGACTCCTTGCGCAGCGTCACGTGCTTGCGGGAGACGGACGTATCCTGGAGGCAGATGGGGTTGTCGGTGGACCGGCCGACCGTGTACTCGGCGTCGGAGAGCGCGAACTCCTCGCCCTCGCTGGGACCGGCGATGACCACGAGCTTCGCGGGGCGTGCCGCGGCGGCACCGGCGGTCGACCGGCGGACCGGGGCGCGCTGCCCGGTCCCGGAGGAGGGCGTACCGGACGTAGGCCTTCGGCGGGCGGGAGGAGGGGCGTTCGACATGGATTTCACCGCGTCCTACTGAGGGGGGCACAAGCCCTAAAGCTCATGCTCATAGGCTTTTTCCAGCGCGAGATTGTGGCAGCGATGCTCGGTGGTAGGGAAGCGTCTCCGTACGTCTTCCAAGGTCGCGACCGCATCGCGTCGGCTGCGGAACTGAACCGCCCGCTGGAATTGCATCATCAACTGACCGCAGCGGTGGTCCAGCTCCGTTGAAATCTGGGAGATCCGCTCCCGTACGTCCTCGTACAGGTCCGGCTTCTCGTCGAGCGCTTCCAGGGTGATCCACGCGGCCCGGTACTCCCGCCACGCCTTGAAGAGGTTCTCCGCGCCCACATCCTTGAGCTCGTAGAACCGGGCTCCCGCCCGCGCGGACTCCCGAGCCGAAGCGACCAGCTGATCCGGCGGCGCCTCGGGTACCGGGATGATCTCCAGCCGGAGGTTCCAGATGCGCCACCGCTCACGGCCGGGCGGATTCAGGGCGTTGTCGAAGAGGAGCTGGTTGTTCGCGTTGCGGCGCAGGAGGCTGGGGGGAAGGACCTGCTCCAGCTCGCGCTCGGCGGTCTGGGCCGTGTCGGGAGGGACCCAGCCCAGGGACACGCCGTTGAGGGAGAGGTTCACCTCATCCCGGGAGATGTCACTCGCCTGGTAGTGCAGCACGGCCACCGCGCGTGTGGGGGACACGAAGCGGAAGTCGAAGAGCTTGTCGTCGGCGTGGGCCCAACGCACGCCATCGCCCAGGCCGAAGGAGTCCGTCACCGGCTCCAACCCCAGCTTGAACGGCTCACGGCCCGGGAGCCGGAGGCCCGCGGGGGCCACGGAGACCAGGAGGGCCAGCAACGCCAGCACGCTCAACACCCCGAGCGACGCGAAGCCGATGCGCCGAGGCAGCGACTGACGCTGCCAGAAGAGGAGGAACTTGCCATGCAACGACCGGCCCAGCTGACGCCGCTGCCGGGCCTTGTCGGCGGCGGATGAGGGCGCGACCTTCGCGACGACGGTGATGGGTCCCGCGGGCACGGGCTGCGAGGAGGAAGCCTCCAGGTCGTTGACGGGCTCCGTGGTGTCGCCATCCGCCTCTGGTCGAGGATGGAGCGCCAGCGGGCGGACCTCGCCCGGTAGCAGCCCGGGATCCAGCACCGCGGGCGAAGCGCCCGGAGGCCGGCGCACGAAGGTCACCGGATCCGGCGGAGGGGGCGGAACCGACGACCCCCAGGCGGCCGACGGTGGCACACCACCCTGGTCGCGGCCGACCGCGGTCACCAGCTCGGGCGAGTCGGGCTCGGCGGGCGAGCCCCAGGACGACGGTGACACACCGCCCTGGTCGCGGCCGACCGCCGTCACCAGCTCGGGCGA
This sequence comes from Corallococcus sp. Z5C101001, assembly GCF_007352635.1. NCBI lineage: Bacteria > Pseudomonadati > Myxococcota > Myxococcia > Myxococcales > Myxococcaceae > Corallococcus > Corallococcus sp. Z5C101001. The sequence goes on from NZ_VKLU01000005.1 coordinate 477,234, forward strand.
GTCGGGCTCGGCGGGCGAGCCCCAGGACGACGGTGGCACACCGCCCTGGTTGCGGCCGACCGCGGTCACCAGCTCGGGCGAGTCGGGCTCGGCGGGCGAGCCCCAGGACGACGGTGGCACACCGCCCTGGTCGCGGCCCACGAATGTCACCGGCTCTGGCGAAGGGGGCCCAACGGGCGCACCCCAGGCCGACGGGGGAGCCAACGCGGGGGGCCTGGCCCCAGGCTCATCCTGGCCCACGAAGGTCACCAGCTCTTCGGCCTCCGCGGGAGGGCCGGAGGGGACTTCGTCGTCCTGACCCACGAAGGTCGCCGGCTCATCGGTGCCGTTCGTGGGCAGGGCCCCGCTGTGGCGTACGGGCGGAGCGACGAGCGGGCTGACGGGAGTGATGGGCCGGAGGTCGAGCATGGTCCGCTCCTCCGGCTCATCCATCGTCGATGCGGGGAGCATGGACGGGGCGATGTGCGGGGACGGCTCGGCGACGAGGGATGGGACGTCCGGCGTCGCCGGGATCGCCATCAGCGTGCGTTCCTCGGGTTCATCGAATCCCGCGAGGGGCAGTTCCGGTGGTGGCGGGAAGCCGGGCTCCGGCGATTCCACGGTGGGAATCGCCATCAGCGTGCGCTCCTCGGGTTCGTCCGGATCCACCGGGGACAGATCCACGGGAGAAGTCAGGAGGCCGGCGACAGGGGCCTCCCAACCGCGGGGCGCGGAAGCAGGAGGAGGCGCCTGGGGTGGAGCGACCGGCTGCGGAGGCACGGCGGCCACGACGTTCCGGGGTTCCGGCGTGCGGCCCTGGGTCGGAGTCGAAGCCGCCGGTACGTTCCTTCGCGGTGCGGACGAGGGCGAAGCAGCGCTGTCCGCGTCACGAGGTTCAGAGAGCGTCGCCGTCGAGGACGCGCGTGCGGCGCCACGCCCCAGATCGGGACGATTGAGCGCGGGTGCGCCGACCTCGGGCAAGCCAGGGATGGCCTTTCGCCGAGGGGACGCTCCTGGCTGAGGAGGGCCCGACACAGCAGCGCCGAGCACGGGAGGCTTCGGCAGGACAGGCGCGGCGGAGGCTCCCACCCCGGACACTTCCAGCGCCGTGGAACGGGCCTGCGCGGCGACCCCGGCTGGAACAACCGCCAACGACGGACTCCTGCCCGCCGACGAGGCCGCGCCCAGCCCGCCTCCCGACGAGGAGGACCTCCCCGGTGTCGAAGCGCCGACCGGCTGCGGACCTGGTGCGGAGGGCCTTCCCGATGACGAGCCATCGACGGCTGGCGATCCAGGCCCCGAGGCCCGGGCCTCGGAGGCTCCCCCCGGAGCAGGCGCAACCGGTCCCCTGTTTGGCGAGGAAGCCCCCAGGATCGGAGGCCCAACGGTGGCCTTGTTCGACGTGGGCGCATCGACCGCGGGCAAACCTGACGCCGACGCCTTCCCCGAACCGGGCCCCAACACAGGAGGCCCCACGGGAGCACGTCCCGATACCGTGGCTCCCGACATCGACGCTCCCGGCGAGGAAGCCCCCAGCATGGGAGGTCCCACGGGAGGACGCCCCGATACGGTGGCCCCCGACATCGACGCTCCCGGCGCGGAAGCCCCCAATACGGGAGGCCCCCCAGGAACGCGTCCTGGCGCGGACGCACCTGCCGCAGCAGAGCCCGAAGCCCCCAGCACCGGAGGTCCCGCGGGAGCACGTCCCGCCGCGGACGCGCCTGCCGCAGCAGAGCCCGAAGCCCCCAACACGGGACCACCCGTCGGTGCCCGATTGGCCGTGGACGTACCCGCGGACGGAGGACCCGAAGCCCCCAACACGGGACCACCCGTCGGTGCCCGATTGGCCGTGGACGTACCCGCCGAAGCTCCCGGACCCCCCCCCCCCATCGAGGGAGCGCCCGTGGGTGCCCTGTTCGGCGTCGCGGCGCCTGCCCCTGGTTGAGCCGGAGTGGGAGCACCGACCGCCGGAAGATCCGGAGCGGAGGGGCGCTTGGGCGGCGGCACCCGGACCTCGGGCTGCTTCGGCGTGGCGGGCGGAGCTTCCGACATCGCCCCACCCTTCGCGGCGGGCACGGCCATCCCGGGCCTCGGCGCGAACGCCGGACGCGCCATCGCGGGCATGGACTGCTGGTAGCTCGTGGGCGCCGCTTCGATCTCCGCGAGCGCGGCCTGCTCCACGCCCTGGGGCGACACCCGTGCGTGCGGCGGCGCGAGCACCCTGCGGATGGGCCGGGTCACATCGTCATCGTCGTCCGGCGGCATCCACACGAAGGTGAACTCCACCGGTCCGACGGTGATGCGATCCCCGTCACGCAGCTGCTTCTCGCCCGCCAGCGGCTGGCCGTTGAGCTGCGTGCCGTTCGCGCTGCCTACGTCCTCGGCGAAGTAGCGCCCATCCCGCGCCGTGATGCGTGCATGCCGCCGGGAGACACCATGGTCATGCAGCACCAGGTCATTCTCCGAGGTCCGGCCGATCTTGACCTCGGCCTGCTCGAAGGCGAGCTCCCGTCCAACCTGGAGCCCCTGGGTGATGGTGAGCAGGATGGGCAGAGGACTAGCCCCCGACGTTCCCGAACATGAACTGGAACACGATGGGCCCGAAGAGCACCATGAACACCGTCGGGAAGATGCAGGCGATGAGCGGGAAGAGCATCTTCACCGGCGCCTCGCCGGCCAGCTTCTCCGCGCGCTGCGTGCGGTCGATGCGCATCTGCGTGGACTGGATGCGCAGCACCTTGCCCAGGCTCGTGCCCATCTTGTCCGCCTGGATCAGCGCCGTGACGAAGGTCGTCAACGACGGCAGGTCCACGCGAGCAATCATGCTCTTGAGCCCTTCCTCACGCGTCTTGCCCATCTTGAGCTGCTTGAGCACCAGCTGCAGCTCCTCGCGCAGCGGCCCCTGGCGGCCCTTCTCCACCACCTTCGCGAGCGCACCCGTGAAGTCCATGCCCGCTTCCACCGACAGCGTGAGCAGGTCCAGGTTGTACGGAAGCGCGCGGCTGATGGCCAGGTGGCGGCGCTTCACCTGATCGTTCAACCAGATGAGCGGATAGAAGAGCCCCAGCAGCATCACCAGCAGCGACCAGGCCAGGTTGCCGCCAAGGCCGTTGACGACGAAGAGGCCCGCCAGCAGGGCAAAGAAGGCGCTGACTTCCTGCAGCGCCATGATGTCCTCGGGCTTGTACTGCGACGGCTCGCCCGCCTTGATCAGCTTGCGGCGCGTCTTGGACTCGTAGCCCGGCCACATGAAGCGCCGGTTCATCGCGCCCAGCTTGCGGACGGCGACGGAGCCCGCGCCCTTCACGCCACCCGCGGACTCGTCACGTACCTCCGTGAGGAAGCGTTCGAGGACGTTGGTGTAGAGGCCGACGCCCAGGAACGCCACCGCGCCCGCAGTGAGCAGTGCCGAGCCGCCCATCAGCAAGAATGTCAGGAAATCCTGCACGGTGCGCCTCGATTCAGATGTCGATGTTGACGATGCGCCGGATGATGAGGATGCCCATGATCTCCATGATGGCGATGATGGTCACCAGGATGTAGCCGAAGATGTGATTCATCATCGGCTCCATCAGGTCCGGACGCATGTAGTTGAGGACCAGGCCCAGCACCGCAGGCATGGCCGCGACGATCCACCCTTGAAGCTTTCCCTGGGACGTCAGCGCGTCGATCTTGCCTTCCAGACGGAAGCGCTCGCGGATCACCGTGGAGATGGTCTCGAACATCTCCGCCATGTTGCCGCCCAGCTGGCGCGCGATGTTGGTGGACACCACCACCAGCTCCAGGTCATCGCTGCCCACCCGGCGGCCCATGTTGACGAGCGCCTCTTCCAGGGGAACGCCCAGCTTCACTTCCTTCACGAAGAGGCCGAACTCCTGCGACAGGGGCGGCATCGCCTCGCGCGCCACGTGCTCGATGGCCTGCGGGAACGTGAGACCCGCCTTGAACGCGTTGGCCATGGCCTGCAGCGCGTCCACCAGCTGCACGTTGAACTTCTTGATGCGGCGCGTGCGGTAGTGCTTCACGAGCAGCATCGGCAGGAAGAAGCCGAAGATGGTCGCCAGCACCGCCAGGATGGGGTTGAAGACGATGTAGCTGAGGATGCCCAGGAGGCACATGCACGCGATGTTGAGGATCAACATCTGCCGCGCGTCGATGAAGAGGAACATGTCGCTCAAGTCGTTCATCGACTTGGCGACGTAGCGCTCCTGGTACTGCTCATACGCCTTCGACAGGACGCTGAAGATCACCAGGCTGAAGAAGAACACCGAGCCGGTGACGAGAAGGAGGACGATACCTGCGAGCATGGGCGCGAATCCCCGGGGGAAGAGGGAGGGGTCGGCGGGGCCGCTTCACCCGTGAGGGAAGCGGCCCCACGCGGCGGACTACGGCGAGCCAGCCGCCGACTTGTCGCTGCCGCCACCCTTGATGATCTGGATGATCTCCCGGCGCTTCTGCTCCAGCACGCGGGTGCGCTCGCCGGACAGCAGCGTGCTGATGGTCGCGCGGCCGCGCTCCTCGATGAGGTCCACGTCGTCCTCGTTGCGCAGCGACAGGGTCAGCTGTCCGAGCTCCGCCGCCAGCACCAGGATCTCCGCCTCTTCCGGCAGCACCATCAGCGACACGTTGTTGTAGTCGCGCTGGTTCTCCGGGATGAGGTTGATGTTCGTGGTGCCGGTGATCTTGCCCGTGGCGACCACGATGATGTTCTGCAGCAGCGTCACCGCGACGCTCTCATCCGTCTGCGGATCGCGGAACGTGCCGATGATGTCCACGTGGTCGTTGGGACGGATCCACCCGCCCACGGCCGTGGTCAGCTTCGCCTCGATGGTGATGGCGCGCGCCTTCTTCTGCACCTTCGTCGACAGGCGCTCGGCGGCCTTCGTCGTCTCGAACTGGCTCCAGAGGATGGGGTCGCCGGCCTGCAGCGCCACGAGCACCTTCTGGTTCACGATGTAGTTGGCGGAGTCCGGCTTCACCACCGACGAGGTGACGAACTGCTCCGGCACGGAGCGCTGGGAGATCATCTCGTACGTGATGACCGACCCCTCGGGCATGTCCTGGCCCGCCACCACCACGGGCACCAGGTTCCACCCGCGACGCACATCCGATTCCTTCTTCTTGATGGCCGAGTAGGCCACGATGCCGGCGAGCAAACCGAGCACCAGCGCGACGACGAGCGGGGTCTTACCCTTCAACATGGTTCAAGGTCCTCCAGAACGGTGGGGCGCCGTCGTGGCGGCAGGACTGCTTTGGACGAGGGGGCAATGCCAGGGCGCGAACGAGTGAAGATGTTAGCCATGCCCCAGAGCAGGTGTCAAAACCACCTCTCGTGACAAAGCGGAATCCCTGGACGCCTGGGAGGCCGCGGCGCCTGTCCACCCCCGGGGGGACGGCGCGAAACGCGGCCGGATCCGTGGCCTCCGTCCCTCAGGGGAACGGCAGGTTCAGCACGAAGTAGAACGAGTCGTAATAAATCTGGTACGCCTCGAGGAAGAGGTCGATGACGTTGGTCTGCTTGTCCTCGCTCCAGCGGACCTTCACCGTGGCGCCGACGACGAGCGCGACGATCAACACCCAGTTGATCATCGAGTACTCCACCATCGCCTGGCCACGGCGGGCCCTGCGCGGGGAGCGCTTCGACGACTTCCGGGGAGTGTTCACGGGGGGATGATCCACGTCCGGCCTCATGGTCGCATCATCCACGGCCCGGGGGAGCGCCGCATCGGTCATGTGGACCGTCGCCGGAGAAAGCGCGGCGGCCCCCTCCCCTACTCCGTGGGCACCGGCTCGCTGGCGGGCAGCTTCGTGCTGGCGGCGGGCGCCATGATGGGCGCGGCCTTGCGCATGCGGCGCTGGGCCATCTGGGCGGCGCCGGACTCGGGGGCTTCGTGGACGACCTGGGCGCAGACGACCGCGGCGGCGTCGCTCTGGCCCTGAGCGGACTCCGAATCGCACAGCCGCGAAAGCAGGTCCAGCCGCTCACCGCCACTGGGTCCGGCCGCGAGCGCGGCGCGCAGCAGCTGAGCCTCCCGGACGCGATCTCCCTGGTTCGCGGCGGCTTGCGCCTGACGCGCCAGCTCGCGCGACGTCGTCGCTCCGGCCGGGGCCTGCTTCTCCATGGACTTGGGTTTCGCGACCTCCGTGCGGGCCGATTCCTTGACCGGTTCGGCGACCGCACGGGCCGGGGCCTGCTTCGAGGTGCTGACCGCGCCGGTGGCGGAAGGCGTCGCGGGAGCGGCCTGCGCCATGGGCGCGGAGGCCACCGGCGCCGGAGGCGGCGGCGCGGCCTCTCCCATGGCGGCGGCATCGTCGGACGCGAGCCCGCGCCCGTAGGACGCACCGCCCAGCCGCAGTGAGTCGCGCTTCGCGACCTGGGCCTTGTCCGTGCCTCCCCCTGCCTGGTCGAACGCGGAGTCCGAGGTGGAGCGTGCGTCCTTCCCGCCATACACGGCGCCGGCCGCCTCTTCCTTCGGGGCCTGTGCCGGCTCGAGCGCCGCGAACTCGCCGTCCGCGTCCTGGGCCTTGGACAGCTTCTTCGTGGGCGCGGGCCCCTCACGTCGGCGCTCCAGCATCGCGCCTCCACCGCCCGCGTTCATCCAATCCGACGGACGGCCCGCGGCATTGCCCTTGAGCTGCGCATCCGCCTGATTCCGTGCGGGCGCGTCTTTCAGCGCCTCGGAGGCCGGAGCCGCCGCCAGCAGGTCATCGCTCCGCGGGGTGTAACTCCTCCCCATCGGCGCGGGCGCGGAGGCGGGCGCGGACTTCGGCTCGCGCTTGCCCAGCGTGCGGGTCTCATCCTCCGCCGGGGCCCTCGCGGGGCTCGCGGTCTTCTGCGCCAGGTTCGGCTCCAGGTGGAGGCCCTCGTTGACCTCCAGCGACAGGATGCCGAAGGTGCTCACCGTGGCCAGGCCCACCGCGGGCAAGAGCCAGCGGCGCCAGCGCGAGGGCTTCGGCTCCGGCCCCGCGGAGGCGCGGCGCGCGGACTGCTGGGCGTACGCGAGCAGCGACTCCAGGCCCGCGTCCGGCGCGGGTTCGGTCGACAGCTGCGCCATGGTGGTGCGCACGCCGCGGATGTCCGCCAGCGCCTTGGAACAGCGCACACAGCCCTGGACGTGCTGCTCCAACGCCTGGGCCTCCGTCGCCGGAAGCTCGCCGTAGGCGAAGTCGAGGAGCCGGTCCTCGTGCGCGTGAGCATTCTGGGCACTCATCCCGCCACCGTCCTTCCATCCTCCGACAGGTCGCCATCCACACCCAGCTCGCCCAGGCGGCGGCGCAAGCCCTCCAGCGCGTAACGCATCCGGCTCTTCACCGTGTTTTCGGACACGCCCGTCACCTCGGCGATCTCCTTGAACGGGATGCCGCTGTACTCCCGCAGCACGAACACCTCGCGCTGCTCCTCCGGCAGCCCCGCGAGGGCCCGCTCCAGCAGGGGCCGCAGGCGCGCGTTGTGCGCGCCGCGCTCCGGACTGGCACCGGCGTCCGGCAGCCCCTCGCCCAACGGACGTCCCTCGTCCCCGTCCGCACCGGCCGCGGGGGCCTCCAGGGACGTCGCCTGGCGGTAGCTCTCTTTGCGCGTGCTGTCCACGCAGAGGTTCCTCGCGATGGTGTACAGCCAGGTCGTGAACCGGGCCTTCGGCGCGTATTCCCGGGCACTGCGGACCACCTTGAGCCACGTCTCCTGCAGCACGTCCTCCGCCCGCGCCCGGTGCCCGACGAAGCGCAGGATGAAGTTGAACACCGGCGCGCGGTGCTTTCGCACCAGCGCCTCGAACGCACGCGCGTCTCCCGCCTGGAAGGCGAGCATCAGATGCTCGTCTGAGGTTTCGGGTGCCAAACTTCCCCCAGTGCCCATGAAGCCACGGGTGCCATCCCCTTCGCCGCCCACCGCCTGTAACGGACAGCCGTGCGCGAAAGGTCTATTCCGGCCGTGGCCGCCGGTAAGTGGCGAGAATGACAGGGACCGCCACCCCTGTCACCAGAAGTGCCTGCGCCAACAGCACCGCGGGGAGCGGGTGCTGCACGTGGACATGCAGCGAGCGGCCAAGCCCCGCCCCCAACAGGACGCCCGTCAGCGTGCGCACCGCGTTGGAACCCGACGCGGGCCGGAACCGCCCCACCGCCCAGTCCAGCAGCGCGGGCAGCGTGAGGCCCAGTCCCACCGGGACATCCCACGACCACTGGAGCGGCGCCTTCAGCGCGAACAGCCCCAGGAAGACGGCGGCGAGCACCGGGTACGTGCCCAGGCACCGCGCGCACACGCGCGCGCCCGCGAGCACATAGGTGCGGTTGTATTCATCCGGGTGATGATGGCTGAGCCAGAACACCGGCACCTCCTCCAGACGCGGAGACAGTGGGGGGTTCCCACGCGGGACGGGCATCCCCCTCCGCCAGGAAGCACGCCGCGGCGTGGCCTCCCCCCAGCGGGTACAGCGGGGGCGACTCGCGCCGGCAGCGCTCCATCGCGTGGGGACAGCGTGGGTGGAACGCACAGCCGGCGGGCGGAGACAGCGGCGAGGGCGGCTCCCCCGGCAGCAACAGCCGGGCGCGAGGCCGCTCCGGGTCCGGCACCGGCACCGCGGACAGCAGGGCCTGCGTGTACGGGTGGCGCGGCCCGGAGTACAGCGCGCGCGACGGCGCCACCTCCACGATGCGGCCCAGGTACATCACCGCCACGCGCGTGGACACGTACTCCACGATCTTCAGGTCGTGCGCGATGAAGACGTAGGTGAGGCCGCGCTCGCGCTGCAGGTCCACCAGCAGGTTGACGATCTGCGCCTGGATGGAGACGTCCAGCGCGCTGATGGGCTCGTCCGCCACCACCAGCTCCGGGCGCAACGCGATGGCACGTGCAATGCCGATGCGCTGGCGCTGGCCCCCGGAGAACTCGTGCGGGTAGCGGTGCCGCGCCTCGCGGGGCAGGCCCATGGCGTCCAGGAGCGCCAGCACCTCGTCCTCGCGCGCCCGGCCCTTCGCGAGCCCGTGGATGGCGAAGGGCTCCGCGAGGATGTCCCCCACCGTCATGCGCGGGTTGAGGGACGCGTACGGATCCTGGAAGACCAGCTGCATGCGGCGGCGCAGCGGCCGCAGCTCGCGCTGCGACAGGCCGGTCAGCTCGCGACCCTCCACGCGGATGGAGCCGGACGTCGGGTCGATGAGGCGCAGGAGCGCGCGCCCCAGGGTGCTCTTGCCGCAGCCGCTCTCCCCCACCAGGCCCAGCGTCTCACCCCGGGCGACCTCGAAGGACACGCCGTCCACCGCGCGCACCGTGCCGCGCGTGCGCCCCAGGAAGCCGCCCCGCACCGGGAAGTGCACCTTCAGGTCGCGCACCTGGACCAGCGGCTCGCTCATGGCGCGGGCACCGGGTGGTGGCAGGCGGCCCACTGGCCTCCGCGCTTCGACTCCAGCGCGGGCGTGAGGCGGGCGCACAGCTCGCTGGCCCGGTCGCAGCGGTCTCGGAACGCGCACCCGGACGGCAGCGCGCCCAGCGACGGCACCATGCCGGGGATGGCCTTGAGGCGCTGGCGTCCGCCCTCCGCCGCCCCCGCGTCGTGCAGGGATGGGATGGAGCGCAACAGGCCCGCGGTGTACGGGTGCGCGGGGCGGGCGAACAGCTCCCGCACCGGGGCCTGCTCCACGATGCGGCCCGCGTACATCACCACCACCGCGTCGCAGCTCCCCGCCACCACGCCCAGGTCGTGGGTGATGAGCATCACCGCCATGTGGCGTTCGGCCTGGAGCCGCTTGAGCAGCTCGAGGATCTGCGCCTGGATGGTGACGTCCAGCGCCGTGGTCGGCTCGTCCGCGATGAGCAGCGCCGGGTCGCACGCGAGCGCCATGGCGATCATCACGCGCTGGCGCATGCCTCCGGAGAGCTGGTGCGGGTACGCGTCCACGCGCTCGCCGGGCGCGGGGATGCCCACCTGTCGGAGCATCTCCACCGCGCGCTCGCGCGCCTGGGAACGGGTGGCGCCCAGGTGCAACCGGACGCCCTCGCCAATCTGCTCGCCCACCGTGAACACCGGGTTGAGCGACGTCATCGGCTCCTGGAACACCATGGCCACGTGCCGGCCGCGAACGCGCCGCATCTCCCGCTCGGGAAGGGCCAGCAGATCCTCTCCCCGGAAGCGCACCTCGCCGCCCACCACGCGGCCGGGGGGCTCGGGCACGAGCCGCATCACCGACAGCGCCGTGAGGCTCTTGCCGCAGCCACTCTCCCCCACCACCCCCAGCGTGCCGCCCGGAGGGACGTTGAAGGACACGCCATCCACCGCGCGCACCGTGCCGCGCGCGAGCGACAGCTGGGTGGTGAGGCCCCGCACGTCCAGGAGCGGGGCCCCGGCGTCCGGGGACGGCGCGACGCCGGTCACTTCTGGGCCAGCTCCTCCAGGAACTCCGCCTCCTGGATGAGCCCCTTGCGGATGAGCAGGCGGATGAGGCTCGCGACCATGCGCGCGGGCTTCACCTTCTCCGTGTCCAGGCTGGCCTCCTCGCCGCGAGAGATGCGGTCGATGTCGTCCAGCACCGCCAGGTCCTCCTCGGAGAAGTCCGGCTTGGGCGTGAGCGCCACCGACGGCTTCACGCCCTGCGCGGCGCCGCCGAAGAGCACCACCGGCACGCGCGGCTTGTTGGGATCCGCGTCCGCCTCCGAGGGCGGCGGCGGGGGCGGAGGCCTCGCGGCGGCGGGCGGCGGCGGGGGCCTGGCGGCGGGCCGGGGCTTGGAGCCCAGGATGTCCTCCAGCACCTCCGCGCCGTCCGCGGAGGACTCGTGGGGCGGCGGCGGGGGCAGGTCCCAGTCCAGCGGCGGAGGCGCGGGCGGGCGCGCCGACGAGGGACGCGCGGCGGCGGGCGCCGGCGTCGACGGCAGGATGTCCGGCGAATCGTCCTCGTCCATGTCCATCGGTTCTGCCTCCACGATGTCCAGGGGCTCTCCCCGGCCGCGCGCGAGCGCCTGCTCCAGGTCGTCTGGAGCGGCGACAAAGACCTTGAGCTGCTTGCGCAGTTGGAAGCGCAGCTGGTCCACCAGGTTCAGGTTGCCCGGGTCCTCGACCGCCACGTGGAGCTTCTCGCTGCGGCCGTCCTGCTCCAGCGCGAAGAGCAGCACGCGCTGCTCGGTCTGGAAATCCATGGACACCAGCGAGGACACCGCGTGCGGGATGTACTCGGGGATCTCCACGAAGGGCAGCTCGTGCTGCGCCGCCAGCGCCCGCGCGATGTCCCGGCCGGTGCACAGGCCCATGGACACCAGCACCTCGCCCAGCTTGCGGCCCTGGCCGCGCCGTCCGGAGGCCAATGCCTGCTTCACCTGCTCGTCCGTGACCACGCCCGCCTGGACGAGGAGTTCACCAATCTTCTTGCGCATGGCCGGGGGCTACCGCTTGACCTTGGCGAGGTATTCCTCGCGGGAAAAAACGCCCTTCTCGATGAGCAGCTCCACCATGGCCTTGAGCGCCGCGACCTCCTTGCGCTGCACGTCCTCCACGCTCTTGAGCAGCTCCGCGGGACTTCCGGAGGCCGCCGCGCGAGGCGCCTCCGCGGGAGGCGGCGGACGGGCCGGCGCGGGGGCGGGACGGGCGGGCGCGGACGCAGCGACCGCGGCGGCCGGGTCCAGGTCCTTGAGGTTCTTCACGACGGTGCGGCCCTGGGCGTCCACCACCTTGAAGTTGGTGTCCGCGTCCTCCAATTCCGCCGACTCCTCGTAGAGGCGCGCGAACGCCCGCGCCACGGACGTGCGCCCCGCCACGTTGGCCACGATGCGGCACTTGGACAGGGCCCGCAGCTCGTCCAGCACCCGCACGTTGAGCGGATCCGACATCGCGACCACCAGCGTCTTGCCGTCGTCGCGCAGCTGCAGGGGCACGACAGAGAAGTCGCGCGCCGTCTGCGAGGGAATCTTGGCCTTCACGTGCGGCGGCACCGCCTGCACGGCGTCCAGGTTCACCGCCGGCATGCCGAGCTGCTTCGACAAGGCGCGCACGAGGATGTCCTCGGAGACGAGGTTCATCCGGACGAGGATCTCGCCCAGCTTCCCGCCCCACTTGGCCTGCTCGGCGAGCGCCGCCTTGAGCTGGCTCTCCTGCAGGACGTTCGCCTTGATCAGCAGTTCTCCAAGCTTGATCTGTGCCATGTCGTGCGCGCCATAGTACCCGGTTTGAGCCGGGGCGCTGCCTTTCGACGCCTGGAAGCTCAGGAACCCGGCGCCGGGGGCGGCGGCGACACCGTGTCCCGGCCCCGGACTTCCTGGCCCCGCGCGTCGACGTTCACCACCTTCGCCCCCTCGGGTGCCGTCAGCTCGTACAGCGTCAGGTCCGGCCGGCCGTTGAGGCGGATGTCCGTGTAGCGGAGGTCCAGCCGTGTGTCCGCCGACGCGGCGATGAGGTGGACCTTGTCGGGGAAGAACAGCTCGCCGCGCTGCTGGAAGTCCTCGAACGCCAGGTCGTAGCCCGGCACACCTCTCACCTCGCTCTTCACCACGCGCAGGTGTTTGGGATCCACGCGGAGTGTTTGCGTCGCGGGCCCCCGCTGGAGCTTCAGCACATACACGCGCTCCTTCTCATCCAGCGCCAGGGTCATGGACTCCGGCGGCAGGAGGGGGACCTGCCCGAGCATTACCGCGACCAGCTCCTCGCTCGGCAGGACGACAGGCAGGAAGCGCGACACGTTCTCCGCGCTGGCGGGGCCCTGGAGGTAGACGTTGTCCCGCGCCTGATAGACGCCGAAGCGCGCCCCGTCGGAGACGAGCGAGGCGACCGGGCGGTTGAAGAAGTCGTAGGTCTCCAGGTGGATGAGCCCTGGACGGGTGATGGAGAGGAAGGTGGAGAGGGTGCCGCTGCCCTGGGGGGAGTCCACGTGCAGCTTGGCGTCGCCCTCCAGGTTCACCACCTTCGCCTGTCGCTCGCGCACATGCTGGTAGAGCGTCTGGGCATCCTCGATGCGGCCTTCCGGACCGAACTCGAGGCGTTTGGGGCAGGCCGAACAGAGGAGGGCCAGGAAGATTGCGGCGGCTGCGCGGTTCATATGTCCTAGTGTGAGCCAGGGCCGCATGCCCGGTCATCCATCATGAGCCTGAACGATCTACTTCATTACCTTCGCCTGGGCGGCGTCACCCTCGCCCTCCTCCTGGGTGCCTCCGTGGTCGCCCTGGGTGTGGCCATCGAACGACTCATCGCCCTGTGGGGCGTGAGCGAGCGCTCCCGAAACCTGGGGGAGATCGTCCACAAGCACCTCCTCCGGGGGGACGTGGCCGCGGCCCGCACCGCCGCCGAGCGCTCCGACGCGGTGGCCGCCGACATCTTCCTCGCCGGCTTCGACCGCTGGGAGCGCTCCCGCGCCACCGGCGGCAACGGCATCGAGTCCGCCGTGGAGCGCGAGCGCGCCCAGGTGGGGCTCAAGCTGCGGCGCAACCTGTGGCTGCTCGCGACCATCGGTTCGACGACGCCCTTCGTGGGCCTCTTCGGCACCGTGGCCGGCATCATGCGCTCCTTCAAGGACCTGGGCGTGGACGTGGAGGCCGGCGGCACGGGCGGCTCCGCGGCGGTGATGACGGGCATCTCCGAGGCGCTCGTGGCCACCGCGGTGGGCATCCTCGTCGCCGTGCAGGCGATGGTCTTCTACAACTACTTCCAGGCGCGGCTGTCCCGCGTGCTCGTGGAGCTGCGGCTGCTGGGCGACGAGTTCGTGGAGATCCTCAAGGAGCGCGCCGCCGGCGGCCCGCTGCCAGAGCCAACGCCTTCACGCGAGAGCCCCGCGGCCCCCGCGCCGCGCCCGGATCCGCAGCCCGCCTCGTCGTAAGGAGACACGCCCACCATGGCCATGGGAAAGACGCCGGGCTCGTCCGACGATGAGGTCGAAGGCGCGGGCTTCGCGGAGATCAACATCACGCCGCTCACGGACGTGATGCTGGTGCTGCTCATCATCTTCATGGTGACCAGCTCCGTCATCACGCAGCAGGGTCCGGGCGGCGGCGCCAAGGCGGGCCTCAAGGTGAACCTGCCCAAGGGCGGCGCGGCGGACGTCACCGCGCGCACGACGGACCTGTCCGTGGCGGTGCTGGCGGACGGCCGCTTCATGCTCGCCGGCAACGTCGTCGCGGAGGCGGAGCTGAAGCAGGCCTTCGACAAGGCGAAGGATCAGAACCCCGACACCGTGGTCATCGTCCAGGCGGACGAGGGCGTCTCCCACGGGACGGTGGTGCAGGTGATGGAGCTGGCGAAGAAGGCCGGCCTCGCGCAGCTCGCCATCGGCGTGCGCGAGGGCAACTAGCCCCCCTCCCCCCTCGGAAAGGAAAAAGGCCCCCCGGCACGCATGCCGGAGGGCCTTTTTTCATGGCGTCAGCCGGGTGTCCGGCGGACTCAGACGGACGCGAACGCCGCGTCGCTGATGTCCATGGGCGAGGTGTCCTCGGTGGCGATGAGGCGCGCGGCGTACTCCACGTTGGGCAGCACGTTGCGCGCGTACCAGAGGGCGCTGAACTTCTTGCCGTCGTAGAACGCCTTGTCCGGGTGGTCCGCGCCCACGCTGGCGGCGGCCTTCTCCGCGATGACGGCCGCGTCCAGCAGCAGCCAGCCCACGGCGACCTCCGACATCATGTTGAGGAAGCGGTTGGCGGACAGGGGGATGAGCGGGAAGCGGCCCGGGTCCTGCGACCAGCCGAACAGCGCCATCGCGCTGGACATCAGGCCTTCCTGCGCGGCGGCCAGCGTCTTCACGGCCTCGCCCAGCACCGGGTGCTCGCGGTGCGCTTCCACGAAGCTGCCGACGTCTCCCATGAACTGCTGGAAGTGCGCGCCGCCCGCCTGGCCCATCTTGCGGCCCACCAGGTCCATGGCCTGGATGTGGTTGGTGCCTTCGTAGATGGAGAAGATCTTCGAGTCGCGCGTGTACTGCTCCACCGGGTAGTCCTGGATGTAGCCGGCGCCGCCGTACACCTGGATGGCCTGCGCGCACAGGCGGAAGGCCTGGTCGGAGCCGTAGGACTTCACCAGCGGCGTCAGCACCTCCACCTGGCCCTTGTGGTAGCTGGCCGCGTCGTCATCCTTGCCCGCCAGCTGCTTCGCCTTGTCCAGGTGCATGGCCAGCTTGATGACCAGCGCGCGGATGCCCTCCACGTGCGCCTTGATGTCCAGCAGCATGCGGCGCACGTCCGGGTGCTCCAGGATGGAGGCGCGGGGCGCGGACGGGTCCTTCCACTTGGTGAAGTGGGAGCCCTGCTTGCGGTCCTTCGCGTAGTCGACCGCGTTGTAGTACGCGGCCGACGCCAGGCTCACGCCCTGGATGCCCACGGCGATGCGCGCGCCGTTCATCATCTTGAACATCTGGCTCATGCCGACGTGCTCGACGGTGCCCACGAGCTCGCCCAGACAGCCGTCGTTCTCACCGAAGTTGAGGACACAGGTGGCGGAGCCGTTGATGCCCATCTTGTGCTCGATGGACGCCACCGTGACGTCGTTCGCCTGGCCCGCGGAGCCGTCCGCGTTGATGCGCAGCTTGGGGACGATGAAGAGCGACAGGCCCTTGGTGCCCACCGGCGCGCCGTCGATGCGCGCGAGCACCAGGTGGATGATGTTGCCGGCCATGTCGTGGTCGCCGCCGGAGATGAAGATCTTCGTGCCCCGGATGCTGTACGTGCCGTCCCCGTTGCGCTTCGCGGTGGACTTGGCCGCGCCCACGTCGGAGCCGGCGTGCGGCTCGGTGAGGCACATGGTGCCGCCCCACGTGCCGTTGAGCATGCGCTCCACGAACTGCTTCTGCTGCGCGGGCGTGCCGCACTCGGCGATGACCTCCGCCGCGCCGAACGCCAGGCCCGGGTACATGTTGAACGCCGTGTTGGCGCCGGAGAGGATCTCCTCCACCGTCACCTGGAGCATCATCGGCGCGCCCTGGCCGCCGTGGTCGGGGCTCACCGCCACCGTCTTGAAGCCCTGCTCGTAGAGCTTGTTCCACGCGTCCTTGAAGCCCTTGGGCGTGAAGACGGCGCCGTTCTCCACCCGGCAGCCCTCGCGGTCGCCCACGGAGTTGAGGGGCCCCAGGACCTCGCGCGCGAAGCGGTAGGTCTCCGTGAGCACCGCCTTCGCCTCATCCGGCCCCCAGGCGTCATACGGCGCCTGGCCCGCCACCTGGCCGAAGCCGAACTGCTCGAACAGCGTGAAGAAGATCTCTCGAAGGTCGGTCTTGTAGGTGTTGATGCCGGCGGACATGGCCACTCCTGCGTAGGGGCTCGCTGCCTGCTCTCTTCCCGCAGGGCAGGAAAAAGAAAGGGTCAGCGGCCCATGTGACGCAGGAAGTGTGGCGTCGACTGATTTTTGAGTCAACCCGGAATGACACCCCGCGTTGACGAGCGGTCGAAGCCGCCCCGTCCGAACGCGGGATTCCAGCGTTGAACGCCTACTTCTTGGCCTTCTTCGCCAGAGGGAGGGAGGCCGTCTTGGCGGCGGGCTTCTCCCGGGGGGCGGTCTTCTTGGACGAGGCGCCGGAGCGGGGCTCGCCCGCCTCCTCGTCGTCGTCCTCGTCCTCTTCCGGCGCGGTGGGAGCGGCGCTGGTGGACGACTCGGGGGCGGCGCTGGTGGCGGCGGGGACGACCAGGCTCTCGCGAGGGACCTCCACCACGATGGGGGACTGGCCGGAGCGCTGCCGGTTCTCGTCCTCCAGGGAGTAGAAGAGTTGGATCTGCGAGCCGCCCTTCATGACGAGCTCGCCCTTCTGGTTCTCCGCCCAGAGGTCGATCTCGACGAAGTACCGGCCGCCAGAGCCGTGGCGGTCGCTCACGCGGCCCTTGCAGACCACGGTGTCGCCCGGCCACACCATCTTGATGAACCGGACGTTGTAGCGGCGCAGCTGCCCGCCGCGCGCCCAGTCGCTGATCAACTGGCCGAGCATGCCCATGACGAGCATGCCCGGGGCGTAGACGGACGGCATGCCCACGCTCTTGGCGTACAGCTCGTCCACGTGGACGGGGTTGTAGTCGCCGGAGGCGCCCGCGTAGCGCGACAGCTGCACGCGGTCCACCGGGGCCTTGGCCAGCGCGGGCAGCTCGTCACCCACGCGAATGGATTCGAAGTAGAGCTTGCGCGCGGGCATCAGACGTTCTCCTTGGCGGCACGCACCACGAGGGTCCGGCGAGCACGGAAGACGAGGTTGCCCTCCTCGTCACGGCCTTCGTCCTCGATGACCGCGATGTCCATCTTGCCGGACATGCCCGGCCGTTCGAAGACGTCCGACACGCGGGTGGACACGTAGATGCGATCCCCCGCGAAGATGGGCCGCTCGTAGTCGAAGCCCTGTTCGGCGTGCAGCAGGCTCTTGATGCCCACCCCCAACAGCTCACGGAGGTCCGCGGCGGAATGGAACGACGCGGGGAACGTGGGCGGCGCGACGATGGTGGGATAGCCCGAGGCACGGGCGTACTCCTCGTCGTAGTAGATGGGATTGTAGTCGCCGATCGCTTCGGCGAAGCGCCGGATGGCGCCCTTCTCCACCTCGTTGAGCGTCGGCGGTGAGGCGCGGCCAATCGCGTTCTTGTCCAGCATTTCCCTCTCCTGATGAACCTTCAGCGTCCTGACGGCAGCTCAAGCACCGTCATGAGCCCGGCCTCCGCGGCCGTCAAACGTGGCGCGGCATTCACCAGCGCGTTCGCGGTGGCCCGGTCGCCCGCCACTCCCCCCGGGATTTCCAGCACCAGTCTGGGATCCGCGTCGATTTCGATGCGATCCCTTGGGTTGTCCGCCCCCACCGCGATGGTCAGCTCCAGGCGCACCCGCTCCTGACCCTCCTCCAAACCCACCACGGATTGGAACATGCCCGCGACGCGGCCTTTCTTCACGACAAATGCGCCGCCGGAGATCTCCTCCTCCGCGAACACCGGCGCGACCTCCTCCTCGAAGTCGTCGCAGTCCAGGCCCAAACCCAGCGCCGCCAGCGCCGCGGACTCCACCAGCCCCACGTGGCCCAGCTCCTCGCGGTCCACCAGCTCGAAGAACTCCTCCTCCGTCAGGCCCGCCCCCACCTTGCGCTGCAGCGCTTCACGCCGCGTCCGCGCGTCCACCACGCGGCTGGCCAGCACCTTGCGGACGGGCCCGCAGACCTGCCCCGCGGTAGCCACCAGCCGGTCCAGCACGAAGCCCGGGTTCACGCCGGTGCCCACGATGGCGACGCCCGCCTTCTGCGCGGCGCGCTCCAGCTTCTCCGCCAGCTCCGGGTACTTGAGGTGCGGGAACGCCAGCTCCTCGCACGTGCTGGCCACCGGCAGGCCCAGCTTCAGCGCGTCCAGCAGCTGCTCCATCACCTGCGAGAGCCGCGAGCTGGTGGCGTGCAGCACCACCACGCCCTTGCGGCGCCCCACGGCGCGCTCCAGCGAGTCCGCGACCTTGAAGCGCGGCGCGGCCTGCCCCAGCACGTCCCCCAGCGGACGCCCCACCAGGGAAGGCTGCGAGTCCACCGCGCCCATCAATTCCACTTCGGGGGACGACAGGGCGGCCCTGGCAATTTCCTGCCCGATGAACCCCAGCCCCATCACCACCACCGGCACCGGCCCATCAGGGGCTCTAGCCATCGGAGATTGCTCCCGAATTCCAAGGGGTTACAACCATTTACGGCGGGTCGCCAGCCACCATAGAACACGCTTCCTTGAGCAAGCAAGCGTAACGTGGAGTCCAGCGACCACTGGTTTCGGGGAATCTTCAAGAATTCCGGCAGTTTACTAGCACTGGAAAGCTTGGGGGGGCCTGTTTGCCTGCCCGTGGAGCGGATATAAGACTCTGAGAAAACGCAGCCCACTCGCTCGGAGCGTATCTGCCCATGGCTCGGATCCTCGTGGTGGACGACGACGTGCTCATCCTCGCGGCGCTTTCCCGAATCCTGCAGGCGGAGGGCTACGAGGTCGTCACCCACAGCGATCCGGTGGTCGCGGCGCGGGAACAGGGCTTCGACGTGGTGCTGACGGACTTCATGATGCCGTACCTCAACGGCATCGAGCTGCTGTCGGCGCTCCGGGAGAAGAACCCGCGCGCGGTGCGGCTGATGTTGACGGCGGCGGCGGACTTCAAGACGGCGTCGGAGGCGGTGAACCGGGGCGAGGTCTTCCGGTTGCTGGGCAAGCCGTGGGCGCTGAGCGAGCTGACCAGCAGCGTGCGGCAGGCCATCGAGCACCACCGGCTGGTGGCGGCCAACGAGCGGCTGACGCGCGAGGTCGCGGAGAAGAACGCGGAGCTGCTGGCCATCAACGAGGGCCTGGAGCGCCGGGTCATCGAGCGCACGACGGGGCTTCTGGACGGGCTCATCAGCGCGCTGGACTACCGCGACACGGAGACGCAGTGGCACTCACGGCGCGTGTCGCTGTACGCGCGGCGGCTGGCGCAGGAGATTGGCCTCACCGGGCCGGCGTTGGACGTGGTGGAACAGGGCGCGCTCCTGCACGACATCGGCAAGATTGGCGTGCGCGACTCCATCCTGCTCAAGCCCGGGCCGCTCACGCCCGAGGAGTGGGTGGAGATGAAGCAGCACCCGGAGTTCGGCTACCGGATGCTGGCGAAGATGCCCTACCTGCACGAGGCGGCGCTCATCGTGCTGCAGCACCAGGAGCGCTGGGACGGCAAGGGCTACCCGCTGGGGCTCAAGGGCGAGGACATCGTCGTCGGCGCGCGCATCTTCTGCCTCGTGGATACGCTGGACGCCATCACCTCCGACCGGCCCTATCGCAAGGGACGTCCCATGAGCGTGGCCCGCGACGAGGTCCGCCGCTGCGCGGGGACGCAGTTCGACCCGGCGCTCGCGGAGGCGTTCCTGGGCCTCCCGGAGACGGAGTGGGCCCGCATCCGCCGCGAGGTGGAGATGATGGAAGAAGCGGAGGACCGCCGCTGGAACGGCGGGAAGCTCAACGCCCACGGTGAACCCGAGCCCGCGCGCGCCAGCGGGGCCTGACGCGCGCGAGAGGCCGGCTCAGGGGCGGTGGTCGCCAACGATGACGTCGTCGATGACCGTGCCCTCCAGCAGCGCGTCCACGACGTCCATGCCCGCGATGACGCTTCCGAAGGCCGTGTAGCGGCCGTCCAGGTGCGGCTGCGGCGAGTGGGTGAAGAAGAACTGGCTGCCGCCGGTGTCCTTGCCGGACAGCGCCATCCCCACGGTGCCCCGGGCATATGGCCGACGCGTCATCTCACACCGGATGGAGTACCCGGGGCCGCCCTCCCCGTCCCCGCGCGGGTCGCCGCCTTGCGCGACGAAGTCCGGCACCACGCGGTGGAACGTCGTGCCCCGGAAGTAGCCCTGCCGCGCGAGCGCCACCAGGTTGCCGCCCGTGAGCGGCGCCTGTTCATCCAGGAGCACGGTGATGTCGCCCTTGCGCGTGCGCAGCGTGAGCGTCGTGGAAGGGGGCGCGGCGGGCGGACGGGAGGTGTGCGGCGGCAGCTCCACGCGGCCGGCGCGGATGGGCGTCCCCGTGAGGGAGGTGAGGGCTTCGGCGGCGACGCGGCGCACGTTCGCGTGCGGGTGGGTCAGCCACTCGCGCAGGCGGGGCTCGGCGGCGCGCCCCTGCAACGCGACGAGCGCGCCAGCCACGGACTCCGCCAGGTCCGGCTCCCGAGGCACCCGCGCCGCCAGGGCCTCCACCGCGGGCAGCGCTTCGGCGTCGTGCAGCTTTCCGGCGGCGGAGGCGGCGAGCCCCGCCACCACCGCGTCGCTCCCGGCGATGAGCGCTCGCACCGGCGCCTTCGCTTCGGGCACGGGCCGCTCGGAAATGGCATCCAGCGCCGCGCCGCGCACCACGGGACTGACGTGGCTCAGGTAGGGCACCGCGAAGGCGGCTCCCGACACGGGTGGAGTCACGTCCCCCGGCTTCGCCGCGGTCGCGGACAGCACCTTGAACTGGGCCACCTCATGCAGCCCCAACGCGAGCCTCCGGGCTTCAGGGACGCGGCCCGCTCCACACCGAAGCACCTCCTCCAGGATGCCCCGCTGCCGGTCCATCGCCGCCGCGAACCGGCAGTCCAGCCACGCGAGGTCCGCGCGGGCCTCGTCGGACGCGGCGCCAGGGGCCGCTTCCGCCATGGCCGCCCTGAGGCCCGACAACACCGGCCGTCCCTGGAGCGGGAGTCCCTGCTGGGCCACCGCCAGCAAGGCGTGGCCCCACTCCGCCTTCCCTTCCGCCACGCGCTTCGCGCGGTACCCGATGCCCTGCAGGGCCAACAGCGGACCACAGGTCGTCCCCTCCTGGCACTTCACCGCCAGCTTCGCCAACGCCCGCGCCGCCTCCGCCGAGACCCGGGGGACTTCGTCTCCGAGCATCAAGCCCAGCGCGAAGGTGTCCGTGGAGCCGCCCACATCCCCCAGGCCCTTCGTGCACAGGGCCCTCACGTCGGGCTGGGCGTTGGACAGACAGGCGCGAAGCGCGTCCACGGCGTCCGGCCGCTTCGACGCCGCCAGCAGGTACGCCCCGGCGAGGTTCACCTCCCAGCGCTCGCGCGCCTTCAACAGCGCGCGGATCGCATCCAGGGGAACGCCCGCCACCGCCGCCGGGCCCGCCTTGCGCGCGGCGACGCCCAGGGCCGTCGCCGCGAACTCCGACCAGGGCTCGCCGGGCGGCGACAGGCGGGCCGTCAGGACCTCCACCGCGCCGGGCGTGGCCAGCTTCCCCAGCGACTCCAGCAGGGTGATGCGCACCCGGTCCGTCGTCTCCGTGGCCTCCGCGCGCACCAGCGCCGCGGTCAGCTTCGCCTGGGCGTCCGCCGGCAGTGGCTCCCACGACAACGCCAGCTCGCCCGCCGCGAAGGCGGCCTCGTCGCGCACGGTGGTCGCGGGCGCCGTCAGCCCCGCGAGGATCGCGTCCAGCGTCTCCAGGTCCTGGATGCGCGCCAGGGCCCGCAGGGCGCGGCTTCGCACGAGGGCCTCCGGGGCTGACGTGGCGAGCCGCACGAGCTCGCCGCCCCCGAGCGAACGGCGATCCTCCCAGTCCTGGATGCGTTGGAGGACGCGGGCAGGCGGCTCGTCCCCTCCGTCGGACGGTGGCACGGTGCGCACGCACGCGCTCAGGAGGAGGATTCCGGCGGACACGGCGGCGGTCAGGCGGGCCATGTCCGGAGGGGCTAGGTCAATTCCCCGCGAAAATCCAGGGGTTATGGCTTTGAAGGGGTTTGACAGGCGCGCGCGGGGGCCGGGAAGATATCGCGCCGTTTCCCCCCTCCCGGAGCACCAGCCCTGAACTGCCCAGGCTGCAATCGCAAGGTCGCGGACGACACCGCCATCTGCCCCGAATGCGACTACATCATCGACCAGTCCTTCCTCGGGGGCGGGGACGAGGGCGGTCCCGGGGATGACGAGAGCACCGGAGTCGGCCCCCCGCCGCGCTCACGCCCGCCCGCGCCGAAGGCCGCGCCGCCGCCCAAGGCACGCCCTGCCCCGGCCCGCGCCAAGCCGGGCGCCCGCGCCGCCGCGCCGCCGCCGGGCGACGACGCCACGAACGTGCGCAGCATGGACGACATCGCCAGGGAGCGCGCCCAGCGCCCCGCGGGCCGGACCGGTGCCGCGGCGAAGGCCGCCCCCGCGCGTGCCGCCCCGGCCCCCCGCCGCCCGGCTCCCGCGCCCGTCGAGGAGGAAGAGGACGACGCCGGGGACGCCGCGGACCCCTGGTCCCGCGAGGCCCGCGAGCTCGAGTCCAACCGCTCGCCCATCGATGATCCGGAAGTCCTGCTGGACGACGCGCGCTCGTTCCTGAAGGAGCTGGAAGGTGGGGACCGCATCGCCTTCTGGGGCGCGACGCTGGTGGTGCTGTCCTGCTTCATGCCGTGGAAGGAGACGGCCGCGGACGGCGACTTCCTGGGCCTCATCAGCCTGGGCTTCGTCTCCTTCCTCTTCGCCGTCGCGCAGATGGTCCTCGTCGGCCTGCGGTCGCGCAACGTGATGACCTGGGTGAACCCCATGATTCCCTGGGGCGCGCAGATGGTCTGCAGCGTGGTGTGCCTCGCGTGGTCGCTGGTGTTCCTGAAGCTCTCGTCGGACACGACGCTGGTGCCGTCGCCGCTCGGCAACTCGGAGATGATGAACTCGTCGCCGAGCATCGGCTGCTTCCTGGGCATCCTCGGCGCGGTCATCGCGCTCCTCGGCGGACTGATGGGCCTGAGACGCCAGGACTAGGTCCGGCCCCCCGAGGATTTCGCTGCCGCGGGGGATGGGAGGCGGGCTACCGTCGCGGGCCACCATGTCCGACGCCACGCCCCTCTCCCGCCTCCTCGACGCGCTGGGCTCGGCCGTCGTGGGCCAGCCCCGCGTGCTGGCCGACCTGGTGACGGCCTTCCTCGCGCGCGGCCATGTGCTGCTGGAGGGTGTGCCCGGCGTCGCCAAGACGCTCACCGCCCGCAGCATGGCGGGCGCGCTGGGCCTGTCCTTCTCCCGCGTGCAGTTCACCCCGGACCTGATGCCCGCGGACATCCTGGGCACCAACGTCTTCCAGCCGCAGTCGCAGTCCTTCCGCCTGATGAAGGGCCCCGTCTTCACGGAGGTCCTGGTCGCGGATGAGATCAACCGCACCCCGCCCAAGACGCAGGCGGCGCTGCTGGAGGCCATGGAGGAGCGGCAGGTCACCATCGACGGTGTCACCCACCCGCTGCCGCCGCACTTCTTCGTCGTCGCCACGCAGAACCCTCTGGAGCTGGAGGGCACCTATCCCCTCCCCGAGGCGCAGCTGGACCGCTTCCTCATGCGCGTGCGCGTGGGCTATCCGGACGGGGACGCGGAGGCCTCCCTCCTGCGCGCCTTCCACCAGCGCGAGGGCCGGCCGCCCGCCGTGTCCCGCGTGCTCGACGCCGCCACACTGACGGAGCTGCAGGACCGCGCGGCTCGCGTCGCGTGCGACGACTCCATCCTCCAGTACGTCGTGCAGCTCGTGCGCGACACCCGCGCCCATCCCCGCGTGCGGCTGGGCGCGAGCCCCCGCGCAGCCCAGGCCCTGCTCGCGGCGGCCAAGGCGCACGCGGCGCTCCGGGGCACCGACTTCGTCACCCCGGATGACGTGAAGTCCGTCACGCCCAGCGTCCTCAACCACCGCCTCCTCCTCAAGGCCGAGGCCGAGGTGGAGGGCGTCACGGCGGATGACGTCCTCCGGCAGACGCTCGAGCGGGTGCGAGTGCCCCGGTGAGCCCAGGGCGTCCCGTCCCCACCGGCCTCGCCGTGGCGCTGTTCGCGGCGGCGCTCGTGCCCGCTGCGCTCGCGGTGGCGAACCCCTCCTTCGGGTGGCTGGCGCTCGCGGTGGACGTGGCCGTCCTGCTCCTGTGCGCCGTGGACTTCCTGCGCGCCCCCCAAGCCCGCGACCTGGAGGCGCGCCGCGAGGTGGAGCCCATCCTCTCCTCCGGCGTGGACAACCTCGTGCGCTGGGAGCTGCGCGCGAACACGCCCCGGCCCGTGCGCGGCGAGCTGCGCGACGAGCCGCCCCTGGACATGGAGAGCCACGGACACCGGCAACCCTTCACGCTGGAGGCCGGAGGCGGGCCCACGCGGCTGACGTACCGGGTGCGCCCGCCCGCGCGGGGCGACGCGCGCTTTGGCGACGTGAGCCTGCGCCTGTCGGGCCCGCTGGGGCTGTGCTCACGGCAGGTACAGCTGCCCGCCGCGCGGGACGTGAAGGTGTATCCGGACCTGAGCGCCCTGTCGCGCGAGGCGCTGACGCTGGCGCGCACGTCGGAGGCCGTGTCCGCGCGCACGCTCCTGCGCAAGACGGCGGAGGGCCGCGAGTTCGAATCGCTGCGCGAATACCGCCCCGGAGATGACTACCGCCACATCGACTGGAAGTCCTCCGCGCGCCATGGCCACACGCTGGTGCGCACGTGGCAGCCGGAGCGCCACCAGCCGGTGCTGCTGCTGCTGGACTGTGGCCGCCACATGGCGGGCCGGGTGCAGGGGAGGCGCAAGCTGGACCACGCGGTGGACGCGGCGCTGAGGCTCGCGCGGGTGAGCCTGGACGCGGGCGACGTGGTGGGCGTCCTCGCCTTCGCCAGCGACGTGCGCGCCTTCCTCCCTCCGCACAAGGGCGCGGAGCACCTGCGCCTCATCACCGAGTCCCTCTACCGCGCGGAGGCCGGGCTGGAGGAGAGCGACTACGGCCGCGCGTTCGACTTCGCCTTCGCCCGTCAGACGCGCCGCGCGCTGGTGGTGCTCTTCACCGACCTGGTGGATCCGGACGCGTCCGCCGCGCTCCTCACGCGCACGCTCGCCCTGCGCCCCCGGCACCTGCCCGTCGTCGCGTCGCTGCTGGACGAGGACCTGGAGGCCGCCGCCACCGACGTGCCCGGCGACGCGCCCGCCGCCTACGCACGGCAGGCCGCCGCCCGCATGGAGGCCGAATACCGCCGCACCGCCACCACGCTGCGCGACGCGGGCGCGCTGGTGGTGCGCGCGCCGGCCCGCGGCTTCGGCGCCGCTGCACTCAACGTGTACCTGGACGTCAAGGCGCGCGGACGCCTCTGAGCGCTCCAGTCGCATCCGTCAAGCCTTTTGGCACGCTCCAACGCTCGAGTGCGCCCGCGACACTCCGCCGAACTGCGTCCTTGCCAATCGCGCGGAGGCCGAGTTTTCGGCCTCGCGGAGGACCCCCTTTACAGATGCGGATCGCTGCCCAGAATGGCGCGCCTCAACTGTTCGCGCGCACGCGCGCACGCTCCAAACCGGACGGGAGGCGGGACTTGGCGGAGGTCGCAAGGGGTTTGAAGCTGCAGGTGGAGGCGGACGCCGCGGCCGTCGCGGCCCGGGCCGCGGAGGAGCTGGTGGAGGCGGGGCTGACGCCCTTCCACGAGCGGCTCCTCGCCGAGGAGCTGCTGGCGCGCAGCGGGGACACGCAGCAGCGGCTGGCCAACGCGCTCGCCGAAGCGAAGGTGGACCTGAACCCCCACCAGGTCGAAGCGGCGATGTTCGCGCTGGACGCCCTGTCGCGCGGCGGCTGCATGCTGGCGGACGAGGTGGGCCTGGGGAAGACCATCGAGGCGGGCCTCGTCGTGGCCCAGCTGATGGCGGAGGGCAAGAACCGCATCCTCATCCTGGCGCCGGCGGTGCTGCGCGCGCAGTGGAACGCGGAGCTGCGCGAGAAGTTCGACCTGGACAGCGTCCTCGTCGACGGCCGCGACGTGAAGCGCCACAACAACTGCTTCGATCAGCCCTTCCCCGTCATCTGCTCGCACCCGTTCGCGGCGAACCGCTCCGCGCTCGTGGCGGAGATCCCGTGGGACCTCATCATCATCGACGAGGCGCACCGCCTCCGGAACGCGCACCGGCCCAACAACAAGACGGGGCAGGCGCTGCGCGCGTCGCTCGCGGGCCGGCCCAAGCTGCTGCTCACCGCCACCCCGCTCCAGAACGACCTGATGGAGCTGTTCGGCCTGATGTCGCTGCTGGACGAACAGATCCTGGGCCCCGAGCACGCCTTCCGCAGCCGCTACCGCGCCGACGAGGGCGGCGGCATGACGGAGGCCGCCGCCTGCGAGCTCAAGGAGCGGCTGGCGCCCGTGGTGCAGCGCACGCTGCGCCGCCAGGTGCGCGAGTACGTCCGCTACACCAACCGGCGCAGCATCGTGGAGGACTTCCACCCGTCCCCCGAGGAGCACGACCTCTACGAGAAGGTCAGTGAGTACCTCCAGCGCTCGGAGGCCGCGGCCATCGAGCCCGGCAAGAAGACGCTGCTGACGCTGTGCTACCGCAAGCTCCTGGCCTCCTCGACGTTCGCCATCGCGCCCACCCTGCGCCGGCTGTCGGAGAACCTGCAGAAGCGCCTGGAGGCCGCGCGGCTGGGACAGCAGGCCCTGGCGCTCTTCGAGCCCGAGGAAGCCAAGCAGTACCAGGAGGAAGGCGAGGAGTGGTCCGACGACCCCGCCAAGGCCCCCCAGGTGCGCTCGCTGGAGCAGGAGGTCTGGGAGCTGCGGCAGTACGCGGACCTCGCGGACTCCATCCGCATCAACGCCAAGGGCGAGGCGCTCAAGCGCGCCCTGGACCGCACCTTCGCGGTGATGCGCACGCACTCCTGGCCGGAGAAGGCGCTCATCTTCACGGAGTCCAAGCGCACGCAGCAGTACCTCTTCAACCTGCTGTCGGAGCACGGCTACCGGGGGAAGATCTCGCTGCTCTCCGGGGACGCCGGCGGCACGCCCGAGGAGCGCCGGGCGCTGGTGGAGGAGTTCCGCCACCGCTCGCAGATCCTCATCTGCACGGAGGCGGGCGCCGAAGGGCTCAACCTCCAGTTCTGCAACCTGGTCGTGAACTACGACCTGCCGTGGAACCCGCAGCGCGTGGAGCAGCGCATCGGCCGCTGCCACCGCTACGGGCAGCAGCGCGACGTGCTGGTGGTGAACTTCCTCAACCGGCAGAACGCGGCGGACGCGCGCCTGTTCGAGCTGCTGGAGAAGAAGCTCAACCTGTTCGACGGCGTCTTCGGCGCGTCGGATGAGATCCTGGGCGTGCTGGAGAGCGGCGTCGACTTCGAGCGGCGCGTGCTGGACATCTACCAGTCCTGCCGCAACCCGGCCGACATCAACGTCGCCTTCGACAAGCTGCGCGAGGAGCTGGAGGGCAGCATCAGCCAGCGCATGACGGCGATGCGCTCGGTGGTGCTGGAGCGCTTCGACGGCGACGTGCGCCGACGCCTGCGCGTCGCGGGAGACCAGGCCAAGGAGGTCGTCGCGAAGCGCCAGCAGGAGGCGAAGGCGCTCACCGGCTCCGTGCTGGGCAGCCGCACCTCCGGCCGGCTCCAGGTGGCCAAGGCCGCCTACGCGGTGCGCGACCGCACCCAGGACGCCGTCAGCTACCTTCAGCTGGACGCGGCCGGCCTGCCCTCGCGGCTGGCCCGGCTCGCGGGCAGCGAGGGCTGGTGGTTCGTCTACAAGTTCGAGACGACGGGCCTCAAGCCCGAGGAGAAGCTGGTCCATCTGGTGCTGGTGAAGGACCGCGACGGCGGCTTCCGCGCCCTGCCGCTGACGGACGGGGTCCACTTCACCAAGCTCGACGCGAAGGAAGAGAAGCGCCGCCAGCCCGCGCCGGTGTCCGTGCAGCTCATGCAAGAGCAGTCGCTGATGACCGCCAAGGATGAGCTGATCCGCGCCGCGGAGCGCCGCAACGCGCTGGAGCTGGACAAGGCCAAGGAGCGCGCGGACCGCTACGTCGAGGACTGCCTGATGGAGTCGCGCGAGGTGGTGGAGTCCGCCCGGCAGGCGTGGTTCGACGCGCGCAAGGACGTGCTCGGCGTGGAGGACACCGCGGAGCGCGCCAAGGCCCGGGCGCACTCGGACCGGCAGGAGCGCGACTACCGCCGCAAGCTGGCGTCGCTGCGCAACGAAGAGGAGAAGCGCTACGCGGCCAAGGACCGGCAGCTCGCGGAGCTGGCCCAGAAGGGGCGCGTGACGGAGAAGCGCACCCTCATCGCCTCCGCGTACTTCTGGCTGTCCTGAGGGCCGCGGCGCCGGGCCCCTTCATCGGGGCTTGAGCCGCACCCACGTCGCGCCCCAGCCGCCGTCCACCTCCGAGGCGGTCTGGAAGCCTTCCACCTCCGGCAACGTGGCCAGCAGCTTCTGCACGGTGCGCCGGAGCGCGCCCGTGCCCTTGCCGTGGATGACGCGAACGTCGAGCACGCCCTCCTGGCGACAGGCCCAGAGGTACTCGGTGACGACGTCCTTCACGTCCTGGGGCTGGAACAGGTGCAGGTCGAGGTTGCCGTCGACCGGAACCTCGATCGCCTCCGACTCATCGGGCGGGGGTTCGTTCCCCTCCGGAGGCAGGCGTGGGAGCGGTTTTCGCCGGGACACCGTAACGAGCCTCCTCCTGGCGCTGCTTCTCTTCCGCCGCCAGGCGCTGCCGCTCTCGCGCGCGCCGGAACTCTTCCTTCAAGCTGACGATTTCGCCCTTGAGCGAGGTGATGTCCTCCGCCACCGCGCCCCTGTGTTCGGTTCCCACGTCTTCCACGTGCTTGCCCGCCCGCTTGTCCTCCGCGCCCGCGCCACCGGCGGAGGTCATTTGCATCAGCAGGGCAGCCAGGGTCATCACCTTCATGGACTTTCACGTAAGCAAGCGCCGTGCTCACGCGCAAGTCATGTTGCGTGCGCGACAGCCCGCTGGCCGCCCTCCTCCTTGTGTGACACGACGCGTTCCGCGAGGCGGACGGCGGACAGCGGAGCGCTCCCTTCCGCCTTGTTGTTGATGGTCACGAAGACGGGGCGCTCGCGTCGCACCGCGGCCATGCACACCCGGGCCAGCACGTCCCGGGTGCCAACATCTTCGTCCACCAACCGATTGAACGGCGCATAGCGGGCGTAGGCCTCCTCGTAGCCGAGGTTGGGCGGCAGCATCCAGCGCACCACCACGGCGCGGGACTCGAAGGCGCGCGTGAGCTTCGCCTGCCGGGCGACCGGCGGCATGTGAGCCCACACCGCGAGCACCGGGCTGACGCCCGTGTCGGCGAGCGCCTGGGCGAAGGCCTCCGTGAGCAACTCCTCGTTGCGCACCTCCACCGCGTACAGCGGCCCCCGGGGCAGCGCGGAGAAGAACGCGTGCAGCCGCTCCACGAAGCGCCCGGGGCCGCCCAGCGCCGCCGGGTCCTGCGGCGGGAACTGGAAGACGAGCGGGCCGGCCTTGTCGCCCAGCCCCTCCAGGAACGGCGCCACGACGTGATCCACCGCGTACGCGGCCTGGAGGAACCGCTCGTTCGCCTGCCCCCGGTGCGCGCCGTAGCGCTCGTGGACGGGGAAGCGCGCCAGCGTGCAGGCCTCGTGCGCCTTCACGAGGAAGCGGAAACCGTCAGGCACCTGCTGGGCATATTCGGCGAACGTGGCGGCGGGCACCGGCGCGTAGAAGGTCCGGTCGATGCCCACCGTGCGCAGCACCGGGTGGTGCGCGTAGGCCCCCAGGCCCTCGCGCGCCAGCTGGGTCGTGCTGGCCTCGTGGTCATAGACGAGGCCGTTCCAGCCCGGGAAGGTCCACGACGACGTGCCCAGGTAGACGCCTCGGGGCAGCTGCTCCCCCAACGCGCGAAGGCTGTCGGACGCGGGGGCCGGCCCTACCGGCTGGGTGCGACGCCGGGACGACACCGGGGCTTCTTCCGCCGCGCCAGTGAAGAGGTCGAACTGCGCGGGTCGTCGCGGTGCGCTCATGCGGTCGGCTCCCTTCCCGAGCCAGGCTTGCGAGGGTGGCCCCTGGATGTAATCCAGGAGCCCGGGGGATGCAGGAGGTTGCCTGGATTCAGGGCGACGTTCCAGGTTTCTGGCACGCCCTCCAGGCAGACGGGTGCGCGCGCCGTCGCGGCCGCGGCCCGCGCTGGGATGTTTGTCCAGCTGCAAACCCTGTCACTTCGCGGCAAAATGATGAAGCCACGCAATTCATCAATATCCATTAATAGACTGGCCGTGGGCGCAACACGCGGGGGGTCACCATGGATTGGTCATCGACCGCATCGCTGCTGGCGGAACGGGACGTGCGTCCCATCGTCGTGATGGACCGGAGGGGCCGGATCGAGCTGGCCAATGTCGCGTTCACGTCGCTGCTGCGCCGGCCGCGCGAGGAATTGCTGGGACGACGCTGGACGGACGTCTGCACACCGCGGGAGCACGGCCCGGCGGTGGGGCGGGCCCTGCGGGCCATCTTCACCAGCGCCGAGCACCGGCTGGAGACGGAGGTCCTCACCCGCGAGGGTGAGCGGCTGCCGGTGGAGCTGGACGTCGCCGCCGTGGGGCGCCCGCCCCTGCGCCTGGTGGCCATCGTCACGCGCGCCGGGCCCATCCTCCCCGCCCCCGGAGAGCCGGAGGACTCCGGCCCCCACGCCCCGGGGCCGTATCAGGACCTGAGCTATGAAATCTCCACCGAGCTGGCGTCGTTCGGGACGCTCAAGGCCGTCTGGAACTCGGGGACGCCGCAGCCGGACGACCGGGTGGGCCGGCCGTGCTTCGGCGCCTTCGCCCACCGCGACACGCCCTGTCTGGACTGCCCGCTGACGGCGGCGGCGACCACCGCCTGGCCCCACACCATCGTGCGGCACGCGGACGCCGCCAGTGACGGCTACGAGGTCGTCACCGCCACCCCGACCGGGGCCGGCACCGCGCGGATCACCGTGCACACGATTGGCGACGCCACGCTCACCGGCCTCTTCGAGGCGAAGGTGCGCAGGATGGCGCTCACCGCGCGGCTCTCCGAGCGGGAGGGTGATGTCTTGCGTTACCTCGCGCTCGGCCGCTCCTCCACCGACATCGCCGCGGTGTTAGGCATTACCGAACGCACCGTAAAATTCCATCAAGCCAATCTCTTGCGAAAGCTGGGAGCGGAGACGCGGTACGACCTGCTCCGCCTGTTCTTCTGATCAGGCCCCCTTCCCTGGGGGACAGCATTCCCATTCCGAATCGCTTGCGCCATGCTGGCGTCTCGACTCGGGAGTCCTGCGGGTCGGGGGGGCCGTTGCCCATGGGCAGCGCCGGCATACTCCATCTCAAAGACAGACATGGCGCGCGAGCGTTCGCGCGGGGACGCGCCGCCCGTGGCTGAGACTCCGGGCTGGGATGAGGTGATGCGGGAGTTCCTGGTCGAGTCCCGCGAGCACGTGCAGGGCATCGAGGCGACGGTGCTGGAGCTGGAGGCTCAGCCGGGTTCGCAGGCGCTGCTGGCGCAGCTCTTCCGCAGCCTCCACACGGTCAAGGGCACCTGCGGCTTCCTGGGCTTCTCCCGCCTGGAGGCGCTGATGCACGCCGCGGAGGAGCTGCTCGGGCTGGCGCGCGACAGGCGCCTCACGCTGGACCGGGAGCGCGTCTCCACGCTGCTGGCCATCGCGGACGCGGCGCGAGGGGCGCTGGAGCACATCGAGGCGACGGGGCTGGAGCCCGCGGTGGACCACTCCGCGCTGTTCGCCCGGATGGCGGGCGCGACGGCGGCGTCCGCGCCCCTGGCGGCCTCCGAGCCCCTGACGCCACCGGGCACCCTGCCCTGGCGCGGCGCGGCCACCGGCATGGACTCCAAGCTGCGCGTGGACGTGGCGCTGCTGGACCGGCTGATGAACCTGATGGGCGAGCTGGTGCTGGCGCGCAACCGCATCCTCCAGTGCGCCACGTCCCCCGCGCCGGGCGCGGAGCTGGTCACCGCGTCGCAGCGGCTGGACGTCGTCACGACCCAGGTCCAGCAGGTGGTGATGAAGACGCGGCTGCAGCCCGTGGGGCAGGTGTGGAACCGCTTCCCCCGGCTCGTGCGCGAGCTGGCGAACGGGTGCGGCAAGCAGGTGCGGCTCCAGTTGCAGGGCGCGGACACGGAGCTGGACAAGACGCTGGTGGAGGCGCTGCATGATCCGCTCACCCACCTGCTGCGCAACGCCGTGGACCACGGCGTGGAGACGCCCGAGCAGCGCCGCGAGCGCGGCAAGCCGCCCGTGGGGTGCGTGACGCTGCGGGCGTCGCACGAGGGCGGGCTCGTGCACCTGGGGATGTCCGACGACGGCGCGGGCATCGACGTGCAGCGCGTGCGTCAGGTCGCGGTGCAGCGGGGCCTGTTGACGGCGGAGCAGGCCGCGCGGCTGCCGGACGCGGACGCGCTGATGCTCATCTTCATGCCCGGCTTCAGCACCGCCGAGCGCGTGACGTCGCTGTCCGGCCGGGGGGTGGGCATGGACGTGGTGCGCACGCAGGTGGAGCGCATTGGCGGCACCGTGGAGGTGCACAGCCGGCCCGGCCAGGGCACGACGTTCACCCTGAAGATCCCCCTCACGCTGGCCATCATCCCCGCGCTGCTCGTCACCTGCCGGGGGGACCGGTACGCGCTGCCACAGGCCAGCCTCCGCGAGGTGGTGTGGTTGGAGCCGGAGCAGGCCCGGCGCGACGTCACCCGCATCCAGGGCGCGTGCGTGCTCCGGCTCCGGGGGGAGCTGATGCCGTTGGTCGTCCTCGCCTCGGAGCTGGGCGTGGGGCCCGCCATGCCGGACCTGGACGAAGGCGTCACCGTCGTCGTGTTGCAGGCCGGGGAGCACTCCTTCGGGCTGTGGGTGGACGCCATCCACGACACCGAGGAGATCGTCGTCAAGCCGCTGTGGAAGCACTTGAAGGGGCTGGCCTGCTACGCGGGCGCGACGGTGCTGGGCGACGGGCGCGTGGCGCTCATCCTGGACGCGATGGGGCTGGGACGCCGCGCGGGCACCCTCGACGAGACGCAGGCCCAGGTCGTCATCCCCGAGCCCGTCCCGGAGGTGGCGCCGCGGCCCGAGGCGCCGCGCGAGCGGGTGCTCCTGTGCCGCACCGGCGAGGAGGGCCGCGTGGCCATCCCGCTGTCGCGCGTGGCGCGGCTGGAGGAGCTGCCCGCCTCGGACGTGGAGCGCTTGAGCGGAGGCATGGAGATGGCGCGCTACCACGGCCAGCTCCTCCCGCTGGTGCGCGTGGCCTCCGTGCTGGCGTCTCGACAGGGCGCGACGGAGACGCTCACCCAGGCGCTCCAGGCCGCGGCGGGCGCGTCCCTGTCCGTCGTCGTCACCTCTCACGCGGAGACGCGCGTGGGGCTGGTGGTGGACGCCATCCTCGACATCGCGGAGGTGGACTTCGCGCTCCAGCGCGAGACGCGGCGCCCGGGAGTGCTGGGCTCCATGGTGGTGCAGAGCCGGGCCACCGAATTCCTGGACGTGGAGGGCACCGTGCGCGCCGTGCACCCGGAGCTGCTGACGGGCGGTACGCCATGAGCGACCCGCGCCAGCTCTGCTCGTTCCTGGTGGGCGAGCACCTGTTCGGCCTGGACATCGAGCGGGTGCAGGAGATCCTCCTGCCGCCCCCGCTCACGCGCGTCCCTGGCGCCCCGCCGGAGGTGGCGGGCCTGCTCAACCTGCGCGGGCAGATCGTCCCCGCCATCGACCTGCGCCGCCGCCTGGACCTGCCGGAGGCCACGGCCCCCGCGGACGCGCCCCACGTGGTGCTTCGCGGTGACGACGGCGCGGTGAGCCTGCGCGTGGATGCCATTGGCGACATCCTCCCCTTCGTCGACGCGAAGCTGGCCCCGGTGCCAGACAACCTGCGCGGGCCCCTGCGCTCGCTGCTGTTGGGCGTCCACGCGCTTCCAGACCGGCTGTTGTTGGTGTTGTCCGCGGACGCGGTGGTGGACGGGCTGTCGCCCGCGTCCAACCCCGCCGCATCCCCTTCCCTTTCCGCGCTTCCCCAGGAGCCCCACTGATGGCCCGCACCTCCGCGCCCACCGAGAAGACCAGCCTCTTCCACCGCCTGGGGGGCAAGGCCGCCCTGACGGCCGCCGTGCAGAAGCTCTACGCGCGCGTGATGACGGACACCCAGCTCACGCCCTACTTCCACCGCACGGACCTGGTCCCGCTGCAGCGCCAGATGGTCACCTACCTCACGCAGCTGCTGGGCGGGCCCGCGCTCTATCACGGCCGGTCGATGCGTGACGTGCACGCGAGGATGGACCTTCAGCCCCAGCACTTCGAGCGCGTCGCCGAACACCTGGCCCATGTCCTGGACGACCTGGACGTGCCGGGCCCCCTCGCCCAGGAGGTCCTGGCGGCGGTGGGCGCGCTGCGGGACGACATCGTGAGCCCGTCCGCGCCCAAGTCCTCCTCCCCTCCCGCGACGCCTCAGGCTCCGGCGCGCTCGCCCCGGACCGCGGGACGGCGGATCGCCAAGGGCCCCTCCCGCGCGCCGCGCTCCTCCCGCCGCCGCGCGTCCATGTCCCTGGGGAGCGGCCTGGGCGAAGCGCTGCTGGACGCGGCGCGGGTCAACCTCTTCGTGCTGGACATGGACCTGGGCATCGTCTTCGCGAACGCGTCCGCCATGGAGGCCATCGAGCGCATCGAAGAGAGCGATGCGTTCCCAAGCCATGGCGCGGACGAAGCGGGCGGCGACTTCCTCTCCCGCTTCGAACACCAGCTGCGGCGCGAGGAGGGACGGCTGAACACGCCGTCGGCGCTGCCTCACGAGGCCGCCTTCTCCGTGGGCGCGCTCCAGCTCAAGGCCCGCGTGGACGGCATCCTGGACAAGGCGGGCGCGCTCACCGGCTACGTGGTGAACTGGACGGACGTCACGGAGAAGCAGCGCACGGACACGGAGATGGCGCGCCTGCGGGCCATGCTGGAGAACGCGCCCACGTGCGTGATGGTGGCGGACGTGGACCTGAGGATCGTCTACCTGAACCCGGCATCGCGCCGGTTGTTGCAGCGGGTGGAGAAGCACCTGCCGGTGACGGCGGACCGGGTGATCGGCTCGACCATCGACGTCTTCCACCGGGACGCGGCGTACCAGCGGAAGATCCTGGCCAACGACAAGAACCTGCCGGTGCGCGCGAACATCCCCATCGGGCCGGAGATCGCGGACCTGCTGGTGACGGCGGTGTACGACGGCCAGGGCCGCTACCTGGGGCCCATGGTGACCTGGGAGCTCATCACCGAGAAGCTCGCCGTGCAGCAGCGGGAGAAGGAGCTGGACACCACCCTGCGCGGCATCTTCCAGGAGGTGACGCAGCACTCGCAGACGCTCGCGGCGTCGTCCCAGGAGCTGTCCAGCGTCAGCCAGCAGATGGTGAGCAACGCGCAGGAGACCGCGGCGCAGGCCACCCAGGTGTCCGCGGGCGCCGAGCAGGTCAGCCGCAACGTGCAGCGCGTCGCGTCCGGCATGGAGGAGGTCAACGCGAACATCCGGGAGGTGGCGCGCAACGCGAGCACCGCGGCCCGGGTGGCGTCCTCCGCCGTCAAGCTGGCGGACGGCACGTCCGTCGTCGTGGGCAAGCTGGGGACGAGCAGCCAGGAGATTGGCAAGGTCATCAAGGTCATCACCTCCATCGCGCAGCAGACCAACCTGCTGGCGCTCAACGCGACCATCGAGGCGGCGCGCGCGGGCGAGGCGGGTCGGGGCTTCGCGGTGGTGGCCAACGAGGTGAAGGAGCTGGCGCGCGAGACGGCCCGGGCCACGGAGGACATCGGGCTGAAGATTGGCAGCATCCAGGGGGACACCGAGGAGGTGGTCAACGCCATCCTGGAGATTGGCGCCACCATCGGCCGGATCAACGAGTTGCAGACCTCCATCGCGTCGTCCGTGGAGGAGCAGACGGCCACCGCGGGGGAGATCCTCCGCAACGTGGGAGAGGCGGCCAAGGGCAGCCAACAGATCTCCGAGAACATGGCCGCCGTGGCGGAGGCCGCGCGCAGCACCACCGAGGGCGCGGGCAGCACGCAGCGCTCGGCGGTGGAGCTGGCCCACATGGCGCAGTCACTGCAACGGCTGGTCATCCAGGTGGACACCACGGACAAGCAGAACCGGTCGAAGTAGCGCGCGGTCAGGACTCGGGAGCCACGGCGCGTGAGAACCGGACTGATGCGATGGTGGGAGCTGGGCCGCGTCGCCCAGGCCTCCAAACGCCTGCGGCGCGCGTCCCGACCCCAGGACGTGGAGCCCGCGCGGCACGAGCTCGCCGAGCGATTGCTCGGGCTGCGCGGGCTGCCCCAGAAGGTGGGGCAGGTGCTCACGCTCTCCGAGCTGGGCACGGACACCCCGGGGTTCGGTTCGCTCGCGGAGGCGCCCTCCCCGCTCGCGCCCGAGGCCGCGCTGGAGGAGATCTCCCGCCGGCTGGGCAGGCCGTGGCGGGAGGTGTTCGCGACACTGGAGGGCGTGGGCATCACCGCGTCGCTGGGGCAGGTGCACCGGGGCGTGCTGCGGGACGGGCGTGCCGTGGCGGTGAAGCTGCGGCACCCGGGCATCGTGGACGCCGTGCGGGATGATCTGCGCGCGCTGGGGTGGCTGGCGGCGCCGCTGGGCGGCTGGCGCGGGAAGCTGGACCTGTCCGCCTACCGTCGCGAGCTGGCGGAGATGCTCCAGCGCGAGCTGGACTACCACCTTGAGGCCCAGGCCCTGCGGGACGCGAACGCGCGCCTGTCGGAGGTGCCGGGCGTCACCTCCCCGGTGCCGGTGGACGCGCTCGTGCGCGAGGACCTGCTGGTGATGAGCTGGGTGGAAGGCCAGCCGCTGGCGGAGGCCCGGCGCTGGAGCGACGCGGACCGCCGCGCGCTGGCCACGACGCTGGTGCGGCTGTTCCTCCACGGCTGCTTCACGTGGGGCGTGCTGCACGCGGATCCACACCCGGGCAACTACCGCGTGTCACGAGGCCCGGACGGACGGCCCGTGCTGGGGGTGCTCGACTTCGGCTGCGTGAAGCCGATTCAACCCGAGCTGCCCCTGGGGCTGGGCCGGTTGATCGCGCTCCTCCGGGGACCCGCGCCGGAGGCCGACCATTTGCTATCCGCGTGGGTCACGCTGGGCTTCGCGCCAGAGCTGCTGGAGCCCATGGCGGAGGCGCTGCCCGCCATCAGCCAGGTGCTCCTGGAGCCCTTCCTCCAGGACCGCCCCTTCGAGGTCAGGAGCTGGCGGTTGGGGGCGCGGATCTCCGAAGCCCTGGGGCCCCACCGGTGGAACTTCCGAGCGGCAGGTTCCGCCTCGCACCTCTACGTCCTGCGCGCGTTCCATGGGCTGGTGCGCCACCTGGAGGTGCTGGACGCGCCGCTCGCCTGGGGCCCCCTGCTGGACGAGGCGCGCGCCCCCTCGCTGCCGCCTCCGCTTCCACCGCCCGCTTCGCACCTCGAGGGGGCGGCCAGGTACCTGCGGGTGCGGGTGACGCAAGGGTGCCTCACGCGCGTGGCGCTGACCTTCCGCGCGGATGTGACGGCGCACCTGGAAGAGCTGTTGCCGGACGACCTGGCGCGAAGGCTCGCGGCGCGGGGCCTGGATCCAGCGGCCATCGGCGCGGCGGCGGTGGCCTCGGGGCTGCGGCCTTCGGAGCTGTTCCACCTGGACGAGGGCGACCGGCAAGTCCGGGTCTGGCTCGAGTGAACGACGGACAAGGAGGTGGCGGATGGTCACCATCGGCATGAACTACGAAGTGCGAGAGGGCAAGGCGGAGGCCTTCGAGCGGAAGTTCGCGCTCGTGTTGGAGGCCATGCGAGCGCTGCCCGAGCACGCCAGGACGGAGCTGTTCCGGAGCGTGGAGGCTCCGGGCCGCTATCTCATCGTCTCCGAGTGGCACACCCGCGAGGGCTTCGACGCCTTCGTCACCTCGGAGGCCTTCCACCGGGTGACGGACTGGGGCGCCAGCGCCATCCTCGCGAGCCGGCCCCGGCACGAGGTGTACGGCAACGCGGCCTCCAGTTCCCCCGCCGGGGGCCGCTGCCCGGTCGCGCACGCGGCCCGGTGAAGAGGGGGCCCATGAACGCCATCCGGGTCCTGGTGGTGGACGACGCGGCCGTGGTGCGGCGGCAGGTGTCCCTGCTGCTGGACGCGGATCCGGGCCTGGAGGTCGTCGCCACCGCGCCCAACGGCCGCATCGCGCTGACGAAGGTGGAGCAGTTCCAGCCGGACGTGGTGCT
Source organism: Corallococcus sp. Z5C101001 (assembly GCF_007352635.1). Classification (NCBI taxonomy): domain Bacteria; kingdom Pseudomonadati; phylum Myxococcota; class Myxococcia; order Myxococcales; family Myxococcaceae; genus Corallococcus; species Corallococcus sp. Z5C101001. The sequence goes on from NZ_VKLU01000005.1 coordinate 515,536, forward strand.
GCTGGACCTGGAGATGCCGGACCTGGACGGGCTGGAGACGCTCAAGCTGCTGCGACAGCGCGCGCCAGAGCTGCCGGTGGTGATGTTCAGCGCGCTCACCGAACGCGCGGGCGTCCTCACCCTGGAGGCGCTCGCGCTGGGGGCGCGTGACTACGTGACGAAGCCCACCTCCGCCGGGGGCCTGCACGTCACCGTGGAGGCGGTGCGGGAAGAGCTGGTGCGCAAGCTCAAGGCGCTCCATGTGCGCGCGTCCCCCGCGCCCCCCGCGCAGGCCTCCGTCCCACGCGCGCCCCGGGCCCGCGCACACGCGCCCTCGCGCGTGGAGGCCATCGTCATCGGCGCGTCCACCGGGGGCCCCGGCGCGCTGGTGCGCGTGGTGTCCGCGCTGCCCGCGGATCTGCCGGTGCCGGTGCTCATCGTGCAGCACATGCCGCCCCTCTTCACCCGGCTGCTCGCGGAGCGCCTGGAGGCCGCGAGCTCGCTGCGCGTGCGCGAGGCGGTGTCCGGAGCGTTCGTCCAGCCTGGCGCGGTGTGGGTCGCGCCGGGGGACTTCCACCTGGCCGTCCGCCGGGATGCGGCGGGAGTGCGGCTGCACACGCATCAGGGGCCCGCGGAGAACGCCTGCCGTCCGGCGGTGGACCTGCTCTTCCGCTCCGCGGCGGACGTGTACGGCCCGGGCGTGCTGGCGGTGGTGCTCACCGGCATGGGGCAGGACGGCCTGCGCGGATGCCGCCGGGTGAGCGAGTCGGGCGGTCAGGTGGTGGTGCAGGACCAGGCCAGCTGCGTCATCGGCAGCATGCCGGGCGTGGTGGAGCAGGCGGGGCTCGCGGACGCCGTGGTGCCGCTGGACACCCTGGCCACGGAGTTGGTGCGGCGCGTGGAAGCACGCGGAAAGAGGACGTAGTCATGCCCCTGCTTCCCGAGGACTTCTCCTACCTGCGCCAGCGCGTGCTGCGAAGGTCCGGGTTGGTGCTGGAGTCCGACACGCACGCGCTGGTGGAGACGCGGCTCACGCCGCTCATGCGCGAGGAGCGACTCCCCGACATCACCACCCTGGTGGCGCGGCTGCGCTCGCAGCCCGAGGGCAGCGCGCTCCACCAGCGGCTGGCCGAGGCCCTGGCCAACCACGAGACGGCCTTCTTCCGGGACGCGCCGGTGTTCGACGCCCTGCGCTCCACGGTGCTGCCCGCCCTGCTGGCCCGGCGCGGCCGGACGCGGACGCTGCGCATCTGGTGCGCGGCGTGCGCCTACGGGCAGGAGCCCTACAGCGTGGCGATGACGCTGGCGGAGGCGGGGCTGCTCATCACCGGCTGGACGGTGCGCATCCTCGCGACCGACTTCTCCCTCCGCGCCCTCAGCCGCGCCAGCGAGGCCCGCTATGAAGCCCAGGAGCTCCACCGCGGCGTGACGCCCGTCCTGCGCCAGCGCTACTTCCACCAGGAGCGCGACGGGTGGCGGCTGAACGAACAGGTGCGCAAGCCGGTGGAGTTCCGCCCGCTCAACCTGATGGAGGACTTCCCACTGGAGGCGCCCGTGGACCTCGTGCTGCTTCGCAACGTGATGATCTACTGGGACGTACCCACGCGGCGCGCGGTGCTCGCCCGCGTGCGGCGGATGCTGCACGCCGACGGCTACCTGGTGCTGGGCGCCGCGGAGGCCGCGCCCCTGGTGGAGGACGGCTTCACGCGGCACCTCATCGGGCAGACGAGCTGGTACCGCCCCGCGCCCCTCTCCACCGGCGCGCCCGTGGAGCACGGCTCGCGCACGCCCCACTCCAACGCTACACCTTGAGGCGGATGGCCCCCGGCAGCAGCGTCATGGTGCAGGGCAGCCGGCCCGGAGTCTCCCCGTCCACGTCCAGGAACACGTCGCCCGTCTCGGACTCCGCGTGGAGCGTGCGGCAGCGCAGGCGGCGCGTGCCCTTCCAGTTGACGTGGTCGCCGTTGTAGACGCCCTTCGACTTGAGGACGAAGTCGGACAGGCCGTAGTTGGACCAGAGGGTGACGTCGAAGAGCCCGTCGTGCGTGAGCGCGTCCGGCGCGACGAACATCCCGCTGCCGAAGTAGCGCCCGTTGGCCACGGCCACCGCGGTGACGCTCACCGTCTCCGGCGCACCGCCATCCACCGTGAGGCGCACCTGCTGCTCGGTGTACTTCATCAGGCCCTTCACGGTGCCCCACATGAAGCTCAGGTTGCCGCCCAGCGCCTTGCTGCCCTGGTTCACCTCGCGGGCCACCACCGCGCTCACGCCAAACGACGCGATGTTGGCGAAGAAGCGCGTCGCTGGGTTGCCGTCGTTGTCGATGAACTCCAGCCGCCCCACGTCGAAGGGCTCCGTCTTCTCCGTGCGCAGCCGCTCCAGCGCGGACGTCAGCTCCAGGTCCCACCCGAACGTGCGGCGGAAGTCGCCCCCCGTGCCCCGGGGCAGCAGCCCCAGCGTGGCTTGCGGGTTGATGACCTGCCCGTCGCGGAAGAAGCCGTTGGTGACCTCGTTGAGGGTGCCGTCGCCGCCCACCGCGACGATGCACTCGTAGCCGTCCTCGATGGCCTGCCGCGCCAGACGCGCCGCATCCATGCCGCCGCTGGTGAAGCCATGCCCGAACTCACCGAGCACCCGGCCCACCTGCGCGGAGATCTCCACCCATCGCTTCCCCGTCTGCCCGTTGGCGCTGCGCGGGTTGACCACGAGGAACGTCTTCATTCAGTGCCATCTCCCTGCTGCGAGAACGGCTTGTTTACGCAATTGTGAGCCGGGGCTCCACTCCATGACCCACCAGAGGCCTCAAGGGCCCGGGGTGTTTGTCACCCGGGGCTGCTCGTGATGGGCTGTCCCCTCGTCGTTTTCCCTGGATCCCGAGTGAAAGCCCCGTCCCCGACCGAGCAGCTCGCGCCCCACCGGGAGGCCACGCGAGGCCTGGACTGGGACCTGCCGGCGCTGCGCGCGGACCTGGCGGCGGCGTCGCGGCAGCCCTTCCACGAGACGCGCGCCCAGGAGGACTTCCTGCACCGCCATGACGCACCCGCCCATGATTCCCAGGGGGTGGCGCGAACGGAGCGCTTCGAGCGGGCCCTGCACCGGGTCCGGCGGTGGGCGGACGCGGGGGAGCCCCTGACGTTCGCCCGGATGGCGGAGGCCCAGGCGGAGGCGCTGGGCGGGCCCACGGGCTTTCGCACCGGGGACGCGTTCGCGCATGGAGGCGCGCACCGCTACGCGCACACACCGGGCCTGGAGGCGGACTTCCGCGCGAAGGTGGAGGCGGACGCTCGTGAGCCCCGCCATCCGGTGGCGCATGCCACGCGGTTGTACCTGGACCTGTGTTTCTTCCATCCGTTCCCGGACGGCAACGCCCGGGCGGCGCGGCTGTGGCTGGAGTTCATGCTGCGGCGGGGCCGGCTGCCCACCCCGCCGCTGGCCCCCGTGGTGCTCTGGCCCAAGCGGCCGGGAGACGCCGTGGGCTACACCCGGATGGCGAGGTTGCTGGCGCGGAGCATCGCGGGGCCGGACGCCCCGTGTCGCAACGAGGTGCACGGATGAACCCTGAGGATTCGTTGAACTCGTGGCGACAAATCCGCGCGAGCCTGGCCGCCTATGATCCGGTGGCGCTGGCCTCCCGGCTGCGAGAGGTCCTGGCCCCGTTGAAGGCCGGTGACTTCTCGAAGCCTGCGCTCCAGCCGCGCATCGAGGAGGTGAAGCAGCTGCTCTGGAGCGAGCTGGGCCCCTGGTACAACCTGAGCGGCCTCTCCCTGGGAAACGCGAGCCTGGGGGGCTACTGCTGGTGTCACTCGTTCTTCAATCAGGCGCCCGTGCCCACCCGGGACGTGGATGAGAACATCGAGCTCATGCTGGAGGCGCTGGAGCGGATTCAAGAGTATCTGGATGCATTGGACGCCGTGTTCGAAGCCACGCGGGGTGAGCTGGCGGCGGCCGCTGGCAACGCGAAGCGCCGGGCGAGGGCGCTCGCGGACGGACTGGTTGAGACAGTGGAGGTCACCGCCAGGATGACCGGCTGCGAGGATGCCTGGTATCGGATCGCGGAGCGGGCACTGTGGTGGTGCGTCACGGCGCTGGACCTGTATGTAAAGCCGGCCGCGGAGAAGCTGATGAACACGTGCTTCGTATTCGGGTCCTGGGTGGCGCCGTCCGAAGACGCGCTCAGGTCCGCGGCGGCGAGGGTGGCTGCGTCGGTGGCGCCGTGAGCAAGACGGCCCTGGGCTCCTGGCAGCGCATTCGCGACAGCCTGGACGGCTACGAGCCGGAGAAGCTGATCCGGTTGCTGCGTGAATACCTGACGCCCCAGGTCCCGCCGGGGACGCGCAAGCTGACGGATGCGCAGCACGACGCGATGGCGAAACACATCCAGCGGCTGCTCGAACAGAACCTGGGTCCCTGGTACACGGAGACGGGCGTCTTCCTGGGCAATGAGAGCATCGGTGGCTACTGCTGGTGTCACCGGTTCTTCAGACAGAAGCCCACGCCGAACATGAGCGTTGAATACAACATCCAGCTCATGATCGACGCGCTGGAGCGCTCGCGGGAATGGCTGTTCAAGCTGGACGCCCGGTTTGAAGCGCTCCGGCGCGACCTGCCCTCGGCGCCTGATGACACGGACATCCGGATGCTCGCGTTGGCGGACGGACTGGTCGCGACGCTGGACATCACCATCCAGGCCACGGCCTGCGAGGAGGCCTGGTATGGCTTCGCGGACCGGGCCCTGGGGTGGATGTTCGACGCGCTGGGGCTCCGGCCGGGCTATCAGGCCGGCAAGCTGATGAACAAGCTGTTCGCCTTCGAGTCCTGGCACGCGCCGCCCCTGGAGGAGCTGCGGGACTCGGCGGAGAAGGTGGCGGCGGCCGTCGTGGAGGACGAAGGCCGTCGTCACACCCACAAGCGCTGAAGCGCCCGTGGCTCAGTGGACCGGCTTCTTCTGCGTCGGGCGTGAGCCCCCCTTCACCTCGATGCGCCTTCCTTCGGACCTGGCCTGGGGAAGCTTCAGCGACACCTCCAGCACGCCGTTCTCGAAGTGCGCCTGGGCCGTCTCCGTCTCGATGCCTTCCGGGAGGGGGATGGCCCGGCGGAACGAACCGGAGCCGCGCTCCATGCTCCAGATGCCGTCTTCCTCCCCTTCCTGCTCGAAGGCGCGCTCGCCTTCGAGCACGAGCAGGTCCTCCAGCACCTCGACGCGGATGTCCTCCTGCTTCATGCCCGGCAGGTCCGCCCGAACCAGCAGGTTCCCGTCCCGCTCCAGCACGTCCACCTGCGGCGACCACAAGCCGCCCTCCGGGGCGCCACGCCCCCGCAAGCCCAGGGCGCCACCCGCGAAGTCCGTGAAGAGCTGATCCATGTCCTCCATCATCCGGCTCATCAGGCCAAACGGGCTCAGGGAGAGGACGTCACGCAACGGCGCAGGGGAATAGGACTCGCGGCGCGTGATGCCGGCTCCCTGCTTCGGCTCCTGTGCCTGGGGAGGGGACTTGGGCGCGCCGGCTTGCCTGGGACCGGACGCGCCTTCCTGGGCATTCTTCACCGCGGGCGAGGCGGGGGATGACCCGCGCGCCCCCGGGTTCGTGTTGTCGGCTGCCATGACATCCTTTCCCCGATGAGCCCGGCCACCGCGCAGCACCGGCGAAGCAAGCAGGGACGTGATTGTCCCAGCCCAAAGCTTGCGGCGCACGGGGAGGCCATCAAGAGCCGGGCACGGCAGCCTCGTGGCAGCCCGTCAGGCCTCCGCTGTCTGTCATTGGCGGCCAGCGCTACGCGAGGAGGGTCGCGTCCATCACCGTGAGCGCCACCCCGCCGACACGGGCGCGCTCGATGTGGCCGGGACGGCCCGTCACCTGGATGTCGATGCGGCCCGGCTTGCCGAGCGTGTCTCCCTGTTCGATGCGGCTGTGAACCGTACCTCCCTGCGCTGGCAGGCGGAGGCTCCCGTGCTCGACGAGGTAGGCTGCCAGCGGCCCCGCGGCGGAGCCCGTCACGGGATCCTCGAGGACGCCAAAGCCTGGAACGAAGTAGCGCGCCTGCGCCACGCTGCCCTCCTCCTTCGCCTCGCGGGTGAAGAGGTAGACGCCGCGAACCCCATGAGGCATCAGCAGCGTGTTCAACACCGCGCCCCGGGGCGTCAGGGCCTCCAGGTCCGCCAGCCGCTTCATGGGCACCATCAACCGGTGGCCCTGGCGGATGACCGGCAGCGCCGGGTCCACCTGCTCGGCCGTGCCCCCTACGGCGGCCATCAGCGGGTCCATCGCCACGGGGTTCGGCTGCACGGGCGGCTGGGGGGTGACGATCCACACCCGCGTCTCCCGCGCGCCCCGGGGCTCCAGCTCGATGTCGAACGAACCCGCGGGGCACTCCAGCGTGTACACACCCGGGCTTCGCAGCAGGCCCTTCTCCGCGAGCAGGTGGAAGGTGGCCACGGTGGCGTGGCCGCAGAAGGCGATCTCATCCATGGGCGTGAAGTAGCGCAGGCGCACCGTGGGGTCGCCCGGGCGGGACAAGACAAAGGCGGTCTCCGACGCACCGACCGCCGCGGCGGTGCGCTGCATCGTGGGGACGTCCAACGCCGCGCCGTCGAGCACGACGCCCGCGCGGTTTCCGGCACCGGCGGTGCGGGTGAAGGCATCGATGATGTGGACCTGCATGGGCGGGCTCCGGGTGGCTGAAGGGGCGCGAAACGGCGCAGGCATGCTCCCCTCCCCCGCCGCCGTCAAGCGCCGACCCGGCACTCCATCGCCCATGCAGAACAGGGTTGAACCGGCCCCCTTGAACAGGCACAGCGGAGGGGCATGAAACAACTGAAGACAGGTGGGTGGGGGCTGGTGCTGGGGGTGCTGCTCCATGCGAGCGCCGCCTCGGCACAGATCGTCAATGTCCAGGCGCTCTTCGACGAGAAGGCGGAGCTGGGGCCCGCCGCGTCCATCGAGCTGGGCGGCGACTGGCGCACGGGCAGCACGCGGCTCTTCACCGTGCGGGGCTCGCTGGTGGGCCAACTGCGCTCGGAGCGGAACGTGTGGCTGGGCATCATCCGCGGGGAGTACTCGTTCGCCAGTGGCGAGCGCATCGTGAGCCAGGTCCTGGAACACGTCCGCTACCGCCGGAAGCTCAGCGACAGCGTGTCCAGTGAGGTCTTCGCCCAGCACGAATACAACGAGTTCCGCCGGCTCCAGTTCCGGGCGCTGCTGGGCGCCGGGCCCCGCGTCGTGCTGTTCAACGAGGACGCCACGGGGCTCACCTTCGGCGTCGCGCTGATGGTCGAACACGAGCGGCTGCGCAAGGACGGCGAGGCGGACGCGGGCGACCGCTACACGGATCCACGCGTGTCCAGCTACCTGCTGGGCCGGCTGAAGTTGATGGAGAACATCCAGCTGGTGGAGACGGTCTATTTCCAACCGCGCGTCACGCGCCCCTCCGACCTGCGCGTGCTCAACGAGACGCTGTTCGCGGTGACGCCCAACCCCCGGGTCACGGTGGGCATTGGCTTCAACCTCACCTACGACAGCGCGCCCCCCGCGACGGTGCCGCCCCTGGACACGCAGCTGCGCACCACCGTGGGGGTGAAGCTCTAGAAGTGCCTCGGCGTCGCGGGTCCGCTCATGGCGAACCGAAGTAACGCCGCAGTCCTCGCTGTCCCGTGGGCGTGACGGTGAGGCCCCGGGAGTCGGGCTGACGTTCAACCCATCCCAGCGCGAACACCCGCGAGGCGAGCGCGGCCCCCAGCGCCCCGGCGAGGTGGTCGCGCCGCTCGCTCCAATCGAGACACCGGTGGGCGAACTGGCGACGCTGTTCGCGCAGCGGGGCCACCTCGATACCGAAGGCCGTGAACCAGTCCTCTCCCGTGTCCGTCAGGGCGAAGGCCCTGCGCCGGAGGGACAGGTGCCCGGCCCGCAGGAGCGCGTCGGTGATGTCCATCCCCAGCCTGCCCGCCAGATGGTCGTAGCAGTAGCGCGCGGCCCGCAGGGGCTCCGGTGTCGCGGAGGCCCGAGGCCCCCGGACCGCCACCGCCATCATCGCTTCCACCATTCGCGCCACGGTGGGTGTGGCGATCCGGAACACCTTGTTGCGGCCCTGGCGCGTGGAGCGAAGCAGCCGGGCCCCCTCCAGCCGCTGGAGGTGCGCGGTCGCCGTCGCCGGACTGACGCCGGTGCCGAACGCGAGCTCCTTCGCGACGAGCGCACGCCCCTCCATGAGCAGCTCCAGCATCCGGATCCGCGTGGCGTCGCCCACCGCGCTGGCGAGCGTCGCGAGGTCCGGCCCTGCATTCATCGTTCGCTCCATGACGAACCCTTTCCTAGCACCGAGGCCTGAAGAACGACGAGAGTCTCCGCGAGCGAGGCCCCATGAGACCGCCCACCGACCCGTATCTGGCCGTCACCCATCCCGACCCCTACCCGTTCTACGCGGGGCTTCGTGCCAGGGGAGGACTGCACCGCATCGAAGGGTTCGACCCGTGGATCGCGGCGGACGGAGCCACGGTCCGGGCCGTGCTCACCAGCGAGCACTGCCGGGTGCGGCCTCTGGCGGAGCCCGTCCCCCCGCACCTGGGCGGCACCGCCGCGGGCGCGCTCTTTGGACGCCTGGTGCGCATGAATGACGGAGGGCCGTTCCCCACCGTGAAGCGGGCCCTGGCGAGCTCGCTGGAAGAGATGATGTCGGCGCTGGAAGCAGAGAGCCGCCGCTGGTCCGCCCGGCTCTTCGCGGAGCCCTCCATCGCGCTCCTTCCAACCCGGGCACTCCAGCTGCCTGTCTTCGTGCTCGGCACGCTGCTGGGCCTTCCAGAGGACGGGCTGGACGCGTGCGTGCGGGACGTGGAGGCCTATGTCCGCTCGGTCGTCCATTCCCAGGCGGTCAGCGAGGGGGCGGCGAGCGCCGCGCGGCTGACCGGGCGCGTGGAGGACTGCGCCCAAGCGAGGCCAGCACTGCTGAGCCGCTTCTCCGCGCGAATGCAGGAGGGCGGTGCGCCAGCCGAGCTGCGCACACCCAACGCGGTGGGACTGCTCACTCAAGCCTATGAGGCCACGGCGGGGCTCCTGGGCGCGTCGCTGCTCGCCATTGCCAGGATGCCGTCGCTGCGGACGCAGCTCGCACGCCGTGAATGCACCATGGAGGACGTGGTGCGGGAGGCGGCCCGGCACGAATCCCCCGTCCAGAACACCCGGCGCTTCGTCCACTCGCGGGTGTCCGTCGCGGGCCAGGAGCTGGAAGCAGGTGCGACCGTGGTCGTCGTGCTCGCGGCGGCGAATCGCGATCCCCAGGAGAATCCCCGGCCCGACGACTTCCTGCCCCGGCGCGTGGACCGCCGGACCTTCACCTTCGGCCTGGGTACTCACGCCTGTCCAGGCCAGCGGCTGGCGGAGACCATGGCCGTCGCGGCGGCGGAACAGGTGCTCGCGAGCGGCCTGGACCTGTCTCCCCTGTCGGGCCCCGTCACCTGGCGCGCTTCCACCAACACCCGCATCCTGAGAGGACCATGATGATCGCTGTCATTTTCGAAGCCTGGGCTCACGAGGACCACCATCAGCGGTACCTGGACCTGGCCGCGTCCCTGCGTCCCCTGCTGGCAGGCATGGATGGCTTCATCTCCATCGAGCGCTTCCAGAGCCTCAGCGAGCCCGGCAAGCTGCTGTCGCTGTCCTACTGGCGCGATGAGGCGGCAGTGGCGGAGTGGCGGCGGCTGGAAGCCCACCGTGAAGCACAGCGCGAGGGCCGGGAGGGGGTGTTCAACGACTACCGGCTGCGCGTGGCGCACGTGCTGAGGGACTACGGATTGAAGGACCGGGCGGCCGTGCCCGCCGACAGCCGCACCGCGCACGACTGAGACGGCGACCGCACCGCGTCCATCTCCCCGGCCCTCCGTCCATCGGGCCGCGTGCGCGGCCGCCTCTCCGGTCGCGTGCGGGCAACGACTCCCCACCTTCTCCAGGGGGTGCACTGCACGATGAGACACGAGCGTTGGAGAGGAGTCGGGGGACTGGCGGCCCTGTTGCTTGGGCTCCCCGTGCTGGGTCAGAGCGGAGGCATCCCCGCGGGAGCGCCCCAATTCTCCTGCTTCGAGGCGGCCCGGGCGGGCGGCGCGGTGACGGACACCCTCGCGGCCCAGCTCTGCCAGGGCGCCCGCTCCGACTCGCCAGCCCGGTGCTTCCAGCGCGTCCAGGCGGGAGGCTTCCTGTCGGATCCGCAAGCGCTCCAGCTCTGCCAGTACGCCACGCCCGAGGACGATCCCGCCTCCTGCTTCTTGAAGGCGAGAACATCCTCGTTCGTGGACGAGACCCAGCTCTTGCAGCTCTGCCGACCGCCCATCGCGGAGATGCTGCAACTGTGCCCCTACGGCCCCTGAACCGCGCCCACTGGCTTCATTCAGTGGGTGCGGAGGAAGTCCCGGATGCTCGACAGGTGGAGCTTCTGGGATTCGGCGCACAACTGGATGGACTCCAGGGCCCGGGCCAGGGCGCGTGGACCGCCTTCGATCTTCTCCACGCGGGGCTTGAGGAACGCCTCCACCTGGGCCCGCTGCGTCTCATCACAGAGATTTCCCAGACGGCCAATCAGCCCGCCCATCTCGTCCGAGCGCAGTCGCTGCGCCAGCTCATCGAAGTGCGCCTGATAGAAGCTCAAGGCCCGCGACTGCGACTCCGGGATGACCAGCGCCATCTTGAGGATGATCTCGGAGTCCCTGACGTCGAAGTCCGACCCCATGACGAGCGCCAGCGCCCGCTCCACCAGCTCCGGGGCGCGGAAGAAGGCCAGGGCCGTCAACAGCCGCGTGCGCTCGTTGCGGTCCTGTTCCTTCTTCGCGGCCGCCAGCAGCGCGTCGAACAACGCCGCGTCCCCGTGCGCCGCCGCCCAGGGCAACGCATTCGACAGCGCCTCGGGATCCACTGACTTGCGGTCCGCCAGCCACGCACGGACCAGCGGCGCGGCCTCCTTCGCCAGCTTGGGATCATCGCCGAGCCCCGCCGCCAGCGCGAGCAACAGCGAGCGCGACTGCGTCATCGCGTCATCGTCTCCGGCCTTGGGCATCCAGCCGAGCGCGCGCGCGCGCGGCGCATAGAGCGACGCCACCCAGGCCCGGAAGCGCTGCCGCTCCTCCACGGTGAGCTGATCCTCACGCACCCGGTGAAGCAACGCGGCGCCCCCCTGCACCACCAGGCGATCCGCCGACCGGGCGGTGGCGGGCACCGCGCTCAAGGCCTGCCCCAGTGGCAGGATCCCCCGAGTCACCGCCGCGTCCACGTCCGCCCAGAGCGCCACCTGCTCCCCCACCGTGAAGGCGGTGGCCGGCGTCGAGAGCAGCTTCGTCAATTGCTCCCGCGTGTAGCCGCCCCGGTAGTAGCCCGTGCCGCCCGCGTTGAGCAGCACCCACGCCGGGCACTGCTTCAAAGGCAGGGACACCTCCGCCGTCCGCCCCTCCATCATCGAGCACACGCGGGACGACTGCGCGCCGGTTCCCGCGCGAAGGCACACAGGCACGAGCCATTCCTGCTGGGAGCTCGCCTGCGATCCCACCGGCAGGTAGCGCTCCTGCGACAGCTTCACCGTCGGCGTGCCTCCCTTGGGGCATGACACCTGCGCGGACACGCTCGCCGCGCCGCCCTGCTCGATGAAACCGCCAAAGGACCGCGCCACCTCCGGTCCCGCCGCCTGGGACAGGTCCGCGAGGAAGTCCTCCATCGTCGCGACGCCCCAGGCGTGCTTGCGGACATACCCGCGCAGCGCCTCGCGGAAGCGCTCCGGACCCAGCCACGCCTCGAACATGGCGATGACGGACGAGCCCTTGTCATACGTCGTCCCGTTGTCGAAGGAGCCGACGATGTCGCTGTTGCTCGTCACCGGCTTGCGCACCGGCAGCGCGGCCTCCAGCGCGTCCGACTCCAGCGCGTTGCGGGTCGCGGACATGGCGCGCTCCTGCTGGAAGTTCCAGGAAGGCTCCAGCCGGTCCACCGTCTGCCGGTCCAGCCACGCGGTGAAGGACTCGTTCAGCCAGATGTCGTTCCACCACGCGCAGGTGACGACGTCGCCGAACCAATAGTGGCCCAGCTCATGGTTGGCGATGACGGCGTAGGACTTGCGCCGGGCCAGCGTCTCCTCGCCAGGCGGGATGAGCGTGAGCGGCTGTCCGAGCGCGACGATGCCCGGGTGCTCCATGGTGCCCCAGTAGCGGGGCACCACCGCCACATCCAGCTTCTCGTACGGATAGGTCTGATCGAAGAAGTCCTCCAGGCCCTTCACGATGCGCGGCGTGATGCTCGCGGCGTACCGCGTCTCCGCGCCCCGGCCCTTCGGCACGACGAAGCGCAGCGGCACGCTCGCGCGCCCCACCGTGCCCGCCTCCACCACGTCGAACGGCCCCACCATGAAGGCCACGAGGTAGCTGGGCATGGGCTTGCTCTCCGCGAACGTGACCCGCTCCAGCCCGTCCGTCAGCGGCTCGCGAGACACGACGGGATGGTTGGCCACCGCCACGTGCCCCGCCTTCACCGTGAAGCGCAGGCGCCACGGCACCTTGAAGGTCGGCTCGTCGAAGCACGGGAACGCGCGGCGCGCGTCGATGGGCTCGAAGAACGTGTAGAGGTAGGGCTCGCCCCCTTCCGCCTGGCCGTAGATGCCCTGGCTGCGCTCGCGGTCCACCTTGCCGGTGAAGTCGATCACGAGCCGCGCCCGGCCCGCCGGCAACGCCTCCGGCAACAGCAAGCCCAGGCGCCCCTCGTCCGCTGTCACCGGCTTCGCCTCCAAGGTGCGGTCGCCCACCACGACCCGGGCTCGCGTCACCTCCAGGTCCTGCGCGTGCAGCCACACCTGGCGCACCGGCTCACGGACCTCCACGTCGATGGTGACGCTGCCCGGATAGGTGTCCTCCGAAGGCACCAGCTTCAGATCCAACGCGTAGTGCACGGGCCGCACGGTGTCCGGCAGACGCAGCGCGGGGGGAAGGGCCTCCGGCCACGCGACGGCGGGAGGCGCGGAGGCGGACGGCGCGGCCTCCGGTGCGTGGGCACAGCGGACGGTCAAAGCCAACAGGACGAGCAGAGGGAGCAGACGCATGGGGGCCCCAGCTTAGACCGGCGCGCGCTCGCCCACCGGGATGCTTTCACCGTCGGGAGCCGCTACCTTCCCGCTCTGCTTTTCCGCACAAGCCGAGGAAAACATGATGCATCACGGCCGCCGTCTTCCCTCCCTCGTCGTGTCCCTGCTCCTGATGACGGGCTTCGCGTTGCCTGCCAGCGCGGACACGTACCAGACCTACACAACGCCCACGGTCAATGGCTTTCAGATTGGCACGGTGCAACCCAACTTCCCGACAGGCAATTACAGCACCCCCACGGACACCGCCCGCCGCTTCTGCACGGACCAGGGCCACAGCGGGGCGCGGTCCTTCACCACCGCCATCCGGGGCTCCGCGTATACGTACATCATCGGCACGGGCGGCGTGGGCGTGTGGAACACGACGGGCAACGCGAACGTGACGATGATTGAATCCGTCACCTGCTTCACGTCCATGACGGAGGTCACGTACACGGCGCCGACAGTGGATGGCTATCCGGTGGGCACTGTCCAGCCGCTCTATCCCACGGGCAACCTCAGCACGGCCGCGGACACCGCCCGCCGCTTCTGCACGGACCTGGGGCACGCCGGCGCGCTGCGCTTCACCAGCACGGTCCGTGAGTCCGCGTATTCGTACGTCGCCGGGACGGGCGGTGTGGGCCCCTGGAGCAAGTCCGGCAACTCAAACGCGACGATGCTGGAGTCCATCACCTGCTTCCATTCAGCGGAGGTCGCGTACGAGACGCCCAAGGTGAATGGCTTTCAGATCGGCACGGTCCAGCCGAACTTCCCCACGGCCAACCTCAGCACGCCCGCGGACACCGCCCGCCGCTTCTGCCAGGACCAGGGGCACGCCGGCGCGCTGAGCTTCACCACCGCCATCCGGGGCTCCGCGTATACCTACATCATCGGCACGGGCGGCGTGGGCCCCTGGAACACGACGGGCAATGGGAACGTGACGATGATCGAATCCATCCTCTGCATCACGTACTAGCCGGACGTCCGGGCCGGGAGGGAGCCACGGGCGCGCTCCCGGCCGACAGCCTCCGACTTCCAGATGCGCCGGGCGGTGGAGTGGGCCAGGATGCGCCCCATGTCCAACCTCCAAGGCAAGACCCTCTTCATCACCGGCGCCAGCCGCGGCATCGGCAAGGCCATCGCGCTGCGCGCGGCCCGGGACGGCGCCAACATCGTCATCGCCGCCAAGACGACCGAACCGCACCCCAAGCTGCCCGGCACCATCCACACCGCGGCGAAGGAGATTGAAGAAGCCGGCGGCAAGGCGCTCGCGTGCGTGGTGGACATCCGCGACGAGGCGCAGATCCACGCGGCCGTCGCGAAGGCCGTGGAGACCTTCGGCGGCATCGACATCCTGGTGAACAACGCCAGCGCCATCAGCCTCACCGGCACGCTGGAGACGCCGCTCAAGCGCTTCGACCTGATGCACGGCATCAACACGCGCGGCACCTTCGCGTGCTCGCAGGCCTGCATCCCGTACCTGAAGAAGTCCAGCAACCCGCACATCCTCAACAACTCGCCGCCCCTCAACATGGAGCCGCGCTGGTTCGGGCCCCACGTGGCGTACACCATCGCCAAGTACGGCATGAGCCTGTGCGCGCTGGGCATGGCGGAGGAGCTCAAGGACGACGGCATCGCCGTCAACACCCTCTGGCCCCGCACCGTCATCGCCACCGCCGCCGTGCAGAACCTGCTGGGCGGTGACGACACCATCCGCGGCAGCCGCACGCCGGAGATCATGGCCGACGCCGCCTACACCATCCTCACCAGGCCCAGCCGCTCCTTCACCGGGAACTTCTGCATCGACGACGAGGTCCTCCGCGCGGCCGGCGTCACCGACTTCGACAAGTACCAGTCCGTGCCCGGCGCGGAGCTGCTGCCCGACTTCTTCCTCTAGGCGTCCGGCCCCGCCCAGGCTCCATGCCCCCGCGCAAGCTCCAGCGGCACCTCGTCTGGCTCGAGTCCTTCACCGCCGCCGTGGAGGCCGGCAGCATCGAAGCCGCCGCGGAGCACCTGGGCGTCGCCCGCTCCGTCGTGAGTGAACACATCCGCGCGCTGGAAGAGGTGCTCGCGGATGGCGCCGCCCTGCTGGAACGCGGCCCGGGCAGGCGCCTCCAGCTGTCCGCGCGCGGGGAGCGGCTCTACGCCGGCACGCAGACGCCGCTGCACCAGCTGGACATGAAGCGGTTGATGGACCTGGCCCGCGTGGAGCCCACCCTCCGCCTGGGCCTCAACCCCACCCTCTCCATGTCCCTGCTGGGCGGCATCGCGCAGGACGCCGCCGCCACCGACCTCAAGCTGGTGGTGGGCTTCGGCGGGTCGCATGAGCTCATGCGGCAGGTGCAGACGCGGCAGCAGGATCTGGTGCTCGACTTCACCCCGCTGCCCCCCCACGAGGGCGTGGACACCGAATCCCTGCTGCGCATGTCCTTCGTGGTGCTCGCGGGCCCCGACTCCACGCTCGCCCACGCGCACCCCTCCCGCCGCGCCCTGGATGTGAAGGACCTGGACGGTCAACGCTTCGTGGACTGGCTGCGAGACGACCCGTACGGCGGCGCCAACAGCGCCCGCTTCGCCGCCCAGGGCGTCACCGTGAACGAGGTGGGCCGCGTGGAGAGCTTCCTCCACCTCTACGAGCTGCTGCGCGCCTACCGGGCCTGCGCCATCGCCCCCGACGTGCGCCCCACCCAGCCGTTCCCCACCGACCTCCGCGTCTGGCCCCTGCGCGAACAAGACCCCCAGGCCGTGGAGGTCGTCGCCCTCTGGCCCTCCGGCGGCCTCAGCCCCGGCGCCCAGAGCATCCTGGACGGGCTGCGTCGCCGCCTGAACAAACGGCGATAATCCGACGAAGACGTCGAATTCTGCCGGATTTCCGTCTTCCAGCCGGGTGCGTATTCTTCAAGGGTCCTGTTGCGCCTGAAGGAGCCGCCCGCGATGACGCCCACGGAACGGACCATTGCCCGCCTGCCCGCCCACCTGCGCCGCTACGTCGTGGCGCAGGACTACGCGGCGTACACGCCCAGGGATCAGGCGGTGTGGCGGCACATCCTGGGGCAGCTGCGGGAGCACCTGGGCGACAAGGCGCACCCCGTCTACCTGGAGGGCCTGGAGGCGACGGGCATCGGGGCGGAGGCCATCCCCAGCCTGGATGAGATGAACGCGAAGCTGGCGAAGCTGGGCTGGGCCTGCGTGGCGGTGCGCGGCTTCATCCCGCCGGCGGTCTTCACGGAGCTGCAGGCGCTGGGCGTGCTGGCCATCGCGGCGGACATCCGCACCCACGAGCACATCCAGTACACGCCCGCGCCGGACATCGTCCATGAGAGCGCGGGCCACGCGCCCATCATCGCGAACGCGCGCTACGCGCAGTACCTGAAGGCCGTGGGGCTGGTGGGGTTCAAGGCCATCGCCAGCGTGGAGGACCAGGCCGTCTTCGAGGCCATCCGCAACCTCTCCGTGGTGAAGGAGGACCCGACGGCGAGCGAGGAGGAGATCGCCCACGCCCAGGCCCGTCTGGAGGCCGCCAACGCCAGCCACCGCTACATCAGCGAGAGCACCCGCGCGAGCCGCCTGTACTGGTGGACGGCGGAGTACGGCCTCATCGGCGACCTGGAGCGCCCGCGCATCTATGGCGCGGGCCTGCTGTCCAGCATCGGCGAGGCGAAGCACTGCCTGACGTCCGCCGTGCACAAGCTGCCCCTGGGCCAGGAGTGCGCGGACACGGACTACGACATCACCCGCATGCAGCCGCAGCTCTTCGTGGCGCGCGACTTCGAACACCTCTTCGAAGTGCTCGCCGACTTCGAGTCGACGCTCGCGTGGAAGCGCGGCGGGGACCTGGGCCTGAACGAAGCGCTGCGGGCGCGCACCGTCAACCACCTGGTGCTCGCGGACGGCCGGGAGGTCACGGGCAAGGTGGTGGAGCTGCTGCCCACCGCGAAGGAAGTGGCGCCGGGCCTGTCCACCGCGCTGGCGCGGCTGGAGGGCCCCATCCTCACGTCGGTGAAGGGTCAGGCCGTGGACAAGCCGTTCAGCGGCGCGGCGCTGGTGGCATTTGGCCAGGGCACGCTGCCGGAGCGCGGGAGCTTCCGGCTCACCCTGGACAGCGGGCTGGTGTTGGAGGGGTTCGCGGTGGGCGGCGGAGAGGTCATCGCGCTGAGCGGGACCCTGGGCGGACAGCCGCTGACGCTGCCGTCCATGGCGCGGCTGTACCTGACGGAGCGGCTGCCGTCCGTGGCGGGCGGCCCGGCGGATCCCGGCACCTGGGACCGGTGGTTCGGGGAGCTGGACGCCTTCACCGCGGGAGACGGCGAGGCGCTGGCCCGCGAGCGCAAGGCCCAGGCCCTGCCCCCGTCGCTGGCGGCGCTCTACACGGAGGTGCGCCGCATCCGCGAGACGGGGCAGCTCGCCCCCGAGCGGCTGGAGCAGATCGCCCGCGCGTCCACGGACTTCCCGTCGGACTGGCTCCTGCGCGCGGAGGTCGCGGAGCTGCGCGGCGAGGTGCCCGCGCGGCGGGACGCGGCGCACGCATAGCCACGGGCGCGCCGCACCCTCGACTGACTTCCGGGTGGGCGCGCGACGCGCGGACTACGCGTTGCGACGCACCATCGCGACCTCGTAGCGGCGGTCCGTCACGTAGCCGTTCGCGGCCTGGCCGGGGCGGTACATCTTCCCGCTCTGGTCATCCACGTAGAAGCGGTTGTTGGGATTGGTGTCCTTGCCCTTGCTGGCGTTGGACGTGCCCGGGTCGTGGAACGTGTAGTAGGTGCGGCCCTTGTCGTCGACGCCACGGCCCGTGATGGTCACGAAGTGGTCCGTGAGGCCATCCGCGTTGTAGTTCGCGTCCTTGTGGCTGACCCCCACCACCACCGGCTTGCCCGCGTCCAGCTGCCGGTCGATGTAGTCGCGGCCCTCCTTGGCCTTCTTCGAGTCCACCGTGAGCTGGCCGGTGCTGTTCTCGCTCTTGCCCACCTGGATGCGGTTCTCCGGTCCCGTCACCTTCGCGCCCGACGCGCCCGCCATCGCCGTCGCGGCCTTGAAGCACGCCGTGTCGCTCGCGGTGTAGCCGTGGCCGTTCTCGAACTGGCTGTAGTACGGCACCTTCACGTGGACCGAGGGGCCGGACTTCGACGGGGCCACCTGCTGCGTGTCCGTGCGGTCCGCCTCCGTGGTGGGCCGCGAGGTCGTGGTGCCGCCCGTCTTGTTCGGAGGGACGATGCCCGTGTTGCCCGGCGTCGCCGCGCCGCCCGTCTTGTTCGGAGGGACGATGCCCGTGTTGCCCGGCGTCGCGGTGGCGCCCGCCTTCTCCTTCTTGAGCATCGCGAGCGCGTCCTTGGCCTCTGACTTGAAGCGGTTGGCCACGCCCTTCTGCACGTCCCGGGAGTTGCCGGAGAAGTGCACCAGGGTGCCGCTGGCGTTCGTGCGGCCGCGCTCGGCGTAGATGTCCTTGATGAGCTGCTCGTCGCTCACCTTGGCGGGGTCGCGCCCGGCCAGCGCCTTCTTGAAGATGTCATCCGCCGCGCCCGGGCCGTGCTGCACCGACGTGGACCAGGCCACGTCGCGCAGCGCCGCGGACCGCTTGTCCAGGTCGATGCCTGTCGCCTTCTTGATGTTCGCGGCGCCCACGTCGTAGTGCGTGGCCTTGATGTAGTCGTGCTGGGCCTTGTCGAAGCCCTTCGGGTCCTTCGCCGCCAGCTGCTTCCACGCCGTGGAGAACGCCGGCGTGCCCGGCTTGCTGCCTGACAGCGCCTTGTAGAAGTCCGGGTTCGACTTCTTCAGCGAGTTCACGAACGACTGCGCCGAGCCGTTCGCCGAGGCGAACTGGTAGGAGCCGTAGGACACGCCGCCCCGGTCCCCCTTGCCCGTGGAGACGGTGCCGGGACCGCGCGCCTCGTACTTGCGGCTCAGCCCGCCCAGCTCCCCATCCGCCGTACGGGTGGAGGGCGTCGCCGTGGAGGTGGCCGGCGCCTTCGTGCCCCCGGTGGACTGCGCGAAGCTGTCGCCCTGCGCCTTGCCCCCCGCGTTCGAACCGCGCGGGCCCTTCGTGTCGAAGCCGTCCTTCAGCTGGAGCGTCTGGCCCGCGAGGATCCGGTTCGGATCCTTGATGTTGTTCGCCTTGGCCAGCGCGTCCACCGACGTGTTGTAGCGCCTGGCGATCTCGGAAAGGGTGTCACCGGAACGCACGCGAATGCTGGAGACGGTCATGGAAAGCCCTCTCATGTCCGCCCGCGAACAGACACATCGCGGACGCGATTGGATTTCCACGATTATCGAAAGGCAATGCGCGCGGTTTCGCATTGATAGTCACAATCAAGCAAAGCATGTTATTCCAGCCGCTTCAGTTTCCACGGATCAATACGACGTCATCAAAGGACATGCCCAGGAGGTCCAATCAGATGTCCAGGATCAAACCGGATTTGAAATTTGCGGCATTGTTGTTTGCCTTTTGCGTCACGGGGGCAACCCCAGACGCCGCCGCTCAGGGGCCAGCGGGACTCTCCGGCGTCTATTCCAATCAGGCCGGGACGCTGGCCATTGTCGAGGGCAGCAACGAGACGCTGGTCCACTACGCTACGGGGTTTCCACAAGGCAACAGCACGGGGACGTGTGATTGCGCGCTGGTGGTCCAGAAGAAGGGCGCGTCGAGCTGGACGCTGCACCAGGGCGGGGAGGACGACGCCTGGACGCTGAGCATCAATCCCAAGCAGTTGGTCCTGACCACCGGGGCCCCCACGTGTTGCGGCGCCGGCTATCCGGGAAAGGACTCGTTCGCCCGCGCTCCCGTCAGGCCGCTGAGCACGTGCAAGGTGAAGGTGCCGAAGGCGGGCTTCTTCGCGTCGGATGCCGCCAATACACCGCGCAAGACGTTCGTGGTGTCCGGTGACACGGTGCAGGCCTACGTCGACCCCGTCGAGCCGGACTACCTCGCCGCGCGGTTCCAGGGGCCGCGCCAGGCCACGGTGGGGCTGCTCAAGCGCGAGGACCTGGAGTGCCCGGCGGACACGGCGTCCAAGGCCACCTCCACGCCGCCCCCGGTGGCCGCGGACAAGCTCCAGCCCTTCGCGGGGACGTGGGTGGCGCTGACGAAGCAGGGCAAGGGCTTCGTCATCTTCAAGCCCTGCTCGGCGATGACGCGAAGCTTCACCGTCAAGCCCGCGACGGGAGAGCTGGAGGTACAGCTGGGCCAGGAGGCGACGACGCTGAAGGTGACGTCCGTGGCGCCCGGCAAGGGCGCCGGGGCCTGGGCGCTGGGGCTCACGTCACCGGAAGGCAAACCAGAGGCACTCCAGTGGAAGACGGTCGACGCCGCGAAGGGCACCGTGTCCGTCACGAGCCCGGACCTCTTCTCGAAGAGCCACGACTACGTGCGCCAGGAGAAGCGGTCCGAGTTCCCGATGAAGCAGGAGACCGGGTGCGAGGAGTACGAGCACTAACGCGCCGGTGAGCGGCGACGGCGGCCCAGCCGCCTGCCGAGCAGCAGCGCCACCAGCGCACCGGACAGGGGGCCCCCCGCCGTCTGGCAGCCACCGCTGGACGTGGGGGTCCGAGGATCCTCGCCGGGCTCCACGGGCGAGCCAGCATCGGCGCCCCCCGCATCCGGCGAGCCCCCATCCGGGCTGCCTGCGTCGGGCGTGCCCGCATCCGGTACCTGGAGGGGCGCGCACGACGCATCCTGTCCGGTGGCCGCGATGCACAGCCGCCCGTAGCGCCCCAGCCCCTCCGACCGCCCATCCACGACCGCGACCACCACCCGCGTCGCGTCCTGCGCGGCCACCTGGGCGCGCAGGGCCTCCGGCCCATCCACCCGGGTGACGCGCAGCACGGCGTCGTCGGTGACGGCGGCCACGAGCAGGTGCAGCGCGGCGGGGTCGGTGCCCGGATCCGGCTCGAACGTGGCGGCGACGAAGGGGGCGCCGCCCGGCACCTCGAAGAGCCTCGACGCGGCGGCGGCGACGCGCACGGAAGTCATCGAGGTGGGGAGCCCAGCCTCGGCTGTGAGCACGGGCGCGTACCCCTCGCCTCGCGCATAGCCGCCCCCAGGCGTGGCGCGTGGCCCGGTGCCCAGGTTCCAGGTGGCGAACTGGGCGAAGGCCGCATCGAACGTGGACGCGAAGTCGCGGCGCAGGCAGGTGTCCAAGAGGAGCGGCCAGCGCGCCTCCGGCTGCCGCACGGACTCCTCCAGCAGCGCCACGAGGACGCCGTCGCCGAAGCGCTCGCCGAGGAACTGGAAGAACAGGCCCGCGCCATAGTTGAAGCTCACCCCGGGCCCCGTGGGATCCGTCAGCAGGCTGCGGTCCGGGCTGGACATGTAATAGCGGGTGAAGCCCTCCAGGTCGTCGAGCGCGGGCTCGAAGCGCTCCGTGGCCCAGACCGCCGTTCCCTCCGATGCAATCCCTCCCAGGTCCGGCCGGTAGGCGGCCTGGACCGCATGGAAGAACTCGTGGCTGGCCAGCGTCTCCACGGCCTCGGCGTCGGAGGGGTAGCCGTAGCCGGTGAAGTCGTTCTCCTGGAGCATGTAGCCGGTGCAATGCGTGGTGCCCTCCAGACAGACCTCCTGCCGGAAGGCGCCATCGCCGCGCAGCGCGAAGTCCACCAGGTACACGTCGAAGCGGCCGTCGCCGCCGTCGTCCTGGGAGGTGTTCGCGTCGTCGGGCGGCAGGCGGAAGCCCAGGCCCGCGTAGAACGTCGCCACGCGCTCATACGTGCGGCCGACGAGCTCCACGAAGTCGGGCACGCCGTTGCCGTCCGCGTCCGTCAGCGGCACCGCGTTGGGGCCCTGGCGGGTGAAGTGGACGCGGAAGCGCTCGCCCGGAGAGACGATGGACTCCACCGTGTCCGTGGGCAGGTAGCGCGGCTCGAGCGCGGTGGGCGAGGTGGGCCGCCCGGACTCGGCGGCCAGCCCCTTCACCGCCTCCACCTCATGGGGGAGGCGGTGCGGGGTTCCCGCGCCGGCCAGCAGCAGGAGCAGCGTGGGAACCCCGGCGGTCATCACGGCAGGAAGGCCCACTTGATGCGGAACTGGGCCGCGCCTGACGTCCCGGGCAGCGTGCCCGAGGTGTTGCACTGCGTCTGCGCCGCGGGGTCGTAGTACGACACGACCTGCAGCTTCACGTGACGGCCGTCCGCCAGCTGAAGGAGGAAGACCTTGTCCGTCATCTTGAGGCAGCTCGCATAGGTCCAGTACGTGGCCAGGCCGGTGTCGGGCCCGTTGATGCCCGAGTCATCCGGCACGTACTGGCACGTGTTGGCGGTGAAGTACGACTCGGAGGCGAAGGTCGCGCCCGGGTCCACGGACGTCACCGCGTCGAACGTCGTGCCCGCGGCCGTCTGCGCGACTCCGACGCAGGACGGGCCCGACACGCCGCTGTTCACGCGGATCACGAAGCGGCGCACCGCGATGTCCCACGCCGTCGAATCGAGCGCGGCCAGATCGTCGATGTCCACCTTCACCAGCCCCGTCGCGGTGAAGCGCGCGTAGGTGTACGACTGCGCCGGGTTCGAGCCACCTGCGCGGCCATCCAGGTACGTGAGGAACTGGCCCGCCGTGGTGCCCTCCTCCGTCACGAGGCCGGTCGACACCACGGACTTGAGGGTCAGCTGGTCGATGCTCTGCTCCTTGCACTCCACCGTGTTGCGGCAGAGCTGCGCGCCGCCGTCCGGTGTCCCCGCGTCGGTCTCCGTCCCTGCGTCCGTGCCGGCATCCGTGCCCGCGTCCGTGCCGGTGCCGGCATCCGTGCCCGCGTCCGCGCCGGCATCCGTGCCCGCGTCCGTACCCGTGCCCGCGTCCGTACCCGTGCCCGCATCCGCCTCGGGCTCGACGGTCAGCGTGCGCAGCTCGCACTTGTTGTCGGCGTTGCAGACATAGGCCTTGCCCGCCGGGGCGCTGCCCTGGTCGCGGCAATCAAACGCGTCCACGCACTCGTCGCCGCTGCAACCCGCTGCCAGCGCCGCCAGCGCGAGGGCCGCCAGGGCCCCCGTGCCGAACCACCGGGCACTGCTCTTCCGGACCACCCTTCCAGGGAAGCTCATCGTCGTGACCTTTCGATGCGGAGTACCGCTGTCTTCGAAGGTGACGATCCTTATTCGATAACGATTATCATTTTCAATATCGTTCCACCAACTTCATGCGGAAGTGTCCCCGGGCGGAGGGGAGACGATGTGGGACGACACACGGGGTGCGCCTCCAGGACCCAGCAGTCCCTGCATGGCGTCGAAGAGGTTGAGGTTGGAGCCGCTGGGGAGGAACACGACCTTGTCCAGGCCCCCGACGACGGCGGCCTGGGCCTGCGCGGCCACGGCCTTCACGAAGTTCTCCCCTCCCCCCAGCGACTCCACGCGTTGGCGGAACTGGGTGGCCTCCACCTCCGACATGCGGGACTGGCGCTCCACCTCCAGGTCATTGAGGCGCTGCTGGCGCTCCAGGGTCACCTGGGTCGTCAGCCGTTCGCGCTCCAGCTCCGCCTCGGAGCGGATGCGCGAGGCGCGGGCGTCGGACTCCGCGCGGGCCAGGGCCTCCTCGCTCTCCACGCGGGCGCGCTCCAGCTGGGCCTCCGCCTCCACCTTGGCGCGGCTGAGCGTCTCCAGTTGGTGGTTGCGGTTCTGCAGCTCGATGAGGGACTGGCGTTCCGCCTCCGCCTTGCGGTGGCTGGCGATGTCCGCGAGCTGCTTCTCCTCCTCGCTGCGGATGCGCTTGAGCTCGGCGGCGGCCTGGGCCTCCTGGCGCGACGCGTCCAGTTGGATCTGGATGTTGGTGTCGATGGCCTCGCGCAGCTTCAGGGCCGTCTTCTCGTCGACGGGGGCGATGTCCTTGATGTCGATGTCGATGATGCGCAGCTGGTTCTCGGAGAAGAGCCGGTCCTTGCGCGCGCGGCCCGCGTCGTCCATGCCGAAGATGGCGCGGCGGATGAGGACACTGGCGTTCTTGTGGAACGTCTCGAACTCGTTCTCCGCCGCCACCTGACGGATGCGCGACGCCAGGTTCTCACACACGTATCCGATGAAGTCGTTCACCCGGAAGATGGCCTTGTCCTTCTCCGGATCGCCCTGCACGTCGAACTGCCACTTGTAGGAGAGCTTGATGCGCAGCCGGGCGTGGTCGCGCGTGGCGACCTCGAACAGGTCCGTGGCGAAGTCCGGCCCCAGCCGCAGCATCAGCACCTTGAGCTGTCGCGGGCGCTTGGGCGTGCCGCCGGACAGGTCCAGCACGGTGACGTCTTCGTATGGGCGCAGCATCACCTTGGCGGGACCGAACTCCACCCGCGCGTGGTTGGACTCGAAGTCGTTGATCAGGACCGCGGTGTTGTCCTCGATGCGCAACACGATGGCGCGCGTGCGGTCCCCCTTCTCCCCCGCCGTGGTGGGGCGCGGTGCGCGGGCGTCCTTCGTCTCCGCGGCAGGCGGCGGCGTGAGCCCCAGCAGGCCCTCCGCCTCCGGGGACAGGCGCTTCTCATGCAGCTCCTGATGCGCCTCCGGCATGAACTGGCAGGGCCCCTGGACCAGCGTCACCTTTCCGGAGCGCAGGTCGCGCACATAGAGACCTTCACCCTGGCCCAGCGACAGCGCGGAGATCTCACGGTGGATGAGCACCTTCTCGCTGGGCACGTAGGTGCGCGGGCCCCGGACGATCCACGTGTCACCGGCCTTTCGCGCGCGAGGCTCGCCGCCCTCCGCTTCGGAGAGGTCATCCAGCGCCTGGAGCTTCAGCCCCTGCAGCTCCGACAGGACGTGCTTGCGGCGCACGTCCCCCTCCAGCGCCTCGCCGGGCTCCAGGAAGAAGACGTCCGGGCCGGAGACGACCTTGCGGCGGCCCTCCTGGACGCGGCCGGTGGCGCGGTCCACGGGGTTGAGGACGACGCAGTACTCCGTCTCCTTGAGGACGCGGGCCTTCTCCAGCGACACGACGGTGACGCTCTCAGCGGGCACGTAGCGGCCGGGACCGCGGACCAGCCACTCGTCGCCGGCCTCGCGGTGGCGGGGCGCGTCCGGAGCGGTGGCATCCCTGAAGGCGGTGAGCGCGCGCAGCCGCAGCGCTTCGGAGACGCCCAGCACGTACTCCGGGACGATGTCCCCCTCCAGCTCCTCGCCGGGGTAGAGCGGAAACACCTTGGGACCCACGCGGACCTCGCGGTCCCCCACCGCCACGCGGGCCTGACCGAAGTCATCCAGCGCCACCTGGCCCTCCACGCGGACCACGGGGTTGCGCACGACGCACCAGCTGCCGGCGCCCACCTCCACCATCCGCTCCTTCGCGACGAGCGTCAGGTGCGCCTCCAGGGTCAGCACCCGAGGCCCCACCTCCATCAACACCACGCCGCGGTTGGCGTCCTCGATGTAGGCGTACTCGCGATTCTTCAGGGAGATGCGCTGGATGGCTTCGGTGGTGGGCTGGGCGGACGGCACGGGACACCTGCTCGCGGTGAGGGGTTCGCCCTCGAGCCACTGCGAGCCCCATGCCGCCCCTGCCTGCCCCGGAACCGCGCGGTCGCGCACCGGCTTGGAGCTGCCCCCCGCTCCATTCCGGAACGGGAGGGGGTCCAGACTGGCGCGGCGACAGCGCGCGCCACACACCGGAGGTTCCGATCGCTAGCCCCGGGCGGTGCGGGCGTCGCGGCCCCGGGCGCGGGCGGCCTTGGAGAGCAGGTCGCTGCCCTTCTCCTCGCCCTTCATCCATTCCTTCATCGCAGGCACCACCTGCTTGCTCCAGGCGCGGCCCGCGCGCACGGTCAGGAAGTCCTGCACCAGCGTATCCACCAGGGCGGAGAGCTGCTCGGTCAGCTCCAGACGTTCGGAGAGCTGATCATCCTCCTCCTCGGTCATGAGCGCGGGCAGCTTGGCGGCGCGGATGTCCAGGAACTCGGCATCCAGGGTGAGCTCGTATTCGCGCTCGCCGTGCGACAGCCGCAGCCGGGCCTGGGACACGAGCAGGCCCCGGTCCAGCGAGTGCCGCACCTGCTCCGAGTACGGCGCCAGCGTGCCCTTCGCGCTCATCTCCGTGACATCCCCCGCCACGCCGCGCAGCACCACGCGGCCCAGGTAGAGCACGGTGACGCCCGAGCCGTCGAACTCGGAGATGGGGTCGCCCGACTCCGAACGCCACAGCAGCCACGTCAGGAACTCGCGGCCCAGGTAGGCCCGGCCGCGCAGCAGCTGTTCGCGCGCCTGGCCCTTCTCGACCTCGGCCGCGTCCTTCTCCTCCTCGGTGGCGACGCCATCCACGCCCACGTCGCCCCGGGCGAACGCCGCCTCTTCCCTCGCCTGCTCACGCCTCGCCATGGCTGCCCTCCACCGAAGCCGTCGCCGGCAGGTCCAGGCCAATGAGCTCCGCGGTGGGGCCCAGGGCCTTCTCGTCGATGCCCGCGCGCTGCGCCATGGACGCGGGCGTGATGCCAATCACCTTCACCGCCAGGGCGCCCTCCAGCGCGACGGCGATCTCATCCACCGTCTTGCGCGACGCGGCCCAGATCTGCACCTGCTGCGTCTTCAGGTTCCACGTCACGTCCAGCACGCTGGTGCGGGGCACCGCGCGCTGGCGAAGCAGCTGCTTGAGCTCCGCGCGCTGCTTGTTCTTCTCCGCGCGGGCGGGCGGGCGGCCGTTCTCGTTGGCGAACGCGGCGGACCACTTGTCCAGCTCCGACTTCATCAGCGACGCGGGCACCTTGAGCGTGTCGATGCGGAAGGCGAACAGGGCGTACTCGCCGTAGAAGAGGTGGGTGGTGGAGAACTCGGAGGCCTCCGGGTTCTCCAGCTCCACGAAACCGGCGGCGCGCTCCTCCTCGGAGCGGCGGTCGATGGGCTCGAACGCATGGGACTTGAGCCCCTTGGTCAACCAGCGCTTCACGTCGGACGGCGCATCCTTGGCCGGCTCGGTCCGGAAGCGCGAAAAGGTCACGGCACCACGTAGGACAGGCATGGGGCGCGGCAGGATGGGGGGCCTGTGCCGTCGCGTCAAGGCACTCGGTGTGGCTGGACGCGAAGCGCCGGGAATAGACGGGGCACAAGGCCGTTCCGCGCGCGTCCAACCGCCTGGTCCCCGGCCGGGCCGTCTCCCCGCGCACGCTCGCGCCCTCCCCGCTGGCGGGAAACCATGACACTCCCCAGCACGCGACATACGGTGGCCGCCGCCATGCGCCGCGCTCTCCTGTCCGCCAGCGTCTCCGTGCTGTTGACCGCCTGTGCCCACGCGCCCGCCACGCCGGAAGGCGGCCGGGGCGACACCCTGCCCGGCGTGGCGAAGGCGCTGCTGGAGACCCTGGAGGCGGACGGCGCGCTCGCGGGCGTGGCCGTGGTGGACGCGAGGACCGGCGAGCCGCTCTTCACCCACCGGCAGAACGTGCGGCTGTTGCCCGCGTCCACGATGAAGGTGGTGTCCACGTCCGCCGCGCTGTCCGCGCTGGGGGCGGACTTCCGCTTCGTGACGCCCGTGTTCCTGGAGGGCTCGCAGACCGGGGGCCTGTTCCTGGGCGACGTGGTGGCGCAGGCCTCCGGCGACCCATCCCTGGGCTCGTGGCGCTTCCCGGAGACGGCGCTGGCCTGCGACCGCATCGCGGAGGCGTTCCAGGCGCGAGGCATCCACCAGTGGCGAGGCAGCGTGCGCATCGCCGGCACCGACGGGGTGGAGGGCGGGATGGGCCCCGGCTGGGCCTGGGACGACGCGGCGTATGCCTACAGCGCGGCGCCCACGCCCTTCGTCTTCCGCGAGAACGTGGTGGACCTGGCGCTGAGGCGCGCCCCCGGCGCCACGTGCGACGCCGCGCCCTCCCTCGAGTGGACCCCCACCTTCGCCCCCCTGGCCGCCGTGGTGCGCGTGGACGTCAACGCGGAGCGCGCGAACCTGGCCTGCGTGCGCGGCGGCGGCGGGGTGCGCTGCACGTGGCGCTCGCCCACGGGAGGCCCCTGCCCCCAGGCCGCCGCCGTGAAGCTGTCCGTGGACGCGCCCCAGGAGCTCTTCGCGGCGTGCGTGGATGACGCGCTGGCCCGGCGCGGGGTGACGCGGCTGCCCCTCTCGCTGGAGGCCCCGACCGCGCCCATGCCCCCCATCCCCATGCCGCTGGTGGAGCTGACCAGCCCGCCCCTGTCGGAGCTGGTGCGCGTGACGAACAAGGAGAGCCTCAACCTGTACGCGGAGCGGCTGGGCATGCGCTTCGCGCGCGAGCGCACGGGACAGGAAGGCTACGCCGCGCTCCGCACCGCCCTGGGCGCGGAGCTGCTGCGCCGGGGCGTGCCGGCCAAGGACCTGCGCCCGGTGGATGGCAGCGGCCTGTCCCGCTACAACCTGGCCACGCCCCGGGGCATGGCGCGGGTCATCTTCACGAGCCTCCAGGAGCCCTACGGCGCGGCGCTGGTGGACAGCCTGCCGCTGCTGGGCGTGGACGGGACCCTGGCGGGCCGGCCCACCACGCGGTCCACCGCGGGCCGCATCCGCGCGAAGACGGGGACGCTCACCGGCCAGAAGTGCTTCGTGGGCGTGGCCGAGCGGCCCCAGGACCCGGAGCACCCGCGCGTCGTCTTCGCCCTGATGCTGGGCAACATGGACGAGGGCACGAAGCCCTCCGCCAACGAGACCTTCGACACCTTCTCCACCGCCCTGGTGGAGCTGCCCCTGCGCTGACCGTCAGCCAGGGCCCACCCGCATGCGAGGTGAACCATGAAGCTCAGAACCGCCGTCACCACCGCCGTGCTGCTGTTGCCCCTGGTGTCCACGGCCGCGGGCAAGGCGCCCGCGAAGCCCGCCGCCGCGGAGAAGCAGCCCGTGGAGAGCACCTACCACGGCACCGCCGTGACGGACCCCTACCAGTGGATGGAGTCCGCCACCGACCCCAAGGTGCGGCAGTGGACCGACACGCAGAACGCCTACACCCGCGCGACGCTGGACAAGCTCCCCGGCCGCGAGCCGCTGCGCCAGCGCATCACCGAGCTGCTGTCGTGGAAGTCCGCCGCGTACGGCGGCCTGGATGAGCAGGGCGGCACGCTGCTGGCGCTGAAGTTCCAGCCGCCCAAGCAGCAGCCGACGCTGGTCGCCGTGGGCCAGGTGGACGACCTGTCGAAGGAGCGCGTGCTGGTGGACCCCACGCAGGTGGATGCGTCCGGCAAGACGACCATCGACTGGTTCCAGCTGTCGCACGACGGCAAGAAGGTCGCGGTGTCGATGTCGAAGGGCGGCACGGAGAGCGGCGACGTGTCCGTGTATGACGTGGCCACGGCGAAGGCGCTGCCCAACGAGCTGGTGCCGCGCGTCAACGGCGGCACGGCGGGCGGCAGCCTCGCGTGGAACGCGCAGGGCACGGGCTTCTTCTACACGCGCTATCCGCGCGGCGAGGAGCGCCCCCCCGTCGACCGCGAGGTGTACCAGCAGGTGTACTTCCACGCGCTGGGCACGCCCACGGAGAAGGACACGTACGAGCTGGGCAAGGACTTCCCGCGCATCGCGATGACCAACCTGGAGTCGAGCGACGACGGCCAGTACACCTTCGCGCGCGTCGCCAACGGGGACGGCGGCGAGTTCGAGCTCTACCTGCACGGCCCCACGGGCACGTGGGCGCAGGTGGCGAAGTTCACCGACAAGGTGGTGTCGGCGCGCTTCGGCGGTGACGGCGCGGCGTACCTGCTCAGCCGCAAGGACGCGCCGCGCGGCAAGGTGCTGCGCCTGCCCCTGGCCACGCCGACGCTGGACAAGGCGACGGTGCTGGTGCCGGAGAGCGAGGCGACGGTGCAGTCCATCCTGCCCACGCAGAGCCGCGTCTACCTGGTGGAGCAGCTGGGCGGTCCTTCCCAGCTGCGCATCGTGGACCTGACGGGCAAGGCGCAGGGGCTGGTGCCCACGCTGCCGGTGTCGTCGGTGGGCGGCGCGGTGCGACAGGGCGCGGACGACCTGCTGTTCGTCAATGGCAGCTTCACCCAGCCGACCGCGTGGTTCCGCTACACGGCGAAGGACGGCAAGGTGACGAAGACGGCGCTGGCGCGCACGTCGCCCATCGACATGAGCGACGTGGAGGTGGTGCGCACGGAGGCCACGTCGAAGGACGGCACGAAGGTGCCGCTCTCCATCCTGAAGAAGAAGGGCACGAAGCTGAACGGCAACAACCCGGCGTGGCTGACGGGCTACGGCGGCTTCAACCTCGCCGTCACGCCGGGCTACAACGCGCTCGCGGGCATGTGGCTGGAGCAGGGCGGCGTGTTCGCGGTGGCGAACCTGCGCGGCGGCTCGGAGTTCGGTGAGGCCTGGCACCAGGGAGGTTCGCTGACGAACAAGCAGAACGTGTTCGACGACTTCTACGCGTGCGCGAAGCTGCTGACGGACCAGAAGTACACGCAGCCGAAGAAGCTGGTCATCCAGGGCGGCAGCAACGGCGGCCTGCTGATGGGCGCGGCCGTGACGCAGCACCCGGAGCAGTACGGCGCCGTGGTGGCGCGCGTGGGCATCTACGACATGCTGCGCACGGAGCTGACGCCCAACGGCCAGTTCAACGTCACCGAGTACGGCTCGGTGAAGGACCCGGCGCAGTTCAAGGCGCTGTATGGCTATTCGCCGGTGCACCACGTGAAGGACGGGACGAAGTACCCGTCGGTGCTCTTCACGTCCGGGGCGAACGACCCGCGCGTGGATCCCTTCCACTCGCGCAAGATGGTGGCCCGGATGCAGGCGGCGACGGCGTCCCCGAAGCCCATCCTGCTGCGCGCCAACGCGGAGACGGGGCACGGCATGGGCACGCCGCTGTCCGCGCGCATCGAGGAGGAGGTGGACGTCTACTCCTTCGTCTTCAACGAGCTGGGCATGACGTACAAGCCCAACGCGACGAAGAAGGTCGCCGCCCCCGCCCCGCAGTAGCCCGCCTCCCCCCGCCCGTCTTCGGCCCCTGGGCGCTGGAGACGGGCGTTTCTTCTCCCGCGTTTCGTGGCACCCTGGCGCCCCATGAGCCCCCTCATCCCCTACTTCATCCTCTCGCCCGTGGTCGCCGGAGGCCTGGCCTGGTGGACGCTCACCCGCCTGGGCCGCAAGCGCAACGAGCGCGCGAAGGGCTCGCTGGACGCGGTGGTGACGCGGCTGCGCGGACAGAAGGCGGCCGGCACGGTGGACCTGTTCGTCCAGGACGTGTCGTGGTCCGGGGAGACGGAGCTGTCGCCGCAGAACTGCCGCGTCCGCGTCGTGATGGGCGGCCGGGACGCGGCGGGCATCCCGGCGCGCTTCGAGGTGGAGAGCGCCCCGGGAGCCCCCCGCCCGCCCACGGACGTGCTCGCGGCGCTGCGCGTGCTGGATGCTCAGGCGATGGAGGCCCTGAAGTCCGGCGGCTGGAAGTGGCAGCGGCCCACGATTGGCTTCGAGCCAGCGGCGTCGCAAGTCCAGTGACCGGGAAGCGGTCTCGGCGCACGGAGGGTCCGCGACGGGCTTGAGCCCCCGACGGTCACGGGGGCTGACCGGCGTCGTTCGCCACACTGGCGGGGGATTCCTGTGACGGGGTGACGCAACGGGTGCCAGCATGCGCCGCATGTCCGTCCCCGCCCTGGATGCCCTCGATACGCCCGCCGCCCTCGTGGACCTGGACCGCGTGGAGCGGAACCTCCAGCGCGTCGCGGACTACTCCCGCGAGCATGGCCTGCGCTGGCGGCCCCACACCAAGACCCACAAGACGGCGGAGCTCTGCGCGCTCCAGGTCGCGGCGGGGGCCTCGGGCGTCACGGTGGCCACCGTGCTGGAGGCGGAGGTGATGGCCTCCGTCTGTGATGACGTGCTGCTCGCGTATCCGCCGGTGGGCGCGCGCCGCCTCGCACGGCTCCTGGCCCTGCCCGCGCGCGTGCGGCTCACCGTGGCGCTCGACTCGCGCGAGGCGCTGGAGGGGCTGGCGCGCGCGGCCACGGACGCGGGGCGCACCGTGGGCGTCCTCGTGGAGCTGGACCTGGGCATGCGCCGGGTCGGCCTGCGGACCCCCGACGAGGCCGTGGCCCTGGCGCGCATGGCGGCCTCCATGTCCGGCGTGACGTTTCGTGGCGTGACGTTCTACGCGGGCCACATCCGCGTCCCCCAGGCGGAGCTGGACGCCGCGATGCACGCCCAGTCCGAAGCGCTGACAGCGTTCGTGGAAGCCCTGCGCGGCGCGGGCCTCCCGCCCGAGGTGGTGAGCGGCGGCTCCACCCCCACCCTCTGGCAATCCCATACCGTGCGGGGGCTGACGGAGATCCGCCCCGGCCTCAACGTCTTCAACGACCGCAACAGCGCCGTCATTGGCGCTTGTGATGGGACGGAGTGGGCATACTCGGTCCTGGCCACCGTGGTGAGCACCGCCGTGCCCGGGCAGGTGGTCATCGACGCGGGGGCCAAGGCGCTCGCGAAGGAGGAAGGCCTGGCGCCGGGCTATGGCGTCCTGCTCGACCGGCCGGAGGTCGTGGTGAAGAGCCTGTCGGAGGAGCACGGGCTGCTGGACGTGTCCGCCACGACATGGCGCCCCCGCATCGGCGAGCGCGTGCGCGTGGTGCCCAACCATGTCTGTGTTTCGGTCCCCCTGCACTCACGGCTGCATGTCATTCGCGGCGATGCGAGCCTGGCGACGTGGGAGGTCGCCGCGCGAGGTTGGTGAGACACGGCTCAGAGGATGCGCTTCAGCTCCTCGGACAGCACCTCCTCCAGGTGCCGGATGCTGCGGTAGACCAGACACCGGTAGCTGGAAACATCGAAGCGCAGCTCGCGCACGTCTCGCACGAGCATCAGGGTGGGCTTCCCGCGTCCCCAGGCATAGCCCACCTCCAGGTACACATTGGGGTTCGCCAGCGACAGGTCCGCGATGACGACCTTCGCGGTGTCGATGCGGTCGCGGATGCGCTGGATGATGGGGCCGTCGAAGGTGGCCTGATCCACGCGCTCGCACAGCAGGCCCGCGGCCTTCACGGGGCCCAGGATGCCGTAGTGGTACGTGTCCTCCAGCTCCGGCGCGAAAGGCATGGCCACGAAGGCATGCGGCTTCTCATTCGAGTTCGCGCCCGCGCTGGCCATCGGCGGCGCCTGGACGAAGCGGGACGTCCGCCGGACGCGGAAGCCCGTGATGCCCGGGAGCGGCTCCACGCCCGCGGTGGCCCCCAGGCCCAGCGCGATGGCGTGGCGCAGGCGCTCCATCCGCTTGGGGTTCAACTCCACGACCGTGATGCGCTCCAGGTCGCGAGGACCGCTGCCGCGCTGGAACGCGTCCACGAAGCCGCCCACCAGGGCCAGCACGGCCTCGTCCTCGTCGAGCCCGTAGTTGGGGCCGTGCACGGTGCACGCGAGGTGCCGCACGGAGTGCCGGGGCTCCAGCAGCTGGAGCGCGCGGACCGCGAACTGGCGGATCTCATGGTAGCCGAACTGCCGCAGGCGCACCGTGCCCAGGAAGAGCACCACCGGAGCCCCCAGGCCGCCGCGCGTCTCGACGAAGCGGTGGTCCCCAGGAAGGAGGGAGAGGGACTCCGCGGCGATGCCCGCCGACTCCAGCCGGCGCGCCACCGCCCCGTCCGCCCCATGGAAGCCCTGCGCGTACTTCAGCAGCACGGCGTCCGCGGCGGTCTCCGCCACGTCTCCCAGGTCCACGACGACGTCCAGCGTGTCTCCCATGAGTCCGGGACTGTAGAGCGCCCCGAAGCGCCCGCGCCATCCCCGTGGTCCCGAAGGACCTCCCGGGGGTGCGGCCCCCCCTGAAACACAAACACCCGCAATCCCTGCTCAGCCGGCCTTGACAGGGATTGCGCGCACCCGGCTGTCTTTCAACCCGGCCCCCTGCCCACTGTGAAGCGCTTCACAGTTTCCACCCCGGCGCCCCGCTAGCATTCGGGCACCATGTCCCTGTTCGCGCGCCTGCAGGCCCTGCTGTCCGCACACCCGTCCGCCCCGGCCACCGGCGCCGGGCAGGCGTCCGCGGCACCGTCCACGGCGGCGGAGGCATCCCAGGTGGACGCGGAGACGCCCCCGGCACCGCCTCCGGTCTGCACCCGCTACCTGTCCGCGGGGCAGGTGGTGGTGCGGGAGGGCGACCCGGGCCACTCGATGTTCGTCGTGCTGGAGGGCCGCGTCGCGGTGCTCCACGGCGGCGCCCCTGGCGCGAACACGGAGGTTGGCCGCCTGGGGGCCGGCGAGTTCTTCGGAGAGCTGGCGCTGCTCACCGGCACGAAGCGCACCGCCACCGTGGTGACGGTGGAGGACGTGGTGCTGCTGGAGCTGACCCTGGCGGGGGTCCGGGAGCTGGGCCGCGACTACGGCGTGAAGGGCGACCAGATGCAGGTCGCCGCCCGGGAGCGGCTGCTGGCGGACGCGCTGCGCAGCAACCCGCTCATCGCCGCGCTGCCTCCGGACGTGCAGCACGACCTGGGGGACGCCTTCGTCCCCTGCACCGTCCCCGCGGGCGAGACGCTGCTCACCCGGGGCCAGCCGGGCGACGCGCTCTACGTCCTGCTCCGCGGCCAGTGCGAGGTGTTCCACACGCACGGCGATGGCCGCCAGTCGCCCTACCCCCCGCTGGAGGAAGGCGCCCTGTTCGGGGAGATCTCCCTGCTTCGCAGCCGGCTGGCCACCGCCACCGTGCGCGCGGTGACCCCGTGCACGCTGCTCAAGCTGGAGCGCGACGTGTTCAAGAAGGTGTTCCTGGCCCAGCCCGACCTGCGCGGCGCCCTGGTGCGCCTGGGCCTGGAGCGGCTCAAGCACACGATGGAGGTCATGGGCGAGCCGAAGTAGCCCGCCGCCCGGCTCAGCCGTGGAGCGTCTCCCCGGCCTCCAGCATGGCGACGAACTTCTCCAGCCGGCGCGTGCGCGTCTCCGGCTTCTTCGCATCATGGAGCTGGTAGAGGATGGCGTAGCGGTTGGCGCTCTTGAGCGTCGCGAAGAACGCCTTCGCCTGCGGGTTCGCCTCCAGCGCGCGCAGCAGGTCCTCCGGAACCTGGATGGTCTTCGCACCCGAGTAGGCCGCCTCCCAGCGACCATCCGCCCGGGCCGCCTCCACCTCGCGCAGGCCCGCGGCCTTCATCCGCCCCGCCGCCACCAGGGCCTCCACCTTGCCGACGTTGATCTTCGACCACTTGCTGCGGGGCCCCCGGGGCGTGAAGCGCTGCAGCCAGTACTCGGCGTCGAACGCGCCCTTCTGGCCGTCAATCCACCCGTAGCAGAGCGCCACGTCCAGCGCCTGGGGATAGGTCACGGACGCGATGCCGGACTCCCCCTTCGCGAGCTTCATCCACACGCCCGGCGAGTCGGCGTGGTGCGCTGCCAGCCACTTCTCCCACGCCTTCTCCGACGCGAACGGCACGACGGGCAGTTCTTGCTTCACCTTCATTCCCAGGCACCTCACCCATCCGCCGCGTGCTTCGGCGGAGTTCACGACACTCCCACGGCCAGAATCCGTCCATCAGTCTACCTGCGGAAGGCGGCCGGCGCGGAAGCGGTTATGAAACACGCCATGGCCGATTCCACCTCCCGCCCACCGAACGCCGTGCCGCCCTCGCTCGCCCGCGTGGCCTTCCACGCCGTGGCGGCCGGGCTCACCCCGCTCATCCCCGTGCCCTTCCTGGACGACTACGCCCTGCGCCAGGTGCGCGAGCAGTCCGTGCGCGACCAGCTGAAGGAGCGGGGCCTCAAGGCCCCCGACAAGGCCGTGCAGTTGCTGGCCGGCTCGTACGAGGCGCGCGACCTGGGGGGGCGACTCGTGTCCTACCTGAAGGCCGTGGCCCTCTTCCCGGTGCGCAAGGTGTTCCGCAAGGTCTTCATCGTGCTCTGGGTGAAGGACTGCGTGGACCTGACGTCCACGTGCCTGCACCACGGCTACCTGCTGCACCACGCGCTGGAGCGCGGCGACCTGGACGCCGCGTCCCTCCAGGGGGACGGCCCCCGGACGGTGCAGGCCGCCATCGTCGCCGCCTGCGCGCTGATGGATGCGCGCCCCATCAACCAGGCCCTGCGCCGCCTCTTCCGGAGCAGCCGGCTGCTGATGGCGGAGGCCACCCGCGCCTTCATGCAGCCCGAACCCACCCCGCGCGTGCCCGACCGAGAGGACGAGAGCGCGGAGGTGCGGTCCCTCACCGACCGCCTCCTGGAGGAGCTGTGGGAGGAGCGCGGCTACTTCACCGCGCTCCAGGAGCACTACGTCCGCCACCTTCAGGTCGCCACGGCGCCGGCCACGCCCCAGGCCGCCACGGGGACTTGAAGCCAGACATCACGGCGCGGGCGCGGTGGCGGTCGTCGCGGGCGCGCGGATGCGCTCGGAGAAGTCATCCCGCCCCTGCGCGGCCAGGGCGCGCGCGTTGATTTCATAGCGGCCGCGGACCTGCGACAGCGGCGCGTCCGTGTCGATGATGCCCAGCGAGTAGGCGAGCTCATCCGAGAACGCGGGCATCAACGTACGATGGTCGTACGGCACGTTCCGCGTGGCCACCTTCTCGAAGTGGCGCACCAGGTTGGTGGTGCAGTTGCTGGTGAGCGTGTCGTAGAACTCCGGTGCCGCGTGCAGTCCGTTCATCCGCTGCACCATGTCCATGAAGAACGCGGCGATGCGTTCCCTGGATGCCTTCACGGGATACACATACACGGTGTCGTGTCGGAAGTTGGACCGCAGCTGCACCAGGTCCCGCTCGTCTCCCACGACGTACGCCAGCTCGAAGCGGCGGAACAGCCCCCCCACCGCGGAGAACGTCTCCCCCTTCTCGCGCCGGACCTCCACGGAGAACACCACGCGGCGGCCGTCCTGGAAGCCGAAGCTCACCATGGTGTGCGCCGCGCCGTAGAAGCCGGAGAACGGCTCCACGATGAAGGACGCCTCCGTGAGCGCCTCCGTGTCGTAGGTGGCCGTGTACCAGGCGGCATCCCAGTCCGTGGTGCTGCGGTAGCGGAAGTCGCGCACGTCGTGGATCGTCACCTGGGAGCCAGCCACCTCCGCCCACGGCGCCCGCGCCAGGTCCGGCGCCCAGTCCCGCGTGTTGGAGGGCCGCACGGTGCGCACCCAGCCGTAGACCATCAGACACCCCAGCAGCGCCACCGCCACGCCCCAGCGCCGCGAGCGCCACCGCCACGCGGCCACCGCCGCGCCCAGGAGCAGCCCGGCCAGCAGGGCCCGCCCCACGTGCGGTCCCTCCGGGCCCGCCCCTGTCAGGGCCAGGGCGAGCGAGGCCCAGCCGCCCCCCACGAGGAGCACGAGGCCCGCGACGGCGTTCTTCACGATGCGCATGGGGCGGAGTATCCGTGCCGCCCCCCTGCCTGTCACGACCACGGATTCCGGGTGGAACCCCGCCGGGCGGGCAGGCGCGGATCCGCCCTCGTGGGCAGGGCCGGTGAAGACCGCGTTCGCCTACCTTGACCGCTTTTCCCTGGGTGTGCGACGAAAGGGAGTCCCCAGCTTTCCAGGAGCCAGCCCATGAGCGACGAGCGCGAAGACACGACCATCTACAAGGTCGTCGTGAACCACGAAGAGCAGTACTCCATCTGGCCCGCGGACCGCGAGAACGCGCTCGGCTGGAAGGACGCCGGCAAGCAGGGCCTCAAGGCCGAGTGCCTGGAGTACATCAAGGAGGTCTGGACGGACATGCGCCCCCTGAGCCTCCGCAAGAAGATGGAAGAGGACGCGGCCCGCAACAAGAACTGAAGGCCGCGCCGCCCTTCGCCGTGCCCTCCCCGGTTCACCGGGGAGGGTGGGCCGTCCCCGCCTAGAGGTCCGGCGGAGGCCTGACGCCCAGGTGGCAGGCGCGCAGCGCGAGCTGGGTGCGGTTCTCCGCGCCCAGCTTGCGGTAGAGCTGAGTGACGTGGGACTTCACGGTGCGCTCGGCGATCTGCAGGTGCGCGGCGATCTTCAGGTTGTCCGCGCCTCCCGCCACGTACGCCAGCACCTCGCGCTCCCGCTGCGTGAGCAGCAGCAGCACGCTCGCCGTGGGTGACGTCACCGGCGGATGCTCGAAGTCATTGCGGAGCAGCTGCACCGGGAAGAGGCGTTCGCCCCGAACCAGCGACTGGACCGCGGAAGACACGGCGTTCACGCCCAGCCCCGCGCGGAAGAGGTAGCCCGAGGCGCCCTCGTCGAAGCACTGGGAGATGACCTCCGGCGTGCTCACCGCGGACAAGAGCAGCATGCGGACCTCCAGCCGGCGCTTGCGGGCCTCGCGCAGCAGGTTGAGCCCTTCCGTCACGGAGCAGCCAATGGCGGCTTCGCCATCGCTCTCCACGTCCAGAATCGCCACCTGCGGCGGATCCGTTCCAAGCCCATCCAGGAAGCCGCGCACGTCGCGCGTCACCGAAGTGGAATGACCCTCACCCCGAAGCCCGTCCGAGAGGCCCTGCCAGGCCGCCCACGGTCCTTCGAGAATCGAAATACGAACTGCGGATTGATTCGCTGCCATGCGATGGCCCCCCAGCCGTCGTGGCGAATTGCTTTCAATGCTACCTGTCGACTGCAACCTGCCCTGGAGTCGGTGGAACCGCGGCGGAACTTCCGCCAGTGCTGAGCGTGCGAGAACCGCGCTTCAACTCCATCCAGGGTTCTTGTCAGTGCTGCCCCGCGGACTGCGCTTGCGACTGCCGAACTGGCCCGTCCTGGCCGTTCCTCCTTTTACGTTTCAGGCAATTCCAGCCAACCGAGACCCTAACACCATCCCAAGTCTCTTGCGAACCGACCCTGCCCGGACTGTCAATTGCGCACGAATCGCATCGAAATCCAGGGCCTCGTCCGTCAGGTCGTGATCGCTGTCGGCCGTGGGACACGCGTCCGGCGTCCACATTTCAATGTTTCGCGTGCTGTTTCGCCCCGCTGCCTTCATGCGGAGGGGATGCATGCGGATGGCGCGTCCTGGACGCCAAGGGCGTATGCTGTGCGTCCCACGCGCATGACTCCCTCTGCCCCCGCACCCCATGTCGCCGTCGCCACGCCCGAGCGGGTGGCTCTCTCCCTGCCCGTGGCCGGTATCGGCTACCGCTGTCTCGCGTGGCTGGTGGACGCAAGCCTGCTGTTCTTTTTCTGGGTGGCGCTCTACTTCGTCATCACGCTGCTGGTGTCCGACGTGCTGGGCGCGTTCCAGTCCCTGTCGGGGCTCACGCAGACGCTGTTCGCGGTGGGGCTCTTCGCCACGCAATGGCTGTACTGGACGCTGGCGGAGGTCTTCTTCCATGGACAGACACCGGGCAAACGCGCGCTGAGGATCCGCGTGGTGCGGGAGGATGGCTCGCCCGTGGGCTTCCTCGAAAGCGCCGTGCGCAACCTCTGCCGCGCAGTGGACTTCCTGCCGGTGCTCTACGCGACCGGCTGCATCACCATGCTGCTGGACGCAAGGCACCGCCGGTTGGGAGACCTGCTCGCGGGCACCGTGCTGGTGCGCGAGGAGGCCATCGACCTGGACAAGTACACGCGTCCCGCCGCGTCCGAAGCCGCGGCCCAGGCCATGACGGCCACCGCCGCGCAGCGGCCCCTGGGCGCGGAGGACGTGGAGCTGGTGCTGGCCTTCCTCGCGCGCGCCCCGGGCCTGGCGCCGGACGTGCGGCGCCGGCTGGGCGCACGGCTGGTGGACCGCGTGGGAGCCACGCTGACGGACGAGGAGCGCGCCCAGGTGCTCCAGACTCCGGAGGCCCTGGAGTCCTTCTTGCGCACGCGCGCGCAGGCGGCCCACTGACATGGCCACGCCCCTGCCCGCCTTCGTCGCCCGGCGCCGCCCGGACTGGGACGCGCTCCAGGCGCTGCTCGCGCGCCAGCGCGCGGGCCGCTTGCACCTGGAGGAGCTGCGCACGCTGGACACGCTCTACCGGCGCGCGTCCGCGGACCTGGCGCGGGCGCAGACGTTCTACCCGGGCACGGACGCGCACCGCTTCCTCAACCAGCTCTGCGGTCAGGCCTACGGCGCCATCTACCAGCCCCCCCGCGAGCGCTGGGCCTCCACGCGAGACTTCTTCCTTCGCGACTTCCCGGCCACCCTGCGCCGCGAGGCGCGCTTCGTGGGCGTGAGCGCGGGGATGCTGGTGCTGGGGCTGCTGCTGGGCGCGCTGGTGGTGACGCTGGAGCCGCGCGGCGCGGAGCTGCTCGTGCCGGAGGGTGTGCGGCGCTACGTGGCGCAGGGGCGCATGTGGACGGATGACATCCTGTCGGTGGCGCCGCCCAACGCGGTGGCCTCGGGCATCGCCACCAACAACCTCACCGTCACGCTGTTCGCGTTCGCGTCCGGCATCCTGTTGGGCGTGGGGCCCATCTTCACGCTCGTGAACAACGGGGTGCTCATTGGCGCGGTGGGCGCGCTGTGCTTCCGCGAGGGCATGACGGTGGGCTTCCTGGACTTCATCGCCGCGCACGGGCCGGTGGAGCTGTCCATCATCGTCATCGCGGGCGGCGCGGGCCTGATGGTGGGCCAGGCGCTCATCGACCCTGGTGAGCTGCCCCGCGCGCAGGCGCTCCAGGCGCGCGGACGCGAGGCGGTGAAGCTGGTGGTGGGCTGCGCGCCCTTCCTCGCCGGCATCGGCATGGTGGAGGGCTTCATCTCCCCGGGCCACCTCTTCCCCACCTGGGCGAAGGTGGGGCTGGGCCTGTCGCTGGGAGCGCTCTTCTGGTTCTACCTGCTGCGCGCGGGCAGGACGGACGCGGGCGCCACGCGCGACGCGGTGCCGGAGGACAGGGCCTCCAGCCGCTTGCGCTGACGGTGCTTGAGGATGCGCTCGTAGGCGGCGTTCAGCTCGCGCATCTGCTCCGCGGAGCCGCCCCGGTCCGGGTGCCGCTCCATGGCCAGCGCGTGAAACCGCGCGCGCACCACGTCCGGCGAATCCAGCGGCGAGACGCCCATCGTCTGGTACGGGCACTGCTCCTGGACGGCGGTGAGCCACTTGTCCAGCCGGTCCTTCACCTCCACGAAGCGCGCGTCCGCGTCCGCGGTGTCCTTCACCGGGTGCGTGCGCATCTTCGCGTCCGCGCGGAAGACCTCGCTGTAGGTGCTGGACACCCAGCGGTGGCATGAGCCGCACCGGTAGTACTTCACCCGGCTTCCCGCCTGGAGCGTCATCATCACGCCGCAGTGGGTGCACTCCACCGTGACATTCTCCAGTGTCTGCCAGCTCGCGACCGCCGCACCCATGGTCTCTTCGCCCTCCGTTCGCAACACGCCTGTAGCAGCGGCAACCTCCCACGTCCGGCGATCCCGTCAAGAAAATGTCGCCACCGACCCAGGGGATGGGGGTGCCGTGCTGCCGGGCCTCCAGGGTTTCGGGTAGAACGAGGCCCATGCGACCGCTCCTCGCCGCCGCCCTGCTCCTGACCGCCGCCGCCCACGCCCAGGCCCCGTCGGCCCCGGCCAGGGCCGCCTCCCCGAAGGCCGCGCCAGAGAAGGCCGCGCCGGAGAAGGCCGCCCGGCCCCCCACGGAAGCGCCCTCCCCGGACGCCGCCCTCCTGAGGGGCCTGCTGTGGGCCGCGGAGCCGGCACCGGAGGAGATCCGCACGCTCGCCATCGAGGACCTGGCGCTCCTGGGGGACGCGCGCGCCCTGGACCCGCTGGCCGCGTACATCTGGGACCCGAACCCGCGCATCCAGCAGGCGGCGCTGCGCGCGGTGGCGCTCTTCCAGCACCGCCGCGCGGAGGAGATCCTGGGCAACGTCGTGCGCCACCCGCGCCTGCCGGACGCGCTGAAGATCCAGGCGCTGGGGGGCCTGCTCTACCAGCGCACCGCCACCGCGCGCCGGGTCGTGCAGGACGTGGCCGCGGACAGCCGCCTGGGCTACGCGGTGCAGAACGCCGCGCGCTCGGTGGCGTCTCAGTGGGAAGCCTCCACGGCCCCGGCCCCCTGAGGCCCGGCTGCCCGCCTGCCCGCCCGCCAGGCGCCATGACCCAGGCACCCCGCGCGTCTCCGCCCCCGGGGCCGATTCCTGGAGTGCGCCCGTGTATGGGTTAGACTGGCGCGCATGAAGATCACCCCGCTCGACATCCGGCAGAAGCGCTTCGAGACGGCGATGCGCGGCTTCGCGCGTCCCGAAGTGGGCGCGTACCTGGAGCTGATCGCCGGCGAGTTCGAGGAGGTGGTGAAGGAGAACATCGCGCTCAAGGAGGAGCTGAAGCGCACGCAGCACAAGCTCGAAACGCACCAGGAGCGCGAGCGCACCCTCCAGGAGACGATGGTCACCGCCCAGCGCATCAGCGAGGACCTGAAGGACGCCGCGAAGAAGGAAGCGGAGATCATCATCGCGGACGCGGAGCACCAGGCGGAGAAGATCGTCCACGGCGCGCACCAGCGGCTGGTGCAGGTCGTGGAGGACATCAACGAGCTCAAGCGTCAGCGCACCCAGTTCGAATCGCAGGTGCGCTCCGTGGTGGAGGCCCACCGCAAGCTGCTGGAGACCTTCGCCGCCCCCACCTTCGCGGACCGCGACTACGCGCGCGTGGAGGACAACGTCTCCTTCCTGTCGCAGAAGAAGGCCACCTCCAACGACTAGCGCCCCGGTGCCCGCCCCCTGGCTCAAAGCGCTGCCGGAGGGAGTGGAGCTGACGGTGCTCGTCCAGCCGCGCGCGTCCCGCACGAAGGTGGTGGGCGAACATGACGGCCAGCTGAAGATTCAGCTCGCCGCGCCCCCGGTGGATGGCGAAGCGAATGCCGCCCTGGTGGAATTCATCGCCAAAAGGCTGGGTGTGCCCCGTCGGCAGGTGACACTCACCGCCGGTGACACGTCGCGCCGTAAGCGATTGAGGGTGGAGGGGGTTGATGCGGCGGCGGTCGAGGCTGTTATCTCTGGTGGACCGTGAGGCCACGCATGCTCCGCCTGTTCGCATTCCTGATGATGCTGCTGGCCTCGCCCGGGGTGTTCGCGCAGGAAGAGGGTCCGCGCGGCATCCACGCCACGGAGGCCGTCGTCACCGACGCCGTGCTCGTGCCCCACGCCCGCCCCGCGCTGGTGGCGGGTGAGCTGCGCACGCAGCGCTTCGTCATCCTCCACACAGCGAAGGCGGCGGGCGCGGCCCGGGCGCTGGCCGGGCAGATTGAAGGCGTGCGGGATGCCTTCGGCGCGATGCTCGGGCGCGACTGGCCGGGCACCACGGAGATCCGCCTGGGCGTGGGCCGGGACGAGTTCGAGGCGCTGGCGCTGCCGGGCGGCAAGCCCCCGGGCTGGGCGGTGGCGCTCGCGTACCCCGGGCATCAAATCATCCTGCTGGACGCGCTGAGCCTGAGCGACGCGGAAGGCCCCACCACGCTCCGCCACGAGCTGGCGCACGTGGCGCTGGGGCAGTTGGCGAAGGACTGGCCGCGCTGGTTCCAGGAGGGCGTGGCGCAGAACCTCACCGACGAGCGCTACTCCGTCGCCCACTACACCGCCCTCTTCCGGGCGGTGACGCAGGAGCGCGTCTTCCACTTCGAGGACCTGTCCGACGACTGGCCGGACGTGCCCGCGGACGTGGAGATCGCCTATGCGCAGAGCGCCGCCTTCGTCGCGTACCTCACCGGGAAGCATGGCCCGCATGCCATGGGGCTGCTGGTGGACGGGGTGCGCGCGGGTGAGCCCTTCGAGCAGGCCTTCGGCAAGGCGTTCCACTCGTCGCTGCTGCTGGAGGAGCAGGACTGGAGGAACGGGCTCGCGGCGCGCTACGGCTGGCTGCCGCTCACCACCAGCTCCGCGCTCCTGTGGCTCACCGCCTCCGTCCTGTGCGTGGCCGCCTTCGTGCGCCGGATGCGGCAGAAGGCCGCGCGGATGACGGAGCTGGCCGCCGAGGACGCCGCCGAGGACGCCGCGCTGCGCCTGCTCGCCGCGGCCCGCGCCGCGGGGCCGGTGGACGGCGCCGAACCCCTCTCCCCCGCCCTGCCCTGGCCGGAGTGGCCTGGCGCCACCACGCCCGCGCCGCCCAACCCCTCCGCCGCCCCCGCCCAGCCGGAAGCCCTGGAGGGAGCTCCGGAGGCGCTGGAGTCCGGTTCCGCCCTGCCAGAAGCCCCGGAGGACCTGGGCGCGGGCGACGAGGAGCCGGAGTCCTCCAGCGGCGAGTACGAGCTGGAAGGCGAGTCCCCGGTGGGCCGTCCGCCCAAGCCGACGCTCCACTGAAGGGCCCGCGCTGCCCAGGCAGGGAAGGTTCTTCCCCCCACCCCCTGGATTTCAACAGCCGCCCCGTAGGATTTACGCACTCCGGCCTCCCTCCGGGGCCGCGCCTCTGCCCAAGGGTTTGGATTCACTGGGAACGGGGACACGTCTGGCGTTGGCAAAGCCCTTGCTATGTCCCTGCTCGCGATGCGGACGACAGCGGACATGGCGGCGGAGCGG
The DNA here is from genome assembly GCF_007352635.1 of Corallococcus sp. Z5C101001. Lineage (NCBI taxonomy): Bacteria > Pseudomonadati > Myxococcota > Myxococcia > Myxococcales > Myxococcaceae > Corallococcus > Corallococcus sp. Z5C101001. Next base: position 559,777 of record NZ_VKLU01000005.1, read on the forward strand.
GGTCGGAAGAAGGCCGGGGCGGCCCGGGTCTTCAGCAAGCAGCCTGAGCGCATCGCGGCGCTGTGGCGGCGGATGCGTCTGGCGGCGCACGAGGGCCAGGGCGCTCCGGTCGCCAGCCTGCTGGACGGACTGGTGGAGCCCTTCGTCCGGGAGCTGGGACTGACGCTGGAAGGCGTGGAGTCCAGCCCGTGGAGCCGCACCCGCGCGGTGCTGCGCCTGGCGCCGGAGCGTGGCGCGCGCGCCCTGCACGACGAGTTCGCGCTGCTGCGCCGGTGCCTGGTGGACGCCCTGGAGGTCCTGGGCGGAGGGGACGCGGAGCGCCAGCGCATCAACCGCGCGCTGGACGAGGCCGTGGACAGCGCGGTGGCGCTCCTCCAACGGCTGGCGGACCCGAAGGCGGATGGGCCGCGGGTGCCCTTTGGCGGGTTGGTGGTGGAGTACTTCGAGCGACCGTCCCATGCGCGCAAGGCCCCGGTGGGCCGTCGCGACGAGCGGTCCGCGATGCACTGAGTGGGATTCCAGCGCGCGGGTGGCGCTGAGGTGATGTCGCAAGGGTTTGCCGATCCGTCCGGCTTGACGCTTCTCTCAACAGGAGGGTCCGGGGTCTGGCGGGAGGGTGCGCTGTCGCGGATGGGGGTCCGCGATGCGCCTTGAGGGAGCGTGCTCCTGCTCGGGGGAGCGGTGAGCGCGCACACAGGTTCGAACGCCGGAACGCGTGGATGGGGGTCCGCGCGCTCCGCCGGTCGGACGGATCGGCATGTTTTGTCAGGGGGAATTGGGACGGGGGTCGCGGGAGGGCGCCTACGGGGGTGGGCGCTCTCCCGCATGTCTTCGTCCGCGAGGCCTTGGGCCCGCGAGGCGCGTCAGTGCGCGTCCGCCCAGCTCCGGCCCGAGCCCACGTCCACCTTCAGCGGCACCTTCAGTTGGGCGACGGCGGCCATGCACTTCACGGCCAGGGCCTTCACCGTCTCCACCTCCGCGTCCGGCGCCTCGAAGAGCAGTTCGTCGTGCACCTGGAGCAGCACGCGCGCCTGGAGCTTCTCCTGCCGGAGCGCGGCGTCCACGGCCAGCATCGCCTTCTTCATCAGGTCCGCGGCGGTGCCCTGGATGGGCATGTTGATGGCGGCCCGCTCCGCGGCCTGCGCCACGCCCCGGTTCTTGGAGAGCAGGTCGCCCATCAGGCGGCGGCGGCCATCGAGCGTCTCCACGAAGCCCACCTTGCGCGCCTTCTCCACGGTGTCCTCCAGGTACTGACGGATGCCCGCGTACCGGGTGAAGTACCGCTCGATGACGTCGCGCGCGCTCTCCTGTGAAATCCCCAGGCGCGTGGACAGGCCGTGCGCGGACAGGCCGTACGCGATGCCAAAGTTCACCATCTTCGCCACGCGGCGCTGCTCGCGGTCCACGGCCTTGGGCTCCACGCCGAAGATCTCCGCCGCCGTGCGGCTGTGGATGTCCTCGTCGTTGCGGAACGCGTCGATGAGGACCGGATCCTCCGCGATGTGGGCCAGCAGCCGCAGCTCGATCTGCGAGTAGTCCGCGCTCACCAGCTGGTGCCCCGCGTCCGCCACGAAGGCGCGGCGGATCTCCCGGCCCAGCTCGGTGCGGATGGGGATGTTCTGGAGGTTCGGGTCGGACGAGGACAGCCGCCCGGTGGCGGTGGCCGCCTGGTGGTACGTGGTGTGGATGCGCCCGTCCTTCGCCACCAGCGTGGGCAGCGTGTCCAGGTAGGTGCTCTTGAGCTTGGACAGCCCGCGGTACTCGATGAGCGCCCGCGCGAGCACGCTGCCGTGCTCCTCCGCCAGCTTCTCCAGCACCTCCTGGTCCGTGGAGGGGCCCGTCTTGCCGCGCTTGAGGATGGGCAGCTTCTGCTCCTCGTACAGCACCTGCGCCAGCTGCGGGTTGGAGCCCAGGTTGAAGACGTGGCCCGCGGCCTGGTGGCACTCGGCCTCCTTCGCCTTCACCTCCACGTCCACGTGCTCGGAGGTGCGCGCGAGCTCCGCCACGTCCAGCTTCACGCCCTCGCGCTCCATCCGCGCCAGCACGGGCAACAGCGGCAGCTCCAGCGTGCGCGCCAGCTCCGCCAGCCCGCCCAGCTCCAGCTCGCGCCACAGCTCCGGCGCCAGCCTGCGCGCCGCGTCCGCGCGCACCGCGTACGCCGCGGCCACCTCCTCCGGCCCGTGGTCCGCCAGCGCCCGGCCCTTCTTGCCCTCCACCGACGCGGGCAGCGCGGGCAGCTCCGAACGCAGCCGCTCGCGCGCCAGGTCCGCCAGGGCGTGCTCCCGGCGCGAAGGGTTGAGCAGGTAGCTCAGGAGCTCCACGTCGTCGTGCGCGCCCCCCAGCGACAGCCCCTCGTTGGCCAGCACCAGCGTGAGCGCCTTGAGGTCGTGCCCGCCCTTCTTCACCGCCGCGTCCGCCAGCACGTCCTTCATCACCGCGGTGAAGGCCGCCACCGGCACCTGGGTGGCGCCCAGCTGCTGGTGCCGCAGCGGCACGTAGCGCGTGGTGCCGTCGGGCAGCGCCGCGCCCAGGCCCACCAGCGGCGCCGCGAAGGGCATGCCCTCGAAGGCAGGCACCAGCGTGAGGGCCCCGGCGGCCTTCGCCGCGTCCGCCAGGGAGCGCAGCTCCTCCTCCGTGGTGATCAGCGTGGTGGTGAGGTTCAGCGGCGCCACCTCCGGCCGCGGGGCCTCCTCCGCCGGCAGGTCGCGCAAGAGCGCGAAGAACTCCAGCTCCGTGAACAGGTCGCGCGCGCGCGTGGCGTCCGGGGCGCGGCGGATGAGGTCCTCCAGCTTCACGCCCAGGGGCAGCGTGGTGTTGAAGGTGACCAGTTGCTTGGCGCGCACCAGGCTGTCGCGGTGGGACTCCAGGGCCGCGCGGATCTTCGGCTTCTTCACTTCCTCCAGCCGCGACAGCAGCGTCTCCACGTCACCGAACTGGTGGAGCAACTCCACCGCCGTCTTGTCGCCCACGCCTGGGACCTTGGCGACGTTGTCCACCGCGTCGCCCACCAGGGCCAGGAAGTCGCGCACCTGCGTGGGCAGGATGCCCAGCTTCTCCTGCACGTCCGCAATGGCGATGCGCTTGTTCTTCGCGGGGTCGAAGAGGGTGATGTCCTCGTCGACGATCTGCATGAAGTCCTTGTCGCTGGTGACGACCAGGACCTGGAAGCCCGCCGCCTTGGCCTGGAGCGCCAGCGTGCCGATGACGTCGTCCGCCTCCCAGCCCTCCGCGTCCAGCGAGGGCAGGTTGAGCACGTCCCCCACCTTGCGGATGAGCGGGAACTGGGGCGTCAAGTCCTCGGGTGGCGCCTTGCGGTTCGCCTTGTACGTGGGGTCGATCTTCTGACGCTCCACGCGGCCCGACTTGTCGAACGCGAGCGCCACGTGGGTGGGCTTCAGGTCCTGCAGGGCCTTGAGCACCATGCGGGTGAAGCCCAGCACCGCGTTGGTGGGCACCCCCTTGCTCGTCGTGAGCGGGGGGATGGCGTGGTAGGCGCGGAAGATGAAGCCGGAGGCGTCGAAGAGCGCCAGGCGGCGCTCGGAGCGCGGGGGGCTGGTGTCGGCCATCCCCCGTCCCTAGCGCGCCTCCCGGCGCCTGTCCATGAAGCCCGTACCGGCGCTTCAGCTCACCGGCACTTCAGCTCCGCCTTCTTCGTCGCGACCTGCTCCGCGATGCCGTCACCCGGCACGGCGTAGTCCTCCACCGCCGTCAGGTCCGAGCAGCTGCCCACCGCGTTCAGCGCGTTCTGCGCCTGCGTCGAGCAGAAGGCCACCACGCGGTTCAGGTCCGTGTTGCCCTTGTAGAAGTCGAAGCCCAGCTTCCAGATGCGGCAGCCCCGGCGCCGGTCCTCGCGGTCGGCGAAGTGCTTGCCGCGCAGGTACGACGCGGTCGCCATGTCCTGGAAGATGTTCTTCCGGTAGAACGACAGGTGCGTCTCCGCCAGCTCCGCCATCAGGCGCTTGTCCGTCGTCAGCGCTTCCTTGAACGGCGCCACGGCGCGCTCGGGGTCGTTGTTGGTGAGCGCGCTCTCGCCCGTCTTGAAGAGCTGATCCACGTTGGACACGTCCCGGATGAGGTCGTCCACCTGGGCGTGGTACTGCGCCTGGTCCTCCTTGGAGCGCAGCTTCTGGAGCGTCGCCAGCGCCTCGCTGCCGCGGCCGGTCCAGTAGTCCATCATCGCCGCCTGGATCAGCTTCGGGGCGTAGCGCGAGTTCATCATCGCGCGCACCTCGCTGGCCTGGTCCGGCCCCAGCTCGTCCTGCGCCAGGATGTCGGACACCGGGCACGTCCAGGGTATCGCGTTGCGGTCCAGCTTCGTGCGGGCCACCAGGAACTTCACGAACATGGGGTCCTTCGGGCGCCACTCGTTCTTGCGCAGGCCGCCCTCCAGGCGGAGCGTCTGACCGATGGGCGGCTCCAGGTCCTCCTTGCTCTGCTTCTGGCACCACACCTCCATGAAGTCCTGGCAGCGCGGCACCGCGGCGCTCCACTGCGAGTTGGCCAGGTAGCGCTTGCAGTCGTCCTTCGCGCGCTCCACGAAGCGCGCCGCCGTCTCGCGCGCCTTCGCGCGGGCGCGGCGGAAGTACTCGCTCTCCTTCGGAATCTTGCGCAGCAGCGTCAGGCTGTCCTTCTCGCGGTTGAGCTCGCTGGCCTTCCTCGCGGCCTCGAAGTTGTCGAAGGCCTCCTTCTCCAGCTTGATGCGCCGGATGAGGTTGTTCGCCTCGACGTTGATGGGATCCTGATCCAGCGCCTTCTCACAGGTGGCCTCGGCCCGCTCCCAGTTGGGCGCTCCCAGTTCGTTGGAGGCATAGGAGCGGCACTCGCTGAGCAACTCCTGCACCTGCTGCGCGGGATCCAACGGCGCGGCCGGCCCGGCCTTCGGGTTCTTGCCCGCGCCCGGCCCCACGGACGCCTTCACCACCGCCGCCACCGCCAGGAGCGCGATCACGCCCCCGGCGACCACCACCAGCTTGCGTCGGCTGTTGGCCGCGGGCTCACCCCGGCCGCCACGCCGCGCCGGGGGCGCCCCGCCCGACCCCGGACGCCGCACGGGCGTGTCGGACGCCTCGTAGGCCATCTCCACCACGCCGAACTGGAGGACATCGCCGGGCTGCAGGTCGACGAACTCCTCGCCCAGCAGCTCGCCGTTGAGCAGGGTGCCGTTGGCACTGCCCAGGTCGCGCGCCCGCACGACGGTGCCCGCGCGCTCCACCTCCGCGTGCTTGCGGCTCACCGAGTCGTCATCCAGGACGACCGCCGCTGGCGGCGCCCGGCCCACCAGCACCGTGCCGTTCAGCGGATACGACTTGCCCGCCCACGGCCCCGTCATGCCCTTGAGCATGGGACCCGCGCCCGCGCCCGCCGCCGCCGCGCCGGCGGGCAGCGACCGCGCCGGCCGCCTCGCCAGGGCCGCACCCTCGGGCTTCGCCGCCCCGTTCTGGGTGGCCTTGGCCCGGATGCTGGGCATGGCGCGGGTGCCCTTCACGGGCGCGTCCGCGAGCGTCGCGGGGTCGCCGGACGCGGGGACCGCCGCGCGACGGCCGCTGCTGCCCCGGGCGCTCGCCTTGAGCTTCAGCTCGTAGTCGCCCAGCAGCACCTGCGAGGCCGGCGTCAGCGCCGTGGGCCCCTCGATGCGCTCGCCGTCCACGAAGGTGCCGTTCTGGCTCCCCCCGTCCTCGACATAGACGGTGTTGCCCTCCACGTAGAGGCGCGCGTGCTGCCGCGACACGCCCCCTTCCGTGAGGACGAGGTCATTGCCCTGCTGGCGGCCGATCTTCAGCTCGCCGGCGATTTCGTGCTCGTGCTCAGTGCCGTCAGGATGACGGACGACCAGGGTTGCCATGGGCGCGTCAGTCCTCGCGGAAGATGCTCATGTTGACCGGAATGCCCTTGCGCTGGAGCTCGTCGTAGAACTTCGGGACGAAGCCCGAAGCCACATAGCGCCCCCGCACCTTGTGGTCCTCCGTGAAGCCGTCCTGCTTGAAATAGAAGATGTCCTGGAGGGTCACGATGTCGACCTCCATGCCGGACACCTCCGTGATGAAGCAGATCTTGCGCGTGCCGTCGGAGAAGCGCGTCTGCTGCACGATGAGGTGCACGGCGCTGGCGATCTGCTCGCGGATGGCCTTCACCGGCAGCTCCATGCCGGACATGAGCACCATCGTCTCCAGCCGCGCGATGGCGTCTCGCGGCGTGTTCGCGTGCAGCGTGGTGAGCGAACCGTCGTGGCCGGTGTTCATCGCCTGGAGCATGTCCAGCGTCTCACCGGAGCGGCACTCACCCACGACGATGCGGTCGGGCCGCATGCGCAGGCAGTTCTTCACCAGCTCGCGGATGGTGATGGCGCCCTTGCCTTCCAGGTTGGGCGGGCGGCTCTCCAGCTGCACCCAGTGGTCCTGCGGCAGCTGCAGCTCCGCGGCGTCCTCCACCGTGATGATGCGCTCGCCCTCGGGAATGAAGGAGCTGATGATGTTCAGCGTCGTCGTCTTGCCGGAGCCGGTGCCGCCGGAGATGACGATGTTGCGGCGGGCCGTGACACACATCTCCAGGAACTCGGCCATCTGCGCCGTGACCGTCTTGTACTTGATGAGGTCCTGGATCTTCAGCGCGTCCTTCTTGAACTTGCGGATGGTGATGCAGGGGCCCTTGAGCGCCAGCGGCGGGATGATGGCGTTGACGCGGCTGCCGTCCTTGAGGCGCGCGTCCACCAGCGGGCTGGACTCGTCGATGCGCCGACCGATGGGCGCCACGATGCGCTCGATGACGCCGAGCACCGCCTGGTTGGAGGAGAACGTCTTCTCCGACAGGGTCAGCTTGCCCTTGCGCTCGATGTAGATCTGGTTGGCGTGGTTCACCATGATCTCGCTGATCTCTTCCGACGCGAGGAACGCCTCCAGGGGCCCCAGGCCCAGCGCCTCGTTGATGACGTCGGTGAGCAGCTCCTCGCGGTCCACGTCCGTCGGAAGCTCTCCGTCCGCCTCCATCTGGTCGATGATGTCGCGGATGGCCTTCTCGGTGCGGCGCCACAGCTCCTCGTCCCCGAGCCGGTCCATGTCCATCCGGCGCAGGTCCAGGTACTCGATGAGCCGGTCGTGGATCTCCTTCTGGAGCCGCGAGTAGCGCTCCAGCCGGGGGTCCACCTTGCGCTTGTTCTTCGCCATGGCCGCGGCCATGGACGCGGGCATGCGGCTGGGAGCGGCGGCGGCGGGCGGCGGCGCCTCCTCCTCGTAGGGCTCCTCCTCCTCGTAGGGCTCTTCCTCCTCGTAGGCCTCCTCGCCCTGCTCCTCGTCGTAGGCCTCGTCGGCGGGCTCATCCTGGGGCGCGTCGTCCAGCGCCTCCACGTTGAGGATGTAGTCGCCGATGGAGACCTGGTCGGTGGGCTTGAGCACCATGGGCCCGGCGATCTTCTTGCCGTTCACGAAGGTGCCGTTCGTGGACTTCATGTCCACGATGATGAAGCGCCCGTCCTTTTCGACGATGCGGGAGTGGGTCTTGGAGACGTTTCCCTTGGCGAGGACGATGTCGTTGCCAGCGAGCCGGCCGATCGTGATCTCGTTCTTGGGATACTCCCGCTGCTCCGACCCGCCGCCCTTCTCCGTCAGCGTGATGAGAAACATGGGCAGGGATGCTACCAAGCCATCCCACGACCTCAAAGACTCCTGCGACGCTCGCTCGCCTGCCCGCAAACGGAAGGGCCGGCACCCTCCCCCCAGCAGCGGGGAACGGGGCCGGCCCTGACCGGATCCAACAGAGGTGTCGCGCCCGTGGCGGGCGCCTGCCTCAGTCGAAGATGTTGAAGTTCACCTCGGAACGGGCCTGCTTGTAGCGGGTCTTCACGTCCTCGATGATGCTCCGGACCTTGTCCGAGTCCGGGTTCACGATGCGCGGGGTGACGAAGATCACCAGCTCGCGCTTGGTGGAGTCGAACGCGCGGTTCTTGAACAGTTCGCCCACGATGGGGATGTTGCCCAGGCCCGGCAGCTTCGCGACGGCCTTCTGCTCGTCGTGGCTGAACACACCCGACAGCACGATGGTCTCACCGTGGCGCACGGTGACGTTCGTCTTCACCTTGCGGGTGCGGAAGCCGGGGATGGCGGACGAACCACCGAAGGACACCGACACGGAGGTGTCGATTTCAGAGGCCTCCGCCTCCACCTCCGTCTGGATGTTGCCGTTGCGGTCCGCGGTCGGGCGGATCTTCAGGATGACGCCGTAGGGCTTGTACTCCACCGTGAACTGCGTGTTGGTGATGAGCGGGATGGGCACCTCGCCGCCGGCGAGGAACTCCGCCTTCTCACCGCTGGCGCAGACCAGCTTGGGCTGCGCCAGCAGGCGGCCGTAGCCGTCATTGGACTGGAAGCCGATGCTCAGGTCCGAGCCGCCCGTCGCGCCCAGGATGAGGCCGGAGACGGCGTCCGCGGAGGGGATGAGCGACTTGGTCAGGTTGACGGTCGCGGTGAGCGAGCCGGTGATGTCCGTGGGGTACTTGATGCCGTAGCGGTCGCGGCTGTTGCGCCGGATTTCCACGAACTGGACCTCGGAGAGGATCATCCGCTTGATGCCGACGACGAGCAGGTTCTCCACCTTCTCGCCAATGGCCTTGGTGATGAGCTCCGCCTTCTGCAGATCCTGCTGGCTCTCCACGGAGCCCTCCAGGAAGATGGTCGCGCCCACCACGTTGGCCTGCACGTTCTTCAGGCCCGCCTTCTGGAAGGCCGCGTTCAGGTTCTGGGCGACCAGCTTCTTCGCGTTGGGGGCGATCTTCACGAACGACTTCACGTTCGGGTAGAGGCTCACCACCTGCTCGATGCGGTCCGCGTCCTGCGTGGTGTACGCCTGACCGTCCAGGTAGATGCGGTCACCCACCATGCGCACGGACACACCTTCGATTTCACCCAGGAGGCGCTTGATCTCCGAGATGACCTCGTTGGGGTCCTGCTTGCGGACCGTCACCAGGTAGCTGATGCGCTGCCCGGAGGACTTCCACACCAGCAGCGTCGTCTTGCCTTCCTGGTTACCGGTGACGAGCAGCTGGCCGGTGCCCAGCGTCTTCACCTCGGCGATGGACGGATCGCCCAGCGCGACGCGGCTGAGGCCGGGGATGGTGAGCACCTTCTGGGTACCCACGCCCAGGCTGACGGTGCTGCCCTCCTGGGCAAGGGCGGGGGCAGCGGCCACCAGGGTGACGAGGGCGCTGAGCGCCAGGGCTTGCGTGAAGCGAGTGGACATCGTGTGAATCCCCTTCTTGCGTGCGCGCGCCCGGACGCCGGCGCGCTATCCCAGATGTTGTTGCTGCCACCACATGGCCCAGAAAGTCCCGAGCGCGATGGAGACGCCGTAGGGGATGTGTCGCACGGGAGCGGGCGAGGTTTCCTCGCGCAGCCATTTCATGCGCACCGCCCAGCGGCGAACCACCCCCGCCAGCGTGTCCCAGACGGCCCCCTGCCACAGCAGCGTGACGACCGCCTGCAGCGCTCCCACCAGCGAAATGAAGGCCGCCGCCGCGAGCACCGTGGGGAAGCCCAGCACGCAGCCCACGGCCGCCATCAGCTTGACGTCACCCCACCCCATGCGCCCGCGCAGCGCACCCGGCACCAGCAGCAGCGCGAGCCCCGCGCCCGCCAGCACCCCGCTCACCAACCCCGTCTCCAGCCCACCCACCCCTTCGGACACCCCGCGCACCCCGAGCCCCAGCACGATGAGCGGATAGGTCACGGCGTTCGGGATGAGCCGGCGCAGCACGTCGCTCACCGCCGCAATCACGAGGGCCACTCCCAGAATCGTCCAAAGCGCGAGCTGAACAGGTGTCATTCGGCACCTGCTTCCCTGGGAAGCAGGCGACCCCCATCAAACAATGGAGGCCTGGAGCCCGTCAATTCCTGAACAAGACCCTCGTACCGTGGGGCTCTGCGTCATCAGTGGATGACGAGGCGGATCTTCTCGCTGCAGATGAAGTACTCGTCCCCGTCCTCGACCTTGCGGCGCTTGATGCGCTGCTTGTTGAACCAGGTCCCGTTCGAGGAGCCGAGGTCTTCGATGTAGAAGTCCCCGCCGTCACGGGCGATGACGGCGTGCTCGCGTGACACCTTGCCGGAGTTGATGACGAAGTCGCAGTGCTTGCCGCGGCCGATGACGTAGCGGTCCTTGACGATCTTCTCTTCCTCGCCGGACTCCATGACCAGGTAGAGCGCCGCGCCCTCCTCTTCGGCCTCCTCCGCCTGCTCCTCCTCGGCCTCCTCCGGCGGCTCGTCCTCCATCTCGTCGAGCGGCGGATCCTCCTGCTCCGGCAGGGGCTCCTCCTCGTCCTCGATCATGTCGTCGGCGGAGGGCGGAGGCGGCTCGTTCTTGCCCTTGATGAGCCGCTCCAGCTCGGCGGCCGTCTCCAGGACGCGCTCGGCGACCTCGCGGCGCACCGGATCATTGTCCAGGCCGTTGGAGGACGGGCGCTCGTCCACGTTGCGCGCGGAGGGCCGGGCGGCGGGAGCCTCGGCGCGCGCGGGCGCGAGCACCGGCGGCCCGCTCTTGGCCGCGGCGGCCGGCGGCGGCGCGGAGACCGGGCGCGGAGACGGCGTGGGCGACGGCACGGCCGCCACCGCCGGCTCCGCCTTCGTCCTCACGTCGATGAAGCCGTTGAGGCGCGCGAACATGAACAGCGCCTGATTGATGAGCGCGTCGCGATCCGACCCCATCTGCTGGGCCATCTCTTCGTACGTCTCCCACAGGTGCTCGGCGATGCCGACCTTGCGTGCGGGACGGGAGTTCTGATCGATCATCGTTCTTGGCTCGGGAAATGCTGGACCTGGGGGACGATACCAGAGCCGGCCGGGGCCGCCCAGTTACTGGAAGGCCCGGAGATACTGGAGGTTCAACGCGTTGTCGCTGATCGACTCCAGGGCCACCTGGAGCACGCCGTCCGCCGAGGGATACGCGATGTAGGCGAGGCTCGAGCCGTCCACGTCCGTGGCGACCACGGTCCCAGGCAGGGTGTAGGCCGCCAGGTTGCTCGTCGAGCTGGTGTCCACGCCGAAGACGAACCGGCGGAAGCGCGGCAGCAGCGTCACCACGTAGCGGTCCCCCGGGTTCAGGCGCGTGGCGTCCGCGAACGTCGCCGTCAGCGTGAGCTTGAGCGGCGCGGGCACGTAGGTGGTGGGCGACTTGGGCGGGCTCAGCCCCAGGTCGAAGCCATTCGGGTGGTAGTAGTAGTCCAGGAAGCTGGAGACCGTGTAGGGCTCGTTGATGTCCAGCCGCTGCACGAAGGTATCGCTGGTCTCCAGGCCCGAATAGAGCACGTAGGGCTTCACGAGCGGCCCCGCGCGCACGGAGAAGTACGGGTATGTAGCGCAGGCCTCCAGCGCGGCGGCGGTGGTCGCGTCCGTCGTGTCCGCGAAGAGCCGCGTGAAGCCGTTGCCCTGATCCTCCAGGCGGAGGATCCGGACGGGCTGCGGACAGTTGCCGCCGTTGTTCGACAGCACCAAGGAATCGCCGGGAACCACGCCGCGCGAGACGGCCAGCTCCGTTTCAATCAGCAGCGGCGGGTCGGTCACGGTCAGGTCGCGCGTCAGGTTGAGCAGCCCCGGAAGCAGGCCCTGGTAGACGAAGCGGTAGGTCCCGTTGGGGACCGTCCCGTTGCAGAGGAAGGCCGTGGCGTTGGTCGCCTCCACCTGCGGGCAGCCCGGCTCCACCACGGTGATGGCCTGGAACTGGTCCGACCGGGCGACCTCGTTGCCGTCGCGCAGCTCCACGGTCACCGACGAGTCCAAGGAGACGATCTTCTCCACGTTGGTCACGGGATCCGTCGTGACGGTGCGATCCAGGTTGAACGCGCGCAGCTCGTCGGCGCGGAACAGGGTGATCTCCCCGCTGGACGACGGCATGATGCCCAGCAGCGGGATGGCGGTGAGGTACGCGACGCTGTTCGCGAGCAGCTCCCGCACCTCCAAACCCGAGCGCAGGGTGAGCCCCGTGGGCAGGCCCGCGGACGGTCGCAGGGTCAACATGGCCGCGCCGGTGACGTCGCGGGCGAGCACGGGCGCCGCGGACGGCACCAGCGGATCCGGCCCGTTGTCGAGCGCGATGATGCCCTCGCAATCCGACGAGACGCACGTGAGCTCGTCGAGCACCACGTACACGTAGCGACCCGCGGGGACCGGGTTGGCCTCGCTGCCCCCCTCCGGGATGAAGCTGGGGTGCGTGACGACGAGCCGCGCCGGAATGTCCACCAGGTCCGTGTAGTCCGGCACCGCGAAGGGCGCGGGGCGTGGACGCTTGTAGGGGATCTCCACCGACTGCTGGTCCGCGACGACGCGCACGAGCCGGCTGGTGCCGGAGACGTTGCGGATGGCGAGCACCAGGGAGTCCGTGGCATCCGCCCGGGCGGGCAGCGTGATCATGGACAGCACCGTGTCCGCGGCCTTCAGGCAGAAGACGGGCAGCGCGGGCGGCAGCGCGGCGGCGTCGAAGCCCTCCGGACCGGGCAGCTCCTGGCGCATCACGACGCCCCCCCCGAAGGGGCCACAGAGCTGCTCGGCGGCTTCCGGGCGCGTCTGGAGCGCGTAGTACAGGACGCTCGGCGCGCCGTCCGCCACCGGGGCGTGCGCGGCGAAGGCGGTGATGAGCTGGCCGGTCGCCAGGCGCGTCACCTCGTTGAGGCGCGTCCGGTCGGAGGCCACCACGGAGATGCTCCGGCCACCGGAGTTGCGCGCGTAGATGTAGGGGCCGGACACGTCGGCGCCCTTGGCGTCGTAGCCCACGTCCCGGGTGAGCGAGTCGGGCCGCGCGATGACCGGAATGGCGAGCGGCTCCAGCGGATTGGGCGCGGGGATGAACTCACGCGGCGTGCGACTCAAGTCCAGCACGCGCAGCTCGTCCCGGTCCTGCGAGGTGACGAAGACGAGCTGGTTGGAGAGCACCACGTCGTATGTGCCGGACAGACCGGCGGCGCCCGCGGTGGAGGTGGTGTCGGAGCAGGCGAGCGCGAAGCTCGCGCCACTCAGCAACAGGGCAGCAAGGAAGCCGCGCTTCAAGGTCAGTTCTCCTGGCACACGCTGGTGCCCTGGTTCGGATCGCGCTGCTGCTGCGTGCCCAGCTTCGCCACCAGCCTCGCGTCCTGGGGACGCGCGAGGTCGGGGATGTCCACGATGGCCACCTGCCCGTCCCCGAAGTTGGTCACGAACAGCCGCGCCGAGTTCACGCCCACCGGGTTGTCCACCGTCAGGCCGAAGGCCTGCGACGGGTTGCTGCCCTGGTTCTGCGCGTTGACCAGCGGCACCTGCGCGACGACCTGGCCAAGCCCCTCGTCATAGAAGGACACCGCGCTGTCGCCGGTGCTCGTCACCGCGACGATGTGGCTGTCGGGGTCGCTCGGTGACGCCGTCCGGTTGATGATCTGCATGTCGCTCACGCCGTTCGGCATGGGCACCGCGGAGACCACCCGGAAGACGGGCTGGGTGGCGATGGCGCCGGGCGGCGCGTCGTAGTCGAAGTCGAGGGTGAGGAGCGTGTCGGGTCCGCGCGCCAGCAGGTAGAGCCGCTCGCGCACGAGGTTCGGACGCACCGCGAGCTCCGCCGCCGTCACCGGCCGGGGCACCACGCGCGCCGCACGCGCCTCGCGGATGCGGTACACGGACTGCAGGTTGGGCTCCAGGATGCGTCCGGTGTCGAACTTGTCCACCAGCCGCAGCACGAAGTTCGCGCCCACGGTGCCGCTGACGCCGGCCACGAAGTTGCGGCCCGTCACGTAGAGGTAGCCCGCGCCCACCGTCACCGCATCCGAGCCGCCATACAGGAAGCCGGTGGGCGACAGCGGAATGAAGCCCAGCGTGTCGCGGGTGGGGTTGTCCAGCTTCACCGTGGCCAGGTAGCTCTCGAAGTTCTTGCTCGACTTGGCGGGCGAGTCCGCCGCCTCCGAGTGCGTCACGTACAGCGTGCCGCTCGCGTCATCCACCGTCACGCCAATGGGCGACGGCGCGCGAGGCAGGTCCGGCAGCCCCTCCGTGCGCAGCGACGCCGGGATGTCGTTGGTGAGGGACAGGGCGCCCGTGCGGCAGTCCTCGCCGCCCTGCACGCAGTTGAGCACCGGCTTGCCGCCCTCGGCCACGCCCACGTCCACCGCGTAGAGGTTGTTGCCCTCCGCGCGCGAGGGGACGAACAAGCGGGGCAGCCCGTTGAGCGGGTTGATCCACAGGCCCAGCTTCCCCGCGAAGCTGCGGATCTGGACCAGCGACTCGTCGCCCGTCGTCAGGTCCTCGAAGGCGAGCGGGGAGGCGGCGACAGGGGCGCCCAGCCGGGGCACCAGAACCGACTGTCCGTCCACCTGGGCGCTCAGCGAGTCCAGGTTCAGCGCGACCACCGACCCGGAGTCGTAGCAGTTGTCGAAATTGGCGTTCGCGACGAACAGGTATCCGTTGCTGTTCGTGGGCCCCCCAGCCGTGGGAGGGCGCCAGAACGCCACCCCGCTGGGGTACACGAAGCGGGTGGAGGGAGGCGGGTTCGGGTCGGATTCGATCGAACACGCCGCGAAGAACAACAGCGCGGGGGTCAGGAAATGGAGGCGCATCAGAGGGGGGCGGAGTCTAGGAACGCCGCCCTGCCCCGGGCAACTGAATAGGGGGGTATCTATTCCCCGGCCGCCCACCGGACGACATCCGGCCCCCGCACGCGAGCGCGCGCCGCTCCCCTGGCTGGGGAACGGGCGCGCTCCGGCGCTGAAGCGGTCCGCGGGCCTCAGGCGGCCGCGGCCTCGGCCTGGATCTTGGAGAAGTCCGCCACCTGGTTGAACAGGGCGCCAATCTCCGTGAGGAACCGGATGCGGTTTTCCCTGAGGTCCCTGTCCTCGGCCATCACCATGACCTTGTCGAAGAAGGTGTCCACGGCGGGCTTCAGGCCGGTGATCTCCTTGAGGGCCCCGGCGAAGTCATCCGCGCGCACCCGCTCGCCCACCTTGTCCCGCGCGTGGGTGAAGGCGGTGTGGAGGTTCTTCTCCGGCTCGTCGGTGAAGCGCTGCGGGTTGGTCTGCCCGCCGGCCACGTCCTTGCCCTGCTTCTCCACGATGTTGACCACGCGCTTGAACGCCGCCGCCAGCGGCTGGAAGTCGGAGTGGCCCACCAGCACGCTCAGCGCCTCCAGGCGCTTCTTCGCCGCGACGAGGTCATCGAACCCCACGGCCAGCACCGCCTCCACGACGTCCGTGCGGTGCTGCTCGCCCCAGAGCGCCTTGAGGCGTCCGCGGAAGAACTCCAGCACCTGTTCGCGCGGCGCCGCTTCGCCCGGCTTGCGCTTCACGTTGGCCAGCTTCGGGGCCAGCAGGCGCAGCGCCTCATCCACCGCGGCCGACAGGCTGAAGCGATAGCCGCGCCCCAGCACGATGCGGATGATGGAGAGGCACGCGCGGCGCAGCGCGAACGGATCCGCCGCGCCCGACGGCGCCTTGCCAATGGCGAAGATGCCGCACAGCGAGTCCAGCCGGTCCGCCAGGCCGATGAGCGCGCCCGCGTCCTGGGTCGGCAGCGCGTCCTCGGCGCCGCGGGGGAGGTAGTGCTCGGCGATGGCCAGCGCGACCGCCTCGGGCTCGCCGCCCGCGCGCGCGTACTCGCGGCCCATCACGCCCTGGAGCTCCGGGAACTCGCCCACCATGCCGGTGACGAGGTCCGCCTTGGACAGCGTGGCGGCGCGCTCCACCGTGGCCACCTCCCCTGCCCTGCCCGTGGCCTGCGCCAGCCAGACGGCCAGCGCGCGGAAGCGCTCGACCTTGTCCAGGTACGTGCCCAGCTGGTTCTGCCACACCACGCGGCCCAGCTTCTCCACGCGGTCGCCCAGGGGCGTCCGGCGGTCCTCGTCGAAGAAGAAGCGTCCGTCCGCGAGCCGGGCGGCCAGCACGCGCTGATAGCCGCGCAGGGAGAGCTGCTCGTCGCGCACCGGCGTGTTGGACACGGCGATGAAGAGCGGCAGCAGCTTCCCCTTCTCGTCCGTCAGCGAGAAGTAGCGCTGGTGGCTCTTCATCTCCTGCACCAGCACCTCGGGCGGCAGGTCCAGGTGACGCGCCTCGAAGCTGCCCACCACGGGGCTCGGCAGCTCCACCAGGTTCGTCACCTGATCCACCAGCCCCTCGTCCTCCAGGAGGCGGGCACCCGCTGCCTTCGCGGCCGCGTTCACCTTCTCCACCAGCGACGCACGGCGCTTGCCGATGTCCGCCAGCACGTGCGCCTTCTCCAGCGTGGCCTCGTAGTCCGCGGGCGACTTCAGCGCGATGGGACCGGGCGCGAGGAAGCGGTGGCCATGGGTGGTCCGTCCGCCCTTCACGTCGCCCAGCACCACGGGCAGCTCCGTGTCGCCCAGGAGCGCCACCAGCCACTGCACCGGACGCGCGAACGCCGTGTCCACGTCACCCCAGCGCATGGACTTCTTGAAGTTGATGCCATGCACCGCGGTGTGCAGCGCGTCCTGGAGGATGGCCTCCGCGGGACGGCCCTTCTCCTCCACGCGCGCGGAGAGGTACTCGCCCTTGGCCGTCGTCGTGCGCCCGAGCGCGTCCACGGACAGCTTGAGGCTCTCGGCGAACTTCTCCGCCGCCTTGGTGGGCTTGCCCTGCGCGTCGAAGGCGGCCTTGGCGCTGGGCCCCAGCACCTCCTTCGTCACGTCCTCGCCCGCGTCCGCCACGCCGCGCACCCACACGGCCAGCCGGCGCGGCGTACCGAACGTGCGCACCTCGCCGTGCTTCAGGCGGGCGTCGGCCATGCGCTCGGAGAGGACGCGCTTCAGGTCCTCCAAGGCCGGGACGATGAACGACGCCGGGATCTCCTCGGCACCGATTTCCAGGAGCAGATCACGCGCCACGGGCCACCTCCCCCTTCTCCTTCTTCTCCACCGGCTTGTTGAGCTGCACCGTCTTCCAGTAGTCGCTGGCGGGCTTGCCCTCCAGCACCGGCGGCTGCTCACCCACGGTCCACGGCGTCTTCGTCAGCGGGAAGCCCAGGCGCTCGCGCATCTGGAGATAGCCTTCCGCGCACAGGCGCGCGTTGTCGCGCACGCGCTTGATGAAGTTGGCGCGCTCGGTGACGGAGATGGCGCCGCGCGCGTCCAGCAGGTTGAACGTGTGCGAGCACTTGAGCGCGAAGTCGTATGCGGGCAGCGGAAGGTGGCGCTCGATGAGGCGCTTGCACTCCTTCTCGTATGCGTCGAACAGCGCGAAGAGCATCTGCGGATCCGATTCGTGGAGGGCGTACTTGCTCATCTCCACTTCGTTCGCGTGGAACACCTCGCCGTATTTCACGCCCTTGACCCACTCGATGTCGAAGACGTTCTCGACGTTCTGCAGGTACATCGTCAGGCGCTCGAGCCCGTACGTCAGCTCCGCGGCGACCGGGCGGCAGTCGAAGCCACCGCACTGCTGGAAGTAGGTGAACTGCGTCACCTCCATCCCATCACACCACACCTCCCAGCCCAGGCCCCACGCGCCCAGGGTCGGCGACTCCCAGTCGTCCTCCACGAAGCGGATGTCGTGCTCCAGCGGATCCATCCCAATCTTCCGCAGCGACTCCAGGTACAGCTCCTGGACGTTCTTGGGCGCGGGCTTGAGGATGACCTGGAACTGGTGGTGCTGGAACAGGCGGTTCGGGTTCTCACCGAAGCGGCCGTCTGCGGGGCGCCGCGAGGGCTGCACGTAGGCGACGTTCCACGGCTCGGGGCCGAGCGCGCGCAGGAACGTGTACGGGGCCATGGTGCCCGCGCCGACTTCCGTGTCGTACGACTGGGTGACGATGCATCCCTGGTCGGCCCAGTGCTTCTGGAGCGTGAGGATGAGGTCCTGGAAATACATGATGGCGAGTCCTTCTCGCAGTGCGTCGAAGGCGGAGGCTGAACGCGGCGGACCCTAGTGAGGGGGTCCAGGAGCGTCAAGGACGGGCATCAGTCCGAATAGGCCGGGAGGTCGGCCAGTCGAATCTGGAGCTTCGTCACCTCCCCTGGACGGATGGGAGCGGACAACAGCTTGCTCGTTCCGCCGGGGTCCTGAGGGTCCACGATGCGCAGGCGGTAGGTGCCGATGGGGAGCGGGAACTTCGTCAGCGGGGACGTGCCCAGCTGCGTCGCGCCGTCGAATACCGCGGCGTTCTTCGGCACCGTGTAGAGCGTCAGCCAGCCCAGGCCCGCCTTCGCCGCGCCCTTCGCGGTGGTCGTGTCGAGCACCTCCGGGGCCTCCGTCTGCGTGACCGTGGTGACAGGCTCCGGCACACGGGGTGGGGCCACGGTGGGCGCGGGCGGCGTGGGCTTCGGGTCGACCTTCGCGACCGTCGGCTTGTCGGCGGGGGCCACCCAGTTCGCGGGAGAGCTGCCCGGCTTCGCCTTGCGGGCGCCCTTGCCGGCGGCGCCCTTCTTCGCGTCGGCGGTCGGGGTCTCCGCCTCCGCGACGGGCTCGGACGGGGGGGCCGGAGGAGTCTCCTGCTGCGGCGGCTTCTCGGGCTCGGTCTTCGCGACGAAGCCCGGCGGAGGACCGGACCGCTTGGGGGGCCACTCCGCGGTCGCGCTGGGATCCACGGGCGCTGCCGGATCCAGCTCCGCCTTCACCCACTGCTTCGCGGAGTCGAACGCGGGCATGAACAGGCGGCGCACCGGCTCCAGCGTCGCCAGGTAGCCCACGCCGCCCAGGATGAGGAGCAGCACGAGGCGCATGCCCCAATTGGAGCGCCGCGGTGGAGCCTCCGGTGCCGCGTCCGCGGCCTCCCCGGCCCCACGCGCGGGCCGGGTGCCCCCGCGCGCCGGCCGGGTGCGGAAGCGCTGCGTCTGGAGATCGCTGGGGGGATCCAGCAGCGCGTCGGCCTGGGGTGCGTTCCGGGCCTCGGCGGCCTCCGGGCGCGCCGAGGGACGTGCCCTGGCGGGCCGCGCGCTGTCCGCGGGAGGACGCACCACCCGGGGGATGGGAGCCGCTTCAGCGCCCGCGGGCCGCTGCGCACGCGGCGTCATCGGGGGCGTGTTGACGCGCGACGCCCCGTCGACGGAAGGACGCGGGGTCGCGCGAGGGGCGGGCGTCGGGGACTCGGCCGCGGTGCGGCGCACGGGCGTGGGACGGAAGGACGCCGCGGCCTCCGAGGGCGGGGCGTCCGCATGCGGCGACTTCACCTGCGCGGTGGCGGCGGCGGCCGCCTGATCCGTGCCCTCCTCCACCTGAAGCGCACCGGCGGCCTCGCTGACGCGGGCGTCCTCGGCGCGGCTGGCCAGCTCCAGGAGGGTGCGCGTCTTCTGACGCTTCTCCTCGAAGAGCTCGCCCATCACGGCGGTCATCTGATCTTCGTCGAACAGCTCGGCGCCGAGCGTGGCCTCGATGGCGCGCGCCATCTCCCGACAGGTGCCGAAGCGCTGGGCCGCGTCGCACGAGAGCGCCTTGAGCACCACCGCTTCAATCGCCTCTGGGAGGGTGGCGTTGAGCGAGCGCGGCGCGGGAATCTCCCCGTCCACGATCTGCATCATCACCGCGGCCTCGCCCGGAGCGTTGAACAGCCGCTGACCGGCGACGAGCTCATGGAACATCACGCCCGCGGAGAACTGGTCGCTGCGGCCATCCAGGCCCTGTCCCCGCACCTGCTCCGGGGACATGTACCCGCTGGTTCCCTTCACCGTGCCCACCTGCGTGCGGCCCAGCTTGCCGCGCGCCTTGGCGATGCCGAAGTCGATCACCTTCACGACGCCGTCGTAGGTGATCATCACGTTCTTCGGGGACACGTCGCGGTGCACCACCGCCACGGGCCGCCCAGACGGATCCATGAAGTGGTGCGCGTAGTGCAGCCCCAGGCACGTGTCGCGCATCACGCGGGCGCTGAAGCCCAGCGGCAGCGCGTAGTTGCGCCGGGCCGCCATCTTCACCACCTGCTCCAGGTTCTGACCGGGCAGGAACTCCATGGCGAGGTACAGCTCGCCGTCCTCCTCACCCAGGTCGAACACCTGTCCGATGTTCGCGTGCGAGAAGGCGGCGGTGATGCGCGCCTCGTCGAGGAACATCTTGACGAACTGGTCGTCCTTCTTGATGTCGGGGAGGATCTGCTTCACCGCGACGAACTTGCGGAAGCCGCCGGGACCGGAGGTGAACGCGAGGAACAACTCCGCCATCCCGCCCATCGAGAGTCGGGTGAGGATCTCGTATTTTCCGATGCGCCGCCCCCGGTCGGGATCTTCTCCGGCGCCTCCCTGCGTGCTCATGGCCCGGGGGATGTTACCTGTCACGCCCCCCCAGGTCGATGCTCGTCTTCTCTTGGACGGACAGGCCCTCCCCCCAAACGGCTCAGGAGCCCGGGGAAAGCCGCTTAGGCGCCGAACCGTTGCCGCCGCACGTCAAGCATCCAGGCCTCGAGCGCCGCCACCGCCGACGCGGGGGGCTCCAGCGGCAGCGTGGAGGACGCGTCCGCATCGTCGAGCACCGCGAAGGCGCGCGTCACCTCCTGTTGCCACTGCTCGCTGAGCGCGTCGGACAGCTCGATGTGCTCCCCCCGCTGCTTGCGCTCCACCAGCGCGCGGGCTTCGGCGAAGCCATACGGCTCCAGCAGGTGGGTGACGTCCGTCTCCACTTCGCCCGTGCGCAGCAGATGCGTCCCGGTGAGCGTGGTGCGCAGCACGTACAGCAGCTTCTTCGCGGAGCGAAAGCCGCTCTTCTCCCATTCGCGGAGCTGCCCCTGCGCGAAGCCGCGGTAGTGCCGGTGGACACGCCGCGACAGGACGGCCCGGACCCGAGGCCGCAGCGCCTCCAGCTCCGGCAGCGCCCGCACGGTGACGGCGCCGAGCACCCGCTCGATGTAGTTGCCGTTGCCCTGCAGGATGCCGAGCAGCACCGGCTGCAGCTCGTTGGACGAGTAGTCCACCTCCACGCCCTCCCGCACCTCCAGGCGCTCCGCCGGCACGTGCCGGGGCTGGAGGCCCAGGAGCGCGGCGGTGGGTGCGATGTGGATGGACTTGAGGTCCAGATCGCTGTCGTGCGAGGGGAAGCCGTACGCATGCGCGCCAGACAGCGTGATGACCAGGTGCTCGCGCTGGAGGGACTCCTCGTCCAGCACCCTGTCCGCCATGCGTGCCTGATGCTCCGTCACCATGCCCTTCATTCCGCTCCTCCCTCCAGCGCCGGGGCCTCCGGCGCGTCGCGGCCCAAGGGCCCAGGGGTCTTCAACACCCAACGCCGAGCCACCTCGTCCCCCACCTTGCGCAGCAGCCGGTCCGCGCGGGCGTAGTCCGGATGTTCCGGCAGCCGGCTCTCCCGGTGCGCGGCCTCCAGCTCGGGCGCCATCGCCTCCGCGTCGCGCAGCACGTCCTCCAGGGGCACCTGTCCCCCCTTGATGTCGAGCAGCCGCGCCTTCAACGGCCCCGTCGCCTCGAAGGTGGGGACACCGTCCCGCAGCCAACCCGTGGCCAGGGCCACCAGCCGCAGCAGGTTGTAGGCGTTCTTCGGCCGCAGCTCCCGCGCGGAGGGAGGGCGCTGGCCGCCACCTCGCGCGTACACCGTGAGCGCCGCGAAGTCGTTGGCGGCGAGCAGTCCCTGATCCCACAGCGAGCGATAGAGCTGCTTGACGTATGTCTTCGCCGCGAGCACCGCGTCCTCGGGCGAGGGTGCGGCGCGTGGAGACACTGCGGCCAGGCGCCGAGCCACTTCGTCCAGGTCCGGCGTGGGATCTTCGCACAGCCACGCGAGGAGCAGGTCCCGGTGCTCGGCCAGCCGCTGGCTTCGCGTGAGCTTGTCGAGCTGGCTCATGGCATAGCGCCCGAAGCTGCCGAAGATGGCCTTGGAGACGAACGCCTCGCGCGCCTCCAGCACCCATTCGCCCAGGGTGTCCACCGCCGTCGCGCCCGGGACGAAGAGCGTCTCGAGCGTGTTCGGATCCGCGCGCAGGGCCTGCTCCACCGCCTTGCGCACCTCCCAGTACGTGGTGCTGCCATCCGCGCTCACCAGGTCCCGCGCCGGCTCCCCGAGCCCCAGCGTCCACGACAAGGGCAGCGCGAACACGCCGCGCACATCCACGTCGGAGCGCTCGTCCGCGAGCCCCCAGGCGTGGCTGCCCACCCGCGTCTCCAGCACCACGCACGGCCGCAGCGCGCCCCAGGCCGCCTCTCGCCGCTGGGCGAACTGCACCTGGCCCATGCGCCGGGGAACCAGCTCGTCGCGCGCGAACCACACCTCGCCCACGCCGACGATCTGCACGTCGAACCCACCGTCATGCGCGCGCACCACGCGGCCCACCACGCCCTGCGGAATGCGGCGCCCCGCCGAGGCCACTCGCTCCACACGCGTCGTCACCTCGGTGCCGTGCGGAAGGGGCACGGACAGCCGGTCGATCTGCTCCAGGCCCCGGACCCTCGCGGCGGTGGAGGAAGCGGCATCAGCTCGCGGGTCACTCATCGGTCCCTCCTTCTGGGTGGGTGGGCCACGGTGGACGCAGTGAATCACGGGAGCCTGACCCGGCACGGCGCTTCCCGTCAGCGCGCGGCGCGTCGCGCGGCGTCGGGCCGGGGCGGTCGCACGGGGAGGAGGCCCTCCACCTCGGACGCCAGGGGCAGTGCTGCCAACGCGCCCAGTTTCGTGACCACCCTCGCCCCCACGCTGGCGGCGAAGGCCATCAGCGCGCTCAGCTCTTCGCGGGTCGCGTCCTCCAGCGAACGCGCATCGCCGTACCAGCGCACCAGTCCGTGAAGCATCGCGGACACGAAGCCGTCACCCGCGCCGGTCGTATCGACCACCGTGACCTGGGGCGCGGGAATGGAGATGACCTCGCCGCGCCAGAGGAACACCGCCCCGCGCTCGCCCAGCGTCACCACCGGAAGCCGCACGCCCTGCCCCGCCAGGACGCGCAGGGCGTCCTCGGGCGTCGTCGCCCCCGTCGCGAAGGACACCTCTTCCTCGGACAGCTTCACCACCGTGCACAACGGGAGCATGCGCCCCAGGAGGACTCGCAGCTCCTCCGGCTGGCTCCACACGTGCAACCGCAGGTTCGGATCACAGCTCACCAGCATCCCGGCGTCGCGCGCCAGGGTGAGCATGCGCACCATGGCCTCACGCGCCTCCGGCAGCAGCAGCGAGTTGGAGCCGCAGTGCACCGCCTTCGCGCACCGCACGAAGTCCCCATCCACGTCCGAGTCATCCAGCAGGAACTCCGCTGAACGCGTCCGGAAGTACGTGAACGTCCGCTCGCCGCGAGCATCCAGGGAAACGAACAGCAGGCCCGTGCGCGCGTGGTCCACCTGCCGCAGGCGGCTCACGTCCACGCCGTCCGCCGCCAGCCGCTCCCTCAGGAAGTGGCCGAACTCGTCCGCGCCCACCACGCCCACCATCGCCGAGCGCAGCCCCAGCCGCGCGAGCCCCACGGAGACATTGGCCGGAGAGCCCCCGGGCGAAGGCCGCCATGCCTCCACGTCCCGCACGCGCGAGGCGCCGCCCGCCACGGGAAGGAAGTCCACCAGCGTCTCGCCGACACACACCACGTCCAGCGATCCGGCCTCGTGCATGACTCTTCCCCTCGGGAGCGCGCGCGCCGTCAGTCCAGGCCCACCTGGGCCATGAAGTCCACGCTCTTGAGCTTGCGGCCCAGGTGGTGCGCGATGAAGACGTTGAGCAGCCCGCGTGCACGGGCCCGGAGGTCCGCGGGCAGCGGCGTGCGCGCGCCTTCCTGGAGCGAGCGCAGGCCGGACAGGAGCGCCACCGGTACCGCCACCGAATCGCGCGCGCGTCCGCCGCAGGGCTCGCACACGGCACCGCCGTGGCCCTGGTCGAACCGCGGACGCTCACCGGGCTGTCCACCACACAGCGAGCAGGAGTCGAAGCGAGGCATCAGCCCTGCCTGCGCCAGCGCCGCCAATTCGAACGC
This sequence comes from Corallococcus sp. Z5C101001, assembly GCF_007352635.1. Lineage (NCBI taxonomy): Bacteria > Pseudomonadati > Myxococcota > Myxococcia > Myxococcales > Myxococcaceae > Corallococcus > Corallococcus sp. Z5C101001. Next base: position 583,605 of record NZ_VKLU01000005.1, read on the forward strand.
GAGCAGCGACGTGGGGCCGGCCTCCTTCGCGTCCAGGCGGTGCAGATAGCCCTCCACCAGTTGGAACAGCTCCGGATGCGGCTCATGGTCGCGCGTGAGCTCGCGGCACAGCTCCACCGCGTACAGCGCCCGGGCGATGAGGGACAGGTCCTCGCGCGCCGCGTAGAAGCCCGCGACGATGTCCGCCGAGTCCAGCCGCACCGTGCTGCCGCGCGTCTCCACCAGTTGCACGCGCAGACGCATGAACGGCTCCAGGGCGCCCGCGAACCGCCGCTTGCTCTTGCGTGCCCCCGCCGCGAACGCGGTCAGCTTGCCGTGCTCGCGCGTCAGCAGCGTCACCAGCCGGTCGGACTCACCGTAGTCGACCGTGGACAGCACGAACGCATCGTCGGCGTACCGCTCCATGATCCCCCTTCAACGCGCCACGGGAGACGGAAGCTTCCCGGACACCATCAGGAACAGGACCGCGCCCAGGAGCAGCACCGCCAGCAGCACCGCCAGGACGACGTACGCCCGCTTGCGCCGCTCCTTCTCCAACTGCACGGGCGACGGCGCGGGCACCGCCCGGTCCACCTCCTCGTAGCGCAGCGCCGCTTCCTCAGGCGACAGGCCGATGACCTGCGCGTACGCGCGAATGTAGTTCAGCACGAACACGCGCTCGGGCAGCCGCTCCACCTGTCCCGCCTCCAGCGCGGCGACGAGGCTGGGGGGAATCTTCGTCTCCCGGGAGACGTCCTCGCGAGACATGCCGCGCAGCTCGCGCTGCTGGCTGAGGTATTTGCCAAAGTCGACGTGATCCACGGTCTCTCAGCGCCCCCTGGCTTAGAGGTGTTCCAGCAGTGAGCGGCAATCGTCCTTCAGCACCTGCTCGGAGGGCTGGGCCTTCGCCTCGCAGCCCGCGAACGCCTTCTTCGCCGACTCCACCTGCCCGAGCTTCGCCTGGCACACACCCTCGCGGTGGTAGGCCTCCGCGACGTCCGGGCACTTCTCACGGAAGTTCCCGAACTGCCGGCAGGACTCCTCCGTCTTGCCCGTCTCGTCGTAGATGATGCCCAGGTTCCGGTAGCCCATGCAGAAGTCCGGATTGGTGGTGATGGCCGCCTTGATGTTCTGCAGGGCGTTCGACGTATCGCCCTTCTTGTACAGCGCCCAGCCCAGGTTGCCCTGCGCGGAGAAGCCGAAGCGGTACTGCATGTCGTTGAGCGCCTCCTCGTACAGCTTGATGGCGTCGTCGTAGCGGCCCTGATCCAGGCGCAGGTTGCCCAGGTTGTTGCGCGCGTCGGAGAAGGTCGGCCGCAGCTTCAGGGCCTGCTCGTAGTGGGAGGACGCCTCATCGAGCCGCCGGAAGGACAGGTGCAGGAGGATGCCCACCGCGTTGTGGGCCTCTGGGTTGTCCGGGTTCTGCGCCAGCGCCTTCTGGTACTCCGCGAGCGCGTCCTGCACGTGGCCCTGCTGCTGCGCCTGCACGCCCAGGTCGTAATAGATCTCCGAACTCCGGCGCTCTTTCTCCGTGGGGACGTGCGCGCAGCCCGCGACAGCGAGCACGAGCGCGAGGAAGCTGGAGGAAGCGATGCGGAACATGGGTGCCAATCCGGGATGGAGGTTCAGAACGCGGCCAGGAAGCGGCCCAGGGTGGTGGCGACGTTGCGCTTCTCTTCGGCGCGGGCCTTCACGGCGGGCACGAGCGTGGGCTCCCGGAAGAACACGGGCAGCGTCTTGAGCCACTCGTCCTGCTGCGCGGGGGCCGCGGCGCGCCAGTTCGCGTTGTCCATCATGAAGCCCAGCGACTCCACGAACGCGAGCGCGTCGTCCTCGTCCTCGCGCAGCTCATCCGCGGACTGGATGCGCCGGCCGGACACGTACACCGCGCAGTCGCCCGCCTCCACGAGGTACAGGTACACGAAGACGCCCGCGCCCTGCCCGCCCCGAAGCCCCACCACGAAGGCCTGCGCGGGCCCCGCCTGCTTGCCGGGGATGGCCACGTGCGGAGTGTTGAGGGCCAGGTGCAGCGCGAGCACCTGGTCGCGGCTCGCGGGAAGGCCCCGGTAGCGCTCGTCGATGGTGAACACCGTCGTCTCCCTTCCTGAGCGCCCGCCCCACCTTCAGCGGGTGGTGAGGGTGAACTCCTCGGTCGCGTCCTGCGCGTCCGCAGCCGTCTTCTGGAAGCGGATGAGGGGCGTGTCAATCATCACGTTGCCGCCCCCCTCGTTGCCCTCGCCGATGATCACCTTGAAGACGTTCCCAGGGGAGCTGCTGCGGCGGCTCCCCGCGACGACCTTGCGGGCCATCAGCGTCACCGCGTTCGGACCGGGACGCAACTGACTGGTGATGTCCATCACCACCTGGTCCTCGTTATTGCGCAAACGGCGCAGCCAGCGCGAGTTCACATACACGTCGATGTCGAAGTCCGTCATCCCCGGCGTCGTCTGCTCCGTCACCAGCCAGTAGCGCTGCGAGATTCGGCCCGGCACGGAAGCCGGAGGAGTGGGCGCCGCGGCCGGCGCGGGGGCCTGGGCAACGCCCGCGTCCGGAGGCGTGGCGGCCGGCGGAGGAGGCGTGGCGGGAGGCGTCGAGGGCGTGGGGGTCACGGTCGTCACGCGAGCGGCGTATCCCGGCGCGTCGATGTGGACATTGCCCTCCGCGTCGATGCGGACGGTGGCCTTCTCGAAGCGCTGGTTCTTCACGCCGTCGATGTTCACACCGTTCAAGAACACCGAGCCAGCCAGGGCCAGCACGGGAACGAGGGAAGCCACGAGGGTGAGCGCGATGCGGTCGGACGAGCGGGGCATGGGGGCATTCCTCCAGGGAATCCTCAACAGTCCCGGGGGCTTGCAACGACTTAGCGCACCCGGGGGAGCGGGACAAGGCGGGTGTGGCCCACCATGGAGCGCACCGCCGCCCCGAACATTCACCCCGGGGCCCGTGTTCCTCACCCCCGTCCAGCGGACTCGGACGAGGGCTCAGGGCGCCGCGGTCGGAGGCGCGCCAGACGCCTCGGGAGGCAGCTCCCGCTGCGCGAGCGCCCAGTCCCCGCCCAGGCCGTGGCCCTCGCGGAAGCGGCGAAAGTCGCGCCGCACGGCACGCGGGTAGCCGCGGAACTTCTCCAGCTCCCCGGCCCGCATGGCGTCCCGGATGCGCGTGGGGCCGGCGTTGTACGCCATCAGCGCCAGGTCCAGGTCTCCGCCGAAACGCCCCTGGAGCGAGCGCAGGTAGCGGATGCCCAGGCGCACGCAGACGGCCGGGTCGGACACCACTTCCTCGCGCGACAGCCTCAGCCCTTCCTTCTCCGCCAGGAAGTGCAACGTGCTGGGCTTGATCTGCATCAGGCCCCGGGCCCCCTTCTCGGAGATGGATTCCTCCTCGAAGTCGGACTCCACGTCGATGAGGGCCAGCACCAACAGCGGGTCATACCCCGTGCGGCGGGACTCCTCGTCGATGGCCTGCCCCAACCGCCGGCGCAACGTGAGGCCCAGATCCGGGGCCCGCTTGGCCAGCACCGCGTCGATGAGGACCGCCTCCTCGGAGGCGGACTCCATCCCCACCACCTCGGGGACCACGGGCTGGGGGGTGGGCTCCTCCAGGAGAGGCACCACCCGCGCGGACACCACGAGCGCCACACCCGCGAGCAAGGGGAGCCGGGAGCACCCACTGCTCAGGGCATGCAGCCCCGCGAAGAACCGCGTCCCCAGCGACCTGCCGCCCGAGGCGGCGGGTCCACTCACTTGCGGTGCTCCAGGGCCTGGATGCGTTCGGACAGACGCTCCAGGCGGGCGCCGAACGCCTGCAACTCCTCGCGGCGCGGCAGCTTCAGGAGGGTCAGGGCCGTACGGACCCGCTCCTCCACGTTGTGCTCCAGGTCCTTGCGGTGCCCCGCCAGGCGGTCGGAGAACTCACGGGCCTGGCGCTTCACCTCGTCCTGGCTCCAACCCGCCACGGAGGCCACGCGCTGCACCGCGCGGGAAGCCTCCTCTTCCGCCGTGTTCACCGCGAGGAGCGCCTGGCTCCAGATCCGCTCGAATGCCTCCGCCACGGAGGTCTTCTCTCGGGGGGCCTCGGTGTTGTTGTCCATGAAGTCGCTCCGGGAGTACCCCAGGCCCTCTTGGAGGGAACCCAGGGCATTCAAAGGGGGTCTGCGACCTAAGCACACCCCATGGGTGAAGAAAACGCTGCTCAGGCCCGCGGAGAAGACGCCGCGCCGCCCGAATTCTTGGCCGCCGGGTGGGCACGCCGGGTGGGCTTGAGGAGCACATCCAGCTTCTTCGACAGGCGACCCAGCTCGTGGGTGATCTGCTCCACCTGGGACTGGCTGGCAACTCCCACCGCCTCCACGACCTTCGCCTGAAGCCCGTCCAGCCGCTTGCGCAGCTCCGCGCCCGCCGCGTCCACCTTCTTGCTCAGCTCCACGACCCGCGGATCCACGCGCAGCTCACCGGCCTGCACCTTGGTCCACAGCGCCTGGACCTCCTTCGCCGCCACCTGGCCCCGCGTCTCCAGCGCCCGGAAGGCCCTGTTCGCCTCCCCCTCCAGGCCCTCGAAGCGCTTCTGCGCCTGCGTGAACCGCCCCTTCAGGTAGGCCTCCACGTTCTGCGTGACGCCCGTCTTCTCCGCTGCCTTCGCACTCGTCGTCGCCATGTCGTGCTCCCCCCCGGCTGTTCCGGGTCTCATAACGTGATGCGTCAACATAACGCACCGCGACATGGTGTCAAGGCGACAGAATGTGAAGTGTGCAAAACGAGAAAGCCGCCGTCCCGGCATGACACCAGGACGGCGGCTGGCTCAGGAAGCGTCAGGGACGCTCCGAGCAGGCACTAGGCGACGTCAGTGGACCGGGTGTCCGGCCGCGACGGCGGAGGGGTCAGCGGGGCGTCTCCGTGGGTGGCGGCCAGGGCGGCCTCCATCTCGTTGACCTCGTCAGTGGGGCTCTCCACCTCGATGTCGAGGTGCTTGTAGTTCGGCAGGCCCGTGCCGGCGGGGATGAGCCGGCCCATGATGACGTTCTCCTTGAGGCCGCGCAGGTAGTCCACCTTGCCGTTGATGGCGGCCTCGGTGAGCACCTTGGTGGTCTCCTGGAACGACGCCGAGGAGATGAACGACTCGGTGGAGAGCGACGCCTTGGTGATGCCGAGCAGCAGGGGCTCGCCCACGGCCGGGCGCTTCCCTTCGGACATGACCTTCTCGTTCTCCTCCTCGAACACCCACTTCTCGACCTGCTCGTCGACCAGGAAGTTGGTGTCGCCCACGTCGGTGACGCGCACCCGGCGCAGCATCTGCCGGACGATCGTCTCGATGTGCTTGTCGTTGATCTTCACGCCCTGCAGTCGGTAGACCTCCTGCACTTCATCCACCAGGTAGCGCGCGAGTTCCTTCTCGCCCAGCACCTTGAGGATGTCGTGCGGGTTGGCCGCGCCGTCCATCATCGCCTCGCCGGCCTTCACGCGATCGCCGGAGTGGACGTTGATGCTCTTGCCCTTGGAGATCAGGTACTCCTTGGCCAGGTCCGCGCGCTGCTCGCCGCTCACCTCGGGGGTGATGATGAGCTTGCGCTTGCCCTTGGTGTCCTTGCCGAAGGACACCACGCCGTCGATCTCCGCGATCGCCGCCGCGTCCTTGGGCTTGCGCGCCTCGAAGAGCTCGGCCACGCGGGGCAGACCGCCCGTGATGTCCTTGGTCTTCGTCGTCTCGCGCGGCACCTTGGCGATGACCTCGCCCGCGGAGATCTCATCCGTATCGTTCACGGTGATGATCGCGCCCTGGGGCAGGAAGTAGCTCGCCTGGTTCCTGGAGGACGGCAGATCCTTCACGTTGCCGGACGCGTCGCGGATGGTGACGCGCGGGCGCGCCTCCGGGTCCTTGGACTCGATGACCGTCTTGCGCGACAGGCCCGTCACCTCGTCGAGCGTCTCGGACATCGTCACGCCTTCGATGATGTCCTCGTAGCGCACGACACCGCCCACTTCCGTGAGCAGCGGGATGGCGAACGGATCCCACTCGGCCAGGAGCACGCCCGGCTCCAGCTTCTGGTGTTCCTTCACCAGGATGCGGGCGCCGTAGATGATCTGGTAGCGCTCGCGCTCGCGGCCCGACTCGTCGACGATGACGATCTCGCCGTTGCGGTTCATGGCCACCAGCGTGCCGTCCGCCTTCTGCACCGTGTTCAGGCCCGCGAACTTCACGGAACCCGCGTAGCGGTTCTCCAGGCTGGACTGCTCCGCGCGACGGGTCGCCGCGCCACCGATGTGGAAGGTGCGCATCGTGAGCTGCGTACCCGGCTCACCGATGGACTGCGCCGCGATGACGCCCACGGCCTCGCCCACGGACACCTTGCGGCCACGCGCCAGGTCACGGCCGTAGCACTCCACGCAGATGCCGCGCTTGGCCTGGCACGTCAGCACCGAGCGGATCTTCACCTTGTCCAGGCCGCTGTTCTCGATGCGGCGGACGCGGTCCTCGTCGATCTCCTCGTTGGCGCGCACCAGCACCTCGCCCGTCACCGGGTCGAGGATGTCGTCCAGGGCCACGCGGCCCAGGATGCGCTCACCCAGCGGCTCGATGATCTCGCCGCCCTCGACCAGCGCGCCAATGAACAGACCGTCCATGGTGCCGCAGTCGTACTCGTTGATGATGGCGTCCTGCGCCACGTCCACGAGACGGCGGGTGAGGTAACCGGAGTTGGCCGTCTTGAGCGCCGTGTCCGCCAGACCCTTGCGGGCGCCGTGCGTGGAGATGAAGTACTGGAGCACGGAGAGGCCTTCACGGAAGTTGGCCGTGATGGGCGTCTCGATGATTTCGCCGGAGGGCTTGGCCATCAGGCCGCGCATACCCGCCAGCTGGCGGATCTGCTGGGCGCTGCCGCGGGCGCCGGAGTCGGCCATGATGTAGATGGGGTTGAACGAGGGCTGCTTGCGCGTCACGCGCTTGCCGTCCACGTCCCCAGAGGCCTCGTCCTGGGAGATCTGCTGCATCATCTCCTGGGCGACCTTCTCGGTGATCTCCGCCCAGATATCGATGACCTTGTTGTAGCGCTCACCGTCGGTGATGAGGCCTTCCAGGTACTGGTTCTCGATCTCCGACACTTCCTTGCGCGCGTAGTCCAGGAACTCCTGCTTCTTCGCAGGGATGATCATGTCCTTGAGCGCGATGGAGATACCGGCGCGGGTCGCGTGGAAGTAGCCCGCGCTGCGGACGCGGTCCGCCAGCAGCACCGTCTCCTTCTCGCCCGTGAGGCGGTAGCAGAGGTCGATGAGGTTACCGAGCGACTTCTTGTCGAGCACCTTGTTGATGGCGTCGAAGCCCACGCGGCGCGGCACGACCTCCCACAGCAGCACGCGGCCGACCGTGGTCTCCTTGCGCTTGCCGTCGATGCGGCACACCACCTTGGCCTGCAGGTGGACCTCACCGTGGTCGTATGCGGCGCGCACCTCGTCCGGCGACGCGAACACGCGGCCTTCGCCGTTGGCGAACTCGCGGGCGCGCGTCATGTAGTAGATGCCGAGCACCATGTCCTGCGTCGGGACGATGATCGGCTTGCCGTTCGCGGGGCTGAGGATGTTGTTCGTCGACATCATCAGGACGCGCGCTTCCATCTGAGCCTCGATGGACAGCGGCACGTGCACGGCCATCTGGTCGCCGTCGAAGTCCGCGTTGAACGCGGCGCACACCAGCGGGTGCAGCTGGATGGCCTTGCCTTCAATCAGGACGGGCTCGAAGGCCTGCATGCCCAGGCGGTGCAGCGTGGGGGCGCGGTTGAGGAGCACCGGGTGCTCGCGGATCACATCCTCGAGGATGTCCCAGACCTCCGGACGCTCCTTCTCCACCATCTTCTTCGCCGACTTGATGGTGGTGACGTAGCCCTTCTCTTCGAGCTTGTTGTAGATGAACGGCTTGAAGAGCTCGAGCGCCATGATCTTCGGCAGGCCGCACTGGTGCAGGCGCAGCTCGGGCCCCACGACGATGACGGAGCGGCCCGAGTAGTCCACGCGCTTGCCGAGCAGGTTCTGACGGAACCGGCCCTGCTTGCCCTTGAGCATGTCGGACAGCGACTTCAGCGGCCGCTTGTTCGGGCCGGTGATGGTCTTGCCGCGGCGGCCGTTGTCGAACAGCGCGTCCACGGCCTCCTGGAGCATCCGCTTCTCGTTGCGGATGATGATGTCCGGCGCGTTCAGCTCCTGGAGCCGCTTGAGGCGGTTGTTCCGGTTGATGACGCGGCGGTACAGGTCGTTGAGGTCGGAGGTCGCGAAGCGGCCGCCGTCCAGGGGGACCAGGGGGCGCAGGTCGGGGGGAATGACGGGGATGACGTCCAGCATCATCCACTCCGGCTTGTTGCCGGAGACGCGGAACGCCTCGGCCACCTTCAGGCGCTTGGCGTACTTCTTCCGCTTCGCCTCGCTGGTGGTCTCGCGCATGTCCTTGCGCAGTTCCTCGGACAGCTTCTCCACGTCCAGGGACTTGAGCATCTCGCGGACAGCCTCGCCGCCCATGCCCGCGGTGAACGAGTCCTCGCCGTGCTCCTGGAAGAGCCGGTGCATCTTCTCCTCGGAGACGAGCTCGCCACGCTGCAGCGGCGTCGCCTTCGGGTCGATGACCATGTAGCTCTCGCAGTACAGCACCTTCTCCATCTCCTTGAGGGTGATGTCGAGCAGGTTGCCGATGCGGCTGGGCAGCGACTTGAGGAACCAGATGTGGGCCACGGGCGTGGCCAGCGTGATGTGTCCCAGGCGCTCACGGCGCACCTTGGACTGGATGACCTCCACGCCGCACTTCTCGCACACGACGCCACGGTGCTTCATGCGCTTGTACTTGCCGCAGTTGCACTCGTAGTCCTTCACCGGCCCGAAGATGCGGGCGCAGAAGAGCCCGTCCCGCTCCGGCTTGAAGGTGCGGTAGTTGATCGTCTCCGGCTTCTTCACCTCGCCGTGCGACCACTGGCGGATCTTGTCGGGCGACGCCAGCGCGATGCGGATGGCGTTGAACGACAGCGGGTCCTTCGGCTTCTCGAAGAAGTTGAAAATGTCCTTCACGTTGCCTCCGAAAACTTATGAGCGCCCGAGGCGCCAAACGTTTCGGGCCCCCGCCCTGCACCCGGCCAGCCGCTCCCCCTACGAGGAAGCAGCCAGCCGGTCAGGCGGGCGCACCGGCTTCTTTGAAAAGGCCTAGGCTTCGGTCCCGGACTTGCGGTCCTCGCCGTCGCCACCACCCAGGAAGTCGCCGCCGAAGCTGCGCTGCCGTTCGGGGGGCGCGCTCTCGAGCAACTCCACGTCCAGGGCCAGCGACTGGAGCTCCTTGAGGAGCACGTTGAACGACTCGGGCAGGCCGCTCTCCAGGACGTTGTCGCCCTTGACGATCGCCTCGTACATGCGCGTGCGGCCCACCACGTCGTCCGACTTGACCGTGAGGAACTCCTGCAGCGTGTACGCCGCGCCGTAGGCCTCCATCGCCCACACTTCCATCTCGCCCAGACGCTGGCCGCCGAACTGGGCCTTACCGCCCAGGGGCTGCTGCGTGACGAGCGAGTAGGGCCCGATGGAACGGGCGTGGATCTTCTCGTCCACCAGGTGGTGCAGCTTGAGCATGTACATCACGCCCACGGTGACGTTCTGGTCGAACGGCTCACCCGTGCGGCCGTCGAAGAGCACCATCTGGCCCGAGCGCGGCAGCCGGCCTTCGTCGAACAGGCCGTGGATCTCCGTCTCGCGGGCGCCGTCGAACACCGGCGTCGCGACGTGGATGCCCTTCTTCAGGCGGCGGCAGAGGTCCTGCACCTCGGGGTCGGACAGGCCGTCCACGAAGTCGCCGAACGCCTTGTCGTCGTAGATGGTCTTCAGCTGCTTCTTGAGCTGCTCGCCGCTGAAGTTCTCATCCAGGTAGCGCTGGATCTGCTCGCCCACGCCCTTGGCGGCCCAGCCCAGGTGGACCTCCAGGATCTGCCCGATGTTCATGCGGCTGGGAACGCCGAGCGGGTTGAGGACGATGTCCACCGGACGGCCATCCTCCAGGTACGGCATGTCCTCCTCGGGGAGGACGCGGGACACGACGCCCTTGTTGCCGTGGCGGCCGGCCATCTTGTCGCCCACCGCCAGCTTGCGCTTGATGGCGACGTACACCTTCACCATCTTGATGACGCCCGGGGGGAGCTCGTCGCCCTTCTTGATGCGGGCGATCTTCTCGCCGAAGGCCAGCTTCACGGCCTCCTTCGTCTCCTCCAGGTTGCGCAGGATGTCGCGCAGGCGCGCGTCCAGCGGATCACCGACGGAGATCTCGCCCCAGTACTTGTACGGCACCGTGGCCAGCAGCTCGTCGTTGAGGATGTCCCCCTTCTTCAGGAGGATCTTCCCCTTGTCGTCCACGAGCTTGCCCTGGACCTCCTTGCCGCGGACCAGGCCGCGCAGGCGGCTGTAGGCGGAGTCCTGGAGGACCTTGATCTCGTCGTTCTGGTCCTTGAGGAGCTTCGCCTCCTCCATGGACTCGATCTGCTTGGCGCGCTCGTCCTTCTCCACGCCCTTGCGGCTGAACACCTTGGCGTTGATGACGGTGCCCACCACGCCCGGGGGGACGCGCAGGGAGCTGTCGCGCACGTCGCCGGCCTTCTCACCGAAGATGGCGCGCAGCAGCTTCTCTTCCGGAGACAGCTGGGTCTCGCCCTTCGGGGTGATCTTGCCCACCAGCACGTCGCCGGGCTTCACCTCGGCGCCGATGCGGATGATGCCGCTCTCGTCCAGGTCCTTGAGGGCTTCCTCACCCACGTTCGGGATGTCGCGGGTGATCTCCTCCTTGCCCAGCTTGGTGTCGCGCGCGATGCACTCGAACTCCTCGATGTGGATGGACGTGAAGACGTCCTCCTTGAGGATGCGCTCGCTGAGCAGGATGGAGTCTTCGAAGTTGTAGCCCTGCCACGGCATGAACGCGACGACGATGTTCTGCCCCAGCGCCAGCTCACCGGTCTCGGTGGCCGGACCGTCCGCGATCACGTCGCCCTTCTTCACCCGGTCACCCTTGCGGATGATGGGCTTCTGGTTGAGGCACGTGTTCTGGTTGGAGCGCTGGTACTTGAGCAGGTTGTAGATGTCCACCTCGCTGGACACGTCGCTCAAGGCCGCGTTGGAGTCCGCCTTCACCACGATGCGGCTGGCGTCCACCGACTCCACGATGCCGTCGCGGCGGGCCACGCACGTCACGCCCGAGTCGCGCGCGACGATGGCCTCGATACCGGTGCCCACGAGCGGCGCGGACGTGCGCAGCAGCGGCACGGCCTGGCGCTGCATGTTGGAGCCCATCAGCGCGCGGTTCGCGTCGTCGTTCTCCAGGAACGGGATGAGGGAGGCGGCCACCGACACCAGCTGGTTCGGGGACACGTCCATCAGGTCCACGTCCTCGGCCTTGACCTGGACGAACTCGCCGCTGCGGCGGCTCTGCACCAGCGCGTTGAGGAACTTGCCCTTCTTGTCCGTCTCCGCGTTGGCCTGGGCGATGGTGTGCTTCTCCTCCTCCAGCGCCGAGTAGAACGCCACGTCCGCCGTCACGCTGCCCGCGTCCACCTTGCGGTACGGCGTCTCCACGAAGCCGAACTCGTTGACGCGCGCGTAGGTCGACAGCGACGCGATGAGGCCGATGTTCGGGCCTTCCGGCGTCTCGATGGGGCAGATGCGGCCGTAGTGCGTCGGGTGCACGTCGCGGACTTCGAAGCCCGCGCGCTCGCGCGTGAGGCCGCCAGGCCCGAGCGCGGACAGACGGCGCTTGTGCGTGACTTCCGAGAGCGGGTTCGTCTGGTCCATGAACTGCGACAGCTGGCTGGACCCGAAGAACTCCTTGATGACCGCCGTCACGGGCTTGGCGTTGATGAGATCGTGCGGCATGAGCGTCTCGATCTCCTGGAGGCTCATGCGCTCCTTGATCGCCCGCTCCATGCGAACCAGACCGATGCGGTACTGGTTCTCCAGCAGCTCACCCACCGCGCGCACGCGCCGGTTGCCCAGGTGGTCGATGTCGTCGATCGTCCCCTTGCCGTTCTTCAGGTCGATCAGGTAGCGGATGACCTCCAGGATGTCGCGCTTGGTGAGGATCTGACCATCCAAGGGCTCCTCGAGGCTGAACTTGAAGTTCAGCTTGAGGCGGCCGACCTTGGACAGGTCGTAGCGCTCCGGGTTGAAGAACAGGTTGCTGAACAGGTTCGTCGCCGTCTCCGGCGTCGGGGGATCACCCGGGCGCAGGCGCCGGTAGATCTCCATGATGGCCTGCTCGGGCGACTCGATCTTGTCCAGCATCAACGTCTCACGCAGGTACGGACCCACGTTGAGGTTGTCGATGAAGAGGACCTTGAACTCCTTGATCTCCCGCTTGAGGAGCTCGTCCACCTTCTCCTGGGAGACCTCCTCGTTGCACTCGAGGATGACCTCACCGGTGTTCTCGTCCACCACGTCGTAGGCGGACACCTTGGTGAAGAGCTCGTCCGCGTCGATGGGCAGCTTGGTCATCTTCGCCGCTTCGAGCTTCTTGATGGCGGCGCGCGTGAACTTGCGGTTCTTCTTGACGATCAACTCACCGGACTTGGTCTTGATGTCGCGCGTGGCGCGCTGACCCGGCAGGAGCTCCAGCTCGACCGACTTCTCGAAGTCGGCGGCGCTCTGCAGGTAGATGGTCTCGGTGGCGTAGTAGTAGTTGAGGATCTCCTCGGTGGAGCCCTTGAAGTCGAGCGGGTTCTTCTTCGCCGTGTCACCGACGGCGCCCAGGGCGCGGATGAGCACGGTGGCCGGCAGCTTGCGGCGCCGGTCGATGCGCACGTACAGCAGGTCCTTGTGGTCGAACTCGAAGTCGATCCACGAGCCGCGGTACGGGATGATGCGGGCGTTGTAGAGCAGCTTGCCAGACGAGTGGCTCTTGCCCTTGTCGTGGTCGAAGAACGCACCCGGGCTGCGGTGCAGCTGGCTCACCACGACGCGCTCGGTGCCGTTGATGATGAACGTACCGTTCTGGGTCATCAGCGGGATTTCGCCGAAGTAGACCTCCTGCTCCTTCACGTCGCGGATGGACTGGGCGCCGGTCTCCTCGTCCTTGTCCCAGACGACCAGGCGCACGACGACCTTGATAGGCGCCGAGTAGGTCATTCCACGCTGGTGGCACTCATCAACGTCGTACTTCGGCTTCTCCAGGTGGTAGCTCACAAACTCCAACGAAGAGGTCTCGTTGAAGTCCCGGATCGGGAAGACGGACTTGAAGACACCCTGAAGGCCAAGATCCTCACGCTTCTCCGGGGCGATGTCGGCCTGGAGGAACTTCTCGTAGGATTGCTTCTGGATGTTGATGAGATTGGGAATGTCGATGATCTTCGCGATTTTCGCGAAGGTCTTCCGCACGCGGAAATTGTTCTGGATCTGCGTCGGCATTCGGTCTCCGGGGACGGCTGCTCGGGCGGGGCAAACTTCAGTAACGCGCGGCGGCGCCGGGAAATTTGGCAAATGTCAAATGGGCAAAGCCGGCGTCCCAGCAATGGGGACGCCGGCCTGCTCATCCGGTCAGGAGGCTGCCCGGGATTTCCCGGAAGAACAGGACAGCCCCTGTAAGAACTACTTGATCTCGACGGTGGCGCCAGCCGCGACGAGCTGGTCCTTGATCTTCTTGGCGTCGTCCTTGTTGACGCCTTCCTTGACCGTCTTGGGCGCGCCCTCGACCAGGTCCTTGGCCTCCTTCAGGCCCAGGCCGGTGATGGCGCGGATCTCCTTGATGACGTTGATCTTGTTGGCGCCGGCGTTCGCCAGCACCACGTTGAACTCCGTCTTCTCCTCAACAGGGGCGGCGGCGGCGCCACCGGCGGCCGGGGCGGCAACGGCCACGGCGGCGGCGGAAACGCCCCACTTGGCCTCCAGCGACTTCACGAGCTCGGCGGCCTCGAGAATGGTCAACTGGGAGAGCTGCTCAACAATCGCGTTCAAATCGGCCATGGAACATGTCCTTCTGTTTGACTAACGGCCGGCGACCCAGCTGGGTGGCCCGACCGAAGAGGTTGCGGTAGAAAAACTTCTCGGAACGATTACTGCCCCTGCGCCTTGTCCGCGTTGGCCTGGATGACCCGCGCGAGCTGCGACCCGGGGGCCGCGATGGTCCGAACCAGCTTGCCAGCAGGCTGGTTGAGCATGCCGAGCAACTGCCCGCGCAGCTCATTGAGGCCCGGCAACTTCGCCAGCGCCTTCACGCCGTTGGCGTCGACCTTGTTACCGGCGACGACGGCGCTACGGACCTTGATGGTCTCCATGTCCTTGATGAAATCCATCAGGATCTTCGCAGGAGCCACCTCGTCGTCGTAGCTGATGCAGAGGGCCACGGGACCGGTGAAGTCATCGGAAATCACGGAGACGGACGTACCCTGAGCGGCACGGCGCGCCAGCGTGTTCTTGATGACCTTGTACTCGACCTTGCCCTCGCGGAACTTGCGACGCAGCTTGGTGACGGTCTCCACGTCCACCTTGGAGAATTCGGCGACAACCGCCGTCTTCGTCCGGGCGAACTTCTCGTGGAGCTCCTTGATCATTTCTTCCTTCTCGCTCTTCAGCACCTTGACTCACCTCCTTCATGGCCCGACCGGACGGTCGGGCGTGATGCCTGGGCCAAAGTGGCAGAGCGAGAGGGGGGCCTCCGAGAGGCACCACACCGCACCTCCAGTCTCGGCAGGGCTGACCTTGCGGCCGTTTGAACCAGGAGTGGATGGACGGCCCGACCGGTTGCCCGGTTCCCAACGGACGCGTCTTCTCCCTTCCAGGTCCCTGCTGTCATGAACCAGGTCGGAACGCCGCGTCTCTCGACATGGCGCTCCAATTGCAAAAGCCGGGGGCCTATACCCCCGGCTTTCGCAAAGATCCAGCACTTTCTATCGAACGGACGTTCAGCGGATGACGGGAGGGACGCTCCCCGTTGAGGAGCGCACCCTTCCCTACCCACCCGGGCACCCTGGGACTAGCGGTGACGCGCCAGGATTTCCGTGGTGTCGAGCTTGATGCCCGGCCCCATGGTCGTCGAGATGGCGATGCCCTTCAGGTACACGCCCTTGGCGGTGGCCGGCTTGAGCTTCATCACCAGGTCCACCAGCGCGTTGAAGTTCGCCTCGAGCTTGTCCGCGGCGAAGGAGGCCTTGCCCATCTTCGCGTGGACGATGCCCGCCTTCTCCGCGCGGAAGTCCACCTTACCGCCCTTGGAGTCGCGGATGGCCTTGGCGACATCCATGGTCACCGTGCCCACCTTCGGGTTCGGCATGAGGCCGCGGGGACCGAGCACCTTACCCAGGCGGCCGACGACGCCCATCATGTCCGGCGTCGCGATGACGGTGTCGAAGTCGAGGAAGCCCTCCTCGATGCGCTTCTGGAGGTCCTCCGCGCCCACGATGTCCGCGCCGGCGTTGGTGGCCTCGGTGGCGCGCTCGCCCTTGGCGAACACGGCGACGCGCACGGTGGCGCCGGTGCCGTGCGGGAGCACCACGGCGCCACGGACCATCTGGTCCGCGTGCTTCGGGTCCACGCCCAGGTTGATGGCGACATCCACCGTCTGGTCGTACTTCGTCGCGCGCGAGTCCACCGTCTTCTTCAGCAGCGCGAAGCCCTCGGCGACGGCGTAGCGCTTGTTGCGGTCCACCAGCTCGGAGGACGCGCGGAACTTCTTTCCATTGGTAGCCATGGCAGGAATCCTTGAGAGATGGGGCGGGCTAGCCGACGACGTCGATGCCCATGGAGCGCGCGGTGCCAGCAATGGTGTTCATGCAGGCTTCGATGGACGCGGCGGTGGTGTCCTGGATCTTCTTGTTGGCGATCTCCTCGAGCTGCTTGCGGGTGATCTGCCCCACCTTCTCCTTGCCCGGCTTCTTCGCGCCCGAACCCTTCTTCTTCTCCGTGTGGAGACCCGCGGCCTTCTTGATGAGGATGGCGGCGGGGGGCGTCTTCAGGATGAAGGTGAAGGAGCGGTCCTGATACACGGTGATGATCACCGGGATGATCAGACCCTCCTTGGCCTCCGCCTGCGTCTTGGCGTTGAACTGCTTGCAGAACTCCATGATGTTCACGCCCTGCTGACCGAGGGCGGGACCGATCGGCGGGGCGGGGTTCGCCTTGCCGGCGGGGATCTGCAACTTGACCTGACCTGTGACCTTCTTCATCGGCGGACTGCTGCCTTTCGAGAGGGTGGTTCCAACGGGTCGCCAGACGGGACGACCCTCCCACCCGTTGATCCGCGCCCGTCACTCGGGCGCGGAAGACTGGGAACTGCTAGCCGGTGGTCTTCTCCACCTGCATGAAGTCGAGCTCCACGGGGGTCGCACGGCCGAAGATGCTGACGAGCACGCGGACGCGGCCCTTCTCCGGGTTGACCTCTTCCACGGTGCCGTTGAAGTTGGCGAACGGGCCGTCGATGACGCGCACCGTGTCGCTCGTCTCGAACTGGACCTTGGGCTTGGGCTTGTGCGCGCCCTCGGTGACCTGCGCCGTGAGACGCGCGACCTCCGCGTCCGACATGGGCCGGGGCTGCTCGTTCTGACCGACGCCCGGGAACCCGGTCACCTTGGAGGTGTTCTTCACCAGGTGCAGGGTGATGTCGCTGAGCTCCATCTGGACGAAGATGTAGCCCGGGAAGAGCTTGCGGCGGGTGGTCTTCTTCTCGCCGTTCACCATCTCCACGACCTGCTCCATGGGGATGAGGATCTCACCGATCAAGTCCTGGTCCTGCAGGCCCTTGAGGCGCACCTGCTCTTCCAGGTTCTTCTTCGCCTGGTTCTCGTAGTTCGAGTAGGTCTGGACCGTGAACCATTTCTTCGCCATTACAGCTTCCCCCACAGGGCAGGCAGCCACTCCACCATCAAGTTGTAGGCGACGGTGTCGATGCAGAAGAGCAGAACGGCCGCCACGAGCGAGGCGACGACCACGGCCATGGTCGACGCGCGGGTCTCCGACCAGGAGGGCCAGGTGACCTTCATCAGCTCGGACGCCACGTCGATGGACAGGGCGTGCGTACGGGGGTGGAAGTAGGACGCCAGCACGAGCCCCAGGGCCGCCACGTAGCCCACCAGGGTCGACACGCGCCAGCCAAGGCCCTCGAACAGTTCGACGTCGCTCCAGCCGAACCGGCTCCAGAGCAACCCGAAGACGTGCTCCAGGAAGAGGGCCAGGACGATGCCGGCGACGAGATAGAAGATGACCACGAGCCGCTTGGGGTCGATACCCGAGCGGTTAGCCTGCTGGCTGGCCTCAGATGCCGTCGCCATGGTGCCTCACGAGGGACTGTGGAAGCTGGACTGCGAAAAGGCAGGGACCCCCGGCACCGCTCGGTACCGGGGGTCCCTGTACTGAAGCTGGCAGGCCAGGAGGGATTCGAACCCCCAACACGCGGATTTGGAGACCGCTGCTCTACCGTTGGAGCTACTGGCCTAAACCTTCATGGAACAGACGACCTAGACCTTGCCTTCCTTGTGGTCCGTATGCTTGCGGCAACGAGGGCAGAACTTGCTCAGCTCAAGCTTGTCCTGGCTCTTCCGCTTGTTCTTCGTGGTCGTGTAGTTCCGCTCTTTGCACGTCGTGCACTCGAGCGAGATGATGGAACGGTTACCCTTCGGCATGGCTCATTTCACCAGATGCGAGAAGGGAAGGCTACAAAAGCAGCCCTCCCCTCCGCAACTCAGTGCCCGTAAAAGCTGGTCGGCGGGAAGCCGATCAGGCGATGATCTCCGCAACGACGCCCGCGCCCACCGTACGACCGCCCTCGCGGACGGCGAACCGGAGCTCCTTCTCCATCGCGACCGGGGTGATCAGCTCCACCTCGATGGCGATGTTGTCGCCCGGCATGACCATTTCGACGTTGTCCGGCAGCTTCACCGTGCCCGTCACGTCCGTCGTACGGAAGTAGAACTGGGGCCGGTAGCCCTTGAAGAACGGCGTGTGACGACCGCCCTCTTCCTTCGACAGCACGTAAATCTGCGCCTTGAACTTCGTGTGCGGCGTGATGCTGCCCGGCTTCGCCAGCACCTGGCCGCGCTCCATGTCCTCGCGCTTGAGGCCACGAACCAGCGCGCCGATGTTGTCGCCCGCGCGGCCCTCGTCCAGCAGCTTGCGGAACATCTCCACGCCCGTCACCACCGTCTTCTGCGTCGCGCGCAGACCGACGACTTCCACTTCCTCGCCCACCTTGATGACGCCGCGCTCCACGCGACCCGTCGCCACCGTGCCACGGCCGGCGATGGAGAACACGTCTTCCACCGGCATCAGGAAGGGCTTGTCCGTCGCGCGCTGCGGCGTCGGGATATAGCTGTCCACCGCCTCCATCAGCTTCAGGATGGCCGGCTCGCCGATGTCCGACGTGTCGCCTTCCAGCGCCTTCACCGCGGAACCGGGGACGATGGGGATGGTGTCCCCGGGGAACTCGTACTTCTTCAGGAGGTCACGCACCTCCATCTCCACGAGCTCGCGCAGCTCGGGGTCGTCCAGCAGGTCCACCTTGTTCAGGAAGACCACGATGTACGGAACGCCGACCTGGCGCGCCAGCAGGATGTGCTCACGCGTCTGCGGCATCGGGCCGTCCGCCGCCGACACCACCAGGATGGCGCCGTCCATCTGCGCCGCGCCCGTGATCATGTTCTTCACGTAGTCGGCGTGTCCCGGACAGTCCACGTGCGCGTAGTGCCGGTTCTTCGTCTTGTACTCCACGTGCGCCGTGGAGATGGTGATGCCGCGCTCACGCTCTTCCGGCGCCTTGTCAATCTGGTCGTACGCCAGGAACGTGGCGCCGCCCGTCTTCGCCAGCACCTTCGTGATGGCCGCCGTCAGCGACGTCTTGCCGTGGTCCACGTGCCCAATCGTTCCGATGTTCACGTGGGGCAGGCTGCGATCGAACTTTTCCTTGGACATGACACTCCTCGAAAAATGGAGCCCTGAACCAGGATTGAACTGGTGACCTCATCCTTACCAAGGATGCGCTCTGCCAACTGAGCTATCAGGGCTTGGCGATGCACTACAACGGTTGGAGCGGGAAATGGGATTCGAACCCACGACATTCAGCTTGGAAGGCTGACGCTCTACCAACTGAGCTATTCCCGCATTGCCGAGTGGAGGGAGATGGATTCGAACCATCGAAGGCGTAGAGCCGGCAGATTTACAGTCTGCTCCCTTTGGCCGCTTGGGTATCCCTCCAGATATTCTCATGTGGTGCTGCGAACCGCTCTACCACGACTTCGCGTCTCGGGCCCTTCTCCGCGGCCCGTCCTACCTGGCCGGCGGCGGGATTTGAACCCGCGACCTACTGATTACAAATCAGTTGCTCTACCGACTGAGCTACACCGGCATCCATCCAGCAACTGCCCCGCCCTACTTCATCCCAGGCGGACCGTCAACCTCTCGGCAGCGACTTGAGAGGCGCGACCTTTTAGAAGCCCCCACTCTCCAAGTCAAGGAGATTGATCCACGAAACATCAGCGGGTTGGACGGCCCCTCTGGCGGGCGACCTCGTATAGCAGAATCGCGGCGGAAACCGACGCATTCAATGAACCGACCTGACCGCCCATGGGAATCCGGAGGCGGAAGTCGCAGTGCTTGAGGACCCCTTCCCTCACGCCCGCTCCCTCGGCGCCCACGACGAGCGCCAGGGGGCCGTCCAGCCGGGCGTTCCACAGCGGCTCGGAGCCCTCCACATCGGCTGCCGCCACCCAGACGCCCGCTTCCTTCAGTTCCTCGAGGGCGCGGGAGATGTTGGTGACGCGCGCGATGGGGCAGTACTCGACGGCGCCCGCGGACGCCTTGGCCACGGTCCCCGTCACCTGGACCGCCCGATCCTTGGCGAGGACGACGCCATGGGCACCGAGCGCATGGGCCGAGCGGATGATGGCGCCCAGGTTGTGCGGATCCTGGATGCCGTCGAGCACGACGACCAGCGGGGGCTGGGAGCGGGCCTTCGCCGCATCGAGCACGTCTTGCAGGTCGACGTACTGGAAGCCCCGGAGCTCGGCGACGACGCCCTGGTGCACGCCGCCCTCCGCCATCGAGGTCAGCCGTTCGCGGCCGACCTTCTCCACCCGGACGCCGGCGTCACGCGCGCGGCTGAGCAGTTCGCCCGCTGCCTTGGCGCCCACCTGTCCGTCGACGATGAAGAGCCGCTCCACCGCGTCCGGATGGGCGCGAAGGGCTTCGAGCACGGGGTTGACACCATGGACATAGCGCGGGGCTTCATGGCCGCCGCGCTCGCCGCCGGACTTGGGGGAGCGCTCTCTCATGGGGGCTACTGGACCTCCACGGGCAGCGAGAAGACCTTCTTCTGACGGGCGCAGATCTTCTCCGTGCAGATGAAGAAGGTCAGCGTCGCGTCCAGCGAGCCCTTGCCGGCGGAAATAGCAGTGAAGGGGACCTCGAAGCGCGGATCCACGAACTGCTGGCCCGCGGCCTTCTTCGCCACCGACTGCTCGCGGGTCAGCGTCTTCTGCGCGGGCGTCAGCTGCTTGCCCGTCAGCTCCAGCTTCAGCGGAGCCTCGTCGGAGACGTGCGCCCCGGCCTTCGACTTGATGGCGAGCACGAAGGTGCCCTGCCCTCCCGCCTTCACCTGCGTCGACGTGCCCTCGGTGGTGACTTCGTAGAGGGTGGTGGGGTCCACGTCCTGGGCCAGCACCGGCGCGCTCACGAGCGTCAGCAGCAGGGGGGCCAGGGTCGGCAAGCGGCGGGGGTTCGGCATGGTCGTCTCCAGGAAGGCGGCGTTCGTATACCGGGGCTTCGCACGCGCGGGGAGCGCTTTCTCTTCTAACTCCGCGGCGCGTTCACCTTCACGGGGCCCTTGCGCCCTGGCTGTGGGGGCAGGGACTGGGGCGTCTCCAGCGCCGCGCTCCAGACGGGAGTGGCTCCTTCAACCAGGGCCTCCGCGCGCAGGATGATGGGGGTCGCCAGGTCCATGCCCGTCGCGGCCTCCATCTCCAGGAGCGCGGGCGAGCTGTTCACCTCGAAGACCTTGGGATGGCCCTGGACATCCAGGATGTCCACCGCGGCCACCTCGAGGCCCACGAGGCGGGCCACCTTCTCCGCCGTGGCGCGGTGGCCCGGGGACAGCGCCAGGGCCTCCAGCCGAGCTCCCCGGTTCAGCGTGTGCGAGAGCCGGCCGGGGCGCGGCTTGCGCAGCACCGCGGCGATGGCTTCTCCGCCCACCACGAGGACGCGCACGTCCTGCCCGGTGCTCCGTACGTACTCCTGCATCACCAGGTTGTGGCCCAGGCCCAGCACAGCCTCCAGCGCGGCCTCCAGTGATTGGAGGCTCTCGCAGACCATCACGCCGTGCTTCTCCTGGCCCTGGAGCAGCTTCACCAGCACGGGGACTCCGCCCACGAGCCCCACCATTTCCTTGAGGTGGGCCGCGTCCCGGGCCATCACCGTGGCGGGGATGTCGATGCCATGGGCGGACAGGAGCTGGAGCGCGCGCATCTTGTTGCGCGACTGCGCGATGGCCTGGGCATGGTTCACCAGGGGCACGCGCGCCAGACCGAACTGGTTCACCACCGCGAGCCCGTAGGTGCTGATGGACAGGGCGATGCGCGGGATGACGACGTCGGTGGGGGTGAGCTTCTTGCGGTCGTAGAGGAGCGTCGCCCGGCTGGCCCCGTCCAGATGCATCTGCACCCGGAGCGGGTTGAGCACACGCACCCGGTGTCCTCGCGCGCGACCTGCGTCGACGATCCGCCGCGTGGACGAGATGGAGGCGGAGCGCGAAAGGACTGTGATTTTCATGGCGGAGGCGACCGGCCCGGCGAGGTCCCTATAACCCTCGCCACCGCCCGGGTAAAGCCGCCTCCGCCCGCCTGCCGCCTAGAGCTGGCGGATGGCGCGCACTTCGACGCTGATCGGGGCCTCCGGACGCGACGACTCCAGCTTCGCGCAGGCGCTGCCCGTGAAGGTCACGCCCGTTTCGCCCAGCGACCAGGTGTCGGGCCCCGCGAGCGTCCGCTCGCCGTCGATGTAGACGACGATGAGCTTGTCGTTCGAGGGAATCTGGCTCGGCTCGAGCTTGATGAAGCAGGGCTCATCGCCCGTGATCTGCTCGCTGATCTTCTTCAGCGCGTTCGCCAACTCCTCGCGATTGCCCGCCTGGTAGAAGGAGCGACCGCAGAAACCCGTGTTGACGTCACAGGTGTCACCCGCGCCGCAGTCGATGCTGGCCTTGCACGCGCGCGCGAAGCCGCCCGCGAGCGCCATCTCGTTGAGAACGCTGGGACCATCACCCGCCGACGTCTCCGCGCCGAACCCGATGACGATGGTCTTGATCCCACGGCCCTTCAGCGTCTCCACGGCCGTCACGGAGGCGTTCTTGTCGAGGCAACCCCGGCGGAAGTACGGGCTCGCCTGCGCCGAGCACTGGGACGAAGCCACCGTGCAGCGGCACTCGGGCTTGCTGCCGTCGTACTGGTTGTTGTCGTTGCAGTTCGGCAGACCGTCGGTCAGCAGGATGATGATCTGATCGCGCTCATTCGGGTCGGTCGTCAGCAGCGAGCTCGTGAAGGTCAGGCTCCCGCTCGTCGGCGTACCGCCCTTGGGCTGGTTCGGGCCCGCGTTGGGAATGGCCTGCAGGATCGTGTTGAGCGCATTCGCGTGGGCCTGGAGATCGTCGTCCGAGTCCAGCGCCGTAGGGATGGCGACCCGGACGCTCTCCCCTGGGGCGGCGGCCGCACAGAGCTGCGCGGCGCTCGGCGTCGTCGCGGTGTTCGGCGCGGGATATGTCGTCAGGCCGAAGCGGACCAGCTTGCCGCTCTCCGCGAGGAAGGGGCCCATGGCGCCCTGGAGCTCCGACCAGCGCGTGGGACACACGGACGTGTCACAGGGGACGTCATCGCTGCAGATGTAGTCGCGGCCCAGCTCGTCCTTGCGGTGACAGACCTGGACGCCGTTCACGACCATGTCGGGGTTCACCGGCAACGTCATGGAGCCGGAGGTGTCCACCAGCAGCATGACGTCCGGCTTGCTCTTGCGAGCGGTGATCACCGTCTCCTTGGTCGTCTGAGCGATCGCGAGCGGATCCACCGGCTCGAAGTCATAGGTCTGACAGCCGGCCATCATGGCACCACCGATGATGCCGGCCAGCAGTGCGCTCAGGGGGGTCGACTTGGCGCGCATAGGCTTGGGAGTTTCCTTCCAGGGGGGAACAACGAACCGCGAATGCCCCAGCGTAACGCGTGGGCGCCCACCGAGGCTACAGCCACGCGAGGCCGACGGCTCCCATTCGGGTAACGCTGCCAAGTTGCAACGACAGGGGATCCCCGGGCGCAGCGCGTTTCCACTGTCGGACATCCTCCTCCCTCCGCGGGGTGGTGGATCCGCCAGGGGCCCTCACAGCGTGAGGACGCGAGCGCCGTCCGTCAGCCTCCAGATGGAGGCCAGGCCCATGACATCGTCCAGGGTGCCGTGCAGTTCCTGGGGTGACAGGCCACAGATGCGCACCGTGGTGTCGCAGGCCACGAGCTTCGCGCCCAGGGCGCGGGCCTCCTCGAGCATCCTCGCCGGAGTGGGGACGTTGAGCCCTTCGGCGCGGGCCGCCTCGGTGCGCTCGCGCTCGCTGTGCGCCAGTCCGAAGCCCCCCCGGACCAGTTGGCGCAGGGCCTCGAAGGCGAAGACGAAGTAGACATCATCCCCCATCGCGGCGGCGGTGATGCCCATGGAGGCCGCCTGGTATGCGGGCTCGTACGTGGCGTGCTGGAGGAAGAAGAAGACGCGTCCGGCCATGGCTCCGACCTTAGCGTTATCGAGTCCGGACCGGCAGCCGTCGTATAACCGGGGCTCCCCTCCTCCACCGGGAGCCCCCGCATGCCGAGCCCGTCGTCCCGCCCCCGCGGTGTTCGTCCCTCGCCGGCCCCTTCCCGCTCCGCCATGCCATGGGGGAGCGCCCTGGCGGCCCTCGCCGTGTTCGCCGGCACGGCCCCCGTTTCGGACGCGGCGCCGGTCCGTGCGAACGCCGCGATGGCCCGGCCCGCTGCGTCCGCGACGCCCCCCTCCGCCGTCCCCGGGGCGCTGCGCGCGGAAGCCCTGGGGTTGCTCGCCCTGCCGACCGTGGCCTCGGAGGCGGCGTGGCACAGGCTGGGGCCAGAGGTCGTGCCCGTGCTCGCGGCGCTCGCGGAGGACCCGAGCGTCTCCGACGCTCAGCGGATGCGGGCCGTGACGGCGCTGGCTTGGGTGGAGTTCCCTCAAGCGGGACAGACGCTCCAGGCGATGCTGGAGGATCCGCACCGACCTTCCGACGTTCGCAGCCAGGCCGCCGCGGCCCTGGGCCAGTGCCTGGGCTTCGAGGCCGTGAAGACGCTGCGGGCCCGGCTGGAGGACCGCGACCTGCGGATCCGCGAGGCCGTGGCCCAGGCGCTCGGTCGGCTGGGGGGCCAGCAGGTGCGGGAGGTGCTGGAGGAGCGGCTTCCGCTCGAGGATGTGCCCCAGGTGCGAGAGGCCCTCCAACAGGGCCTTACGCTGGCCGAACCCTGAACCTAGCCACGGCGGATGGCTCGGGGCTCGCGTCGGGCGGGGCCTTCCGTTAGATGGAGGGCCATGCGCCCCACCGTTCTCCTCTTCGACATCGATGGCACCCTCGTCACCACGGGTGGCGCCGGACGCCGCGCCATGGGCCTCGCCTTCGAGCAGCTCCATCAACGGCGCGACGCGTGCGACGGCTTCAGCATGTCCGGCATGACGGACCGGGCCATCGTCCGCAAGGGCCTGGGGATCATCGGCGTGCCTGACTCCGAGGCGGCCATCAGCGCCGTCGTCGATGCGTACGTCGCCCACCTGGGCCTGGAGGTCCCCAAGGTGGATGCCCGGGAGTACCGGCTGCATCCGGGCATGCGCGAGGCCGTGACGGCGGCGCGCTCGCGGCCGGGGTTCGCGGTGGGGCTGGGCACCGGCAACGTGCGCGCGGGCGCCCGGGTGAAGCTGGAGCGCGTGAGCATCCACGACCAGTTCGCCTTCGGAGGCTTCGGGTGCGACTTCGAGGACCGCGTGGCCCTCATCCGGCACGGCGCGCAGGCCGGCGCGGCGCAGCTGGGCCAGCCCCTGGAGACGTGCCGGGTGGTCATCATCGGTGACACGCCCAAGGACGTCGCGGCCGCCAAGGGCATTGGCGCTGAGACGATTGGCGTGGGCACGGGCAACTTCACGCCCCAGGCGCTGCTCGACGCCGGCGCCGAGTGGGCCTTCGCGGACTTCTCCGTTCCCGAGGCCCTGGAGGCACTGCTCGTCGGACGGTGAAGGTGTGGTATCTCCGCCGCCCCTCCGAGGAGTCGTCCACGCATGTCGTCCACGCTCGAATCCTATGAGCTGATCCGCTTCGCCGAGGCCTTCGAGGCCCGACTCGCCACGGCGGAGGAGATGGTCGTCGGCAGGCCGGGGTTGGAGGCCGAGAAGCAGTGGTTGGCCTCCGCGCTGGAGCGCCTGCGCGAAGCCCGGGAGACGGCGGGCGGCCTGCTCGAACAGGTGAAGGACCTGCCCGAACTCGATGAGGCCCGCGAGGAGTTCTCCTTCGACCAGCAGGGCCGGTGGGTGGATGCCCTGGAGAAGCTGCACGCGGGCATCACCTTCACCGCCAGCAGCCGCGCCCCCGTCATCGAAGCCCTCTTCCCCCACCTCAAGTTCCCGCAGCTGCGCCGGGCTCCCGTGGAGCTCGTGAACGAATACGCCACGTCCTACGAGCGGCGATTCAAGAGCGCCTACGTGACCCGGATCTTCTCGCGCGATGACTTCGCGATGGTCCGCCCCGTCGTGGATCAGGTGGCCGCGACCTTCGCGGCCTGGACCGCGAGCCTGTCCCCGACCCCGCTGCCCCCGGATCAGGAGGCCGCCCTGCGCGAGGCGCTGGTGTCCCTGGGACGGCGCCTGGATGTGGCGCTGCGACAGGGGCGACTCCTCGCCGAGGCCGCGCTCGTCCCCGTGCCGGGCGTCTTCGAGGCCGCCGGGCTCACCCTCAAGCCTCGGAAGCGCGCGGGTCGCTCGCTCGCGCTCTCCGCCGAGGAAGGGGCTCCCGCCCTCTTCGGTGACGAGGGCGATGCCGCCCCGGACGACGATGCCTTCGACGGTCCTCAGGACGCGGATCCGTCCGAGGACGACGCGCAGGACGCGGATTCCGAAGCCACGGATGAAGCAGAGCCTCCCGCGGATGGAACCGCGAGCGCGGAGCTTCCTCCCTCGCCCCCAACCCGCAAGGGCCGGCGGAGTGCGGCGTCTCCAGACTCCGCGCTGGCCGGCGCTCCGGGGAATCCGTCACAGGAGGCCTTGGAGACTCCAGGAAGCGAGGCCGAAGCTTCGGACGGCGAGAGGGAGATCGTCCCGCCTGAGCCCTCCTCTCCGCCCCGCCCCGCGCGGCGGGGCCGACCGCCGAAGAACGCGGCTCCTGCCCCCGAGGCCGCGCAGGCGGACGCCCCTTCGGAGCCCCCCGCGTCCGATGTCCTGGAGGCCATCCGCCCCCGGCGCCGCAAGAAGACCGACCCGTCCGAGGCTGGCACGCCTTGAGACCCGACGCGCGGTGAGTTGCCCGCCGTGAAGAGGAACCCGGACATGGCGGACGTCGCCCTCCCTATCGATCCCCTGCTGCCCGACATCGTCTCCACGCTCCGGAGTTCGCGGTCGCTCGTGCTGGAGGCACCTCCTGGCGCGGGCAAGACGACCCGCGTGCCCCGCGCGTTGCTGGAGGCGGGCCTGGGCCAGGGACGGGAGATCGTCGTCCTCCAGCCCCGCAGGCTGCCCACCCGGCTCGCCGCGCAGCGCGTGTCCGAGGAGATTGGCGAACGCGTGGGCGAGACCGTCGGCTACCAGGTCCGCTTCGAGGACGTGCGCGGCCCCAAGACGCGCATGTCCTTCGTCACCGAGGGCGTGCTCGGACGACGGCTGCTCACCGACCCCACCCTGCGCGACGTGGGCATCGTCGTGCTCGACGAGTTCCACGAGCGACACCTGTCCGCGGACATCTCGCTCGCGCTGCTGCGACGGCTGCAGGAGTCGTCCCGGCCCGACCTCAAGCTCGTCGTGATGTCCGCGACCCTGGAGGCCGAGCCCGTCCGCGCGTACCTGGGCGGCGCGCCGTCGCTGCGCTCCGAGGGCCGGCGCTTCGACGTCAGCGTCGAATACCTTCCCGCCCCGGACGAGCGGCACCTGGATCAACAGGTGCTCTCCGCGCTCAAGCGCCTGTTCACCCAGGGCGTCGACGGCGATGTGCTCGTGTTCCTTCCGGGCGCTGGGGAGATCCGCCGGGCGCGCGACACCTGCGCGGAGTTCGCCGAGCGCCATGACGCCGACGTGCTCCCGCTTCACGGCGATCTGTCCCCCGCGGAGCAGGACCGCGCCGTGCGCCGCAGCTCGCGCCGGAAGATCATCCTGTCCACCAACGTCGCGGAGACGTCCGTCACCATCGACGGCGTCGCGGTCGTCATCGACAGTGGGCTTGCCCGCGTGGCGTCGCACTCGCCGTGGTCCGGCCTGCCGCAACTCAAGCTGGGCAAGGTGAGCCGCGCCTCCGCCGTGCAGCGCGCCGGCCGCGCGGGCCGCACCCGCGCGGGGCACTGTGTGCGCCTCTACACCCAGCATGACTTCGACGGGCGCCCCGACCAGGAGGCCCCGGAGATCCGCCGCACCGACCTGGCGGAGACGGTGCTCTCCCTGCGCGCCTCGGGCGTGAGGGACCTGGGGGTGTTCCCCTTCTTCGAGCCACCCCCCGCCCCCGCGCTGGAGGCCGCGGAGACGCTGCTGCGCCGGCTGGGCGCGGTGGATGCACAAGGCAAGGTGACGGACGTGGGGCAGCGGCTCCTGCGCTTCCCCGTCCACCCGCGCCAGGCCCGCGTCATCGTCGAGGGTGAGCGGCGAGGCGTGGGCGGCGAGGCCGCCGTGCTCGCGGCCCTCATGGGCGAGCGGGACATCCGCCGCGAGGCCCGCGCCAACCTGGGCGGCGGGGGACGGGCGTCCGCCATCGTCAGCGGCCCTTCCGATTTGCTGGAGCTCCTGGAGCGATTCCGCGAAGCAGGGCGTTCAGGCTTCGCCTCCGGCCGCATGCAGTCCCTGTCGCTTGATGCCGGGGCGGTGCAGTCCGTGGAGCGCGTGCAGAAACAGCTGCGGCGCTCGGTGCGGGAGCAGGGCTCACGCCCCGGACGACCCGAGGACGTGGAGCAGGCCCTGATGCTCAGCGTGCTCGCGGGCTATCCGGATCGCGTCGCCCGCCGGCGGCGGCCCCGCTCGCCCGACCTGCTGATGTTCGGCGGCGGCACCACCAGCCTGTCCGAATCCAGCGTCGTCCAGGACGCGGAGCTGATGGTCGCCGTGGACGCCGAGGAGCGCCCCGGACGTGGCGCCGTGGTCCGGCTCGCCAGCGCCGTGGAGGCCGAGTGGCTGCTGGACCTCTACCCGGAGGCCCTGGAGGAGGTGGACACGCTCCAGTGGAATCCGGATTCGCGCCGCGTGGAGCGCCTGACCCGACTGGCGTACGGCAACTTGGTGCTGGAGGAGACGCGCACCCCCGCCCCTCCGTCCGAGGAAGCCGCGCGAGTGCTGGCCGAAGCGGCGCTCGCCGCGGGCCCGGAGCGCTTCGCGGAGCCCGAGGCGCTGGAGCAGTGGCGCACCCGCGTGGAGCTGCTGGGAAAGGCCTTCCCCGAGGCGGGCTTTCCCGCCGTGGACGCCACCTTCCTGCGGGATGCGCTGGCGTCCCTTTGCGTGGGCGCGCGCAGCTTCTCCGACCTGGACGGCGTGTCGCTGCTGGACGCGCTCTACGCGCGACTGTCCTCCGAACAGCAGCGCCTGCTGGCGAACCATGCCCCCGAGCGCGTCACCCTGCCCGGCGGGCGCGGCGTGAAGGTGCACTACGAGCCCAACAAGCCCCCCTGGGTGGAGTCACGGCTGCAGGACTTCTTCGGGATGGCCCAGGGGCCCAGCGTGGGCGCGGGCCGCGTACCGCTGGTGCTCCATCTGCTGGCCCCCAACATGCGCGCCGTGCAGGTGACGACGGACCTGGCGGGCTTCTGGGAGCGTCACTACCCGGCGATCCGCAAGGAGCTGTGCCGCAAGTATCCGCGGCATTCGTGGCCCGAGGATCCGCGCCACGCCGAGCCGCCCGCGCCTCGTCCTCCGAGGCGCTGAGCCGCTGGGACTACAGCCGCTTGTGCATCTCCAGGTGGTCGATGCCGGCCTCGTCGAACACGGCGCCCACCGGCTGGTAGCCGTGCTTCTTGTAGAAGTCGAGCGCGTAGAGCTGGGCGTGCAGCATGATGCCGCTCACGTTGCGGCGGCGCGCTTCCTCTTCCAGCGTCGTCAGCAGCAGCGAACCCACGCGCGACTTGCGGTGCGACTGGAGCACCGCCATGCGGCCAATCTGCCCCCACGTCCCGGACTGGCCCGCGGGCGGCTCCGGCAGCTTCACCAGGCGGCCAGTGCCGATGGCGTGGCCCCCCTGGTAGGCGAGCACGTGGTACGCGAGCGCGTCCTCGGCGTCGCGCTCGATGCCCTCGGGGACATGCTGTTCCTCGATGAACACCACCTCGCGGATGGCGAGGGCCTGCATGAGCTCCGCCTCGTCCTTGATCTGGGCGACGGTGACGGGTGCCGGGGAGGTCTCGGGAGGCGTCGGCATAGCGCTGGCCAAGGTACACAAAAGGCCGCGCCATCAACAGGCGGAAAAAACCTCGCCCCCTCGAAGGGACGCGGCCTTCCGACACCGCCAACTCCGCTCCGGCGCGCCTCCCGCGCGGTCGCCCCGTCCCCTGCCCGCTCCCCACTCCCGTGAAAGTCGCGGAAGCCCCGCCGCATCGGGTCATCCGGTTGCAATTGCCCTCACACGTCGGGCGGCCTTCGCGATTTCACCCAGAGCGCGGCCTGGAGCGCTCGGAGGAGGATCGTCCCGGGGAGGGCATGGTAGCGTCCAGGACGATGCGTACCCGTGCCCTCATCGCCCTGTCCGTGGGCCTGCTGTCGACGCCCGCGCTCGCCCAGAAGGAGTTCTTCTTTGGAACGGGAGAGCCGCCCGTGTTCCGCGAAGCGGACATGGACAAGCGCTTTCTGCGCTCCCGCGTGAACCAGGCCCTGGTCCAGGGCACGAACGACGCGAACTGCGCCCAGCTGGTGGGCGCGCTGCTCACCGTCGTGGGCGAGTCCGGGCCGTACCTGCACAAGCGCGACGAGAACTTCTTCGTGGATCCGCTGTTGATCCAGGCCGTGAACACCCAGCTGTCCACGCCGCGCTTCCCGGCCAGCATGTACCTGGTGTCGATGATGCGCCGGATCCTCATCGACAAGAGGCTGCCGGCGGAGTGGATGCAGACGGCGGTGGCGCTGGCGCCGTACTACCCGCCGCTCGACCTGAGCAAGCTGCGCTTCATCGCGGACGGAGTCAGTCCCGTGGACAGCTTCTTCTTCACGCTGCCCGCGATGCTCGAGCGCTACGACGTGGAGGTGCTCAAGGCGAACACCACCGCCGCGAGCGTGGCGGATGCGAAGTTCCGCGACGACTACCTCGACAAGGAGGTGGCGTTCGGGGGCCTGGAGTTCGTCGACGCGAAGCTGGAGAAGCCCAAGAAGCCGCGCGGCAAGAAGGGGCCTCCACCGGAGCCGCCCGCGCTGGTGGCCCGGCTCGTCTACTACCTGCCGGATCCAGGCAATGACGGTCTGTTGTCGGGGCTGAACTACGGCAAGCCGAAGGTGCGCCCGTCGGTGACCATCACCGCGCGGCTGAAGGACTCCCAGTACACGGAGCTGACGCAGCTGCCGAAGGGCGCGCGCGTGCTCCTGCGCGGCCGCTTCTGGGAGTACCGCAAGCAGCTCAAGGAGCTGGAGGTGCGCGATGCCCTCCTGTTCCAGGACCGGGACTGGACGCAGAACCCCGCGCTGGCGGACCCGAACGCGGTGGCGGCTTGCCCGCTCGCGTTCAACGACCTGACGGGCACCGCGCCCGTGCAGCCGGGCGGCTTCGGCGGCAAGCGCTGAGCGGGCGTCCCGCGCCCCGCACGCCCATCCCGGGGACGGCACCCCTCCCCCGCCGCCCCGGCCCGCCCTTCCCCGCGGGACCCGCATCCCGACCGGCTGGCACGGCCGCTGCTCATGTCCGCGCATCTCTTTCGCGCGAGGCAGGCCATGAAGGTCGAAGGGCAGGACGCTCCTTCCGGACAGGAGAAGACGCGCCCGGAGCGGGACGCGTTCCAGCAGGTCCTCCAGCGGGCATCCGAGCGGGGTACCACCTCCGGGCGTCCTCGCACCGACGCCCAGCGCGGGCCCACTCAGCAGGGAGGACCGCCGGGCCCCGGAGCCCTCCGACCGGGTGGCACGGGGCCGGGGCAGACGACCCGGGTTTCATCGCCGCTCCCCGGGGTCCGCGCCGCCAGCGCCGTCCTGTCGACTACGCGCGGGGCGCTCGGAAGTCCGGCGGCACTCCGGCAGGCCCGACAGGGCATGCACGTGGAGGCGCAGCGGCTGGGCACGGTGCGCCAGGAGGCCCACGCGACAGGCCAGGAGCAGGCGTCCCACCGCGCCTCGGAGCTGCTGACCCGTGAGCTGGAGCGCTCGGTTCGCGCCGAGCTCCGCGCGGCGCCGCTCCCTGCCCCTCCCCCGCGCGAGGCCCGCTCCTCGGAGAGTCCCCCAACCCTGTCCGCGACGGGAGGCCACGGCGTGACGGGCGGTGGCGCGGCAGCAGCCGGAATGGCGGCCACGCCCGTCGCGCAGGTGGAGTCCACGCTGGCGCTCATCGAGAAGATCGAGGTCTTCGTGAGGTCGCAGCGGCCCGCGCTGGGCTTGAGCCTGAGAGGGTCGCTGGAGGCCACCGTGGAGGTGGAGCGCACGGGCCCCCGGGAGGTGGCGCTGCGCATCCAGGGCCGCCACGGGCCCGTGCCCCCGGCGGACGTGGCGCGACTGCGCGATGCGCTGGAGGCCCGGGGGCTGCGGCTCAGCGCCCTCCAGGCGGGGTGAGCGTGCACGGACAGCCCCCTCACGACGGGATGCCCCCGACGACAAAGGCCCTCACGCCATGGGGCGCGAGGGCCTTCATCACGACGGGCGCACGCGAGCGGCGCGGCGCGCTACTTCTTCCCGCCAGGAGCCGGGTTCAGCTCCGCGCGCTTGCCCTGCTTTTCCTTGTACTCCTCGGCCTCGGGCAGGGCCGCCTTCTTCTCCGCGATGTTCGGCCACGAGGTGGAGAAGTCCGCGTTGAGCTTCTGGAACTCCTTCCACTGGGGGGGCAGCTCGGTCTCGGGGAAGATCGCCTTGGTCGGGCAGACGGGCTCACAAGCACCGCAGTCGATGCACTCGTCCGGGTGGATCACGAGGAAGTTCGCGCCCTCGTAGAAGCAGTTGACCGGGCACACCTCGACACAGTCGGTGTACTTGCACTTGATGCAAGGCTCGGCGACGACATAGGCCATGTAGATCTCTCCTCTGTGCGGTATTCCGCGCGTCCGTGGCCGCGCACAGTAGATGGTTGCGGCCAGGGTTGGCACCCTGAATTTAGGGGGCGGCCCGGCCTGCTTCGCCGGTCAACCCAGCAAGCCCTGCGCCCGCAGCAGCTCCGCGACGAGGATGGCGCCCTTGGCGGCCCCCATCTTCGTGTTGTGGGAGACAAGCACGTACTTGAAACCGTTCTCCAGCACCCCATCCTCGCGGATGCGACCCACCGTGGTGGCCATGCCTCCGTGGGTGTCCCGGTCCAGGCGCGGCTGGGGCCGGAACGGGTCGTCCAGCACTTCGATCCAGCGGGGAGGCGAGGAAGGCAGGTCCTTCGCCACGTCGGCGCCCTTCCATTCGCGCATCACCTGGGCGACCTCCGCCACGGTGGCCTTCTGGCCCAGCGACACGAAGACGGACTCGGTGTGGCCCTCCAGCACGGCCACCCGGGTGCAGGTGCACGAGACGCGCACGTCATGCGGGGTGAGCGCCGCGCCCGCGGGGTTGAGCACCCCGAGGATCTTCTTCGTCTCGACCTCGACCTTGTGCTCCTCCTTGGGGATGTACGGCACGACGTTGTCGAGGATGTCCAGGCCGATGACGCCCGGCGAACGTCCGGAGCCAGACATGGCCTGGAGGCTGGTCATCAACACCGCCTTCACGCCGAAGCGCTCGGCCAGAGGGGCCAGCGTCACCGCGAGGCCCGAGGTCGTGCAGTTGGGGATGGGGACGATGAAGCCCTTCCATCCGCGCTGCCGGCGCTGCTCGTTGATGAGCGGGGCATGGGCGGCGTTGATGGGGGGGATGAGCAGCGGCACGTCCGGGTCGTAGCGGAAGGCGCTCGCGGCGGAGAGCACCGGGATGTCCCGAGCGAGGCGCGGCTCCAGCTCACGCGCCACGTCCGCCTCCACGGCGGAGAAGGCGATGTCGTAGTCCTTCGCCTGGACCGCGTCCCCGCTGAGCACGGTCATCCGGGCGATGGCCTCCGGCAGGGGCTCCGGGACGAACCAGGCCAGCATGCCGTTGGAGGCACGCAGGGCGTCCGCGTACGTCTTCCCCGCGGAGCGGGGCGAGGCGGCGAGCCCGGTGAGTTCGATGTACGGGTGGTCCTTCAGGGCCGCGATGAACTGCTGGCCCGCGAGTCCGGTGGCGCCAATGAGCACGGCGCGAAGCTTGGCCATCGTGGGGGGTCTCCGGTGGGGACGACAGCGCGCTCCTTACACCGTTTCACGACGCGCCGCATCCACCGCTCAACGGTGGGCGTGGGAGGGAGCGCGGGAGTGGCGCTCCGTCGGGTAGCCCCCCGTCACCCAGGCGTGGAGCCCGCCGGCGAGGCACACGGCGTTGCGCCCCCGCAGGCGCAGCACGCGACAGACGCGGCGGATGTCCGCGCAGTCCTGGGTGGTGCCACACAGGACGATGAGTTCGTCGTCCGGCAGCATCGCCAGGTCGCGGGCGATCTCCGAGGCCGTCATGCGCAGCGCACCCGGGATGTGGATCTCGAACCGCTCCCAGTCCATCGCGTCACGGCAATCCAGGACGAGCACATCCTCGTCCCCCAGACGCATGAACAGCTCATCGCAAATGATGGTGGGCTCCACCGGGGCCTCCCCGAGGCGACATGTTCCTTCGAACATGAACCCGGAGGTTCTTTCCCCTCTTCCCGCACGCCCGCCCGCCTGCTCCCAGGAGCGTGCCAGGACTCAGAGGCCCAGCTGCTTGGCGATGATCTCGTTCATCACCTCGCTCGTGCCACCGCCGATGGGGCCCAGTCGGGCGTCGCGCCAGTGGCGCTGGATGTCGTACTCCATCATGTAGCCGGCCCCCCCATGCAGCTGGAGGCACTCGTCGGCCACGCGGCAGCACGCCTCCGTCGCGACCTTCTTCGCCATGGAGGTCTGCGCGACGGCGTACTCGCCCGCCACGTGCAGGCGCAGCGCGTGGTAGGTGAGCTGCCGCGCGCACTCTCGGGCCGTGTGCAGCTCCGCCAGCTTGTGGCGCAGCACCTGGAACTGGGCCAGCGCCTGCCCGAACGCGCGGCGCTGCTTCACGTGCTCGAGCGCCGTCTCCAACATGTCGTCCATGGCGCCCACCGCGCCCAGCGCGAGCGACAGCCGCTCCCACTGGAAGTTGCCCATGATCTGATAGAAGCCCTGCCCCTCCACGCCCAGCAGGTTCTCCGCGGGCACGCGGCAGTCCTCGAAGAAGAGCTCCGCCGTGTCGGACGCGCGCCACCCGACCTTCTGGAGCTTGCGCCCCACGCTGAAGCCCGGGGTGCCCCGCTCCACGACGAGCATGGACAGGCCCTTGTGGCCGCGCTCGGGGTCGGTCTTCACCGCCAGCACCACGAAGTCCGCCCGCACACCGTTGGTGATGTAGGTCTTGGAGCCGTTGATGACGTAGTGGTCGCCCTCGCGATGGGCGGTGGTGCGCAGCCCCGCGACATCCGAGCCCGCGTCGGGTTCGGTGATGCCCAGGGCGCCAATCTTCTGCCCCCGGATGGCGGGCGCCAGCCAGCGCTGCTTCTGGGCCTCCGTGGCGTACAGGTGCAGGGGGCCGGTGGAGATGGTGAACTGGGCCCCCAACCCGGCGGCCACGCCCCCGGAGCCACAGCGACCCAGCTCCTCCAGGAGCACCGCCTCGTAGAGCTCCCCGGCGGCCGTGCCACCATGGGCCTCCGGGTACTTCAAGCCCAGGAAGCCCAGCTCGCCAAAGCGGGTGAAGAGCTCCCGGGGGAACTCCTCGCGCGCCTCCCATTCGGCGGCGAACGGGCGCAGCTCCTTGTCCACCACGGCCCGGACCGTACGGCGGAAGGCTTCGTGCTCCTCCAGGAATACCCCATGGCCATGCAACATCGTGTCGTCCCTCGCTCACCAGGGCCCGCAGCCCGGCGCCGCATGCTAACGGGACGAGAACCGGGGCTGGATGGTGTTGCTTCCTTGACCGCCTCCTACGGGGCTGCGTATAACCCCGGCCCCAATCGCTTCCGGCGCCATAGCCAAGTGGTAAGGCAAAGGTCTGCAAAACCTTCATTCCCCGGTTCGAATCCGGGTGGCGCCTCACAGACAAAAGGCCCGATGCGGAAGCCACTTCCGCATCGGGCCTTCTGTTTTTTCCGTTCAGGAGGGGGTTAGCAGCCCACTTCGACCGCGCCGATTTCCGGGGCCGCGCCGCAGAAGGGCTGGCCCTCGTCCTGGCCCTTGTCCTGGGCGGAGGCGGAGGGGGCGAAGGTGTCGGACACCGTCACGTCCCCCACGTTGGAGGTGGTGTCCCCCGTGGCGGCCTTGAAGGCATCCAGGGCCACGGGCTTGCCGTTGTGCATGAACTGCGCGCCCGCCGGGTAGAGGTTGGAGCTCATCTGGAGCCCCGGCGCCTGGGCGCCCACATCCACGCTCACGGGCGCGTCCACCAGGTTGTTCTCCACGCGCGGGGTCTCCGTGGCGCCGCCCGTGCCGTGGCCCAGGATGATGCCGGCCTTGGCGCGGGTGATGGTGTTGTTCACCACCACGGCGCCCTTCGAGTTCTCCAGGCGGATGCCCGTGCCCTCGCCGCCGCCCGCTTCGGTGATGTCGTGGATGCGGTTGCGCCGCAGGACGACGGACTGGGGCACGGGGCCTTCGTGGTTGCCGCCCACCGCGATGCCCTTGGAGGCGTCGTAGATCTCGTTGTCCTCCACCAGCACGTTGTTGGCGGAGTAGTGGATGACCACCGCCTCGCCCTTGGCCGTGTCCGTCTGCTGGAAGTGGTGCATCCGGTTGTTGCGGATGGTGACGTCGTGGCACGTCTTGATGTCCACGGCGTTCTCCCGGTTGCCGAACAGGTGGTTGTTCTCCACCAGCAGCCCCGTGGCGGGAGGCAGGCTGCTGAAGCCCTCCGGGCCCAGGCACTGCACGGAGTCACCCGAGACGTCGTGGATGTCGTTGTTGCGCACCGTCACGTTGTACGACGCCGGCTGCATCACGATGCCGTGCGAGTCCTTGTTGCCGGTGGTCCGCACGAAGTCGTGGATGTTGTTGTTCTCGATGGTGGGGCCCTTGGCCTGATTGAACATCGTGACGCCCGCGCCACCGGTGCCGCCGTGCACGTCCGAGTTGGCCAGCACGGTGCCCTGCACGTCGCCCTCGAAGGTGACGCCGAAGATGGGCTGCGACTGCACGTCGATCTCGAACCCGTCGATGATCCAGTTCGGTCGGCGCACCTGCACGGCCGCGCCCGCGCCGCTGCCCGGGGTCAGGATGGGGTGGCCCTCGCCCTGGAGGGTGATCTTCGCGTCGGGCGAGCCGGGCTTGGCGTTCTCCCCCAGGATGACGCGCTCGGCGTAGGTGCCCGCCAGCACGCGGATCTTGTCGCCGGGGCCGGCCTTGCCCACCGCCGCGCCGATGGTGCGCAGCGGCGCGTCGGCCGTGCCCTCGGCCGCGTCGTCGCCGCCGGGTGAGACCACCCACTCATGGACGGGCGCCACCGCCGGGATGGCCGTCATGGCCTGGGCGGTGACGGCGGGCTGGGGACCGGGCTCCGCGATGGGGACATGGTCCGCGTGCTCCGGCATCTGACCGGCGGGCGTGTCCTCCACCGGCTGCACGCCGATGGGAGGCGGGGTGCCAGGGTTGCTGGGGGCCTCCGCGGCATTGGCCGTGCCAATGCCGACCCCACCCGAGCCACCGCCGCAAGCGGTGAGCCCGAAGGCCAGGGTCCAGGCGGCCATGGAGGACATCAGGGTGTTTCGCTTCGTCAATCCGTTGCCTCCTCGAATTCGCATGAGCAGGGGCAACGCATGGCGTCGGCCGTTCTATTCACTCCCGGTCATCCGGAAAGGGGCCCGCTGGTGTGGGAGGGAGAACCGTGACGCTCGGCCTCGCGGCGGCTACGGTGCCGCCGCCGTGTCCAAAGCCGTCCTGCTCCTGACCGCCCTGCTGCTCGCCTCCTGCGCCACGCCCGCGCCTGCGCCCTCCCCCGCGTCCAGCACCCGGGGGCTGGGAGAACCGGAGGTCTCCGCTCCAAGCCCCGCCGCGGACGCGGGCGCCATGCCGCCGCCCCCAGCCGCGCCAGGCCTGGAGGATCCGCTCACGTCGGGGCTGCCCGGGCCGCAGGACCTGAAGCGCCTGGACTTCCGCAACGGCGAACCCCGGCTGCCCATCAAGCTGATGGAGGCGCGCGACGCGGTGACGTTCTCACCGCGAGGCCGGATGCGGCTGCGCTTCGGCGGGCCGGGCGAGAAGGTGCTGGACGCGCCCGCGGGTTCGCGCTGGACGGTGCGGGTCACCCAGGGAGAGCCGGCCCAGTGGAGCGCGCGGCTGCAGCTGGGGGAGTTCCGCTTCGCGGACAAGGCGGGGCTCGCGGAGGCGCAGGAGGCGTGGCGCGCGCGGGGGCTGGCGGTGCGCACGCACACGCTGGGCTCGGTGTACGGCATCGCGGGCAAGGTCATCGACAACCGGCGCTACCTGCTCCTGGGCGACGAGGCCCTGACGCCCGCCGCCGCCGCGGAGAAGCAGGCGGA
Source organism: Corallococcus sp. Z5C101001 (assembly GCF_007352635.1). Classification (NCBI taxonomy): domain Bacteria; kingdom Pseudomonadati; phylum Myxococcota; class Myxococcia; order Myxococcales; family Myxococcaceae; genus Corallococcus; species Corallococcus sp. Z5C101001. Next base: position 621,462 of record NZ_VKLU01000005.1, read on the forward strand.
GCTGCTCCGCCGCTACGGCCTGCGCACGACGCTCTTCGAGGAGGTCCGCAAGCCGTCCAGCGCCATCCTGGAGCTCAAGGACGAGAACGACGCCGTGGTGGGGCTTGGGCAGGACCGGCTGGACGCGGAGACCCAGGACGGCAGCGGCTTCGACGTGCGGCAGGTGGAGTACGGCGTGGGCTACGACTTCCACGCCTTCGAGGACCGCAGCTTCCGCGGGGCGCTCCAGTTCGCGGTGGACCGGAGCGGCAAGCTCGCGGTGGTGAACGTGGTGGGCCTGGAGGACCTGCTCAAGGGGCTGGTGCCCTCTGAGATCTTCGCGCGCGCGCACCCGGAGGCGCTCAAGGCCCAGGCCGTCACGGCGCGGGGCGAGGTGCTGGCGAAGGTGGGCATCAAGCACCTGGCGGACCCCTACCTGCTGTGCTCGGAGCAGCACTGCGCGGTGTACCGGGGCCGCACCGGGGAGGCGGCCAGCACCACCGCCGCGGTGGAGGCCACCCGGGGCGAGGCCCTCTTCAGCCGGGACGGACGGCTGGTGGACTCCGTCTACAGCGCCGTGTGCGGCGGCCACACCGAGGACAACGACGTGGTGTGGGGCGGCCCGCCCGACCCCAGCCTGCGCGGGCGCCCGGACTTGCTGGAGTCCGCGCCGGACGTGCCGGGACCGTCGAACCTCAAGGCCTGGCTCGCGACCTCCGACGTCCCGGCGGCCTGCAAGCTGTCCAGCTTCGCGCAGCCGTCGAAGTTCCGGTGGGAGAAGCGCTTCACGCAGGCCCAGGTGGACGCGCTCACGGAGAAGCTGGGGGTGGGATCCATCCAGGCGCTCGTCCTGTCCGAGCGCGGGGTCTCCGGGAGGGCCCGGCTGCTCACGCTGTCCGGGATGAAGGGCGCCACCCAGGTCCGGGGAGAGCTGAACATCCGGCGGCTCTTCGGGATGCTCAACAGCAGCATGGCCACGGTGGAGCCCGAGCGGGACGCCGAGGGACGGCTCACCGGGTGGCTCTTCCGGGGGGGAGGCTGGGGTCACGGCGTGGGCATGTGTCAGACAGGCGCCATCGGCCGGGCGGAGGCGGGCCAGCGCTACCCGGAGATCCTCCGCTACTACTTCAACGGGGCGGAGGTCGCGCCCATCTACTGAGGTGAAGAGGACATTTCGCGCTCCCGTTTCGGGGAACGCGAATCTCTTTGATGTCCCGCGTGTTACGGGCCGCACGTTCGGGACTGTAGAAGCGGTCCGGAGGTTTATCATCAGGCCGTGGGCATGGGTTCCTCGACAGACTGGCGTCAGCGACGCGAGCGCAAGAGGCGCGCGCCGCTGCGCTATCTGGTGGCGGGCATCCTGGCGCTCCTGGCGCAGGGCGCGTTCGTGGGCTTCGTGCTCCTGGTCTCCGCCGTGCAGGGAAGCCTCGCACCTGAGAAGCGCCCCGCCCGCCCCACCTCCGTGGCGATGAGGCCGCTCACGTCGGAGCAGTGGGCGAAGAACCGGGGCGCCGCGACGCCCCAGACGAAGCCCCGCCCCACCGAGAAGCGCGAGCCGAAGGAAGAGAAGAAGCCGGACGAGACGAAGCCCCAGGGCCAGGTGGTGGACGTGGCGCCGGGGAATGATCAGCAGTCTCCAGACGCGAAGTACCTGGCCGAGCACAACAACACGGTCGACAAGGAGACGCGCGCCCGGGACCAGACGCCCTTCTACCGCAACGCCATGCCCCAGCGGACGGCGCCCCAGAAGCAGGAGGGCGTGCAGCACGAGCAGGTGCAGCCCCCGCGCGTGTCCGGCAACAACGGCCAGGGCGCGGATGACCGGCCGCAGTCCCAGGGCGGCAAGAAGCCCGTCTTCGAGATGCCGGAGACGCGCCGCAAGCAGGAGATCGCCATGAAGACGGATCCGCGGGAGCACGGCCCGGGCATGGCGGTGAAGAACCAGGCGGAGAGCGACGCCGCGACGGGCAACGCGAAGCGCCTGCGCATCCAGCCCGGAGAGGGCGAGGACAGCGAACAGGAGGGCTCCGCCGGCCGCGCCGGTTCCCCGGGCCTGGCGACGTTGATGCCGTCGCAGGCGGCGATGGACCGCGTGGTGGGCGCCGCGCCCAACGACATGCTCCAGGACAAGGAGGAGGGCGACGGCACCTTCCTCAACACGCGCGAGTGGAAGTACGCCAGCTTCTTCAACCGCGTGAAGCAGAGCGTGGGCATGCACTGGAATCCCAACGAGCAGCTGCGCATGCGCGACCCGACGGGCAACATCTACTCTGGGCGCGACCGCCAGACGCTGCTCTCCATCACCCTGGACGAGCGCGGCCAGGTGAAGGACATCCAGGTGGAGAAGAGCAGCGGCCTGGACTTCCTGGACATGGAGGCCGTGTCCTCCTTCAAGCGCGCGCAGCCCTTCCCCAACCCGCCGTCGGGCCTGCTGGGCCAGGACGCGACGGTGCGCTTCCAGTTCGGCTTCTTCATGGAGATGGGCGGCGGGCCGCGGATGCGGCTGTTCCGTCAGTAGCGAGCGCGGGCACCCCGGCATCCGTCCGCCGCCGGGCAACCCACGTCAACAGGTCCTCGCGGCGGAGGCCCCAGGGGCACTACCCTGCGCCGCCGTGGACGCCCCTCTCACCGACCGCAGTGCCGCGCTCCAGGAGCGCAACCAGAAGGTCCGCTTCGTCCTGTTGGCCATCCTCGTGGCCAACTGGGTGGTGGCCGTGGCCAAGCTCGCCTTCGGGATGATGGCCCAATCCGCGTCGGTGACGGCGGACGGGCTGCATTCGTTCATCGACGGCAGCTCCAACGTGCTGGGGCTGGTGGCCATGGGCGTGGCGTCACAGCCCGCGGACGCGGACCACCCCTATGGGCACGGCAAGTTCGAGGCGCTCGCGTCCCTGGGCATCGGCGCGATGATTGGCGTGGGCATGCTGGAGCTGGGGCGCATGGCGTTCGACTCGCTGATGAACGACAAGCACCCCACGGTGTCGCTGCTGATGGCCGGGGTGATGGGGGTGACGCTCGTCATCAACCTGGTGGTGACGCGCGTGGAGCGGCACTACGGAGAGAAGTACAAGAGCTCGCTGCTGCTCGCGGACGCACAGCACACGCTGTCGGACGTGTTCGTCACCATCGCGGTGCTCATCTCCCTGGCGCTCGTCGCGCTGGGCTTTCCGCGCGCGGACGGGCTGGTGGCGCTGGCGGTGATGGTCTTCGTGGCACGGGTGGCGTACGGCATCGTCCGGCAGGCGGTGGGCATCCTCTCCGACACCGCGCGCCTGGACCCCGCGCAGGTGTCCCAACAGACGCTGGCGGTGGCCGGCGTGCGCTCGTGCCGCGACGTGCGCAGCCGCGGCATGGAGGAGAGCGTCTACGTGGACCTGAAGATCGAAGTCGACCCGCAGCTCACCACCGCGCAGGCCCACGAGGTCGCGGACAAGGTGGAGGCGACGCTCCAGGGCGCGTACCCGCAGGTGGTGGACGTGGTGGTGCACGTGGAGCCCGCGCGGCTCCGCTAGACGCCCGCGGGCGGCGAAAACACGAGGGCCGCCTTCCGATGTCCTGGAAGACGGCCCCGGTGACGACTTCGGAGGGACGGAGCGCTACGCGACCTTCTGCGCGGGCGTCTCGTAGTCCTCGATGGGCGGGCACGAGCACACGAGCTTCCGGTCCCCGAGCACGTTGTTCAGGCGGCCCACGGACGGCCAGAACTTGTTGTCACGCACCCACGCGGTGGGGAACACGGCCTGCTCGCGGGTGTAGGGGCGGTTCCACTCCGGCGCGGTGAGCGTGCGCGCGGTGTGCGGCGCGTTCTTGAGGACGTTGTTGTCCTTGGGCGCGCGCCCCTCCTCCACGTCGCGGATCTCCTGGCGGATGGCGATCATCGCGTCGCAGAAGCGATCCAGCTCCGCCTTGGACTCGGACTCCGTGGGCTCGATCATCAGCGTGCCCGCCACCGGGAACGACACGGTGGGCGCGTGGAAGCCGTAGTCCATGAGGCGCTTGGCCACGTCCTCCACCTCCACGCCCGCGGTCTTCTTGAGGGGGCGCAGGTCCACGATGCACTCGTGGGCCACCCGGCCGCGCTTGCCCCGGTAGAGCACCGGGTAGTGCGGCTGGAGCCGCTCCGCGACGTAGTTGGCGTTGAGGATGGCCAGCTTCGTGGCCTCCGTCAGGCCCTCGCCGCCCATCATCTGCACGTACATCCAGGAGATGAGCAGGATGCTGGCGCTGCCCCACGGCGCCGCGGAGATGGCGCCAATGGCGTCCGCCCCGCCCGTCTGGATGACCGGGTGTCCGGGGAGGAACTTCACCAGGTGGCTGGCCACGCAGATGGGGCCCATGCCCGGGCCGCCACCGCCGTGCGGGATGCAGAAGGTCTTGTGCAGGTTGATGTGGCAGACGTCCGCGCCCACCAGGCCCGGCGCGGTGAGCCCCACCTGCGCGTTGAGGTTGGCGCCGTCCATGTACACCTGGCCGCCGCGCTCATGGATGGTGGAGCAGATCTCCCGGATCTCCTCCTCGAACACGCCGTGCGTGGAGGGGTACGTGACCATCAGCGCGGCCAGCCGGTCCTTGTACTCGTCCGCCCGGGCGCGCAGGTCCTTCAGGTCGATGTTGCCGTTCTCGTCGCACTTCGTGACGACGACCTGATAGCCCGCCATCACCGCGGAGGCCGGGTTGGTGCCGTGCGCGGAGGACGGGATGAGGCACACGTCGCGGTGCCCCTGCCCTCGCGCCTGGTGGTACGCGCGGATGACGAGCAGGCCCGCGTATTCGCCCTGGCTGCCCGCGTTGGGCTGGAGCGAGCATCCGGCGAAGCCCGTCACCTGCGACAGCGCGTGCTCCAGTTGCTCGAAGATGACCTTGTAGCCGGCCGCCTGCGAGGTGGGCGCGAACGGATGCAGCTTGCTGAACTGCGGCCACGTCACCGGGATCATCTCCGCGGTGGCGTTGAGCTTCATGGTGCAGCTGCCCAGCGGAATCATGGAGTGCGTGAGGGACAGGTCCTTCGCCTCCAGCCGGCGCACGTACCGCAGCATCTCCGTCTCGGAGTGGTAGCGGTTGAAGACCGGGTGCGTGAGGTACGCGCTCGAGCGGCGCACCTCGGCGGACAGCGGGCTCTCCAGGCTCGCGGCCACCTCCTCCAGCACCACCGGCGCCGCGGACTTGTTCGCGCCCTGGATGAAGGCCGTGAGGATGTCCTCCACGTCCTTCGCGCGCGTCGTCTCGTCCAGCGCCAGGCCGAGCGTCTTCTCGTCGATGCGGCGGAAGTTCATCCGCGCGCCTTCCGCCGCGGCCAGCACGCCCCGCACCTGCGGGGGCGTCAGCTCCACGCGCAGCGTGTCGAAGAACTGGTCGTGGCGCGGCTTGAAGCCCAGCTTCGCGAGGCCGCGGGCCAGCACCACGGTGAGCCCGTGCACGCGCTCCGCGATGGCCTTGAGCCCCTCGGGCCCGTGGTAGACGGCGTACATGCCGGCCATCACGGCCAGCAGCACCTGCGCGGTGCAGATGTTGCTCGTGGCCTTCTCGCGGCGGATGTGCTGCTCGCGCGTCTGGAGCGCCATGCGCAGCGCGGGCCGGCCCTGCGCATCCTCGGACACACCAATGAGGCGGCCCGGCATCACGCGGGTGTACGCGTTCTTCGTGGCGAAGAAGGCGGCGTGCGGACCGCCGTAGCCCAGCGGCACGCCGAAGCGCTGCGCGCTGCCCACCGCCACGTCCGCGCCGAACTCGCCCGGCGGCGTGAGCAGCGCGAGGCTGAGCAGGTCCGCGGCGACGACGAGCAGGCCGCCCGCCGCGTGCACCTTCTCACCGAAGGCGCGGTAGTCGTGCACCACGCCGTCGGTGGCCGGGTACTGCACCAGCGCGCCGAAGAACTTCTTCTGGGACAGGTCCACCGTGCGGTGGTCGCCCACGACGACCTCCACGCCCAGGGGGAGCGCGCGCGTGCGGACCACGTCCACGGTCTGCGGGTGGCAGCCCTCGGAGACGAAGAACGCGCCGCCGGCGCCGTCGCCCTTCGCGTGCATCGCGAGCGCCATGGCCTCCGCGGCGGCGGTGCCCTCGTCGAGCAGGGAGGCGTTCGCCACCTCCATGCCGGTGAGGTCCGTCACCATCGTCTGGAAGTTGAGCAGCGCTTCCAGCCGGCCCTGGGCGATCTCCGCCTGGTAGGGCGTGTACTGGGTGTACCAGCCCGGGTTCTGGAAGATGTTGCGCAGGATGACGTTGGGGACGTGGGTGTCGTGGTAGCCCATGCCGATGAAGGACCGGAACACCTGGTTCTTCGCCGCGATGGCCTCCAGCTGCGCCAGCACCTCGTTCTCACCGCGGCCGGCGGGCAGGCGCAGGGGCTCCGGGGAGCGGATGACGGGCGGCACGGCGCTCTCGATGAACGCGTCGAGCGAGTCCACGCCGAGCGTGGACAGCATCTGCTTCACTTCAGGGGTCTCCGGGCCAATGTGGCGGCCGGCGAAGGACTCCTGGTACTTCCAGTTGAGGGACATGGTCGGAAGGGCTCGCGGGTGGTGCGGAAAGAAGTCAGCGTCCGAGCGGGCTCGGGGCTCCATGGAGCGTCACTAACAATCGGGACGCGCGACTTCTTGCGTGCGCGGGACTACTTCAGGAGCGCACCGTAGGCGGCGGCGTCCAGGAGCTTGTCTGTCTGCCCGGCGTCCTGGGGCTCGACCTCGACGATCCATCCCTCCCCATACGGGTCGGTGTTGATGATGGACGGGTTGCCGGTGAGCGCGTCGTTCACCTTGACCACGGTGCCGGAGATGGGCGCGAACAGGTCCGACACGGCCTTGGTGGACTCGATGACGCCGAAGTTCTTGCCCTCCACCAGCCGGGCGCCCAGCTTCGGCAGCTCCACGTAGACGACGTCGCCCAGGGACTCCTGGGCGTGGTGGGTGACGCCGATGACCACGGTCTTGCCGGTGATCCGGGCCCACTCGTGCTCCGGCGTGTACTTCAGGTCCTGCGGGATGGTGTCAGACATGGAGGCGGCTCCTCGCAAAAGGTGCGAACGGGAGGGAATCAGGACTTCTTGAGGAAGGGGGTCTTCACGACGACCGCGGGCACGGCGCGGCCGCGGATCTCGACGTCGAAGGTGGAGCCCTCGGTGGAGAGCGCCGTGGGCACGTAGCCCATGCCGATGGGCTTCTTCACGGTGGGGCCCTGCGTGCCGCTGGTGACCTCGCCCACGCGGGCGCCGTCCTTGAGGATGGGGTAGCCGTGGCGCGGGATGCCGGCGCCCGTCAGCTCGAAGCCCACCAGCTTGCGCGGCACGCCCGCGGCCTTCTGCGCGACGAGTGCGTCCTTGCCGATGAAGCCGCCCGGCTTGTCCAGCTTGACGATCCAGCCCAGGCCCGCCTCCAGGGCGGTGTGCGCGTCGTCGATGTCGTTGCCGTACAGCGCGTACTTCATCTCCGTGCGCAGCGAGTCGCGCGCGCCCAAGCCACAGGGCTTCACGCCGTCCGGCTGCCCGTTCTCCAGGAGCGCGTCCCAGAGCTTCACGGCGTCCTCGGCGGCGCAGTAGAGCTCGAAGCCGTCCTCGCCGGTGTAGCCCGTGCGGGAGATGATGGACTTCACGCCGGCCACCTCCCCTTCCGTGAAGCGGTAGGTGCCCACCTTGGACAGGTCCGCCTTCGTCAGGCGCTGCACCAGCCCCACGGCCTTCGGGCCCTGGACGGCGATCTGCGCGAACTCGTCCCCGCGGTCCACCGGGGTCACGCCCTCCGCGCGCGCCTTCATCCAGGCGAAGTCCTTCTCGCGGTTGCTGGAGTTGACGCAGATGAGGATGCGCTCGGGGCTGAAGCGGTAGGCGACGACGTCGTCCACGAAACCGCCCAGGTCGTTGAGCAGGCCCGCGTAGACGGCCTGACCGTCCTGGCAGCGGGCAAGGTCGTTGGAGATGAGCCGGTTCACGGTCTCCAGGGCGCCGGGCCCTGAGAATTCAATTTCCCCCATATGCGAGACATCGAACAGGCCGACGGCATTGCGCACGGCCTCGTGCTCGGCGATGACGGAGGAGTACTGAACCGGCATGTCCCAACCGACGAAGTCGACCATCCGGGCCCCCAGCTTGCGGTGGGCCTCGTTGAGGGGCGTACGCCGGGTCATTGACTTCTCCATGGCAGGGGTGGCGAAACGGCGCGGACTATAGCGGCGCACCTTCTCCGATCAAGGCCGACGCGGAAGGGACTAAACTCCTCCCGACATGAAGATTCGCAACTGCCTCAACCCTTCCCGACCGAGCTTCTCGTTCGAGTTTTTTCCTCCCAAGACGGACGCGGGCGTGGCCGCGCTCCTTCGCACGGTGGAGGAGCTCGCGCCGTTGGACCCGGGGTTCGTGTCGGTGACCTACGGGGCGGGCGGCAGCACGCGCGACCGGACGGTGGAGCTGGTGACGCACATCAAGCAGCACACCGGGATCGAGGCCATGGCGCACCTGACGTGCGTGGGGCACACCCGCGACGAGCTTCGTGACGTGCTGCGCCGGCTCGGCGCGGCAGGCATCGAGAACATCCTCCTGCTGCGGGGGGACCCCCCCCAGGGGCAGACGACGTTCGAGCCGGTGCCCGGGGGCTTCCGTTACGCGGAGGAGCTGGTCCGATTCGTCCGAGAAGAGGATTTCAACTTCTGCCTGGGGGGTGCGTGCTATCCGGAGGGCCACGTGGAGACGGCGTCGCGCGAGGACGACCTCCGGCATCTGAAGGCGAAGGTGGATGCGGGGATGGACTTCGTGGTGACGCAGCTCTTCTTCGACAACGCCTTCTATTTCGACTTCGTGGAGCGGGCGCGGCGGGTGGGCATCAATGTCCCCATCGTCCCCGGCATCATGCCCATCACCAACTACGAGCAGGTCCAGCGCTTCACGCGCATGTGTGGCGCCACGGTGCCCATGCGTCTGGCGCTGCAGATGGAGCGCGTGAAGGATCAGCCGGACGCGGTGGTGCAGCTGGGCGTCGCGCACGCCACGGTGCAGTGCATGGAGCTGCTGTCGCGCGGCGTGCCGGGCATCCACTTCTACACGCTGAACAAGTCGCCCGCGACGCGGATGATCGTGGGCGCGCTGAGGGGGCGGTCATGAGCGGTCCAGGTCCGCAGCTCGCGCCGGGAGATCCGCGCATCAAGGTCTTCGAGATCGTGCGCTTCCCGGCGTTCTTCCTGCTCATCGTCGGCGTGCTGCACGTGGTGTTCAGCCTGCTGGGGGCCGTGCTCGCGGCGCTGAAGGTGGTGTCGCCCTTCTCGCCCCCGGGCGGGCCGCCGGTGGTGCTGGAGTTCACGCTGGGGTTCTCGCTGGCCATCCTGGGCGGCATCCTCTGCGGGGTCCTCGCCATCTGGGGCGCGTGGAGCGCCATGAACCTCAAGGGGTATGGGCTCGCGACGGTGGGCGCCATCTGCGCGCTCTACACGCTGACGCCGGGGTGCTTCGCGGGGGTGCCGGTGGCGGTGTGGATGCTCTTCACGCTGCGCCGCGAGGGAGTCAGGGAGGCCTTCGCCCCATGAGCCCGCGGGCCGTGCGCACCGTTCGCTTCCTGCTCACGGGCCTGGGGAATGTGGGAGTGCCGCTGCTGGAGATCCTCCAGTCGCGCGCGTCGCTGTTGATGGAGCGCTACCGGCTGGAGCTGCTGCCGGTGGGGCTGGCGGACTCCGGTGGCGCGGCGGTGTCGCCGACCGGGCTGGACGTGGCGGCGGTGCTGGCGGTGAAGCGGGCGCGGCACTCGGTGGCGTCGCTGCCTGGTGTAGGACGGCCGGGGATGAGCGGGCGCGCGCTGGTCCGCGAGGTGAAGGCGGACCTGCTGCTGGAGGCCACGCCCACGAACCTGAAGGACGGGCAGCCCGGGCTGGACATCACGCGGGACGCGCTGATGCGGGGCATGCCGGCGGTGCTCGCGAGCAAGGGGCCGCTGGTGTTGGGCTTCCAGGAGCTGGCGCGCCTGAGCGACCTGGAGTCGCCGGGCCGCCCGCCGCTGCGCTTCAGTGGCGCGGCGGGCGCGGCGATGCCGCTGGTGTCCTTGGGGCGCGGCGACCTGGCGCTGGGGAAGCTGGGCCGGTTCGAGGGCGTGCTCAACAACACCAGCCAGCTGCTCCTGAGCCGGATGTCGCAGGGCCATTCATATGACTCGGCGCTGAAGGAGGCGCAGGCGCTGGGCATCGCGGAGGCAGACCCGGCGCTGGACGTGGACGGCTGGGACACCGCGAGCAAGCTGGTCATCCTGGCCAACGCGGTGATGCGCGTGCCCGCCGTGCTGAGCGACGTGGCGGTGACGGGGATGCGTGGCGTGACGCGCGAGCAGCTGGACACGGCGCGGGCGAAGGGCGGACAGGTGTTGCTGCTGGCTCGAGGGGAGCCGCTGGGCGAGGAGCGCTGGGAGTGGAGCGTGCGGCCCACGGCCGTGGACGCATCCCATCCCCTGGCGCGGCTGGGCCCGATGGAGATGGGCGCGGTGTTTCGCAGCGACCTGCACGGCGTGAACACCCTCATCAACGCCGAACAGGGCGCGCGGGGCACGGGCGCCGCGATGCTCAAGGACGTGCTGGAGATCTTCCCGGACTGAGCGCGCCTCTTCCCGCGAAGTCCGTGGGGGTATCACGGGCCGTGAAGGAGTTGTGCGAAGCTCCTGGGCCCCCAGGCGTGTCCCGGTTGGAAGTCCGGGCGCGAAAGGGGATGCGCCGGCCCGGAAGGCCGGCTCCGGCCTTCCACCCACGTGAACCAGCGACTCCAACTCCGAGGTACACCATGAAGCTGCGACTCCCCTCCCTCACGAAGGTGGCCCCCCTCCTGATGCTGTTCGCGGCGGCGCCCGCGTTCGCGGCGGAGAATGCCCAGACGGCGACGTCCGTGGAGGCTCCCGTCGAAGGCGGCGGCGGAGAAGGCATCTGCTCCGTCTGCGGGCCCGCTCCTTGCTGCGTCATCCTCTGGACCGCGTGGTGTGGCTGCCCGTTCGGCGGCAGGGATGATCGCCTGGAGAGCCGCGCGGACGAGGCGCCCGCGGAGGAGCTCCTGGCGTGCCGACCCCAGGTCTCGCCCCCCATCGCTCCGGAGCAGGGCAAGACTTTGTAGTCCCTGAGCGTAGGCATGGGTGTCCGCCCGGGCTGACGGAGTCCGGGGGACACGGTGCCTCGGCTCCTGGTTCTCCCAGGAGCAGCTCAATCCATTGGGAGTCGTTCGCATGAACCCGCTGCGTGCCTTGACGTTGTTTGCGCTCCTCTCCAGCGGGTGCGCCACGGCGCCCGCTCCCCGCGCGGCGCCCCCTGTCCCCGATACCGTCGCGCTGGATGCCGAAGCAGCACGCGCGATGGCCGCGACCGGCGCGAAGGGGCTGGCCATCGCGGTGATCGACGACGGGCGCGTGGTGGCGACCAGGGCCTACGGCGCGCGCGACGCGAAGGGAGAACCGCTTCGGACAGACACGGTGATGTATGGCGCATCGCTCACCAAGACGGTCTTCGCCTATCTGGTGATGCAGTGGGTGGACGAGGGCCGCATCGACATGGCCTCACCGATCGCGCGGTACCTGGACAAGCCGCTGCCCGCCTATGCGGACGAGGACCGTTACTCCACCTGGTCGAACCTGGCCGGCGACGACCGCTGGAAGGCCATCACGCCGGGCATCCTGCTCACCCACAGCGCGGGCTTCGCCAACTTCGGCTTCCTCGAGCCCGACGGTCGGCTGCGCATCCACTTCGCGCCCGGCAGCCGGTATGCGTACTCGGGTGATGGCATCATGCTGCTGCAGTTCGTGCTCGAGCGCGGGCTCAAGCTGGACGTGGGCACCGAGCTCCAGCAGCGCGTGTTCGACCGCTTCGGAATGCCCAACACAAGCCTGCGATGGCGTCCGGACTTCGCGCGCAACCTGGCCGACGGATGGACTGCCGACGGCAGCGTGGAACCACACGACGAACGCAGCACCGTGCGTGCGGCCGGCTCCATGGACACCACGATCGACGACCTGTCTCGCTTCGCGGCGGCGCTGGTGCGCGGCGAAGGCTTGTCGCCCCGGAGCTTCGCGGAGATGACCGCGCCGCACCTGCCCATCACCACCCGGAGCCAGTTCCCCACTTTTCAGGACGAACTGCCGCCCGAAGCGCGTCGCAACGATCTGGCGGCGGGCCTGGGGCTGGTGGTGTTCGACGGCCCGCAGGGGCGTGGGTTCTACAAGGGCGGACACAACGACAGCACGGGCAACACCCTCGTGTGTCTGCACCGCGGACGCCGCTGCGTGCTCATCCTGGCCAACGACGTGCGCGCCGAGGCCGCGTTCCCCCACCTGGTGCGCTTCGTGTTGGGGGAAACCGGTGTGCCCTGGGCCTGGGAGTACGGTGACAAGGCCCTCTGGGACGGCCACTGAGGCACGCGCGAAGACAGGCGCCTATTTCACGGCCAGGAGCCGTTGCAGCAGCGGCTCCACCAGCTCCTGGCCTCGCAGCTCCGAGCGCCAGCGGTGTGGAATCCCGCTCAGGCCATACTTCAGGCCCGCGATGCCACCTGCCACCGCGGCGGTGGTGTCGGTGTCGTGGCCCAGCCGGATGGCGGCCTTGACGACCTCCTCATAGGTGCTGCCTTTCGCCACGCAATCGCGAGCGGAGCGCAGGCAGTCCACCACGTAGCCGCCCCCCGTCCCTGGAGTCAGGTTGTCCGGGCGGAGGTGAGCCTCCAGCTCTTCCCGCTCGGGGGAGCCCTCTCCATACAGGTCGCGGAAGGTGGCGAGGGCCGCGTCCCACGGGTCCGCCGCGCCCTCCAGGATGCGGCGGGCCCAAAGGCAATACAGCGCACAACACACCCGGGAGCGCACGTGGCCATGCGTGACACGCGACTGCTCCATCGCGTCCGCCACGAGCGAGGCGTCCGGCCCCTGGTGCCACAAGGCCAACGGCAAGACCCGCATCAGGGAGCCATTGCCATTGTCCATCGTGTCGCTGGGGCCCGCGAGCAGCGCGGGCGTGCCGTCGCGAAGCCGTCGCAGCGCCGCGCTGGTCTGCACGCCCACGTCGAACACTTCGCCCTCCACCGCCAGGTAGCCCCAGTCCTGCCAGTTCACCAGCCGCCGGCCCAGGTCCTCGCAGTCGAGCCGCTTCTGGTACGTCAGCGAATCCAGGAGGCACAGCGCGTGGGCCCCGTCGTCCGACCAGGTGCCAGGAGGAACCCCTCCATGCGCGCGTTGAAAGCCCGGGGGCGGCGTGTATTCGATTGCCTCCAGGGCTGGAATTGTCTCGGGGCGATGAAATTCATAAGGGACGCCCAAGGCATCCCCGATGAGCAGGCCATACATCCCCCCTGCGATGCGCTCTTCACGACTCACCATTTCGCCCTCCGCCAACCCACTGTCGAGGCCCCAGGATAGACTGTGTTCGCTGTTCCCTTCCACCCTGGAGACAAGGTCATGGCATGGCGGACGCTCACGAAGTCGGTTGGAATGGGGGTCGGCGCGGGATTGCTGCTGCTCGCGTGCGGGCCCGAAACAACGGCGCAGGACACGGCGCCAGCGGACTCGAAGACAGACGACCGGGTGCACGCCATGGCGCCGCCCGACAGCTGTGACCCGTGGGAGGACCACGGCTGGTGTCTCGTTTCCGGCAGCAGGGTCACTTGCAACAATGGCATCCAGATGTACGCGTATCACACCCCGGATGGCTGGTGCATCAACGCGGACGTCTGCAAGAACGCCGGTGGTCCCATCATCTGCCCGGAGTGGTGATTCCCATGCGCATCCAGACCTTCATGAAGACTGTCGCTGTTGTGTTTGGCACGGGGATGCTGCTCGCGGGGTGCGGGACGGATGCAACGCCCCTGGAGGAAACGTCGACACCCGACGACACGGTCCACGCCATGGCGCCGCCCACCAGCTGTGACCGGGAAGCCGACGTCGGCTGGTGCCGGATCACGGCCGACAAGGTCCGCTGCGCCAATGGCCGCTACATCTATGCCTATTCCACGCCAGACGGCTGGTGCATCCAGTACGACGCCTGCAAGAACAACGGCGGCCCGTACATCTGCGGTCTGTAGAACAGGCCGGGCCCCCCTGCCCTCGCATGGGCAGGGAGGTCCGGACCCTCAAGTCACTTCACGCCGCGCTGCGCGGCCTCCAGCGTGTTCTTCATCAGCATGGCGATGGTCATCGGCCCCACGCCTCCGGGTACCGGAGTGATGAACGAGGCGCGCTCGGCCGCCGCGGCGAACTCCACGTCGCCCACCAGCTTGCCGTCCGCCTTGCGGTTCATCCCCACGTCAATCACCACCGCGCCGGGCTTGATCCACGCGCCCTTCACCAGCTCCGGCACGCCCACCGCCACCACCAGGATGTCCGCCTGCGCCACCTCCGCGGGCAGGTCGCTCTTGCGGTGGCACACCGTCACCGTCGCGTCCTTCTGGAGCAGCATCAGCGCCTGGGGCTTGCCCACGATGTTGCTGCGGCCCACCACCACCGCGCGCTTGCCCGCCGGATTGCACCCCACCTCTTCCAACAGCCGCATCACGCCGTAGGGCGTGCACGCGCGCGTCGCCGGCCGGCCCAGCAGCAGGTTGCCCGCGTTCATCGGGTGGAAGCCGTCCGCGTCCTTCTCCGGCCTCACCGCGGCGATGATGGCGTCCGCGTCCAGGTGCTTGGGAAGCGGCAACTGCACCAGGATGCCGTGGACCGCCGGGTCCTCGTTCAGTTGGTACACCAGCGCCAGGAGCTCCTCCTGGGTGATGTTCTCGTCCGGGTGGTGCTCCCAGGAGTTGAAGCCCACCTCCCCGGCGGCCTTCTTCTTCCCCGTCACGTAGATTTTCGACGCCGGGTCCTCACCCACGCGCACCACGGCGAGTCCAGGGGTGATGCCGCGCTCCGCCTTCAGGCGCGTCACCTCCTCCTTGATTTCCGCCCGAACGCGCGCCGCCACTTCCCTGCCGTCAATCAACTGGGCCGTCATGCGGCGCACCTTATGCAAAACTGGGCCGGAACAAGGGAGCGAAGCGACGGTATGGGCGCGGGAAAAGTTCTCGGGGCGATGTTGGGACTCATGGCCGGCCTCCTCATCGGTGGGCCCTGGGCCATCGTGCTCGCCCTCATCGCGGGCGTGGCCGTGGGGCATTATTTCGACGAACAGCACGCCGCGCCCCCGGACTTCCCGGAGTTGTTCAGCGACTTCCCCGCCCCCTTCGAGCCGCCCCCGCCGGTCCCCCTCACCCAGGGCCCAGGCGAGTTCCCCATCGTCCAGACCCCCGAGGACGAACCGCTCGACCGCGACGTCGTCGCCCTCTTCGTGGACGTGGCCCGCGCCGACGGCGACATGCGCCGCGAGGAGGTCCGCGAGGTCCGCCGCTACTTCGAGGAGGTCCTCCACGCCGACGCCCACACCGTCCAGGCCGTCCGCCGCCACCTCAAGGACTTCCTCAGCCGCCCCGCCTCCCTGGACGCGCCCGCCGCCCTCGCCTCCTGCCTGGACACCCTGCCTTCTGGCGAACGGCTCCGCCTGCTGGACGCGCTCTACGAGATGGCGCTCGCGGACGGCCCCCTCCAGCGCTCCGAACGCGAGGCCCTGAAGCGCATGGCCGACGGCCTGGACCTCCCGGACGCCAAGGTCCAGGCCCTCGCCCAACAACACCTGGGCGACGCGACCTCCCACTACGAGGCCCTGGGCCTCACCCCTGAAGCCACCGACGCGGAGGTGAAGACCGCCTACCGCAAGCTCGCCGCCGCCCACCACCCGGACAAGGCCAGCCACCTGGGCCCCAAGGCCGCCGAGCAGGCCGCCCGCCGGTTCCAGGCCGTTCGCGACGCGTACGAGGAAATCCGCCGCCAGCGCGGCCTGTAGCCCGGGTTAGAAGACAGGTACCCCCATGAGCCAGCGTCCCCCGAAGAAGAAGGAAGCGGAGTTCCAGAACAACCCGTTCAAGTCCGCCATCAAGACGCTCCAGGACCACCAGAAGCAGGAGCAGCAGGCCGCCGCCGCCGCGGAGGCCGCGAAGAAGAAGGCCGTCTCCAAGCCGGTGAAGGCCCCCAAGGCCCGCCCCGACGACGACGACGTGGGCCTCTTCTTCTCCGCCATGGACGGCGTGCAGCAGATCACCAACCGAGGGGAAGCCCCCAAGACGAACCCGCGCCTGCCCGAGCTCATCGACGACAACGCGGAGGCGCTGGCGCAGCTGTCCGACCTGGTCGCGGGCGACGGGCCCCTCTCCATGACGGGCTCGGATGAGTCCTTCGAGGGCGCCTCCCCGGGCGTGGACCCGAACCTGCTGCGCTCGCTGCGCCGGGGCGACTTCTCCGTCCAGGACCGGTTGGACCTGCACGGCAAGACGCAGCGGGAGGCCCAGGCCCACGTCGAGCGCTTCCTGTCCGACAGCCGCCGCGCCAAGAAGCGCTGCGTGCTCATCGTCCACGGGCGCGGCCTGAATTCCAAGGATCAGGTCCCGGTGCTCAAGGACGCGGTCCGCGGGTGGCTGTCCCAGAAGCGCCTGGAGCGGATGGTGCTGGCGTTCGCCACCGCACGTCCGCAGGACGGCGGGGCCGGCGCCGTCTACGTGCTGCTGCGTCGATAGCTTTACGCGTGCCCGGGGCTGTGCATACATGCCGCCATGGTTCGCGACCTCATTGACCTCCACATCCACGTGGGTGGCGCGGTGGCCCCGCACATCCTGTGGTCCATTGCCCACCAGCAGGGCTTCAAGCTCCCCGTCAAGAACTACTTCGACTTCGTGGAGCTCATCACCTCCCGTCCGGGCAAGGTGGGCAGCCTCGACGACTACCTGAAGATCCTCCACACCTGGACGGAGAAGATCCAATCCTCTCCCAGCGCCATCGAGCGCTCCGTCTACGAGGTGATTGGCAAGGAGTACCGGGGCAGCCGCGTCACGCAGATCGAGCTGCGCTTCAACCCGATGAAGCGCAACCTCTCCAGCGAGCTGGACCTGGACCACATCATCCACGCCGCGCTCCGGGGCATGGACCGCGCGGTGCTGGAGTACGGCGTGAAGGTGGGCCTCATCTTCTGCCTGGCCCGCGAGTTCGACCACAAGCTCAACAGCATCATCGTGGAGAAGGCCATCAAGTACCGCACGCGCGGCGTGTACGGCATCGACCTGGCCGGCACGGAGCGCGACGCGATGGAGCACAAGCCCGCGCTCGCGCAGTACGAGGACCTCTACGCCCGCGCGCGCAAGGGCGGCCTCAAGTGCACGGTGCACACCGGCGAGACGGCCGGCACGGGCGCCGAGGGCCTGATGGCGGTGGTGGAGAAGCTCAAGCCGAACCGCATCGGCCATGGCATCCGCGCCGCCTACGACGAGTCCGCGATGAAGGTCCTGCGTGAGAACAACATCACGCTGGAGCTGTGCCCCACGTCCAACATCCACACCAAGGCCGTGGCGGACCTGGACGAGCTCAAGCACATCATGCGGACGTTCTGGGACCGCAAGGTGAAGTTCACCATCAACACGGACGGCCCCTACCTGCTGGAGACGGACATGCGGCGGGAGATTGAGATCGTCGAGTCCAACGGCCTGCTCACCACCGAACAGGTGGATCAGGCGCTCGCGTGGGCGCGCGAAGCGTCCTTCATCCCCGCCTGACCAACATGTACGGCCTGACCCGCGCACTGTTGTTCACGCTTCCCCCGGAGCCCGCGCACCGGCTGGGCATGTCCGGCCTCGCGGCCCTGGGGAAGTGGCCCTCCCGCTGCCGGGCCATGCGCGAGCGCACGCTGCGCCAGGCGCCCATGGATTTGTCCGTGGACCTGGCGGGGCTGAAGTTCGCCCACCCGGTGGCGCTCGCCGCCGGGCTGGACAAGGACGCGGAGGCCGTGGACGGCCTGTTCGCGTGCGGATTCTCCGCGGTGGAGATTGGCACCGTCACGCCCCTGGCCCAGCCGGGCAACCCGAAGCCGCGCCTGTTCCGGCTGCCTGAACACCGCGCGGTCATCAACCGCATGGGCTTCAACAACCACGGCGCGTCCACCGCGGCGGAGCGCCTGAAGGCCCGCGCGTGGAAGCCCGGGCCGCTGGGCGTGAACATCGGCAAGAACAAGGACACGCCGCTGGAGCGCGCGGTGGACGACTACGTGGCGTGCGTGGATTCGCTCGCGCCGCTGGGAGACTACGTCGTCGTCAACGCGTCCTCGCCCAACACGCCGGGCCTGCGCAAGCTGCAGGAGCCGGAGCAGCTCTCCGCGCTGCTGCTCGCGGTGCGGGAGCGGATGGAGCGGGTGGCCCCGGGCACGCCGCTGTTCCTGAAGATCGCCCCGGACCTGACGCCAGAGGCCGTGGACGAGGTCGTGGACGTGGCCCTGGCGCGCGGGCTGTCCGGCCTCATCGCCACCAACACCACCCTCACCCGCCCCCTGGAGCACGTGCACGCGAAGGAGGCCGGCGGCCTTTCCGGCGCCCCCGTGCGCGAGCTGTCCAACGCCGTCATCCGCCGTGCGTACCAGCGCAGCCGGGGCGCCCTGCCCCTCATCGGCGTGGGCGGCGTGTTCACCGCCCAGGACGTCTACGAGAAGCTGCGGGCAGGTGCCACCGTGGTGCAGGTGTACACGGGTTTCATCTATGAGGGTCCGGGGATGGTGGGGCGCATCCTCCAGGACCTGGGGGCCCTGCTGGCCCGCGACGGCTTCGCCTCCGTTCGCGACGTGATTGGCGTGGACGCGCGCGAGGGTGGGCCCGCGTCTCCAGCGTAGCGGCGCGCACGCCGCTTCGCTCGGGTCCAGGCGGTCCCCCTGCCCTCCAGGGCAGGACGCGGCGACGGTGCCCTCTGGCACCGGCTCCGTGTCTGTCTTGGAACACTGGAGACTCGGGATGGGCTCCGGGCGATGATGGCCAGTGCGGCTCACCGCCCGCGACGCATCCCCACCGCCGGAGCGCTTCCGCGCCCCGGTGCGGCCCCCAACCGTGGAGGCGCCCCGGCCCGCGCTGTCATCCTGGCGCAAGTGGGTGGTCCTCTCCGTGGCGGGGAGCCTGCTCGCCGCGACGGCCTGGTGGTGGCGTTGAAGCGACCGCGCCGCTGGGCCTGCCCATGCCGTCAGCCCCGCGAGCGCTCGATCCCTGCCCTGGCGTCATCCGTCGAGACCCGCGGGCCTGCTCATATTCACCCGCGTCCTTCACACACGCGGGAGACGCGATGGCCAGGAAGATGAAAGCAGTGCAGGTGCGGCAGGCCGGAGGCCCGCTCGAACTCATCGAGCGCGATATCCCCGAGCCCGGTCCAGGGCAGGTACGCCTCGCGGTGGAGGCGTGTGGCGTCTGCCATAGCGACTCCCTCACCAAGGAAGGCGGGATGCCCATCCAATACCCGCGCGTGCCGGGCCATGAGGTGGTGGGTCGCATCGACCGGGTGGGCGCTGGAGTGACCGCCTGGAAGGAAGGGCAGCACGTAGGGGTGGGCTGGCACGGCGGACACTGCGGCCAGTGTGCCGCCTGCCGGGTGGGCGACTTCATCACCTGCGAGTTCGAGCAAGTGTGTGGCATCAGCTACGACGGTGGCTACGCCGAATACATGATCGCCCCCCAGGATGCGCTCGCCCGAGTCCCTGACGGAATGAACTCGCAGGACGTCGCGCCCCTGCTCTGCGCGGGAGTGACGACGTTCAACTCCTTGCGGAACATGGACGTCCGACCTGGGGATCTGGTGGCGGTGCAAGGGATTGGCGGACTGGGCCATCTGGCGATCCAGTTCTCCCGAAAGCTTGGCTACCGCACCGTCGCCATCTCGCGTGGGGCGGACAAGCGACCTCTCGCGCTCGAACTCGGCGCGCACGAGTACGTCGACACGGAGCAGGGCCCCGTGGCCAAGGCGTTGCAGAAACTGGGTGGGGCGCGCGTCATCATGATGACCGCCTCGAGCAGCCGCCTCGCGGGAGAGCTGATTGGCGGCCTGGGACGCAACGGCACCCTCTTGCTGTTGGGAGCGGGCGCGGAGCCCATTCCCATCCAGAGCCCTCGGCTGATCATGAAGCGCCAGCGCGTCCAGGGCTGGCCCAGCGGCAACCCCCAGGACTCGCAGGACACCCTGGCGTTCAGCGCGCTCTCCGGGGTGCGCTCACGCAACGAGGTGTTTCCGCTCGACCGAGCGGCGGATGCCTATGAGCGGATGATGAGCAACCACGCTCGCTTCCGGGTGGTGCTCAAGATGCGCTGAACACAGCCCCCCTGCGCGCGGAGGGCCGCGCCGCCCTCCGCGCCTCGGCAATGGCACCGGGAGGTCTTCATCCACCCCAGCCTCCCCCACCCTGGTCATTCCGAACTTGCGCACCTGCAAACCTGCTCAGTGGCGCACAGCCTCCGGATGCCTTTCGAGCGTCCCCGCCCTCCCCCCCGGGCGGAAATCCTCGGGCCTGTGATCGCGCGGGAAGACAATCGCAGACACCGGCGCGCCGGGCCGGGCCCTGCGGCGCGGGCCTACACGGACCTGGGACCGTCGATTCGGTGCGTGCGCGGGCCCAGGCGCTTGGGTATAGCGGCGCCCATGCCCAC
The DNA here is from genome assembly GCF_007352635.1 of Corallococcus sp. Z5C101001. Taxonomy (NCBI): domain Bacteria; kingdom Pseudomonadati; phylum Myxococcota; class Myxococcia; order Myxococcales; family Myxococcaceae; genus Corallococcus; species Corallococcus sp. Z5C101001. The sequence goes on from NZ_VKLU01000005.1 coordinate 641,890, forward strand.
CCTCCTCCTCAGCGCCAAGGACTTGCGCGGCCTCTACACCGTCGAACTCGGACTGGAAGCGGTTGAACGCGCCTTCCGGGCCCACGGTCGCGGCGACGCGCTGATGCCCCCCAAGGTGTACCTGTCCCTGCCCAAATATGACGGCGACTTCCGCGCCATGCCCGCGTTCCTCGACGGGGCGGCGGGCGTGAAGTGGGTCAACGCCCATCCGAACAACCCGCGCAAGCACGGCCTGCCCACGGTGCGCGCCGTCTACGTCCTCAGCGATCCGGACACCGCGTCCCCGCTGGCCATCCTGGACGGCACGCTGCTCACCGCGTGGCGCACCGGCGCCGCGGGCGGCATCGCGTCCAAGTACCTGGCCCGGAAGCAGCCCCGCACGCTGGGGCTGGTGGGCTGCGGCGTGCAGGCCCGTGTCCTCATCGACGCGCACCGCGCCCTCTTCGGCGACCTGGAGCTGCTGCTGGCGGACGTGTCCTCCCAGGCCGCGGAGGCCCTTCAGAAGGAGAAGGGCGGCCGCGTCGTCAGCCTCCAGGAGGCCTCCGGCGCCGACATCGTCTGCTCCGCCACGCCCGCACGCGCTCCGGTGGTCCGCCGCGAGTGGGTCCAGCCCGGCGCCCACCTCAACGCCATGGGCGCGGACGCCCCCGGCAAGCAGGAGCTGGATCCGCGCCTGCTCGTCGAAGGGCGCGTCTTCATCGACGACGCGGACCAGGCGCTGCACTCCGGAGAGGTCAACGTGCCGCTGCACGACGGCCTGCTCCAGGCCGGGCAGCTCGCCGGCACCCTGGGCGAGGTCGTCGCGGGCCGCAAGCCGGGCCGCACCGGCGACGAAATCACCGTCTTCGACTCCACCGGCCTCGCCGTGCAGGACGTGGCGCTGGCCCGCGCGCTCTACGACGTGGCCCTCGCGAAGGGAGTCGGCCAGAAGTTCGACCTCGTCGAGGACGCCTGAGGCCCGCGGGAGCCCCCCAGGGGAGCCCCCTGGGGCTCCCACCTCGGACGTCCCCCGCCTGGGAGGGACCCGTCAGGACGCCCGGCTGTGTTTCAGTGAGATGAAAAAATAGAGCGCTCGCCGGCACCTTGGAGTTTTACCGGCGAGCGCCCCGGGCCGCGTGCCGACTGGCAGGGCCTCGTAAAGTCGCGGCGGATGCGAAGCGGCCTCTGGCCCACCTCGCGCCACCTTCATGTGTCCACCGTACGCCCCGCGTCCCGTGTTTCCGGGCCCCGCGCTCAGCGTCCGTTTCCTTCAAAACCCTTGCTCATCCGCGGTGATTCCTTCCCCGCCTGATCAGGGCCCCTCAGGGTGCGCACGCCCGCCGTCACCGGCAACACCCGAGGCGCCATTACCACACCCTTCCCATCAATCTCCACGAAAATCGAGCTATTCCCATCTATAACCTGCACACACGGGGTGCCACAGGGCGGAATGCCTCCCCTTTCCTACGAACGCGCCCGCCCCCAATTGCTTGAGGACGGGCGTGGATTTTCCACATCGGTCTGACATTTCCCCGGCCCCCGGGGGCGGGTTTCAGCGGAATTACAGTTCTGCCACCTGACGGTACAGCGCGTCATGCTGGCGCACCATCTTCTCCAGGGTCAGCTCCCGGGCGACGAAGGCGCGGGCGGCCTTGCCCATCTTCCGTGCCTCCTGGGGTTGGGCGAGCAGCCGGCGGAAGGCCTGGGCCAGCTGCGCGGGCCGCTCGGGCTCCACCAGGAGCCCTCGCTCGCCGTGCACGATGAGGTCCGGATTGCCGCCCACCCGCGTCACGACCATGGGCAGCCCCGCCGCCATGCCCTCCATCACCGCGTTGGACATGCCCTCTGCGGTGGAGCACAGGACGCCGAAGGTGGCCCGCCCGTAGAGGGCTGGCACGTCCGTGCGGTGCTTGAGGAAGTGCACGCCATCCGACACTCCCAGGTCGTGCGCCATCTTCTCCAGCCCCGGTCGGCGCGGGCCGTCGCCCACGAACCACGCGTTCAGCCGCGCGCCCTCATGACGCAGCATGGCAAGCGCGAGGAGCAGGTCCTCCTGCCGTTTCACGGGGTGGCTCATGTTGGCCACGTGGACCACGGTGGGCAGGCCGCCGGTGTCTGGAAGCGGATCCTTGAGGCCTTCGGCGACGCGCGCGTCGAAGCGCTGCAGGTCCAGGCCGTTGTGGATGACGGAGATGCGCGAGGAGGGCAGCCCCTCCTCGTTCATGAGCAGCGTGCGGATGGCCTCCGCGTTGGCGATGACGTGGTCCGCCATGCGCGTCACCTGCGTATGCAGCAGGCGGCGGGCCTTGCCCTGCCAGTGGGACAGGTCCAGGCGCCCGACGATGACCTTCGAGCCCGCGAGCTTCGCGGCCGGGACGGCGATGATGCTGGAGTAGAAGTCGTGCACGTGCACCAGTTGCACGCGGTTCTTCTTGAGCCAGCGAGACAGGCGGACGACCTGCAGCGCCGTGTTGGGCTGGACGAGCGTTCCCTTGAGGGAGAACACCTCCGGCGCGTGGCCCAGCTTCCAGACCGCGCCCATCAGCGGCCCGGCGTCCTCCAGCACCGACACCTGCAAACGGTAGCTGGGGGGCAGGCCCCGCAGCAGCTCCAGCACCTGGACCTCGGTGCCGCCAATGTGGAACGACCGTGTGAATTGCACCAGTCGGAGGGGCTCCCGCCCCATCCGTGCTTCCTCACGCCGCATGCCCAGTCCCCTCCCACGTGGCGACCGGCGTCTGCTTCAAGACCGGCTGCCTCCCCACCGCCAGGGCCCGCTCCCGTGCCTGCGCGATGCGGTGCGCGCTCGCGGCCAGGCCGAAGAGCACGTAGCAATGCGCGGACAGGATGTAGCCCGAGAACAAGTCACAGATGAGGTAGCCGGCCACGGACGCCGATAGCGCGCGCGCCAGCCACCCCATTTCCGAGTCCGCCGACGCGGCCACCGCGCCGCCCACGGCCCCGCCCGAGAACACCAGGAAGCACAGGAGGCCCACCCACCCCAGCTCCCCGATGACGTCGAGGAAGATGTTGTGCGCCACGTAGGCCCGGTGCGCCTCCGGCGGCGCGTACTCGAACCACGCATAGCGGAAGCCGCCCGCGCCCACGCCCAGGAGCGGCTTGTCCAGGCTGATGCGGCTGGCCACCTGCCACGCATACACGCGGCCCATGGCGGACGCGTCCTCGTGGAAGTCCGCCACCGTCTCGTTGCGCTCCCAGAAGCTCTTGGGCGCGAACACCGCCAGGCCCAGCACGAACACGCTGCCCAGCACGATGGCCTGCAGGCGGCGCTTCTCGCGGATGGCCCACAGCGCCATCGCCACCGACAGGCCAATGAAGCCGCCTCGCGAGTGCGACAGCACGATGGCCACCACCGCCAGCACCGCGGACCCCGCGCACAGCACGCGGAACACCCAAGGGGTGCTCTTGCGCGCCAGGAACGCCACCGCCAGCGGCACCACCAGCACCATGTTCATCGCCATGTGGTTGGGGTCCGCGTACACGCCCACCCAGCGCGACCGGAAGCCCTCCACCATGTTCTCGCCGACGAGGTACCAATTGATGACGCCAATGGACGTCACGATGGCGCCCAGCACCATCGCGCCGCACACCACCGCCAGCCGCTTGCCCGTGGTGATGACGTTGACGAGCGTCAGATAGATGGCCGTGAGCTTCAGCAGCTCCACGCCCTGTCCGCGCGTCACCTCCGGGTTCACGCTCCACGCCATCGAGCAGAACGCCAATGAGGAGAACGCCAGCAGCGCGATGCCGCGCGCGCCGTCGAAATAGATCGGCTCCGCCTTGCCCAGCCGCCGCATCACCATCAGCCCGGCCGCAAGGCCCGACGTCAGCAGCGCGAGCCGCAGCGGCTCCAACGCCGGGAGCCACTCACCCGGCACCGCGTACATCACCGCCGCGAACCCCGCGAGCATGAAGAAAGCCAGCACGTCGCGACGCTGCCCCTGCGCGCCCGGTCCCATGTACCCCACCCCTTCGCTGTCGGTCGCTCGTCCCGTCACACGCGTGCCCCTGGCCCTCGTGGATGTCCGGCTGTCGGCTGTTCGCGAACAGCTGGCGAACAGCAGACGGCTGGCGGGCAAGGGGCAAAGCAGCGGACGTGCCAGAGGCCGGGGGCGCTGGATGCCTGGATCTTCAGGGGGTTGCGTGAGGCTCCCGGACCGACGGGCCGGGCAAGGCTGAAAAAGCTACGGGACTGGCGCGCTCTCCATCGGAAGCACCGCGGAGGCGATCAAGTCCAGGCGCCCCTCGCGAAGCCACGGCGACCCCAGCTCCGACAGCAGCCGCGCCAGCGTGACGTTCACCACCCGACGCAGCTCCTCTCTCGCGCCTTCCGGCACCGCGGGCGACAGCGTCGCCACCGCGCGCTCCGCCGCGCTCGGGCGCAGGCGAGGCGAATCCGGGGTGCCTTCGAAGAGGCGCTGGCCCAGCTCCACCGTGCGCCCCAGGGGCACGGGCCGCACGTCCACGCGCTCCTCCAGCACGGCCATGGCGACGCCCGCCGCCCACAGCCGCTCCACGCCCAGCACATCCAGCGAGACGCCGAAGCGGGCCAGCACCGTGCGCGCCGCGCCGTCGGAGCCGCCCAGCAGCGCGCCCAGCGCCGCCACCTGGCCCTCGGCGCGCGCGAGCAGCACCTCCGAACCGGCCACCTCCCGGAGCGAGCGGAACGGCACCGCTTCCGCGCCGGGCACGCGCAGCGCGCGGCGGGGCCGCTTGCGCCGCAGGGCCTCCAGCGCGGCGGCCTCCTCGGGGAGCACCAGCGGCACGTCGTCCAGCTTCACGAAGGGCGCCTTGAAGAGGCGGTCCGCGCGGTACTTGAGCTGGAGCGTCAGCGTGAAGCCCACCTGGAAGACGCGGCGCAGGGGCGTGTCGCGCAGCGCCTCCGGCGCCTTGGACGGGTCGCCGCCCGTCAGGTGCTCCAGGCCCAGCGACAGGTAGTCGCGCACCCATTCGCCCACGCGGCGCACGGCGTCCAGGTCGCCCGGGTCGCCCAGCTCCGCGACGAGCACCGCGTTGGCCACTTCGCGCAGCTCATCCTCCGCGTTCATCCGCTCCACGTCGGACAGGTCGCGGAAGGCGGCCTCCAGGTAGTCCAGGTGGCCGCCCGTGGCGGTGAGCGCGGGGGCGGCGTTGCTCGAGGGACGCGGCGGCACGTCCACGCGGCTGAAGAGCGCCAGGGCGTCCTCCAGCGACGGGAAGCCCAGGTCGGACAGGCGCGCGCGGCGGAACTGGAACGCGGTCTCCTCCAGCTCGGAGGGAATCTCCCAGCGCACGGCCTCGAAGAGGCGCACCGCTTCGAAGGGGTTCTCCGCGATGAGGTCGTTGAGGAGCGCGCGCATGGCGGACATCTCCACGCCGTCCACCTTCAGCTCCACCAGGTAGCGCCCCTCCGGGGTCTCCATCGTCACGCCCTGCGGGTTGACGTCCGGGTTCTCCTCCAGGTCGTGGACGACGGTGAACTCCTTGAGGAGCGTCTCCACCACCTCCAGGTCCACCGCGTGCACCTTGCGCAGGAAGTCCTCGGGTTCATCCCCGCGCGCGGCGCGCAGCCAGGTGAGCACCGCGTGCGGCTCCAGCTTGTCCTTCGACCAGCCGCCCAGGTCCACGAAGGTGCGGAACTGCGCGGGCGACGCCAGCTGCACGAGGTCCGTCGTGTCCGCCAGCCCCACCTCCTGGATGGTGACGTACAGGTCCTCCGCTGGCAGCGAGCGCACCAGCGCGGGCGTATCCTCCGCGTCGTAGAGCGCCGCCACCCGCTGGCGCGGGGACAGGCGCATCAACCGCTGACGCTCCTCGCGGGGAGCGAGGGGCGAAACACCACCGTTCGTCTTGCCGTTCTGGGACACGCCGGGGGTGCTACCACAGCGTGCCCGGCCCCGGGAGACTCAGACGCGGGTGGCCTTGCCGAAGGTGTCCAGCAGCGTGCCCCACACCTCCTCCACGCCCAGCTTTTCGGTGGAGGAGAACGGGATCACCGCCTCGCGGGGCAGCTCCAGCTGCGCGGCCACCGCGTGCAGCCGGGGCTTGCGCTGCGCCTTCGTCAGCCGGTCCACCTTGGTGGCCACGACGAGGATGCGGCGGTTGTGCTCCTGCAGATAGTCCAGCGTCTGGAGGTCTTCCGGAGTGGGGCCCACCTCCGCGTCGATGATGCTCACCACCACCTCCAGCCGGTGCCGGTTCTTCAGGTAGGAGGTGATCATCGCCTGCCACTGGGCCTTGTCCGCCTTGCTCGCCTTGGCGAAGCCGTAGCCGGGCAGGTCCGCCAGGCGCACCGTGTGGCGCTGCCCGTCGCGGTCCAGGTCCACGTCGAAGAAGTTGAGGGTGCGGGTGCGCCCGGGCGTGTTGGACACGCGCACCAGCTTCCGCCGGTTCGTCAGGGCGTTGATCATGGACGACTTGCCCACGTTGGAGCGGCCGACGAAGGCCACCTCCGCGGCGTGGTCCGTGGGCAGGCCCTTGAGCTCCACGGCGGTGGTGACGAAGCGGGAGTCGAGGATCTTTATCAAGCGGGGGTCACTTACTTCTTCGCCGTGGCAGGAGCCGGCGTGGAGGGGGCCGCGTCCGCGCGGGTCTGCTTGCGAGCGCGTTCGGCGGACCAGTGGTCGATGGCCTTCAGCGCTTCCTTGAAGTCGAACGGGCGCAGCGAGGGAGACGAGGCGTCATGGCAGGTGCGGCACTGCTTCTCCGACGGGTCCACCAACCCCACCAGCCGCGCCAGCTCCGGGTCCTTCATCACGTAGGACGGCGAGTAGTACTGCCCGCCCCCGTGGCACGTCTCGCAGGTGACGGCCGTGAGCGACTGCTCGGACTGGTCCGGCGCGTGGCAGGACAGGCAGCGCGCGTCCTTCTTCTGCCCCTCCGCCAGCGTCTCCGTGGCCCGGGCGTGCTTGGACTTCATCCACGCGTCGTACGCTTCCGGGTGGCATCCCTTGCAACTGTCGGGGCCGGTGAAGTCCGCGGCACCGGCAAGACCGCCACAAACGGCGAGCAGGAGGGCGGAAAAGACCCGGAAGGCACGAGAACGCATGCCTTGAGCACGTAGCAGAGGCCCCAGGAGGGGGCAAGGCGTCTCGTTCGTGATTGAATACCGGGTGGACAGGCGCGTGGCTTGAGGTAACGGACCTTGAGGCGTGCCTGCCTGATCCGCTAGGGAGGAGTCGAGATGCGGACCCCCGTGATTGCCGTCCTGTTCGCCGTTGCCGCCGTCGCTGTCTCCCTTCCTGCTTCCGCCAAGCCGTGGCAGGGCATTGAACCCGGGACCTCCAAGAAGGAGGACGTGGTGAAGAAGTTCGGGGAGCCGTCCCGGACCATGACCCAGGACGGCAAGGAGATCCTGGCCTACTTCTCCAAGGAGGCCATCAAGGGCACCACCCAGACGCAGTTCAAGGTGGACCCGGCCACCCAGCTGGTGGAGCGCATCGACGTGTTCCCCGCGCCCGTCATCGAGAAGGACACCATCGAGAACAGCTACGGCGCCGCGTGCCCGGCCGGCGCCATGCCGGCCACCCCCTGCTACCTGCGCAAGCTCACCGACGACTTCCGCACCTACTTCCTCTACGTGAAGCTGGGCGTGGCCATCTTCTTCAACGAGGACGGAAAGACGGTGCAGTCCTTCGTCTTCACCACGCCCAAGGCCGCGAAGTAGCCGTGCACGTCTTCGGCCTGACGGGCGGCATCGCCTCCGGCAAGAGCACGGTGAGCCGGATGCTGCGAGAGCTGGGCGCGCGCGTGCTGGACGCGGACGTGCTCGCCCGTGAGGTGGTGGAGCCCGGCACGCCCGGGCTCCAGCGCATCCGCGAACGCTTCCCCGGGGTGGTGGGTCCCGACGGCCGGCTGGACCGGGTCCGGCTGGGCGCCCACATCTTCGCGGACCCCGCCGAGCGCGCCGCCCTCAACGCCATCGTGCACCCGGAGGTGCGCGCCCTGTTCCTCCAGAAGCTCCAGGCGCTGGAGGCGGAGGGCATCACCCACGCCATCTATGACGTGCCGCTGCTCATCGAGACGGGGCTCCACACGGCGATGGAGGGCGTGGCCGTGGTGTGGGTGCCGCGCGACGTGCAGAAGGCGCGGCTGATGGCGCGCGACGGGCTGGACGCGGAACAAGCGGAGGCGCGACTCCAGGCGCAGCTGTCGCTGGACGACAAGCGCGCGCACGCGACGTGGGTCATCGACAACAGCGGCGCGCCGGAGGCCACCCGTCCACAGGTGGAAGCCGTGTGGCGGGCGATGCTCGCGCGCGGCTGACAGGCGGTTATGCTGCGCCGCGCATGAGTGAGACGTCGACGACGCACAGGCCAGGCACCTACTTCATCACCGGCTATCCGGGGTTCATCGGCAAGCGGCTGGTGGAGCACATCGCGCGGGAGGACCCGGAAGGGCACATCTACGCGCTGGTGCAGCCCAAGGCCTTCAAGGAAGCGCAGGCGCTCGCGGCGAAGGTGAACGGCGCGCGCGTGGAGCTGCTCACCGGGGACGCGGTGGACATGCACCTGGGCCTGTCCGGCGAGGAGTACCAGCGCCTGTGCGAGCGGGTGACGGACATCTTCCACCTGGCGGCGGTGTCGCAGCTGGGGGTGCCCAAGGAGACCGCGTGGCGGGTGAACGTGGACGGCACGCGCAACCTGCTGGAGCTGGCGCGCGACTGCGAGAACCTGTCGCGCTTCAACCACTTCTCCACCTGCTACGTGTCCGGCGACCGGGTGGGCGTCATCGCCGAGGACGAACTGGACCGGGCCCAGTCCTTCCGCAACGCGTACGAGGAGACGAAGTTCCAGGCGGAGCGGCTGGTGCAGCGGGCCGCGGCCACGCTCCCCGTCACCGTGTTCCGGCCGTCCAGCGTGGTGGGCGACTCGCGCACGGGGGAGATCGACCGGTTCGAGGGCCCCTACTACCTGGGCATCCTGCTCGTCACGTCTCCGCTGGTGGTGCCGCTGCCCCTGCCGGGCAACGGCGTCGCGCCGCTCAACGTCGTCCCGGTGGACTTCGTGGTGGAGGCCGTGTGGCGGCTGTCGCGCGATGCGCGGGCGAAGGGGCGCACCTTCCACCTGGTGGACCCCAACCCCATGAGCGCGCGGCGCGTGTACGAGCTCATCGCGGAGAAGGCGCACAAGCGGCTGCCGCGCTTCAACCTGTCCGCGCGCGCCGCGGACGTGATGCTGCGGCTGCCGGTGCTGGAGAAGCTGGCGCGGCCCCAGCGCGCGGCCATCAGCTACGTGAACCACCTGGCCATCTACAACTGCCACAACACGCTGGAGCTGCTCGACGGCACGGGCGTGCGCTGCCCGCCGCTGTCGTCGTACCTGGATCAGCTCGTCGCCTACGTGCGCGAACAGTACAAGCAGCGCCGGGAGGGCGCGGAGGTGGAGGATCCGCTCGACCACGGGCCCCTGCCCTCCGGTGATGAGGCCTCCGCGCGGCGCTCGCGCCGCTGAGCAGGGATGCCGCCCGGACGCAAGGTGCGGCGCGGTATCCACCGCGCGTGACCGGCCGCCTGCCTGCCCCGGTTTATTCAGGCTCACGGCCCAGCTTATTCCAGACTGCCAATTGTTACTGGATTGCTAACGCAAAGTTGCTGCCCCCCCCTCTTTTCAACGAAACAGTGTCCTGGTTAGCATGCGCTCGCACTGAATCCGGCGCGGTGAACACGACCGTGACCTGAACGTTGTTTGGAGAGCAGCGCTTGCCGGAGACGATTGACAGGCGATTCGAGTTGGCGCCCCGGGGTTCGGGGGTGGCGCCTCGCCTGTCCGGTCTGTCTCAGCATCCCGCGCGAGGTCCGCGCGCCCCTGCCCTCTCGCCTTTTCACGCTGCCCCCTGCCGCGTCGTCAATGCGACCTCTGGCGTTGGGATGCGTCTCCTATCGGGCTGTTGTCCACCTGCGGTCCACGGTCCGTAAGGGGAGGTCCGCCACCCCCGGCGTGCCTCTCCGTGCAGTCGTCGTCACAAGCAGTCCCCTCGTCCGGCAGTTCATCACCCCCAAGAAGGAAGGCGCATGCGTCTCAGGGAAAAACTGTTGACCAGCCTGCTGCTGGTGCCCGTCGCGGGTACCAGCGCGTGGGCCAAGGAGCGGTCGAATTTCGACGCGTTCCTGGAGCAGCGGGATTCTCGCTCGCTGGCCGTGGATACCAACACGGCCGTGTCCCGTGGGCTTCGCATCGAGCACACCGAGCAGCGGCTCGGCGTGCCCACGTTCGCGTGGGCGACCCAGGACGGAGCGCTGTCCAAGTCCGTCATCCGCGCTGGCATGACGGCGGAGAACGCGGCGCGCGCGCACCTGCAGACCGTGGCGGACAGCTACCGGCTGTCGCGTGACGACGTCTCGGGCGCTTCGCTGCGCGCGATGCACAACACCGGCAAGGGCGCCATCGTCGCGACCTTCAACCAGACGGTGAACGGCATCCCGGTCTTCCGCAACGAGCTGAAGGTCATCATGGGCCAGGACCTGCGCCTGGTGGCCGTCAGCGGCTACCTGGCCCCGTCCGAGCTCACGCTCACCGCCCGCACGAAGTCGCGCGGCGCGTTCCAGCTGAGCGCGGCGGACGCGGTCTCCGGTGCGTTCAAGGACCTGACGGGCTCCGGCACGCAGGCCACCTCGTTCATCAACGCGGGCACGCAGGGCGACTACACCTACTTCGAGCTGTCCCCCGGCGCGAAGTCCACGCTGGCGCAGGACCTGGCCGTCCCGGCCCGTGCCCGGCAGGTGTTCTTCACGATGTCCGGCGCGCTCGAGCCCGCCTGGTACGTGGAGGTCAACGCCGGCCCGAAGGCGGCGCGCTCCAGCCAGTACTTCTCCTACGTGGTGTCGGCGGCCACCGGCGCGGTGCTCTTCCGCAACGACCTGACCGTGGACGCGGCGGGCACGCCCTTCACGTACAAGGTCTGGGCGGACACGACGTCTCCGTTCATCCCGGAGGACGGTCCCCAGGGCAACGACGCGACCCCGCACCCCACGGGCACGCGCGACGGCTTCCAGATCCCGCTGAACCGCCCGGCGCACGACATCACCCTGGCGAACAGCCCCTACAGCCAGAATGACCCCTGGCTGCCGGCCAACGCCACGCAGACCACGGGCAACAACGTGGACGCGTACGCGGACCTGTCCGCGCCGGACGGCTTCCAACCGAACAGCGCCGACATCCGCGCGGAGACGACCAGCGCCAACACGTTCGCGTACGTCTACGACACCACCAAGGCGCCGGGGTCCAGCCCCCAGCAGATCAAGGCCTCGGTGGTGAACCTGTTCTATGTGAACAACTTCCTGCACGACTGGTTCTACGACTCCGGCTTCGACGAGGCCTCGGGCAACGCCCAGTCGTACAACTTCGGCCGCGGTGGCGCGGAGAGCGACCCCATCCAGGCCCAGGCCCAGGACTACGGCGGCCGCAACAACGCGAACATGAGCACGCCGGCGGACGGTGCGTCGCCGCGCATGCAGATGTACGTGTTCGACGGTACGCCCGAGCTGTCCGTGACGGCGCCCGCCACCCTGGCCGGCGTCTACGAGGCCGCCTCCGCGAGCTACGGCAAGCAGGCGTACGACATGACGGGGGACCTCAAGGCTGCTCCGACCACCAACCCGCTGGGCTGCGCCGCGTTCGACGCCGGCTACTTCACCGGGAAGGTTGCCCTCATCGACCGCGGTACTTGCAACTTCGTGGTCAAGTCGCTCTTCGCCCAGCAGGCGGGCGCGCTCGCCACGGTCATCGTCAACAACGCGCCAGGCAGCCCCGGCGCCATGGCTGGCAACGGCACGGATGACGCCAAGGTCACCACTCCCTCGCTGATGATCACCCAGGCGGCGGGCGCCGCGTGGAAGGCCGGGCTGGCCACTGGCCCGGTGAGTGTGAAGTTCCTGCGCGAGCCGAACCAGGACCGCGACGGCACACTCGACAACGGCATCATCGCCCACGAGTGGGGGCACTACATCAGCAACCGCCTCATCGGTAACGCCGCGGGCCTCAGCAACAACCAGGGCCGCTCGATGGGCGAGGGCTGGGGTGACTTCCACGCGATGCTGATGCAGGTGCGCGCGTCGGACGTGACCAAGCCCGGCAACAACAATTGGCAGGGCGTCTACAGTACCGCGGGATACGTCTCCAGCGGCGGCAAGAACCAGGGCTACTACTACGGCATCCGTCGCCTGCCCTACTCGACGGACATGAGCAAGAACGGTTACACGTTCAAGCACATCTCCAACTACACCGCCCTGCCCGCCGACTCGAACTCCACGCGAGTGGACATCAACAGCGAGGTCCACAACAGCGGTGAAGTGTGGGCCACGATGCTTTGGGAGTGCTACGCGAGCCTGCTGAACGCGCACCCGTTCCCGGAGGCGCAGGACCGCATGAAGCGCTATCTCGTCGCCGCCTACAAGGCGACGCCGAACGCGCCCACCTACACGGAAGCGCGCGACGCGGTGCTGGCGGTGGCGCAGGCCAACGACCCGGCCGACTACAGCCGCTTCGTGGCGGCGTTCGCCAAGCGCGGCATGGGCTTTGGCGCCAAGTCGCCGGACCGCAGCGTCTTCGACCACCTGGGCGTAGTGGAGAGCTTCTCCTCCGGCGGCAACCTGGAAGTCGTCAGCGTCCAGTTGGATGACAGCGTGAGCGGCTGCGACCAGGATGGAATCCTGGACGTGGGCGAGCAGGGCCGGCTCAAGCTCGTCGTGCGCAACACGGGCGGTGGCGGACTGAGCGCCTTCACCGGCACGGTCAGCACCTCCAGCTCCACTGCCACCCTGGCGTTCCCGGCGGGCAACACGGTGTCCGTCCCCGCCCTGTCGCGCGGTGCGCAGACCACCCTCTCCATCCCGGTGAGCCTCACCGCGGTGTCGGGTGCGAACGCTCGCGCAGGGCTGAAGGTCGTCTTCGACTCGACGGAGATTCCGACGGCGGCGAAGACGGTGACGTACGACCCCCGCGTCAACTACGACAACGTGCCGGCCGTCAGCAACACGGAGAGCTTCGAGTCCGGCCTGTCTGCCTGGACGGTGTCGCAGAACCTCTCGTCCTCCGGTGACTTCTCGCTGTCTGGCACGCCGGCCAACCAGTACGCGCACGGCCAGTCTCCATCCTCCGCGGCGGAGATCACCCTCACCAGCCCCTGGATGACGGTGGACGAAGCGCAGGACTTCACCATCAGCTACAAGTACCGTCACTCCTTCGAGTACGACTTCAGCTACAACTACGCCTACGACGGCGCGGTGCTGGAGTTCACGGTCGACGGCATCGACTGGATCGACCCCTGGGATCTGTACCCGGTGGTGGACGCGGATCCGGGCTATGTGGCCGCCATCCAGCTGGGCGGCCAGAACCCCATCGAGGGCCGCGCCGCGATGGCGCGGGTGAGCGCGGGCTTCCCGGCCTTCACGGCGGCGAGCATCGACTTCGGTGACTTCTTCCCCAGCCTGGGCCTGAAGAACGTGCGCTTCCGCTTCCGCGTCGCCTCCGACGTGGCCGTGGGTGGCTACGGTCTGGACGTGGATGACGTGAAGTTCACCGGCGCCACGGCCGTGTTCCCGTCGCAGGCCGACCAGGGCGCCACGCCCGGCGCTTGCAACGTGCGCCCGGTGGCCAACCCGGGCCCGGCGCAGGCCGTGGCCGAGGGTCGCATCGTCGGCGGCGTGTTCACGCGAACGACGGTCACCCTGAACGGCTCCGGCAGCTTCGATCCGGACGCCGCCCCGGGCTCCGTGCTCACCTACAACTGGACGCAGGTGGGCGGCTACACGCCGGTGACGCTGACCGGCGCGAACACCGCGACGCCGAGCTTCGTGGCGAACGTGGACTATGACGACGTGCTCACCTTCCAGCTCGTCGTCACCGACGCGGCTGGCAAGACGAGCTTCCCGAAGACGGTGGACGTCAAGATCACCAACGTGAACCAGGTGCCGGTCGCCGTTGCCTCCGCGCAGGCCTCGGTGGACGAGCGTGACCCCACGCCGGTCGTCCTGGATGCCTCGGGCTCGTCGGATCCGGACCCGCTCGACAACGGCACCCTGACGTACTCCTGGGCGCAGACGGGCGGCACGCCCACCGTGACGCTGACCAACGCCACCAAGGCGAAGGCCTCGTTCCTGGCGCCGGAAGTGACGGCGGACACGCAGCTGACCTTCACGGTCACCGTGACGGACAGCAGCGCCGCGAAGGCGACGAAGTCCGTCGCCGTGACGGTGAAGAACGTGGACCGCGCTCCGGTGGCCAACGCCGGCGCGGACATCGCCGCGGACGCTCGCTCCACGGTGACGCTGTCGGGCTCCGGCTCGGATCCGGATGGCACGGCGGTCACGTACTTCTGGGAGCAGAAGGTCGGCCCCTCGGTGACCCTGACGGGTGCGGACACGGCGACGGCGAGCTTCACGGCGCCGGACGTCAGCGCCCCCACCGAGCTGACCTTCCAGCTCACCGTGTCCTCCGGTGGCCTGTCCACCACGGACCTGGTCAACGTCACGGTCCGCAAGGCGAACCGCCACCCGGTGGGCCAGGCTCCGGCCGCCATCGACGCGGACGAGGGCAGCAACGTGGAGCTGGACGCGTCCGGCATCACGGATCCGGATGGTGACGCCCTCACCTACGCCTGGATCCAGGTCGGTGGCCCCGCTGTGACGGCCACGGGCACGGATTCGGCCACGCTGAAGTTCACCGCGCCGGAGGTCCAGGTCGACACGGCCGTGGCCTTCAGCCTGACGGTGAAGGACTCGGACGGCGCCGTCGCCGGCCCGTTCGTCTACACGGTGAACGTGAAGCAGGTGAACCAGGCGCCGGTCGCCAAGGCCCGCATCATCTCGGCCGTGCGTCCCGGTGAGCTGGTGAAGCTCGACGCCTCCACGTCCACGGATCCGGACCACGAGGCGCTGACCTACGCCTGGGCCCAGACGGGTGGCCCGTCCGTGACGCTCTCTGGCGCCGACACCGCCGAGGCCAGCTTCACGGCGAAGAAGTCCACGAACGCGGAGAACTACACCTTCACCGTGACGGTGAAGGACGCGGCCGGGGCCTCCAGCACCGCCGAGGTGAAGGTCGCCGTGGCGAAGTACGAGGAGCCGGTGACGGAGCAGCCGAAGGATGATGGCGGCTGCTCCTCCACGGGCGGCTCCGTGGGCGGCATGGCGCCGCTGATGGCGCTGTTCGCGGCCATGGCGCTCTCGCGCCGTCGCAAGGCGTAGAGCGTCGTCCAGTCCTGAAGCCCTGAAGTAACGGGGGGCGGTCCTCACGATGAGGGCCGCCCCCTTCTTCGTTTCCACCGGGCATCCCCGGTGGCGGACGCGGTAGGCTCCCGCGCCTCATGGCACGCACGTTCCAGGTGGGAGACACCTTCACCCACGTCCGCCAGTGCGACCGGCTGAGGCCGGTGTATTACGCGGGCGCTTCCGGGGACTACAACCCCATCCACATCGACCCGGAGGTGGGCCGACTCGCCGGCTTCAACGGCGTCATCCTCCAGGGACTCTGCACCCTGGGCTGGGCCGTGGAGGCCGTGGCCGTCTTCGTGGGCGACCCAGGCCTCGTGCGCCGCGTGAAGGTGCGCTTCTCCCGGCCCGTGCTGCCCGAGGACACCGTCACCTTCCAAGGCCGCGTCACCGCCGTCGCGGACGGACGGATGAGCACCGAAGTCACCGCCACCAACCAGCGCGGCGAGCCCGTCCTCCGGGGCGCCGTCGTGGAAACCTCGCTCGGATAGCCATGGCCCTGGACCCGAAATTCGTCGGCCGCGCCTACGGCCCCTTCACCTACGAGATTGGCCGGGAGAAGCTGCGCGAGTTCTCCCTCCTCCTCGGAGGCTCCGTGCCCTCCGCGGGCACCTTCGGCGAGCCCCCCGCCCATGTCAGCCCCCTGCTCTATTCGCGGGAAGCCGCGCAGGCGGGCCCCTACGGCGACATCATCGCCTTCCCCAGCTTCGCGGTGGTCTTCGCCATCCGCCCCTTCAGCGCCGCCATCGCGGACCCGGAGCTGGGCGTGGACCGCGTGCGGCTGGTGCACGGCGAACAGGAGCTGGAGTTCCTGGGCGTGATGCGCCCGGGCGACGTGCTCACCACCACGGGCCACATCACCGAGCTGTATCGCAAGGCCGGGATGGACTTCCTCGTCGTCACCACGGAGACCCGCAACGCCAGCGGCGAGCCCGTGGTGCGCGGCGTGTGGACCGCTGTCATCCGCTCCGCGTGACGGCAGGCGCGGCCTACTCGCCGGGGGCGATGATGCCCTCGTCGAGCAGCTGCGCGAGGATGCGCGCGGTGTCCAGGCGCGACATGCCCGACAGCGCGAAGAGGTCGTCGAAGCTCACCGCGCCGTCGATTTGAGCGAGCACGAAGCCCGCGCGGTGGTCCAGGTTGAGCCAGATGATGTCGTCCGGCTGCAACCGCACGCGCGGCATGCGGTTCAGGTCGCCCAGGCGGGCCTCCAGCATGGACACCAGGATGCGCTCGCTGCGGTCGCGCAGCGCCTCCACGCGGGGATTCTCCGGCGCCAGGGACTGCGCCCGGCGCAGCAGCTCCACCGCGCCGGAGTGGTCGTCCAGCGACAGCAGGTCCTCCGCTCCCCGGAGCAGGCTCTCCACCTCCGAGCCCTCGGGCAGGACGCCCACGGGCACGAAGGTCTCCGGGAGGCCGAACTCCTGCGTGCGGTGGGCCTCCGCGATGAGGTCCAACGCGTCGCCTCGCGTCCCCGTCCCCTCCGGCAGGCTCACCGAGTCGCGCAGCGGCTCCACGGGGCTGGGCGACGACGGGCCCACCCATGCCCCCCAGTCCGCTTCCTGGTCGGGGGCCGCGAGGTTCCACCCGGACTCCCCGGGCCCCGGGTTCGCGCCCGCGGTCTCCGGAGCGCCGTCCCGCCCGAGGAGCCGGCGCGCGCGCGCGTTGTCCGGGTCCAGCTCCAGGGCCCGGACGAACAGCTTCTCCGCGCCGGCCATGTCGCCACTCAGTCGCAACAGCAACCCGGCTTCGACCAGCGCCTTGGCCCGGAGGGCGTTCATGGGCTACCTCCCCGGTGTTCCGCGCGGTCCGGCCGAGCGCAGCAGCGGCAGGCTCTGGGCGAGCGCCTCGCAGGCCCGGGTGAGCGCCCCCACGTCCTCGGCGGCGCGCGCCTGGCGCGCGTGGGCCAGGGCGGCCTCCGCTTGGGCGACGACGTCGGGGGACAGCCCTCCGGCCCCGGGCAGGAGCCGGACTCGGGAGAGCGCGTCCACCAGGTCACGGGCCAGGATGTCCAGCTCCACGCGCTTCGACTTCAGCTCTTCCGTGTTGCGCGCCGCCACCAGCCAGTCGCGCTGCTCGTCCATGATGCGGCGCAGCTCGTCCTCGGTGAGGCCGCTGGAGGCGGTGACGGTGATGGACTGGCGCAGGCCCGTGTCGCGGTCCCGCGCGGAGACGGAGACGATGCCCTCCGCGTTGATGTCGAACGTCACCTCGATCTCCACCTGTCCGCGCGGCGCCTCGCGCAGGCCGGTGAGGAGGAACTCCCCCAGGAGCTCGTTGTGGTGCGCCAGCTCGTGCTCGCCCTGGAGCACCATGATCTTCACCGTGCGCTGGAAGTCCTTGGAGGTGGCGAACACCTCCGTGGCGGACGTGGGCACGGTGGTGTTGCGCGGAATCAGGCGGCGCACGTAGCCGCCCGCGATCGCCACGCCCATGCTCTGGGGGGTGACGTCCAGCAGCAGCAGCTCTCCCTCCTGGGCCACCAGGGCGTGCGCCTGAATGGCGGCGCCCAGGGCCACCACCTCCTCGGCGTGCACGCCCTTGCAGGGCTCGCGGCGGAAGTACTGGCGCACCTGATCCACGATGCGAGGCATGCGCGACATGCCCCCCACGAGGATGACCTCCTTCAGCTCCGAGGGGCGCACCTTCGCCTCGCCCAGCACCTCCGACGTGATGCCTACCAGGCGCTCGCCCAGGTCCGCCGTCAGGTCCTCCAGCTTCTCTCGGGTGAGCGTGCTCTGCAGGTGCAGCGCGGCGCCTCCGCCCGGCGGGGTGCAGATGAAGGGCAGGTGCAGCTGCGTCTCCTTCACCGACGACAGCTCCACCTTCGCCTTCTCCGCGGCGTCCTTCAGCCGCTGGAGCGCCATCCGGTCCTTGCGCAGGTCGATGCCGTGTTCCTTGGCGAAGCCGAAGACCATCCACTCGATGATGCGGTGGTCCCAGTCCTCGCCGCCCAGGAAGGTGTCCCCGCCGGTGGCCACCACGTCGAAGATGCCGTTGTTGATCTCCAGCACCGACACGTCGAAGGTGCCGCCGCCCAGGTCCAACACGGCGATCTTCCCGTTCACCGTGCGCCCGAAGCCGTACGCCAGCGCCGCCGCGGTGGGCTCGTTGATGATGCGCAGGACCTCCAGCCCCGCGATGCGGCCCGCGTCCTTGGTGGCCTGCCGCTGCCCGTCGTTGAAGTAGGCGGGCACGGTGATGACGGCCTGGGTGACGGGCCGGCCGAAGTGCGCCTCCGCGTCCGCCTTCAGCTCCGCGAGGATCATCGCGCTGACCTCCGGGACGGCCAGGTCGCGGCCCGCCAGCCGGATGCGCACGTCGTCGTGCTGGCCGCACACCACCTGGTACGTCAGCGCGCGCAGCGCGTCCTGCACCGGGTGCGAGGAGAACTTGCGGCCGATGAGCCGCTTCGCCGCGGACACCGTGTCCTGCGGGTTGGTGATGGCCTGGCGCTTGGCGATGCCGCCCACCAGGCGCTTGCCGTTCTTCGACACCGCCACCACGGACGGAGTGAGGGGGGCGCCGGTGCGGTTCTTGATGATGAGGGGCTGACCGTCCTGCACGGTGGCGACGAGGCTGTTCGTCGTCCCCAGGTCGATGCCAATCAGCGGTTCGGGCTCAGCAGCCATGGGGACGCATGCACCTCACGAGAACGTCCAACGCAGCTTCTTGAGGGCCGCGCGGGCCTCGGCGTTGTCCGGATCCAGGCGCACGGCCTCCTCGAAGTGGTGCTTGGCCTGCTTCTTCTGCCCCGCGACCAGGAGCACCTGCGCGAGCAACAGCTGGTAGTCCGCCCGGCCGGGCTTCAGCTCCACCGCGCGCTGCGCGAGCGCCCGCACCTCCTGCGGATCCTGCGCCAGCTCCCGCCCCACGCGCGCGGCCTGATAGGAGGCCTCCGGGTGGTCCCCGTTGAGCGACACGGCCAGCTTGTAGGCCGCCTGCGCGCCGCTGAAGTCCCCTCGCATCTCCAGCTCCTGCCCCCGCTCCACCTCGGTCTGGGCGCGGTGCAGGTCGTGCTTGCGGCGCGCGTCCACCAGGAGCGAGGCGACCTCGCGGTTCTTCGGATCCAGGCCCAGGACGTGGTTGAAGTCCTGGTAGGCCCGCTCGAAGTCCCCGCGCGCGGTGGCCGCCTTGCCCCGGGCGATGAGCTCCGTGAGCTTGTGGCTGCGCGCCATGTACGGGTGGCGCGCGAAGCGGGCCTGCCGCTCGGCTCGGCGGGCCTCGGACTCCGGGTCCTCCGGGGCGGGCGGAGGGGGCTCGGCGGGAGGCGGCGGGGTGACGGCCGCGAAGGACTCCGCCGTGGGACGCCGGCCTGGAACCGGGGGCGCGGGAGGGGCCGGGCGCGCGGCCTGCGGCGGAGGGGCGGCCTGCGGCGGGGCCGCGGCGGGCGGGCGCGGCGGCTCCTGGCGACTGAGGGCGTTGTGGGCGTCCGTGAGGCGCTTGAAGATGCGCTCCAGCCGCGCGCGGAAGCTGCCCAGGTTCTTGCCGAAGTAACGGTCCGGGTGGAAGCGGCGGGACGCGTTGTAATAGGCCTGCTTCACCTCCTGCGCGGTGGCGCCCCGGGGCACGCCCAGCACGGCGTGGTGGTCCATCCCGTCCAGCGAGCGCTCCAGGTCGATGATCTCGCGCTTCTGCTCGGGCTCCAGGTCCACTTCCTCGGCCATCGCGGCATCCAGCGAGGGCGCGGCGGGCGTGGCGCGTTGCACCACGCGGGCCGGGACGATGGCGCCCTTGGCGCGCAGGGAGAGCAGCACGGCGATGGTGCGGGCCTCGCCCAACGACGAGCGGGACAGCACCGCGTCGATGCGTTCGACGCGGCCCACCAGCGCCAGCACCGAGCCCTCCTCCGGACTGAGGTGGAGGCGGGCCGGATCCAGGTGGGGCACGGTCGCGATGTGGTCGGTCCTGCCCCCCAGGCCGACGATGGGGTTGGGCGCGCTCAAGGTCACACGTTCCGGAGGCTGGCGAATCCCCAAGTGTAGGTGTCCGGGAAGCAGGGCGTCAATCTTCCCGGGTCCATCATGCCCCTCCCCCTTCTACAGAGAGGCCAATACACGCTGGAGGATGCCCAGCGCTTCGTCCAGTTCGTTCTGGGAGATGATGAGCGCCGGGGCGAAGCGCAGCGTGACTTCGCCCGCCGAGTTCACCAGCAGTCCGGCATCGCGCAGCTTCGCGATGACGGGGGCCACCTCCCGGTCCAGCTCGATGCCCAGGAGCAGGCCGCGGCCTCGCACGGCCTGGATGCGGCCCTGCGGCAGGGCGGCCTGGAGCGCCCGGGCGCCGGCGAGGAAGTGCTCTCCCTTGGCCTGCACCTCCGCCAGCAGGCCGGGCTGCCGCAGCAGCCGCAGCACCACGTTGGCGGCGGCGGCGGAGACCAGGTTGCCGCCGAAGGTGGTGCCGTGGGTGCCGGGCGTCAGGCTCCTGGCCAGCTCCTCGCGGCACAGCATGGCGCCCATGGGCAGGCCGTTGCCCAGGGCCTTGGCGACGCTGATGGCGTCCGGCTGGATGCCGTCGTGCATGAAGCCGAAGGGCAGGCCGGTGCGCCCCATGCCCGTCTGCACCTCGTCCACGAGCAGCAGCAGGCCCTGCTCGTCGCACAGCGCGCGCAGGCCCTGGAGGAAGCCGGGGGGCGCCATGCGCACGCCGCCTTCGCCCTGGATGGGCTCCACCAGGATGGCGGCGGTGGCGGGGCCCACGGCGCGGCGCACCGCCTCCAGGTCGCCGTAGGGCACGTGCTTGAAGCCCTGGGGCAGCGGCTCGAAGCCGGCGTGGTACTTCGGCTGGCCGGTGGCGGTGACGGTGGCCAGCGTGCGGCCGTGGAAGCTCTTCTCGAAGGAGAGGACCTCGTAGCGCTCCGGCGTACCCCGGTCCTTCATCACCTTGCGCGCGAGCTTGAGGAGCGCCTCGTTGGCCTCCGCGCCGGAGTTGCAGAAGAACGCGCGCGGCAGGCCCACCCAGTCGGTGAGCTGCGCGGCCAGGTCGATCTGCGGCTGCGAGTAGAAGACGTTGGACACGTGCCAGAGCGTGTCCAGCTGCGCCTTCGCCGCCGCGACCACCTCCGGGTGGCAGTGGCCCAGGGCGCACACCGCGATGCCGCCGATGCAGTCCAGGTACGCCTTGCCATCCGCGTCCCACACCCGGGTGCCCTGCCCACGCACCAGGGCGATGGGCTGCTGCTTGTAGTTCTGCAGCAGGTGCTGCTTGGCCTTCTGGATGAGGGTGTCGTTGCCAGGAGGGGTGGACGCGGGAGACGGCGACGGTTGCGGCAAGGTGGTGTACCTCACGATTCTTGGGTGACGCGGTGGGACAACGCGGCGCACGCTAGCGCGCTAGAGGATGTAGCGCGACAAGTCCTCGTCCTGGACGATGGCGGCCAGGCGGTCGCGCACATAGGCGCCGTCCACCTGGAAGTCGCGCGGGCCCAGTTCGCTGGCGGTGAAGGACACCTCGTCCAGGAGCCGCTCCAGCACGGTGTGCAGCCGGCGAGCGCCAATGTTCTGCGTGCGCTCGTTGGCCTGCTGGGCGATGCGGGCGATCTCCGCCACGGCGTCTTCCGTGAAGGACAGGCGCACCCCTTCCGTGGCGAGCAGCGCGGTGTACTGGCGCATGAGCGAGTTCTTCGGCTCGCGCAGGATGCGCACCAGGTCCTCACCGGAGAGCGCCTCCAGCTCCACGCGGATGGGGAAGCGGCCTTGGAGCTCCGGGATGAGGTCCGCCGGCTTGGAGACGTGGAAGGCGCCCGCGGCGATGAAGAGCATGTGGTCCGTCTTCACCTGGCCGTACTTGGTGTTGACGGCGGAGCCCTCCACGATGGGCAGGATGTCGCGCTGCACGCCCTCGCGCGAGACGTCCGGCCCCCCGCCGCCCTTGCCACCCTCGCGGCTGGCGATCTTGTCGATTTCGTCGATGAAGACGATGCCGCTGGACTCGGCGCGCAGCACGGCCTCGCGCTGGACGCGGTCCGGATCCACCAGCTTCTGGGCCTCCTCCGCGCGCAGCACCTGAAGCGCCTCGGGCACGCGCAGGCGGCGCTTCCGGGTGTTCTTCATGCCCGGCATGTTCTTGAACAGGTCCTGGAGGTTGACGCCGATCTCCTCCATGCCCTGGCCACTGAAGTTGCGCATGAACGTGGGCGAGCTCTCGCTCGTCTCCACCTCCACGGTCTGATCATCCAGCGTGCCGGCGCGCAGCTGGGCGCGCAGCTTCTCCCGCTCGCTGTCTCCCAGCGGCGAGGGCGTAGGCGCCGGCGGCGGGGAGAAGCCAAAGGGCGGCGACGAGGGGGTGCGCGACTGGCCGCCGTTCTTGAGCAGGTCCATCAGCCGGTCCTCGGCCAGCTCCTCCGCGCGCGGTTTGACCTTCTCCGTCTCCTCTTCGCGCACGAGCGCGATGGCGGCCTCCACGAGGTCGCGGATCATCGACTCGACGTCGCGGCCCACGTAGCCCACTTCGGTGAACTTGCTGGCCTCCACCTTGACGAAAGGGGCCTGGGACAGCTTCGCCAGGCGGCGGGCGATCTCCGTCTTCCCCACGCCAGTGGGGCCGATCATGATGATGTTCTTCGGATAGATTTCATCGCGAAGGTCATCGGACACCTGCTGGCGGCGCCACCGGTTGCGCAGGGCGATGGCCACTGCGCGCTTGGCGTCGTTCTGGCCGACGATGTAACGGTCCAGCTCGCTGACGACCTCGCGAGGCGTGAAGGCGGACAACTTGCGCGATTCGGCCACGGGGCGGTCCTCTCAGAGCTCTTCGTAGGTGACGTTGGAATTGGTGTAGACGCAGATGTCCGCGGCGATGGCCATGGACTGCGAACAGATGTCGCGGGCCGACATCTGGGTGTTCGCCAGCAGGGCGCGCGCGGCGGACAGGGCATAGTGGCCCCCGCTGCCCACGGCGGCGATGCCGTGGTCGGGTTCGATGACGTCGCCCGCGCCGGAGAGGATGAACGTCTTCTCCCGGTCCGCGACGATGAGCAGCGCTTCCAGGCGGCGGAGGAAGCGGTCGGTGCGCCAGTCCTTGCCAAGCTCCACGCAGGCGCGCGCCAGGTTCTTCTGGTGCTCCTTGAGCTTGGCTTCGAAGCGCTCGAAGAGCGTGAAGGCGTCCGCGGTGCTGCCAGCGAAGCCGGCGAGCACCTGCCCCTCGCCGATGCGGCGCACCTTGCGCGCCGTGTTCTTCATGATGGTCTTGTCGAGACTGACCTGACCGTCGCCCGCGATGACGACCTTCCCTTCGCGGCGGACGCAGAGGATCGTGGTGCCATGGAACATGACCGGGGGTTTAACAAGACCGACCGGCCCCCACCCGTAAAAACGGCCTGGCTGTCCGCTCCCTCACCCTGGGACGGGAGTTCAGGTCGCGGTCGCCTTCATCCATCGTCCCACCAGCTTCACGAGGGCGGCCTTCTTCGCCTTCGCGGTCTTCGCGTCAGGCAGCGTGACGACGCCCCGGTCCGGAGCCAGCCACTCCACGAGGGCCGAGTCGTCCTCGAAGGCGAAGCCCTTCGAGTCCTTCACCTTCGCGCCCCGGTGCAGGATGACCTGGAAGATGCCCTTGGGGGCCAACCGGAACGTCACCCGGTCGTCACCTGAGTGGACGAAGCTGGGGGCCTTCCACTTGATGCGCTCGGTGATGGCCGCGTCGGAGGCCAGGATGGCGGCGCGCACGGCTTCGATCTCCGCCTTCAGCGGGTGTTCGAGTGCCGCCATGTACTCGTCGACATCGTTGCTCGTGGTCGCCATCCCCGGTCCTTTACGATTGGGCCTCCGCGGAGCTTACCAGTCCGACTTTCGCCCCCTATGCCGATCTTCCAGGGACGAGAACATCACTCACGGACAGGCAAGTCGCGTGCGCGGACTCTTTACAGGACCTCCTCAGGAAGACAGTGCAGGACTACGGTGGCGCGCTTCATCACAGGTCAGACGTTGCGCAGTCCCCGTGTCGCAAGCAGACCTCGACCCTCGGTGCGCAGGTCAGCCTCTCCTGCTCAAGTGGTTCGATGCCGTCGCCATGGGCCACCTGCTGAATCACGTTCGGCATCCCAGTCCGATGGGAGATCGCGGACCTCATTCAGCGTCGGATCATTCTCGAAGAGGTGATTGATCCCAACGACCCGGGGGTGCTCATCCTCAGCGTGGCTACCTCCACAGAGGAACTGCCAGTCACCATCGCCCCGAGACACCAGCAGCACATGGTGAGTCTTTTGAAACACATGCGAACAGACGTAGGCCGGAGTCTCGGACTCGCTCATGACTTCCCCTCCCCAGGCGACCTGGCCCATTCCTGCCTCAAGATCGGCTCTTCACAGTCAACCAACCCGGCAGTCATGGCTCCGGCAACGTACCGCCGCACCTCCCCAAGAGAGACACCCCCTGGGACATTCACCGCCACCACCCTATGTGCAGCGTCAAACTCAGTCGAGCAACCCAACCGCTTCAACTCCCCCACAACCCCCACAAGACTCATGCGATCATAAACAATCAGCCGCAGCAATGAGTTCCCAGACTCACGCCTCGTCGCCCGATACCACAAGCGCCCGTCCTCCTCCTCTACCTCGATCGAATCCCCGAGCGTCGCACCTCTAAAAAAGAATGGGATATTATCGAGCACGAACAGCCCGCCCCCAACAGGAGTGCACCACAGACTCTCCGTTCCAACAGGAGGATATCCGTCCTCATCCTGTTCAAGATGGAAAAACACCTTTCGACGTCCACTCATGACCATTGATAATTGTCATCCCCTACCTGATTACAATCCCCTCACAAGCCTTGCCGTGGAAACTCCACTGCGATTCTTCGCGAGCTGGAGAGGCGCAAGCCACCCACGGGCCTCAAACACATCACCAAGCGAAGAATCATGACTCGAATCGATGAAGCACAAATGCCACTTCGTTCCCGGCTTCTCTGACGATATGGGTCAGTATTCGCGAGGTTCCCGGGGGAATCCGAAGCTCCAGTCCCGGCGCAATTTCTGCACGCAGAGCACTGTCCACGATGACATATGACTCATCACGGATCGTCATCACCAGCCGCTCCACGACGAAATGAGCATTTGCCTCAAAGGAAAGTGCAGCATCGACCAAACACTCTTCAGCAGGCGAACAGGTCCACCTGACGATTGCCGGACCGTCAATCCGCTCAACAACAGTTGTCCGCAGCGGCTCATCACCCAAGACCAAAACCTCACCCCAGTCTCGTTTGAGCACGCCCGCGTAACCGTCGATGGCGCATGCATCGCGGTAATCATCACAAGCCGTCCCAGTCCAACGTGACCTCATCGAACCGGGCAGCATCACAAGCGGTCCCCCCATCGATTCGACCCAGCTACGCGGCTGCGACTTCATGTCCTGTCCTACCCAGCTTCCCAGCGAATGGTTGGCGACAAAGAGCGGCCGGGAAATCCAACGCAACTCCACGGACTGCTCTTGCAACTCAAATCCGGGACAGAGATCCGAGCATCGGAAAGACTCTCAAGCCCACACAACCTCACGCGCGCGGGTGCGCCGCGTCGTAGACCTCTTGCAACTGCTCGAAGGTCACGTGGGTGTACTTCTGCGTGGTGGACAGGCTCGCGTGGCCCAGCAACTCCTGGATGCTGCGGATGTCCGCGCCGCCGCCCAGCAGGTGCGTGGCGAACGAGTGGCGCATCGCGTGCGGGCTCACCTTGCGCGCCAACGCCAGCCGCAGCACATACGCATCCAGGTGCCTCGCGATGCTCCGGGGCGTCAACCGGCCGCCTCGGAAGTTGAGGAACAGCGCGTCCGGGTCCTGCCCCGCATGCACCGTGGCCAACAGCTCGCCGCGCCTCGCGAGGTACGCCTCCAGTGACTGGATGGACTTCGCGTTGAGCGGCACCAGCCGCTCCTTGCTGCCCTTGCCCATCACCCGGACGATGCGACTGCTCCGGTCCACGCCCAACGTCGACAGACCGCACAGCTCGCTGATGCGCAGGCCGCCGCCGTACAGCATCTCCAGGATGGCCTTGTCACGCAGCCCCAACACCGTGTCCAGGTCCGGCATGTCGAGGATGGCGAACACCTCCTCCACCGGCAGCACCTTGGGCAGTGACTTCGGCAGCTTCGGACTCTTCACCAGCTTGGCGGGACTGGCCGGCAGCAGCTTCTGCCGCACGAGGTACTTGTAGAACGACTTGATACTCGCCAGCCGCCGCGCGCGGCTCGTGGGCGCATGGTCCACGCTCAGCGTGCCCAGGTAGCCACGGATGGCCGCGTGCGTGCCCGCGAGCAGCGACAACTTCATCCGATCCACCAGGTAGCGCTCATAATCCACCAGGTCGATGAGGTAGTTGCGCACCGTGTGAGGGGACGCGCCCTTCTCGCCTTCCAGGTGGATCTTGAACTGCTCCAGCAGCGGGGACAGAGGGGACATGGTCGGGGAAGCCTAGGGGCCTCCCCGAGCCTCGCAAGATTCGCGTCGCTCCGCGAGCAGGTCCTACTTCGCGGGCGCCGGAGCAGGCACGGCCGCCGGAGCCGCCCCCGAGGGCGCGGGCGCACCCGGCAGCGCGGATGGCACCAGCTTCGGCAACAGCACCCGGCAGGCGTCCTCGGACAGCCAGTGGTACGTGCACAGCCACTCCGTCACGGGCACCCGCACCTGCCAGCCCAGGATGAAGAGGATGGCCAACGTGAGGCCGAGGCGTGCCCCCATCGACATGCCCTCGCTCTCATCGTCGTCCTGCGTATGGCGCAGCGCACCTCGCACCAGGTCCGCGCGATCCACTCGCGCCCCCTTGGGCAGCTTCGGACGACGGGTGATGAGCGTCGCCACGCCGCGCGTGAGCATCAGCCGATCATTCAGCGCCCAGCCCGACCCCTCCAGGAGCAACGCCAGGTTGCGCCGCCGCAGCTTCAGCCACCCGAGCAGCCCCGCGGGCGCCATCACCACGATGGCCAGGATGGTCGCCGCGGTGATGACGTCCACCAGCGTCAGCGACTTCACCTGCGTGAGGATGAACGCCAGCGACGACCCCAGCGCCGCGAACGCGATGCCGCCCGCCGCGAGCACCCCCGCCAGACCTCCTCCCGCGGGAGCCGCCGCGGGTGCCGCCGCCGCGGGCGCCGCCACGGGTGGGGGCGCGGTCACCGTCTGCTTGTAGCCAGCCTCCAGCGATGAATCGAACTCCTTCTCCCCAGACGCGGCCAGCCCCTCCACCTTGCTGGTGATGAACGCGCCGATGCGCATGAACGGCATCGTCATCGACTCCCAGAGCGACACGGGCTGGCGGATGATCTGCGTGACGATGGCGTCGCTCTCCTTCCCGTCCACGTCGTAGAACACGCCGCGCTTGCCCACGACGAGCTCCGTGCTGCGGCCGGCGGTGACCGGGACCGCCACCTCGTAGCCGTCCGCGCCGTCCCTCGGCATCACCTTCACGTAGAGGATGCAGGTGGTGCCCTGCCCCGTCAGCGCCGAGTGCGCCGCGCGATCCGTCACCAGCACCGACAGCGTGTACTTACGGCCGCCGAGGATGAGCGTGCCCCGCTCCATCAGCGCCCGCCGCTTCGGCAGGTACAGGCTGGGCATGCTGATGAAGTTGTTGGCGAACAGCAGCAACCAGCGCTGGTACAGCACCAACCGCTCCAGCTCCGCGATGACGTCCAGCGTGGGCTTGAGCGACAGGTCCTCCCCGCTCGCCGCCTCCAGCGCGTCCAGATCCTCGTCCGACACCGCGCCCAGCGTGTCCGCCACCGTGTGCAGCGGGCTCGCGTCCCGCTTCGCCTGCCAGCCGAGGATGGCCTCCGACTTCGACGACAGCTCCCGCCATGCGGTGTCCGTCAGCTTCACGCCATCTCCCAGGAGCGGCGTCGCCACTTCCTGGTGGAAGGCCTCCAGCTTCTCGTAGCCAGCGCCCCGGAACAGCCGCGCCCACACCAACACGCCGGACGCATCCGGCGGCGCGATGGGCAGCTCGCCCGCCGCCTTCCCCAGGGCCCCCAGGTCGCCCAGCGCACCCTCCACCCGGTCCGCGCGCAGGCGCAGGTTGGCGGCGGCCTCTGGCTGCGCGGCCACCAGCCTGCACTGCATGAAGTAGCCATCCAGCAGCGGCGCCACGTCGTGGACCCGCTTCGCCTGCTC
Source organism: Corallococcus sp. Z5C101001 (assembly GCF_007352635.1). Classification (NCBI taxonomy): domain Bacteria; kingdom Pseudomonadati; phylum Myxococcota; class Myxococcia; order Myxococcales; family Myxococcaceae; genus Corallococcus; species Corallococcus sp. Z5C101001. The sequence continues at coordinate 670,171 of NZ_VKLU01000005.1, forward strand.
CAGGCTCGCCGTGCCCCAGGTGAACACCGCGTCCTTGCCGGACAGATGCGTCAGCAGCGCGGCGCGCTCCTCGCGGAAGCGCTTCACCAACCCGACGTCCACTCCCGCGAGGCCCGCGCGGTTCGTCACCTGCGGGAACGCCGCGATGATGGACTGCGCCAGGGGCCGCAGCCGCTCCGGCAGCGACACCGGCGCGACCAGGCCGTCGCCGTTCTTGCCCGCGTCACGCAGCGCCTTGTCGCTGGTGCGCAGCTGCTCCAACGACAGCCGCGTGGCGTCAGGCGCCTGCAACGTGCGCAGCACCAGCTCCGCCGCGCCCCGCAGGTTGTCCGCGGCGTCGGAGAGCGCCGCGAGCTCCAACACGTCGCTGCCCGCGTCCGCCCCCTTGCGGTCCTTCAGCCGCGCCGCCGTCCAGTCCACGGCGCCTCGCAGCTCCTCCACCCGGATGCGGCGGTTGCCATCCGCGTCCATCAGCGCGAGGAAGCGCGGATCACACGCGATGCCCTCCATGGGGCACGCGAGCGCCATCCACTGTGTCGCGGGGATGCGCACCGCTTCGGTGAGGGTGTTGAAGTCAGGGATGTCGACCTGGAGCGAGCCGCCATAGCGGCGATAGACGAGGGGTGCCATTCGGCACGCGAAGACAGCACACCCCGCCCACCGGTGCACGCATCAACCACCGGCCCAGCGCGAAGGACGGAAGACCCGGCGGGCCCTCCGTCCCCGGGGCCCCTACTGCGCCGTCGCGATGGCGCTGTACACGCCGGGGCTCTGCCCCTGGCCGATGATGTAGACAGCCCTCGCGTCGTCCTTGCCGGCGAAGTACGCGGGAACCTGCACGCCCTGGTCGAGCGTCTTCCGCGCCCCCGACTTCACGTCATAGATGGCCACGTCGTACGTGTCCGAGTCCATGCGCGCATACGTCGCGAGCACGCGCGAACCGTCGTCGGAGACCTTGTAGCTGAAGATGCCCTGCAGCCACGTCTTCGCCTCCGCCTGCTTCTCCCCCAGGTCCAGCGCCTTGAAGTCGCACGCGCGGCCGTTGCGGATGCAGTTGGTGCGGAACACCACCGCGCCGTTGTTCGGCGTGAAGCCGTAGCCGAACACGCCCGGCTGCACCTTCTCCGCCTTCTCCTGGCCGAGCGCGTACAGCATCAGGTCCACGGAGAACACCGGCTTGAGGAAGCGCGACAGGAACGCGACGTAGCGGCTGTCCGAACCCCACACGAAGTTGGGCACCCGGTCCCCCACGCGCTTCGGCGCGCCATCCGGCAGCGACGCGACGCCCAGCGAGCCCGCGCGCGACGGCTGATCATACCGCTCCAGGAAGCCCACCGCCTTCGAGTCCGGCGCGAAGGCCATCTCCTCCACCGCCTCGCCCACCTTGCGCCCCGCACCGCCGGACGATGGGCCCACGTACAGGTCGCCCAGTTGCTCCGGCTTGCCGTTCTCCGTGCGCGCCAGCCACTGCCCATCCGGAGAGAAGCCGAACACCTTCGTGCCCACCGCGAGCTTCTGCCCCTTCAGCGCGGGCACCTCCGCGAGGTACAGATCATACATCCCCCGCACGGCCTCGCTGCGCACCTGGTACGCCACGCGCTTGCCGTCCGACGACACCTGATAGTCACCCACCTGATCCGCCAGCTTGCGCGGGGGCTCGCTCGCGCCCACCGTCACCGCCGCCAGACCGCCCGCGGCAGACAGTCTCCGCTTGAAGAGCAGCGTCTTGCCGTCCGGGGTGAACTGCGCGGTGCTCACCTCTCCCGCCACTGTCTGGAAGGGGCCGTTCGGCAGGGGGCCCAGCTTGAGCGCGCCCGCGTCGACGAACGCCACGTTCACGCCATCCGGAGACGGCAGCAGGTACGTCACCGCGGAGCCCAACGTCACCGGCTCCGCCGCCGCGTCCGCCATGGCCAGCACGTGCAGCTCACCGGACTGCGAGGCCGGGTTGTACCCCGTCACGTAGAGCAGGTGCTTCGAGTCCTGGGAGAACAACAGGCTGCCCGGCACGTTCGTCACGCCATCGCCCAGCTCCCTCGGCTTCCCGCCCGCCACCGGCACCACGTACAGCGTGCCCACCAGCATCTGCGGCGGGATGCCGTCCAGCCGGGGCTTCTGCCCGTTGAGCAGGTACGTGGCGAACTGCCCGTCCGGTGAGAGCCGCAGGTCCGCCGCGCGACCCGCCGCGAGCAACTGCCCCTGCCCCCCCACCACCGCGGTGCCCTTCGCCGCGCTGCGGACCGTGTCGCCCTTCGCGGCGCTGCGCTGGGACGGCGCGCTTCCATCCTCGCCCTTCTTGCACCCCGTCACCGCCAGCAGGGCCGCCAGGCCCACCATGCCGATCCGCTTCATGCGCTCGTCTGTCCTTCCGTCTGGGCCGAAACGCCCGCGTGTGGCAGCCAGGCCACCAGGTCCTGCTTCGCCCGCGCCGAATAGGCCGCGCGCTTGTCCGCCTTCTTCATCCGCCCCGTCAGCGGCGGGAACAGCCCGTAGATGACGTTGGTGGGCTGGTGCGGATGGTCCGGCGGGTGCGCCTCTCCCGTCAGGTGCCGGTACAGCGAGCCCAGCGCCGTCGTCGCCGGAGGCGGCACGAACGCGCCTCCCGTCAGTCGCGCGTGGATCGCCAGCGCCACCAGGTAGCCGCATGCAGCGCTCTCCACGTAGCCCTCCACCCCCGTCACCTGCCCCGCGAAGAACACCCGCCGCTCCGTCTTCAACGACAGGTCCTCCGCCAGCAGGCGGGGCGAGTCGATGAACGTGTTGCGGTGGATCTGCCCCATCCGCAGGAACTCCGCATTCTGGAGCCCTGGGATGCACGTGCTGAAGATGCGCTTCTGTTCACCCCACGTCAGACGCGTCTGGAAACCCACCATGTTCCACGCCGTCCCCGCCCGGTCCTCCATGCGCAGCTGCACCACCGCGTAGGGATCCATCCCCGTGCGCGGGTCCTTCAGGCCCACGGGCTTCATCGGCCCGAAGGCCAGCGTCTCGTCGCCGCGCTCCGCCATCACTTCGATGGGCAGACATCCTTCGAAGTATTTCGGTTCCTCGAAGCTGTGCGGCACGACCTTCTGGCCCGCCTTCACCTCCTGGACGAAGCGGTGGTACTCCTCCTTCGTCATGGGCAGGTTGAGGTAGTCATCCCCGCCGCCCTTGCCGTAGCGGCTCTGGCGGAACGCCACCCCCATGTCGATGGAGTCTCCGGACAGGATGGGCGCGATGGAGTCGTAGAAGTAGAGCTTCGTGCCGACGTGACGCTCCAGGTCCTGGGTGAGCGCCTCCGACGTCAGCGGCCCCGTCGCCACCACCACCACGCCGTCCTCCGGCAGCCGCTCCACCTCCCCCGCCACCATCTCCACCCCCACGCCGGACTGGAGCCGGGTGGTGATCTCCCGCGAGAAGCCCTCGCGCTCCACCGCCAGCGCGTCACCCGCGGGCACGCGGTGGAGATCCGCGCTGCTGAGCACCAACGAGCCCAGCGCACGCAGCTCCGCGTGCAGCAGGCCAATGGCGCTCTCCGGGTTGTCCGACCGCAACGAGTTGCTGCACACCAGCTCCGCGAGCGTGTCCGACTTATGCGCGGGAGAACGCTTGTGCGGCTTCATCTCCCGCAGCACCACCGGCACGCCGCGCCGCGCGAGCTGGTACGCGCACTCGGTGCCCGCCAGGCCCCCGCCAATCACCGTCACCCGCTGCTGCTTCACGTCCGACATGCATGCCTCCGGGCCCCGCGGTCCCCGGGTGCCCCAAGAAGGTCCTGTTAGCAGGAAGGCCGCGCCCTTTCACGCCCGCCCGCCTGCCCTGCGTCCCACCATGCGTGCGGACTGGGAGGTGAGGTTTCCCCACCTGTGTTCGAACCCTAGGTTTCTCGCGGTCTTCGCTCGGGACGGCACCGCGTCCGGGCAAGCACCCTTCAACCGCGAACCTGGGATGGGAGTCACGCAGCCATGAGCCGAACCGACGACTTGTTGAAGATCCGGGGCCTGCTTCAGGAACGCCGCCGTTCGACCGAGGCCGCCCAGGCAGGGGCTCGCCGGGAGCTGGCGGCCCTGAAGGACCAGGAGCGCGATCCCGAGTACGAGGAGCAGGCGCAAGCGGAGCTGGCGGACTACACGCTCTCCACGCTCATCGAGGCGCAGCGCCGGGAGATCATGCTCATCGACGCGGCGCTCAGCCGCATGGACAACGACGTGTTCGGCGAGTGCGTGGACTGCGGCAATGAAATCTCGCTGGACCGCCTGGAGGCCATGCCCTTCGCGATCCGCTGCGAGCAGGACGCCGCCGAGCATGAGCAGGAGACGCGAGAGGCCGCGCGGCACGTCGGCAGCCTGTCCCTCTAGCGAAGCCGTCCAGCGCTCCCCCGTGCCTCCATCCCGCGCGGGGGAGCGGTGTGTCTGGCGCCCGGAAGGGCGCACGCAAGGGGCCTACTCCGCGTCGCGCTGGAGCACGATGAAGCGGTAGTTCCGCAGCTCGTTCTCGCCCGCCGTGTAGAGCACCGTCAGCAGCAGATCATACGGGACCATCTTGTCCGCGATGACCGACAGCTCATGGCTGAACGGGGCGGCCGGGTTGCGCTCCGCAATGAACTTGAGCTTCTGCACTTCCTTCTTCAGCTGCGCGTCCAGGCCCAGCACCAGGCGCCCCTGGAGCTGGGCCTCCGGGATGCGGCCATCCTTCAGCCGGACCACCTCGCGCTCCCCCACCAGGATGTTCTTGGGGGTGATGGTGATGGCCACCGTGTCCTTCGGCGTGGCGCGCGTGGAGGACACCGGCGGCCGGACGTCCTCGGACGCGGTGATGGCCGCGGAGGACGACGCGAAGGACTTCAGCAGGAACACCAGGATGATGGTCATCATGTCCATCATCGCGGTGATGTTGAGCTCCTTCACCTCGCTGGCGGCCTCGCGCTCCTTGCGCTTCTTGCGCGTGAGGGCCCGGCGGTAGCGCATGCGCGCGAGCTGCTCGGCTTCTTCGGCGGTCAGGGGCGCGGGTTCGGACATGGCTACAGGGCGCTCAGCGTGACGTCGGGGAAGAGCAGCTTGCGCTCGCTGGCGGAGCCCGCCGTCTCACGCAGGGCGTCCATCGTCTGGATGAGCGAGTCGTAGGGGATGTCCGGATCCGCCGCGACGATGACCTTCGTCTCCTGCGGGAAGGCGGCCTTGAGCTTCACCATCCGCGCGTTGAGCGCGGCGAAGTCCTGCGTGCCGTCCGCCTTCAGCGGCACCGTGGGCGCGCCTCCCTCCGCGGGCGCGGCCTCCGGGCTGTTGCCCCGGACATAGAGCCCCTTGTGGGAGATGAGCACCGTCAGCATCAGCTTGGGCGCGTCCGCGTCCCCCTGCCCCAGGCCCGCGGCGCCATAGGTGGGCGCGGACACGTTGAGCGCGCCGAAGGCGGTGAGCCCGGTGATGGACAGCAGCATGAAGATGATGAGGTTCATGAGGATGTCGAGGTACGGGACGATGTTCAGCTCGCCCCCCTCTTCCTCTTCCATCGGCTTCAGCTTGCGGCGCGAGTGGTGGAACGCCATGGCGAGCCTCCGCAGTCCGGCCCGGGACTACGACGCCGCGCGGACGTCGCTGTCCGAGGGGACGACTTCCAGCGAGCCCCGGCGCGACAGCAGGTTCTCCAGCTTCAGGGCCTGGAGCTCCACCTGCTCCACCATGTTCTTCGCGTAGTTGCTGAAGAACAGGTGCGCCACGATGCAGAGCACCGCGATGGAGAGGCCGAAGCCCGTGTTGTACATGGCCTCCGAGATGCCGTTGGAGAGCAGCGCCTGCTTCTGCTCCGCCGGCACGTTGCCCAGCGCGCGGAAGGTGCCGATGAGGCCCACGATGGTGCCCACCAGGCCCACCAGCGTCGCGATGTTCGCGAGCGACCACAGCCACTGCACGCGGCGCGAGACGTGCGGCGTGTGCTCGGCCAGCGCCTCCTCCACCGCCCGGGCCACCTCCAGCTCCCCGCGGTTCGCGTTGATGAGCCCCGCGCGGATGACGCGCGCCAGCGGCGAGCGCGGCGCCATGCCACAGAACTTCACCGCGCGGTCCAGGTTGCCGCTGCGCACCATCTTGTGGACCTGTTCGATGAACGCGCTCGCGTTGAGGCGGTAGCGGTAGAGCAGCGTCACCGCGCGCTCCCCCACGACGGCCAGCGAGGCGGCCAGCCAGAACAGGTTCACGAACATGAACGGGCCGCCGGCCTTGAACGCGCCGACGATGAAGTCCCCCAGGCCTCCAGAAGAGGCATGGCCCGCCGCGGCGGGTGCGGCCTCGGCCAGCACCACGCGCAGCAACTCGTTCACCGAGGGAATCATCGCGGACCGCTTCCTTTCGCCGCCCCCGCGCGCACCCCTGCCGGAAACAGGCAGGAGGCGATCACGGGCCGGGAGTAATCCGGACTTCTAGGACTTCGCCCGCGAGGGTGTCAAGCCAGGGGGAAACAGCCAGCCCCCTGGAATGACTGGGGTTTCCGCTCAGGCCACGGCAGGGGGCGGAGAAGCGGGCGCGGCCTCGGCGGCCCCCCCGGGAACGCCCTGCTCCACCACCTCGCGGCGGTAGTCGCATTCCTTGTTCGGGCACGCGATGTAGGCGCCGTCCCGCTTGGAGAACTTCTGCAAGAGGTAGGGCGACGCGCACTGCGGGCACTGCTCCGCGAGCGGCCGGTCCCACGCGGCGAACTTGCACTCGGGGTACCGGTTGCAGCCGAAGAAGATCTTCCCGCGTCCGCTGCGGCGCTCGGTGAGGTAGCCCACCTTGCACTCCGGGCAGTTCACGCCGATGGAGATGGGCTTGGACGTCTTGCAGTCCGGGTAGCCCGAGCACGCCATGAAGCGCCCGAAGCGGCCGCGCTTGATGACCATGGGCTTGGTGCACTTCTCGCACTTCTCGTCCGTGGTCTCCTCCTCCACGATGACGATCTTGCCCTCGGCGTCCCGCTTGAAGTCCTTGGTGTTCTTGCAGTCGGGGTAGTTCGAGCAGGCGAGGAAGTGACCCATCTTCCCGAACTTGATGACGAACGGGTTGCCGCACTTCTCGCAGGCGATGTCGGTCTTGATCTCCTCGCGCTTGACGTCGCGCATCTCCGCTTCGGCCTTCTCGAGCGTCTCCTTGAAGGGCCCGTAGAAGTCGTGCAGCACCGTCTTCCAGGACGCGCCGCCGTCCGAAATCTGGTCCAGCTTCTCCTCCATGCTGGCCGTGAACGTCACGTCCATCTCATGGGGGAAGTGCTTGACCAGCATCTCGTTGGTCATCTGGCCCAGGTCGGTGGGGCGGAAGCGGCTCTCCAGCTTCTCCACGTACTTCTTGTCCTGGATGTTGGAGAGGATGGCCGCGTACGTGGACGGACGTCCGATGCCGCGCTCCTCCAGCTCCTTCACCAGCGTGGCCTCGCTGAAGCGCGGGGGCGGCTGGGTGAAGTGCTGCTCGTTGAGGAGCCTGTCCAGCGAGAGGACCTCGCCCTCGTTGAGCGGCGGCAGCTCACCCACGGCGTCCTCGGCGCCCTCTTCTCCAGCGGCCTTGGCCTTCTCCGCCGCGGCCTCTTCCTCCGGGGTGAGGCCCGCGCCGTAGACCCCCAGGTAGCCGGGGAACTTCAGCGTGCTGCCGGACGCGCGGAAGGTGGCGCGGCCCGCGGTGATGTCGGCGCTCGTCTGATCATAGACGGCGGCCTTCATCTGGCAGGCGACGAAGCGGTTCCAGATGAGCTCGTAGAGCCGGAACATGTCCAGCTCGTCCATGGCGTCGAAGAAGGGACGCACGCGCTCGGGCGGATACTCCAGGGACGTGGGCCGGATGGCCTCGTGCGCGTCCTGGGCGCCCTTGCGGCTCTTGTAGACCATGGGCTCCGCGGGCAGGTAGTCCGCGCCGAACTTCTTCCCGATGAAGTCGCGCACCTGCGTCACGGCGTCGTCGGACAGACGCGTGGAGTCCGTACGCATGTACGTGATGAGCGCCGTCTGGCCCTCCTCCCCCAGCGGCACGCCTTCGTACAGCTTCTGCGCCAGCGTCATCGTCTTCTTGGCGGTGAAGTGCAGCCGGTTCGCCGCCTCCTGCTGGAGCTTGGAGGTGATGAAGGGCGCGGGCGCGTTGCGGCGGCGCTCCTTGCGGTCCACCTTCGCCACGGTGAAGGGCGCGTCCTTCAGCTCCGCGACGAGCCCGTCCGTGGTGGCGCGGTCCTTCAGCTCCACCCGCTTGCCGTCCACGCGGGACAGCTTGGCCTTGAAGGGCGGCGGCCCCTGCGGGCCCTGCACCAGCGCGTCCAGCGTCCAGTACTCCTCCGGCTGGAAGGCCTTGATCTCCGCCTCGCGCTCCACGATGAGGCGCACCGCGACGGACTGCACGCGGCCCGCGGACAGGCCCCGGCGGATCTTCTTCCAGAGCAGCGGCGAGATTTGATAGCCGACGAGCCGGTCCAGGATGCGCCGGGTCTGCTGCGAGTCGTAGTTGTCCTGGTTGAGCTGGCGCGGCTGCGCGATGGCGTCCTGCACCGCGCGCTTGGTGATCTCGTTGAAGGTCACCCGCAGGGAGTCCGGGTGGCCCAGCTCCTCCTTGATGTGCCAGGCGATGGCCTCGCCCTCGCGGTCGGGGTCCGTGGCCAGGAACACCCGGTCCACGGTCTTGGCCATCTTCTTCAGCTCGTTGAGCACCTTCTCCTTGCCCTTGATGACCGTGTACTCGGGCTGGAAGTCGTGCTCCACGTCGACGCCAATCTTGCTCTTGGGCAGGTCCTTCACGTGGCCCACGGAGGCCTTCACCGTGTAGCCGGTGCCCAGGTACTTCTTGATGGTCTTGGCCTTGGCGGGCGACTCCACCACGACCAGGTAGTGCGGCCCCTTGCCACGGCGCTCGGGCACTTCCTCCTCGGCGTCGGCGTCCACGGTGGGCAGCTCATCGCCATCCGCGCCCCGGCGACGGGCGGCCGTCTTCTTCTTGGCCGACACCTTCTTCGCCGCCGTCTTCTTCTTGGCCGCCTTCTTGGCCGCCGGCTTCTTCGAGGCCGCCTTCTTGGGCGTCTCCTCCGCCGCCGCCTCCGTCTGCGCCGCCTGTGTCTTCTTCCGCGTGGCCATGGCTCTCCTACCTCGGACTGCCTCTAAACCTTCTCGTACCGTTTACCCGGGTGCTGGACCACCAGCCCCGACAATTCCAACTCCACCAGTGCGCTCGTGAGCGCCGCGGGGGACAGCGGACTGCCGGCGAGCACCTCGTCGAATGAACGAGGAACCCTGTCCAACAGCCCATACGCCCCGCGCGCTTCCGCCGACAGGGCCTGCCACCACCCACCATCCCGTCCCGCGGGCACCGCCCGGACCGGATGAACGCCCACCGCCGCGCAAACCGCTTCCGCCGACGTGCACGCCTGGGCCCGCCCGTCCGCCAGCAGGGCGTTACAGCCCGCCGCCGCCGGCTGCCAGAGCTCCCCCGGCAGGGCGAAGACCGGGCGCCCCTGCGTCCGGGCCGCCTCCGCGGTGTAGAGGCTCCCGGAGTCGTGCGCGGCCCGCATCACCAGCACCGCATCCGACGCGCCAGCGATGAGCCGGTTGCGCCGGGGGAACGTCGTCGTGCTCGCCCGCACGCCGGGGGGCAGCTCGCTGAAGAACACCCCTCCCCGCTCCAGGAAGTGGGGGAGCAGGCGGGCTTGAGCCGGGTCCAGGGCGTCCAGCGCCGACCCCAGGAAGGCCCACGTCTCCCCCCCCACATCCAGCGCGCCCCAGTGGCACGCCCGGTCCACGCCCTCGGCCGCGCCCGACACCACGCCCACGCCAGCCTCCGCCACCTTCCGGGCGAACGTGCGAGCGAACGGCAGGAAGCCCTGGTCCGGATGGCGGCTGCCCACCATGCCCAGACGCCGCCGGGGCGGCCCTGGCTGGCCCCGGTGGAACAGCAGCGGCGGCGCGTCCTCCAGGCCCACGAGCCGGGCCGGATGGGCAGGCGTCCCCGCGAAGGCCACCTGGATGTCCGCGCGGGCGCAGGCCGCTTCCACCCGCGAGGCCACCTCGTCCAGGGATGCGACGGTGGCGAGCCGCTGGCGGACGGGGGCGGGCACCGGCACGTCGGACACCCAGTCCCGCACGGGCGCGGACGCGAGCCGGGACAGCGCCCCACCGGCGAACGCACGCACCCCGTCCAGCGTCCGGGGCCCCAGGCCAGGAATGGCCCAGAGCGCCAGGCAGGCACGCTGTTCGACTGTGGGTGTGTACGTGTCCGTGTGCGCCATGCCCATCCCCGCCTGTTTCCCACCTATATAGAGGTGGTCCCGGGAGGGGCGTGACACATAACACCGGAACTTCGGGGGTCAAGCGACCCGCCCTTCCCGGGCGGGTCGAATGCATCATTCCTGCCGGTCGCGGCCGTCCTTCCGGCTAGCGGCTGGCGGTGGGGGTCCCATCCTTGCGCATGACGGCGCGGTCTCCCGCGGAGACCTCCACCAGGGAGCGGGTCAGCAGGCAGTTGGAGGTGCGCTCACGCACCTCGGTGACCATGCACTGGGCCACGGCCTCCCACGGGTAGGCCTTCTGCTCCTTGCCCGCGTCGCCCATCTTGTAGTCGGTGCGGCCGAGCACGTCGCGGCTGGGGTCGCCCCGGCGCTCGATGGTGAAGGTGTTGCCCACCTGCACGCCGTCCGCGGTGCCACGGTCCACGACGACGAAGTGGTGCTCGCCCAGCAGCGTCTGGCCCGGCGTCATCGGCGTCAGCACGTAGCCGGGGATCTCCTTGCTGTTGGGCTTGGGGGCGATCCGCTCCGACAGCCGCTCGCTGGACGGGCCCACCAGGTCGCCACGGGCGATGGGGTCCCAGGTCTCCATGATGCGCGCGGTCACCACGTCGTTGTTGACGGCGACGACCTGCACCGTGCCCAGCAGCTCCGTGAGGAACCCCGTGCGGGCGTTCGTCACCGGGTGCTTCACCTCTTCCACGGTGTGGAAGATGACGTAGCGGTCGCCGACCTTGGCGGCGCCGCGCTTCTTGAAGCGCAGGTAGACCTTGTCCGGGGCGGACAGCATCAGCGCCTCGGAGGCCGAGCCGTCGATGCGGCCCGCCTCGTCCAGCTCCCGCGCCGTCACGAAGCCCTTGGTCGTCACCGGGCGCGTGCTGGATGGGTCGTAGCCGATCTTCCCCACCACCGACACGAGGCTGCCGCCGCTCACGTCCTGGGGCGCCGTCATGTCGTCCGCGGGCAGCTCACCGGCCTCCACGCGCGAGGGCACTTCCTCGCCGCCGGGGAAGAACTTCACGTTGTTGCCCGGGTAGATCCAGTGCGGGTTGGCGATCTGCGGGTTGTAGGACCAGACCTTGGGCCAGTACCAGGGGCTGCCCAGGTAGCGCTGGGACAGGTCCCACAGCGTGTCGCCGGACTCCACGGTGTGCACCTGACCGGGCGCGCTCTCACGGCCCTGACGGGCGCCGGGCGGGAGCGTGACGGAGGTGGGCCGCTGCTCCACGTCGTCGGAGATGTCCTGGCCCTCCGTCTCACTGGCCGGCTGCGGTTCCTCCTCTTGCGCGTCCTGGGCATGGGCCGTCCACGCCGGCGCGACGGCGAGGGGCACGAGCAGGGAGGCAAGGATCCGGGTGCGCATCGGACGACGTCCTTTCACGAAAGGGGCTTACGGCGAGAGCGCGGCGAGCCGCTGCTCCGCCTGCGTGGCGGCGGCCGTCCCCGGGAACTGGGTAACGACGCGAGTATAGAGGGCCCGGGCATCCACGGCTTGATTCAGCCGCACCCGGCACTCCGCGAGCCGGAGCATGCCGTCCTGGACGGCATCCCCAGCGGGATAGGTCTTGATGAGCCGTTCGAACGTCTTCGCCGCGCCGGCCGGATCCTTGAGGCCCATCTGGCCCAGCCCGCTGAAGTACAGGGCATTGTCGGCGCGAGGGTGGCGGGGGTTCTCGTCCGCGAAGCGCGTGAGCTTCTCCACGCCCCCCTCCACGTTGCCGGTGCGCAGCATCGCCACGGCGTGCTCGTACTCGGCGTCGAGGATGGCCGGATCCTTCTCCGGCACCTCCACCCGGCCCGGGGACGCGAAGCCCGTCCCCGACGAGCCCTCCACCGGGCTGATGAACATCTCCATCTGATCCGTGTCCGGCTCCACCACGGGCACCACGGTGTTGATGCGCGGCGCCGGTTCCTTCTTCGGCTTGAGCCGCACCACCGCGAGCTGCGCCGGGGGCAGCCCCAGCGCCTCGCCGGTGCCGCCGACCTCGGAGGAGGAGGCCTCGGTCCGGGGGCTCGCCGCGCCCGCGGGGGACGCGGACGGCGTGGCGGCGGGCGAAGCGCTCCGGGCAGCGCGGGCGACGGCGTCGCGGTTCTCCAGCCGCTCCAGGCGCTCCACCAGCGTCGCCTGGGTGGCGCGCAGCGTGCGCACCTCCGCCTCCAGCCGGCCCACTTCCGCCTGGGAGGCGGCGGTGGTGGCGCATGCGGTCGGCGCGCTCAGCGCCACGGCGGCAAACAGGCGGAAGAGAAAGGGACGCACCGACACGAGCCTGGACGGAGGGGATTCCACGTCGAGGATAGGAAGGCCGGTGAGAGACCGTCAAGAAAACGGCCGTATGGGCCCAGCCGCTAGAAGCGGTGGAGCACGAAGTTGAGGTGCCGGCCGGTGCGCCCCGCGTCCCGCCGGTGCGAGAAGAACCGCTCGCGATCACACGCCGTACAGGCCTGTAGCACGTCCACGTGCTCCGGCTTCAGGCCCGCCTTCAGGAGCGACGCCTTCACCGCGTGGGGCAGGTCCAGGTGGGGCTTTTCACCCGCTCGCACGACGTCCGGACCGAAGCGCGCGCGGAAGCGGTCTCCCAGCTCCGCGGAGACCTCGTAGCAGCACGCCTGGATGCAGGGCCCCACCGCCGCCAGCAGGTGCTCCGGCTGGCTTCCCCGCGCCCCCAGCGCCTCCACCGCGCGAGCGCTGATCTCCAGGTCCGTGCCCCGCCACCCTGAATGCACCGCCGCCACGCGCCGGCCCCGAGGATCCACCAGCAGCACCGGCACGCAGTCCGCGGTGCCCACCGCCACCCAGCTCCCCTCCCCTTCCGTCCACAGCGCGTCCGCTTCGCCCAGCGTCGGGCGCAGCGAGTCGTCGTCCGCGCCGTGCGCCGGCAGCACCGTATCGCCATGCACCTGCGACACCCGGCAGAGCGCCCCCACCTTCGCGCCCACCGCCTGGGCCAGCCGCCGGTGGTTCTCCTCCACGCGCGAGCGCTCGTCTCCCACGGAGAAGCCCAGGTTCAGCGACGCGTAGGGCCCCTCCGACACCCCACCCGCCCGCGTGGCGAAACCGTGCGGCACGGGCAGCAACGAGGACGTGAGGAACGTGGGTAGGGCCATGGGGCGTCTCCGATGCTTCGGGCGCGAACTTGGGACAGGCCTTCCCACCGTGCCACGGACGCAGCCCCTGAAAACAGGAACATGCGGAGAACAACAACCCAGGTTCAATATTTCCACACGAGTACGTTTGACAGGTCGTGTCACCCCCCTGACAATTTCTGGACACTCCGGCTCACGCGGACAGGTCGCGCGGGCGCGGAGCACACTGCGCCCCGCACATGGCCCTCGGTTCCGAGACGATTGGCAGGAAGCTCTTGTGGAGCATCGCCCTGCCTGGATTGGTGGTGGCGCTCCTGGGCGTGGGGCACTTCTCGCGCGAGGCGCGGCAGGCGGTGCGCGAGGGCACGCACCTGGAAGCCCTGGCGCTGGCGGAGTTCGTCGCGTCCACCTTCACCCTGCCGCAGGCGCCGGGCGCGGCGCCGCATGCCGCGGTGACGGAGGCGCTGGCGTCGGACACGCGGCTGTTCCGCTCGGTGGAGGACCTGCGGGTGCTGATGCTGAACGGGCGGATCCGCTGGAGCCGGAAGCCCGCCGAGCAGGGGCATCCGCATCCGGAGGCCGCGCGGCTGAAGGACTCGAGCCAGGAGACGGCGCGCTCCAGCGAACACGGCACGGAGGTGGTGCGTCCCCTGGGCGGTCCGGAGTGCTCCGGCTGTCACGCCGGGGCCGCCGCGCAGCGCATGGGGGTCCTCCAGGTGCGCCTGGGCGAGCCCGCGCTGCACCGCCAGTTGCAGACGGTGTTCCAGGACGCGCTGGGCGCGATGGTGCTCTTCGTGGGCATCCTGGCGCTCGTCACCTGGCTGTCGCTGCGCTTCGTGCTCACCGGTCCGCTCAAGCGGCTGAGCGAGGCCATGGGGCGCGCGGCGGACGGCGACCTGCTGGTGCGCGCGGACGCCCGGGGCACGGACGAGATCTCGCGGCTGGGCGCGGCCTTCAACCAGATGCTGGCGCGGCTCACCTCCATGAAGGTGGAGGAGATCGACACGCACCGCGACCTGCAGCTGGTGAAGGAGAAGCTGGCGCTGAAGGACGAGCTGGAGGAGCGCCTGCGGGAGCTGTCGCTGCTGTTCGACGTGGCGCGCTCGCTCAACACCACGCTGGAGCTGGATGAGCTGTTGTCGCGCATCACCCGGATGGTGGTGGAGCGGCTGCACATCCCCGACTTCTCCATCATGCTCCTCAACGAGGAGGGCCTGCTGGAGGTGAAGCACGCGTGGCCGCAGGGCCGGGGCCTCGAGGGCCACACCTTCGCCATGGGCGAGGGCGCGTGTGGCCGGGCCGCCCAGACGCGCAAGGCGGTGTACCTGCCGGACCTCACCGACGGGACCAGCATCTTCGCGCGGCGCGGGCTGCGCGGCGGCTCGGAGCAGGGCTCGCTCCTGGCGGTGCCCATGGTGCACGCGGAGATCCTGCTGGGCGTCATCAACTTCCAGCGTCCGGACACGGCGAGCTTCTCCGCGGAGGAGATCGAGCTCTTCACGGCGGTGGCGGATCAGGCCGCCACGGCGGTGACGAACGCGCGCCTGCACGCGGAGACGGTGAAGCTGACGCTCACGGACGCGCTCACGGGCGTGCCCAACCGCCGCCACCTCTTCCAGCGCCTGGACCTGGAGCTGGCGCGGGCCCAGCGCTTCGGCGTGCCGCTGGCGCTGCTGATGGTGGACGTGGACCACTTCAAGCGGCTGAACGATCTGGCCGGACACCGGGCCGGAGACGAGACGCTGCGTCGGGTCTCCGACGTGCTGAGGACCCGCGCGCGCAAGGTGGACACGCTGGGGCGCTACGGCGGCGAGGAGTTCGTGCTGCTCCTGCCCCAGGTCTCCAAGACGACGGCGGTGGAGGTCGCGGAGACGCTGCGCCGCGCGGTGGCGGAGTCCGTGACGCTGAGCCGGACGGGGCTGCCCGGCGGGCACGTCACGGTGTCCATCGGCGTCGCGCACTTCCCCACGGACGCGAACACCCAGGAGACGCTCGTCGACTGCGCGGATTCGGCGCTCTATTGCAGCAAGCGCACGGGCCGCAACCGCGTGACGCCGTTCGAGCCCGGCATGGAGGTGCACCCCGGCCGCGAGCGCAGCATCAACGCGCCGCCCGCGGACGCGCCGACCACGCCGCCCGCGCCTCCGGGCCTCGCCAAGGCGTGAGGCTCGAGGCTCGAGGACTCGCGCCCACGTGCGCGCGGTCCTGAAGCCCCCGCTCCTCGCGGGTGAACAGCGTCGCGGTGAAGCGCCCTGCCCCTACCGCTGCACGAGCGTGCGCACCACGGGGAGCATCAGGTCCGCCCACTCGTCGTAGCCCGCCGCGGAGGGGTGGAATCCATCCGAGCAGAAGAAGTCCGGACGCCGGGGGATCATCTCCCGGCTGGCGGTGAAGAGGTCCACGAGGTGCAGTCCGTGCGTGCGGGCCACCGTGGCGATGGACTCGTTGAACGGCCCGATGCGGCCCTCGTACAACGTGCTGGGCACCATCCTGGCCACCGGCGCGAGCGCCATGTCGGCGATGTTCACCACCACCATCGACGCGCCCGTCTGCTTCAGTCGCCGGGCGATGCGGTCCAGGTCGTCCTGGAACTCCGCCACCTCGGTGCCGCGCCAGATGTCGTTGGTGCCCACGCCCAAGGTGATGAGCGTGGGCTGCAACGCGACGACGCGCTTGAGGGCGTTGTTGACGACGTCGCGCACCCGCGCCCCGCTCTGCCCCAGGTTGGTGTGGCCTACGGGAAGGCCCCCCTGCCGGAGGCGGGAGGCAAGGCGGTCGGGGTAGCCCCCGCCCTGCGCTGCCCCCACCCCCACCGCCGTGCTGTCACCCAACGAGACGTAGTTGACGCTCATCGACGTTCGTCCACCCCCGTGCCCTTCGGGTTGACTCAGCGCTTCGACGTCACGGCATCTTCAGCGCGCGCAGCAGGCGTCCGCCGCCTGGCCCCGCCACGCGCAGCAGCAGCGTGCTGCCCCCAGGCGCGGCGCGGATGACCGCGGCCAGCTCCTTCGCGCTGGCGATGGGCTTGCGGTTCGCCTCCACCACCAGCATGCCTGGGATCAGCTGCGCGCGGTCCGCGGGCGAGCCCGGGACGATGTCGGTGATGAGCGCGCCAGAGCGCTCGGTGAAGCCCGCCTGGGAAGCGGTCCGCGCATCCAGGTCCTGGAGGGACACCCCCACGCGCCGCGAGCTGTCCTGCTCGTCCGTGACCTCCGGCTTCTTCTTGGACAGGCCCTCCAGGTCCGGCCGGGTGCCCATCGTCACCTTGACGTCCTGCTTCTTGCCATCGCGGTAGACCGTCAGCGTCGCGACGCTGTTCGGCTTCTTGAGCGCCACCGTGCGCGTGAGCTCGCTGTCGGAGCGCACCGTCTGCCCGTCGACCGCGACCACCACGTCGTCCGCCTTGAGGCCCGCCTTCGACGCTGGGGAGTCGGGGTTGATCTGCGTGAGGATGGCGCCCTCGTTCACCGGCAGCTTCAGCGCCTGCGCCAGGTCGCGGGTCAGGGGCTGGATGCCCACGCCCAGCCAGCCGCGCGTGACGGATCCGCTCTTCTCCAGCTGCGGAAGGAGCGCCTTGATGAGGTTGCTGGGCACGGAGAATCCAATGCCCGTGCCCCCGCCGACGATGGCGGTGTTGATGCCCACCACCTCGCCCTTCATGTTGAAGAGCGGGCCGCCCGAGTTGCCGGGGTTGATGGCCGCGTCCGTCTGGAGGAAATCGTCGTACGCGCTGGCGCCGATTTCACGGGCGCGCGCGGACAGGATGCCCACGCTCACGCTGGAGGCCAGACCGAAGGGGTTGCCAATCGCCAGCACCCAGTCGCCCACGCGCACCGCGTCCGAGTCGCCCAGCTTCACGGCGGGCAGCTGATCCACCTTCTCCTTGATCTTCACCACGGCCACGTCGGTGAGCGGGTCGCGCCCCACCACCTCGCCGGTGAACGAGCGACCGTCGTCCAGGCGGATGGTGATGGTGACCGCGTCCTCGATGACGTGGTTGTTCGTGAGCACCAGCCCCTTGGGGTCGATGATGAAGCCCGATCCGGCTCCCTGGCGGATCTGCTCCCGCTCGCTGCGGCCCCGGCTTCCTCCGCCCCGACCTCGGCTTCCGTTGCCCCCAAAGAAGCGGTCGAAGAGCGGGTTGTCCTCCATGCCCTCCGGCACTTCAGGACGGGCTTGCACGTCCACGTTCACCACGGCGGACTTCACCGACTCCACCAGCGGCGCCAACGACGCCAGCGACTGGGCCTCGCGCGTGGCGGGTTGCAGGTTGCCAGCCGCCCCAGAGGCCGCCTGCTGCGTCTGCGGGGCGGAGGGCTTGGAAGCGGGCGCCTGCGCGAGGGCGAGCGTGGGTGACGCCAGCACCAGCACGGCGGCCACGAGCGTGCGACGGAACGGAGGGAGCGTGAGGGTCATGGGTTCTTTCAAGCTAAAGCGGAAACGAGGCCCCGCAACCGGAACGACGTCGCCCGGTCACGGGATGTGAACTCCCGACCAGCCTGCCTGTTCCCGAAGCACTCAACCGGGCTGGTACACCCGGTAGTCCAGCTCGGGGAACAGGTTGTCCCGCCCCTCCACGTGGGAGAGCCAGGACGCGTCGACCGTGCCCGCGCGCACCTGGTCGTGCAGTCGGAGGAAGCGTTGCAAATGCTCCTTCGTGCGACGCACGGCGTAGTCCACCATGGTGCCGGTCTTCATGATGAAGGCCCAGTCGGAGGACTGCGCGAGGAGCAGCTCGCGCGCGGCCTGATTCAGCGCCCGGCGCGTCAGCGGCGGCGCGTCGGGAAAGTCCCGGGCCAGCTCCACCATCTGTCGCGCGCAGTGGTTCAGGTGGCGGTAGATCCAGTCGTTGGTCCCGTCCAGCCACATGTTCGCATAGCCGCCCGCGCCCCAGGACGACAGGGGCGGCGTGGCCACCTGGTTCTCCGGGTGCTCGCGCAGGTCATCCAGAGGGCTGATCAACTGGAGGCGGCTGGGGTTGCGCGCGGCCTGACGGATGAGGGCGTCGATGAAGTGCGGGCCTTCGAACCACCAGTGGCCGAAGAGCTCGGCGTCGTAGGGCGCGACGACCACCGGCTTGCGGCCGTTCATGCGGGACGCGAGGTGTTCGAACTGGCGCTCGCGATTGAACAGGAAGTTGCTCGCGTGCACCCAGGCGCGCTCGCGGGCCGCGGCCGGGTTGTAGGGCTGCTTGTCGTTCGTCTTGCCGGTGATGCGGAAGTACTTGAAGCCGGTGTTCTTGCGGTCGCCGGTGGGCTGGACGAAGGGCCGGATGTAGTCCTGGTCCAGGTCCCAGCCGATGTCCCGATAGAACTCGCGGTAGACGGGGTCGCCGGGGTAGCCGTGCTCGGTGCTCCACACCTGCTGGCTGCTCTCCGGATCGCGGGCGAAGGCGGCGACGCCCGGCTCGGTGAAGATGGGCGCGTAGGGGCCATGGAGCGGACGGGGCGAGGCGTCCGTGAGCGCGTGCGTGTCGACGAAGAAGTAGCGGATGCGCTCGGCGGCGAGGATGCGCTCCAGGCCCGGGTAGTAGCCGCACTCCGCCAGCCAGATGCCCGAGGGATCGCGGCCGAAGTTCTGGCGGTAGTGGTTCGCCGCCACCGTCACCTGGGCGCGCACGGCCTCGGGCGTCTGCTGCATCAGCGGCAGGAAGCCATGGGTCGCGTTGCAGGTGAGGATGTCCAGGTGGCCGGAGTCCTGGAGCCTGCGGAACGCGGCCACCAGGTCGCGCCGGTACTGGTTGTGGTACGCGAGGCGCAGCGATTCGAAGTGGTCGCGGTGGAAGACGGCCAGCGGATGGAAGGTGGCGTCATCCCGGGTGCGGTGCACCTCGCGGGCGCCGAGTTCGCAAAGCAGCTCCAACCGCCGGGCGTAGCGCTCCCGCAGCAGCTCGTCGTTGAGCATGGAGACGAGCGTGGGCGACAGCGTCATCGTCACGCGGAACGGGACGCGGTCCTCGACCAGCGCGTCGAACACGCGCAGCAGCGGCAGGTACGTCTCGGAGATGGCTTCGTAGAGCCAGTCCTCCTCGAGGAAGTCCTCGTACTCGGGGTGGCGGACGAACGGGAGGTGCGCGTGAAGGACCAGCGCGAGGGAGCCCAGGCTCATAGGTCGGTCGAGTGGCCGTGCGGGTTCACTTACGTCCACGGCGCGAAGACCGGGACCGGGAGGAGGACTTGGAGCCCGGGGACGCAGGCTCCGGCGGATTCTTCGGCGGCTCGGGAGGCGCGGACGACTTCGCGGTCGTGGGAGCCGCCTCCTTCACAGGCGCGGCACTCGGAGCCACGGGCGCTTCGCTTCGCGCGGGCGCGGCGCTCGAACTCCCTGGCGCCGGAGGAGCCCTTCGCGCCGCCTCGGCGGCCTCGCGTGCCTTGTCCAGGGCGCGCTGCTCGGACGCGGTGGGGCCTCGCGTGATGCTCAAGGCCCACGGGTCCCGAGGCGCCTCCGGCTCCGGGGCTGACACGGGCCCCGGCGAGCGTGCCTCGGCCCCGCTGACGGGGACAGGGCGCGCCAGCGGGAGGTCCCTCGCCTCGAGTGCCTCGCCCTGTGAAGGGGATGCGGACTCGGGTGCGCGTGGCGCGCTCGGAGTCCCGCTTGCCCCCGTCGCCCGCTCCACGGACAGGGACTGCTGATCCGAAGCGCCCGTCACCAGGGGCACGGCCTGGTATTGCTGATCCGACGCCCCCACCGCTCGATCCACGGACAGGTAGCGCTGCTCCGACGCCCCCACCGCGCGGGGAACGGTCAGATACCTTTGGTCCGAAGCCCCCGGTGCGCGCGGCACCTCCAGATACTGCCGGTCCGAAGCCCCGG
Organism: Corallococcus sp. Z5C101001; assembly: GCF_007352635.1. Taxonomy (NCBI): domain Bacteria; kingdom Pseudomonadati; phylum Myxococcota; class Myxococcia; order Myxococcales; family Myxococcaceae; genus Corallococcus; species Corallococcus sp. Z5C101001. The sequence continues at coordinate 690,271 of NZ_VKLU01000005.1, forward strand.
GCACGGCAGACACCGTGAGATAGCGCTGGTCCGAAGCACCCGGCGCCCGCGGGACATCGAGATACGCCTGGGCTCCCCGCCCCTCCACGTACCGCTGCTCGGAAGCCCCCGCGGCGCGAGGCACCTCCAGATAGCGGTACGCCGACACGCCTCCAGGAAGCAGCGTCTGCCCGTACCGCTGTTCCGAGGCACCGGCCGCACGAGCCACCTCCAGATACGGGTGGCGGGCCGGTGCTCCAGCGAGCTGGTCCGAAGCACCCGGCACTCGCTCCACGGACAGGTAGCGCTGATCCGACGCCCCTGGCGCACGCGACGGCGCCAGCACCTCTCCCCCGCCGAGCTTCGTCTCCCCCATCCGCGCCACGGCCTCGTACCGTTGGTCCGAAGCCCCCGGTGCACGCGGCACGTCGAGATGATCCGCTTCCGCGTAGCGCTGATCCGACGCGCCCGGGACTCGCGGCGCATCGACATAAGCTTCCGTGCGCTCGCGGTGGACCTCCGGCACGTCCATCACGCCCCCGCTCCCCGGCAGCGACACCCGGCGCCAGGTCACGTATTCGCGCTCCTGGACACCTGGTACTCGCGTGGACGCCGCCTCCGGACCCGCCTCCGCGTGCTGTCGCTCCTCGACTGGCGGAGGCATGCGCAGGAACCGGATGGACGTATCCTCTGACGGCCCCGCGGGCGGCAGCGTGGCCCGGTTCGAGGACTGCCCGATGCGGCGCGACCGGCCATCGGCGCCGACGAAGTGCGCCTCCACCCGGTACGTGCGCCCGGGCGACAGGCCCTGAAGGTAGAAGCTGCGCGACTCCAGCGCGAAGTCCACCTCGCGCGACACGCCTTCACCGTCGAACACCTTCAATACGGCGCGAGGCGACGGCAAGCCGTCGAGCGCCCGACCCCGGGTCGCGTCGCTGAAGTCCCAGAAGGCGAACAGCGTGTGAGGATCCCGCGCGAGCAGCACCATCGCGTCGTCCTGGTAGTCCAGGGGCAACACGCCCAGGTGCTCTTCCCGCTCGGGCGACGCGTCAGCCGGCGGCAAGCGCGGCGACTGCTCCTCCAAGAGGTGGTGGCGGCGCGCCTCATCTGGCCCCGCCATCCTCGTCACGAAGAAGCCCTCCACCAGCGGCTCGGCCGCATGGGGCGGCTCGCTCGCGGGCGAAGCGGGCGCATCCGGAGCGGCGCCATCGCGAGCGCTCGACGGGCGCGGAGTCGCGACCTCGGGGCCGAGCGACAGCGTGTCCTCGTCATCCGGGTCCCGGCGAGCCTTCTCCCGGGCCGGGAACGTCACCACCCGCGCGGGCTGCGTCCTGGGCCCGCCACTGGGCTGCGTGATGGGCTCCTCGGAAAGTTCTCGTGCATGTGATCCCGCTGCCTCGGCCGGAGGCAGCGGCACGGACTCGGCAGGCGCGGCGTGCACGGGGCCGGAATCCTCCCGTCTGGAATCCAGCGTCCTCGCTTCACCCTTCACGTCCCCCGAGCCACGCTGGGACGTGCCCAGCCCCGCCATGCGCGCGAGCCGCCCCAGGGCGGGAATGCGCTCGGCCAGCGAGGCGACGAACTCCCGCCCCCGGGACGTGCCGGACCCTTGCCGGAGGTATTTCCGGGCCAGTTCCCGCAGGTAGCTCACGGTGACGCCCTTCCGCTCATCCATGGACACCTCGCCTCGTTATGTCGCGGCATACAGGGGGTCAACGCATCCGTCACGGGATGTGTTGGTCTGCCGACCCCGTTCTTCTCCGTCACGCCCGATGACACCTCCGCCTTGTCCAAGTATCCTGCGACCGCTTGAGTGACCTGCCCAGACTTCTCCTGTGCAGCTTTGACGTCATCCCCGGCCCGTCTGGCTCCTCACGCCGACTGACCGAGTATCTGAAGGCGTTGCCTGATCGCTTCTCCGTGGTGGTGCTGTCGGCGAAGACGCCCGACCACTCCCATATCGAGAAGTACCAGGGCGCCCGGCTGCTCCGGGTCCCGGTAGGCTCCGGGGACCTGGCCTCGCGCATCCAGTCCTTCGAACGGGCCGTGCGTCGGCAGCTGGAGAGCGAGGACTACGCCCTCGCCCACTTCACGGACCCCTTTGGCGGCTACGCGCTCTGCGAGCTGAAGGCGGACTACGGCTACCGCCTCATCTATGAGGCCCAGACGTTCCCGTCCCAGGAGCTGCGCTACACCCATCCGCAGACGGACGGGGACCGCCGCTTCCTGTCGAAGATCCGCCGGCAGGAGCTCTTCTGCCTGATGAACGCGGACCTCGTGGTCACCGGCTCGCAGACGACGCGCGCGTACATCCAGGGGCTGGGAGCGGCGGAGGACCAGCTGCGCATGCTGCGCGCGCCGGTGGACCTGCAACCGTACGACCCCGAGGTGCTCGGCGTCCCGGATGGGTCGCCCCTCCGGATGATGTACCTGGGCAGCCACGTGGGCTGGCAGGGCCTGCCCACCCTGCTGCGGGCCACCGCGCTCGCGGCCCAGCAGGTGGACGTGCGGTTGACGCTGGTGGGCGCGCACCATCCGGACTGGAAGCCCCACCTGGACGACCTGGTCAACGACCTGGGACTCAAGGAGAAGGTCGACTTCCAGCCGCCGGTCACGCACGACGACCTGGTGAAGGTGCTGGCGCTCGCGGACGTGGGCGTGCTGCCGCTGGACGACTCGGAGCGCAACCGGCTCCAGGGTGGACCGCTGGCCAAGGTCTCCGAGTATCTGGCCGCCGGACGGCCCGTCATCGCCGCGGACCTGCCCGTCACCCGTGAGCTGATTCCCAAGGACGCCGCGGTCTTCTTCCCACCCGGCGACAGCCGCGCCCTCTCCGAGCGCATCCTCGATCTGGCGCGCGACGTGCCTCGCCGCGTGGCGCTCGGACGGGCTGGGCGCGCGTTCGCGGAGAAGGTGCTGGACGCGCGCCTCATCCGGGGCCAGTTGCTGGACCTCTACGACTCGCTGCTGGAGAAGCGAGGGCACGTGCCGGTGGAGGCCTCCAGCGAACCGCCCGACGTCACGATGACGGGCACGCCCACGAACCGGCTCGCGAGCCTGGGCATGCCGGAGGCGTCGAAGCCCGCGCCGATGCCCAAGGCCCCCGCGAAGCCCGCCGTTGAGGAAGCGGCGGCGCCCCCCGCGAAGGAAGGCGCGGAGGACCTGCCCCTGGTGATGGGGATGGCGCTGGACGATGGGATGGACACGCGGCTCGTGAAGACCGAGCCGGACATGCGGCCCGACGAGGTCCCCATGGTGATGGGGCTGCCGCTCCGCGAGTCCGCCGCGAGCCCACCCGCCGCGGCGCCCGAACCCGCGTCCACGCCGACGTCCAAGACGACCGACGGGGCCGCGAGGAGCGCACTCCCGGTCCCTCCCGAGAAGGAGGAGCCCGAGCCCCTGGGCGGACGGATCGGCGACGCCCCCCAACCCACCGAGATGCTGACGCGTCCCGCCGCGAAGCCGCTCGCGGCGGGGGACGACGCACAGTCCTCCGACACGGGTGACGACAGCGCGGATGCGGCATCGTCCGGGGTGACGGTCGTGCGCCGGCCTTTCGGGGACGGCGAAGGCGACGCGCCCGCCTCTACGGCCACCGTGCGCAAAGCGCCCGGAGACGCCGAGGAGTCGGCCCCGGCCGCCACACCCATCGTGCATCGACCGGCCGGAGATGATGTGGACGCCGCACCGGCGCCCACGCCCATCGTTCGCAGGCCCACGTCCCTGGACGACGACGAGAGCGCCGCACCAGCGCCCACGCCCATCGTCCGCAGGCCCACGTCCCTGGACGACGACGAGAGCGCCGCACCGGCCCCGACGCCCGTCGTCCGCAGGCCCACCGCCCCGGATGACGACGAGCGCGTCTCGCCAGCGCCCACGCCTATCGTCCGCAGGCCTACGTCCCTGGACGACGACGAGAGCGCCTCACCAGCTCCGACGCCCGTCGTCCGCAGGCCTCCATCCCCGGACGACGAGCGCGCCTCACCAGCGCCCACGCCTATCGTCCGCAGGCCCGCCGACCCGGACGACGACGAGCGCGCCTCACCTGCGCCCACGCCCATCGTCCGCAGGCCCGCCGACCCGGACGACAACGAGCGCGCCTCACCTGCGCCCACGCCCATCGTCCGCAGGCCCGCCGACCCGGACGACGACGAGCACGCCTCACCAGCGCCCACGCCCATCGTCCGCAGGCCCGCTCCTCCAGAGGAAGAGGACTCCGCGCCCGTCGTCCGCAAGTCCTCCTCCACGGAGGACGAGCCTTCCGCGTCCAGCGCACGCCGCCCCTCATCACTCTCGGAGGACGAGGAGCGAGCCCCCACGCCCATCGTGCGCCGCGCCAGCGTCACCCGCGATGACGAGTCGCCCGCTCCGACGCCCATCGTGCGCCGGTCCTCCGTGCTGGCGGAGGACTCCCCGGAGCCACCGGCGCCCACGCCCATCGTCCCCATGCGGTCCGTGTTGAGCGGAGCCCGTAGCACCGGGGCCGGGCGGTCGACGCGGCCGAGCGCCACGCCGGATCAGGCCCCCTTCGAACCGCCTCGCCTCTCTCCCTCTCCCCTTCCCATGGCCGACGCGGACAAACCGCTCATCCGTGGCGGCCTCGTCGCGGATGCTGGCCGGCCCTCCTCCTCCCGTCCTCCGGTGCTCACGGAGTCCGACAAGCCGCCCCTCCGAGGGGGTCTCGCGCCGGACGCGGACCGCCCACCGCAGCTGCCGCCCCGCGCCACCGCCCCGCCTCCCGTCCCCCGTCAGGGGCCGCCGCCACGGCTGCTGCCCACGCCGGATCCGCAGGCGAAGACACCACCCGTGCTGAGGCCCTCCACGCCCGCGCACGCCGACGACGAGCCGGAGGAGATCGCCGCCGACGAGGCCCAGTCCCTGGACGACGACGTGAGCCACACGCCGTCGAACGCCAGCGCGGCGCTGGACGAGCCGGAGGAGATCGACAGCGACGAGGTCCACGACGCGGACTCGCTCGACATGGAGGACGCGGAGGCCGAAGACGCAGGGCCCGCGCCCGCGCCCCCTGGCTCCACGCTCAACCCGTGGTTCGCGCAGCTCGCGCACGGGTACTGCCCGCCCGAGGGCGCGCGCTTCGCCCGGCACACCCCGCCCACGAACTTCCCCGGGCGGGATCCGGATGAGGCCGCGTCCCCAGGGGCGACTCCCCCTGTCGGCCAGGGAGCGGTTCGCGGCAAGAACTCGTGAGGCAGCCGACCGAGCACCGCCCGGAAACTTCCCAAGCCTTATACCCGCCCGCTAGGATGTCGCGGTTTTCACTGCACTTTTTGCTGGGTGAAGGGCTTCATGGAGCGTCGCGTCCTCATCGTCGAAAGCCAGAACGACTTCGCACTCAGCATGGCCTCCGTGCTCAAGAGCGCGGGCTACAACACGGCCATGGCCACCACTGCGTCAGACGCGCAGCGGGAGCTGGAGAAACGCCGACCCGATCTGGTCGTCGTGCGCGCGGAGCTGCCGGACCAGTCCGGCTTCGCCCTCTGTGGTCAGATCAAGAAGGGCAAGTGGGGACAGAACCTCAAGGTCCTCCTCCTCTCCTCCGACTCTGGCGTGGAGGGGCTGAACAAGCACCGTGAGACGCCCGCCGCCGCAGATGGCTATCTCGTCATCCCGTTCGAGATGGGAGAGCTCGCGTCGATGAGCGCGGGCATCGTGCCGCCCGGCTCCGATGAGACGGACGCGGACCTGGACGCCGCGCTCTCGGGCGCCCCGCGGGAAGCCCCGCCCCCCATGCCCGGCGTGCGCACCGGCGCCCCGCCCAAGCTGCCCAAGCGCGAGCGCCGCAGCGCGATGACGGACGAGGACAAGTCCTTCATGGACCGGGCCTTCTCGTCCATCGCGGACCGCAAGGCGGAGCTCTTGGCGGAGTCCCGCCAGTTGAAGCGCCCGCCCCCGCGCCGCGAGCTGATGGGCACGCCCGAGGGGAAGATCCAGATCCTCCGGGACGAGCTGAAGACGCGTGAAGCGCAGCTCGCGCGCCTGTCGGAGATCTGGAGCGTCCGCGAGCGGGAGCTGCTGTCCGTCGAGGACCGCCTCCACGAGAAGGACGTGGAGCTGCAGGGCCTGAAGATGCAGGTGGATGACCTGCTGCGGCGCTTCAACGACGCCCAGCAGTCCATCGTCCAGAAGGAGCGCGAGCACGGCGCCACCGTGGACGACCTGCTCCTGCAGAAGTTCTCCTCGGAGAAGGACCTCATCGAGGTCGTCGCCTCCAAGGAGAAGGACATCAACGTCCTGCGCAAGGAGGTCAACCTCCGCGACGAGGAGCTGGCCCGGCGCGGCGCGGACCTGGAGAGCTGGCGCAACGAGTTCGACAAGCTGGAGAAGCACCTCGGCGTCGTCACGCTGGAGTTCGAGGTCAAGGAGCAGAAGCTCCAGGACACCGTCCGCGCCAACGAGGCGGACATCCTCCAGCTGCGCGAGCGCGGCGACCAGTTCGAGTCGGAGCTGGGCCGCACCGTCAGCGAGCGCGACCAGCGCTACGCCGAGCTGGACGGCGAGCTCCAGGCCCTCCAGGAGCGCCTGAGCCAGACGGAGCAGGAGCGCGACGCCACCGTGCGCGGCCTGGAGACCCGGGCCACCACGGCGGAGGAGCACGCCAGCCGCTCCGACGCGGAGATCGAGCGCCTCAACGCCGAGCGCGCCCAACTGGAGCAGCGCCTCACGCAGCAGGTGGCGGACCTGGAGTCGGACATCGCGCGCGTCACTGGCGAGCGCGACCAGCTGCGGCTGGACAAGGACGCCCTGGAGGCGGACCTCACCCAGCGCGTGGAGGAGCGGGACGCGAAGCTCTCCGCGCTCGACCGCGAGCTGCAGGAGGCCATCGCCCGCAACGAGAACAGCGAGGCGGAGCTCAACGCCACCATCCAGCAGCACCGCGAGCGCATCGGTGAGCTGGAGGGCGAGGTCGAAGCCGTCAAGACGCACCTGGAGGACCGCGAGTCGGAGCTCAACGCGGAGCTCCAGGCGCTCCAGCAGGCCAAGGACGCGCTGGAGCAGGACCTCACCAGCCAACTGGAGGACCTGCGCGCCGCGAAGGACGCCCTGGAGGCGGACCTCAACGGTCAGATTCAAGCGCTCAGCGAGCAGCTGGACGCCGCCCAGCGCCAGGGCGAGCAGCTCTCCGCGCGCGTCGCCTCCCTCGAGGACACCGTCGCCCAGCGCGACGGCACCATCGAGGGCCTGCAGTCCGACGTCGCCGAGCGCGACTCGCGCATCTCCGAGCTGACCGGCAACCTGGAGGCCACCAGCCAGCAGCTCTCCGAGACGCAGGGCACGCTCTCCAGCACCGAAGCCACCCTCGCGGAGACGCGCGGCGAGCTCGAGGCCACCAGCCAGACCCTCGCGGACACCCAGGCGACGCTGGCCCGCACCGAGGGCACGCTGTCGGAGACGCGCGGCGAGCTGGAGGCCACCAGCCAGACCCTCTCCGAGACGCAGGCGAACCTCGCGCGGACGGAGGAGACGCTCTCCACCACCCGCGGCGAGCTGGAGGCCACCAGCCAGACGCTGGCCACCACCGAGGCCACCCTCGCCCAGACGCAGGACACGCTGGCGCGCACGGAAGGCACCCTCGCGGAGACGCAGGGCACCCTCGCCAGCACCGAAGGCACGCTCGCGGAGACGCGCGGCGAGCTCGAGGCCACCAGCCAGACGCTCGCGGACACCCAGTCCCGGCTCGCGCAGACGGAGGAGACACTCTCCACCACGCGCGGTGAGCTGGAGGCCACCAGCCAGACCCTCTCCGACACGCAGGGCACGCTCGCCAACACCGAGGGCACGCTCGCGGAGACGCGCGGCGAACTCGAGGCCACCAGTCAGTCGTTGACGGACACGCAGTCGCGGCTGGCGCAAACGGAGGCCACGCTCGCGTCCACCCAGGGCGAGCTGGAGGCCACCAGCCAGACGCTGGCCACCACCGAGGCCACCCTCGCCCAGACCCAGGACACGCTGGCGCGCACGGAAGGAGCCCTCGCGGAGACGCAGGGCACCCTCGCCAGCACCGAGGGCACGCTCGCGGAGACGCGCGGCGAACTCGAGGCCACCAGTCAGACGCTGACGCAGACCCAGGACACCCTGGAGGCGACGCGCGGCGACCTGGCGAAGGTGACCACGCACCGCGATGAGCTGGACGCGGAGCTGAACGAGACGCGCGACATCCTCCAGGAGACCAACGGCCTCCTGGCGCGAACCACCGAGGAGCGCGACGCTCGCATCGCGGAGCTGAAGGCGCTCCACGAGGCGAAGGATTCGCTGGAGCAGGACCTCACGGGCCAGATTGGCCAGCTGCGCGCGGACCTGTCGGAGACGCAGGGCCTCTACGACGCCGAACGCGGCGCGCACGCGAAGCTCGCCGAAGAGACCACCGCGCACATCAACGCCCTCACCGGCGAGCGCGACGGGCTGACCTCAGACCTCTCCGCCACGTCGCAGCAGTTGGCGGACACGCAGGGCCAGCTCGCCGGGACCCAGGACGCGCTGGCCCGCGAGGAGCAGGCCCACGCCCAGGCCCGCCAGGCCGCCGCCAACACCCAGGCGGAGCTGGAGCGCCAGCTCTCCGACTCCCAGGCCAACGGCGAGGACCTGGCCGAACAGCTCATCGTCACCAAGCACGAGCTGGGCACTCGCGTGGCGGAAGTCACGCAGCTGTCCTCCACGCTCGCGCAGACGGAGGACGCGCGCCACCACCTGGAGGACCGCCTCCAGACGCTCACCCACGAGTCGCAGCGCCGTGAGGAGCTCCTCCAGAACGAGGTCGACACCAAGGGCAAGGAGCTGTCGGACACGCTGCGCAAGCTCACCCACGTGACGCAGGAGAAGATGCGTCAGGCGGAGGTGCTCAACCGCGAGGTCGCCACCCGCACCGAACAGGTGAAGCAGCTGGAAGGCCAGCTGGAGGCCCAGGCCGCCGAGTCCAAGAAGCAGGCAGACGCGCTGAACCAGCAGCTCTCGTCGGTGTCCGGCGAGCTGGACGGGACGCGCAAGGCCGTCGCCGACCGCGACGCGCAGCTCCAGCACGCCGCGCAGCACCAGAAGAAGCTCACCAGCGAGCGCGACGGGCTGGCCGGACAGCTCCAGCAGGCCCAGGCCCAGGCCCAACAGCAGGCCCAGCAGGCCGCCGCCGCCGCCGCCGAGGCGAAGAAGCAGGCGGACGACCTGGCCGCGAAGCTGGCCAAGTCCGAGCAGCGCATCGCGCAGCTGGCGCAGGAGGCCCAGAAGTTCGCCGCCGACACCGACGCGAAGCTCAAGGACGCCCAGGCCCAGCTGCAGGCCCGCACCAAGAAGGCCCAGGACCTGGAGCTGGCGCTGGAGAACGCCCAGAGCACCCGGGCCCGCGCGGAGAAGGACCTCAACGCCCGCGTCGCCGCCGCGGAGACCAAGGCCAACGAGGCCGCCGCCCGGCTCGCCACCGCGCAGAAGGAGCGCAAGGACCTGGAGGCCCGTCAGGTCAAGGAGCTGGAGGACCTCAACGCCAAGCAGAAGGCCGAGCTGGAGCGCCGCGAGGCCATCAAGGCCCAGGAGGTCGCCCGCCTCCAGACCTCCGTCCAGGAGAAGAGCAAGGCGCTCAAGGTCGCGGAGCTGGAGCTGGCCCGCTTCAAGAGCAAGGCCCCCGCCCCGGCCGCCGCCCCCGCCGCGAAGGCCGCCGCCAAGCCCACCGAGGACGAGCACCTCGCCGCCACGGTCCAGGCCAACCCGGTCATCCCGGCCGCTGCCAAGCCCCCCGCCAAGGCCGCCGCCAAGCCCGCCGCGAAGAAGGCCGCCCCCACCCCGGTGCCCGTGGACGAAGACGCCCCGGAGCGCACCATGGTGATGCAGCTGCCCACCGCGCCCGCGGCCGAGGACGACTGGACGGCGCTCGTCGACGAGCTGGACAAGTAGCCCGCCCCCCTCCCGGCGGAAACGACAAGGGCCCGCGCACTTCCGAGGAAGTGCCGGGCCCTTCGTTCGTCGCTTGGGGACAACCGGTCCGCGCTACAGCGCCGTGGCCGCCCGGGCCTCGCGGATGAGGTCCCGGAAGTGCAGCGAGCCCAGCACGTCCCGCACCGACACCGGCCGCCCCTCGTCCTGGGCCTGAGCCTGCGCCGCCCGCCAACGCTCCACCAGCGTCCGCGTCGCGATGTACGCCAGCGCGAGGGGGAAGCCCCCCGGCATCACCACCACCACCACCGCCATCGCCAACTTCAGCCACGCCCACATGACCCGCGACCTCGTTCGTCCTGAGATACGCACGCTTTGATGCACGGTACGTGCCCAAGGTGCGAAAATAGTTACGCACCCTGATTCCAAGGGGTTGCATCCCCCACGGCCCTCAAGAGTGCGGACGACGCCCCCACAACCCTGGCATTTTTGCCGCAGTGGGAGGGGTGGGCGTCGGTTAAGTTGACGGGCGTGAGCCCCCCTCGACTGACTTCGGAGATTCGCTCGTTCACCAGCGTGGAGGACGCGGCGCGTCGCCTGGAGGCGGTGGGCTACCTGTCCTCGCCAGAGATCGCCACGGCGGTGTTCCTCGCGGACCGGATGGGCAAGCCCATCCTGGTGGAGGGCCCGGCGGGCGTGGGCAAGACGGAGCTGGCCAAGGCCCTGGCGCAGGCCCTGGACCGGACCTTCCTCCGCCTCCAGTGCTACGAGGGCCTGGACGAGGCCAAGGCCCTCTACGAGTGGGAGTACGCCAAGCAGCTGCTCTACACCCAGCTGCTCAAGGACAAGATCGGGGAGATGACCCAGGGCACCCGGACCCTGGCGGAGGCCGCGGACCGGCTCGCGTCCGGCGACGCCGTCTTCTTCTCCGAGCGCTTCCTGCTCCCCCGCCCCATCCTCCAGGCCCAGCTGTCGGAGACCCCGGCGCTGCTGCTGGTGGACGAAATCGACAAGGCGGATCCGGAGTTCGAGGCCTTCCTGCTGGAGGTCCTGTCTGACAACGCTGTCACGGTGCCGGAGCTGGGCACCATCAAGGCCCGGCACATCCCGCGCGTCATCCTCACCAGCAACAACGCCCGCGAGCTGTCCGACGCGCTCAAGCGCCGCTGCCTGCACCTGCACATCGACTTCCCGGACCGCGAGCGCGAGCTGCGAATCGTCCGCTCGCGGCTGCCGGAGGTCCCCCAGGTGCTGGCCGAGCAGGTGGTGGAGGCCGTGGCCGCCATCCGCGCGCTGGACTTGAAGAAGGCCCCCTCCATCAGTGAGACGCTGGACTGGGCGCAGAGCCTGGCCCTGCTCAACGCCGAGGCGCTGAGCGCGGACGTCGTCGCCGCCACGCTCAACCTCGTCCTCAAATACGAGGGCGACATCGAGAAGGCCCGCGCCAACCTCCCGCAGATCGCCCAGGCCTGACGCGGGGCGCCGTAGCAAGGCGACGGGGAGGGCCCGGCCCGGCGGCTCCCCTGGCGTTTCACGCTTTGCCTCCCCTCGGGGCCTGGGTACAAGGCCTGGAGGCACAAGACCTCAAGCCGTCCCACCCCTAGCCCGACAAGGAACTTCCCGATGAGCTCGACCTCATCCTCCGTGCTGCGCGCCGAACACATCTGGCTCGATGGGAAGCTGATGAAATGGGACGAGGGCAACGTGCACGTGATGACGCACGCCCTCCACTACGGCCTGGGCGTCTTCGAGGGCATCCGCGCCTACAAGACCCATGATGGCCGGCTCGCCGTCTTCCGGCTGCGCGAGCACATCCAGCGCCTGCTCGACTCCGCGCACATCATCATGCTGCAGATGCCCTACACCGAGGACCAGCTGGTGGAGGCGACGCTGGAGCTCCTGCGCAAGCAGAAGCACCTGTTCGCCAACGGCGCCTACCTGCGCCCGGTGGCCTTCATGGGCGACGGCGCCATGGGCCTGGGCGCGGTGAACCCCACCCGCGTGGGCATCACCGCCTGGGACTGGGGCGCGTACCTGGGCGACAAGGGCATGCGCGAGGGCATCCGCGCCAAGGTCAGCTCCTTCACGCGCAACCACGTGAACGTGAACATGGTGCGCGGGAAGATCACCGGCCAGTACGTCAACTCCATCCTCGCCAAGCGCGAGGCGGTGATGGCCGGCTACGACGAGGCCATCCTCCTGGACATCAGCGGCTTCGTCGCGGAGGCGTCCGGCGAGAACATCTTCATGGTGAACAAGAAGGGCATCATCAAGACGCCGCCCCTCTCCTCGCCCATCCTCGACGGCATCACCCGCGACACCGTGCTGCGGCTGCTGCGCGACAGCGGCCGCGCGGTGGAGGAGGTGACGTTCACCCGCGACGCCCTCTACATCTGCAACGAGATCTTCTTCACCGGCACCGCCGCGGAGATCACCCCCGTGCGCGAGGTCGACAACCGCCAGGTGGGCACCGGCAAGCCCGGCCCCATCGGCCAGTTCGTCCAAGACACCTATTTCCGCGTCGTCCGGGGCCAGGAGCCCCGCTATGCGGACTGGCTGACCTACGTTTGAGGACAGTCCGTTGACGTGAAGTCCCGGCCGCTGGGGGAATCGGGTAGAACCCGTACCCGATGCCTCCCGCCGGCCACACGTACGACGACAATCCGTTCAAGCTGGAGAACCCGTCCATCCTCGACATCGCTCCCTTGGAGCCGAAGTCGCTGGAGGACACGGGCCTGAGAATGGGCCTGCTGGCGGACCTGGGCCTCAAGTTCCTCTACTACGCCGGCACGGGCACGGGCGTGGCCATCGCGGAGAGCATGTGCCTGCCCTGGTCCGGCGTCGTCGAGCACGTGGTGGACTTCCTCGCCGCGGAGAAGCTCGTGGACCTGCGCGGCGGCAAGGGCTTTGGCCGCGCGTCCGTGGAGTTCGCCCTCACGGAGAAGGGCCGCGAGTACGCCCGCGACGCCCTCACCCGCTCCACCTACGTGGGCCCCGCCCCGGTCCCCATCGAGCAGTACAACGCCCTCATCAAGAGCCAGACGGAGGAGACGCCCGTCGTGGGCCAGGAGGACCTGCTCATCGCCCTGGGCCACCTCACCGTGCCCGCGGAGCTGATGGACAAGCTGGGCCCGGCGGTGAACTCCGGCCGCTCGCTCTTTCTCTACGGCCCCCCGGGCAACGGCAAGACGAGCCTCGCGGACGCCATCTCCCACATGTTCGGCGGGGAGGTCTTCGTCCCGCACTGCCTCGAAATCGACAACCAGATCATCAAGGTCTTCGACCGGATCATCCACACGCCCGTGTCGCTGGAGATTGGCCGCGACGCCAACGGCCGCCGGCAGACCTTCGAGATGGACAAGCGCTGGGCGCTCTGCCGGCGCCCCTCCGTCGTGGTGGGCGGCGAGCTGACGCTGGAGACGCTGGACCTCATCTACTCGGAGAGCACCCGCTTCTACGAGGCGCCGTTCCAGGTGAAGGCCAACGGCGGCATGCTCCTCATCGACGACTTCGGCCGCCAGAAGGTCCACCCCACGGACCTGCTCAACCGGTGGATCGTCCCCCTGGAGAAGCGGGTGGACTACCTCACCCTGCACACGGGCAAGAAGTTCGAGATCCCGTTCGATCAGCTCCTCGTCTTCTCCACCAACCTGGACCCGAAGGAACTGGTGGACGAGGCCTTCCTGCGCCGCATCAAATACAAGATTGAAGTCGGCAATCCGGACGAGGAGTCCTACCGGGAGATCTTCCGCCGGGTGTGTGAGGCGGCGGGCATCCCCTACGTCGACCAGGCCGTCACCTACCTGGTGGAGCACTACTACAAGCCGCGCAGCATGGAGATGCGCTCCTGTCACCCCCGGGACCTCGTGTCCCTCATCCGAGACGCTGCCCGATACCGGCAAATCCCGCCCGCCCTGTCCAAGGACCTGCTCGACCAGGCGTGCGAAGTGTTCCTGGTGAATCTCTAGTCGGGTTTTATTTGTTCCAACCGCGCGGAATTTCTAGAATCCGCGTGCCGTTGTACCGCCCGGCGCAGCCTCTGAGAAAAAGCGCCCGGGGCGGGCCGGGGCGAGAAGGAGCCGCAGTCCGTGAAGGAACGCTACCAGGACATCGACGAGAAGAACGAGCAGCTGCGCGAGTACCTTGAGATCTACAAGGACAAGCAGCCCGCGCGTGAGTTCCTCGACCGCTTCGAGATGTCGTGGATCTACCACGACGCCGCGCTCGAAGGCGTCGTGTACACGCACCAGGAGCTGATGGCCGCGCTCTTCCCCGAGCGCACCGCGGCCGAAGCCTCCATGATCCCGGTCGTGTTGGAGATCCGCAACCACAAGGCGGTGGCGGACTACATCCGCGAGGAGGCGCAGGGCGCGAAGAAGCAGTCCGCGCTCACGCTCACCACCATCAAGCGGATGCACGACCTCTTCCTGGGCAACACGCCGGAAGCCCTGGCCGAGCGCGCGCGGATGGAGCGCCGCGAGCGCACGGAGAAGGAGCTGGCCAAGGAGCGCGACCGCGCGGGGCTGCGCAAGGACATGCCCCTGCACCGCACCTACTTCCACGACATCACCCAGCCGGCGAAGATCCAGGCCCGGCTGGAGAAGCTCGTGGACCACACCGCCAGCGCGGAGTTCCGTGAGTTCCACCCCATCAAGCAGGCGGCGGTGGTGCAGCACGAGTTCCTGCAGATCTTCCCGTTCACCGAGCACAGCGGGAAGGTGGGGCGCATGTGCAGCAACCTCATCCTGCTGCGCAACGGCTACATGCCCGCGGTCATCCACTCCATCGACCGGCAGCGCTACTACGAGTCCTTCCGCCTGCCCGTCGCCACCTTCCGCACGGTGCTGATGGACGCGATGGAGAACTCGCTCGACAACGGCGTGAAGTACTTCCGCGACCTGGGCCGCAAGTACAAGACCGTCGAGTAGCCGGTACCGGCGGACGGCTTGCCGGGGGAGCGGGCGCCGCGAAGGCGCCCCGCTCTTCCGTGAAGGCCGGGGGGTTCGTCGACACCATTGGGGTGCTGCAACCACCCTGTCCGGAACGTTACGGGGAGAACATCCGACTTCTCGAATCCCCGTGCCGGAGGAAGTAAAAGAAGAACCCCCATGCCTGTGACCCCCTCCATCCAAAGCCGCCGCTCCCAGCTGCCCGCCGGCGGCGAGCTCACGGAGCCTCCGCCAGCGCGGCTCGCGAAGCTGCCTGCCGCCGACAAGCTGGGCCGCCTGCTGCAAGTGGCCAAGGGCCACCGCCGGGCGCTCATCCTGACGCACGACAACCCGGACCCCGACTCCATCGCGGCGGCCGTGTCGCTCGCCCACCTGCTGGAGCGCAAGGCGGGGCTCGAGGCCCACGTCGGCTACGGCGGCATCATCGGCCGGGCGGAGAACATCGCCTTCGTGCGCGTGCTGCGGCTGCCGGTGTCGCACGTGTCCCAGCTGGACTTCAGCCAGTACGACCTCTTCGGCTTGGTGGATACGCAGCCGCCGGTGCGCAACCACTCGCTGCCCCCGCGCTTCCGCGCGGACCTGGTGGTGGATCATCACCCGCTGCGCGAGGAGAGCCTGCTGTCGCCCTTCGCGGACGTGGGCGGTGACTTCGGCGCCACCTCCACGATGCTGGTGGAGTACCTCCGGGCCGCGCGCCTGGAGCCGTCCGTGGAGATCGCCACCGCGCTCTTCTACGGCATCAAGGCGGACACCCGGGACCTGGGCCGCGAGACGACCCAGACCGACGTGGACAGCTACCTGTGGCTGTTCCCCCGCTGCGACAAGCAGCTGCTGGGGCAGATCGAGCACCCGGAGCTGCCCGCGCGCTTCTTCCAGCTGTTCCACACGTCCATCGAGAAGGCGAAGGTCTACGGCACCGCCATCATCACCGACCTGGAGGAGGTCTACTCCCCGGACATGGTGGCGGAGGTCGCCGAGCGGATGATGTTCCTCGAGGGGATGAAGTGGTCCCTGGCGTACGGGTCCTTCCGCAACCAGCTGTTCCTGAGCCTTCGGGTGAAGGACCGGCGCATGAACGCGGGCCGCCTCATCCGCGAGCTGTGCGAGGACCTGGGCGGCTCCTCCGGCGGCCACGGCAGCATGGCGGGCGCACGGCTGCCCCTGTCCGGCAGCGCCAACAAGCGCAAGGCGCTCAAGCGCGAGGTGGTGTCGCGCTTCCTGGAAGCCTTCGGCGTCGCCGAGGAGCGGCCGGTGTCGCTGCTGTCCGCGCAGGACACGTGATCTACTGGGACCACAACGCCGCCGCGCCGGTGCGCCCCGAAGTGGGGACGCTGCTCGCGCGGGCCTTCACTCAGGGAGGCTTCGGCAACGCGTCCAGCGTGCACGCGGGCGGGCGCGAGGCACGAGCCCGGCTGGACGCGGCGCGGGCGAAGGTGGCGCGCGTCCTGGGCTGTGAACCCAAGGAGCTCTGCTTCACCGCGTCCGGAAGCGAGGCGGACGCGCTGGCGCTGGTGGGCGCGTACGCGGCCCGGCCGGTGAAGGAGCGCCGCCGCGTGGTGTCCTCCACGGTGGAGCACCCCGCGGCGCTCGGGGCGCTCACGCGGCTGGAGCAGGAAGGCGCGCAGGTGGTACGGCTGTCCCCCGCTCCCGACGGCCGCGTGCCGCTGGAGGCCGTGCTGGAGGCGCTGACGCCGGACACCGCGCTGTGCTCGTTGATGTGGGCCAACAACGAGACGGGCGTGCTCCAGCCGGTGGCGGAGGCCGCGCGCGCGTGCCGCCAGCGAGGCATCCTCTTCCACACCGACGCCGTGCAGGCCGCGGGCAAGGTGCCGCTCACGCTGCGCGAGGTGGACGCGGACCTGCTCTCCCTCTCCGCGCACAAGTTCGGAGGCCCGCAGGGCGTGGGCGTGCTGGTGGTGCGCAAGGGCGTGGACGTGCGCGCGCTGACGCCCGGACACCAGGAAGGCGGCCGTCGCGGGGGCACGCAGAACGTGCCCTACGCCGAGGCCCTGGCCCTGGCCCTGGAGCTCGCCGCGGCGGAGCAGCCCCAGGTCGCCATGCGGGTCGGCGCGCTGCGCGACGCGTTCGAACAGCAGGTGCTCCAGCGGCTCCCCGGAGTGACGGTGAACGGCGCCGGCGCGCCCCGGGTGCCCAACACGAGCAACCTGCGCTTCGAGGCCGTCGAGGGCGAAGCCCTCCTGATGGCGCTGGACCTGGAGGGCATCTGCGTGTCGTCGGGCGCGGCCTGCGCCTCCGGCACGCTGTCCCCGTCCCACGTGCTGCGCGCCATGGGCCTGTCCCCCACCGAGGCGCGGGCCAGCCTCCGCTTCAGCCTGGGCCCCACCACCACGTCCGCCGAGGCGGAGCGCGTCGTGGAGGCGCTGTGCACGCACGTCCCTCGCGTGCGGGCCCTGGACGCCACGGGCTGAGCCCCGCCCCGGCGTCGCGCGCGGGGCTACCACTTCTGGTCGGGCAGGTTCTTCTCGCGGACCTCCGGGTCGGGCTGGCCGTAGCCAGGAATCCCCTCCTTGGCCTCGTCGGGCTTGGGCGGCAGCCGCTCGTCGCCGTGCCGCGTCTCGCGGGTGGGGGTGTCCTGTTCGGGCTGCTGCTGCTTGCGCTCGTTCGCCATCGTTCCTCCCGGTGCGTGTTCGCGGGAGGAAAGGTCATCATCTGGCGCACGCTCCGCAGCGACCCCCGCCGTCCGGGAGCCCGCGCGCCGGAGCCCTGCCCGCCCGGCTACTCGGCGCCGTCCATGGAACCTGTCGGCGGAGGCCCCCGGTAGGCCGGCATCTCGTCGGTGGTGCCGAACAGACCGCGCACCACCGCCGCGATGGCCAGGGGCGTCCCCACACGCTCGTCGAAGTGCGGCGACAGTGCCCGCGCGTACTCCTCCGCGGAGGGGAAGCGGTCCTCGGGGTTCTCCGCGAAGGCGCGCGCGAGCACCGCGTCCAGGGCCTTGGGCACGTCCGGACGCACGGCGCTCAAGGGGCGGTACTTGCGCGACAGGATGCTGGCGAAGACGTCTTCAGGCGAGGTGCCCACGAAGGGACGCCCCAGCGTGAGCAGTTCGTAGAGCACGACGCTCGCGGCCCACAGGTCCGCCTCCGGCGTCACCGCGCCCTGCAGCGACTCCGGGGACAGGTAGTACGGCTTGCCCAGGACCTCACCGCCCTGGAGCTTCCCGTCCACCAGGACGCGCGACACGCCAAAGTCGCCCAGCTTGATCTCCCCTACCCGCGAGATGAACAGGTTGGACGGAGACACATCGCAGTGGACGATGCCCAGCGGCTCACCGTCCGGCCCGGTGGCGGTGTGCGCGTACGCCAGCGCCTCCATCAGCACCTTGGCCAGGTACACCGCGAAGTCGACGGGCAGCGGAATCCCGCGCGCCTTGCACCGGCGGAGGATGTGGCCCAGGTCGCGCCCGTCCACCAGGTCCATCACCAGGAAGGACACGTCCTCCAGCATCCCCGCGTCCAGCACCTTCACGATGTTGGGGTGGTCCAGCTGGCGCGACAGGTGCGCCTCGCGCGCGAAGAGGTCCACCGACGCGGGGTCCCGGGTGAGCGCGGGCAGCAGCCGCTTGAGCGCCACCGTCCACCCGGCGTACGGCCCGGTGCGCACGCGCGCGCGGTACACCTCGGCCATGCCGCCCTTGCCCAGCAGCGACAGGATTTCGTAGTTGCCGAAGACCCGGACGGGCTTCGACACGGGGGTCGGCGCGTTCACGGGCTGGCGCTTCCAGCTCCTTGCGACTCTCGACCCTGGGTCCGCTTGCGACTGCCGCGGGCCTGCTTCAACAGCTGCTCGTACACCGCTCCTTCATTGGCGAACTGTTGCAGCTCCCGCTCCACCAGCGCGTTGCCTTCCGGCGGAGACCAGCCGTCGTTCAGCGCGCGGCGCAGCGCTTCGTTCGCCATCCGCGGATCCTTCGTCGCCCGCATCACGCACGCCGTCCAGAAGAACGCCTCCGCCCGCGCCTGCGGACTGCCCGCGGCGCGCGCCCGGTCCAGGTACGTGAGCGCGTCCGAGTGCTGGCGCCGCAGGAAGTAGGACACCCCCATGCCCATCAGCGCCCAGGCGTTGTTCTTCTCCTTCTCCTGCGCCAGCACGAGCTGGAACTGCTGCGACGCGCCAATCGGGTTCTGCGCCAGCTGGGACAGCCCCTGCTTCAGGGTGGCCGCCACGTCCACCGGCTCCAGCCGGCGCTGCGCCGCAATCTGCGCGGCACCTCCGGACGGAGGGGACACCGCAGCGACCGGGGATGGGGCGGGGGCGGGGGCCTGAGCTTGACGCTCCGACGCCTGGACCGTCACGGGCGTCAGCGCCGCGCCCTGGTCCGGGGCCCGCAGCAGCAGCAGTCCATTCTTGAGCAGGGCCGGTGACTCACAGCCTCCCTCCAGCTTCACCATGCCTCCCAGGGCCCGCTCCTCGACGTTGTAGACGAGCATGACCACGTAGGACTGGGACGGACTGCACGTGTCCCCCGTCTGGCAGAGCGTCACCTCGCCCAGGAAGACGTTGCCCTGGAAGTCCCCGGTCAGGGCCTGCTGGGCAGCCGGGCGCTGGCAGGGCCCACCGGCCGGAGCCATGCCCACCAGGTGGTCCCCATCCGAGCGCAACTCGATGGGGCCGAAGGCCTCTCCCTGGAAGGTGCCGTTGAAGGTAGGGCCCGCCCAGGCGAGTCCGGAAACGAGGCAGACTCCCGCCGCGAGAGCCAATGTTGAGGTCGGGGGCGACATGTCGGGGACCCGGGCATCATAGAAGTCCACGGGGCGGCTTGTAAACGCGCGAGGACGGCTTGACCGCACGCTGCTCCGTCCTTATCATTTTCCCAGAACGCCTTGGGATTTTCCCAGTGATTCTAAGGGCTTGTAGCGAGATTTGAGCGGTAAAAGGTCTGTTCCCTGCGGGGTGCGTGATGCCCAGCAGAAATTCGAACCGATACGTCCATTCCGGGGTCCGTTTCGGTCGCCATGTGCAAGCCCTCCCCCTTCCGGGGATGAGGGAAGCCTGCGGTGACATGATTTCGGTCCCCACCTGGCTTTCAAGGGTTCAATGGATGCTGGACACACGGCTCGGCGGGGGACTCTTTCTTTGGAGCGGCGGCGGTGAGCGAGACGGCGGTGGATACGGCGGCGGCGGCGGAGAAGAAGGTAACGCTTCGTGAGGAGCTGACGGCGCGCCGCAAGGCGATGACCAACGACCTCATCGACGAGCGGGGCCTGAAGGTCCAGTCTCGATTCCTGGCATCGCCCTACTATCAGAAGGCACGGACGGTGGCCCTCTACGCCCCCATCCGGGGCGAGGTCCCCACCCGGGACATCCTCATCGCGGCCCTGCAGGACGAGAAGATCGTCTGCTATCCGCTGTCCCATGTGCATGGGCGCATCCTGGCGTTCCGGGCCATCAAGTCGGAGAGCGAGCTGGAGCCGGGGCGCCTCGGCGTCCGGGAGCCCAGCAACTCCTCGGACTTGATTGGCGTGGACCAGATCGACCTGTTCGTGGTGCCCGGTCTGGGCTTCAGCCGGGACGGCAAGCGGCTGGGGCGCGGAGGGGGCTACTACGACGCCACCCTCAAGGCGGCCAGCCCGCGCAGCCGGCGGGTCGGTCTGGCGTTCAGCGACCAGATCGTCCGGGACCTGCCCACGACGAGCGACGACGTGGACATGGACCAGATCGTCACGGAGATGGAGGCGCTGCGCGGGCTGTGGCGCAGCTTCGACTTCCTGGACACCTGAGCCTCAGGCGACCAGAGGGACCTTCCACGGGCGGAGCGCGGACCCCAAGTCCGGCCCTGCCCGTCGTCGTTTCTGGGCTAGTGTCCGCGGCGCCATGAACCCGGACGCACTGCGCAAGGCGACCCCCGAAGAGCAGTATGAAGAAGTCACTCGCGGCACCGTGGACCTCCAGGTGCCGGAGGACCTCAAGAAGAAGCTCCAGCGCTCGTATGACAAGGGCAAGCCGCTCGTCATCAAGGCGGGCTTCGACCCCAGCCGTCCCGACCTGCACCTGGGCCACTCGCTGCTGCTCACGCGCATGCGGCGCTTCCAGGAGTTCGGGCACACGGTGGTGTTCCTCATCGGTGACTTCACCGCCCTCATCGGCGACCCCACCGGAAAGAACGCGACCCGGCCCGCCCTCACCCGCGACGAGGTGAAGGTCAACTCGGAGACGTACAAGCAGCAGGTCTTCAAGGTCCTGGACCCGGACAAGACGGTGGTGAAGTTCAACTCGGAGTGGCTCGACGCGCTGGGCACCGAGGGGATGATCCGCCTGGCGGCGCGCTACTCCGTGCAGCGCATGCTGGAGCGCGACGACTTCAAGAAGCGCTACCGGGAGAACCGCTCCATCTCGCTGCATGAGTTCCTCTACCCCCTGCTCCAGGGCTGGGACTCCGTGGCGCTGAAGGCGGACGTGGAGCTGGGCGCGACGGATCAGCTCTTCAACCTGCTGGTGGGCCGGCAGCTGATGAAGGACGAGGGCCTGGAGCCACAGGTCATCATGACGGGCCCCATCCTGGAGGGCCTGGACGCGAAGCTGGTGGACGGCGTCATCACCGGCGACAAGATGTCCAAGAGCCTGGACAACTACGTGGGCATCGACGAGCCGGCGGACAGCATCTTCGGCAAGCTGATGAGCATCACCGACGACCTGATGTGGCGGTACTACAAGCTCCTGTCGTCGATGCCGCTCAAGCAGGTGCTGGAGCTGGAGGAGCGCACGCGCTCCGGCGCGGCCCACCCCAAGGCCGCCAAGGTCGCCTTCGCGCAGGAGATGGCCTCGCGCTTCCAGGGCGAGGAGGCCGGGCGCAAGGCCGCGGAGGACTTCGAGAAGCGCTTCGCCAAGAAGGAGCTGTCGGCGGAGGAGCTGCCCCTGGTGGAGGTCTCGCTCGCGGGCGCGGAGAAGCTGCCGGTGACGAAGCTGCTGCCGGAGACGAAGCTCGTGGCCTCCGCCACCGAGGCGCGCAAGCTGATGGCCCAGGGCGGCGTCCGGGTGAACGGCGAGAAGGTCACCGACCCCAAGGCGGAGCTGGGGGCCGGCGAGTACACCGTGCAGGTGGGCAAGCTGAAGGCGGCGCGGGTGAAGCTGGCCTGAGTCGCGACGACGGACCGCCCGCGCCCTGAATCAGGGCGCGGGGGGGCCCTTCGGGAGTCCGCCTTCGTACAGCGCGGCGGAGCGCCCGACGATGAGGGCATGGGGGAGCAGCTTCATCATCAGGGCGAGGAAGCGGTTGAGGACGCCGGGCACGGCGAGCTCGCGGCGCCGCACGAAGGCCTCCACGGCGATGCGCGCGCAGGCCTCCGCGGACATGATGCCCAGGTCGCCGGCCTTGAACTTCCGGTCCAGCCCCGACAGCGACAGCATCTCCGTGGCGATGCCCCCGGGCGCGAAGACGGTGACGGAGACGCCGGCCTTGCGCAGCTCATGGGCCAGCCCGCGCCCAAAGCTGATGATGAACGACTTCGTCGCCGCGTAGGCCGTCTGGTACGGCAACGGCGAGAAGCCCGCCATGCTGCCGACCAGCATCAGTGCACCGCCATTGCCCCGCCGCACGAAGTCCGCGGCGAAGAGCTGCGACAGGCGCACCACGCTGGTGATGTTGGTGGCGAGCATCGCGTCGAAGGACTCGGGCTGCTGCTCCAGCGCCATGCCGTAGAAGGTGACGCCCGCGTTGAGGATGACCCCGTCCACGGTGCGCCCGGCCATGGCGGCCTCGAACACGCGCGCGGGCTCACCGGGCCGGGAGAGGTCCGCGGCCAGGGGCAGCACCTGCACGCCATGCGCGGCCTCCAGCTCCGCCTTGAGCGCGGTGAGCCGGTCCTCGCGACGGGCGACGGCGATGATGTGGGCGCCGTGCTCCTTCGCGAGCAGGCGGGCCATCTCCAGCCCCAGGCCGGACGATGCACCGGTGATGAGCACCCAGCGGCCTCGGAAATTCATCGGTTTCATATCGGGCGCTCTTATTCTCCGGCGCGACGTCGGACGCAACCGGGGAACAGCGGGCTTCAAGCCCCCCTGTTAGAGTCCGGCGCACCATGCGCCTCTCCGGGTCGCTCGCCTGCTTCTTCCTGGCCCTCTCGATGCCGCCCACCGTGCTCGCGGGCAGCGGCGTCTTCGTCTCCGACGAGCCCGTGGACGCGGTGGAGCAGCCCGAGTCCTCCAAGGTCGTCTTCGCCGTGGAGCCCGGCGTCTCCTATCCGCTCGTGAAGAAGGGAGGGCCCGCCCGGGCGTGGTGCAAGCTCCAGGGACCCAAGGCCGAAGGATGGGTGCTCTGCGATGGCACGCCCACGGAGGCGGTCCAGAAGGCCCCCGGCACGGACGCCCTCGTCAGCGCCGACCACGCGAACACGCGCCAGCAGCAGGCGGCCCGAGGCGGCGGCGTGGCCTTGTCCGCCGTGGTGAAGCAGCTGGGGAGCGGGGCCGGCGCGGGCATCGCCGGGACCGAGCAGGAGGCAGGCTCCCCGTCGAGCGAGAGCAGCGTCGAGGTTCGCGCCCCCGCGGGCCGTGTCGCGGCCGCTGCCCCAGGTGATGCGGAGGCCTGCGCGAGCACCTGCGACAACGCCCCCTTGTTCGCCAAGGCCCCAGCGCTGTCCGCGCTGGACCGCGAGGTGCTGGACCTGTGCCCCGCGCGCCCCGACGCCAGCGTGAGCGCCGGGGACGTGCAGCGCTTCTTCGCCAGGCACTATGACGATGCGCGCGTGCAGCGGGCGCTGTCCGCCGCGGGACGGCCGGGGACGGGCTCGCGGCAGGCGAACCTGGAATGGCTCACCAGCCTCTGGGTGAGCACGGGTCCGCGCAACGCCTTCACCCACGTCTTCTGCGGCGATGACTGGCAGCGCGGCCCGATTGGCGGACTCCACTTCCTCCCGCGCTACGCCCAGCTCGAGGCGGAGGGCAAGGTCTGCTACCAGGGCCCCGGCAAGGGCGAGCAGGCCATTCAAGGGGCGCAGTACGCCATCCGCTTCAAGGGACTGTCCCCCTGGTCCTGTGGAGTGAAGCGGCTGGGCGGCTTCTCCACGTCGCAGGACGCCATCTCCATCGCCGCCATCGGGACCCGCGCGTTCGCGCGCTGCTGCGCTCGCGGCGGGGCGAAGAAAGAGGGCGGCGTCTACTCCGCACCGGACATCGGCGGCGGCAACTGGCGCATCTGGTGCGGCACGCGCAACGGCACCTACGGCATCGCCACGCTGCATCCAACCGACGAAGCAGCCACCTGCGCCGAGTAGGCCAGAGCGGGGCGCCTGCCCCGCGACGGCCCTCACGCGCCAGCCACCGACACGACGTTCCGCGCGGCGGCAATCCCCCCAGCACCGCAAATACCTCACACCCCTGGCGACCCGGTTGAAGCACCGGAGCCAGGGGACCCGCATCCCGAAGGGATGCCAGCCCAGCCCGCCCCGGGCACGTCCTTCGCCACGGAGGCGGGAGCCGGGGGACCCGCATCCCGAAGGGACGCCGGCCCCCTGCCCCGCTGGGTCCTACGGCGCCTTGTCCACCGTGAGCACCGCACCCGTGGAGTACGCGGTGAACTCCGGCGCGTACATGGACTGAACCGTCGCGGGCCCCACACGGAAGGTGCCCGCGAGGTTGGCGCGCAGCCGGTACTTGAAGGTGTACTCACCGGCCGGGAGCGCTTCGAAGAAGAAGTTCGTCCCCGAGTCGCGCGTCTCCTCGTACCAGACGATGCCCAGGTCCCACTTGTGGCGGGACTGGGCGCTCTCCGGCTCCAGGCCCGCGGCGCGCGGGTCGCGCAGGTGCACGTACTCCGCGGCGTGCTTCGTGCGCAGCGACAGCTGCACCTCCACCTCGTCACCGGGCTGGAGCTTCGCGCCCTCCGCCAGCGGGCGCAGCAGCGTCTGACTGCCTTCGCGGATGCGCACGAAGTAGCGGCGTGACACCTGGAAGAAGTCGCCGCGCTCCTCCTTCGGCAGCTCCTCCGTGGAGAAGTGCCATGTCGCGGACGCGAACGCGAAGCCCGGCGTCGTCTTCTCCACCACCGTGGTCGCCGTGTCCGGCTTCACCTCCGGACCGGTGAGCACCACCTGGTTCTTCTTGCCCGTGTAGATCTCCGGCGGGAAGCGCATGGGCACGACCTTCGAGCCCACCGTCACCTTCAGCTCCTCGGTCACGCCCAGCGAGCCCTCCGCCTGCAGGTAGTTCACCAGCGCGTAGAGCGCCTCCGCCGTGGCGCGCGTGGACTTCCAGTGCCCCAGCTTCTTGTCCAGGAACAGCCACTGCGCCAGCCCCGCTCGGCGCGGATCCTTCGGACGAAGCTCCGACAGCGTGCGCAGCGCGAAGGCCTGCGTCTCCGTGGTGTCGTTGTACCAGAGCCAGCCGCGGTCCTCCGGCGCCCAGAACGTGCCCTGGTCCGCCGTCGTCTTCGCGGAGTCCATCACGCTGTCCCAGACCTTCAGCGCGTCCTTCGTGCGCTTCGCCCGGTGCAGCGTGAGCGCCAGGTAGCCCTTGAGGAACGGCGAGTGCTCCTTCCAGTGCTTGAAGGAGAAGTCGAGCACGCGCTGGCGCTCGGCGGCGGTGAGCGCCTCGCCCGTGTAGCGCGCATCAGGGTACGACGACGCCACGAAGTTGAGGAACGTCAGGAACTCCCAGCCCAGGTTCTTCTTCATCAGCCGGCTCGCGTACTCCTCGCGGAAGTGCGTCGACAGGTAGCCCCAGGCCTGCTTCGTCAGCTCGGGTGACACGTCCACGCCGTGCTCCATCGCGCGCGACAGGCCGTGGAGGATGTAGAGCGTCATGTACGGCGAGGACGGGCCGCCCGGCCACCAGGGGAAGCCGCCATCCGCGTTCTGGGCCTTGGCCAGCTTCTGCTGCGACGACAGCCGGTTCGCCTCGGCCACCCGTGGGTCCAACACGCGGACCAGGTCGTCCGGGGCCTCGGCGCCTCCCTTGGCCATGTTGAGCCAGGGCGTCTCCTCCAGCGACATCTTCCGGTTCGGATCCACGCTGTCCCAGGTCTCGTAGCGCGTGGACCGCTGGCTCAGGTCCTGGGCCACCTTCGCCACCGACGGGTACTTGAGGAAGAGACTGGAGACGATGCCGGTGGACACGAAGCGGTTGAGCGTCTGCTCCGTGCACTCGTAGGGGTAGTTCACCAGGTACGGCAGCGACTGGAGCACCGAGTAGAAGAGCTGCGCGTCCACCGTCACGACCAGCTGCTCGTTCACCCGCGTGGGGTCATCCGCGCGCTTCAGGTCGTCGAACGTCAGCGTCTTGCGGTCCTGGTCGCGCAGCGTCACGAAGCGCGACTGGGACAGATGCATCCGGCCGGGAAGCACCGGCAACGGCCGCAGCTCTCCGTCACTGAAGTTGCCCGTCTTCGCGACGACACGGAAGGCCACCGGGCCCACGCGCGCGGGCGTGGTGATGGGGAAGCGCAGAGGCGTGCCCTTCCCCGCCGCCACCGTGAAGGCCTGCGCGGCCGTCTTCACGCCGAAGTCCGCGAGCAGGCTCTTCTGCGTGTCCGGGTCCACGATGTCGAGCGTGAGCTGCCCCTGCTGCGGCTGCGTCCCCGCGTTGTTCACCACGACCTCCAGCTCCGCCCGGTCGCCTTCGCGCAGGAAGCGCGGCAGGTAGGGACGCACCATCAGCTCCTTCACGCTGCGGGTGGAGCGCTGGGTGGAGCCCCCGCGCAGGTCGCGCGTGAACGCATGCACCCAGACGTCCCACGCCGTCACGGAGTCCGGCACCGTGAACTCCAACACCGCCGTTCCCTCCGGCCCGGTGAGCAGCTGCGGAATCCAGAACGCCGTCTCCGCGAAGTTCGTGCGCAGCGGCCCCGCCGGAACGGACGGCTCGCTCTCCGCGACGACACCATTGCCACTCTTGATGATCTGGATGATCTCGCGCCGCTTCTGTTCGGCCACCGGAATCGCCGAGGGCTTCGGGGCCGCGGGCGGAGGCGGAGGCGGCACCGCCCCCTTTCCCGGAGCTCGCGCACCGGAGCTCGCCACCGCCCCGTACCGTTCGCGCCGGTAGGAGTTCCGGTAGCCCGGCCCTCCCAGCCCATACCCCTCCTCGAACCTCAGCTGGTCCCCCTGGAGCTCCTGCCCGGACCAGGGCGGGTTGTTGTCACTGACGAACCAATCCCCATGGGAGCTCACCGCCGACGACGTGGCCTCCAGGTACAGCGTCTGCTGCGGGTACAGCTGCGCCACCTGCGGAGGCGAGTGGGGCCCGAAGATGTTCAGCGACTGGTCGTACATGTACGCGAGCACCTCCGCGGCCCCCGCCTCCAGCTTCGCGCCATTGGGCCCCTTCACCGTCACGCGGAAGGTCTCCTTCGCTCCGGGCCGCAGCGTGTCGCGGAACGTGGCGAACTCCAGGCTCAGCTCCTTGTCGTCGAAGGGCACCGCCACCGTGCGCGTGAAGTCCACGACCTGCCAGTCGCGCACCATGGAGAGCGCCACCGTGAAGCCGCCGCGCAGCACTTCGGTGACGGGAATCTCCACCACCGAGCGCCCCTGCCCCGCCGTCACCAGGCGGTGTTCGACGCGCATGCGCCCCTGGTAGACGTCCAGCACCAGCGGCTGTCCCTCGAAGCCGGACGCCAGCAGCACCCGCGCCACCTCGCCCACGCGCACGGACGAGCGCTCCAGCTCCAGCACCGCCGGCAGGCCCGCCGGAGCTCGCGCCCCGGCCACCAGGAAGTCCCGCTGCGCGGTGGCCTGCTGGCCGAACGCATCCGTCGTCTCATAGCGCAAGCGGTAGGCGCCCGCGCGCAGCGCCGGCAGCGTCACCGCCGCGACGCCGTCCGCGCCGTGCGTCACCGCCGCCTGCGCCACCGCCGCGCCGTCCTCCCAGCCGCGCAGCGTCTGCTCCATGTTGTAGTCCGCGCTCCAGCGAGGCTTGAGCGCGTCCCCCGGCGTCGGCGTCAGCTCCGTGCGCGCGTTGGGGTCCAGCGGCAGCTGCGCGACCAGCGGCTCCTCCGACGGCATCAGCGGACGCGCGGGCGCCTTCAGCGCGACGAGCCGCCAGCGGCCCGGGCCGGGCCGCGGAGCGCCATCCAGGTTCGAACGGATGAGGCGCACCTCCGAAGGGAAGTCCTCGCGCACGAAGCCCACGTCGGACTCCACCCGGCCCTCCACCGAACCGAAGCCCAAGCGGAAGGACCGGCTCGCGGAGCGCGTCTCGCCGCCTTCGTCCGTGAGGTCCGCCTCCACGCGGTAGCGCCACGACAGGCCCTGCGTCTTCGAGAGCCGCTCGTCCGCCTCCGGGGTGAAGGCCACGGAGAAGCCACCATCCTCCCCCACCGTCGCCGTGCCAGAGGCCACCAGCTGCGTCGCGACGGGGATGCGCACCCACTGCCACCAGGGCGGAAGCACCGGCTCGCGAGACACGCGCCACTTCACCGAGCCACGCGTCACGGGCAGCCCGAAGTAGTAGCGCGCCTCGCCCTTGAAGGTGGCGCGCCGGTTGATCCGCAGCGCCTCCGCCGCATCCTTCAGCGTCACCTCGAAGGTGGGCCGCTTGTACTCCTCCACCCGCACGTGGGTGCCGCCGTAGGGGGACATCGTCCGCACGGTCCATTCGCCCAGCGGCCGCCCCGCGGGCAGGTCGAACGCCCCCGCCACCGACCCGAACCTGTTGGTGCGGACCCGCTGCGTCTCCACCTCCTGCCCATTGGGGTCGATGAGCGACACCTCCACCGCCGACTCCGACAGGACATGGTACCGCTTGGAGCCGTCGTTGCTGCGGTAGGCCACCACCTTCCACAGCAGCTTCTGCTGCGGCCGGTACACGGCGCGGTCCGTATAGACGAGCGTCTGTTCCTGCGGGCCCGAGGGGTACGACGGCGAAAGGAACAGCGAACCCGGGTACACCATCAGGTTCTTTCCGCGCCCCACCAGGATCAGCAGGTTCTCGAAGCTGTCGTGGGTCCGCGTCTCCACCCGCACGTCGCCGTTCGCGTCGCTGCGGCTGCCGTACAGACTGAAGCGGCGGCTGACGTGGTCCAGCGTCACCATCCGCACCTCCACGTTGGGAGCACCGGCCCCCGTGGCCCCGTCCAGCACGCGCAGCTCCGCCTCGCTGGCGCCGGCCTTGCGCGTCACCACCGCCCACGGCGACACGGACATGGGCAGCGAGATGAGCCTGTTGTTCTTCTGCTGGAAGTCCTCGCGCAGGGACATGACGATGACGTACACGCCCGGCGCGAGCGGCGGCGGCGTCACGAAGCTGCGGTGCATCTGGAAGTCGGGCGTGGCCGGCAGCGCCGCCTTCCACGCGGCGTCGGGCTTGCGCTTCTCCACCCACTGGCGCACCTCCTCGCCCGAGGCGATGAGCGACAGGTTCTCCGGGGGCTTCGCGAGCCGCGCCTCCACGTCCACGGCGTAGGCCCGGAAGTACACCGCGGCCAGGTTGCGGTGACGGACCTCGATGGAGCGCTTGCCCGCGCCATCCACCTGCATCACCGTGGCGTACGCGTCCGGCCACTCCAGCCGGGTCACCATGGCGGCGCACAGCTCGCCCCCCGCTGACTTCGGCCAGGCCTGCGCGCCGGCCTTCGCCACGGCGTAGGCCGTCACCGGACGGGACGCCTTCTCCTCCAGCCCCGCGAGCCGGAACTGGCCCATGGACCACCACGGCACGTCCCGGAAGCCCACCAGGTGGGCGGCCAGATGCGTCCGCACGCGCTTCTGATCGTCCCCGTCGGTGAATGACGTGCCCAGGACCTCGTAGCGCCGCAGCCGCGCCTCCAGCGCCGCTTCGCGCCGTCCCGCCGCCAGGTGCCACGCCTCCAGGTCCCCCAACAGCGCGGCCACCTGCGTCAGCGGATGCAGGGAGGGATCCGCCAGGTCGACTTTCGGCGTGCCCTCCAGCAGCGTGCCCAGGTCCAGCCGGTACACGCCCTGGGACTGCTCCGGGCGCCACAGGTCCGTGCGCTCCAGCGACGCCACCCACAGGTACGTCACCGCGTCGCGCAGCGTGGAGCGGATGCCGTCCGGGTACGTGTTGGGCTGGATGTATTCGGCCAGCACCTTCACGGGCTCCGTGCCGAACTTCAGGCGCAGGGCCCACACGGCGGCGTAGGACTTCTGGATCTCCGCCACCAGCTGATCCCGCGTCCAGGCCTTGAGGTCCACCGGCCCTGCGGACACCACCTGCTCGCGCTGGCCGATTTCATAGCCGTAGGCGTCCAGGTAGTTCGTGAGCACCGCCGCATAGAACAGGTGGAGCGTGGCCTGCTGCCGCAGTCCCTCCGGCCAGGACTGCTCGCGCAGGAAGCGCACCGCCGTCTCGTAGCCATGGACCTGCGTGCGCAGTTGCACCGTGCGCACCAGCGCGCGCGTCCACTCGTCCGCGTCGCCCCGAGCCTTCGCGTCGGCGAGCCGCGCCTCGGCCCCCTGCGCGGCGGACTCCACCTTGTCGTCCTCCACGAGCGCGTCGATGGCCTTCCACGTCGGGGGCACTGACGCGGGGGCCGCCACGGACACGGAAGCGAGCGCGAAGCACAGCAGGGACAGCACGACGGCGAGCGCACGCGGGCGCGG
This sequence comes from Corallococcus sp. Z5C101001, assembly GCF_007352635.1. NCBI lineage: Bacteria > Pseudomonadati > Myxococcota > Myxococcia > Myxococcales > Myxococcaceae > Corallococcus > Corallococcus sp. Z5C101001. Next base: position 720,587 of record NZ_VKLU01000005.1, read on the forward strand.
GGTTTCACACATGGGCGGCACTCTAGACGCCGCCCGCGCCCGTGGCGGTCCCTTCTCCTGCTCAGGATGCCGCGGGGGCCCGGCGCCGCAGCCCGACCACGTAGACCTCCATGCTGGCGCCGCGCGTGGCCTCCGGACGCACCACCTTCACTTCTTCGAAATGCTGGCGCACCTCGTCGCGGAAGGCCTCGAAGTCGCCGCCCATGAAGACCTTGGCCACGAACGTGCCCCCGGCCTTGCCCCGCGTGGCGGCCACCTCCAGCGCCTTGCCCGCGAGCCGCAGGCTGCGCGCCTCGTCCGTGCCCTTGATGCCGGACGTCTTGGGCGCCATGTCGGAGATGACCGCGTCGTAGAGCCCGTCGTACAGCGCCAGCAGCTTCGCGTCGAAGTCGTCCGCCAGCACGTCCAGCACCGCCGTCGTCACCTGCTTCTGCGAGAACGGCCGGATGGCGACGATGTCCACGCCGACGATGCGCCCGTTCAACCCCACCGCGTCCGCGAGGATCTGCAGGAAGCCGCCCGGCGCCGCGCCCAGGTCCAACACCGCCGCGCCCTTCTTCACGGACGTCGGGAAACGCTTGAGGATCTCGTCGACCTTGAACGCGGATCGCGCGCGCAGCCCCTCTTGCTTGGCTTTCTGGAAATAGTGGTCTTTAGGACGGTAGGGCTTGCCCATGTCAGAAGCCGTCCCTAGCATCCGCTACTGTCTTCGGAAAGCCGGAGCAGTCGCGGCCTGTTCGCCGGCCGCGCCAACGGAATTCCGGAGGGTGGGTGGCATGGGCACTCGGAGCGTGACGGCGGCCTTGTGCGTCTCCCTGCTCTTCGCAGGGGGGGCGGCGTTCTGCTACACGCGCGCCGAGACCCTCCAGGCGGAGGGCCGCTGGCTGATGGCCCGGGGCAGCGCCCAGGCCAGCGACTTCGCCCAGAAGCTGGACGGCACCTCCGTGGACGCCCAGCTGAAGACCTTCAAGGAACGGCGCGGCGTGATGGAGCAGGCCCACCGCTGGCAGCGCGGCATGCTGCTGGGCATCATGGCCGCCGTCCTGTCCGCCCTGTCCGCGTACGTCCTCTTCCTGCTCAAGCGGCTGGACGACCAGCTGCTGGACGCCACGGGAGAGCTGCGCCGTCCCCAGGAAGCCGCCTCCCTGTCCGCTCCGGCGTTCACGCCCAGCGTCCAGCGCTGACGCGGGCCCTCGCCGGGGCTTTCGGCCCCCGGGATTCTGGCAGGATGCCGCCCCTGTTGCTGTTCACGGGGAGGACTTCCATGCCCGGCTGCGCGCACTGCGGACGCACGCTCGACATCATCGCCAACCAGGTGGGCCGGCGCGACACGTGCCCCGGCTGCGACGAGGACCTGCGCTCGTGCCGCAACTGCCGGCACTTCGACGAGTCCGTGGCCAAGGCCTGCAAGGAGCCCTTCGCGGAGGTCCCCCGCGACAAGGACGAGGCCAACTTCTGCGAGCTCTTCCAGCTGGGCGAAGGCGGCCTGCACGTGAAGGACTCGCGCGACGCGCTGCTCAGCGCCGCGGAGTCCCTCTTCGGCAAGAAGTAGCTAGAAGCCGTACAGCTTGGAGATGATCTCCTTCATCACCTCGGAGGTGCCACCGCCGATGGTGATGAGCCGCACGTCGCGCCACATGCGCGCGATGGGCGTCTCCTCGATGTAGCCCATGCCGCCGAACATCTGCTGGCAGTCGTAGGCCACGCGCTGGGCCAGATCCCCGGCGAACAGCTTCGCCATGGAGATCTCCTTCACCGGGTTCTCCTTCCGGTCGTAGAGGTCCACCGCGTGGTAGGTGAGCCACCGCGCCGCCTCCACCGCGGACAGGTGCTCCACGAACTTGTGGCGCCACACCTGGAACTTCATCAGCGGCCTGCCGAACGCCTCGCGCTCGTTGCCGTACTGGATGGCGTCCTCCAGCATCCGGTCCATCCCCCCCACCGTGGTGATGGCCCCCACCAGGCGCTCGCCCTGGAAGTTGGTCATGATGTGGTAGAAGCCCTGGTTCTCCTCGCCCAGCACGTAGCGCGCGGGGATGCGGCAGTCCTCAAAGTAGAGGATGGCCGTGTCGGACGACAGGTTGCCCACCTTGTCCAGCTTCTTGGAGACGCTGAACCCCTTCACATCCGTGGGGAACGTCACCAGCGACACGCCGCCGTAGCCCTGCTCACCGGTGCGCACCGCCAGCGTGATGAAGTCCGCGCGCGTGCCGTTGGTGATCCACATCTTGGAGCCGTTGATGACGTAGTCGTCACCGTCCCGGCGGGCGGTCGTCTTGATGCTCGCCACGTCCGAGCCGCACCCCGGCTCGCTCACGCCCAGCGCCGCGATGCGCTCGCCCTTGAGCGCCGGCTCCAGGAACTCGCGCTTCTGCTCGTCGGTGCCGATCTCGTTGATGATGGGCGTGGCCATCTGGCTCTGCACCAGCAGCGCCATGTTCACGCCCGCGTTGCGGCTGCGGCTGAGCTCCTCCGCGAACGCCGTCACGTACCAGTAGTCCAGGCCGCTGCCGCCGTACTTCGGGTCGTGGTTGATGCCCAGAAAGCCCAGCTCGCCGCACTTCTTGAACAGCTCCCGCGGGAAGATGCCCGCGCGATCCCACTCCAGCCCGTACGGCGCCATCTCCTTCTCCACGAAGGTGCGCACCGTCCTGCGAAAGGCCTCATGCTCGTCGGTGAACGGGTTGAGCATCCCTGCTCCTGGGGGGAGACCCCGGTGGTGGATTGATTTTCAAATCAATAACAGGCGCTCCCGGTCAGCCACAAGCAACGCCCCCCGTCACTCCGCCGCGCGACGCGGACCGTCATGGTGACGCATCGCGCCGCCCTGGGTGTTAGGGAGCCGGACGGCAGCCAGGCAGGCCTCCGGGGCTCCCCGAGAGTGGATAGTCCGCACTCCGGAGTATCCTCTTGACAGATAATCGAGTGTCGGTAATTTCTAGCCCCCAAAGAATTAGCCGGAGCAGGAGCCAGGGCGGGTGTCCCGCCGGCGACCCGGCAGGAGTTCGGACGCGTGAATCAGCGAATCTTGGCTGCCGTGGTGGCCGTGGCGGTGTCGACGGCGGGGTGCTCGCAGGCGGGCGCGGGGAAGGCGCAGTTGCCGGCGCAGCAGGAAGGCTCCAACGCGCTGGGCGTCAAGGCCATCACTCCGGCCACGGAGCTGGAGCAGAACGTGACCCGGGTCACCGGGCAGGTGCGCTCCAAGCAGGAGGCCGTCCTGGGTCCCCAGGTCACCGGCACGCTCGCGAAGGTGAACGTGCGGGTGGGTGACAAGGTGAAGAAGGGCGACGTGCTGGCGGTGCTGGACACGTCCAACGTGAGCATCGCGGTGGACCAGGCGAAGGCGGCCCGGGACATGGCGGAGGCCTCGCTGCAGCTGGCGACGAGCAACCTGGAGCGCACGCGCAAGGTGGCGGAGTCCGGCGGCGTCGCGGCCAACGCGCTGGAGCAGGCGGAGATCGGCCAGAAGCAGGCCGCGGCCCAGGCGGCCCAGGCGGGCGCGGCGTACCGGCTGGCGGCGGAGAACCTGCGCGACCACTCCATCCTGGCGCCCTTCAACGGCGTCATCACGGCGCGCACGAAGAACGTGGGCGACTCCGTGGCGGTGACGCCCTCCACGCCGGTGTTCTCCATCGTGGACACGGAGGGGCTGGAGGTCCGGATGATGGTGCCGGAGTCCGTCATCGACAACGTGGCGCCGGGCACCGTGACGCCGGGCATCGTGAACCCCAGCGGCATGCGCTTCGAGGCGAAGGTGGCCAACGTGGGCGCTGTCATCGACGCGCAGAGCCGCACGGTGGAGGTGCTGGCGGACGTGACGGGCACGACGGAGCGCCCGCTGCGCCCGGGCGCGCTCGTGGAGATGGACTTCTCCAAGGCCGCGGGCGACGCCGGCAACGGCCTGTTCCTGCCCGCCCAGGCGGTCAGCAGCAAGGGCCAGGAAGGCTTCGTGTGGGTGGTGCAGGACGGCACCGTGCGCAAGCGCGACGTGCGCGTGCAGCGCGTGCTGCCGGGCTACGTGAAGGTGCTGCAGGGCCTGACGGCGGAGGAGCGTGTGCTCGCCGACGCGTCGCTGGACGTCAAGGACGGGACCGCCGTGCGCGTGGCGCAGTAACGCGGTCCCTCCTCCCCTCTTCTTCTGCTGGGTACCTGAATGCTCAAGACCTTCATTTCACGGCCCATCTTCACCGCCATGCTGATGCTGGCGGTGGTGGTGTTCGGCCTGTTCGCCTATCCGAAAATCGGCGTGGACCAGTTCCCCGACGTGGACTTCCCCGTCGTCACGGTGACGACGGTGCTGCCGGGCGCGGACCCGGAGTCCATGGAGAAGAACGTCTCCGACCCGCTGGAGGAGGCCCTCAACACGCTCAACGGCGTGGACGTGCTGAAGTCCATCAACCTGGAAAGCGTTTCGCAGATCGTCGTGCAGTTCAAGCTGTCCACCAAGGTGGACATCGCGGCGCAGGACGTGCGCGACCGCGTCCAGGCCACGCTCAGCAAGCTGCCGGACGAGGTGGAGACGCCCGTCGTGGAGAAGTTCGACATCGGCGCGGCGCCCATCATCACGCTGGCGCTCGCGGGCGCCCTGCCGGTGGAGGAGCTGACGCGCGTCGCGGATGACGTGGTGAAGCCGGCCCTCCAGCGCCAGCAGGGCGTCGGCAGCATCGACATCGTCGGTGGCCGGGAGCGGGAGATCCAGCTCGTGGTGGATCCGCAGCGGCTGCGGGGCTTCGGGCTGGCCATCAGCGACGTCTCCCAGGCGCTCAAGGCCCAGAGCCTGGACGTCCCGGGTGGCCGCAGCATGGACAACGGCCGCGAGCGCGTGGTGCGCCTCACGTCCGAGGCCAAGAGCGTGGAGGAGATCCGCAACATCATCATCACCAGCTCGGGCGGCTCGCCCATCCGCGTGCGCGACATCGCGGAGGTGGTGGACGGCCCCGCGGAGCAGCGCTCGGGCGCGAAGAGCGGCGAGCGCAGCGCGGTGGCCATGGTGGTCCGCAAGCAGTCCGGCTCCAACACGGTGCAGGTGGCGGACCTGGTGAAGGAGTCGCTGGACGAGATCAACAAGAACCTGCCGGCGGGCGTGCAGGTGGAGACGGTGACGGACAACGCGCGGTTCATCCGTTCGTCCATCCACGCGGTGCAGGAGGACCTCATCCTGGGCGGCGTGCTCGCGGTGCTCATCGTGTTGGTGTTCCTGCGCAACCTGCGCTCCACCGTCGTGGCGGCCATCGCGCTGCCGGTGTCCGTCGTGGGCACGTTCGCGGTGATGGCGGCGCTGGGCTTCACCTTCAACATGATCACGATGCTGGCGCTGACGCTGTCCATCGGTCTGCTCATCGACGACGCCATCGTGGTCATCGAGAACATCGTGCGTCACATGGAAGAGGGCGCCACGCCCATGCAGGCCGCGCTGGAGGGCGCCGGACAGATTGCCCTCGCGGTGCTCGCGGTGACGCTCGCCATCGTGGCGGTGTTCATCCCGGTGGCCTTCATGGACGGCATGATCGGCAAGTTCTTCTACCAGTTCGGTGTCACGGTGGCGGTGGCGACGCTCATCTCCTACGTGGTGTCCATGACGCTCACGCCCATGCTGTCCTCGCGCCTCTTGCGTGAGCACGGCCACCCGACGGGCCTGTCCGCGTCGGTGGAGAAGGTGCTGGTGGGCATGGAGAACGGCTACCGGAAGATCCTGGGGGGCATCCTGCGGCACCGCGCCCTCACGATGATCGTCGCGGTGGTGGTGCTCTTCGCCACCTTCGGTCTGGCCCGGTTCCTCAAGTTCACGTTCATCCCCGAGCAGGACAACGGCAACATCAAGCTCACGGTGGAGCTGCCCATCGGGTCCACCATCCAGGAGACCCAGGCGCAGCTGGACAGCATGGCGGCCCAGGTGCGGGCGCTGCCGGGCATCGACTCCACCTTCACCACCGCCGGTGGTGGCGTGCAGGAGGAGGTCCACAAGGGCGAGGTCCTCATCAACCTGAAGTCGGTGAAGGAGCGCGCCTTCAAGCAGAGCGAGCTGAAGGCCTACCTGCGCGAGACCATCCATCCCCCCGCGGGCGTGACCGTGGCCGTGCAGGACGTGGCCGCGGTGGCCGGCGCGGGCTCGCGCTCGCAGCAGGTGCAGTTCAACCTGCGCGGTGACAACTGGAAGGAGCTGACCGAGTCCGCGGAGAAGATGCGCAAGGAGATGCTCAAGAACCCGGGCCTCACCGACGTGGACATGACCTACCGCTCCGGCAAGCCGCAGTACGACGTGCAGGTGGACCGCGACCGCGCGGCCACCCTGGGCGTGCCGGCCGCGTCCCTGGGCGCCACGCTGCGCGCCTTCCTGGGCCGCGACAAGGTGCTGGACTACCGCGAGGGCGGCGACACGTACGAAGTGAAGCTGCGCCTGCCTCCAGAGACGCTGGCGTCCGCGGACTCGCTCGGCCAGCTCGCCGTGCGCGCGCCGTCCGGGCAGCTGGTGGAGCTGCGCAACCTGGCGCGCATCGTCCCCGCCGAGGGCCCGGTGCAGATCGACCGTCAGGCGCAGAAGCGGCAGATCACCATGCTGGCGAACCTGAAGCAGGGCTACGCGCTCTCCGACGCCATCTCCTACATGCAGGGCTACGCCGCCAAGGAGCTGCCCAAGAGCGTCACCGGTGAGCTGGAAGGCAACGCGAAGGAGCTGGGCAAGTCGGTGGCCGCCTTCGGCACCGCCCTGCTCCTGGGTATCATCCTCATCTACATGATCCTCGCGGCCCAGTTCGAGAGCCTCATCCACCCGTTCACGATCATGCTGTCGCTGCCCTTCGCCTTCATCGGAGCCATTGGCGGCCTGCTCATCACCGGCCAGTACATGTCCATGTTCGCCCTCATCGGCGTCATCATGCTCATGGGTCTGGTGGTGAAGAACGGCATCCTCCTGGTGGACTTCACGCTCCAGGTCCGTGAGAAGGGCCGCACCGCGCACGAGGCCCTGCTGGAGGCCGCCCCGGTCCGTCTGCGCCCCATCCTGATGACGACCATCGCGATGATCGCCGGCATGATCCCGGTGGCGCTGGCGAAGGGCGACGGCGCGGAGACGCGCGCGCCCATGGCCATCACCATCATCGGTGGTCTGGTCACCTCCACGTTCCTCACGCTGGGCGTGGTGCCGGTGGTGTACTCGCTGCTGGATCAACTGGCCGCGCGCTTCAAGCGCGACAAGGGCAAGGACCCGGGCTTCGCGGGTGGCGCCGGCCCGGCCCATGGAGGCCCGGTGAACCAGGACCGTGAACGGGAAGCCGCGGCCGCCGCGGCTCGGGTGGAGACGGCCTGATGCGCCGCCCGACCTCCATCACTCCGCCCCCGGAGCTCGACACGCGCTCCGAGGGGCAGGACGAGGCCGCCGATGGGCTGTCTCCGATGGAGCGGCTGATCCAGGAAGGCGACCGGTCCACGCCGGACTCTCGCCGCTTCATCGCCCTCATCAAGGAGCTGGCCTACTTCCGCTCCTTGAGGGATCCGCTGGCGAGCCTCTGCGACGACATGCGGCTCACCCCCACCCAGGTGCACGCGCTGGGGTGGCTGGGCATGGATGGCCCCACCCAGGTGGGGGTGCTGGCCCAGCGCATCGGCATCACCAAGAAGACCATCACCGGGGTGGTGGACCGCCTGGAGGACATGGGCATGGTGGAGCGCGGCCGGGACGCGGAGGACCGCCGCGCCGTCACCGCGAAGCTCACCCACAAGGGCTGTGAGCTCTATCAGGCCATCCAGTTGATGACGGACTCCGGCATCCGGCGCCTGATGGACCTCTTGCCCTCCGAGGACCGCGAGTCGCTGTTCGGCATCATCGAACGGATGATTTCACGGATGAAGGCCGCCGCCTCGGCGCGCTGAATCCGTCCGGACAGGTGCGTGGACGGGCGCGGGCTGCGACACTGCCCGCGCCCATGCTCCCCTCCTTCCTGGCCCTGCTCGGGCTTGGCCTGAGCGCCACTCCCCCACCCGCCCCGTCCGCGCCCGACCTCCTGCGCGCGCAGTGCCGCACGCACGCCGCGGATCCGCGCCACCCCTGGGCGCTCGCGCACGGCATGGACCTGGACGGGAAGGCCTTCCGCGCCCGTGACGGCCGCCCCGCCGCGGACGCCATCGTCGCGGGGTTCCTGCACCGCGAGGCCCCGGACGCGGGGGGCGCCCCGCCGCGCTTCTACTTCGACGCGTTCACCGCGGAGGGCACGCCCGTGGAGCCACACCCGGCGCTCCAGGTGAAGACCTTCGTGCTCGCGGGCTACCCGCTCACGCACGCGTTCCCCGCGCCCTGGGGCCCGGTGACGCTGCGCGACCTGGTGGCGTCACTCCAGCGCGACTTCCGCCCCGCCCTGGCGTCCTCGCCGGAGGGAGCCTGGGCGCTGGACGCGCTGTCACACGTGCTCAAGCCCGGGGCCTCGTTCGTCAACGGCGCGGGAGAGACCGTGCGCATCGACGCGGTGATGGACACCGCGCTCGGCACGCTGGAGGCCGCGCAGGCGGAGCTGGCCCGGGGGATGAAGGCGGGCCTTCCGGAGGTGCCCAAGAACAAGCAGGGCATCTACGCGCACCCGTGTGGAGGGCTCCACTTCTTCCAGGCCGTCGCGGGTTGGGCGCGCTTCCCCCAGGTCCGCAAGGCGTGGGGCGCGCGGCTGGATGCGCAGGTGGACGTGCTGGTGTACCGGCTGGGTTCGGAGACGCGGCAGTACGAGGCCGCGCTCGCCGCCGCCCCCGCGTACCGCATCCCCGTGCTGGTGCAGATGGTGAAGTTCCACGGGCACTTCCTGGAGGCGCTCGGGCGCTACCGGGACGAGGCAGGCTGGAAGCCCACGCCCGGGCAGGCCCGCGCGGTGGAAGCGGCCCGTGCGGCCCTGGAGCGCGCCACCCTCCTGCTGGAGGCCACCGGCGCCTTCCGCGACACCGCGACGCTGGCTCGGACGCAGCCCCAGCTCGCCCTGGACCTGGTGGGGGACGCGTGCCACGCGGCGCGCGGCTGGGACCTGTGGGGGGCCCCGCCGGCGAGGTGAAGCGCGGACGTCACGGGCCGTCCGAGCGCTGCCCTCCTGGCCGCAGCCTACGGAGTCCCGCCGACAGCGCCGCGCGCCCGGAGGCCATCCACCTTCGACCCCGCTGGCGCGCGACCATCACCGAGCCCAACACGAGCCGCTGGGCGCGCATCTGGAAGAGGTCCGCGCGCAGCTCCATGGGCGTCACCGTGCGGATGCGGCCCTGCTCATAGGCCTCGGTGATGGCGCGGCGCTGGAGCTTGCCGCTGCTCGTCTTCTGGAGCTGGCCGTAGCGGATGAAGAGGACGTCCTGGGGCGCGAGCGTCACGCCCACCGACTCCAGCACCGACTGGCAGACCTGCTGGCGGCTCTGCTCCATCCGCTCCAACGCGGACGGGTGGTTCACCTCCGCCAGCACCACCAGGCGGCCCTTCACCTGGATGACGGCGGTGCGGCCCGCGCGGATGAAGGACAGCCGCTCCACCGCCTGTTCGAAGTCCGCGGAGAAGAAGCTCTGGCCGTTCACCTTGATGCGGTCGTTGATGCGCCCGGTGATGAAGAGCTCGCCCTCTCGCTGGAAGCCCAGGTCTCCCGTGGCGTAGTAGCCGTCCTCTCCACGCAGGGGGCGGTCGTCCAGGAAGTACGACGGCGCGAGGCTGCCACCGCGCAGCTCGATCTCCCCCATCTCGTCCTCGCCGCACACGCGACCGTCCTCGGCGCGCAGGCGCACCTCGAACTCCGTCAGCGGCCGGCCCACGGAGATGGCGGGCTGGCCATTGGGCGCGGTGATGACGCGCACCATCTGGCCCGGCGGCACGCTCGCCACCATCAGCACCGTCTCCGCCATGCCGTAGCACGGCATGAACACGTCGCGCCGGAGGCCGCACGGGGCCAGCAGCGCCAGGAAGTGCTCCAGGTTGGGGATGTTGATGGGCTCGCTGCCCAGATAGATGCTGCGCACCCGCGAGAGGTCCAGCCGCTGGACGGCCTCCGCGTCCAGGTCCTTCAGCGTCTTGAGCGCGTAGTCGATGGCGAAGTTGGGGATGACGGAGCCCATCACCTTCTCGGAGGAGATGAGCTCGAACCAGCCCACGGGATCCATCAGGAAGGAGGCCGGCTGCGACAGGAGCAGATCATTGCCCACCGCGAGGCAGGTGAGCAGCCCGCCGATGAGCCCCATGTCGTGATAGAGCGGCAGCCAGCTCGTCACCCTGTCCTCGGACGTGCGTCGGTCGTGGCGGGTGATCATCCGCAGGTTCGCGGCCAGGTTCTCCTGGGTGACGGGGACGCCCTTGGGGAACGACGTGGACCCCGACGAGAACTGCACGAACGCCAGCTCCCCCGGCGCCACCTCCCGGAGCCGCGCGCCCGCGCGCGTCGCCCCCGCGGGAGGCAGCGGCAGCCGCTCCAGGGGCAGCTCCAGGCCCGCGAGGCTGGGGGCGTCCAGCACCAGGGAAGCGCCGTAGCGCTCGTGGATGCGCGCGAGGAAGTCCCGGTAGGGGCCCTTGGGCGTGCTCAGGATGTATGGCTTCACCGACAGGGGCACCGCCCCCAACTCCATCAGGCCCAGGAAGGCGAAGATGACGGCCGAGGAGGTCTCGAACGGGAGCACCACGCGGGTGCCCGGCGTCACGCCCCGCGCGCGGAAGTGCTCCGCCGCGGCGGCCACCCGCGCGGGGAACTCCCGGTAGGGAACGACCTCCGGCGGGCCGATGAAGTCGTCATAGAGAAACAGCCCACGGCGCGGATCCGCCGCCTCCAACCGCTGGATGATGTCGAGCATGTGGACTTCCCTCCTCGTCAACCTTCAGGGCGCGGACGCCACCTGGCGCATCCACGCGAGCACCCGGGGCAGCACCTCGCGGCGGGCGCGCTCCCCGCGCACCACGTCGAAGTGGCCCGCGTCCCAGCTCAGTCCCTGCGCACGGCCCAGGACGGCCAGCACCTTCTTCCCACCGCCCAGGTGCTCCACCAGCTTCTGGGCGCGCCGGGGCGAGGCATGGAACCCATCCGCCGCGCCCACGCCCGCGAACACCGGCAGCGTCACCTTCCCCAGCGCGCCCCAGTAGTCCGTCGCGCCATCCGCGCTGCGGAACGCTCCGGTGGGCGCCCAGTTGGTGAACTGCCGCATCACGCCCGGGGGCTCGTCCCAGGGGCCCTGCTTCAGGGCCTTCGCCGGGAAGCGGCCCAGCAGCCCCGCCACCGCGGTGGAGAACCCCAACTGGAAGCGCTTCTTGAGCCCGCCGTCGCTGTAGTCATTCACCGCCGAGGACAGCGTGCACACGCCGGCCAGCATCGCCTGGGCCTCCAGGTCCAGCCCCAGCGCCGCCAGCACCGCGTAGCCGGCCATGCTGTGGGCCAACAAGAACAGCGGTCCCGAGTGGCGCGCGCGCACGGCCCGCACCAGGTCCGGCACGTCGTGGCGCACGTAGGTGTCGAAGTTCCAATCGAACGCGCGCTTCTGGGGCCAGCGGCTCTTGCCGTGCCCGCGCAGCGACGCGACGTACGCCGTGCAGCCCTCGTCCACGAAGGAGCGCGCCGGCCCGTCGCCCTGCCCTCCCAGGAAGAAGCGCCCGTCGGAGAACAGTCCCGGGACGAAGAGGATGCCGGGCGTGGAGGCAGGGGCCGCGGCCAGGCTCGCCTCCACGACGTGCAGCGCGTGGCCCCCCGACGTGGGCACCCAGAAGTCCTCCATCAGGGCGGCGTCGGGCTTCGTGTTCGTGCTCATGGACGAGACTCCTCCGAGGGGACCACGGGGCCGCCCGCGGCGGCGAGGAACTGCTGGAGCGACGCGAGCGAGCGCGTCCGCGCATCCAGGAACGCCACGCTCACCACCGCCTCCACCGCCAGGGGCCCGTCCCCGGAGAGGAACACGCGCTGGCGGAACCGGGCGCGGTAGTTCAGCCCCTCCACGTCCAGTTCGTCCTCGGCGGGCGACTCCAGCACCGTGTGCACCCGCACGTCGCCCGGGGGAATCTCGCGGCGGTAGTCCACCTCCACGCGCGACACCACCGCCACCACCGCGGCGCCGCGCTTCAGCCCCTGCCGCTCCAGCCAGGCCCAGCGGCCGGCCTCCAGGTACTCCAGCACGGTGGCGTTGTTCACATGGCCCAGCGTGTCCAGGTCGTTGGGCCGCACGCGCAGCGTGAGCGAGGACTCTTCGAAGTGCACGGGGATGTCCTTCTGGCCGCGGGGGGAACCACGGCGACTTCAGGGAGACGGAGCGCGCGTCACGAGGACCACCGTCGAGACGAACCCTCCGCTGTGGGACAGCGACACGGCGACCTGCCAACCCTCGCGCGAGAGGCGCTCCGCGAGCGCGCCGTGGAACTGGAAGCGTGGCGCGTGCCGGGCATCGTGGACGAGCTCGGCGTCCGTCCAGAACCAGTCCTCCATGGCGGGCAGCGCCTTGAAGAGCGCCTCCTTGGCGCTGAAGCCCGCCGCCAGGCTCTGCTTCGGGGACGCGGAGTGCTCGAAGTAGGCGAGCTCCGCGGCCGTGAAGAAGACGTCCGGCTCCAGCAGGGACCGTGCATCCTCCAGCTCCGAGATGGCCTGGAGGTCATGGCCCAGGCCCATCAGCACCCGACGAGGTCCATCCAGGTGTCTTCGACGCTTTCACGCGACGTCACGGTGATGCCGGTGATGCGCTTGAGCGCGTGGAAGATGAGCTGCTCCTTCTTGCGCAGCGACTCCGGGACCTCGAAGCCGTCGCGGTGCTCCAGCTGATCCCACCAGTTGACGTGGGTGTCGCGAGACTCCACCCGCTCGCGCTTGCTGCCATGCACCTCTCCGCCGTCGCGCAGGAACAGGTGCGCCACCGCGAACGCCTCCTTCGCCTGATAGCCACCGCTGTCCACCAGCGCCTTGGCGAAGGCGATGAAGTAGTTCATGTGCTGGATTTCGTCCGCGGCCACCTGCTTGAACAGCGCGCGCAGCCCCGGATCCTCGACGCGCTGCGAGCACTGGCCGTAGTCCACCGCCGCCACGACCTCCGAGATGGCCAGCAGCGTGAGCGTGCGCAGCATGTCGTCGTCGGGGAAGACCTTGCGGAACTCGATGAAGGTGGCGTCCGTGATGGGCTCCAGCCGCATCACCGTGGACAGGCGGTTGAACGCCGTCTCGTGGTGCGCCTCCTCCTCGTTCCAGTAGCGGCTCCACGTGCCGCACGCCTGCATGATGGCGGCGACCGTGGGGTCCTTCTCCTGCCAGCGGCGGCACTCCGCGTCCGCCAGGCGCTCCAGCCGGTCAGCGCCTGGCTTCGTCGTCAGCTCCGCCCGCCCGGCGTTCCACACGAGGTGCCGGTCGGCTTCTCCCAGGCGCTCGAAGTCCACCGCCGCCAGCATCTCCATCACGCTCCAGCGCCGCGACTCGTGCAGCCGCTGCTGCTCCCACGCCAGGTCCACCAGCGACAGCCCCCGTTGCGTGATGGCCTCGTACAACTCCGCCATGATCGCTGGACGGCCCTCCTGCTCCTGCGCGCCCGGAGTGCTGCTGGGCCCGTCCTCCAAGTCCTGCTCGAGGCTTCCCGCCTGGATGCTCATGCCGACTGTCGCCCCGGGTTCGAGACCTCGGCCATGAACACCTCCAGCACCTTTGATACCGGTGTATCAAGTGACAAGGCAGGCAGTCGCACTCGCAGTCCATACTCCTTGCGCAACCCGTTGGAGGTGCGGGCAAAGGCTTCCATCAGATCGACGCTGTTGGTCATGCGCTCCGAGCGGGTGATGAGGGCCGCGAGCGTCAGGTCGTCGGAGAACAACTCCGCCACTGACAAACCCACGTTTTCTGCGAATTTCTGTCGGATATAGGACTCGAGCTCCTGCGCGTCGGGCACGGGGGACCTTCCTTCCCAGGGCTTGAAAGTCGTTTTCCCAGTCAGAAACCAGGAAAGATCTAACTGTCGCTCCTGAACTGTCAATCGGCAACGGGTCACTTTGGAGCCGCGCGGGAATACGGATCCACGCACGTGTTCTCACGGTGTTCATGCAATGAGACGCGAGATTTCCTCGGCTGTGAAACCTGCTTCTTCCAGGATGACGCGGGTGTGTTGTCCCAGCGCGGGCGGTGGACGCAGTGCGACGTCGCCCATGCGCAGCGGCGTGAGCAGGTGCGTAACACGGATGCCGCGCTGCGCATCGTCCGCGTCCACGAAGAGGCCCCGCGCGCGCAGCTGCGAGTCCGACAACACGTCGTCGCCCTCCGCCACCGGCTCCACGCACAGCTCCGCGCCAGCGAGCCGTTCGCGCCAGTGCGCCATCGGCTCGCTCGCGAAGATGCGGGTGAGCTCTGACTTCACGCGAGCCCCCGCTTCACCGCCCGTGTATGCGTCATCCAGCAGCTCCGGGCGGCCCAGCCGGGCGCAGAGCGCGCCGAAGAACTTGGGCTCCAGCGCTCCCACGGCGAGCCAGCGATCATCCGCGGTGCGGTACAGGCCGTAGCTGGGGTAGCCGCCGTTGAGGGGCTCGCTGCCGCGGGCAAGCGGCGTCCCCGCCTCGCCAGTGAACAGGCGAGCGGCCAGGTGCAGGTGGAGGAACGCGAGCGCGCCGTCCGTCATGGAGACATCCACGAAGCGGCCCACGCCGGTGCGCGCGCGCTCGTGCAGCGCGGCGAGGATGCCCACCAGCGCGAAGAGGCTGCCACCGCCGATGTCCGCCACCTGGACGCCCGGGAACGCGGGCGCGCCGCCCGCCTCGCCGCCGTAGCCCAACAGCCCCGCGCGGGCCACGTAGTTGAGGTCGTGCCCCGCCTTGAGCCGGTCCGGCCCTGTCTGCCCATAGCCGGAGATGGCGCAGTAGATGAGCCGCGGGTTCCTGCGCCGCAGCACCGCTTCGCCCACGCCCAGCTTGTCCATCACGCCGGGACGGAAGCTCTCCACCAGCACGTCGTAGCCGTCCACGAGGCGCAGGAGCGCCTCGCGTCCCTCCGGCGTCTTCAGGTTGAGCGTGAGCGAGCGCTTGTTGCGGTGCAGTCCGTAGAAGAGCGCGCCCTCGCCGTCGCGGTGCGGCGGCATGTGCCGGGTGGCGTCCCCCACGTCCGGGTCCTCCACCTTGTCGACGGTGGCACCCAGGTCCGCCAGCACCAGCGTCGCGTACGGGCCGGGCAGCAGCCGCGACAGGTCCAACACCCGCAGGCCGGCGAGAGGAGAGGACGGCTCGGACATGGAAGGGGACTCCAGGGGGAGGGGCACGACATGACGACGGCGCGTCCCCTCGAGGGTGACGCGCCGTCGGTACGACCCGAGACGGAGGGTGTATCAGCCGAGCAGCTTCGCCAGCTTCATGGCGAGGCCCATGTCCATCGGCTTGAACTTCAGCTTGCCCTGCATGGCGGCCATCTGCGCGTTCAGCTTCTTCTCCGTGATCTTCACGAAGTCGTCGTTGCTGACGGTGACCGTCATCTTGGACGCGCCGTTGATGCCCTCGGACACCCAGCCCTCGGTCTTCGTGGTGTCCAGCGTCCACTTGCCGCCGCCCTCACCCGAGACGTCGAAATGGATGACGGCGTTGATCTCCTTCGCCAGCTCCGGCTTCGCCTGCAGCCGGTTGGGGATCTCCGTCTCGATGATGTCCTTCGCGGTCGCCATGACTCGCTCCTTTGATCAGCGTTGATTGGTGAATCAAGCCCGCGCGGACCGTAATGGCGCCCCTCCGCCGGGTCAAGGGTGGGCCGAGGCGCTGTCCTCAGACGCGCGACGTGTCCACCGAAGGGCCCAGGGAGTGTCGCACCATCGACAGCAGATCGTTGAGCTCGAAGGGCTTGGCCAGATGGCCCACCGCGCCAATGTCCTTGGCCTTGCTGCCGACGTTGCGGTCCGCGCTGAGGACGATGAGCGGGATGCTCGCGACGGACGGCTGCTTCTGTCGCATGCGCTGGGCGAACTCCCAGCCGTCCATCACCGGCATCATCAGGTCCAGCAGGATGAGGTGGGGAGGATCCGGCTCCAGCCGCTCCAGGGCCTCCTTGCCGTTGCGCGCACGGCGGATCTCGAAGCCCTCGGCCTCGAGGATCTCCGAAAGGGCTTCCAGGATGTCGGGATCATCGTCCACGACGAGAACCACGGGCGCGCCAGAGTGCTGTGCGTTGAGCGAGGTCAGAGGTGTCTCCTCGATGCCGCTACCAGGGGCCGATCATCCACCATCAGCGGACCCACTGGCGCAAGAAATTTAGGGGGCCTCTCCGGAAGCGGGAGCCCGTTGCAAAACCGACAGTCACTGCTCACCCTTCCGTTGACCCGAAGCACGGACAGGGGAGGTCCGCGTGACGTGGATGGGGGAGACATCCGGAGCCACCGAGCCGACGCCTGGGCTCGTGCTGCTGCCCCGCCAGGGGGTGCCGCGCCTGCTCGGCCCCCTGCTGCTGGAGTACCTGGGACTGGACGCCCTGCCCCCCCTGTCGGGGACGGACGGCATCGACGGGTTGATGACGGCGGCCGGCTTCCACCAGCGAGACGGAGCCCGGGACCTGTGGGAGCGCGAGGAGCGCGCGGTGCGGGTGGGCGAGGAGCTGCTGGCGGAGGGTGGGCGCCTGGTGTGGGTGCTGCCGGAGCCATGGAGCGCCGCGGAGGCGCCCAGGCCCGAGGGGCGCGTGGCGGAGCGCGTGCGCTACCTGTCGCTCGCGTCGCATGACCTGCGCGGCTCGCTGGCCAACATCCGCTCGTACGCGGCGCTGCTGCTCAACGGGCGCGTGCCGCTGGAGCCCAAGGCGCAGCGCGGGTTGGAGACCATCCTGCGCAACGCGGACCGGGCGCTCGCGTTCGCCCAGGACTTCTTCGACTCCAGCCGCGCGGACCTGGGCGCGCTGGCGTGCGAGCGCGAACGACAACCGCTCCTGCCCATCCTGGCCGCCGCCGTGGAGCGCATGCGCGCCGCCGCGTCCGCCGCCAACGTGGCGCTGGTGATGGACCCGCTGCCGGACCTGCCCGACATGGAGGTGGACGCGGGCCGCATCCAGCACGCGGTGGAGGCCTTCGTGCACCACCACCTGGGCCACGCCCAACCGGGCGAGGAGCTCCACGTGCGGGCCACGCCCCAGGGGCACCAGGTGAGGGTGGAGGTGCGCCGCGACGGCGCGGCGGTTCCGGAAGAGGACACCTCCGCCATCTTCCAGTGCGAGGAGCGCGCCTTCCGCGAGCGCAAGCTGGAGGATCCGCTGCGCGTCTTCCTGGCCCGGCAGGAGGTGGAGGCCCACGGCGGCCAGGTAGGCGCCCAGGCGGACGCGGGCGGCAGCACCCTGTTCCTCACGCTCCCCGTGCCCCTGACCAGAGACGTGGGGCAGCCAGCAGGCTGGCAGGCGTAAGCCGCCCACGCGGGAGTTGCTAGCGCGACCCACCTCCCCCCGGTATGCTCCTGCGCGCATTTCGCGAGGAGCGAAGCCATGGGTTTGAAGCTTCCTGAGATTCTGTTGATTTTCGCGGCGCTGCTGCTGCTGTTCGGCGGCTCGCGGCTGCCACAGCTCGGCTCGTCCCTGGGCAGCGCGCTCCGCAACTTCAAGCGCGGCTTCTCCGGTGACGAGAAGGACGAGGCCAGCGACAAGAAGCAGGGCACGCTGTCCGCCACCTCGGGTGTGGACAAGGACGTCGCCGCCAAGTCGCCCAGCCACCACGCCTGACGCCGCGCGGGAGGGCCCACGAAGGCCCTTCCCCGGGACATGGACGCTGAAGGCCCTGACGCCCGTACCGCGGACCGCGTGAAGCAGTCCATGGACGGGCGTCGGGCTTCATCATGCAATGCATGCCGCGCGCTCCCCTGGGCGGTCTGGGGAGCGCGGGCGGGCGGGCCTAGTCCGCCACCTTCGCGCCTTCGTACATGGCGTCGATGGTCTTGATGTACTTCTGGCTGGCCACCTTGCGCTTCACCTTGAGGGTGGGCGTGAGCTCGCCGGTCTCCTGCGTGAAGTCCGCGTCCATCACCGCGATCTTCTTGATGCTGGAGTACGGGGGGATCTCCGCGTTCACCTTCTTGATGATCTCCTCGACGGCCGTCTTGATCTCCGGCCGCTGGGAGTTCTGCGCGTAGGTGCCCACCGCGATGCCCTTGTCCTCCAGCAGCTTGCGCGCCGGGTCCTCCGCCACCGTGATGAGCGCGACGAGGAACGGCCGCTTGTCGCCGTACACCATGGCCTGGCTGATGAGCGGGAAGGTCTTGAGCGTGTTCTCGATGTTCTGCGGCGCCACGTTCTTGCCGCCCGCGGTGACGATGATGTCCTTCTTGCGGTCGGTGATGCGCAGGTAGTTGTCGGAGTCCACCTCGCCGATGTCGCCGGTGTGGAACCAGCCGTCCGGCTCCAGCACCTCCGCCGTGGCGCTGGGGTTCTTGTAGTAGCCCTTCATCACGCAGGGGCCACGCACGAGGATCTCCCCGTCGGCGGCGATCTTGATCTCCGTGCCCGGCACCGGCGGGCCCACGGTGCCGATCTTGATCTTCTCCACCCGGTTGGCGTTGCACGGAGCGCTGGTCTCCGTGAGGCCGTAGCCCTCCAGCACCTTCAGGTCGAGCAGGTCGAAGAAGTAGGCGATCTTCCGCGACAGCGGCGCGCCGCCGGAGATGAAGATGCGCATGTTGCCGCCCAGCTTCTCATCCAGCGTCTTGCGCACCTTGGAGAAGACCAGCTTCTTCGCCAGGGTGAACATCAGCGAGTTGTACTCGCGGCCCTGCGCGCGCGCCTCCGCGTACTCGTCGAAGAGGCCGAAGGCCCACTTGAACAGCTTGCCCTTCACGCCGGGCGCCGCGGAGCCGTTGGCGACGACGTTGTTGTAGACCTTCTCGAACACGCGGGGCACCGACGGCAGCACCGAGGGGCGCGTCTCCGCCAGGTTCGCCAGCAGCTTGTCCACCGACTCCGCGATGATGAGCCGGAAGCCCAGGGCCAGCCACGCGGCCTTCACCACCTGGGCGAACACGTGCGCCAGGGGCAGGAAGAGCATCACGGTGTCGTTGGGCACCATCATGCCCATGGCCAGGGTGGCCTTCGCCTCATAGGCCCAGTTGCCGTGGGTGAGGATGACGCCCTTGGGGTCGCCCGTGGTGCCGGAGGTGTAGATGATGAGGTTGGTGTCCTCCGACTTCACCTGCGCCACGCGCTCGGCGAAGGCGGCGTCGGTCGCCTGGGGATGCCCCTTGCCGGAGGCGATCATGTCCGCGAGCGACAGCTCCTTGTCGCCGGAGACGGGCCCCTCGAAGACGATGATCTTCTGCAGCGCCGGGATGTCCCCCAGCTTGGAGCGGACGCGGGACAGCCGGCCCGCCTGCTTGGCGTCCTTCTCGTCGGAGTCGACGAGCAGGACCTTCGTCTCCGAGTGGTTGAGGATGTAGCGACACTCATCCGGCGTGTTGGAGCCGTAGATGGGCACCGTGATGGCCTGCGCCGCGGTGATGGCGAGGTCCGCGATGATCCACTGCAGGCTGGTGTTCGCGAAGATGGCCACCCGGTCCCCGGGCTGAACGCCCTGGGCGATGAGGCCCGCGGCCTGCGCCTTCACGTCCTCCAGCACCTGCGAGAACGTGACGTCCTGCCAGCGCCCATCCTTCTTGTGGGTCGCCCCCACCTTGGAGGCATTCTGGGCCCGCTGAACGAGCAACTGGACGAGGTTCTGCTCCTGCGTCCCGCCCGCCGCGGGAGCCGTCGTGACCTGACTCTCTGCCCTCACTTGAGCTCCTCCTGGATGTCAGCATCCACCTTCTTGGCCCACTGCTGCACACGCTGCCCCTCAGCGGGGTTGTACGCGGTGCTTCCCTGCTTGACCTTCTCGATGGCGGCGCTCGCGTCCTTCGCCTTGCCGTCCTTCAGGAGCGTCTCGGCGAGGTAGTAGTGCGCGCGCAGCGACTGCGGAAACCGGGCGATGGCCTTCTGGAAGTACTCCGCGGACTTCCCCAGGTCACGCTTCGGCCACGGCAGCTCATAGAAGTAACGCCCCTTGACCAGCCAGGGACCGCCGGACTCGTACGTCGGGTCGATCTTCAGCGCGGTGTCCAGGCGCTCGTTGAACTTGCCTTCCAGCCCGTCGCCCAGCGCCTTCATGATGCCCACGGCCTGCGAGTAGGAACCAATGCCGCATGCGGCAAAGTAGTGCCCCTCCACGCGCGCCGGCTGGAGCTTCGCGGCCTTGTCACCGGCCTCCCAGGTCTGCTTGCCCAGGACCATCTTCAGCTTCTTCTCCGTGGCGCCGTCCGCCTGCCACTGGAGGATGCGCGCCTTGCGCCACGCGAGGTCGAAGTCCTCCGGCGCCGCCGCCAGGGCGTCCTTGAGCCCCGTCTCCAGCGCCTTCACCGCCTCGGCGTCGTTGCGTCTGGAAAACAACGCGTCGAGCTGCTCGAGCAGCGCTGGCTCCGCCGCCTCGACGGGGAGGGCCCAAAGCAGCCCTAGGGCAAGCAATTTCAGGCGCATCGAAATGCCTTAGCACGCACGCTTGCCTACCATCAACCGAACGCGCCAGACGCAGCGCGGCAAAAAAGCAGACGGGGTCGGCAAGGTGCGAACACCCCGCCAGACCCCGTCGCCGTCCGTGCTTTCTGCCGCTTCGCCGCTTCAGGCCGCGTCGGCCGTGGCGGTGTGCTCCTCGTTCTCATTGAAGGCGATGAGGTAGCGCTCCAGGAAGTTCTTCGTCTTCAGCTCCACCTGACGGACGCGCTCGCGCGACACGCCCCAGCGCTGGCCCAGCTCCTCCAGGGTGAGCGGCTTGTCCTGCGTGAGCCGCTCCTGGAGGATGTCCCAGCCCAGGTCGCCGATGCGCTTGCGCACCTTCGCGAGGGCGTCCTGGATCTCCGTGTCCTGCTCGCGCGAGAGGAACGTCTCCTGCGGCGAGGGGCCGCCGTCCTCCAGCCGGTCGAGGAAGGTCGTCTCGCCCTCCTCGTCGATGGTGGCATCCAGCGAGAAGTCCACCATGCTGCCACGCTCCGCCTCGCCGCCGCGCACCTGGCTGCGGTTGTCCTTCAGATAGCGGGTGATGTAGGCGCGGATCCACCACACGGCATAGGTGGCGAAGCGCACGTTCTTCTTCGGATCGAAGTGCTCGATGGCCTTCATCAGGCCCACGTTGCCTTCCTGGATGAGGTCGTCCAGGCGGGCCCCGCGGTTGGCGAACTTCTTCGCGACCGCGACCACGAAAGCGAGGTTGGAGCTGGCGAGCGTCTGCCGGGCGCTCTCGTCACCCTTGCGGGCCTGGCGGGCCAGCTCATACTCCTGCTCACGGGTGAGCTGCTGGTGCCCCCCCAGGTGACGCAGGTAATGCGAAAGGCCCTCTGCCGCGTACTTCGTCGAGTTGGCCATGATTTCCCGTCCTTCCGTTCGTAACTGCCGGACGCGATGAATCCCCCGACGAACCGCGTCCACCTGTCACTAGGACGCGCAACGACGGAAAGGGTTTCTCATTCCTGCCAAGAAGGGCATTTCGCCCGCTTACCCTTGTCAAAAGCCCGTCACGCACTCGTCCCCGCGGGCCTCGAAAGGTGAGGGACGCGACGGGTGGGACAGCACCTACGTTTCCGGCCACGAATTCTTCAACGCTTGGGAGCGGGGAAGATTTTCTCGGGGTTGAGCAGCCCTGATGGATCAAAAAAGGCCTTCAGGCGTCGCTGGAGGTCCAGCAGCGCGGGGGCCTGTTCCAGCGCCAGATATTCCCGCTTGGCGTGGCCCACGCCGTGCTCACCGGTGATGGTGCCCCCCAGGGAGACCGTCAGTTCCAACATCCGACGAAGGGCCTCCTCGACGAGCGGGCGTTGGTGGGGACCGTCGTAGAGGATGTTGGCGTGCAGGTTGCCGTCACCCGCGTGGCCATACGTGGCCACGGTGAGGCCCAGCGATTCTCCCATCTGCTTCAGCCGCTCGATGATCTCGGGAATTTTCGAGCGGGGGACCACGATGTCCTCCGAAATCTTCGCGGCCTTGAGCGCGCGCAATGCCGGAGAGATGACCCGGCGCGCGGCCCACAACCGTTCGCGCTGGGCATCGTCCTGAGCCACCAGGGTCTGGGTGGCCCCGTGCTGGTCGCAGATGCCTCCCAGGAGGTTCAGCTCGGCGAGGACGCCCTCGGGTGTGTTGCCGTCCACCTCGGCGATGAGGGCCGCCCCCGCGTCCGGGGGGAACTGGAAGCTGCCCCGGTGCACGATGGCCTGCACGGCCACCTCGTCGATGAGCTCCAGGCAGCGAGGCAGGATGCCGGCGGCGAGCACCGCGGAGACGCCCCGGGCCGCGGCCAGCACGGAGGGGAACACCACCAGCGCGGTCATCACCTGGCGCGGCAGGGGAATCAGCTGCACCGTGATTTCGGTGGCCACGCCGAGCGTGCCCTCGGAGCCGACGAAGAGCCCCACGAGGTCATAGCCCGCCACGCCCTTGATGGTGCGCCGGCCCACGCGGAGCACCTCGCCGTCCGGGAGCACCCACTCCAGGCCGATGACGTAATCGCGGGTGACGCCGTACTTGAGGGCGCGGGGGCCGCCAGCGTTCTCCGCCACGTTGCCGCCCAGGGTGCAGAACTCCCAGGAGTTCGGGTCGGGTGGATAGAAGAGGCCCTGCGCCTCCACGGCCTTCATCAAGTCGCCCGTCACCACGCCGGGCTCCACCACCGCGGTCAGGTCCTCCGTGGAGATGGAGCGGATCCGGTTCATGCGCTCCAGGCTCACCGCCATGCCGCCCCTCAGGGGCAGCGAGCCACCGCTCTTGCCGCTGCGCGCGCCACAAGGGGTGAAGGGCACGCCGTGCGCCTGGCAGGCCTTGAAGATGGCGGACACCTGCGCGGTGGTCTCCGGCAGCAGGACGGCGTCCGGCGGATAGACGCCGCTGTCGGATTCATCGCGCGCATAGGCCGCAAGCGAATCCGCGTCGCGCTTCACCTGTCCCGCCGCCAGCACCTCCGACAAGGCCTCCAGCACCTGCGTCACGCGCTCGGGCGCGACCCGTTCGAAGGTCTGGGCGGCCGGATTCATCGCCAGGCCCCCGGGCGAGCGCCCAGCCGGGCCCACAGCTCGCGGCGCAGCGGGCCGTCACGGCGCAGGCGGCCCTCGTAGGCCTCCGCGTGGGTGACGGCGTCGCGCTGGTGGTCGGCCCGCAACCGCAGACACGCCTGCTCCGCCTCCAGGATGCAGGCGGTGGCGGGGCTGTCGAGCACCCGCGCCAGGGACTGCGCCACTTCACGGGCCAGGTCCTCCTGGAGGATGAGCCGGTGCGCGAAGCAGTCCACCAGCCCCGCGAGCCGGCCGAAGCCCACCACGCGCGAGCCAGGCACATAGGCCACGTGCGCGCGGCCGGTGAAGGGCAGCAGGTGGTGAGGGCACATGGAGTGGAAGCGCAGGTCCGTCACCACGACCAGTTCGCCAGAGGAGTTGGGGGGCGCGGGATAGGTCTTGCCGAGCGCCTCCTCGGGCGTGCGGCCATAGCCGTCGAGGAAGCCGTTCATCCACACGTCGGCCACGCGCTTCGGCGTGTCCACCAGGTTCACGTCGTCCAGGGACAGGCCCGCGGCGGTGAGGAAGTCTCGGACCGCGCGGGCCATGGCGGCGGAGTCGGGACGCGCGGCGCTGGGGGCCTGGGCCTGGGCCTGGGCGGCGGGGGCGCGGCGACGGGGGCGGGAGGGGGGCACGGGCGGCGGAACTCCTGGCGCGGGGGCCTGTGGGTGAGGCTCATCCAACCTAACCGATGCGGCCAGAAGGGACGCCTGGAATGAAAACACCGTTCCCGTGTCCTCGTGTTTCAGGCGCGGCCTCCACGCCAGAGGTTCGTGCGTCGACGTTGAATCGCCACCCCGCCCCACCGTCCGTCACCGGGTCGCCCCCGAGACGTACGCCCCCTGCCTGCCTTGACACTCCCGGGGGCCGACAGTAAGCCAGTCGGGAACCCCAGATGCTTTCGCGCGCCCACACCCTTGCCCGCCTCACCGCGATGCTGCTCGTCGCGCTCTGGGGTATCCAGCCGCTGGGGCTGGTGCTGCACGTGGAGCAGCACGCGCATCGGTTCTGTCCGCAGCACCAGACGTTCGAAGAGGACGCGCGGCGCGCGAACCCCTCGCTGTCCCGCTTCGCCGAGCGCATCTCCGTCATCGCGTCCGTCCCGAGCGCCGTGGCGGATGCACCGGGCCTCAACCACGAGACATGTCCGCTGCTCACGGCGGCCCCGCAGGCGACCGCGCCGCTCGCGGGAGAGACCCTCGCCGTCTCGGCGTGCGTGGAGAGCAACCACCCGCCCACCGCGCCGCCGCGCTCCTTCGCGCCGCTCGCCGTCCTCGACACCGCGCCCAAGGCCTCGCCTCCGACGCACGCGTAGTCCGCGTGTCGTGTCCGTGAAGCAGGTCATTGGTCGACGGTCGTCGCGGGGCATCGTGCTCCCCGGCCGTCCGGTATCGAGGAGCAGTCACCCGTGTCATTTCTTCCGCGCAGGCATTCCCGCGCCCTTGCCGTCATGCTCGCCGCTCAGCTGTCCGCGAGCGCCGCCTGGGCCCAGCAGTCATCGCCCCCTTCCACCGCCGCCCCACCCGCCTCCGAGTCCCCACCCGAGCCCGCGCCGGCCAGCGATACGCCGGCCCTGAGCCCAGAGGAGATGTCGGAGATCGAGAAGGCGCTGGGCTCCGACACGAGCACCCGCGCGCGCCCCTCCGGGAGCACGTCCCCGGCGTCGCCCACCGCCACCAACGACTCGGGCGTGACGCCGCTCAAGCTGCCCAACGCCATCTCCAGCGGCACCAACTTCCTCAACCTGAGCTTCATCCTGGACATGGCGCTGGCGGCCTTCTCCAGCAAGGAGCCCCTGCAGGGCGGAGGACACGACCCGACGCAGAACGGCTTCAACCTCCAGCAGCTGGAGCTGTCCATCGGCTCGGTGGTGGATCCGTACTTCCGCTTCGACAGCAACATCGTCTTCAGCCAGTTCGGCGTCGAGATCGAGGAGGCCTACGCCACCACGTTGGACCTGCCCGCGAACCTCCAGGTGCGCGCGGGCCAGTTCCTCACCCGCTTCGGGCGGATCAACTCCACCCACCCGCATGCGTGGGACTTCGTCGACCAGCCCTTCGTCATGAGCCGCGTGTTCGGCGCGGAGGGCAACCGGGGCCTGGGCGTGGAGGCGTCCTGGCTCACGCCGCTGCCCTGGTACGTGGAGGTCGTCGGCAGCGCCACCGACGCCAAGGGAGAGGCCACGGCGCGCAGCTTCTTCGGCGCGACCCCGGAGCGCGTGCTGTCACCGCTGGACTTCCAGCTCACGGGCGCGGTGAAGCAGTTCTTCCCGCTGTCGGACGACCTGTCCCTGCTGTGGGGCCTGTCCGCCGCGGCCGGGCCCAACGCCACGGGCTACCGCAACCACACCAGCCTCTACGGCACGGACGTCTACGTGAAGTTCCGGCCCATCACGGAGCAGAGCGCGCAGCAGCTGGTGTTCCAGGCGGAGGTCATCTACCGGCGCCGCCAGGTCCCGGAGGACGTGCTGTCCGACTGGGGCGGCTACGCGCAGACGGTGTGGCGCTTCTCCAACCGCTGGGCCACGGGCGTGCGCTACGAGTTCGGCACGCCCGCGAAGACGCAGGAGGGCCGCGTCGCGAATGATCCGCTCGACCCCGAGTGGATCGCCAACCGCCAGCGCATCAGCGCGTCCGTGACGTTCTGGCCCACCGAGTTCTCCCGGCTGCGCCTGCAGGCCGCCACGGACCGCGTGGGCTGGCGCGCGACGCCGGACTACTCGGCCTTCCTCGCGCTTGAAGTCGTGACCGGCGCCCACGGTGCCCATGCTTTCTGATCCCTTCTTCCGGAGCCCTTCCATGCGTTCCCTTCGCCTGTTCGCGGCCCTGTGCGCCGCCGTCGTCTGTTTCGCCGCTGCTCCCGCGCATGCGGAGCTCAAGGTCGTCGCCACCCTCCCGGACCTCGCCGCGCTGGCGAAGGCCGTGGGCGGGGACAAGGTGGACGTGACGTCCCTGGCGCTGCCCACGCAGGACCCCCACTTCGTGGACGCCAAGCCGAACCTGGCGCTCGCGCTCAACCGCGCGGACCTGCTCATCGCCGCGGGCCTGGACCTGGAGATCGGCTGGCTGCCCACGCTCCAGGTGGGCGCGCGCAACAACCGCATCCAGACGGGCAACGACGGCTACCTGGACGCGTCGCGGCTGGTGAACCTCCAGGAGGTGCCCACGACGCAGGTGGACCGCAGCCAGGGCGACGTGCACCCCGGCGGCAACCCGCACTACCTCTATGATCCGCGGCAGGCGCTGGCGGTGGCGCGCGGCATCGAGGCGCGCATGTCCCAGCTGGATGGGAAGAACGCGGCCACCTACAAGGCGAACCTCGCGAAGTTCACGCAGGAGCTGCAGGCCGCGCAGGCGGGCTGGGAGAAGCGGCTCGCGGGCCTCAAGGGCGTGCCCGTCATCGCGTACCACCGCACGACGGCGTACCTGCAGGACTGGCTGGGCTTCACCACCATCGCGTTCCTGGAGCCCAAGCCGGGCATCCCGCCGAACCCGTCCCATGTCGCGCAGGTGCTGGCCCAGGGCAAGGCGCGCAAGGCGCGGATGGTGCTGAAGGAGGACTACTACCCGGACAGCATCGCGAAGCTCGTGGCGTCGAAGATCCCCGCGTCGCTCGTCACGCTTCCCGGCGGCACGGACTTCCGCGGAGGCCAGACGTACCTGCAGCGCATGGACCTGATGGTGAGCCGGCTGGAGCAGGGCCTCACCGGGAAGGGGGAGTGACGCCATGAAGCGCTTCGCATCCAAGGCCTGGCTGATCCCCCTCGCGCTCGTGTCCGGCTGTGCGTTCGACGCGGGCGAGAACTTCGCGGTGCTGGAGCCCACCGTCGAGGCCTCCTACACACCGCTGCCCCGCCGCGACGCGGGTGACGGCTACCAGGCGCTCGCCTCCGACTTCCAGCTGCGCATGGACTCCGGCGCGGTGAGCCTGGGCAGCATCGACCTGCTGGCCAGCTCCGGCGGCGGGGGCACCACGACGTTCGACCCGTCCTCTCCGCCCCCGGGCTACACGCTGTGCCACAACGGGCACTGCCACCGCGATGACGGGGCGCTGGTGGACTACGCGGACATCGAGGCGGAGCTGGGCGGCGGTGGCGGCAGCACCACCACCACGGTGGCCAACCTGCCCGTACAGACCGAGTTCGACCTGCTCACCCCCCAGACCGTGGGCGTCACCTGCCGGCCGGGCTGTGAGCTGGGACGAACGACGCTGTCCCGCGGACGCTGGTCCGTCACCGCCCTGCGGCTGAGCGGCAGCGTGCGCGATGGCCGCGTTCCGGCGCGCTTCGCGGGGGCGCTGCCCTTCCGCTTCACCGCGGCGGCGACGGGGACGGAGGCCACGCCGGTGGTGCTGCTCACCGGCGACCTGGACGTGCCCGCCGACCGGGACAACAAGCCGCGCGTGTCGCTGGGGCTGAAGCTGGCGCTGACGCCGACGCTCTTCGACGCGGTGGACTGGTCCGCCGTGACGGTGGGCGCGGACGGCGTCATGGACCTGGACGCGCCCGCGAACGCGGCGGTGCGCGCGGCGCTGCTGGAGAAGGTGGCCCAGGTGAGCCCCACCGCGGAGGTGACTCGTGGCGCATGGTGAGCACGAGACGGAGCTGGACCGGGGGCACCGCGCCGCGCCGCCGCCAGAGCCGGGCGAGCCGCTGCTGAAGTGCGAGCAGCTCGTCATCGGCTATGGAGGCAAGGACATCCTACCGCCCATGGACCTGGTGGTGCGCCGCCGGCAGTTCGTGGCGGTGGTGGGCCGCAACGGCTCCGGCAAGAGCACCTGGTTCAAGACGCTGCTGGGCCTCATCCCGCCGGTGTCCGGGAGGATTGCCCTGGGCGCGCCGCACATCCGCAGCGCGTACGTGCCGCAGATGTCCTCCATCGACTCGCTCCTGCCAGTGCACGCGCGTGAGCTGACCGGGTGGGGACGGCTGTCCGGGTGGAACTTCCTCCGGCCGTTCCCCAGCCGCGCGGATCGCCACAAGGTGGAGGCAGCGCTCGACACGGCGGGCGCGCGCGCCATCGCGAAGCGGCCCTTCCGCGACCTGTCCGGTGGCGAGAAGCAGCGCGCGTTGCTGGCGCGGGTCATCGCCACCGAGGCGGACGTGGTGCTCCTGGATGAACCCACCGCGGCGATGGACGCCGTGGCGGAGAAGCAGACGATGCTGCGGCTGTGCGCGCTCGCGCACGACCGGGGCCTGGGCGTGGTGGTGGTGAGCCACGACATGTCCGTCGCCGCCGAGCACGCCGACGTCATCCTCTTCGTGGACCGCGAGCACCGCTGCTTCGTCATGGGCGATGCACGCACCGTGTTCTGCCACCCCGCCTTCCGCCGCCAGTACGGCGACGACTACTGCCACAGCGCGCCCCAGGGACCCCATCGTGGAAACAACCCTGCTTGAGCCCTCGAAGTGGGAACAGTTCCAGGCGGGCTGGGAGCTGTTCCGCGACCCCATCCTCTGCGCGCTCATCGCCGGGTGCGTGCTGGGCTTCCTCAGCGTCTACGTCGTGCTCCGCCGCATGGTGTTCGTCAGCGCGGCGGTGACGAACACCGCGGGCCTGGGCGTGGCGCTGGCCTTCTTCGCGGAGATCCACCTGGGCGTCCATGTGGACCCGCTGGTGGGCGCCGTGGTGCTGTCGGTGGCGGCCACCCTGCTGCTGATGGTGGAGCCCTCGCACCTGCGGCTGTCACGGGAGAGCCTGCTGGGGTGCGCGTTCGCGTTCGCGGGCGGCGCGGCCATCCTCGTGGGTGACCGCATCGCGCAGGAGGCCCACGACATCCAGGGCATCCTCTTCGGCACCGCGGTGCTGGTGACGCCGGATCAACTCCACGCCGTGGCGGTGGCGGGCGCGGTGCTGATGGTGCTGCACCTGTGGTGGTACCGGGGCATCACCTTCGTGAGCTTCGACCGCGTCGGCGCCACCGTGCAGGGGCTGCCGGTGCGGCTGCTGGACACGGTGTTGATGGTGTCCATCGGCATCATGGTGGGCGTGTGCGCGCGGGCCCTGGGCGCCCTGCCCGTCTTCGCGTTCTCCACGCTGTCGGCCATCGCCGCGCTGGTGCTGGACCTGCGGCTGCCGTGGACCTTCTTCACCGCCACCGTGCTGGGCGGCATCGCGGGCGCGGGCGGCTACCTGTTCGCGTACGTCTACGACTTCCCGGTGGGCGGCTCGCAGACCGTCCTGTCCGGGGTGCTGGTGCTGCTGATGATGCTCGTGCGGCTGGTGCGCCTGCCCTTCCAGCGCAAGGCGTGAGCGGCCCCCCCGCCGTCGTCCCGGTTCAGCGGACGGCGGCGGACACCTTCTTGAACTCGGGCGTGCCCGCGCGGCCCAGCATGTCGAACAGGGCCGACTCCACGGTGAGGACGCGCGCCCCCGCGTCGCGGCACAGCTCCAGGCCCACGCGGCGGTCCTCCTCCGTGCGCGACAGCACCGCGTCCGCCAGGAGGCACGGCTCCCGGCCGCCTTCCGCCAGGTCGCGCGCCGTCTGGAAGACGCAGATGTGCGTCTCCATGCCGGTGATCAACACCTGCTTGCGGTCCCCGAGCACGGCGAGCACGTCCGGCGTGGCGGCGGAGAACTCCAGCTTCTCCAGCGGCTTGAACTCCCCCAGCCGCAGCTTCAGGAGCGAGTGCGTGCGGCCCAGCCCCTGCGGGTACTGCTCCGTGACGATGACCGGCAGACCCAGCGCCCGGGCGCCCTCCACCGCGGCGCCGGTGCGCGCGAGCATGCGGTCCAGGGCGTCGCGGTCCATCGCGGCGCACAGGCGCTCCTGGACGTCGACGACGAGCAACGCGGCCTGCTCGGGCTTCAGGCGGAACGAAGGCATGGGGCGGCTCCTTGGAGAGGCCCCCTAGTGACGTGAAGGGCGCGCGTCCGTCAAGCGCGGTGGCGTACGCCCTCAGCCTCCGTGAACGGTCCAGGGCCCTCCCCCACCCCGAGGGACGGGCCCGGTGTCCACCGGCGCATCGGGCACTCTCCGGAGCGCGGCGCGTCCCCTGCACCCGCCGGACGTGAAGCCCCGCGCGCGCTGCAGGCCTGGCAGGTGCGGATCCGCGTCCCGCCACAGGTCCAGCACGGCCTCGAAGTCGCGCGCCGCCTCGGACATGCACGAGCAGGCCACATGGGCCTCCGCGACCAGCAGCATGCTGTGGCCACACCCGGGCCGCTCCCCGGCCCGCTCCAGCGCCAGCTCCAGGGCCTTCTCCTCGCGGCCGAAGCGCAGGCGGATCCGGGCCAACGTTTCACGGGGCGGGCGGCAGAAGAGCGCGGGCCCCACGGGGCGCAGGCGGCGCTCCAGGCGCAGGGCCCGCGTGAGCGCGGCCTCCGCGCGGCCGGAGTCACCCCGGCGCGCATCCAGCGTGCCTCGAAGCTCCTGCGCGGCGACCTCCACCGTGCGCGCCACGTCGCGGGGACACAGGGCGCGGCCCTCGGAGCGGGGCGCCTCCGACAGCGCGGGCACCAGCGCATCCAGCATCAGGCACGCACGCTCCACGTCACCCAGCCGCCCCGTCTCCAGGGCGCAGGCCGCGCGCGCGTACAGGCGCACGGCGTCGCGCAGCCCCTTCTCCGCGACGGTGGCGTTGTCGCCCAGCTCCAGGGGGACCTCCGCCGCCGCGCGGCAGAAGCCAAAGCGCAGGTGCGCGGCCACCAACGTGGTCGCGGCGAAGAGCACCGCCTGGGGCCGGGAGCCCGCGGCGTCCACCCGCTGGCGCAGCTTGCGGGCCCAGACCTGCGCGCCGCGGTACTGCCCCACCTCCGCGCAACCCTCGCTCAACAGGCGCAGGGCGGGATCCGCGCTCGGCGCGACATCCAAGGGCAGCGACTCACGGGCGACGTAGGCGTCATCCGCCGCGACCGCCGCCTCCAGGCAGCGGTTCGCCTCCAACCCTCGCCCCAGGCGCAGGAGCAGGCGCCCCGAGGCGAGCAACGCGGGGCTCCCCGCGGGCACGAGCGACGGGAGCAGCTCCGCGCTCTCACGCGCCATCTCCGGCCGGGAGCTGGGCAGCCAGGCCTGGACCCAGGCCATGTGCACCCCGGCGTGGCGCGGGTGCGCGCGCAGCAGGTCCCGCAGGATGAGCTGCGCGTAGGGTTGTCCCTGGCCAGGGCGCCCGTCGGATTCGTAGCCGTCCAGGAGGAAGCCCGCGAGCAACAGGCGGGGCTCGGGCTCCTGGGGGAAGCGGTCGGTGAGGCACTCCATCTCGCGCACGAAGGCCGGTCTGCCATTGGCGGGCCCCTTGTCCGCGAGGAGGCTCGCGGCGACCACCAGCCGCTGCTCCAGGTCGGTGGCGCCCTCCGCCAGGGTGAGCGCCTTGCGGCTGGCCTCCGCGCGGTCCGGCGTGAAGCGCGCGCCCACGCCCCGGGCGAGCGTGAGCCCCCACCACGCCATGGCGAGAGAAGGATCCTGGCGCGCGGCCTCCGCGAAGGCGCGGCGGGCCTCCAGCGCCCAGCCCAGGTGCAACAGGCGCAGGCCCTGATTGAAGTACGCCTGCGCCAGGGGGACTCGCGTCGTCACTGGCAGCTGGGCGTCTCCCAACCCTTCACACAGCGGCGGCGGGGGGAGGGCCTCATCCGGGAGGTCCTCCCACGCGACGTGGGAATGCACGGACGGCGCATCGGCTCGGAACAGGCGTGCCAGCATGATGTCCTCCTCACGCTCCGGTCATCGGAGCGGCGTGGTGTTGCACTCCGGCGTCGGTCGCGCGTACGCGCGCGGCCATCCGCTTCCAGGCGTTCGACAACTCCTCCGCGGGAATGGGTGAGGCCTTGCGACGCGCCGCCAGGCACTCGCGCCGCCAGGCCAGGCCCACGTCGCGGGCCACCCACGCCTCGTACTCCGCGAGCCAGTCCGCCAGCAGCGCGAGCCCCGCCCGCGCCGCCCGGCGCTCCGCCCCGGAGGCCGCGTCCCGCCGAGGGCCCACGTCCTCCGCGCGGAACGCCGTGCCGCATGCCCCCTCCACCCACCGGGGCACGAAGCCATCGCGCGGCACGAAGATGGCGGCGCCGCACGTGTCGCACAGCGCGCCGAACCCCCACAGCGTGAGGCGCCCGCCGTCCGCGAGCCGTCCCTGGTAGGCGCTCTGCCCCTCCACGCCCGGAGGCCGGGGTTCGCGGACCAGGCCGTGACGGAGCAGCACGTTGCCGTCCGGACAGCGCACGTCCTGCCCCAGACACCACATGGCCACGTCGAACAGACGGTCGCCGTCGCGGCGAACGTCGCAGGGGAGCAGGGAACCATCACCGCCAGGGAAGACCTTGGACATGGGGCGCCTCACGGAAGGCCTCGCTAGGAAGCGGTCTTCTTCGCGGTGGGGCCCACGCGCGCGGCCACGTCGCCGAAGAGCGCCCGGGCATCCACGGCCGCGGCGCCGCTCTTCGCGAGCAGCGCGTTGACGGCGCGCACCAGCTTGGCGCGCACGCGAGGGGACAGCGGCTTGTCCTCGCGCGCGGCGGCGAGTTGCTGCGCGCTCAGCCCCCGGCCGCTGCGCGGCTTGCCCAACCCCAGCTCCGCGTACGACTTCTGCTGCGGCTCCTTGTCTCGGCGGCGCGTGGAGCGCTTGCGCTCGAGGACGCGGTCCTCCGACGTCTGGGCTTCGAGCTGCGCCGAGCGACGCAGCAAGAGCGCCGGGGAGATCTTCTGGTGTTCGAGGAACTGCTGGAAGGTACCCATGGGGGGCTCCGTGAGGAGAGGGGCGGAAGGGGTCGGGCTACTCATGGGCGTGGTCGTGAGCGCCCGACTCCTCGATGACGAGCGACACCGAGGAGAGGGTCGAGGGGCCGAAGGTGAGCGTGTGCGTGCCCACCTTGAGGGGCACGACGTGACGGCCTTGGATGTCCGAGCAGAGCGCGGAGCTGTTCGTGCTCTCCTCGAACTCCACCGGCGCGCCGCTGCCGTTGGTGACCTTCACCGGCACCGGGGCGCTGGTGAAGAGGACGTAGTCGGTGGCCTCGGCGACGGCGAAGGACACCGTGCCGCCCTTGCCTCCCGCGACGTCCACGAGCGCGATGTCGTAGCGCGTGTGGTTGTTGCTCACGGACGGGCCCTGGCCCGAGGCCGCCGCGGTGACGTTGACCGCCGGGCCCTTCTGGAGGTGCTCGCAGCCCTCCTCGTCGACGGAGCCTTCGTCTTCGGCGTCGGAACCACAACCCACGGCGAGGAGCGCGGTGGACAGCAACAGGGCGGACAGCAGCTTCTTCTTCATGATGGGAACTCCATGGACAAGGGATGGACTGCGGGAACTCCAGCCTCCGTGGGCGCACGGCGCACACCTCCCCGACAGGGAGGGTCCGCGAGGAACCGGACGGGACTGGAAGGCGGAGCCGCGAGGCGAAGCGCGCGAGGGTGCGTGGCCCGAGGCCTCCGCGTGCGCCCTCTCCGTCAGTGGACGGGAACGCGCACGCCGAAGCCACCGGAGGCCACGACACCTCCCGCCCCGTGGAGACACGCCGGGCGGAGACGACGGGCTTCGACGGCGGAGATCAGGTGCGCGGCGGTGATGACTTGGGCGCGAGTCTCAGCAGCGCGACGGGGGCCGCGTGGAAGCGGAACACCGCCAGCGCGGGGCTGGAGCGCGTGGAGACGGCGGCCACGACGGGCGCCGACCCGGCCGGAGGCGGGGCCTCGCGGCGGAAGAAGGCGTGGTGGCAGTGAGCCTCCGCACCATGGGGCGAAGCCTTCGCCACCGGCGCCCGCGCCACGCGCGCGTCGTCGAAGGAGACCTCCTCCTCCGGCGGGCCTTCGGACGCCGAGGCCTCGCTCACGTGCATCACGTCCCCGTGCTCCAGGCACGTCGTGTGCTGCACGAGCGCGAAGTGGAGCACGCTGCCCACGTACACCAGCACGCACACGAGCACCCACGGCAGCGCCAGCAGGCGCGACGGGGAGCGACTCGCATGGGTCGGGCGTTGAAGGCGGCTCACGTCCACTCAATCTCGAAAAAGCAACTGAGTTGTTTTAAGCGACCTCCCCGTCCGGGCGCAAGCGAGGACCCGGCACCGGGCGATGGGGCCCGAAGCCCGGAGTGGCGGGCGCCGCGCCCGTCCGCCTGGACGCTCCTCGGACGGGACGCGGCGGGGGACCGCCTGGGGAAGCGCCCGGCGAAGCGCGGGTTGTGGACCCACGAGCCCCAGGGGTCGTAGGTTCCGCGCGTGCACGAGCTCATGGATGTCCTGCGCAGGCAGGCACACTATTTTGGACCGGAGCTGGCGAAGACCGCCTACCAGCGCGGCCTCGCGGTGACGAAGCCGGATGGCAGCACCCAGCCCATCCCCATCACCGCCACGCCCGTCATCCTGGACGCGGCGGAGATCCAACGCCGCGCCCTCCTGTCCGCGAAGCTGGCCTCCGCCACGCTGAAGATGGCCCGCGCGGTGCTGGGCGGACCCGACGCCCACACGCTCCTGGGCAGCCTGTCGCCGCTGGAGCGCGCCCTGGCCGAGCGCACGTGGGAGGCGAGCCGCAAGCTCGTCACGACGCGCGTGGACTACTTCGTGTCCGGCGGCCAGCCGTGGGCGCTGGAGGTCAACGCCACCATCCCGGCCATGCAGGGCTATTCGGACATCGCGGCGCGCACCTTCATCGAGGTCGTGGCGCGGCACCTGCGCTACCCGGAAAAGGGGCTCGCGGCGCTGCTCACGCTCAACGGCAACAACGCGCTGGCGCTCTACCGCGCGCTCCTGGACGGCTACGCGGCCGAGCGCGACGGGAAGATGCCGGACACGGTGGCGCTGCTGTGCCGCAAGAACGACGCGCAGGTGACGGAGCTGCGCTGGCTGTGCGAACGCTTCCGCGAGTTCGGCGCGGACGCGGACATCGTGCACCCGGAGGACGTGTCCGGGGAGGACGCCTTCACGGCGAACAGCAAGAAGTACGACCTCGTCTACCGCCACCTGTTCGTGCGCCGTCTGGAGCAGTCCCCCGCTCCGTGGATGGAGGACTTCCTGGGCACGGTCCCCGGGAAGAAGGCCGTGTTCCTCAACCCGCCCGCCTCGCAGGTGGAGGTGAAGACGACGTTCGCGCTGCTGTCGCAGGCGGTGACGGACGCCGCGCTCGCCGAGCGCGCGGGCCTCACGCCGGAGGAGCTGGAGGCGGTGCGCGCGGCGGTGCCGTGGACGCGCCCCTTCCGCCACGGACCCGGCGTGGGTCCCGACGGCGCGCGCGTGGACGACATCGTGGCGCGCGTGGCCCAGGAGCCCGCGCGCTTCGTGCTCAAGCGCGCCTGGGACTACGGCGGCAAGGCGGTGTTCCTGGGCCGCTCGGTGGGCACGGTGCCCTACGAGGAGCGCGTCAAGGGCGCCTACGGTGAATCCAAGACGTGGGCCCAGCTGTGCGAGCACGCCGCCACGGACCCCCAGGGTGGCGGCTTCGTCGTCCAGGAGGTGGTGGACACGCAGCCGGAGGATCACCTGCTGTGCGGGCAGAACAGCGTGCTCCCCACGTCGTTCTTCGTGGACTACTCGGCCTATGCGTCCGTGGGGCTGGCGAAGCAGCCCGCGTGGGGCGGGGTGTGCCGTGGGTCCATGTCGGAGATCGTCAACATCGTGGGCGGCGGAGGCGTGCTGCCCCTCATCACGACGGAAGTCGCCTCGAAGCTTTTGCTGGCCTGGAAGGCGCTTTAAAGCGTCCTCCAGGGGTCCTCGTTAGACAGAGGCCGGGGCTCGGTGGGCCCGGTCCGAAAGGAAACGAAACACATGGCGTGGGAATCTTCGGGTGGGTGGCAGAGCGGCCGGGAGGCCGAGGTGGACTCGGTCCTGGTGCAGGAGTCGCAGCGCGCGTTCATGTCGCGCGTGCACGGCTGGATGTTCGCCGGCCTGGCGCTGACGGGCGTGATGGCGCTGCTGACGGTGACCAACCAGGCGCTGCTCCAGATCGCGTTGGAGTACCGGATGGGCCTCATCCTGGCGGAGCTGGGCCTGGTGATGGCGCTGTCGTTCCTGGCGCCCCGGCTGTCCGGCCCGGTGGCCGCGATGATGTTCCTGGGCTACTCGGCGATGAACGGCGTGACGCTGTCGGTGCTCTTCCTCATCTACACGGCGGGCTCGCTCGCCCAGGTGTTCTTCATCACGTCCGCGGTGTACGGCGCGATGGCCGTCTACGGCACCGTCACCAAGAAGGACCTGAGCGGCTGGGGCACGTTCCTCTTCATGGGCCTCATCGGCATCCTCGTCGCGGGCCTGGTGAACCTGTTCATCCGCAGCGACGCCGTGTCGTTCGTGACCGCCTGCGCGGGCGTGCTCGTGTTCGCCGGCCTCACCGCCTACGACACGCAGAAGCTGCGCGAGTACCACGCGGGCACCGGCTACCAGAGCACGGCGGCGGTGAGCATCGTGGGCGCGCTCACCCTCTACCTGGACTTCATCAACCTGTTCCTGTCGCTCGTGCGCCTGCTGGGCAAGCGCCGCTAAGTCACGGGCTCCAGGCTTCCCGAGGCGGGGCGCGAGGTGGCTCGAGAGCCGCCTTCAGCGCTCCGCCTTCTTGTTGAAGGGCATCAACAGCCGCTCCACGGGGCGGCCCTGCACCAGGTGCTCCTCGACGATGGTGGGCACGTCCTCCACCTTCACGCCGCCGTACCAGGTGCCCTCCGGGTAGACGACCACGGAGACGCCGAACGCGCAGGTGTCCACGCAGCCCGCCGCGTTGGCGCGCATCGTGCGCTTGAGCCCGCGCTTGTCGAGCTCCTCCTTGAAGGCCGCCCGGACCTCCTCTCCCCCCTTGGAGGCGCAGCACCCCTTCGGGTTCCCCTCCGGGCGACGGTTGGTGCAGACGAAGACATGGCGTTCAAAGGGAGGCGGCATGGTTCGCCTCCTAACGCGCCCGACCGTCGAAATCGATGCCCCCGTTCAGCGCCCGAGCCGTCAGGCCCCCTCCGCCCGGGCCCCCAGCCGCGCGAGCCAGGGAGTCCCCCTCCGCCCGGTGCACGGACTGACAGCAAACATCCGCGAGTGATCACGAGCGCTTGGCGTCCCCCTCTGGCGGTCCCCGTGGCGATGCAGGGTCATGACCCTACATCGCCAGCCACGGCAGCCGTTGCCACCTGGGAACCGGGTTCCTAGATCAGCCTTGGGTCAGGATCACACCCACTGCGCAGGAGAGCAGCGCCTCAGGGTCTTTCCAGTCCAAAGGCACACAAAATGAAGTGTGTACGTTGAAACCGGACACTAGATATAGGGGAGTCGGGGGATATTGACGGCCCCCCCCGGCGATCATATGGATCCGCCCGCCCGGCGGGTGGGCAGTCAGGCCCGGGCCCGGATTCCAGGGATGCGTCCACTGGTTTCCGCCCGCCCCGAACCATCCCAGCGCCGCCTTTCCTGTGTCCACGCGTGAGCAACGGATCCCTGGGATCTCGCGGCGTTGGCGTTTCCGCAAACTTTGCATCAGCACTCTCAGTGAATCTGGAGGTGGGCCTCATGGAGAAGGAACTGGGTGGCAAGCCGGTGGTGGGAGGCAAGGAGTCGCGGCGCGGGGGACGGGCGAAGGGGAAGGCCGCGACGACCACGACGGGGCTGAGCCTGGAGCGCTTCTTCACGACGCCGGGAGTGGATCCGGCGGACGAGCTGGCGTGGGAGTCCCGCGGCGCGAGCATCAAGGGCGAGGACGGCAAGGTCGTCTTCGACCAGAAGGACATCGAAGTCCCCAAGTCCTGGTCGATGCTGGCGACGAACGTCGTGGCGTCGAAGTACTTCCGGGGCACGCCTGGGACGCCGGACCGTGAGACGAGCGTGCGCAAGCTGGTGGCGCGCGTGGTGGACACCCTCGCCCGCTGGGGCGAGGACGGGCACTACTTCGCGTCGGAGGCGGACCGCGACACGTTCCACGCGGAGCTGACGCACCTGCTGCTGCGGCAGAAGGCGGCCTTCAATTCGCCCGTCTGGTTCAACGTGGGCGTGGAAGCGCACCCGCAGTGCTCGGCGTGCTTCATCAACAGCGTGGACGACAACATGGAGTCCATCCTGGGGCTGGCGCGCACGGAGGGGATGCTCTTCAAGTACGGCAGCGGCACGGGCTCCAACCTCTCCTCCATCCGCGGGAGCAAGGAGCTGCTGGCGGGCGGCGGCACCGCGTCCGGACCGGTGTCGTTCATGCGCGGCTTCGACGCGTTCGCGGGCGTCATCAAGAGCGGCGGCAAGACGCGGCGCGCGGCGAAGATGGTCATCCTCAACGCCGAGCACCCGGACATCCTCGAGTTCATCCGCTGCAAGTCGAACGAGGAGAAGAAGGCCTGGGCGCTCATCGAGGCCGGCTACGACCCCTCCTTCAACGGCGAGGCGTACGGGTCCGTGTTCTTCCAGAACTCGAACAACTCCGTGCGCGTCACCGACGACTTCATGAACGCGGTGGTGAATGACGGTCCGTGGCAGACGCGCGCGGTGCGCGACGGCCAGGTGGTGGAGACGTTCAAGGCGCGGGAGCTGTTCCGCGAGATCGCGGAGGCGGCGCACCTGTGCGGCGACCCCGGCCTCCAGTACGACACCACGGTGAACGCGTGGCACACGTGCTCCGGCACGGCGCGCATCAACGCGTCCAACCCCTGCTCCGAGTACATGTTCCTGGATGACTCGGCCTGCAACCTGGCGTCGCTGAACCTGATGCACTTCCGCACGCTGGAGGGCGGCTTCGACGTGGCCGCGTTCAAGCACGCGGTGTCGGTGGTGCTGCTGGCGCAGGAGATCATCGTCGGCTTCAGCCGCTATCCCACCGAGCGCATCGCGAAGAACAGCCACGACTACCGGCCGCTGGGCCTGGGGTACGCGAACCTGGGCGCACTGCTGATGGCGTCGGGCCTGCCGTACGACTCGCCCGCGGGCCGCAACTACGCGGCGGCCATCACGTCGCTGATGTGCGGCGAGGCGTACGCGACGAGCGCGCGCATCGCCCAGAAGCAGGGCGCGTTCGCGGGCTACGGCAACAACGCGGAGCCGATGCTGGGGGTCATCCGCAAGCACCGCAAGGCGGCGTACCAGCTGTCCCAGGACGGCGTGAGCGCGGAGCTGTACGCGGCGCAGAAGGCGTCGTGGGACGACGCGCTGGCGCACGGCACGGAGCACGGCTACCGCAACAGTCAGGTGACGGTGCTGGCCCCCACGGGCACCATCGGCTTCATGATGGACTGCGACACCACCGGCATCGAGCCGGACATCGCGCTCATCAAGTACAAGAAGCTGGTGGGCGGCGGCATGCTGAAGATCGTCAACCAGACGGTGCCGCTGGCCCTGGAGAAGCTGGGCTATGCGCAGACGCAGGCGCAGGACATCGTCGCGTACCTGGACAGGCAGGACACCATCGAGGGCGCGCCGCACCTGAAGCCGGAGCACCTGCCGGTGTTCGACTGCGCCTTCAAGCCGTCCAAGGGACAGCGCAGCATCCACTGGATGGGCCACATCGAGATGATGGCCGCGACGCAGCCGTTCCTCTCTGGCGCCATCTCGAAGACGGTCAACATGCCCAACGACGCCTCGGTGGAGGACATCGAGAAGGCGTACGTGGAGGCGTGGAAGAGCGGCCTGAAGGCCATCGCGGTCTACCGCGACGGGTGCAAGCGCACGCAGCCGCTCAACACGTCGCAGGACAAGGCCCCGGAGGCCCGCCGCGTGGCCGCCGAGCCCGCGCCCGCGGTGATGCCGGAGCCCAAGGCGCGCCGTCGCCGGCTGCCGGACGAGCGGCAGTCCATCACGCACAAGTTCTCCATCGGGGGCCACGAGGGCTACCTGACGGTGGGCATGTACGAGGACGGCGCGCCGGGCGAGCTGTTCGTGGTGATGGCGAAGGAGGGCTCGGTGGTCAGCGGGCTGATGGACAGCTTCGCCACCAGCGTGTCGCTGGCGCTCCAGTACGGCGTGCCGATGCAGGTGCTGGCCGACAAGTTCTGCCACACCCGCTACGAGCCGAGCGGCTTCACGGGCAACCCGGCCATCCCCATCGCCAAGTCCATCACGGACTACATCTTCCGGTGGCTGTCGTTGAAGTTCCTGCCCACCTCGCCGCGCGGCGACGAGGCGGAGGTGACGCCGGTGGAGGAGTCCCATCCGGAGCCGGTGACGCAAGCGGCGGTGCCGACGCAGGGGACGCTGCAGTTGTCCGCGATGAACTCGCGCAGCACGTACCTGAACCAGGCGGACGCCCCGCCCTGCCACACCTGCGGCGCCATCACCGTGCGCAGTGGCGCCTGCTACAAGTGCGCGAACTGCGGCACGACGAGCGGCTGCAGCTAGGCCGCGGCGGCGCGTTCAGGACGTAAGGAAGGGCTCCGGGGCGCAGGCTCCGGAGCCCTTCGTGCTTCAGGGGAAGCGGTGGAGGCGCGTGCAGATCTCCACCGCGCGCTCCGCGATGCGGCCCAGCTCCTCCAGCAGGGAGACCTCCAGGGGCGCGGGGCCGTGCTCGGCGACGAAGAAGGCCACGGGCTGGCCTCGCGCGTGGAGCGGGAAGACGAGCAGGTGTGACTCGGCTTCGCACAGCGCGGAGAAGATGGCCTCGTCCTGGGGACCCTGAGGGGCGCTGAAGACGCTGGGGCTGGGGCCCGTCAGCGCGGAGGCCAGGAGGGACGGCGCGTCCAGGTCCACCTTGAGCGCCGTGACTTCCGGACGGTCGCTGCCCGGCCCCCAGGCGCGGCCCACGCGCGCGAGCCCGAAGCTGTCGCCCAGCAGGAAGGCCCGGCGGAAGCGGCCCGCGCTGTAGGCCAGCAGCACCTTGCCCACCATGCCCTGGGAGTCCGCGGTGTCCAGCGCGGAGAGGACCTGCTCCGTCGTGACGACGGGGCCGTCCTGCGGAGTGTCCGAGGAGGCGCTGGCGGCGGCGAGCAGGGCCTGCGCGGGGTCGATCCGCGCGATGGCCTGCGGCTGCCACGGGTGTTGCATGAACTCCCACGCGGAGGCCAGGGCCACGCCGTCCTCCGAGGAGGCTGGCGCGGAGGCGGGAACCTCCAGGTCCACGACGCGGTCCACCCAGGTGGTGTCCGCGCTGTGGCCCACGCCGCCCTCCCCTTCCCCGCCGCCCTGCCAGCCCACGAACTCCCACGTGGAGGCGAGCTGCATGGGCTCCTCGGAGGGCGCGGGCAGGTCTTCGAGGGAGATGGGCGTGCGGTCACGGACCGGGGTCGACGGCGCGACCACGAGGCGCGGCTTCGGCGGGACCGGCGGCTCCTCGGCGTGCGGCTGCGCGTCCGTGACGCTGGCGGCGCCCATGGCTTCGGGAGCGGTGGGGAGCGTCGGGTCCGTGGACGGAGCAGCCTTCGCGGCGGGCTCTGG
Organism: Corallococcus sp. Z5C101001; assembly: GCF_007352635.1. NCBI lineage: Bacteria > Pseudomonadati > Myxococcota > Myxococcia > Myxococcales > Myxococcaceae > Corallococcus > Corallococcus sp. Z5C101001. The sequence goes on from NZ_VKLU01000005.1 coordinate 761,771, forward strand.
CGCGGCGCCGGAAGCGGGCTCGGAGTCCGAGATCAGCGCGACCTCGAACTCGGGGGGGATTTCGGTTCGCGGCGGTTCGGAAGCCGTCGAGGCCGGTGGTGCATCCGTGGGCTCGGCGGCGGTCTTCGGCGCGGCGGCGACCTGCCAGGCTTCGGAGGCTCCCGTGTCCGTGGACGGCGGAGGCGTGAGCTCTTCGGAGGCCCGGGGCGACTCTCCCACGAGGCTGAATTCGAGCGAGTCGGCTTCGGGGTCCTGCGCGGCGGTGGCGGCAATGACAGACACCGCCGGAACATCCGTGGGGGTCGGTGGATCCGACCGCTCCTGTTCGGAGGAGGACGGGAGAGCCGGGACGACAGGCTTCGCGGCTTCGACGAGCGCAGGCGCTTGCGGAGGAGCTTCGAGCGTACTCGCCTTCACTGGCTCGTCGTCCCGAGCGACGGCGGCCAACGGTGGTTCGTGACGAGGCGCTTCGGTGACAGGCGTGGCTGTCAGCGGCTCCTTCGGCCCGGCGGATGCCTCCAGCGAGGTGGGCTCGGGAGCAGCATCCCAGACAGGCTCGGCCTCCGGGATCGATGCCGTGGCGCGTAGTTCGTCCGACAGCACATCCGCGTCGCCGAGGATGTCCGCCACATCAGAAGCAGGTGACGACGGGGGTTCAGCCGACAGCACATCCAGGTCGCCGAGGATGTCCGCCACTTCGGAGGCAGGCGACGACGGGGTTTCGGCCGACAGCACATCCAGGTCGCCGAGGATGTCCGCCACTTCGGAGGCAGGCGACGACGGGGTTTCGGCCGACAGCACATCCAGGTCGCCGAGGATGTCCGCCACTTCGGAGGCAGGCGACGACGGGGTTTCGGCCGACAGCACATCCAGGTCGCCGAGGATGTCCGCCACTTCGGAGGCAGGCGACGACGGGGTTTCGGCCGACAGCACATCCAGGTCGCCGAGGATGTCCGCCACTTCGGAGGCAGGCGACGACGGGGTTTCGGCCGACAGCACATCCACGTCGCCGAGGATATCCGCCACCTCAGAGGCAGGTGACGACGGGGGTTCGGCCGACAACACATCCACGGCGCCGAGGATGTCCGCCACTTCAGAAGCAGGTGACGACGGGGGTTCGGCCGACAACACATCCACGGCGACGAGGATATCCGCCACTTCGGAGGCAGGCGACGACGGGGGTTCGGCCGACAGCACGTCCACGTCATCGAAAAGGTCCGATGCCACGGAGGCCGAGGGCTTGGGCGAATCCGCGGACATTGTGCCCGCATCACCGAGGCTGTCCGGCGCATCAGGCGCAAGGGCCTGATGCGGCTCGGCTGAAAGCACATCCATGTCTTCGAGGACGTCCGACACTTCGGAGGTGGATGCCTTGACCGGATCCGCGGACATCGCATCCACGGCTTCGAGGATGTCGTCGTCGGCGAGATCATCCCCGGTCAGGACCTCGGCCATCTCGGAGGCCTTCGCGGGTGTGACAGGCGGTGCTTCGGGTGTGGCCTCGAATGACTCGGGGCTCAGGATGTCATCGCCCTCGTCGAGAAGCTCGGCGTCCATCACCAGCTCGGACAACGACGGACCCTGCGCCGGGCGTGCAACCCCTTGCGTGGAGGCGACCGATTCGGGGGGGGATCCCGACTCCGCCACGAGACTTGGAGCGATGGGCGCGACCTGACTGGGATTGGATGCAATCGAAACCGCAGGCGTCGTCGTCGAGGGCGTTCGACCCGGAGCGGGGACAGCACCTTGCGCTGCAATCGCCCCCGTGGGCGCGCTGGCGGTTGGCGGGCTCGCCACGGGAGAACTGTTGGCCGGAACAGACGACCCATCCACGGAAGGCGCATCCGTGAACGCGTCCGCCCACTCCCCTCCCAGCTCCGACATGGGTGCGGCGGCTGGGACTTCAGGGGGCGGCTTCGTGCTCGGCCTGCTCTGGGGCGTGGAGGTCGAAGCTCCGGCCGCGACGACGTGAGTCGCAGCGAGCGCGTCGCTGGAGGCCACGGCGGGGACGCCCGAGGAGCCTCCCATCAGGGCATTCGTCACTCCAGAAGGGCGTCGAGCCGCGACAGGAGGGGTCCCGCCCGGAGGAGGAGCCGTGACGGGGTTTGCCGTGCCCGGAGAAGCAGCTCCAATCGCTGCCTGGGCCACGGACACCGGCGCACCCGCTGAAGGGGGGCTCGCCACGGCATGAGGTGCACCCGGGACCATCCCCGCTGGCATGTTCCCCGGGCTCGCGACGGGGCCTGCCACTCCAGGACGCGACTGAGCGACGGACATCGGGACACCGGCGGGAGGAACGGCGACTCCCGGCCCGGCCGCGCCAACAGCCACCGACGGCACGGCCCCAGACGGAGGCCCCTGGCGAGCCGGTGCGCCTGGAGGCGGCGCTCCACCCACCGTGGCGGGCCTTCCCGGCGTGGCATTCGGCGGAGCAGAGCCCGGGGCTCCTGGGGGGCCCACCGGACGCGCGCCGACAGGAGCACCGGCGGCTGGAACGCCCGTCATGGACGGAGGACGCGAGCCCGGAGGAACAGGCCCCGCACCGGTCGGTCCGGCCACCCCAGGTGGCGGTGCGCCCGGAGGAACAGGCCCCGCGCCGGCCGGTGCGGCCACCCCGGGAGGCGGTGTGCCAGGAACGGGCCGAGGCGCCATCCCCGGAGCCATGCCCGGCGGAGGACCCGCACGGACCATCCCCGGTGGCATCGGAGCACCCGGCGGAGGGCCCATCGGACGAGGCGCCGCGGGCCCAGGTCCACCCGGTGCGACAGGCCGCATTCCAGGAGGCGGTGCCTTCGCCACCGCGGGAATCCCCGTCGCCGAAGGCCGAACACCCGGAGGCACCACGGGCCCCGGCCCACCCCGCCCAATCATCCCGGGCGGCTGCGCTCCCGGTGCCCCCGGGGGAGGCATCGCGCGAGGGGGAACCGCAGGGCCAGGAGGAGGTCCCCCCGAAGGCGCACCCGCGACAGCACCTGGAGGCACCGCGCCCACTGGCGAAGGCGCAGCCCCGGAAGGCATCGCGCCGGGAGGCGTGAGCCCACCCGTTGGCGACGGCGCACCTGGAACAACTCCCGGAGGCATCATGCCCGTGGGCGCGACGCCACCCGCGACAGCTCCGGGCGTCACCGCCCCCACTGGCGAAGGAGCACCCGGCGCAGGCCCCGGAGGCACCGCTCCCTGCCGAGCCACCATCCCTGGAGGCTGTGTCGCCATGGGCGCACGAGGCGGCCCCGCGGGAGGAATCCCCGTCGGCCGCGCCACCTCCACGGGAGGCGCGGCCCGCACCACCTCCCCCATCACGATGTCCGGCAGCTCCTCGCCCACGATGGTCGCGTCGGCCAGGTCCGCCTCGGCCTCCTGATCATCCGAGTCATCACTGAGGAACTGTCCCGGCGCGAGCCCCCCGAACATCCCCGCGACCTCCGGCTCCGAGCGCACGGGCGCGGGAGGCGGCGGCACGGGCGGAGGCGGCACGACCACCGGAGCCACCGCGGCCAGGGGGGCCACCGTCGCCACCGACACGGACCGGCGCGCGGGCACGGGGATGGGCGCCTTCAACGGCCGCGTCGGCCGGTCGACGTCGTAGCGCTTCGACAGGTAGTGGAACAGCCGCAGCTCCGGCACGACGTACGGCACGATGCGCATGCCGGTGATGAACCCGAGCGCATCCGTCGTCTGGAGGTCCAGCGGGTTCGCCATCGCGACCTTCAGCCGCCGGCCCTCCACCGCGAGCGGGAACGCCTGATGCTTCTCCGCCTGGTCCGCCGTCAGCAGCTTCAGCGTCGCGTCGGTGACGGCGTCGAAGTCCGCCTCCATCGCCACGGGCAGCCGGGTCAGCTCCCCCAGCACCATGCCCACCGTCTCGATGTCCAGGAACCCCAGCTCCACGAGCCGCGAGCCCAGCCGGCCCCCGTGGACGAGCTGCGCGCTCATGCCCTGGTCGAGCTGCGCCTGCGTCAGGAGGCCCTTGCGGACCAGCGTCAATCCCAGCTTGTCGGCCATGTCGCGAGTGAGTCTAGACGGCTTCGCGACGCCAACAGAGGGTGCGCATGAATACGACCTGCGCACCGGTCAGGCCCGCCCCCACCCCGGACTCCCAACCCGGCCCGGGAGCCGCCCGACTCAGTACGCGTTCTTCGACAGGAAGCCCCCCAGCGCGGTGCGCAGGAGGATCTTCAGGTCCATCAGCAGCGACCAGTTCTCGATGTAGTACAGGTCGTACTCGATGCGCTTCTGGATGGACGTCTGGCCGCGCAGGCCGTTGATCTGCGCCCAGCCGGTGATGCCCGCCTTCACCTTGTGGCGCAGGTGGTAGCGCGGAATCTGCCGCTTGAACTCCTCGATGAAGACGGGGCGCTCCGGCCGCGGGCCCACGAGGCTCATGTCGCCCCGGAGCACGTTGAAGAACTGCGGCAGCTCATCCAGCGAGTACTTGCGCAGGAACGTCCCCACCGGGGTGCGCCGCGCGTCCACGGCGCTCGCCATGGTGGCGCCCTGCGACTCGGCGTCCACGCGCATGGTCCGGAACTTGAGGATGGGGAAGGTCCGCCCATCCATGCCCATGCGCTCCTGGCGATAGAGGATGGGGCCCTTGCTGGTCAGCCGCACCAGCAGCGCCGTCACGAGCATCAGCGGCGCGCTCACCCCGATGGCCACCAGCGAGAACAGCACGTCGAACACGCGCTTGGCCACGCGGCTCCAGCCGTCCATGGGGTCGCCCTGGAGGCTGATGATGGGCAGACCGCCGAACTCCTCCAGGCCCCCGTACAGGGTGATGTACTGGTACAGGTCCGGCACCACCTTGACGTCCACCGTGCGCAGCGCCAGCTGCTCCATCAGCGGCTTCACCCGCGCCTGATCCTCCAGCGGCACGGCGATGATGACCTGATCGACCGGGTGCGCATCCAGGTACGCCTCGACCCCGGCCACGTGCCCCACGACGCGCACGCCGCCCACCCACTGGCCGACCTTCTCCTCCTTCAGCGCCAGCACGCCCGTCACGCGGAAGCCCAGCTCGCGGTGGCTCTCCACCGTCTCGATGGTGCGCAGGCCCAGGTCCTCCTCGCCGATGACGAGGATGGACTTGAGGTTGTAGCCGCGCCGGCGCACCTCGCTGAGGACGTGCCGGAAGGCCAGTCGCGACAGCGCGATGAGCGTGAACGCGTAGATGACGAAGATGGCCAGCGTGAGGCGCGAATAGCGCTCGCGGATGAAGTACGTCACCGCCACCAGGACGAGCGTCGCGGTGATGGTGGCCTTGAACAGCTCGAACAGCTCCCCCATGTGCGAGCGCGAGCGGTTGGTCGCGTACAGCCGCGCCCGCTGGAACGTCATCGGGAAGATGATCAGCACCATCACCAGGGACACGAACGTCTCGCCCATGGGCGGGACGCCTTCCGTGATGGGCACCAGGCCGCTGAAGCGGGTGAAGTACGCGAGCACGAACGCCACCGCGAGCATCCCCGCGTCGGCGGCGACCTTGATGGACGTGTAGAAGCGTTGCAGGCGACCAAACACCGCGATGACTCCTGACCGGGGGACGAAGACCGTCCGTCGGATGCAAGACACGCACCCTGAGCCCCCGGCCCTCCTACCCGGCCGGGTCCCACCCCCGGCGCGGCGTCCTAGCACGGGTTTTTCCGTGAAACCAAGGGGTTGGCCCAGAGGGCGGCGGATACCCGGAGTGCGGGAAAGCGGGCAGGCCTCGGGAAAGTGGGGAGGGGACGGACAGCGGTGTCACACCCCTGGGGAGGACGGGGGCAGGCGCAGGAGGGCGTCGACCTCGGCCTGGATGGCCTGCTGGAAGCGGGCGCGGCCGAAGCGCTCGGCCTGGGCGCGGGCGTCCTCGGGGCGGAAGGTCCGCTCCCAGGCGTCGAACTGGCGCACGGCGGCGGCGAGGGACGCGGGGGTCTGTTCGGCGAAGAAGAGGCCCGTCTTCGTGGTGACGGTCTCCAGGGCGCCCCCCTTCCCGAAGGCGATGACGGGGCGGCCCGTGGCCTGGGACTCCAGGGGGGTGATGCCGAAGTCCTCCTCGGGGGTGAAGAGGAGCGCGCGGGCGTCGCGGTAGAGCGCGGGGAGCGCGGCGTCCGGGACGTTGCCGAGGAAGCGGATGTGGGGCGGCAGCGGTCCGGAGGTGAGGCGCGCGGCCTCCTGGCCCGTGCCCACGACCCACAGGGGGGCATCCAGGGTGCGGAAGGCCTCCAGCGCGACGTCCAGGCGCTTGTACGGAGCGAAGGCGCCCAGCCACAGGAAGTAGCCGCCCTTCCCTCCTCCTTCGAGCGGCAGTTGGGTGAAGCGGTCCAGTTCCACGGGGGGCGGGACGACGGAGGCCTCGCGACCCCAGAAGCGGCGGATCTTCCCGGCGATGTGCTGGCTGTTGGCGACGATGCGGTGCACGCCGTCGGTGGAGGCGCGATCCCAGCGCTGGAGGTAGGGGCGCACGGCGAGGGCGGCGGCGCGCACGGGACGGCTCGCGCGGCCAGGGCCGAAGTACTCGTCGAACAGGTCCCACATGTACCGCATGGGCGCGTGGACGTAGCTCAGATGGGGGACCCCGGGCGGGGCGTGGATGCCCTTGGCGACGCAGTGGCTGGAGGACAGGACGAGGTCGTAATCGCCGGTGATGCGCAGGGCTTCGATGGCGCGGGGGAACAGCGGCAGGAAGTGCCGGTAGCGCGCGTGGATGCCGGGGATGTGCTGGAGGAACGACGTGGTGATGCGCCGGTTCTCGATGCGGAGGGGCTGGCTGCCCGGCTGGTGGATGAGGGTGTAGAGGTCCGCGTCGGGGTACAGCTCGCAGAGGGCGTCGAGGACGCGTTCTCCACCGCGGTGGGTGACAAGCCAGTCGTGGACGAGGGCGACCTTCACGGGGAGCGCCTTGTAGCACTGGCGGAGCAGCGGTGCCGGAGGAAGGCCGCGTGTGCTAGGCCAGGGAGCGTGCCCTCTGTCCTCCTCGACCTGAGAATGGTGCGCGGTCAGCTCCACGGCATCGCGAGGTACGCGCTGGAGCTGGCGCGCCGTCTGCCCGCGCTGGCCCCGGACCTGGAGTTCTCCGCCCTCGTGCCCGCGAAGGGGTTGCCGGACGACCTGGGCGACCTGGCACCGAGGATTCCGCTGCACCGCTCCCGGGCGGGCTACCTGTCCCCGACGGAGCAACCGCTGCTGGCGTATGAGCTGGCGAAGCTGAAGCCGGACCTGTTCCACGCGACGTCGTTCTCGTTGCCGCTGTTCTGGCCGGGGCGGTTGGTGGCGACGCTGCACGACGCGAACCATCTGGCGCTGGCGGACCAATACACGCCGGTGCAGGCAATCTATTACAAGGCCGTGGTGGGACCGCGGGCGCGATTGGCGTCGGCGTTGATCACGGTGTCTGACTTCTCCCGAGAGGAGCTGGGGAAGTATCTGAAGATGTCGCCGTACCGGTTCCAGGTGATTCACAACGGCGTGGACCCACGCTTCGAACCGCCGACAGCGAGCGAGGCCAAGGCGTTCCGGGAGCGGAATGAGCTGCCGGAGCGGTACGTCGCGGTCGTGGGCAACGCGAAGCCGTTCAAGAACCTGGCGATGCTGGGGAAGTTCGCGGCGGACCTTCCGGTGCCGCTGGTGCTGCTCGCGGGCAAGGGCGCGGTGGCGCACGACCTGGGCCTGCACGAGAACGTCCTCGACCTGGAGCAGTTGTCCGAGGCGGAGATGCCGCTGTTCTACGGAGCGGCGGCGGCGCTGCTGCTGCCGTCGAAGTACGAAGGGTTTGGATTGCCGGCCCTGGAGGCGATGGCCTCGGGTTGCCCGGTGATCGCGGCGGACACGACCGCCATTCCGGAGGTCGTGGGCAATGCCGCGATGCGACTGCCTCCCGATGATTGGGCCGCGTGGCGCGAAGCCACGCTGCGAATCCTGAGGGACGACAACCTGCGTCGCGAGTTGACGGAGCTGGGCCGTGAGCGGACGGGACGCTTCACGTGGGACGCGTGCGCGCTCCGGACGCTGGGCGTCTACCGCCGCGTGCTCACGCCCCCCTGAATCCCCTCAACGCAGCGGCTCCGAGATCTCGATCAGGTTCAGATCCGGATCGCGGACGTAGACCGAGCGGAGCTTCTGGGTCGCGCCCGTGCGCTCCACCGGCCCTTCGACGATGGGCCAGCCCCGTGCGTTCAGATGCGCGATGACCTGCTCGAGCGGCACCGTGGCGATGAAGCACAGGTCCAGCGCACCGGGCACGGGCAGATGCGCATGCGGCGGGAACTCATGCCCGCGCACATGCACGTTGAGCTTCTGGTTTCCGAAGCAGAACGCGATGCGGCCCGCCCCGAAGGTTTCAAGGCGCAGCTGAAGCACTTCCGTATAGAACCGCCGGGTGGCTTCGACGTCGACACACGTCAGGACGAGGTGATCCAGGTGATCGATGAGAGACATGTCCGCTTCCTCCCGCTCCGGGAGCCCCTTGAGCGGCAGATGCCGCCCCCTCTATTCTCGCCGCTCCCGGGAGTTCTCCGAAGCAGCGAGCCGCGGTCGATGTCCAGTCGTGTGACCTCACGGGGTCGCGGCCCGTGGCCCCAGGTCCTCGCCTGTGTCCTGGTGCTCATCACTTCACAGGCCAGCGCGCAGGCTTCCGCCCCCACCCAGCCCGTGCCCCCGACGGCCGCGTCGCTCACGGTGAGCGGGGGCGTGTCCCTGGGGACCTACGAGGCGGGGCTCCTGTACTACGCGACGACGTCTTCCCAGGGCGCGCGCACCCTGGATCTCCGGCTGGTGACAGGCGCATCCGCGGGAAGCCTCAACGCCCTGCTGACAGTGATGTCGGCCTGTGGCGTGAATGCTCCCAGCCCTGCCCAATCCCTGTTCTGGGACATCTGGATCCCCATTGGATTCAACGACCTCTTCATTCCAGCCTCGACGACGGCGCTGGGTGTCTTCTCCCGGGATCAGCTCGAACGCCGCGCCGCCCATATTGAACAAGCCTGGAATCGCGGCCTCGACTCCACGTGCGACGTGGTGCTCGGAGTCTCGACGACGCGCACGGCGCCCCGGGTGCTCCAGGTCGCGAACGGACGGCTCGACCTGCCGCGCCTCGAAGAGAAGTTCGCCATCCGCATCCAGGGCCGAGGACCCGGACAGCCGCCGCGCGCGACCAACTACACCACGCCCGAGAGTCGCCGCCTGGAGCTGATGCTTGAAACAGACGCGCACGGGGAGATCCCCTTCGCGAACCTGCGCCGACTCCTGCTCGCGTCCATGTCCTTCCCCATCGCGTTCGCGCCCCAGATGCTGCGCACCTGCGCGTCGAACGCCTCCGCCACTCCGGGGGTGTGCCTGCCAACGGAGGCGCGGAGCGATCTCTTCATCGACGGCGGCGTCTTCGACAACACCCCGCTTCGCCTCGCGGTGGGGCTTGCTCGCGATGGCCTGCGCGAAGCACCGAATGGACGGCTGGAGTGGCGCCCGGTCCCCAGGCCAGACGTGCACACGACGCCCGGGGGCATCACGTTCGCGTTCATCGATCCAGACGCCACCGAGTATCCGGTCGCGCCCCCGGCCCCAACCGGGACGGCTCCCGAGTCCTTGCCAGCGATCCTCGCGGAGGTCCTGGCCGCCTTCGTGGATACAGCGCGGTCCAAGGAGCTGGCCCTGCTCCTCGAGGAGGAGCCGGAGATCGCCCGGCGGCTCACCCTTCCCCGCCGGCACTTCCCCGCCGCCGGTGCGCCCCTCTTCGCGTTCCTCGGCTTCTTCGAGACCGGCTTCCGTGTCTTTGATTTCTACCTCGGCATGTATGACGCCCGCCGGATGTTGGATGACGCGTTCCGGGAGGAATGGAAGCCCTCCGAAAGGCTGCTCGCGAACGCCGCGAAAGGTCTTGGGGGATGGCAGCCCTTCACATGCATGAGCGCCGTCTATGACTCCTCACCCAACGCGGCCCAGGCGTGTCAGGGCGAAGGGCTCGAGGACTTCCGGGCGCTGTTGCAGATGTCGTTGGATCAGCTCTACGACGCGTGCAGCAAGTCCGCGGGGACAACGCCCCCTGCCTCCTGGCGAAACGCGCACTGCGACCGCGCCATCGCGGGGCAGCCACCGCCCAGGGTCCCCGGCCTCCATCCCTCCGAATGGCCCGACTGGAAGCGGAGCGACAAGGAGACAGAGCTGGCGTATTCCATGCGGCTGCTGGGGGCCTATGGCTTCCAGTTTCGCGATCTGGGCGTGCCGAGGGGCCGAGGCGATCTCGCCGTCCTGCGGATCCGCCATGCGCTCGGGAGCGCCGCAAGCCGGCTGGCGGCGGTGCAGCCCGGGGCCGACAAGCCCACGGTGCGCTTCGCGGGCAAGCTCGCGGTGGACAGCATCAGCTACGAATCCCAGCGCCTGGTGTTCCACGCCACGCTGGGCCCCACCGAGAGCGAAGCAGGGCTGAGCGTCGCGGCCTCCGAGCTCCCGCTCCCCTCCGGACTCCGGTTCGCGAGCGCGCTTGGGTTCCGGGGACTCGAGGATGTCCTCTCCGCGGGAAGCAGCAGCGCCCCGTTCGGTGTCGCCCTCGTGGGAGGGCTCGAGTTCCAGCCACGCTCGAGGCAGTCCGTTCTCTCCCAGAGCCGGTTCGCGATTCGCGCGGGGTGGCTGTTCAGCGCCAATGACAGCTACGGGACGGAGCCATGCCTGGACCGAGGCGCCAGCCATGTGACCGCGTGCTCACGGCCAGTCGTCCAGGCGCTCGTGGGAATCACGCTCGTGGAGCGCCTCCGGGCGCAGATCGTGGGCGAGTGGTACCCGGGAACCCGCACCCGCAAGACGCTCTGGTCCGTGGCGCCGGGCATTGGCTTGGAGCTGGGGCTCTAACGCCGAGGGCCATCCATCATCATTCAGGAGCCGGACAACGGCCGCACCACGCCCTCGCGCTCACACAGCCCGAGTCCCCACACGAGCATGAAGGACAGATGCACGCTGGAGTGGAACGGCAGGTAGTGCACCAACCCCAGGACGTGGAAGCCCACGAAGGACAACAACGCGCCGGTGGCCGGAATGGAACCCGCCCGGTGCCTCCGCACCAGCGCCCTCGCCAGCAGCACGTGCATCACCGCCAGCAACGCCAGCCCCACGAGCCCCGTCTCCGCCCACGCCGTCAGCCAGAGGTTGTGTGAGTCCGTGGCCAGCAGGTCCGTGATGCCCGTCTCCGCCTGCGTCGCCAGCGCCGCGGGCTTGTGGTTCCCGAAGCCCACGCCCACCCAGGGGTGCTCACGCACCAGGCGCCAGCCCACGGACATCGCCAGCGACCGCTCCCCCCCGCCGAACAGGTTGTCCACCGCCTTGCCAAAGCGCTCCCGCCACGCGGGCGTCAGCAACACGAGGACGACCAGCGCCACCGCCACCCCGAGCCCCGCCTTCCTCGCCGTCCCCCGCAACAACAGCAACAACGCCAGCACGCACACGCCCAACGCCGCGCCCAGCGCCGCCCTCGCGAACGAACCGTAGATGGACAGCAGCAACGCCAGCACCACCGCCCCCGCCAACACCCGCTGCCGCGTCACCTTCGACCGGCCGAGCACCGCCAGCGCGGGCCCCAGCACCGCGATGGCCCCATGCGCGAACCTCAGCCGGTGGAAGAAGAACCCTCCCGCCGCGTATCTCGGGTGCTCCTCCGTGCCGAAGTTCTCGTGCAGACGCGACAGGTTCAGCTTCAGGAACCGGGGCGGCTCCCACGGCCACATCACCCGGTGCTGGAAGAAGCCCAGCGCCGCCGCCAGCAGCCATCCTCCCGCGACGAGGCCTCCCAGCATCACCCACGGCACGCCCAGCGTCCCGATGCACGCCACCGCCGCTCCCGCCACCGAGTCCAGCGCCTGGCCGTACCTCGCGCCCCTCGGCCACTTCGCCGCCGCTCCCGTCATCAGCGCCACCGCGGGTGACACGAGCTGCCACCCACACAGCGCGACGCTCGCGAGCACGAACGCCCGGACGTCCTGCTCCAGTCGCAGGCGCTTCGTCGCCGCCAGCGCCAGCGCCAACGCGAGCGCCAGGATGGCGCCGGCCTGGAGCACCGCCTCCGCCAGCACCAGCCCTACCGCGTAGAGCCCCAGCACCCCGGCGACCGCCGTCCTCCAACGCCCCGCCTCGCTCGTTTTCGAATCCGTGACCATGCGTGCGCCTCGAACTCACGAGGCCGCCGGACCCTACCCCACCTGGACGCCCCCTCCACCGCCGACCTTCCAGAGTGGGCCTGGAATTCCCAACGATTGCACCCCCAAGCGGGATTCACGTGCTTGACGTTGGCGACGCGGACAGGCACGCGTTACCCAGGGGCCTTTCCCCGGGCCTGAACCTTCCGACATGCGCACCACCCACCGACCCTTCACCACCCTGGCTCTCGCGCTGTGCCTCTTCATCGCCGCGCTGGAGATGACCGTCGTCTCCACCGCCATGCCCACGGTGGTCAGCGACCTGGGCGGCATCCAGCACTACGCGTGGGTCTTCACCGCGTACATGCTGTCCTCCACCATCACCGTGCCCATCTACGGGAAGCTCGCGGACCTCTACGGCCGCAAGCCCATCCTCCTCTTCGGCACCAGCCTCTTCCTCGTCGCGTCCATCGCGTGTGGCCTCTCCACGTCGATGAACATGCTGATCGTCTTCCGCGTCCTCCAGGGCCTGGGCGCCGGGGCCATGCAGCCCATCGCGCTCACCATCATCGGGGACATCTACACGCTGGAGCAGCGCGGGAAGGTCCAGGGCGCGTTCAGCGCCGTGTGGGGCATCGCCGGCCTCGCGGGACCGCTCACCGGCGGCCTCATCGTGAAGTACCTGACCTGGCACTGGGTCTTCTTCATCAACATCCCCATCGGCGTGGGCTCCATGGTCCTGCTCGTCGTGTTCTTCCATGAGCAGCTCCAGCGCAAGGCTCGCGCCCGGCTCGACTACGCGGGCGCGGCGCTCCTGTCCTCCGGCGTGGTGGCCCTCCTGTTCGGCGTGCAGGGCACCGGCCGTACGCTCCTCGCCCTGCCCGTCGCCGCGGTGCTCCTCATCGCGTTCGTGCTCGTGGAGCTGCGCGCCGCGGAGCCCATCATCCCGATGAGCATCTTCAAGATTCCCACCATCGCCATCTCGTCCGTGGCGGGCGCCCTCTTCTCCGCCGCCCAGTTCGGCGCCACCACCTACGTGCCCCTGTACGTGCAGGGCGTCCTCGGTGGCTCGGCCACCATGGCGGGCGGGATGATCACCCCGATGATCGTCGGCTGGCCGCTGGCGAGCCTCATCGGCGGCAAGGTGATGGTGCGCACGGGCTTCCGGCCGCTCATCGTCGGGGGCCTGGGCCTCGCGTCCATTGGCACCGTGCTCATGGCGCTGCTGCTCAAGCCGGGCGCGTCCATGCTCGTGCCGGAGATCGCCATGGGCTTGTTCGGCCTGGGCCTGGGCTTCGCCGCCATGGCCACGATGGTCGCGGTCCAGACGAGCGTCGGCTGGGAGCTTCGCGGCGTGGCCACCGCCAGCAGCATGTTCTTCCGCACCATCGGCGGGTCGCTGGGGGTGGGCGTGATGGGCGGCGTGCTGGTCTCGCAGCTCATGAAGGATCCGAACGTCCCCGTGAGCGCGGCCGCGGAGCTGCTCGGACCGGAGCACGGACACGGGCTGGCCCCCTCCATTCTCGAGGCGCTCGGCGGTGCGCTCGACACCGGCCTGTCCATCAACTTCTGGATCATGTGCTCGGCGATGCTCGCCGCGTTCGCCGCCGGCCTGTTCTTCCCCAAGGTGAAGCGCGCCACCACGCCGGTGAACCTGGCCGACGTGCCCTCGTCCCATTGAAGCCGCCGTGCGGCGCGATGCTTCGCGGGCCATGCCCAGGTCCGCGAAGCCGCCCGCCCCCAGGAAGCCGCGCCCCGCGCACCGGAAGCTGGGCGGCCTGACCGCCGGCGCCACGTCATGCGTCTGACCTTGCGCTGACGTCCGCCAGGGGAGCCGGGTTCAAGCAAGGGCGGCCATGCTGTCGGGAAGCCGACGCGCCCGCCATTTCCCATCACGGATTTCACCCGTCACGGCGCGGTTGGAGTCTGGTGCCCCGGGATGCGCGATGTCCGCATGGGGAGATGACAGATGGCCGGTCCACTGAGTGACGAGGAACTGGAGAAGATCGACGCCTACTGGCGCGCGGCGAACTACCTGTCCGTCGGGCAGATCTACCTCAAGGACAACCCGCTGCTGGAGCGGCCCCTCACGCGGGAGGACATCAAGCCACGGCTCCTGGGGCACTTCGGCACCACGCCGGGCCTCAACTTCATCTACGTGCACCTGAACCGCATCATCCGGAACCACCGGGCCAACATGATGTATCTCATTGGCCCCGGCCACGGCGCTCCCGGCATCATCGCCAACACGTTCCTGGAAGGCTCCTACACGGAGCTGTATCCCAACATCGAACGCAACCGCGACGGCATGAAGCGCCTGTTCCGCCAGTTCTCCTGGCCCTACGGCGTCCCCAGCCACGACGCGCCAGAGGTCCCCGGCTCCATCAGCGAGGGCGGCGAGCTGGGCTACTCCCTGCTCCACGCGTACGGCGCCGTGCTGGACAACCCGGACCTCCTCGTCCCCTGCGTCGTCGGCGACGGAGAGGCGGAGACGGGCGCGCTCGCCGCGAGCTGGCACTCCAACAAGTTCATCAATCCCATCACCGATGGCGCCGTGCTGCCCATCCTGCATCTCAACGGGTACAAGATCGCCAATCCCACGGTGCTCGCCCGCATCGACGCCGACGAGCTGGAAGCCCTCTTCCGCGGCTACGGCTACCGGCCCCACTTCCTGGAGGGAGACGACCCGAAGACGATGCACCAGCGGATGGCGGAGGTGCTCGACACCCTCTACGCCGAGATCCGCCGCATCCAGCGCCACGCCCGCGAGAACAAGGACCCCACCCGCCCCCGCTGGCCCATGCTCGTGCTGCGGACCCCCAAGGGGTGGACCGGCCCGAAGGTGGTGGATGGAAAGCCGGTGGAGGGCACGTGGCGGGCCCATCAGGTGCCGCTGGAGTCCGTGCGCTCCAACCCCGAGCACCTGAAGATCCTCGAAGCGTGGCTGCTGAGCTACCGGCCCCGCGAGCTCTTCGACGCGCACGGCACCTTCCGCGAGGAACTGGCGGACATCGCGCCCAAGGGCCGGCTGCGCATGGGCGTCAACGTCCACGCCAACGGCGGTCAGCTGCTGGTGCCACTCGCGCTGCCGGGCTTCCGCGACTACGCCGTCGACCCGGGCACGCCCGGCTCCAAGCACGTCAGCGCCACGAAGGTGCTGGGCGGCTACCTGCGGGACGTCATGCGCGACAACCTGGCCACGCGCAACTTCCGCATGTTCGCGCCCGACGAGAACGCCTCCAACCGGCTCCAGGATGTCTACGCGGTCAGCGGCAAGCGCTGGGACGCGAAGGTGGAGTCCACGGACGAACACCTCTCCGTGGACGGGCGCGTGATGGAGGTCCTGAGCGAGCACCTCTGCCAGGGCTGGCTGGAGGGCTACCTGCTCACCGGACGCCACGGCTTCTTCTCCTGCTACGAGGCGTTCATCCACATCATCGATTCGATGTTCAACCAGCACGCCAAGTGGATCAAATCCGCGCGGGAGCTGCCCTGGCGCAAGCCCATCGCGTCGCTGAACTACCTGCTCAGCTCGCACGTCTGGCGGCAGGACCACAACGGGTTCTCCCACCAGGACCCGGGCTTCATCGACCACGTGGCCAACAAGAAGGCGGACACGGTGCGCATCTACCTGCCGCCGGATGCGAACACGCTCCTGTCGGTGGCGGACCACTGCCTGCGTTCGAAGAACTACGTGAACCTCATCATCGCGGGGAAGCAGCCGGCCCCGGTGTGGCTGGGCATGGAGGACGCCGTGCGCCACTGCTCGGAGGGCATCGGCGCGTGGGACTGGGCCGGCAACGAGGACGGCGACCCGGACGTGGTGATGGCCTGCGCGGGCGACGTGCCCACCCTGGAGACGCTGGCGGCGGTGACGCTGCTGCGCGCGTGGGCCCCGGAGCTCAAGGTGCGCGTCGTCAACGTCGTGGATGTGTTCAAGCTCGCGCCGGTGAGCGTCCATCCGCACGGGCTGAACGACGAGGACTTCAATCGCCTGTTCACCAAGGACAAGCCCGTGGTGTTCGCGTTCCATGGCTACCCGACGCTCGTGCACAAGCTCACGTACAACCGGCTCAACCACGAGAACATCCACGTGCACGGCTACAAGGAAGAGGGCACGACGACGACCCCGTTCGACATGACGGTGCTCAACGACATGGACCGCTTCACCCTCGCGCTGGTGGCCATCCGGCACTCGCGCGCCGCGCGCCACCGGTTGGACGCCGCGGAGCAGCGGTTCTCGGAGGTGCGCCAGCAGCACAAGCTCCATGTGTCGGAGCACGGTGAGGACATGCCCGAGGTGGCCGACTGGAAGTGGACGGCACGATGAGCGACGCCGGCGCGGTGCTGGTCATCAACAGCGGCTCGTCGTCGCTGAAGTTCGGCCTCTACGTCGAACAGGGCCGCCAGGAGGCGGTGCGCTTCAAGGGCAGCGCGAAGCCTATCGGCGCGGAGCACGGCCAGCTCGTCGTGAAGGATGGCACGGGCAAGCAGGTGCGCGCGGTGGACGTGCGGCATCCGTCACAGGAGGACGCCTTCCGCGAGGCCGTGCGGCACCTGGAGGAGCTGGGCGGCGCGAGGCCCCAGGCCATCGGGCACCGCGTGGTGCATGGCGGGCCCCACCTCCGCGAGCATCAGGCCCTGACGCCGGAGGTGATGATGGCGCTGGAGGACGCGACGCACTTCGCGCCGCTCCACATTCCTCCGGCGCTCAGGCTCATCCGGGCCACGCAGCAGCGCTACCCGGGGGTGCCGCAGTTCGTCTGCTTCGACACGGCCTTCCACGTCACCCTGCCCGCTGTCGCCTCGACGCTCCCCCTGCCCCGCGCCGTTCGCGACCAGGGCGTCCAGCGGTATGGCTTCCATGGGCTGTCCTACGAGTCCATCGTCGCGAGGCTCGAGCCCACCGTGCCAGCCCGCACCGTGGTGGCCCACCTGGGCAACGGCGCGAGCCTCGCGGCGCTCGAACACGGACGTTCGGTGGACACGTCGATGGGCTTCACGCCCACGGGCGGAATTCCCATGGGCACGCGCACGGGCGACCTGGATCCAGGCGTGCTCCTGTACCTGCTGCGCACGGGCGGGTTGGACGCGGATGCGCTCGAAGCGCTGGTGAACCACGACGCCGGGCTCCGGGGACTGTCGGAGGCCACGAGCGACATGCAGGCCCTCACCCGCGACGCGGCGGCGGGCCACGCCGGGGCGGCGCTGGCGGTGGACGTCTTCACGCGAAGCATCACGAAGACGGTGGGTGCCTACGCGGCGGTGCTTGGGGGCCTGGACCTGCTCGTGTTCACGGGCGGCATCGGCGAGAACAGCGCCCCGGTGCGCCAGCGCATCTGCGGGATGCTGGGACACCTGGGCATCACCCTGGATGCGCGAAGGAACGAAGCGAACGCGGAGCTCATCAGCTCCGACGCGTCCGCGCACCCGGTGCGGGTGCTGCCCAGCGACGAGGAGGCGCAGTTGGCCCGCCACACGCGGCGGCTCCTTCGCGGCTGAGCCCCCGAACGACGCCCCGGGCCCACGTCCCAGGCGCGGCTCACACCGGCCGCGTCGCGCTCCGACGTGGGAGGTACAGCAGCCCTTCGCGGCGCAGCCACAGCGCCACCGCCACCACGGTCAGCAGCGTCGTGGGCATCCAGGCCGCCACCGCGGGCGCCAGACGCTCGGTGAGCACCAGCGTGCGCGACACCACCATCAGGCCCCACATGGCCACGGCGATGAGCAACCCCTCCACCACCGCCGCCGTCAGGTGTCCGCGCCGGTTCGTGCGCAGCGCCAGCCCCACGGCCAGCAGCGCCGCGGGCAGCCCCGCCAGCGGATACGCGAAGCGGTTGTGCCACGCGAGCTGGAAGCCCTGCGTCGCGAGCCCCACCTCCGCGCGCGCGACGATCTGCTCGCTCAGCTCCGCCAGGCGCATCTGCTCCGGGCGGCCCGGCCGGATGCGGAAGGTCGTCGCCCCCACGCCCAGCTCGTACTCCGCGGCGGGCTGCTGCTTCACCGCCGTGCCGCCGTCCTCCGCGAACGTGCGCTCCACCACGTCCGTGAGCTCCCAGCGCGTCCCCTCCAGCGCGCGCATGCGCCCCGCGTCCACCCGCCGCCGCAGCTTGAACTCCGGCGTCAGCGTGAAGATGGAGACGTTCTCGAAGCCCTCCTGCGCGTCGCCCCCCCGGAGGAAGAAGATGGAGTCGCCCCGCCGGAACCACTGCTTCGGCGTGTAATAGAGGCGCCAGTCGCTCCACCGGTTGAAGCGCTGCGTGGTGATTTCATCCACGCGCCGGCCCGCCCGCGCGGCGACCGTCTCGTCGAACGCCACGAGCCCCACGCACCCCACCAGCGCGCACAACCCCACCGGCAGGTAGAGCGCCGCCGGGCCGAAGGTGAGCGCCCGGAGCGCCGTCACCTCGCCCTTCTTGCGCAGCGCCGACACCGTGGTGCCCGCCGCCAAGAGCAGCGCCGCCGGCCCCAGCTGCTGCACCGTCACCAGGGCCTTGTAGCCATAGAGCTTGAGCACATCGAGCACCCAGCCCTCGCCCCCGTAGGCCTTCGCGCGGTCGACGAAGTCCACCACCAGGAACACCGCCACCACGCCCGCGAGGATGCCCAGCGTGTAGCGGACATACGCGCGCACCACGTAGCCGAAGAGGGTCCGCCTCATCGCAGCGTCCCCGAGCGCGTCACGCGGTACAGCGCGAACGCGCCCACCGCCATGAAGAGCACGTTCGCGAGCTGCCCGGCGACCAGCACCGGAAGCTGCCCGCGCTGCCCCATCTGCTCGAAGGCGCGGCTCAGGAGGTAGTAGAGGACGTAGCCGCCCAGCGTCAGCAGGTAGCCCCACGCCCGGCCCGCCTGCCTCCGGCCAATCGCCAGCGGCGTGGCCAGGAGCGCGAACGCCACCGGCGCCACCGCGTTGCCCAGCCGGCTGTGCAGCGCCATCAGGAACGGGAGCGGATCCTCCCGCCGCTCCTCCGCGTCCTTCGCCGCGGCCAGCAGCTCCACCGGCGTCAGCTCCTCCTTGGGCGAGCGGAACCGGTTGCGCCGCGACAGCGAGCCCCCCAGCCCCACGTTGATCTCCGCCTTCTCGAAGGCCACCACGCTCGCGTCCACCGAGGAGCGGTTGGCGCGGTGCACCTCCCCCTCCATCAGCTCGATCCGCAGCGCCTCGCCCCGGTCCGACGTGCCCACGCGGCCCTTGTGCGCCAGCACCAGCAGCGGCGAGCTGGGGTCGCGGTCGTCGTGCAGCAGCACGTTCGTCCACCCGCCGCCCTTGGGCGCCACCTTCTGCGCGTACAGCGTGAGGTCGCTCAGGTCCTCGTAGAAGACGCCGGACTTCACGTCGCCCGCGACGTTCTTCTGGATGACCTCGCCCACCAGGTCCTTCACGCCCGTGAGGCCCCACGGCTCCACCGTGGACGTGAGCAGCACCATGAACGCGCTCAGCGCGAGCCCCACGCCCAGGGGCGCCGCCAGCAGTTGGAGGGGGCTGATGCCCAGCGCCTGCAACGACGTGAGCTCCCGGTCCTCCCCCAGCCGCCCCAGTCCCAGCAGGATGGCCAGCAGGAACGCGATGGGCAGCGCCATCACCAGGAAGTGCGGCGCCAGGTAGGCGATGAGCCGGCCCAGGTCGCTCAGCGTCACCGCCGAGCCCAACAGCACGTCCGTGCCGCGCAGGAACTGCATCACGAACAGCAGCAGGAACATGAACGCCACCCAGACGCACAGGGGGACGAGCAGTTCCTTGAGCAGGTAGCGCGCCAGCAGCTTCACGGCCGCGTCCGCAGCCCCCGCGCCCCGATGTCCCGGCGGAAGTGCTTGCCCTCGAAGCGCACGGTCTCCGCCGCCGCCAGGGCCCGCTCACGCGCCGTCGACAGGTCCGCGCCGCGCGCGCACACCGTCAGCACCCGGCCCCCGGCCGTCACCAGCGCGCCGTCCTGCTTCGCCACGCCCGCCAGGAACACCGGCGCGTTCGACGGCACCGCGTCCAGGCCCTCAATGCGCTGGCCCTTCTTCGGCGCGTCCGGATAGCCCTCCGCCGCCAGCACCACGCCCACCGAGGCGCCCGGATGCAGCGTCAGCGTCCGGGGCTCCAGGGCCCCCTTCGCGCACGCGTCCAGGAGCGGCAGCAGGTCCTCTTCCACCTGCATCATCAGGACCTGCGTCTCCGGGTCCCCGAAGCGCGCGTTGAACTCCAGCACCTTCGGGCCCGACGCCGTGAGCATCAGCCCCGCGTACAGCACCCCGCGCAGCGGCGTGCCTCGCCGGGCCAGCACCGCGAGCGTCGGCGCGATGACCTGCTCGCCCACCTTCGCCAGCTCCGTCGGCGTGAGGAACGGCGCCGGGCAGTACGCGCCCATGCCGCCGGTGTTGGGGCCCGTGTCGCCCTCGCCCACCCGCTTGTGGTCCTGAGACAGCGGCAGCAGCACGTAGCGCTCGCCGTCGCACAGGGCCATGAGCGACACCTCCTCGCCCTCGAGCAGCTCCTCCAGCACCATCCGCTGGCCCGCCTGCCCCATCGCCGCCACGGCGCGCACCGCTTCGCGCGCGGCGTCCGCGTCCGGCGCGACGATGACGCCCTTGCCCGCCGCCAGCCCGTCCGCCTTCACCACGATGCGGCCCTGTTCGACGGCGTACGCCTCCGCCTGGGCCGCGTCGGTGAAGACGCGGAAGGCCGCCGTGGGCACGCCCGCCTCCGCCATGATCTCCTTGGCGAAGGCCTTGGACCCTTCGATGCGCGCGGCCGCCGCGACGGGGCCGAAGCACGGGATGTCCACCTGCGCCAGCGCGTCCGCCACGCCCGCGACGAGCGGCGCCTCCGGCCCCACCACCACCAGGTCGACGCCCTCACGGCGCGCCAGCGACACCACCGCCTCCGGCGAGTCCGCCTGGAGGGGCACGTTGGTGCCCCACCGCGCCGTGCCCGGGTTGCCCGGGCCACAGAGGAGCCGCGAGAGACGGGGACTCTGGGCCAGCTTCCACGCGAGCGCGTGCTCACGGCCGCCCGACCCCAGCAACAAGACCTTCACGTCAACCTCGCTCGTCCAGCTTGTAGAGCAGCTTCTTGGCCGGGAAGTAGGAGGGGTCCAACCCCACCACCTTCTCCAGCACCGCGCGCGCTTCCTTCGGCTGCGTGGCCACCTGGAGCTCCGCCAGCTTCGTCTGCGCGGACAGCATCTTCGGCGCCACATCCAGCGCGGACTGCAACGTCCGCTTGGCCACCTCCACGTCCCCGGAGGCCGCCTGCGCGAGCCCCAGCGACAGGCGGGCCACCGGCAGGCCCCGCTCGACGCCGACCGCCCGCTCCGCGAAGCCCCGGGCCTGCGGCGACTTCGCGTCCAGCGCGATGAGCGCGCGGTAGGCCTGCGCGCCACCGCTGTTCGCGTTCGCATCCACCACGGTGTGCAACAGGCGCTCCGCGTTCTGCCGGTCCCCCTGGTGGAAGCGGACCAGTGCCTCGTACAGCAGCGGCTGCACGTCCTCGGCACGCTCGCTCAAGGCCTTCACCCCGTTCTCCACGCCCGTCAGCGTGTCGCCGGGCCGCAGCCAGAAGCGCGTCAGCGCGGGCCTGGGCGCGAGCCGCAGCGGATCCCACTCCCGCGCCTCCAGCACCGGATAGAACAGGCGGAAGGACTCGTCGCGCTTCTTCGCGACCGCCGCCGCCACGCCTTCCAAAAGCCGCGCGTCCATGCGGCGGTCGTCCTGCCGCACCGCCTTCTGGAAGCGCTCCTGGGCCCCGGCCGTGTCGCCCTCCAGCAGCAGCACGCGGCCTTCCAGCACGGTCTCCAGCGCGGCGTCGTCCAGCCGGCCCTGGAAGCCCTTCAGGTGCTCACGCGCCGCGGCCGTGTCCTTCTGCGACAGCGCCACCATGAACCACTGCAGGTGGGCCTCCGGCAACACCGGCACCACCTTCAGGGCCTCCGTCGCGGCCTTCACCGCGCCCGCGTCATTGCCCGCGGTGCGCTCCGCCGCCGCCAGGTGGCTCCAGATCTCCGACGCGTCCCGAGGCCCATAGCGGGACGCGTTCTTCGCCAGGTCCTTCAGGGCGCGCACCGCCTCGCGAGCGTTGCCCTCCGCCTGGTAGCGAAGCACCGCCAGCGACAGCAGGGCGCGCATGTCGCCCGCCTTCGTCTTCAGCCGGTCCTCGTACAGCTTGCGCGCGAGGCCCGTCTCCCCGACCTCCACGTAGATGCGCGCGGAGGCCTCCAGGCTGTCCCAGTCCTGCGGATCCAGTTCCAGCCGGCGCGCCAGCTGCTTCAGCGCCAGCCCGTACTGGCCGGCCTGCTCGTGGGCGAGCGCGCTGTAGTAGTCCACGCGCTTGAGGCCCGGCGCCAGCTTGCGCGCGTCGTCGAACTCCTGGTTCGCCAGCTCGCGCGACGTGGACACCCGCGCGCGGCCCAGCACCAGGTGCGCCTCCGCCTTCTGCGTGTCACTGGCCTTCGGTTGAGCCAGCACCG
The DNA here is from genome assembly GCF_007352635.1 of Corallococcus sp. Z5C101001. Classification (NCBI taxonomy): domain Bacteria; kingdom Pseudomonadati; phylum Myxococcota; class Myxococcia; order Myxococcales; family Myxococcaceae; genus Corallococcus; species Corallococcus sp. Z5C101001. Next base: position 784,320 of record NZ_VKLU01000005.1, read on the forward strand.
CCGTCGCCAGCCGGGCCGCCTCCTCCAGGCTGCCGGCCTGACGCGAGCGCGCCAGGAGCAGGTTCGCGTGCGCGACGAGCAGTCCGGGCGTCCGCCCGGCCATGTCCTCCGCGGCCTTGACGAGCTCGCGCGCCTCCTGGAACGAGTTGTCGTCCATGCCCGGACCGCGGCCCAGCGCCAGCGCCTGCACATAGCCGGAGATGGCGTCCGCGCTGCGCGGGTCCAACAGCAGCGCCTGCTGGAACGACTCCTCCGCCTCCGAATACGCGACGCGCTGATCCATCGCGAGCTGCTTCTGGCCCGCGGCGAGGTGGGCCGCGCTGGTGCCCTCCAGCTCCAGGAACTGGAGCTTCCACCGGCCCACCGCGGCCAGCACTTCCGGAGGCACCGCGGACGGAGGCGTCGGCCGGGCCTCCCGGACCGCCCGCTCCTGCCCAGGCTTGTAGACGAGGAAGTAGCCCGCCGCGCCGCCGCCCCCGAGGAGCGCCAGGACGAGCAGCCCGATGAGCGCCGGCCGGCGTCCGCCGCCCCCCGCGACATCCCGCTGGGCGCTGCGCACGGGCGCCGCCGTCAGGTGCGAGGTGCGCGCGGGCTTCACCTGGCTCACGCGCGACGGGTCGGGCGACAGCGCCGTGGCCCCCTCGGTGCGGGGCTCGCCGGACGACTCCGCGGAGGGGTCCAGGCCGCTCATCATCGGCAGCTCCAGGTCGCCCCTGGAGGGCGGAGCCGTCACCTCGGGCGCCACCACCACCGACGCCGAGGCATCCCGGGAGGAGCCTGTCTCGCGCTGCTTGCAGTCGTCACAGCTGCCGATGGCTTGATCGAAGGGATCCGTCAGCACCTTGCCGCACGAACGGCAGTTCGCGTGCGCCTCCGCCTTCGCGGCGGCCTGCGCGGAAGCGCGGACGGACATGCGGCCCAGCGACACGGCCCCGGAGGGGGGCGCGGAGGAGGCCCGGGCCGGCGCCGGCGAAGGTGCGCCGTCCGGCTCCAGGCCCCCGGGCGGTGGCCCGAGGAAGTCGAGCAGCGCGTCCGCAGGAGGCGCGGCGCGGGGAGGCGCGGCGGCGACCGGCGGACCGGGCTTCGCCAACGACGCGGCCTTCGGAGCCTCCGCGAGCGGCGGGCCGAGGTCCGCGAACGGGTCCCCTTGAGGACTGGCGGGCGCGGGCGCGCGGGACGCGGGAGGTCCCAGGTCCGCGAATGGATCCACGCTCCCGGGGGGCCCCAGCTCCGGCATCTCCCCGAAGTCTCCGAAGAGGTCCGACGCCGGGGCGGCCTTCGCCGGGGCGGCAGGTGGGGGCCTCGCCGCGGCGGGAGCGGCACGCGGCGCCGCCGGATTGCTCCGGGGCTCGCGCGCCACAGGGGGAGCCGCCGGCGCGGAGGGAGCGCTCTTCGGCTCGGCGGCGACGGCGGGCGCGGCCCCTTCAGCGGGGGCCGTCACGGACGCGGCGGACGCCTCCCGCTTCACGAGCTGGAGGTGACGGCAGCGGGGACACTGCGCGCGGACGCCCTTGGTCGTGATCAACCGGTCGTCGATCGCGTAGGCCGCCGCGCATTTCTGGCAGACGATGCGCATGAAGTTAGTGCCGGAAGTGTCGCACTCCCGTCACCACCATGGCCATCCCATGTTCGTCCGCCGCGGCGATCACCTCCGCGTCCCGGACAGAACCGCCCGGCTGGATGACCGCCGTCGCCCCCGCCCGGGCTGCCTCGTCCAGCCCGTCCCGGAAGGGGAAGAAGGCATCCGAGGCCACGGCGCTGCCCTTGAGGGCTTCGCCACCACGCGTCATGGCGATGCGCACGGAGTCCACCCGGTTCGTCTGGCCGCCGCCCTGGGCCAGCAGCTGGGCCGGCGCCGCGAACACGATGGCGTTGCTCTTCACGTGCTTGCACACCTTCCAGGCGAAGCGCAGCGCCCGCTCCTCCTCCGGGGTGGGGGCGCGCTTGGACACCACCTTCCACTCCAGGGGCGGCTCCACCGCGTCGCGGTCCATCAGCAGCAGGCCGCCGGACACGCTCCGGGCATCCACCTGCGCACGCGGCCGGGCGGTCGCGGACGCCAGCGCCGGGCCCGCCTCCAGCAGGCGCAGGTTCTTCTTGCCCGCCAGCACCTGGAGCGCCGCGGCCGAGTACGACGGCGCGATGACCGCCTCCAGGAACGTCTCCGCCATGGCCTTGGCCACGGCCTCGTCCACCTCCCGGTTGAAGGCGACGATGCCGCCGAAGGCGCTGACCTCATCCACCGCGCGGGCGGTGCGGTAGGCCTTCTCCAGCACGTCGTCCACCGCCACGCCGCACGGGGTGTTGTGCTTGATGACCACCGCGCAGGGCTTCTCCGGGAACTCCAGGACCAGCCCCAGGGCCGCGTCCAGGTCCAGGATGTTGTTGTACGAGAGCTCCTTGCCCTGGAGCACCTTCGCGAACGCCACCGACGGCTCGTTCGGCGTCTGGAACTCGCGGTAGAAGGCGCCGCGCTGGTGCGGGTTCTCCCCGTAGCGCAGCCCCTGCACCTTCTGGAACGCCAGCGACAGCTCCTCCGGGAAGGGCTCCTGGGCCTCGCCGGACAGCCACCCGGAGATGGACGCGTCGTAGGCCGCCGTGTGCGCGAACGCCTTGCGCATCAACCGGCGCCGCGTGGCCTCGCCCACGGCCTTCTGGCCTTCGATCTCCGCCAGCACCGCCGGGTAGTCGTCCGGGTCCACCACCACGGCCACGTGCTTGAAGTTCTTCGCGGACGCGCGGACCATCGCCGGCCCGCCGATGTCGATGTTCTCGATGACGTCCTCCTCCCCCGCGCCGGACGCCACCGTCTTGCGGAAGGGGTAGAGGTTCACCACCACCAGCGAGATGGGCTCGATGTGGTTCGCGGCCATCTCCGCCCGGTCACTCGCCAGGTCGGGCCGGCCGAGGATGCCGCCGTGGATGCGGGGGTGGAGCGTCTTCACGCGGCCGCCGAGGATTTCGGGGCTCTGCGTGTGCTCGGACACCTGGGTGGCGGGGATGCTGGCGGCCTTCAGGGCCTCCAGGGTGCCGCCGGTGGAGAGCAGTCGGTAGCCCAGCCGGACAAGGCCCTGGGCAAAGGGGACCAGACCGCGCTTGTCGGAAACGCTCAGGAGAGCCAGCACGTTTGCGCCTCGGGATGGGTGGGGGGTGGCGCGGGTCCTAGCAACCACCCCCTGGGGTGTCAACGCAACACGTCACCCCAGGCCCGGCGCGAAACAGTGCCCTGCACTCAGGGCTTGCGAGCGGACACGGGCGGCTCGGCCTCCGTGGCCTCGCGCAGCTTCATCAGACCGCGGGTCTCCACCTGACGGATGCGCTCGCGGGTGAGGTTCATGATCTCCCCCACCTCCTCCAGCGTGATGCCGCCCTTCTCCGCCACGTCCAGGGCGCAGGTGTGCTCCAGCTCGGTGATTTCCTTGTCCGGGAAGTTGAGCTTGATGGAGCCCGTCTCCGGGTTCACATCCAGGTACAGGTTGTGCTTGCAGGACACGAAGAGACACGGGCGCGGGCCGTTGATGCAGTCGGCGCGGGTGCGCGGCCGCTGCTCGTCCACGAGCTTGAGGGTCTCCGCCTCTTCGGGGTCCAGCTGACCGGCGAGCCTGCGCCGGCGCAGGTCGCGCGCCATCTCCTTGCGCGACATGGTCTTGGAGCGCCGGCGTTCCGCGGGCTGCTCCTCCTCATTCCCCCCCTCGCCCTCCTGCAGCTGCTTCACTTCCGACATGATTCCTCCAGATGCGTGGAGTCTATCCGGTTCAACAGGACCCTGGGGGGCATCCTATTGCGGCCGGAGCGTTTCGTCTTCGCGCGCCGTGACGGCGCTGCCCAACCGGGCGACATCCCGGACCAGATCCTGCGCCCGTTGCCTGAGCGTTGCCAACTGGGCTTCGAGTGACCTCCTGCGTTCTCCTCCCAGGGGCCGCCCTCCCAGCTCCTCCTGGAACCCGTCCAGCACCTCCGCCAGGTCCCTCTGGAGCTGGTCGATGTGGTTGCGGTGGAAGACAAAGGAGCGGCGGATGTCCTCCAGGGTGTGTCCTTCAGCCATCATCTTCTTGATGACATTGATGCGCCGGACCGCTTCCACCGGGTAGAGGCCCAGGCTGCCCTGGTGCTTGCCCTTGCGGCCCACGCGGCGGCTGCGCGGCAGGAGCCCCGCCTGGACGTACTTCCGGAACGTCGCCTCCGAGAGCCTCACGCCCCGGGGCCGGAAGATTTCCAGGATCGCGTTCGCGGGCAGTCCCCCCGCGTTTTCACGCTCGATGCGCTCGAGTTCCTCGGGCGCAAGCAGGTCCATCGATTCCATTGAATAGAGGCTACTGAATGGCTGCCATAGGTGCCAGATTCGCGCGTCATTCGTCAAGAACGACGAGCGGACGGACGTCACCCGTCCGACGTTCGGGTCGGCGGGTCAGCGGGCGGTGAAGGAAGAGGGACGGCGGAGGTTCAGCGGCCGCGAGGCGCGCGGAACTCCTGGGTCGCGGTGCCGTTGGAGGGCACGACGACGGTGAACGTCTTCGCGCCGGACGGGTGCTGGAAGGTCAGGGTGTAGGTCCCGGCCGGGACCTTGTAGGTCGCGCGGCCCTGCACGTCTCCGAGCCGCTTCGCGCCCAGGTAGACCGTGGCGTAGGGGTTGGCCTTCACCTGGAGCGAGCCCATGGCCTTCGCCGCTTCCGCGGGCGGAGGGACGGCGGTGTCGCCCGTGGGACTTGGGGCGGGCGCGGGCTGACCACCCGAAGGGGGCGTGGCCAGGGCGGCTTCCCTCCGCTGCCCGTCGAGCTCCGCGTCGATGGCCTCCCCGGCCGGCTCGCGCGCGGAGGGGGTCGCCTCCGGAGGAGCCGCGGGCTTCTCCGTCGTCGCGGCGGTGGGGGGCGTGACCGGCGCGGAGACCGCGGCCGACGGGGTGCTCCCCTGCCCCAGGGCTTCGGCTCCGGACGAGTACCGGGCCACGGCGAGGACGCTGGCGAGGCCCGCGAGGCCCAGCGCGGCGGCGCCGGTCCACAAGGCGCGCTTGCGGTTCGACGCCGCGGGGGGGCCGGGCTCGGTGGCGGAGACCGTCTCGATCTCCCGATCGTCGTCGTGCGCGCCGGCGGTGTCGTCACCGGAGGCCGCGCCGCTTCGCGCGGAGGTGTTGCCGCCAACCACGGCCCCGTTCACGGAGACGCCGCCGGACCTGCTCCGGGCCCCGGACTGACTCACGGAGGAGGCACCGCTGGACCTGGCCTGGAGCCCGGCGGCGCTGTCGTCCGCGCCCCCGGAGGGGTGGGCCTGACTGGAGGAGGACTCGCCGTCCTCGACGAGCGGCGCGCCCGTCCTCGCCCCTTCGCGCGACTCGGTGCGCCCGAGCGGTTCGCGCGCGCCCCGCTCCAGGGCTCGCACCGGCATCAGCGGCGTGGGCTGCGGGGGGCGGCCGTCCGCGGAGTCGCTGGCGCGCTCGTCGCGGGACAGAACCAGCGTCGTCCCGTGAAGGTCCTCATCCTGCGAGGCGCGCCCCTTCGCCCCCGAGGCATGCTCGCGCGACGGCATCACCGCCGTGGGCTCGCGGGGCGGTGGCTCGGAACCCGCTCCGGGCACCGGGAGCGCGCCATCCTCCAGGGCCGTGCGCTCCGCGAGCGCGGGCAACGCCTGCTGGCTGGCGGCCACCGGGAAGAGCCTGCGCACGAACGCGCCCACGTCCGTTTCGTCCACGGAGCGGGCGTGGTTGAGCACGCATTGAGCCAGCGCGCGCTCCAGCTCCCCGGCCGTCTGGAAGCGCTTCGACAGGTCGCGCTCCAGCGCGCGGCGGATGACCTCATCCAGGTCCGGCGGCACGTCCGGGTTGAGGCGCGCGGGCGGCACGATGGTGCTCTCCTGCACCGCGCGCAGGACGGCGATCTCCGAATCCCCCTGGAACAGCCGTCCGCCGGTGAGCAACTCCCACAGCACCACGCCCAGCGCGAACACGTCGGTCCGCACGTCCACGCTCTCGCCCCGGGCCTGCTCGGGGGACATGTACGCGAACTTGCCCTTGAGCACGCCGGGGTTGGTCAGCTTGTTGCCCGCCTTCGCGATGCCGAAGTCGGTGAGCTTCACCGCGCCGTCGTACGACACGAGCACGTTGTGGGGCGTGACGTCCCGGTGCACCAGGTTCAGCAGCTCGCCATTCACCCGCAGGCGGTGGGCGTAGTGCAGGCCGCGCGCGACCTCCGCGCCGATGTGCGCCACCAGCACGGGCGGCATCGGCGTCATCGACTCCCGGGCCCGCTTGCGCAGCTCCCACAACGAGCAGCCCCGCACGTACTCCATCGCCAGGTAGTAGGTGTCCTCGTGCTTGTCGAAGTCGAAGATCTGCACCACGTTGGCGTGGTTGAGCCGCGAGGCCAGCCGCGCCTCGGCGATGAACATCTGCACGAAGTCCGGGTCGCTCGCGAGGAACGCCCTCACGCGCTTGATGACGACTTCCTTCTCGAAGCCCTCGGGCCCGCGCGCGGTGCACAGGAAGATCTCCGCCATGCCCCCTTCGGCGAGCTTGCGGCGCACGAGGTACTTGCCGACGTGGGTTCCAGCCTCGAGCGTCACGGAAGGGTCCAAGGGGCCACGCCTACTCGAACTTGACCGTCACCACGTTGAGGTCGATGGGGCGCACCTCGATGCGGCGGCTGAGGGTGCGCTTCAGTTCGGGGTTGGTGAACTTGCAGTCATAGGTGCCGACGCGCAGCTCGACGGGCTGGAAGGGCGTCTCCCCCAGCTTGCGCCCGTTGCAGGTCACCTCCGCCCACGGCGTCACCACGAAGCTCACCGACGCGGCGCGCTCCGCCGCCCGGGGAGCCTCACGCACCTCCGCCGTTGGCACCACCGGGGTGGCCACGGCGCCCGGAGGCGCCTGGACGACCTGGGCGGGTGCCTCGGCGCGCGGCGCGGCCGGGGGCGGCTTCGTCTCCACCGGCGCGACTTCCGGTGCATGGGGGGCCGCCACGCCCGAGGGGCCACCCGCGGGCTCCGGCGCCGGTGCCGGCGGCTCCGTGGCGGGCCGTCCACCTGGTGCCGTGGGCACGAGCTTCAGCGGCCCCACGTCGAGCTGCCCGTTCGGCGGGATGACGATCTGCGTGCGCAGCTCGCGGTAGCCGTCCTTCACCAGCACGAGCCAGTACCGCCCGGGCTTCACCGTCGGGAGCGTCAACGGCGTGCGCTCCGGGAGCACGCGATCCTCGAACACCACGCGCGCGCCGCTGGGCTCGGATGCCACGCGCACGCCGCCCGCGCCCATCTCCAGGCTCCAGAGGAATCCGCCCACCGCGAGGAGCACGAACAGCGCCACTCCGGCCCAGATGAACCCGCGGCGCTTCGGCGGCGCCACGGCCGCATGTTCGGTGACAGTGCCGGTGCGGGCCGGTGGCGCCCAGGCGTTCGGATTGGACACGCGGGACACCGGGCGCGGCACGGTGGACGCGGTCATCTCCTCGACCGTCGGATGCGGCGCGGGCAGAGGGAGCCGGGAGTGACGGTGCTCTCCGGAGGCCGTCGCCGGGCCCACGCGGGAGCCGGGCACCTCCGAGCGCGGCACGGCGCGCATGTCCTGCGTGGGGCCTTCATCCACGTCCGCGTGGGAGACGGAGCGCATGTCCAGGGTCGCGTCGTCCTCATCCTCCGAGGCCTGTGCCGCGAGCAGGCGCTGATCCAGCGTGGGCCCGTCCTCCTCCACCTGGAAGCCACCGGACAGCTTGCCCAGCGGGTCCATCATCGCGAGCGTGGGCGCGTCCTCTTCCACCTGGAAGCCGCCGGTCAGCTTGCCCAGCGGATCCATCATCGCGAGCGTGGGGCCCTCTTCCGCCGTCACCGTCGGGATGGACGGCTCCTCCAGGCGCACGGGCCGGGTGCCCCGCGACGGCGGCGACTCCACGGCACGCCGAGCCCCCGTTGTCGCACGGGGCTCGGGGCGGCCGTCCACGTTGCGGATCTCGGAACGGGGCTCGGGGCGGCCGTCCACGTTGCGGATCTCGGAACGGGGCTCCGCGCGCCCCTCGGAGCGCGCCTCGGCGCGGAGATCGGCGGAGCGGCCTTCCATGCGCCCCTCCGCGTTGCGTCCCTCGGAGCGCGCATCGGCGTTCCGGCCGTCTCCGCGCGCATCCGCGTTGCGGCTTTCGGCACGGCCCTCCGCGTTGCGCCCCTCCGAGCGCCCTTCCGCGTTGCGGCTTTCCGCACGGGCCTCCGCGTTGCGGCTGTCCGCGCGGGCCTCCGCGTTGCGCCCCTCCGAGCGCCCTTCCGCGTTGCGGCTTTCGGCGCGGGCCTCCGCGTTGCGGCTTTCGGCGCGGGCCTCCGCGCTCCGACCTTCCGAGTTGCGGCTTTCCGCGCGGGCCTCCGCGCTGCGCCCCTCCGAGCGCGGATCGGCGTTCCGGCCCTCGGAACGCGGATCGGCGCTGCGGCCCTCCGAGCGCGCATCCCCACGCGGATCGGCACCACGGCTCTCGGACCGCGCTTCCGCACGGGCATCCCCACGCGGATCGGCGCCGCGGCCCTCCGAACGGGGTTCGGCGTGGCGGCCCTCCGCGTTGCGCCCCTCCGGACGCGTCTCTGCCGCCCGGACCTCCGAGCGCGGCTCCGCATCCAGCTCCTCGCGGCGCGACTCCACCTTCCCACTCGGCCGGTTCGCCCGGTTCGGGCGCAGCGTCGTGGTGGGCTCGTGCTCCGTGCGCCCCACCATCCCCGCGGGACGCATGACGGACCGGCGCGGCGCGGGCGGCGGCTCCGAGCGCGGAGACACGCCGGCCTCCTCGTCCGACACCTGCACCTCGCCCGACCGCGCCTCCTCCGACAGGCGGTCCGCGAACAGCTCCTTCATGAAGCCGGCCAGGTCCGCCGTCGTCCCGCACGGCTGCGGCTGCGAGGCCAGCCACCCTTCCAAGGCCAGCTGCAGGTCCTGCGCGTGCTGGTAGCGCGCGTCCGGCTCCTTCGCGAGCGCCTTGAGCACGATGGTATCCAGCTCCACCGGGACCCGGGGCGCCACCTGCGACGGCACCGGCACATGGCACTCCGCCACCGCCGACAACGTCAGCATGTCGCTGGGGCGCTTGAACAGGCGCCCCCCCGTCAGCAGCTCATGCAGCACCACGCCCAGCGCGAACACGTCCGAGCGCCGGTCCACGCGCTGCCCGGCGGCCTGCTCCGGCGACATGTACGAATACTTGCCCTTGAGCACCCCGGAGCGCGTCACGGTGGCCTGGTCCGCCGCCTTCGCGATGCCGAAGTCCACCACCTTCACGCCACCGTCGAACGTCACCAGGATGTTCTGCGGCGACACGTCCCGGTGCACGATGTCCAGCGGGCGCCCCGTCGCGTCCGGCTTCTTGTGCGCGTAGTCCAGCCCCGCGCATGCCTCCAACAGGATGCGGCACACCAACGGCACCGGCAGCGGACGGCCCGCCGTCTCCGAGCGCTTCCAGAGCCGGCGCGCGTCCACGCCATGGATGTACTCCATGGCGATGAAGAACGTGTCCCCCTCCGCCCCCAGGTCGTAGATCTGCACCACGTTGGGGTGCGCGAGCCGGGCCGCGATCCGCGCCTCGTCCAGGAACATCCGGACGAACTCGTCGTTCTCCGACAGGTGCGGGAGGATGCGCTTGAGCACCAGCAGCTTGTCCGGAGCATCCGAACCCGGCCGGCGCGCGAGGTAGATCTGCGCCATGCCGCCCGTGGCGAGGCGCTTCAGGAGCTGGTAGCTGCCGTAGGTTTCGATGGACACGGCCGGGACGCGTGGAGGCGAACCCCAAGCGTAAGCCCGCCGGCCAGGGGAATCAAACATCGAATCCCCCTGGGTTTTTTCCTGCTCCCCCCGGACCTGCGCCCTAGCGCCGGACCGCCCGGACCTCGCGGGTCTCCCGCATCAGGGCTTCCAGTTCGTCCAGGTGCCGCTTGAGCACCGGCATCAGCACCGGCGCCGTGTCCACCCGGTCGAACAGGTCCAGCACCCGGTCCACCTTGCGCTCGATTTCCTGGGCTCTCAGCGGGCTGATGCGGCGGAGCAGCAGGTCCGCCCCGGCCTCCATCAGCACCCGCGCCACCGCGTCGCGGGACGCCAGCGGCTCCTGCTGCCGGCGCTGCCCCTCCCCACGGATGACCCGCAGCCCCGGCGCACCGGCGCGCGGAGAGGACTTCATGGGCTCGTCGGGGATCCAGGTGCTCACAGCGCGCCTCCCAAGGCAACAGCGTGCAGACGCTCCGCAGGGTACACACCGAGGGAGCGCCTCCAATTTTCTGGTCATCCGCACAGGCAGATGCAGCGCTGTAGCACCGGGGTCTGACACCCCCGTTCGAGGCCGGATGCCCGGCCCGTCACGGGGTCCACACCGCTCCGGGTTCCACCGTTCAGTGGTTGGCGCAGGCGCGGCGGTAGGTGATGGCCACCTTCGCGCCCGGCGGCGGCACCGTGGTGAACACCACGCTGTTGGAGGCCGCGTCATAGGTCCACCCGTTCGTCACCGGGGTGCCGTTGACTGCCACCACCAGCGTGCCCACGTCCGGCGCCTCGCTCAGCGGGAAGCGGTCCTGCGCGCTGAACGCCTTGTTGGCCACCTGCCGCAGGAGCGGCGAGTAGTCCCCCGCGCACACGTTCAACACCGCGCCGCCGGTCTGGAGGGCCGCGTCCGCGTAGCGGGTGCCCGTGCCGCCCGCTGTGGGGCAGGTCGTCGTCGTGGGCGCGATGGCGAAGAACGTGGCCCGCTGCGGCTGGTTCTCCCCCTTGCGCTGCTGCGCCCACTGCACGTACGTGGCCACCGCGTCCGGCGAGTGGTCGTCCTCGTCGCCCACGAACACCACCACCAGCGCCGCGGAGTCTCGCAGGAAGCCCAGGTTGCCGTCGTTGGGCAGCGGCGTGCGCGGATCATCCGCGTTGTTCACCAGCGGCGCGGTGAGCGCGCGGCGCATCGCCTCCAAGCCCTGCTCCACCTGGGCGCACTGGCCCACCTGCACGTTCTGCTGCAGCAGCTTCGTCACGTTGGGCGTCGCCAGCGTGAGGATGCGCGGGCGGCTGTTGTCCGCCGGGAAGAAGCGCCCGGCCTCCCCGCCCAGCGCGCCGCCCGGGCACGCGCCGGACACCGCGGTGATGCCCGTCGTCGTCACCGCGATGTTCACGTCCACCGCCTTGCTGCGCGCGGTGTCCACGAAGGCCGGGATGGCGGACACGAGCCTCGGGTGCTCCTCCACCATGGACGCCGTGTTGTCCACGACGAACAGCACGTCCACCTTGCTCACGTCCTGCTGCACGAAGCTGTCCGTCTTGTCCGTCTTCTTCGAGGACTCGCCGATGAGCGGCACCATCAGCGGGATGGGCAGGTCGCTGGAGTCCACGAACAGGGGCGACAGGTTCATCCCCGTCACCTGCGCCAGGTAGTCCACGCCCACGGTGAAGGACTCGCCCGGCTGGAGCTCGAACGCGGGCGGCGCCGGGTGATACAACAGCTCGAACTCCGAGTCCGTGGTGCCCGGCCCGATGAAGACGTTGGACACCGTGACGGGCGTGGTGCACGCGTTGAGGTAGTTCACCTCGCGCGGCTTCGGCCGGCAGTCCTTGCGGCCCACCCCGAAGTCCACGAACCAGGGGGACGCCACCAGGCACGCCTGCTGCGAGTTCGCCAGCAGCGGCACCCGCAAGACCGGCACCGTCGGGTTGTGCTGCTCCACCTGCACCTCCCCCGCGAAGCTGCCGCCGGTGAAGGGCGCCGTGAAGGACACCTGGAAGCTGAACCAGTCGCCCGGGTAGATGATGCCGCCGAACAGCTCCCCGCCCGGCATGCGGAACACGCCGCCGCCGTCGTTGGCCACGCGGATGTTCTTCACCGGGCACAGGTCCGTGCCCTTGTTCTCCACCTTCACGCCCAGCACCGCGCCGCGTCCGGGCGGGATGGTGCCGAAGTCCACCGCCTGCGGCGTCACCGCCAGGTCGCACGGCGCATGCGCCGTCGCGCTGCCGAAGAAGTCCAGCTGCACGGTGGCCGCGGAGAACGCGCTGGTCGCCATCACCAGCGCGCCGGAGGAGGAGCCTTCACGCGAGGGCTCGAAGAAGATCTCCAGGTTCACTTCGCCGTTGGCCGGCAGCGTGACCGGCAGGGCCAGCGGCTTGTGGTTGAACTGGAGGGCGCCCGCCGGGTCCGGCGTCCAGTCCAGCGAGTTGATGGTGAGCGGCCCCGCGTTGTCCGTGCCGCAGTTCTTCACGTTCACGACGACGCGCGACTTGGAGCCCAGCGGCTGGTCGCCAAAGTCATACATCAGGGGTGAGACGCACAGCTCCGACGCGCCGCCGAAGCCGCGCAGGAGCACGGGCACCGTGGGATGGCGCCGGCTCACCACGGAGTAGACGGCGCGGTCCATCGCCGGGCCCATGTGGCCGGGGCTGTAGTGGATCTCGAAGGCGCGCACCTCCCCGGGCTGGAGCACCAGCGGCAGGCTGGTGTTGGCCTGGCTGAAGGACGCGTCCGTGCCGTCCAGGATGAGCGACGTCACCGACACCGGCTCCGTGCTCACGTTGCGCAGGCTGGACGCCTTGATGACGTCGCGGTCCATCGGCACCGCGCCGAAGTCCACCACCGCCGGCTCCGCCACCACCGCGCGCTCCAGCGCCTCCGCGGTCACCTGCACCGTCACGTCCGCGCACCAGTGACAGGGGGTGATGGCCAGCGCGATCTGCTTGCGGCCCACGCGCACCGGGTTGAACGTGATGGGCAGCTCCGCGCGCTCGCCCGGGTTGAGCGTCACGACCGGCGCGACGAATTCGTCCTTGTCCGCGCCCACCAACCGGGGCGTCACCGTCACGGGCAGCTCCGACGGGTTGTCCAGCGTCACCCCCAGCGTCTTGGTGGAGTCCGCCTCGATGCGCCCGAAGTCCAGCGCGCGCGGCGTCAGCCGCGCCCACGCGTCCACGCCGGCGCCGTTCAGCGGAATGCGCATCAGGGGTTCGCTGCGCGTGTCCGTGCGCACCACCAGCACCGCGGGCAGGCCGCCCCGCACCTGCGGCTCGAAGCGCACCTTCAGCGTGCACTCACCGCCGGGCGCCAGGGTGTGCGGCCCTTCGTCGGTGAACTCCGCCTGGTAGGCGCCCTGCGGCCCCTCCACCCAGGCCTCGCCCACCGTGATGCGCGCGCGGCCCACGTTGCGCAGCGTCACCGTGGATTCCCGCGCGTCGAAGATGGCGACCTGAGAGAAGTCCACCCCGCCCGGCGTGGCCGTCAGCCGTCCGTCCGCGAGCGACGAGCGCTCCCGGTCCGCGCAGCCTGACAACAACCCCACCACCACCAACCCCAGCAGGCCCCAGCGCGCAGTCATCGCACCCACCCCTTCCCTCCCGCCTCACCCAGAAGCTCGATACCGCAACGAGTTCCACACGAAGGTGGCTCCCGCGGATCAGGGGGCGAAACTAGGCACCCACCCCGGGACTGCCAACCGCCCCACCCTGGGAAAAACAGGGGAACTGTCCTCCAGGACGTCCACTGGAAGGCACCTCCTCGTTCAGGGCGGCCGAAGCCTTCAGAATTTCGGGATGCGCAACGTCTTGCTGATCATCGCGCTGCCGCTGGCGACGTAGAGCAGGGCCAGCGGATGGAGCTGGAGCGGGCCCAGGTTCCAGACCCCTCCCCAGAGCGCGTCGCCCATCCGTCCCTGCCAGGTGGCCACCGCCAACACCATCACCAGCAGGAGGCTGGTCGGGATGGGCGTGCCCTCGAAGTACTTCACCTTGCCGGTGCCGTCGGACAGCTCCGCGGAGGTGACGTTGAAGCGCGCCAGCCGGCTGATGCCACACGCGACGAAGTAGAGCAGCGCCGCCACGTCCAGCGAGCCGCGCAGGCCCACCGCGAACGCCAGCGCCGCGGGCGCCATCCCAAAGGAGATGACGTCCGCCAGCGAGTCCAGGTCCGCGCCCAGCGGCGACTTGCGGAAGCGCCACCGCGCGATGCGCCCGTCCGCCACGTCCATCACCAGCGCCACCGGCATCAGGAAGAACGCCACCCACAACCAGCGCGGATTGCCCGTCGCCAGCGACTGCATGGCCGCCAGGATGGCGCCCGCGCCAGCGAAGCCGTTGCCGAGCGTGACGAAGTCCGCCAGCACGAAGGTGCGAATCATCGAGAAGTGGCGGCGCGGGCGACGGGCCGCGGGCCGCGAGGGCTCGTGCGTCATGCCCCCCGTGTAACACACACCGACTTCCGGGCTTTCCCAAACCCACGACGCGATGCATCGAGCACGTTCACCCCGGAGCGAAAGTCAAATCCCAGAAACATTGACCGGCGAATCGCCACCTTCCTAGTCTCCGGCCCGCCATGCACGAGCACACCCCCGATACGTCTCCTTCTCGCGGCGGGTCCCGGTCTCTCCGGGCCCGCCGTTGGTCTTTCTCCCTGTTCGCGTCGCTGGCGCTGCTGGCCACCGCCGGCTGTGACGACGACGAAACGGAAACCCCGCCGCCGCCGCCGGCCGCCCCGAAGTACACGGCGAACATCAAGCGCACCTCGTACGGCATCCCGCACATCACCGCGAACGACTACGGCAGCCTGGGCTTCGGCCAGGGCTATGCCTTCGCGCAGGACCACGTCTGTACGCTGGCGGACCAGATCCTCAAGGTGCGCAGCGAGCGCGCGCGCTTCCTGGGCCAGGGGCCGGGCAACACCTACGTGGCGTCGGACCTGGCGTACCTGTCCATGGGCCTGCTGGACCGCGCCGCGGCCGCCTTCCCCACGGTGTCGGAGGAGATGCAGGCGATGCTCACCGGCTACGCGGCCGGCTACAACAAGTACCTGGCGGACACGGCCCCGGCGGCCCGTCCCGCCGAGTGCGCCAACGCGCCCTGGGTGCGGCCCATCACCCCGGTGGAGCTGCTGGCGTACAACACGGACCTGACGCTCATCGCCGGCGTCAACGCGCTGGCGCTCACCATCGCCGCGGCGATGCCCCCCACCGTGGGCGCGCAGTCCTTTGATGCGAAGCAGGCCGCGCTGCGTCCCCAGATGCCCACCCTGGAAGACCTCCAGCGGCTGCGCCGGGCGGACTTCGGCAGCAACGGCTGGGCCATTGGCGCCGAGCGCACCGACAACGGCAAGGGCATGGTGATGGCCAACCCGCACTTCCCCTGGGAAGGCGAGCTGCGCCTGTGGGAGAGCCAGCTGACCGTGCCCGGCCAGCTGAACGTCTACGGCGTGGGCCTGATGGGCGTGCCGGCGGTGCTCATCGGCTTCAATGAGAACGTCGCGTGGACGCACACGTTCTCCTCCGGTCAGCGCATGACCATGTACCAGCTGCAGCTCGTGCCCGGAAAGCCGACCGTCTACAAGTACGGCAACGAAGAGCGCGCCATGACCTCCAAGACCTTCACCATCCTGGTGAAGCTGGCGGAGGGCTCGGTCACCAACTACACGCAGACGATGTACTTCAGCCACTACGGCCCCATCATCGCCATCCCGGACTCGGCGGCGCCGGGCTTCCCCGCGGGCACGCTGGGCTGGAACACGCAGACGGTGCTCACCCTGCGCGATGGCAACATCGACAACACCAAGTTCCTGGACCAGTTCCACGGCATGAACAAGGCCAAGAACCTGGCGGAGTTCAAGGACGTCTACGCCACCCAGCAGGGCCTGCCCTGGGTGAACACCATGTACGCCGACAAGGAGGGCAAGGCCTGGTACACGGACGCCACGCCCACGCCCAACCTCACCAAGGACGCGTACACGAAGTGGCTCACCGAGGCGACCACGGGCACCAACCCCATCGCCTACGGCATCTACTCCGCGCTGGGCTTCGTGCTGCTCAACGGCAGCGACCCGGCCAACGAGTGGCAGGTGGAGCCGGGCTCGCGCAGCCCCGGCCTCGTGCCCTTCGCCAAGGTGCCGAAGCTGGACCGCAATGACTTCGTCTTCAACGCGAACGACAGCTACTGGCTGTCCAACCCGGAGGCCCCGCTGACGGGCTTCTCCCCGCTGCACGGCCTGGAGAAGGTGCCCCAGTCGCCGCGCACGCGCATGAACGTCATCACCCTCACCGAGTCCGGCCCCAACGCCGCCTCCGGCCCCGACCACAAGTTCAGCCTGGACGAGCTGAAGACGGCCGTGTTCAGCAACCGCAGCAGCATGGAGGAGCTCGTGCGCGCGAGCGTCGTCGAGCGCTGCGCCGGCAAGACGACGATCACCTACCAGAACACCGCGGTGGACATCAGCCAGGCCTGCACGCTGCTCAAGGACTGGAACGGCCGCTACGACACCGGCGCCAAGGGCGCCTTCGTGTTCCGTGAGTTCCTGGGCGCCTACTCCGGCCCCAACCTGCTCAACGCGGGCCAGCTGTTCGCCACCCCGTTCGACCCGGCCAACCCCATCACCACGCCCAACACCCTGGTGCCCGCCCCCGCGCAGGGCGACGACCCGGTGCTCGTGAAGCTGGCGCAGGCCGTGTACACCATCAACCGCTCCGGCGTCGCGCTGGACAAGACGCTGGGCGAGGTGCAGTTCACCGCCCGCGCCGGCGCCAACATCCCGCTCCAGGGCGGCATGGGCCGCGAGGGCATCACCAACGTCGTCTCCTACGGCGTCGCCCGCACGACCCTGTTCGACTACGCCGAGCCGCACCTGCCGACCTACAACGCCACCACCCTGCTCAGCCGCACGGGCTACCCCATCAACAACGGCAGCAGCTTCGTCATGGCCATGCAGTTCACCGACGCGGGCCCCACCGGCAACGCCGTGCTGACCTACGGCCAGTCCGGCGACCCGACCTCCGCTCACTACGCGGACCAGACGCGGCTGTTCTCCCAGAAGCAGTGGCGCCCCATCCTCTTCACCGCCGCGCAGATCTCCGGCGACGCCAACCTCGTGGAGACCAACGTCTCCGGCGGGTAGCGCTCACCGCCTGACGGGCTGAAGCCTCACCGAAGGCCCCGGGAGCCACCGTGCTCCCGGGGCCTTCTTGTTTTCAGGGGGAGTCGTCATTGAAAGATGTCACAGCCAGCGGAATGCCCAGACATGAGGGGTTGCCCCGACGTCTGGGTTTAGAATCCGCCAGCGAACATCCACAAAGACCGCGAGGCGAGAACACAGTCCGTGGCGCTGTCAGTGATGAGGGGATGTGTCGTCTCAGCAATGTCAGCCTTCGGGGCTAGTTTCTTGACCGCGGCTGAAGAGCAGGATGACCCCCAAGCACGAGGAAGAAAGCCCGGTCGGGGTGGACCGGGACGGTCCCTGGGCCCCCGTCACGAAGGAGTCGCGAACGCCATGGCACTTCCGGTCTACAAGACAGACGTCATTGACAAAGTGTTCTTCCTGCGTTGGGACGCGCCACCGACGCCGGATGAGATTCAAGCGGTGTACCTGAAGATGCAGACCGCCTATCAACAACACCAGCAGCCCATGGTGCTGGTGACCATCGCGGGGGCGAAGTCGGCGGTGCCCAACAGCGAGCAGCGCCGGCACCTGTCCAACATGCTGTCGGACGCGCGGGCGCTGTTCTCGGAGATCCACGTCATCATCGAGGGCAACGAGCTGCAGCACAACCTCCAGCGCGTCATCGTGTCGGGGATGCTCATCGTCACGCGGACGTATGACGACCAGTTCATCCGGGTGCACAAGAGCGCGGACGGCGCCGCGGGCTTCATCGCGCGACGGCTGGGCGTGGACGGCACCCAGGTGGTCAATGAAGCGCGGTCGCGAGGCGTGGTGATGTAACAACCGGGGGGATTCGGGGGCCCGGAAGGGGGCCCCCGGCCCCTGGAGGCCCGGCGGTCAGCCCCGGGCGTCCTGGCTCAGCGACCGGACAGGACGCGGGGCGGGACGGGCGGCGCCGACGGAGCCCCGCACGTAGCGGTGGTCGAAGAGGTCCACGTAGAGGTACTCGGGCCAGGACACCATCGCGCGAGGCCCCAGCATCACGCCGCGCATGATTTCACTCACCATCAGGCCGGCGGCGGTGGTGGCGCCAATCACGCACGTGGGGGCGTGGCCCCGCCCCTGGTAGCAGGCGTCCATGTACTCCTGGAGCATGTAGCTGCCCAGGTGGGGGATGATCTTCGGCAGGTCGATGCGGCCGTCCTGCAGGATGAAGAGCTCTTCGTAGAGCGGCGCGTCTGGCTGGAAGACATGGAGCGCGGCGCCAAAGCCCAGCATCAGCCCGGTCATGATGGGGATGCCCTGCTCGCGGCACGTCTGGTGGAGCGACTCCTTGGCCCTCGCCCCCGCGATGTCGATGACCTCCACCACGTAGTCCACCGGCGGCAGGCCGCCCTGCCCCTGGAGCACGTGCGCCACGTTGGTGTCGGTGATGCCCTCGTGCACCTTGTGCACGCGCAGGTCCGGGTGGATGTCGCGACACATCCCCTCCACCACGTCCACCTTGCGCTGGCCCAGGGTGCTTTCGAAGCAGCCGATCTGCCGGTTGATGTTGTGGCGTTCGTAGACGTCGAAGTCCGCGAGCGTCAGGCAGCCAAAGCCCAGCCGCGCCAGGTCCACCGCGCACTGGCCGCCGGCGCCTCCCACGCCGGCCACGAGCACGTGGGTGCCGGCGAGCTTGTCCATGGTCTGGGGGTGGAGGACGCCCAGGTTGCGTTGGAAACGGGGGTTCACGTTCGTCATGGAAGGGGCTCCCTACTTGCGCATGCAGACGTAGAAGTTCTCGCCGTAGTAGTCGTCACCGTCGGCCACCAGCGCCTCGGTGAAGCCCACCTTCTCCAGCAGGCGCACCGCCTGGTCCGTGTCCAGGAAGGTGACCATCTCGTTCGGGTCGGTGGTGAGCCGCTGGGCGCAGGTGCGGTGGTGGTTCACCGCGCGCTGGAGGGCTTCGGTCCAACGCCCCTGGGACTCCCATTCCTGGATGGAGTTCGTCAGCACCTTCTCCAGGTTCGGCCGGGGGCGCTTGTTGCTCGTCATGCACAGCACGCCGCCGGGCTTCAGGTGCGTCCACGCCTCGCGCAGCACGGCCTCCGGGTCGCGCACGTAGAAGAGGACGTTGTTCATCACCACCGCGTCCGCGCCGCCCTCCACCTCCAGGGGGAAGGTCGTCACGTCACCGGGCAGGATCGTCCAGCGCGTGCGCACCGCCTCCGGCTCGCGGTCGCGGCGGCGCACCGCCAGGGCCAGCATGGCCTGGTTGTTGTCAAAGCCGATGACGCGCTGACCCCGGCGCACCAGCGGTTCGCTCACGAGCCCCGTGCCACACCCCGCGTCGATGACATAGGCGCGATCCCGGGTGTCGCGGAGGAGCTTCTCCCGCTGCCGCTGGTAGCACGGCAGTTCGGGGATCATCTGATCATAGCTGTGCGCGAAGTCGTTCCAGATGTTGTCGACGAAGACGGTCTCGGGCATGGGTCCTCCCCCTCGCGGGGAGTCAGGGTGAGACCCGCTGTTGTCGCCCGTCCCCCTCCCCCGCGCGATCACCCCGCCGTCTTCCCCTTTCATCCAGGACTTGCCTGTTTCATATGTATGTGTTGGATTGAATGAACATCCACACCCTGGTGGGCAGGACGGGGGCGCTCCAGGTCCGGAGAGGTCCGCGCCATCCATGGTCCGCATGTCTCAGCGCTGAAGCACCGCGGCTGGCGGCGTTTTTCACTCTGAGCGCGGCCGGAGCGGGCCCCTGTAGCATTCAGGAGTGAAGCCGGCCCCACGGGGCAGGATCAACAAAATCAATACGTTGGGTCCTGGCGCGGAAGGTGCTCTTGGGGGCACTCGCGGCGGGAGCGCTGGATGTCAGTCCCATGCGCTTCTCTGCGTGGGGAACCCTCATGCGAGTCGAGGTCGGTATGCGTAGGACGTTGTGCCTGTGGGTGATGCTGGCGTTGTTCGTGGGCGCGCGCTCGGAGGCGGGGGAAGCGCGCGAGACCACGGTGGGGCTGGAGCAGCTGTCGCGGTCGCTGGTGGCGGCGGGACTCAACGCCGTGAGCACGCAGCGGGAGCCCCTGGGGGGCGGACTGGCGCACTACACCTGGAAGGTGCGGGTGGGGACGGGCCGGTACGACGCCATCACCCTGCACCGCGTGGTGCGTGAGGTCCTGCCGTTCGTCCCCGCGCGCACGGGGCGGGCGGTGTTCATGGTGCACGGGGACCTGTGGGCCTTCGTGCCCGCGTTCCTCACGAACACGCGCGTGTCCACGATGCCGCAGGACGAGTCCCTGGCGGGGTTCCTGGCGGGCCGCGACGTGGATGTGTGGGGCATCGACCTGCGCTGGGTGGGGGTGCCGGAGACGGAGAAGAACTTCCAGTTCATGGCGGACTGGCACCTGGACACGCACGTGAAGGACCTGGGCACGGGGCTGGCGTGGGCGGACACCGTGCGGCGGCTGTCCGGCGCCACCGGGGGCAACGACAAGATGTTCCTGATGGGCTGGAGCCGGGGCGCGACGATTGGCTATGCGTACCTGGACGGGGAGGTCCAACTGCCGCGCTCGCTGCGCCGGGTGGACGGCTTCGTGCCCATGGACATGGTGCTGCGCTTCGGGCCGGAGGCGGCGGAACAGCGGGCCTGGGCCTGCGCCCGGTACGAGGCGCTCCGGACGGCCCGCCGCGCGGGGCGCACCGAAGGGGGGCTGCTGGGACCCGCGCCGGGGACGCCGGTGCGGCTCATCGGGCAGCTGGCGCATGACGCGCCCAACGAGCCCTCCCCGCTCGCGGCGCCGGGGCTCGCGGGGCTGCCCCCGCCCACCAACCGGCAGTTCGCGGTCATCGCCGCCGGGGCCACCGCGGCCCTCTTCGCGCCGCTCCAGCCGCTGACGCCGGGCTACCACCTGAACGGCAGCCTCCCGGACACCACCGGCCTGCCCTACCAGACGGCCTTCACGCCGGAGCCCACCCTCTTCGACTACCTCCAGCTCGCGGTGCCCTACCAGAGCCTCAACGAGGTGGTGGAGACGGAGGCGCAGCTGTGCGGCCTGGACGTGCCCTATGACGACCACCTGAAGGACGTGAAGGTGCCGGTGCTCTACGTGGGCGCGGGGGGCGGCGTGGGCCGCTTCGGCGAGTACTCCACGCGCCTGCTGGGCAGCACGGACGTGACCCACCTCATCGTGCGCAACCGCCCGGAGGCGGAGCGCGCGCTGGACTACGGGCACGCGGACCTGTTCCTCGCCCGGGACGCGCGCGCCCGCGTGTGGACGCCCATCCTCCAGTGGATGCAGGCGCGCTGAAGGGGCCCCGCGTCAGTCCGGCTTCCACAGCCCGTGGCGCCGGGCGCGGCGGCCCAGCGTCACGGGGTCCATGCCCAGCGCCACCGCCGCCCGCCGCAGGACGCCGCCGTGGCGCTCCAGGGCCTCGCGGATGAGCTCGCGCTCCACCTGGTGGAGCCGGGCCCGCAGGGAGCCGTCCCCGGTGGGGTCCGCGCGGGGCACGGTGTTGTTGATGAGGGCGGGCGGCAGCAGGCGCCGGGTGAGCATCTCCCCCGGGCGCGACAGGAGCACCGCCCGCTCCACCACGTTGCGCAGCTCTCGCACGTTGCCGGGCCAGCCGTAGCCGTGCAGCACCTCGTCCGCGTCCGGCGCCACCCCCGTGGCGGAGCGCTTGAGGGTGCGGTTGAACTGCTCCACGAAGGCCCGCGCCAGCTCCGGGATGTCCTCCGGGCGCTCGCGCAGGGGCGGGATGTCGATGGTGAAGCTGTTGAGCCGGTAGAAGAGGTCCGCGCGGAAGCGGCCGCCCCGCACCTCCTCCCCCAGGTCCCGGTTGCTGGCGGCCACCACGCGCACGTCCACGTGGCGCACCTGGGTGCCGCCCACCGGACGGACGTCGCCCGTCTCCAGCACGCGCAGCAGCTTCGCCTGGAGGTTGGGCGTCGTGTTCTCGATTTCGTCCAGGAAGATGGTGCCGCCGTTGGCGAGCACGAAGAGGCCCGGGTGGTCCGACACCGCGCCCGTGAAGGCCCCCTTCACGTGGCCGAAGAGCTCGCTCTCCAGCAGCGTCTCCGTGAGCGCGCCGCAGTCCTGCACGACGAGCGGCAGGTCCCCCCTGCCGCTCAGCCGGTGGAGGATGCGCGCCAGCACCTCCTTGCCGGTGCCCGTCTCGCCCTGCAGCAGCACCGCCACGCGGTGGGGCGCGACCAGGCGCACCATCTCCATCACGCGCTGCATCGCGGGGCTGCGGAAGCCCACGTCCTCCGCGTGGCGCCCCGGGCCGCCCGCGGGGCCCTGCGCCAGGGCGCGCTCGCGCAGCAGGTTGCGCTCCAGCTCCAGCGCCATGCGCCACTGCTCGGTGCGAAAGCCATGCTCGCGCCCCGCCTGGAGCACCGCCTGCCGCACGACGTCCGGCGCCGGCCAGGCCCCCAGCGCGCGGTAGATGCGCCCGCTGTTGAAGAGCGCCACCAGCCGGTCCGGCGCGGCGGGGGCGCAATAGACGATGCGGGAGGCCAGGTCGCTGGGCGGCCCCGCCCCCGTGGGGTCCACCTCCGCGCGCAGCTCCGCCAGGGACTCCACCAGCGCGAGCGCGCGCGCCTCGTCCTGGCCGCACACCAGCAGCGCCGCCATGTCCCCGCGGGACAGCAGCGCGTGCACGTCCTCCGCGCTGGCGGCGAAGTGCGGCGTGGCCGCGCCGTCCAGGGCCTGGCGCACCGCGCGCGACTCGTCGTCACTGGCGAAGGCCGCCACCACCTGGAGGTGTGACGTGGAGAGGTAGCGCGCCAGCTTCACGCCGTCCGCCGCGTCGAAGGCGCCGAAGCTCACCCCCAGCGCGGCGACGGTGCCGCCGCCGCCCGCGGTGTCGTGGCGCCAGCGCACCGTGCCATGCACGCGCACGTGGGCGCCCGTGTCCGGCAGCGAGAAGGCCAGCTCCACCGCCTCGTTCTCGTGCGGGCCCTCCGACGGCCGGCGCGGCGTGGCGATGAGCCCGATGCCCGTCTCGCTGATGTTCACGGACCAGCAGCCGTGCAGCGCCGGCTGGGTCACCACCTTCACGTACAGCGGCTTGCGCTCGCTCCGAGGCACCTGCTCGGACGCGGGGCGCGACATGGCGTGCGTCACTCGTCCGGCCTCATGGCCGCGGCGCGGCGGGCTTCCTGGAAATCCACGGGCATTTCAGGAGGGGTTCTGCCTGATTCTCCCGTCATCGCAAGTCGGCGGCAAAGGGGTGTGTCCCAGGGCTCGACACAACTGGACACGGGTCCTAAATGCCCTGCCCCAACCCCGGCGCGCGCGTCCCCACACCCCACCACAACCCGGTGCGTCCAGGACCCTTGCTCCGCGGGTACGCCTCCCACGCGACGGGCCGTATCGGCCCTTTCGGACGGTTGAAGGATTCCACCCGGGCCGTCTGAAACAGATGTCTGTCTTTCAATTTCGGGCCTGCCCAGCATGCAGGCGTGTTCAGCGTCGCTTGTGTTCGAAATAGAACTTCGCTATTCCGGTTGCCACCTTGGAGCACGGCAGCCATTTCCCCCCGCTGCCGGATGGAGCACACCCACAAACGACATGCTGTCTTTCTCCTCCCGTCGACACGGCCCTGTCGTTCAGGTCCGGGAGTACGAGAGGGGACTGCCCGCTGTAAAGCCAGACATCCCCCGGCCATGCCCCTGCCTCCTGTCATTGGAGCATGGCCTTTCACTGCCTGTCCTTTCCCCCTGGGGCAATCCCTTGAAGAAAACCCTCCTCCTGGTTGAAACGCTGTTCGTCCTTGGCGCCGCGGGCTGTGGCGCTCCGGACGGTACCCTTCCGGAAGATGAAACCCAGTCGTCGCTGCGGACGTCCGACGAGGGCCTCACCGCCAGTGGCTGCACGCAGCTGACCCCCAGCAGCGTGAAGGCCAGCGGCGATGACGGCACCGGCAGTGTCGCGGCCAACGCCCTGGACGACCAGCTCACCACGCGCTGGAGCAGCCTGGGCAAGGGCCAGTGGCTCGACTTCGACCTGGGCTCCACCAAGGGCGTGAGCGGGATGTCGGTGGCCTGGCACCAGGGCAACACGCGGGTCAATACCTTCACCATCTCCGTGTCGCCGGACGGCATCACCTACACGCCGGTGTACAGCGGCAAGAGCAAGGGCACGACGACCGCGGCGGAGACGTACACCTTCACCTCCGTGAACGCGCGCCGGGTGCGCGTCACCGTGCAGGGCAACACCGTCAACGACTGGGCCAGCATCGCGGAGGCGCGCCCGTGCTCCGGCGCGACGACGTCGCCCACGCCCAGCGGCATCGTGTGGAAGGGCGACTTCGAGTCCGGCGACCGCAGCCAGTGGGACGGCACGCAGATGGTGTCCGCGGACCGGCTGCAGGTGATTCCGTCGCCGGTGCGCGAAGGCGGCTACGCGCTCAAGGCCACCGTGCGCCAGGGCGATGATCCCATCAACGCCAGCGGCAACCGCAACGAGCTCTTCAAGCAGACGAAGGAGGCGACGGGCTCCGAGTACTGGTACCGCTGGAGCACGCGCTTCGCGGCGGACTTCCCCAGCGTGAAGACGTGGCAGCTCTTCACCCAGTGGCACCACGACGGCTGCTGCGGCTCCCCACCGGTGGAGTTCTACGTCTACGGCGAGGAGATGCGGCTCAACATCGGCGGGTCCCCGGGCACCATCGTCTGGACGACGCCCCTGGTGCGCAACACGTGGCATGACTTCATCTTCCACGTGAAGTGGTCCCCCAACTCCAGCGTGGGCTTCGTGGAGCTGTACTACGACGGCAAGCTGGTGCTGCCCAAGCGCAACATCGCGACGCAGTACTCCGGGAGCCTCAACTACCTGAAGATCGGCCTGTACCGGAACGACACCATCGCGCCCGTGGGCGTCGTCTACCACGACGGCTGGGTGATGGGCCGGACCAAGGAAGACGTGCTGAACGCCAACTACCAGTTGAAGTGAGACGCCGGGCGGCGTGCCCCGGTAGGCACCGGGGCACGCCCCGGGATAGGCTTTGACGCCCATCCCGGAGGAGCCCACTCCATGCGCCTGTGCGCCGCGTTGACCGCCGTATCCCTGCTGGCGTCCTGCACCACGACCTACGCGATTCCCAAGCCGGAGCTCGCCCGGCTGGATGGCTTCAAGGACGACAACGCGGCGCTGTTGAAGGAGCTGGGCGACGTGATGCTCAACCGCCCCACGGACCGCCGCCGCGCGGTGCGGGACGTGGAGGGACGCACGCACCAGTTCACCGCGGACACCCCCCTGGCGCTGGCGCGGGTGGCCCCCCAGGAGGAGCTGGAGTTCCAGCGCTTCATCGAGGTGGGCGTGGACGCCGCGCGGTTCCGGGGGGTGCCGCTCCAGGGCGGAACCCCCACCCCGCTCGTCGTGCCGATGGAAGAGGTGGACCACGCCCGGCTGCGCGAGTTCAGCCTGGGCAAGACGTTGCTGCTCACGGGCGCCATCGGCGTCGCGGTGCTGGGCTCGCTGGTGGCGGTGAGCACGCTCTTCGAACCCACCACGGGTTCGGACGACGATCACCACCACGGCGGCGTCATCGACCTGGGACATGCGTCGGCACCACGCCTCCGGTTCTGAGGAACCCTAGCGCCCCTCCGTGCGCTGGCGCAGGAGCCCCTCCTGCGCCACGGAGGCGACGAGCCGCCCGTCTCGGGTGAAGACGTGCCCTCGCGCCAGGCCGCGCGCGTTGCCGGCCCAGGGGCTCTCCAGGCTGTAGAGCAGCCAGTCGTTCACCTTCAGGTCGCCGTGGAACCACAGCGCGTGGTCCAGGCTGGCCATCTGGAGGCCCGGGCGGAGGAACGTCACCGCGTGCGGCTGCAGCGCGGTGCCCAGCAGGTTGAAGTCGCTGGCGTACGCGAGCACGTAGCGGTGCACCTGGGGCTCGTCCGGCATGGCCCCATCAGCGCGGAACCAGACGTGCTTCACCGGCGCCTGGGCCTGGGGCTCGAAGGGGTCCACGTGCGTCACCGGGCGCATCTCGATGGGCTTGGCGGACAGGAACTTCTCCCGGAGGCGCTCCGACATCCGGTCCGCGTGGCGCCCCAGGAGCTCCAGGTCCGAGGGCAGTGACTCCGGGGGCGGCACGTCCGGCATGGGGGCCTGGTGCTCGAAGCCCGGCTCATCCGCCTGGAAGGAGGCCATCAGCGTGAAGATGGGCTGGCCCTTCTGGATGGCGACCACGCGGCGGGTGGTGAAGCTGCCGCCATCGCGCACCCGGTCCACGGTGTAGACGACGGGCAGCCCCGCGTCCCCAGGGCGCAGGAAGTAGCCGTGCAGCGAGTGCACCGTGCGGTGGGCGTCCACCGTCTGGCTGGCGGCGGACACGGACTGGCCCAGCACCTGCCCTCCGAAGAGCTGGCGGAAGCCCAGGTCCTGGCTCGCGCCACGGAACAGGTTCTCCTCGATGGGCTCCAGCTTGAGGAGCCCCAACAGCTCGTCCAGCACACGGCTCATGTCCTGCCTCCCGGTTTGACGCACCCCGTCTCTACCCCACCCCGCCGCCGGTGCGCTCGGGTCAATGTAGAGTGTGGCGCCTTTCCCTACCGGAGGAGCCCGTGGTCCCGCTTTCCCTGCGCGACGCCCTCAGGCGGCACCCGGTGGCCTGGAGCATGGTGGCCACCTTCACCGCCAGCCTGCTCCTGCGGGGGCTGTACCTGGCGGCCTCGCCGGACCGGGACTGGCCCTTCTCCGTCTTCTTCGCGGGCGACGCGCGCTTCTTCCACACCGCCGCGCTGGACTTCGCGAGGCGGCAGCCGACCCCTCCCGCCCTCCCCTACCACCCACCCCTGTTCCCCGCGCTCCTGGGCCTGCTGTACCGCGCGCTGGGGGAGCCCCAGGGCAGCGCGCTGCCCTACAAGCTGGCGCTCGCGTGCCTGGGCGCGGCCACGGTGGCGCTGTGCCAGGGTTGGTGGCGGCGCCTGCTGGGCACCGCGTGGAGCCTCATCGCCGCGGGGCTGTACGCCGCGAGCTTCGGATGGCTGGTGTTGTCCACCTCCTACAGCAATGAAACGCTGTCCGCGCTGTGGCTGTGTTTCACCTGCGCGCTGGTGCTCCCAATGGCGTCTGTCATTCCGTCCTGGCCCACGGTGCTGGCATTGGGCGCGGTGATGGGATTGGGCACGCTCACCCGCGCCGAACATCTGGGGTTGTGGCCCTTCCTCCTGGTGTATGCGTGGACGGCGCGCGAACGGACCCGGGCGCTGAAGCCGTGGGCCCTTCGCTGGAGCGCCGCGGTGGCCGTGTCGCTGCTGGTGCTGGTGCCGGGCGCGCTGAAGAACCTGGACACGATGCGCGAGCTGAACGCCCGCGCGCCAACGCTGGAGCCGCTGCCCGAGTGGGTGCCCGTCACCGTGTACGGGCCGCTCAACTTCGCCATGGCGAACCACGCGGGCGCCACGGGCGGCTTCACCCCGGCGCTGATCAACCAGGGCGGCCACAACGGCCAGTTGGATGCCTCCCGCCCCGAACACCGGCGGCTGCTCCTGCACGGCTACGCGCAAGGGCTGCGGTGGATGGCGGACGCGCCCGGCGCCGCGGCCCGGCTCCTGGGGGCGAAGCTGGACCGGTGGCTGGACGGCCTGAGCCTGGGCGTGGGCGTGTCCGACGTGCCCGGGGGCCTCACCGGCGAGCGCGCTCCGGTGGACGTGTTCGTGCCCGACGCGGGGCTCCTCAAGTGGCCCCTGGCGGCGCTGCTGCTCGCCGGAATGCTGCTGTCCCTCCAGCGCCCGCACGCGCCCTTCCGGCTGCTGTCGCTGGTCGTGCTGCACCGGGTGCTCGTCACCCTCGCCTTCTTCGGCTACGCGCGCGGGCTGCTCGTCATCTTCCCCGCGCTGCTGCCCCTGCTGGTGCTGCCGCTGAAGGTGCTGTCGGAGCGCCACGCGGCGCTGGCCCGGGCCCTGCCCGCGCTCGCCGGGGCGCTGCTGCTCCTGCTCTGGGCCGAGGCCGCGGTCCTCGCCGCGCGCGGGGTGCCCCGCCGCCTCATGGCCAGCGGCACCACCGACGCCGTCAACGGCAAGCTCATCCAGGACGACCGCGTCCGGCTCTGGCTGCCCCCTGATGGCAAGCCCGGACGGAATACTGTGAGCGGATGGAAATCCTCCGGGAGTGAATGATGGACCAGTGAACATTTCAACTTCTTGAAATAAATGGAAATTTCAAATTTACGACTTAGTCAGGAATAGCCGCAATTCACTTTAAAAATGCACATGCCCTAAAGCAGGGGGCGCTCCGGCCCGGAGCCCGCCGGACCCGTCCGGCGGAATCATCCGAGGAGACGTGCATGCGCCCCCTGCGGTCCGCAATCTGTTGTCTGGCTCTCTTGGTTTCGTCCACGACGTACGCGCTCCAACCTCCCCAGCCCGCGCAGCAGGGCGCGGTGGCGAAGAAGGCGTTCTTCAAGCCTGAGCTGTACCTGCCCATCCAGAACATGCCGCTGGAGAAGGCCCGCAGCCTGATGCCGCGCGTGGGCGCGGACAAGTGGGCGGGGTTCCTCGCCCGCAACGGCGGAAACGTGCAGGTGTACCTGGATCCGCTGTCTGGAACGGCCACGGGCATCCAGGGCAGCTTCCCGCTCATCCCCGGCGACGGCTTCCGCAACAACGTGAGCCTCAACGACGTGCGCCAGGGACTGGGCCGGTCGGTGGGCGGCGTCGACGAGTCGGTGGTGGGGGAGCTGGTCTTCAAGTTCATCGCGGACAACCAGGACGCGCTGGGCGTGGACCTGCTCCAGCTGGGCGCGCCGCGCGTGACGCAGGTGACGGACTCGCTGTGGCAGGTGCACATCCCGCAGGTGGTGCAGGGGGTGGCGGTGCGCCACGGCCGGCTGGCGGCGACCATCAGCCATGGCAACCTGGTGCTGCTGGGCACGGAGGCGTGGGCCAACGTGACCATCGGGGTGAAGCCCTCGTTCACGGCGGCGCAGGCGCTGTCCGCGGGCAGCGCGTTCCTGGGCCAGACGCTGTCGCCCACCAGCCTGTGGCAGCAGCCCAAGCTGGAGGTGGCGCCCTTCGCGCGCACGGGCGCGGCCTTCGGCCAGGGCTATGGCCACGCGCTGGTGTGGAGCTACGGCTTCTCCAACGTGGGTGAGACCGAGCGCTGGAAGGTGACGGTGGACGCGAACTCCGGCGAGGTGCTCGCCGTGGAGGACGACAACCACTACTTCGACGCGCAGATCAAGGGCGGGGTGTACCCGTCCACCAACATCGGCACGTGCACGTCCAAGGAGACGTGCGGGACGATGCAGCCGAACACGCCCATGCCGTGGGCGAACACCGGCTTCGCCGCGCCCAACAACTTCACCGACGGCGCGGGCATCTACAACTACAGCACCGGCACCGTGAACACGACGCTGTCGGGCAAGTACGTGAAGATCGCCGACAGCTGCGGCACCATCAACGTCAGCTCCGCCACGGGCTCGCTGGACCTGGGCGGCGTGAACAACGACCACGACTGCACGGTGCCCGCGGGCACGTCCGCGGGCAACACCCCGGCGGCGCGCTCCAGCTTCTACGAGCTGAACAAGATCAAGGAGGTGGCGCGCGGCTGGCTGCCCACGAACACGTGGCTGCAGGGGCAGCTCACGTCCAACGTGAACCTGTCCAGCACGTGCAACGCGTTCTGGAACGGCAGCACCGTGAACTTCTACAAGTCCGGTGGCGGCTGCCGGAACACCGGTGAGATTGGCGCGGTGTTCGACCACGAGTGGGGCCACGGCATGGACAACTTCGATGCCAACGGCACCCTGTCCAACTCCAGCGAGGGCTACGCGGACATCGCGGGCATCCTGCGGCTGCAGACCTCCTGCGTGGGCTACGGCTTCTTCCAGACGACGAACACCGGCTGCGGCCTCACGCCGGACGGCACGGGCTACAACCAGCAGGAGTCGCAGGTCGCCGGCCAGTCGTGGTGCAACCTGCGCTGCTCGGGCGTGCGTGACGCGGACTGGGCGGCGAGCGCGCCGAACATCCCGGCCACCCCGCAGAACTTCACCTGCCCGATGTGCTCGTCCGGCTCCGGCCCGTGCAGCAAGCAGGTGCACTGCGCCGCGTCCCCGGTGCGCCAGGCCGCCTGGGACCTGGTGACGCGCGACCTCACCGCCGCGCCCTTCAACTACAACTCCAACGACGCGTTCCTCCTGGGCAACAAGCTCTTCTACCAGGGCTCCGGCAACGTGGGCACGTGGCACGCTTGCAACTGCTCCGCCGGCACGTCCGACGGCTGCGGCGCGACGAACGGCTACATGCAGTGGCTGGCCGCGGACGACGACAACGGCAACCTGGCGGACGGCACGCCGCACATGACGGCCATCTACGCGGCGTACAACCGCCACAACATCGCCTGCTCCACGCCCGCGCCCACCAACGGCGGCTGCGCGACGGCCCCCACGGCGGCCCCCACCACCACGGCCACCCCGGGCGACAGCCAGGTGAGCCTGTCCTGGACGGCGTCCTCTGGCGCCAGCCAGTACTGGGTGATGAAGACGGAGGGCTTCGCGGGCTGTGACTTCGGCAAGGCGCGCGTCGCCACCGTCACGGGCACCAGCTACACGGACCCGGAGGTCGCCAACGGCCGCCAGTACTGCTACTCCGTCGTGCCCGCCAGCAGCAACGCGTGCTTCGGGCCGGCCTCCACCTGCACCTGCACCACGCCCACCTGCGCCGCGCCCGGCGCGCCCACGCTGACCACCCCCTCCTCCGGCGCCACCGGCGTGGAGCTGCTCGCGGTGCTGGACTGGGATGATGTGTCCGGCGTCTCCGGCTACGAGGTGCAGGTCGCGACGGACAGCGCGTTCACCAACGTGGTGCGCAGCGCCAACTCGCTCGTGGCCAGCACGTGGACGGTGTCCCCCGGCCTGTCGGCCACCACCGCCTACTACTGGCGCGTGCGCGCGCTCAACTCGTGCGGTGGCACCAGCTCCTGGAGCGCGGTGAACAGCTTCACCACGCGCGGCTGCGTCACCCTGGCGGCCCCCACCCTGTCGTCCCCTGCCTCCGGAGCCACGGGCGTCGCCCTGTCGCCCGCGCTGGACTGGTCCGACGTGGCGAGCGCCTCCGGCTACGACGTGCAGGTGGCGACGGACAGCGCCTTCACCAACGTGGTGCGCAGCGCGACGGGCCTGTCCACCAGCGCCTGGAACGTGACGCCCGCCCTGTCCAACCTCACGTCGTACTCCTGGCGCGCGCGCGCCACGGACAGCTGCGGCGCGAGCCCGTACAGCACCGCGTTCAGCTTCACCACCACCAACGTCTGCACGCCCACCGTGGCCAGCTACAACACCACCGTGAAGGCCCCCGCCTGCGGCTCCGTGTGCGGCTGCGACACCGGCACCACGCTGGTCAACGGCCGCGGCACCGTGTCCGGCGGCGCGGAGCCCAACCAGCCCAACACGGTGGGCGCCACCTGCGCGGACGGCACCACCGGCACCTACCACGTGGATGAGAGCATCGACCGCATCGTGCTCAAGACGGTGGACCAGGGCCTCATCACCCCGGGCAAGCAGCTGACCGTGGACGTCACGGTGTGGTGCTACGGCACCACGGACCAGCTGGACCTGTACTACACGACGAACACCACCTCGCCCACGTGGACCGCCGTCACCACCGCCCAGGCCTGCACCGCGGTGGGGGTGAAGACGTTCTCCATCCCCGTCACCGTGGGCAGCACCACCGGCCAGCACGCCGTGCGCGCGCAGTTCCGCTTCGGCGGCACCGCCACCAGCGCGTGCGTGTCCGGTTCGTACAACGACCGCGATGACCTGGCCTTCAGCGTCGTGTCCTCGGTGGCCGCCAGCCCCGCCGCTCCGGCCGCGAAGCAGGTCCAGGGCCGCACCCTGACGGCCCGCTAGTCCCACCGCGCGGACGTCACGCCGTTCCCAGGGGCTCCCGGGTCATCCCGGGGGCCCCTTTTTCCTTCCCGCACCGCCCGGCACCGGACAGGCGCTGGAACCCGGGTGTCCACCACCGGGCGGCAGGGCGCCGCCGCAGAACAGCAATTCACGTATGTCAAGACGGGGGCGCCCGGGAAGTCGCGAAAGCGGCAGCAAGCTGGCGAGAAAGCGCGAGCACCTGGCCGCGGGAGGACACAGCTTCATGAGATAGTCCGCGCCACTTCGTCGTTCTTGCCTTCAGGAGGGTGCCGCGATGTTCATCGAAATCATCGTCATGCCTCGCGAAGAAGTGAGCCCGAAGCGCCGCTCGCCCCGGACCCCGGAGCAGCGCGGCAGGGAAGCGCTCGCCCAGGCCTGGCGTGACGAAGGCAAGGCCTTCCACGGCGCCGTCCTGGAGTTCATCAAGGCACAGCACCTGCTGGGCGCGGTGAAGTGGATGAGCGAACCGGGGCTGCTGCCCCAGGTGACGCTCGTCGCTTCGGAGCGCGTGCTGGAGAAGCTCCAGGCGGAG
Source organism: Corallococcus sp. Z5C101001 (assembly GCF_007352635.1). Classification (NCBI taxonomy): domain Bacteria; kingdom Pseudomonadati; phylum Myxococcota; class Myxococcia; order Myxococcales; family Myxococcaceae; genus Corallococcus; species Corallococcus sp. Z5C101001. The sequence goes on from NZ_VKLU01000005.1 coordinate 816,537, forward strand.
CCCCGGTTCGCCGCGGGCCGCGCGCTGTCCATGAACCTGCAGACCTGATGTCCCGCGCCGTCCCGGCGCCCCTCCCTCCACACCCATGTCACCCCGTCACCGGTCCGTGATGGCCCCCCGCGTGAGCCCATCCGCGAGGCCCCCACACGCGGCCCGTGTGCGTCATTTCCCTCCGGCTTAGCCTGTCTCATCCTGTTTCACGATGCTCTCAGTCTTGACTCGACCATCTTGAATTCCACAGGATGCGCCCCGCCCCACGGGTCTGGACGCCTCCGTCCGAACCGGGACGTGGGCGGATTTCCACCGTGCCTTCCGGCAGCGCGAGCCTTCGCCTGCAATCGGAGCGGAACATGCGTTTGAAGAGATTGGCCCCCGTCGTCCTGTCGCTGTGCTGCGCCACCGCCTCCGCCGAACAGCCGCGCGAGAAGGAGGTCTACATCACGGTGGGCTCGGAGACGCTGAGCACGCTGCGCACGTCGCTGCGCACGACGGGCGCCGCGCCCACGCTGGTGCGCGAGGCGAACGGCGTGAGCGTGCTCAAGCTGCGCGAATCGCAGCTGGGGGACGTGTCGGCCATCATGCATGACCAGTATCACCGCTGCGCGGGCTTCCTCGCGCACGACACGCAGGAGGCGGCGCTCGCGGCGCTGGAGCCCGCGCCCGCCGCGCCGCAGTCGCTGGTGACGTACACGCTGGACAACGCGCCGGTGGTCAACGCGCTGTTCTCCGGCCTGCAGGAGGCCACGCTGCGCAGCACCATCACGCAGCTGTCCAGCTACACGAACCGCTACTACAACGGCTCCACCGGCGGGACGCAGTCGGCGGACTGGCTCAAGAGCACCTGGGAGTCGTACGCCAGCGGGCGCGGCGACGTGAGCGTGCAGCTGTACACGCACTCCGGCTGGAGCCAGCCCTCCGTCATCGCGACCATCACCGGCACCGTCTACCCGGACGAGGTGGTGGTGATTGGCGGCCACCTGGACTCCATCAACATCACCGTGCCCACCTCCAGCCGGCCCTCGGCGACCGCGCCGGGCGCGGATGACGACGCCTCCGGTATCGCCACCCTCTCCGAGGTCTTCCGCGTCGCGATGGCCAAGGGCTACAAGCCCGCGCGCACGGTGAAGTTCATGGCGTACGCGGCGGAGGAGGTGGGCCTCTATGGCTCGCAGGCCATCGCGCAGGCGCACAAGGCCGCGGCGGTCAACGTGGTGGGCGTGCTCCAGCTGGACATGACCAACTACCGCGGCTCCACGGTGGAGGTGACGCTCGTCACCGACAACACCAACGCGGCGCAGAACACGTTCCTGGGCAACCTCATCGACACGTACACGGGCTACACGCGCACCAACATCACGTGCGGCTACGGGTGCTCCGACCACGCGTCGTGGAACAGCCAGGGCTACCCGGCGTCCATCCCGTTCGAGGCGCTGATGAACCAGGACAACCCCTACATCCACACGGCCAACGACACGCTGGCCAACAGCACCGACGGCACCAGCGGCAACAACGCGAACAACGCGCTGAAGTTCGCGCGCATTGGCGCCGCGTACCTGGCGGAGCTGGGCAAGGGCACCATCCCCGGCCTGCCCACGGACACCACGCCCCCCACCGTGTCGCTCACCTCGCCCACCAACGGCGCGACGGTGACGGGCACCACGAACCTCACCGCGACGGCCAGCGACAACGTGGGCGTGAGCAAGGTGGAGTTCCTGGTGGACGGCGCGGTGAAGGCCACGGTCGTCTCCGCGCCCTACACCTTCGCGTGGGACAGCCGCACGGTGGCCAACGGCAGCCACACCGTGGCGGCCAAGGCACATGACGGCGCGGGCAACACCGCCACCACCTCCACCAACACGGTGACGGTGTCGAACGTGTCCACGTCCGGCACCTACGACGCCACGCTCAAGACGGTGCGCTGCAGCGCCGTGGCGGCCACCTGCGACAGCGGCACGCTCTTCAACGGCCGCGGCAACCTGTCCGGCGGCGCGGAGCCCAACCAGCCCAACACGCTGCGCGGCACCTGCGGCGACGGCAGCGAAGGCAGCTACCATGGCGACGAGTCCGTGGACGCCCTCAAGGTGTCCACCGTGGACGGCTCCAACTTCGCCGCGGGCAAGCAGGTGAAGGTGGAGGCCAAGGTGTGGGCCTACGCCAGCCCGTCCTCGGACCGCCTGGACCTGTACTACACGGCCAACGCCAACGCGACGACGCCCACCTGGACGCTCATCACCACCCTCACCCCGACGGTCGCCGGCTCCCAGACGCTGTCGGCCACGTACACCCTGCCCACGGGCACCGCGCAGGCCGTGCGCGCGCAGTTCCGCTACGGCACCGGCAGCCCCACCAGCGCGTGCGTCTCCAACAGCTACAACGACCGCGACGACCTGGTGTTCGCCGTCCAGTGAGCCCCTGTCCCTGACGTGAAGGGATGACGCGGAGGGGTCCAGGCACATCGCCTGGACCCCTTCGATGCTTTCACGGGCCGCCCGGGCACCGCGCGCGCCCCGCTTCCGCCCCCTACCGCCTCCGCCAGGCCTGCCGGGTCAGCTGGACGACCAGCTGCGTGAAGGACCAGCCGAAGGCCCGCGCGGAGAGGGCCACGAGGCTGTCCTCCCGCTCGCGGCCGGGGCGCCCCGGCCCGTTCATGTTCGGCTTCAGGTTGAGGTCGAAGAGCTGGAACGTCCCCAGCTCGTCGCTCCGGCAGTCGATGCGGATGGGCGCCGCCACGTCCAGCACCCGGGCCGCGCGCACGCACTCGGCCACCAGCGCCTGCACCCGGGGCTCCCTTCGCGCGGACGGCGACAGCGGCTCGCTGTTGTCCAGCACCGCCACCTCGCCGCAGTAGGGCGCCACGCCGTCCTGGTGGTGGAAGCGGCGCACGGGCGGCAGGCACCAGGGGGACAGCCCCCCATCCGGGACGCCATCCCGCTCGAAGGCCCCGGGTGGCATCACCGTCACGGTGAGCTCCTCGCCGTCCAGGTACTGCTCCAGCAGGAGCGTGTCGCCGAAGCGCGGCCCCCCGTCCTCCCTGGCGGCCAGCAGCCGCCGCGCCACCTCCTGGAGCTCCGCGAGGCCCCTCACGCGCACCACGCCCTGGCTGCCCCGGCCCCGCAGCGGCTTGAGCATCAGCGGGAAGCGCAGGCCCCGCGCCTCCAGGTCCGCGGCGGCCAGCCGGTCCACGCCCAGGCGCCCCGGCGCGGCGCAGGCGCTCACGAGGACCGACGCGGCGACGGGGCACCCCGCGCGGCGCAGCGTCGCGTTGGTCACGCCCTTGTCGTCGAAGGTCTCCACCGTGCGGGGCTCCTGGCCCACCACCCACACGTCCTTCAGCACGGCCTCCAGGGGGTGGCCCGTGAACAACACGGTGTTCGCCCACAGCATGCGGGCCCCCGCCGCGCGCGCCGCCGCGATGCCGGCCGCGTCGTCGCCGAACACCCAGTCCTCCTGCACGCGCGGGTCGGGGTTCGCCACCGGCGTCACCACGGGGCACCCCGCCTCCCGCAGCGCGTACGCGATGTCCGCGCCGCTGTCCGCGTAGCCTCCGGGCTTGGTGGGCTTGCGCACGCCGTCGATGACCGGCGCCGGCAGCGCCTGGAAGAGCACCGCGACCGGCGCGGGCGCCTCGTCCGGGGGAATGCGTTCGCGGTGAGTCTCCGTCTCCATGTCCCAACCCTCCGAGCGCCCGGCCGGCCGACTGCTGGGGCCCGGCCGCCGGGCTGGCCACGCGCCCCACCTCGAAGGAGATGATGCCCACCCCGCGGCCGGCGTGAGGCCCCCGCCGGCCGCTCGGAGGGCGGGGGCCGGCCATGCTCCCCGCCGCGAGGCGTGCGTCCGGGCCCCACGGCCGCCTCCGGGTGGCACGCCTCCGGAAGCGCGCCCGCGAGCCGCTTCCCTGAGGGCGTGGGAGGCGACGTGGCGGGCCTCGGTGCGCCGTGCCACGCGTCCGACGAAGGAGGTCGTCCGTCCTCCGTGGCCATCCTCCCTGGCGGCTCAGGACCCGCGGTCCAGCAAGCCGCGCACGGCGGGGCGCACCTTCCGCGGAGTGACATCCGGCGGGCGCCGGCCCCGGATTCCGGTGGCCCCCCTGGAGGCGTTGCTCTATGGGGGATGGGTGATTCGCCGTCAGTTCCTGGAGCATGCCAAGGCCGTGGCCCGCTTCGCCCCGGTGCGGCCGTCGGCGAAGGCGGGCTTGCGGGCCGCGCTCGCGTTCTTCGTGCCCACCGTCGTGGGCAGCGCGCTGAATCTGCCTGGCGGCCTGTGGCTCGCGGTGGGCGGCTTCAACACGTCCTTCGTCGACAAGGGCGGCTCCTACCACGCCCGCTTCCGTGCCATGGGCGGCACGGCGGTGGCCGCGGCGGCGGCCGCGGTGCTGGGCAGCCTCGCGGGCATGCACCCCGCGCTGGCCATCCCCGCCGCCCTGCTGTGGGTGACGGCGTGGAGCTTCGCGGGCGTGTACGGCGCCGCGGCGAACCTCACCGGCAACATCGCCGCCACCACCTTCGTCATCGCCCTGGCGCTGCCCGCGGACAGCGCCCTGGGCGCGCTCGAGTCGGGCGCCGCGCTCCTGGGTGGAGCGGCGTGGGCCATGGTGCTGTCGCTGGTGCTCTGGCCCATCCGCCCCTACCGGCCCGCGCGAAAGGCGGTGGCGGCGTGCTTCGACGCGGTGGCGGACTACGCGGAAGCCATGTCGCGCGTGGCCCAGGCGGGACTCGAGGACACGTGGCAGGCGCTCATGCAGGAGCAGCACGGGCGCATCCGAGAGACGCTGGAGCTGGCGCGCACCACGCTCACCGCCACGCGCCAGGGCCGCGGCGAGCGGGGCCGCGGCGAACGGCTGCTGGTGCTGCTGGAGGGCGCGGACGCGATGTTCATGGGGCTCATCGCCCTGGGTGAGGACCTGGAGAGCCTGGGCCCCCCGGTGAGCGGCCCCGTCGCGGACCCGAGGGCCGCGGTGGCCGTGGCCCTGCTGGACTGCGCGAACACCGCGCGCGACCTGGTGCGGCTGGTGCAGGTGGAGGGCCACAGCCGCAGGCCGCGGCCGGAGTGGGACGGGCGCGCGGTGCGCGACGCGCTCACCGACCTGGACGCGCGGGGCCTCGTGACGCGGCTGGAGCGGGCCCGGCTGCTGGACGTCGCGCGGCTGCTCACGGAGATGCGCGAGCGCGCGGACGTGGCGCTGGACACCGCGTGCCGGCTGCCCGGCCCTCCCACGGCGGGAATGCCGCCGCCCGCGCGCGAGCTGGCCGAGGAGGCCTCCCCGTCCCTGCTGGAGCCCGTGCGCGCGCACCTCACGCTGGGCTCGGAGGTGCTGCGGCACGCCCTGCGCGTGGGCCTCACCACCACGGCGGCGGTGTGGATCGCCAGCGTCTTCCGGCCGAACCACGGCTACTGGGTCACCCTCACCGTCCTCACCGTCATGCAGCCGTACACCGGGCCCACCTTCCTCAAGGCCCTCCAGCGCGTGCTGGGGACGGTGGTGGGCGGGCTGCTCGCCATCGCCGTCGCGTCGTGGCTCCAGGACCCGCATGCGCTGATGGCGCTCCTGTTCTGCACCGCCGCCCTGTGCGTGAGCCTCATCCCGCTCAACTACGGGCTGTTCACCGTCTTCGCCACGCTCACCTTCGTGCTGCTCGCGGAGATGGGCAGCGGGGACTGGACGCTGGCGACGGTGCGAATCGTCAACACGCTCATCGGTGGAGCGCTGGCGCTCGCGGGCACCTTCTTCCTGTGGCAGCGCTCGGAGGAGGAGCGCTTCCCCACGCAGATGGCCGAGGCCCTGCGCGCGGACCGGGAGTTCTTCGCCGTGCTGAGCGCGGCCTGGCAGCGGGGCGAGCCCCCCGCCGGGGCAGCGCTCGCGGAGGTCCGCCGCAAGCTGGGGCTCGCGACCATCAACGCGGAGACGTCCTTCCAGCGCCTGCTCAACGAGCCGCGCTGGCGCACCGAGGCGCTGGAGCCCCTGATGACGCTGCTCGCCTTCACCCGGAGGTTCGCCGCCGTCTGCACCCTGCTCGCGTCACGGCGCTCCGTGCCCACCACGCCCGCGGTGCGCGAGGCCCTGGAGCGCTACGCACGGGCCATGGACGGCGCGATGGAGGACCTGGCGGACGCGGTGCTCCACGGCCGCCGCCCCCGGCCCCTGCCCGCGCTGGACGCGCTCATCGGCTGGAACGTCCCCACCCCGGACGCCGCCGGCGCCGCGCTGGCCGCGGAAGCCCCCCTGCTCCAATCACAGCTCGAACGGCTCGGGCGCCAGCTCTCCGTGCTCCACGCCGCCGCGACCCGACGCCTGGAGGCCGCCCCGCGCTCCACGCCCGAGGTCCAACCCTCCGCGCTCAACGGTCCCTGACGGAACGAGCGGAACAGACGGATGGACGCCGTGACACGTCCGACAAACTCGTAGGCCCGCGTCTCACTCTTTCAGCCCCAAGCAAGCACCGGACAAGCAACCGGCCCCCGCTTCGGGTTGAAAACGAAAAATCGCGCGCGCACAGTGGGACCACCTGACGCGGCGCATCCATGCACACTGAAGTCCAGACGCATCCTCCCCGGGAGCCGGGCCTGTTCCGGCTGACCTGGCCCATCTTCTTCGAAATCTTCCTCTTCATGCTGATGGGCACGGCGGACACGCTGATGCTCAGCGGTGTGTCGGACGCAGCCGTCTCCGCGGTGGGCGTCGTCAACCAGTACGTCTTCATCTGCATCCTCATCATGGAGGTGGTGAGCCACGGCGCCTCCATCGTCGTGTCCCAGTACCTGGGCGCGAAGCGGAGCGCGGAGGCCGCGCGCATCGCGGCGCAGGCCATCACGATGAACTTCCTCCTGGGGCTGGCGGTGAGCGGCGGGCTGCTCCTGTCCGCGGACGCCATCCTGGGGCGGATGAACCTGGAGCCCCAGACGCTGGCGTACGCGAGCACCTACTGGCACATCGCGGGCGGGTTCCTGTTCCTCCAGGCGCTCATCAACGTCTTCTCCAGCCTCATCCGCACGTATGGCTTCACGCGGCAGTCCATGTACGTGGCGCTGGGCATGAACGTGGTGCACGTGCTGGGCAACTGGGTGCTCATCTTCGGGCACTTCGGCGTGAGCGCGCACGGCGTGGCGGGCGCGGCGATGTCCACGGTCTTCAGCCGCGCGGCGGCGCTGGGCGTGTTCGGGTGGATGCTCTGGCGGGTGATGGACGTGCGCATGGCGCGCCGGGACTTCGTGGCGCTGACGCGGGAGTACGTCCGGAAGATCCTCCGCGTGGGCGTGCCGTCCGCGGTGGAGCAGATGACCTACCACGCGTGCCAGACGGTGTTCCTCTACTACGTGACGTACCTGGGCCCCACGGCGCTGGCGTCCCGCCAGTACGCCAACGCGATGTCCCAGTACGTCTTCCTGTGCAGCCTCGCCATTGGCATGGGCACGGCCATCATCGTCGGGCGGCTGGTGGGCGCGAGCCGCTCCCAGGACGCCTATGCGCGCGTGCTCAAGAGCCTCAAGTGGAGCATCGGCATCACCGTGGCGGTGGACCTGACGGCCATCGTCTTCCGCGAGCCGCTGATCCGCCTCTTCACCCACGACGGCGACATCCTGCGGATGACGTCGCAGGTGCTCGTCCTGAGCCTGCTGCTGGAGACGGGGCGCTCGTTCAACCTGGTGCTGGTGAACGCGCTGCGCGCCGCGGGTGACGCCACCTTCCCGGTGATGATGGCGATGCTGTCCATGGTCTGCATGAGCCTGCCCCTGGGCTACTTCCTGGTGTTCCACCTGAACCTGGGGCTCGCGGGCGTGTGGCTGGCGGTGGCCGCGGATGAATGGACGCGCGGGCTGGCCATGTGGCTGCGCTGGCGCAGCCGTGCATGGGAGCGCCAGTCGCTGGTGTCGCCCGCCGAGGCGCCCGCGGTGATGGCGCACTGAGGGCGACGCCCTGTCCTCCCCGGTCACCTCCCGGGGCAGCCGGGCTCCGCCGCGCGCCTGCCCTGCACTCTTGCACGGGGCGTCCGGCCAGGCCCGTGGCCCGGCCCCTTCTCCTGGAAGCGAGGCGACCCACTATTGGTGGGTCGCGCCACCGCCTTGAATCCGGGAGAAGCCCATGCTCGCCGTCGTCTACAAGCAGAACAGCCAGGTGAAGGTCGAAGAGGTCGAGGATCCAAAGGTGGAGGCCCCCACCGACGCCATCATCCGCGTCACCTCCGCGGGCATCTGCGGCAGCGACCTGCACATGTACGAGGGCCGCACCGCGTCCAAGGCCGGGCAGGTGTTCGGCCACGAGAACATGGGCGTCGTGGAGCAGGTGGGCCCTGGCGTGGTGGGCATCAAGAAGGGGGACCGCGTGGTGCTGCCCTTCAACATCGCCTGCGGCACCTGCTTTGACTGTGTGCGCGGCCGGACGGAGGCTTGCCTCGTCGCCAACCCCGACGCGCCCCACGCGGGCTACGGCTACGCGGGCATGGGCCCCTACCGCGGCGGACAGGCGGAGCTGCTGCGGGTGCCCTGGGCGGACTTCAACTGCTTGAAGCTGCCCGGCCAGCCGGGCGACGCCTTGGAAGATGACTTCCTCCTCCTGTCGGACGTGTTCCCGACCGCCTACCACGGCACCGAGCTCGCGAACGTGCGGCCGGGCAGCACGGTGGCGGTCTTCGGCGCCGGTCCGGTGGGCCTGCTCGCGGGCTACTGCGCGCTCCTGCGGGGCGCGTCGGAGGTCTACGTGGTGGACAGCGTCCCGGAGCGCCTGGCCAAGGTGAAGGAGATGGGCGCCATCCCCATCGACTTCACGAAGGGCGATCCGGTGAAGCAGATCATCGAGCTGCGCCGCAAGAACCCGCTCATCATGGGCGCGCTGCGGCCGGGTGAGGAGAAGGCCCTGGGCGTGATGTGCGGCATCGACGCCGTGGGCTACCAGTCGCGCGACAACAAGGGCGCGGACGCGCACGGCGGCAAGGAGAAGCCCACCCAGGTGCTGGAGCAGCTGGTGGAGCTGGTGAACCCCACGGGCTCCATTGGCGTCGTGGGCGTCTACATCGCCCCGGACCCAGGCGCCTCCGACGAGAACGCCAAGCAGGGCATCTACCCGCTGCCCTGGGCCAAGGTGTTCGACAAGGGCATCACCGTGGGCACCGGCCAGACGCCGGTGAAGCGCTACAACTACTTCCTGCGCGACCTCATCATCGCGGGCCGCGCGAAGCCCAGCATGATCGTCAGCCACCGCCTGCCGCTGAGCGACGCCCCGGACGCCTACCAGAAGTTCGACGCGCGCAAGGACGGCTACACCAAGGTCATCCTCAAGCCGCAGCAGCGCCCGAAGGCCCGCGCGTAGACACCGGCGCCGGGGCCCTGGGTGAAGCCGGGGCCCCGCGTCCCCCGGGGCGTCCAGGCCCCAGGCCGTGCAAAGGCCGCAACTCCTGGCGGGGCTGGCCGATAATTCCTCAACGTCCACCGTCTCGGTGGTTCGAGGGGGAAGACCCAGCATGTCCAGAATCGGCGAGTCCATTGGTGGCGCCATCGCGGCGCGCGTGAAGCAGGCCCTGACCCCGGAGGTCCGCCCGGCTCCGCCGCCCCCGCCCCCCGCCGCCGCCCAGCGCCCCTCCGACACCTTCGAGTCCGCGTCCGCGGTCCGGCGCGGCGGGCCCTCGCTGGGGACGCCGACGCCCGTGGCCACGCCCACCCAGGTGGGGACGGCCGGCACGCCGGTGGCGACGAACGGCGGCACGGTGGCGGACTACCAGGTGGGTCCTCCGCGGCGCCCCGACATCCACCACGACAACGGCTTCCTGCAGAACCCCAACGACCCCAACGACCCCAACCCCATCCCCACGGAGAGCCCGGGCCTGGGTGACTACGCGGCGCGGGCCGAGTGGGAAGTGAAGCTCAACGGCGCGCGCGCCCTCCAGGGCATCCCGGGGGTGCCGCACAACAACATCCCGGACGGGCTGGACACGTACGACCACTTCCTGCACGGCAACGGGGCGGACCGGCACTTCGACTACGAGCGCTTCGTCAGCACGGACCCCGCGGGCCAGGCGGTGCTCACCAACTCCACCCGCGACACGCAGCAGGCGGTGGAGGCGGCCTACAACCAGATGGTCGCGCAGGATCCCTCGCTCGCCGGCAAGCCGGTGACGTTCCAGGTGACGGGCTCGCAGATTGGCGTGGGCGGCAGCGAGCAGTTCCCGTACCCGGAGACGGAGAACTGGCAGAAGGCCATTGGCGGCCACTCCATCTGGAACAGCGCCACCGTCACCGTCTACCCGCCGGAGACGCCGGGCGGAAAGCCCCGCTTCGAGATGGACATGACGCTGCACGCGGAGGACCGCTACAACTTCAACCCGGGCCAGGCGGACATCAACACCGGCACGCCGGACGCGGCCAACGGCCGGCTCGAGCGCACCGGCCTGGGGCACCAGTACACCAACTACGGCACGCTCCAGCGCCACGTGACCTGGGAGCAGGGGAGCCCCGAGAATGCGGTGTCGCGTCCCATCGGAGGCCGTTAGGCGCGCGCTCGCTGGCACCCTGCTGTTGGGGTGTGTTTCGCTGGCCTGCGACAAGCCCACGGGCGGGAGTGCATCCATGACGACACAGACGGCCGCTCCGGCCGCGAAGACGGGAACGGACCTGGAGACGCTGGAGAAGACCGTGACGCTGCCGCGCCGCCCCCAGGCGGTGCGCTGGCGCCAGTCCGCGCGCGGCATCCCGGGCGGGCTGGGCCCCACGGACACGCAGTTCCTCGCGGAGCTGGAGTACGCGGCGGCGGACGTCCCCGCGCTCCAGGCCGCGCTGAAGCCCACGCGGCTGACGGTGAAGGTGGAGGACGGCGGGTGGCTGCCGGACGCCACCCGCGACGCCCTGAAGGGAGCCACCGCCTACGACGCGGCCCCCTTCTTCAAGGGCTCGCTGCGCCAGGGCACCGTGTTCCACCTTCCGGGCACGAACACCTTCGTGCTGGTGCTCTTCAGCAGCTAGTCCTGGGACTTCTTCCAGGGAGAGGGCCCGTCGCCAGCCTTGGCGCGGGCCTTCTTGCCGCGCGCCACCTCCGTGGCGAGCGCGTCCAGCCGGGGCGTCCAGAACACGCGGAACCGCTCCAGCCAGGCGTCGACCTCGCGCAGCGGTCCCGGGTCGACGTGATAGACGCGCCGGGTCCCTTCGGCGCGCACGCCCGCGAAGCCGCTGTCGCGCAGCACCTTCAGGTGCTGGCTGACCGCGGGCTGGCTGATGCCGAACTCGGCTTGGATCGCCTCGGTGACCTCGCCGGAGGCGCACTCGCCTTCGGCCAGGAGCTCCAGGATCCGCCGCCGTACCGGATCGCCCAGGACATCGAAGGCGTGCATCGAACCTCTCAGACCCCCGGATGCCGCACATCGGGAGGTGGCGCGCCAGTATAGAAGGCCGCCGTCCGCGCCGCGCGCGCCTTCGCCACCGCGCCCTCCTCTCCCGCCGCCGCCTCCGCTCGCGCCCAGCCGTTGCTGCTGGCCAGGATGAAGGCCTTGCCGTCATCCGACGCCGTCCAGGCCGCCGCCGCGGCCTTGTCCACGGTGTCCCCGCCGGACTCCAGGTGCAGGCCCAGGCCCACCAACCCCAGCTCCCAGCCGATCCCCACCGCGCCGGGGCCATAGTCGTCCCAGAAGGGGCTGACGTGGGCCATGTGCTCCAGCCGCAGCCGAGCCCCGCCGCCCGGCGCCTCGGACAGGGTGACCTCCACCCAGCTCACGTCCCCCCGGGCCTCCCACGTCAGCCCCAGGCACCGCGGCGGCTCGCAGCGGGTAATGGTGCCGCCGGCGTTGCCCTGGAGCTGGTAGCGGCCGCCCAGCTTGAGGTCGCCCGACACCGGCAGGAACCAGCGGGGGATGCGCTCCGGCTGGGTCAGCGCGTCCCAGAGGTCCTCGACCGTCGTGTCGTAGTCCCGCATGGCGATGACGACCCGGGCGGGCTTGCCCTCGTGCTCGCGGCTCTCCACCTCTCGCACGACGGCCCCGATGTAGCGCTCCACGTTGATCATGGCGTCTCCAGACTAAGGTTTGACTTATATAAGACAAGCCTTATTCAATCTGTCAACGCCGACGCGTCGGTCCACGAGGCACGAAACGAACGAAGGGGCCCGCCCGCCACCGCGCGCGACCCCACCGAGGAGTCGCGCGCGTGGGTGGGGGGGCCCCTCCTTCTGCCGACGCGGCCTGCGTCCGTCGCCTGTTAGAGGGGCGTGCCCTCGGGACGCGTCTTGCGTGGCGCGGTGCCCTGCCGCGACGGGGGCCGCGAGGAGGCATTGCCTTCCGCGCCGCCGCCCACGCCGTTGATGATGGCGCTCACCAGCAGGAAGGCGTTGAGGCGCAGCTGCATGAAGTTCGTCTCCACCTTCGGCGGCTGCTGCATGCGCAGGGTGCGGTCGTCGCCCTGCTGGTGCCGAGGCCACTCCGTCGCGGGCGCGGGGGCTCCCGTGCGGGCGAACTGGAGCAGCCACTGGCTCACCTGGCGCGAGTACGCGCGGTCCTCGTCGGTGAGGACGTCCTCGGTGGGCGGGCAGCGGGCCACGGTGTCCAGGAAGTAGGGGATCTCCGCGCCGTGCGGGACGCCGTGGGTGAAGTCGGGGCGCAGCGCGGTGGCGGTGTATTCGAAGTAGAAGCGCCACGCGTCGGAGACCTTGTTGTGCAGGTCCGCGATCTGCCGGGGGATGAGCGTGAAGACGATGTCCCGGCACGCCTGCCGCGCCAGCTCCTCGTCGGGCGTCACGCCCGGGTAGAGCAGGCCAATGGGCACGTTCTGGGCGCGCAGGGCCCGGAGGACGTCCATGGGGTCCATGTTCATCGCCTCCATCACGCTCACGTCGTCGCTGGTGCTCCCCAGGATGAGGGGCACGCGCGACTGCTGCTGCGCCTTGAAGGTGGACAGGATGGACTGGGGCAGCACGGTGTCGCCCGTCACCGCCACGGGGGCCAGGGACGTGTCCGAGGGCTGCTGCCAGAAGTCCTCCGCGGGCAACAGGCGCAGGCGATCCGGCGTCGCCTCCGCGTCCGGCACGCCCATGCCGCGAATCAGGGCCTCCCCCTTGAGCACCGCCTTCTCCAGGGGGATCTCATCCATGCCGTACACGCTCATCGCCACGCCCCGGTGGAAGTACGGGCGCGCCGCCGCCATGCAGAAGAGCGACAGGACGCTCTTGGCGCCCGCGGACTGGCCGATGATCGTGACGTTGCCGGGGTCCCCTCCGAAGCGCGCGATGTTGCGGTGCACCCACTGGAGCGCGGCGACCTGATCCAACAGGCCGAAGTTGGCCGCGCCGCCGCCGGGCTCCTCCAGCAGCGCCGGATGGGCCAGGAAGCCCAGGTGGCCCAGGCGGTAGTTCAGCGTGACCACGACGGCATCCCGCGACGCCAGCGGCACGCCGCTGTACGGGGGCAGGCCGCTCGCGCCAATCACATACGCGCCGCCGTGGATCCACACGATGACCGGCAGCTTCGCCTGGGCCTCCACGCGGGGCGTCCAGACGTTGAGATAGAGACAGTCCTCGTCCATGGGATGCGGATCGCCGCCGTTCGCGATGCAGTCCTCCCGCGACTGGAGCGAGGAGTTGCCGAACGCCGCGGCCTGCCGGAGGTGCTTCCAGGGGGCGAGCGGTGCGGGCGCGCGCCAGCGCAGCGCGCCCACCGGAGGCTGGGCGTAGGGGATGCCCTTGAAGGCATACACTCCTTCCTCGGCGACACCTTGAAGCTGCCCTTCGACGGTGCTGACGACCGGTGCGGACTGCTTGACCATGTGTGAACCCCCAGAGACCCGGCGCGCCAGAAGCCGGGCCGTGCGAAGTAGAGGTTCGACGGATGCAAGTCAATGCACCTCCCGACAAAGACAATCACGCGTCCGCCAACCGACGGACGGCGCGACCCGGGAGCATCAGGGTAAAGCCATACCGAGTTCCCGCATCACCAGACGCGCGATGGCGGCGTAGTCCCCGTCGAAGTGGTGTCCCCCCTTGAGCATGGTGGCCCGGGCGCCGGGCACGTCCGACAGCGCTGGGCAGAGGCTGTCCGCCAGCTCCTCGTCGCCGTAGAGGCAGAGCACCGGCGTGCCCTTCAGGGCCTTCACGTCCGGGAGCACCGCGTTCGTGGGGCGGCCCTTGCCTCCGAAGATATCGGTGACGTGCACCTCGAACTCCGCCTCCTTCCCGGGCGCGAGCAGGACGAGCAGCCGCACCCGGGCCCGCAGGTCCTCCGGCAGGCGCGCGGCGATGGCCGGCACCACGTCCGCGCCGCGTGAATAGCCCAACAGCATCACGCGCTGCTTGCCCCAGGAGGCCAGGAAGTGGCGCAGCGCGCGGGCCACGTCCGTGGACGTCTCCTCCGGGGTCCGGCGCTTCCAGAAGTAGCGCAGCGAGTTGAACCCCACGACGGGAATGCCCTGGCCCGCGAGCGACTCCGCCACGGACTGATCCAGGCTCGCCCAGCCGCCATCCCCGGTGACGATGAGCGCCAGCGTGTCGCTCTGGGGGGCGGACGTCGCGGGGACCTCCACGAGCGGCAGCCCCTCCACCGACGCGTCTCCGGCGAGCGTCCCCACGCCCGCATCCGGCACCGGGGCCCCGGACACCAGGGGCAGATGCTCCGCGGCGAGCGGCACCGCAGCGGCGTCGTAGGCGGCGAGGAGCGGCCCCTGCCACGAGGACACGGGCATGCGGGCCAGGCCCGGGCCGGGCACCGTCACCACGCGGCCCGTCCTCAGCGCGCGCGTGAAGTCATGCGCGGCCTTCACCCGGTGGGTCGCGTCGTGGTCCGCGACGAGCAGCACCCACGGCTCCGTCAGGACGCGCGCCGGTCCCAGCCGCTCCTGGGTGTCCTTGGCCGCGCGCGAGCGCACCAGGCCCGCGCCCGGACAGAAGACGGCGGACGTCGTCAGCTCCGGCGTGAAGTCCACGCTCACCGCGCCCCGGAACGTCCCCTCCGGAGCCTGGGCCAGCGCCGCGTAGGCCACGGCCGCGCCAATGCCCTCCCCCACGAGCACCGGGTGCAGGTATTCGGGCAGCTTCGCGTGCTGCTGGTAGCCCTGGCTCAGGACCTCCAGGTCGCCCGCCGGGTACGCGCACCGCTTGCCCTTCTCCAGCGCGCGCAGGTAGGCCCTGCCGTCCACCGCGAGCACCAGCGCGCCGTGCGAGGCCAGCACCAGGGCCAGCTCCCGGCCCCGGCCCTGATCCGCCGGGCCATCCGCCAGGAGCAGCGCCACCGTCGCTGGCGCCCCCGGGGGCGTCACCACCGTGACGTGCCCGAAGCGGCCACCGGGGTTCAGCGTCTCCACGCTCGGCGCCGCCGGCGCCGCGGGGACAGGCGCGGGCGCGGGCGCTGACGCGGACGCCGGAGCCTGGGGCGCGGGGGGCGCCGCGCAGGTGCGGGACGCGGGGAGGAGCGCCAGGGTCAGCGCCAGCACCGCCCCCACCAGGAACCAGCCCGCGCGCTTCTTCATCGCGCCACCACCCCTCCCAGCCCGCGCGACACCAGCGAGGCCACGCCCGTGAGAACCCCCGGCAGCGCGAGCCCCCCCGGCGACGCCAGGTAGCGCGGCGACCAGTCCGGACGGAACTTCTCCTTGTAGTGGCGCAGCCCCTGGAAGTTGTAGAAGTGCTCGCCGTGCCGGAACACGAGCGCGCCCAGCCGGTTCCACACCGGCGCGAGCGTGCGCTCCTCGAAGCCGCTGAAGGGCGCCATGCCCAGGTTGAAGCGGTGGAAGCCCTGCTGCCGGCCCCAGAGCATCAGCGACGTGAAGAGGTAGTCCATGGCGCCGTGCGGGCTGCCCGGCAGGTAGCGCATGAGGTCCACGCTCAGCTCCTCCTTCGTGTCCGGGGCCCACACGTTGGCGAAGCCCGTGAGGACGCCGTCCTTGCACACCAACGCCACGGGCCCCTGCTCCAGGTAGCGCGGGGAGAACCAGCCCAGGCTGAAGCCCTTCTCGCGCGTGTTCTTCTCCGCGAGCCACGCGTCGGAGATGGCCTGTAACCGAGGCATCAGCTCCGGCACGGCCTCACGCGGCCGTACCTCGAACGTCCAGCCCTCGCGCTCCATGCGGCGCACGCCGTGGCGCAGGCCGCGGCGCTCCGGCCCCTCCAGGCTGAAGTCCTCCAGCGGCACCGTGGCCTCCTCGCCCAGCTTGAGCAGCGTCAGGCCCAGGTCCAGGTAGCGCGGCAGCGCTCCCGGCCCCACCTGGTAGAAGCACGCCCAGCCATGGTGCCGATCCGCCAGCTCGCGGAAGCGCCACGCCAGCTCCGTCGCGGCTTCCGGAGGCCCCACCGGATCCCCCATGGACACCCACGCGCGGCCGGCCACGCCGTACATGAGGAAGGCGTCTCCCGCGTCGTTGAACAGCAGCGACTTGTCCCCCACCAGCGCCAGCGAGGCCATGGACTCCGTCGCGCTCGCCACCAGGGGCCGCACCTTCCGCAGCTCCTCCAACGTCGGGGGGTGCGTGCGCGCCCCGGCCGGGCGCAGGAGCGAGGCGATTCCCGCCACCACGGTCGCGCCCAGCACGCCCACGCTGGCGCGCAGGAAGCGCGGCGCGTCGCCTGAGAAGGTGAAGCGCCACCAGAGATCGTGGCTGTAATCCACGTGCCGGTACGAGAAGAACCCCAGCCACACCGACGCGCCCACCACCGCCACCGCGGCCAGCAGCCACCCAGGGCTGAAGGCCTCCGCGAAGAGCGACGCGTGCCGGTAGAACTGCTGATGGAAGGGCGCCAGCGCCACGGCGAGGACCAGCAGCAGCGTGGCCTCCTCGTAGTCCACGCCCTTCACCACGGAGAACACCGCGCCCGCCACCAGCAGCGCCTGCGTCAGCACGTAGGCCGCGTCCAGCCGCCGCTGGAGCCCGCGCGCGAGCAGCAGCAGCGCCAGGCCCACCAGGCTCCCCAACAGGTGCGACACCTCCAGCAGCGACAGTGGCACCAGGCGGCGCAGCACCGCCAATCGATCCCTCTCCGTCGGCGTCGCGCCAGAGAACAACAGCACCGTGCCCGCCACGAACGCCACCGCCGACGCGACCCAGGGCACCACCGGCGCGAACGAGCTGTGCATGACCTTCGCCAGCCGCGTCAGGTGGTGACGGCGCTGAAGCACCTCGTGCCCCGCGAGCAGGAGCGCCGCCACCGTGAAGGGCACCAGGTAGTAGACGAACCGGTAGATGAGCAGCATGCCCACCACCTGGGACGCGGGCACGTGCGGCGTGAGCGCGGACAACATCACCGTCTCGAAGACGCCCAGCCCCGCCGGCACCTGGCTGGCGATGCCGGCCAGCTGCGCCAGCGCGAACAGCGCGGTGAGCGACGGCAGCGACACGCCGCTGTCCGCGGGCAGCAGCACCCACAACACGAGCGCCGCCAGCACCCAGTCGGTGCACGACACCACCAGCTGCGCCAACGCCCGCGCGGGCGTCGGCAGCGTCCACTCCAGCCCGCGCACGCGCAGGGGCCGGCGCACCCGGGCGCAGGCCACGAAGTAGCCCACGAGCAGCAGCCACAGCACCGCGCCCAGCACGTGCGCCACGGGAGCGGACACCGACAGCACCCCGCCGCCCCCCTCCACCAGCAGCGACGTGCCGGTGACGGCGGCCAATCCCAGCCAGAACGTGAGCGCGTTGAACACGGAGACGCGCGCCACATCCAGCGCGGTGAGCCCCCAGGCGGAATACAGCCGGTAGCGAACCGACCCCCCGCTGAGGAATGACGCGCCCAGGTTGTGCCCGAAGGCGTAGCCCACGAAGGACGTGAACCCCACGCGCGGGTACGGGAGCCGGTGCCCCGCGTGCCCCAGCGCCAGCACGTCGTACAGCGTGAGGGCCACGTAGTTCACGGCGGTGACCGCCAGGGCCAGGAGGATGCGGCCCGAGGACACCGCCGCCAGCCCCGCCGACACGTCATGACGGTGGACGTGCGACAGCTCCCGGTGCAGCACGTATGCAGCCACACCCAGCAGCGCCAGCGGCAGCGCGGTGCTGACGAGTCTTTGTACCTTCGACATTCCCGGTTCTCCCGACGGGTGCAACAGCACGCCGCGTGCCAGGGGCCGTGCAGGGGGACGCTGGGGTCGGGGCCTGCCCGGAATGCCCCAGGTGGGGCATTCCGCCCCATCCGCCCGGACAGCCCCGGTGCCCACCGGGGCATGGGGAGCGCGGTTCGCCAGCCAGCCTTGACGGGAGCGGGCCCCCTGACGCCCCCCCACGGCAAAGACTTGCATTGGACCTGGGGACGAGACGTCCGTCGGCCAGCCCCTCGGGGCGCCCCCTCTCCCGACGCACTCCCGCAGGCCCTTTGAGGACAGAGCGAGACGATGATTTCATGTTTTACGTTGTTACTCCGCCCCGCCCGTCCGAGCGCCTGCCAACACCGCGTGTGACACAGCGCTGGAGGCGCGACGGGGAGGCGCTGGGGACCCAATTTACAGAGGGCCCGCTGGCGCTGAATCATGTGTGACGAATGTTTCATCCCCCTGCCTTCGCTCTCGACCTCTTCCACGGGCTCGCTGCTGGTGGTCGCTCCCCGCGCCGTGCTTCGCGCCTCGTCGCGCTGGGCTCCGTGCTGCTGCTGTTCCTCGCGTTCGCGCCCGCGGCGCACGCGGCCGAGGCGGTGCATGCGCTCGACGGCTGGCGCTTCCGCTGGGGTGACTCGCCCATCGGGCCGGACGGCATTCCCACGTGGGCCACGGAGCCGGAGAGCGCGGCGGGCTGGGAGGCGATGACGGCGCTCCAGGAGCCTCCGGGGCGCGGCGCGAACACGCTGCTCTGGCTGAGCATCCCTGTCCCCGCGGGCGACTGGTTGGAGCCCGCGCTCCTGCTGGGCAACGTCGCCAACGCCTTCGAGGCCTACGCCGGCGGCCAGCGCATCCACGGGAGCGGGACCCTGACGCCCTCCGCCGAGGAGACGCTGGAGAACATGGCCTGGCACCTGGTGCCCCTGCCGCCCTCGGCGCTGGGGCATCGCGTGCTGCTGCGCATCCAGGGCACCGGGCCCACCATCGGTGTCAGCCGGGATGCCCGGGTGGGCGCCCGCCATGCGCTGCTCGCGGAGGTGACGCGCACGGGACTCGCGCCCTTCGTGCTGGGGACCCTGCTGCTGGCCATCGGCGTGGCGTCGCTGGGGGCCGTCATCCTTCGCCGCCAGGCACGGCTGCTGGCGTCGCTGGCCGTCTTCGCCTCGGGCTCCGGGGCGCTGCTGCTGGGCTCCAGCGGACTGCTCGCGGCGCTCTGGGACAGCGCGGTCGCCGGGAGCGTCCTCACCCTGCTGGGCGCGTACGTGCTCGTGCCCGGGCTGGCGTGGTTCATCTCGGAGACCGTCGGCGAGGGGAAGCTGCGCGCGTTCCGCTGGGGCGCGGCGGCCATCTCCGTCCCAGCCGCGGTCCAGTCGGCCATCGTGCTCGTGGACCTGGGCACCGCGTGGCGGCTGCTGCCCTTCTTCGTCTTCTATTCGATCCCCGCGCTGCTCGTCTGCGTGGGCGTGGTGGTGGTCCATGCATGGAGGGGCGACCGGGACGCGCGCATCTTCGTCGTCGGGCTGGGACTCCTCACCCTGGTGCTCCTGCTCAGCGTCCTGCCGCTGCTCGGGTGGATGGAGGCGACCGACACGGAGGTCCATTGGGGCTTCTTCGCGCTCACGCTGTCGCTCGTGGCCATCGTCGCCCGCCGCTCCGCGGAGGTGGTGCGCTCGCTGGCCGAGCACACGCAGCTGCTCGACGCGCGCCGGGGGGACGTGCGCGAGCTGGCGCGCGGCATGGGCCAGGGCGCGGACGAGCTCGCCGCCGTGGTGCAGCAGCTGCGCACCTCCAGCGAGGAACAGACCGCGGGCATCGCCCGCCAGGCGGCGGCGCTGCTCGAGCTGGAGCAGACCGTGGAGGAGATCCGCCAGGGCTCCCACCTGACCTCGGAGAAGACCCGCGTGCTCGCGGCCTCGGCGGAGAGCGCCGAGGGGGTCGGACGCGAGGGGGCAGCCGCCATGGAGCGCACGCTGACGGACCTGGCCGCCATCCGCACCGAGGTGTCCGAGATGGCCGCGCGCATCCTCGCGCTCGACGAGCGCACCCGCGAGGTGTCCGGCATCGTCGATGACGTGAAGACGCTGGCGGATCAATCCAACATGCTGGCCATCAACGCCGCCATCGAGGCGGTGCGCAACGGCGAGAGCGGCAAGGGCTTTGGCGTGGTGGCGCGGGAGATGCGGCGACTGGCGGACCAGTCCATCCGGGCCACCCAGCGCATCCGCGACGTGCTCGACGGCGTGAGCATGAGCATGCGTGACGCCGCGCGGATGAGCGAACAGGGGGATCAACGGGTCCAGGTCAGCCTGGACTCGGTGCGCACCTCGGGAGCCCAGCTCCAGCGGCTGGCGGCCATCGTCGCAGACACCGGCGGCAGCGTCCGGCAGATCACCCAGGCCGTGGCCCAGCAGGACACGGGCACGCACCAGATCGCCCAGGCCATCCAGGAGCTGTCGCGCCAGATGCAGAACACGCTGAAGGTCGTCGAGGAGACGCGCACCGTCACCCACTCCGTGCAGACCCTGGCGGAGCGCATGTCCGGCGTCGCCAGCCAGGCGCTCCGCTCCGACGCGCTGGAGGAACGGAAGGCCGCGGGCGCGTGAGCGGGGCGCCTCTGGGGTGACGGGGGAGGTCGTCCTCGGACACGCCGCGCGCCGGGTGCCGCGCGAGGCCCCGCCCTGACCTCCCGACGACACTGGACCGGGGCGATGCGTGGAGAACGTGACGTCCGTCGCGGACGGGGGCGCGGAAGCTGACGCGGCCATGACGTGGCGCGCGTACGAGCATCGCATGGATGAGCGTGTGAAACCCAGGTTGCGCGGCGTGTCGCACATGCTCGCGTTCGTGGCGGCGCTGGTGGGGTGCCTGCGGCTGGCGCGGGTCCCCGTGGAGGGCGCGCAGTCCGTGGCCAACCTGGTGTTCGGTGGCAGCCTGGTCCTGATGTTCGGGGTGAGCGGCAGCTACCACTGGCCCACCTGGAGCGCGGCGACGTACCGGCGGCTCCAGCGGCTCGACCACGCGTCCATCTACATCCTCATCGCGGGGAGCTTCACGCCCCTGGCGACGCTGGCGCCCATGGGGGGCTGGAGCCAGCGACTGCTCTGGGTGATGTGGGGCGCGGCGCTGACGGGCGCGGCGCTGACGCTCCTGGGCATCTCCGCGTCGCGGGGGCTCCGGTCCGCGCTCTACGTCGCGCTGGGCTGCGTGGCGGCCCCGGTGATGCTGAACCTGCCGGGCGTCATGGGCGCCAGCCGGGTGGGCTGGCTGTTCTTCGGGGCCGTGCTCTACGCGGTGGGCGCGGTGGTGTACGCGCGCCGCTGGCCGGATCCGGCCCCGGCCGTCTTCGGCTACCACGAGGTCTTCCACGCGATGGTCGTCGCCGCGGCCGCCACGCACTACGCGGTGCTGATGGACTTCGTGGGAGGTTAGGACCCGCGCGGCTCGCGGACGGCGTCCCGTGCGCCGCGTGACAACCGGCGGGATGTGGACTCAACACAAGCCCCCGGGGCACATGGGGGACGCCTGTCAGCGTGTTTAGGCTGCTCACGCCCGACGAACCGCGGGCAGGGGGGCAGCACCATGGCCGACGAGACGCGCACCACGCAGTGCTGCATCGTGGGAGGAGGCCCGGCGGGAATGATGATGGGGCTGCTCCTCGCGCGGGCCGGCGTGGACGTGATGGTGTTGGAGAAGCACGCGGACTTCCTTCGCGACTTCCGGGGCGACACCATCCACCCCTCCACGCTGGAGCTGATGCACGAGCTGGGATGGATGGACGAGCTGCTCGCCCTGCCCCACACGAAGGTCCCGCTCTTGCGCTTTCAGAGCGGCGCGCACAGCGTCGCCGTGGGCGACTTCCGCCACCTGCCGACCCACGCGCGCTTCATCGCGATCATGCCGCAGTGGGACCTGCTCGACTTCCTCGCGCGCAAGGCCGCGGCCTACCCGGGCTTCCACCTGCTCCGCCGCACGGCGGTGACGGACGTGGTGCGTGAGCGGGGCCAGGTCGTCGGGGTCCGCGCCCTGACGCCGGAGGGCATCCTCCAGGTGCGCGCCTCCCTGGTGGTGGCGGCGGACGGTCGGACGTCCACGGTGCGACAGCAGTCGGGCCTGGAGGTGGAGAACCTGGGCGCCCCCATGGACGTGCTCTGGTTCCGGGTGACACGCAAGCCCGACGACCCCGTGGATCCCATGGGCCGCTTCGAGCGCGGACAGCTCTTCATCCTCATCAACCGGGGCGACCAATGGCAGTGCGGCCGGATCATCGCCAAGGGCGGCTTCGAGCACCTCCAGCGGCAGGGCCTGGAGTCCTTCCGGGACGACTTCGCGAAGCTGACGCCGTTCCTCGCGGACCGCCGCCAGGAGATCCGAAGCTGGGATGACGTGAAGCTGCTCACCGTCCGGGTGGATCGCCTGCGCACCTGGTATCAGCCTGGATTGCTGTGCATTGGAGACGCCGCGCACGCGATGTCACCCGTGGGAGGCGTGGGCATCAACCTCGCGGTGCAGGACGCCGTGGCCGCCGCGAACCTGCTCGCGGGCCCCCTGCTCGCCCGGCACGTGACGCCCCAGGACCTCCACCGCGTCCAGCAGCGCCGCGAGTTCCCCACCCGGGTGACGCAGCGAGCGCAGGTGCTCATCCAGGACCGCGTGCTGGGCCCGGTGCTCCGAAACCCCTCCCCTCTCTCGCGACTGCCCCTGCCCCTGTGGCTGCTGGAGCACGTCCCCGCCCTGCGCCGCATCCCCGCGCGCCTCGTCGGAATGGGGGTCCGCCCCGAACACGTGCACACCCCGATGGCACCGGCGGCCCCCGCGCACTGACGCCACACACTCACAGCAACAAAGTCTTCACAAACATGACGCTGGCGCTACGCTGGGCGCCATGTCTCAGACACGGATCTCCAGGCACATTGAGCTGCTCAACGAGGCGTTCGCGCAGCGAATCAACGCCAATGAGGAGGCGTTCACCAACGTCAGCTTCGCCTTCCAGGTCAAAGAGAAAAGCCCCCACCAGCTGGTCTTCTCGCTGCGCTACAGCGAGGGCATGGGGAGCTCCACATCGGAGTCCTTCATTCCATTGAAGACCCTGGACATCGACAAGGAGCGCTTCAGGGCTTTTGTCTCCGGAACGGTGAGCGCCATCGCGGAGAACGCGCCCCGATTCAAGTCAGACCTGGGTCGGCTCGACTTCGAGTTGCTGGAGGACATGACGCTCGTCACCGCGGAGGACTTTCGCCAGAGAGTCGCGCGGCAGCAGCAGTAACAGGAGTTCGACTCGGCGGTGTGCCTGCTGGAGAACCTCGCTGAGAACCTGGGCCTGGACTTCCCCGAGGACCGCCCGCCCTACCTGAAGCGCCTCCGGGCGCTTCTCTTCTACGATTTCTACCACAAGGACTTCGAGGAGCTGCTCGACGGCCTGCTCGACCAGTGGCGGGCCCTCCCCGTGGAGGAACGGCAAGCCACGACGGAGTGGCTTATCCTCGCCTTCAGGTGGGGGGCCCATTGCTTCGGGGACGCCCTCTGGAGGGGCCAGAGGCGCGGTCAGGCGGACATCCTCACGAGCGAGCTGGAGACGCTTCACCTGGAGTGGCACGGCGTCCCCGTTCCGGCTCCGGTCAACGCGGAGGAAGAGGAGGCCGAGGCGCCCCCTTCCGTCGGCGAGGAGACCGCCGCCCCTCGGTTGGAGTGGAGCACGGCCGCGAACGCCGTGGTGCGGGTTCCCCTATCTCAAGCGGCCACCTGGACCCGGCGCATCAAGAACATGGGGGGACCTGGAGCCAGGGTGATTGTCGCGCTGAACGGCGACGTTCTCGCGACGCGGCTGCTCGCGGTCCGCCTGACGCTGGACGGGACGGAGTATCCCATACACGTCGGCCCGCTCGCAGGAGGCCAGACCCAATGCATGCTGCCGTTGGAGCCTCAAGGTGAACACGAGCTTCAGCTCACCTTCCACGGACGAGGCGCTGGAGGCGGCTTCGTCAAGGCGGGAGTGATGGCCCTGGCCGTCGCGGGCGGCATCACCTCGAAGGAATGGGAGACCTTGCAGGTCTTCATCGGTTGAGGGCAGCACCGGGAAACGGAGAACACGTCATGACCACGAAACCGATGCTGCGCCTCTTCGCGACCCCCGAGGAACTCTGGGTCGCCTCCCTCACCCAGTTGGAAGTCTACAAAGGCTCTCAAGGCCTGCATCGCAGGGTCGAGGGAGACGTGGAGTTCAATCGACTGTCGAACTGCGTCCTGGCCGTCGCCCCGGAGGCCCAGCGGATCTGGATGGGCCGCGGAGCACAGCGGGAGGTGGAGACCTTTGGCCCGGAGCGTTCGCCCCCTCGAATCTTCACCCTGGCCGAGGGACCCGATACGCCCTGCAAGCCGTTGAACGTGGAGTTGGCGGACCTGGTCTGCGACGGAGCGCGGCTCATCGGCTGTCAGGTCGACGGACGCGCCAGCCTGAGCCGAATCCTCTGGAGTGACTTGTCAGGCGAGGACTGGCGGACGCTACCCTTGCCCGAGCCTGTCATCGCGGAGCCACATCAGTTGGCCGCGTCCGAGGAAGCCGAGCGAGGGGCACCTTCGGGCGTCCTGCTCTCCAGCCATCTGCATGGCGTGGTGGCGGTGGACCCGGGCGC
Organism: Corallococcus sp. Z5C101001; assembly: GCF_007352635.1. Taxonomy (NCBI): domain Bacteria; kingdom Pseudomonadati; phylum Myxococcota; class Myxococcia; order Myxococcales; family Myxococcaceae; genus Corallococcus; species Corallococcus sp. Z5C101001. The sequence continues at coordinate 841,144 of NZ_VKLU01000005.1, forward strand.
GGGACGGATCGCGGTGATTCGCCCCGGCTCCCCCAAGGTGGACTTCGTGCTGCAGTGGGAGCCCTCGACCCGCGAGGAGCAATGGTTCGCGGTGCCCACCCAGCAGGGGGTGCTGGTCGCCATCACCCAGAGCGGCCACGCCTCCACCCTGGCCCACTACTCGGACAAAGGCGCCCTGTTGACGGAGTTCTACACCGAGGGCACGGGCGCCGTGTGTGGACTCGCGCTCGCGGACGCCGACTCGGCCCTGGTGATCATGAAGTGCGCGCTGGGCCGCCTCGAGCTCTCGGACGAATCCTCGTTCGCGGAGATCACTTCGGTCCCGCTGGAGGATGCGTTCCGTTTCGCCACCGCGACCGCCGCCCCCGGCCGGGTGTGGATCGCCCCCGACCATTTCGAGTACGGCAAGCTGGCGCAGGTGCGCTGCGAGGCCGGCAAGCCCCTGGAGCTGCTGCTCTTCGAAAAGCCCCAGAAGAAGGGGGCGCCGCTCTGGGATGAGGGGCGTACGCGCCCCCGCCTCGAATGGGCCGTGGCCAACCCCGAAGAGAAGCTCACGGGAAAAACCGAGCTGGGGATGGCCGTGTCCTCTTCGGTGACCTGGAAGCAGCGCTTCGAGAATGTCGGCGCCCTCGGGGCCGGCCTCTTGCTTTCAGTGGGAGGGCGGCCGATGGAGTCGGGGCTGGTGACCATCAGCGTGCGCCTGAATGGAGAAGCGATTCAGCTCACACCTGTCCCGGGGCTCGACTCCACGTTTGAACGACGCATGACGCTCGAGCCGCGGACCTCGGGGGAGCTGGAGTTCACCTTCCACGGAGTGAACGAGGGCTCGGGCCTTGTAGGGGTGGAGCTGTCGCCCTGGACGCCGCCGCGCTACCTGCCGGACCCTCAGTCCTTTGGCGGGGCTCACAGCTTCATCACCCACTTCTTCGAGCTGAGGGTGAATCCCGCGGAGACGCCGTAACTCCGTCCCGGTGACAAACCCGCGGTCGCCCACACGAGTCTCCGTGCGGGCGACGCGGGTCCGGTGGCGGTTGGAGAACTCCTGGAGGCCTCCCTAGCAGGTGGTGCAGACGGGGCGGATGAGCTTCCACGCCCCGCAGCCGCTGGCGCCGCAGCACGTCTGGTAGAGGCTGCCGCCCCGGCCATGGTCGCCGTTGTGCCAGCTGCCATCCCCGCCCACCTCGCTACAGGCGCCGCAGGTCGTCTTCCACTCCGTCTTCTCCGCCAGCGAGCTGCCAAGGCCACAGTTCGGCGTGGAGCCAATGCCTTGCTCCACCTGCGAGGACTCGTCAGCGACCGGAGCCCCGTCCGGCTCCGCCGCCGGCCCACAGGCAGAGAGGACGCCCACGGAGAAGCCGGTCACGACCAACACACGGAGGATGTTTCGCATGCAGGGTGCTCCAGGTGACGGAGGCGGAGATGCCTCGCGGCGCCAAGTCAGACAGAGAACGGAACCCCAGGCAATGACTGTCATCTCCGTCAAACCCAATGGAATTTTCCATACAAGAGCCGCCACGGCGGCACGCCGTGTTCTGATTGAAAGGAGACGAACGCCATGGGAATCAGCAAGGGCGGTGCGCAGTGGACTGGGGGCCTGAAGGACGGCAAGGGGGTGATGAAGCCGGGCCACGCCGCGGAGGTCCCCTTCTCGCTCGGCACCCGCTTCGAGGGGCAGCCAGGGAGCAACCCGGAGGAGCTCATCGGCGCGGCGCTCTCGGGATGCTTCTCCATGGCTTTGTCTCTGGGGCTGGAGAAAGCGGGCCTCAAGCCCACGCGAATCCAGACCAACGCGGACGTGCAGTTGGACAAGCAGGGGGACGGCTTCGCCATCACCACCATCGCGCTGAGCACCGAGGCCACCGTCCCCGGCGCCCATGACGCCCAGTTCCAGAAGATCGCGGAGGAGACCCGGAAGGGGTGCCCGGTCTCCAAGGCGCTCGCTGGCGTGAACATCACGCTCAAGGCGAGGCTCGCGGGCTGAGCGCCGCGGCCCTTGGGGGCGAAGAAGCCCCTGGACCGCGGCGTCCGGGGGCTCCTTGCATCCGGCCGCGGACGGCTCGCGACAGCCCCCGGTGCCGCGAAAGAAATGATCCCCGTGGCCGCTTCACCCCATGGGAGGTCTTCTGCGCAGGTGGGTGAAACGGACGCGGTGGCGGACGTGGTTCTGCGTGCGACGCGAGGGGAGACGTCCGCCTTCAACGAGCTCTACCGGCGCACACGCCCCCTGGTGGCACGGCTGGTGGCGGGTTTCGGCACATTGGATGCCGATGAGGTCGAGGACGTCCTTCAGGAGTCGTACGTGCGGGCATTCCGGGGGCTGCCCCGGCTGAAGGAGGCTGGCGCCTTCACCCCGTGGCTGCTGACCATCGCACGCAACCGGGCGCGCACGCGGCTGGAGCGGCGCACCCTCCTGAGACGGTTGGAAGAGGACCTGCCGGACCCGGCTCCGGAAACGGTGCCGCCCATGCCGCCAGCACTCCAGGTGGAGCGGGACATCGCGGTGGTGCGACAGCTCATCGCGGAGCTGCCCGAGGGCGAGGAGAAGAAGACGGTGCAGCTCTTCTACATCGAGGGACAGCTCACGGCCCGGGAGATCGCCCACCAGCTCGGGGTGGGAAAGAGCACGGTCACCATGCGGCTGGAGCGGTTTCGAGGACGCATCAAGCGGGAGCTCCTCCAACGGGTGCTCGCCGGACGGTGGGAGTGAGCCATGGAACACCTGGATGCCTCCGCGATGCGAGACCTCGCGAATGACGAGCCCACGACCCGGACCTACTTCGCCCGGCACCTGGCCTCCCCCTGCGAGGTCTGCGAGGCCTTCCTCGCCACGCACGTGGACCCGCTCGATGGACACACGGATGCGCTGCTCCTGGGACTCGCGCCTCCGTCAGAGTCCACCGTGGGCGTCCCCCCCTGGGTGCCTCCGCTGGCGGCGCCCCGGACCCGGCGCTTCGCGGCGCCGCCCGCGCGCTACTGGGGGTGGATGGCCGGCGCGGTCGCGGCGTCGGTGTTGATGGTGGTGCTGAGTCCAGGCGAGCAGGCCCCCACGCCCGGCGTGCAAGGAATCGGTGAGAAGGGCACGGGCCGCATCTCCCTGGAGCTGGCCGTGGTCGCCAGGAGCCTGGACGGCGGCCTGCGCCGGCTGGACGCGGGAGCCGTCGTCGCGAGGGACGAGGTGCTGCTCCTGCGCTACCACGCCACCGAGTCCGGCACCGCGCTGCTCTACCAGCAGCGTGAGCACCAGCCCGCGGAGCTGCTGGGCCGCTTCCCCCTGGAGGCCGGAACGCACGACCTGGAAGGCCCCGAGGGGCTCACCGGCGTGAGCCTGGAGGCGGACGAGGGCCCGCTGTCGTTGATGCTGGTCGCCTTCGCTCCGGGAGAAGCCGCGTCGGAGGAGGACGCGCTCGCCGCCCTGGAGGCGGGCGTGGCCCCGGATGCGCGCCCGGGGACCGTGGCGCGGTTCGACGTGCGGGTCCAATCCGGCCAGACTCGGGCGCCGTGAGGCCCCTCCTCCCCCTCCTTCTCGCCTTGCTCTGCGCCTGCGCGGGCCCCTCCGCCGCGCCAGGGGGCAAGGGAGGGCTCGTCCCGCTGCGGCTCGACGCGGCGGACCTGTCGCGCGCCTACACGCCCCGGCGGCTCGCGCTGCTCGTGGGCATCTCCTCGTTCGAGGATCCCCAGTGGCGTGCCCTGCGCTTCTCCAGCAAGGACGCCACGGACCTGGCGGCGGCGCTGAAGGATCCCTCGCGCGGCCACTTCGATCAGGTGCGAGTCCTCACGCGCCCAGAGGAGACGACGAAGGAGGCCATTCTCGCGGCGCTGCGGCAGCTCAAGCGGGAGGCCACCCGGCCCGACGACGTGGTGATGGTGTACCTGTCCGCGCACGGCACGCTCGCGCGCGACGGCCGGGGCGTGCTGACGCGCTACCTGGTCACCCACGACGCGGCCTACCGCGCCATTCCCCAGACGGCGCTCTCCATGGACGCGCTGAAGGCGGAGTTTGAACAGCTGCCCAGCCGGCGCCGGCTGCTGGTGCTCGCCACCTGCCACAGTGGCAGCGGCAAGTCCCTGCTCCCCCGCGAGGTGGAAGAGGACCTGGCGGGCATCAAGTCCGGCTTCTACGCGCGGCCCCTGGAGGAGTCGTCCCGGGCCTCCATGGTGTTCGCCGCCAGCGATTGGGGCGAGACGGCGCGAGAGGACGCCAGCCTGCGCAACGACATCTACACGTACTTCCTCATCGAGGGCCTGGGAGGCGCGGCCGACCGCAACGGCGACGGGGCCGTCACCGCCACGGAAGCCCACGACTATTCACGCCGCCGCACCTTCGCCTTCACGGAAGGCCGGCAGCGCCCGTCCGCGGAGATCGTCGAAGTGGGCGCGGATCCCGTCATCCTCGCCGGCCGCATCGACCGGACCGGCCAGCCGGAGCTCTTCTCCTACAGCCCCCGCCTGGACGGCTTCACGCTCAAGGTGGACGGGGAGCCGCGGCTCGAGCTGCCCGGTGGCGCCGCGGTGGGCCCGGGCCGGCGCACGGTGGAGCTCACCAAGGGGGATGCGGTCCTCGTGCGGCGCGAGGTCGACGTGGCCCGAGGCGAGCGTCTGCCCTTGGAGCGCCTGCTGTCGGACGCCATCCCCCGCCGCGCGCTGTCGCTCGTGGGAGGCATGATGTCCTTCGCGGACGGCAAGAGCCGGCGCGAGCTCCTGCCAGCGGCGCCCCAGGTGGGCGTCGTGCTGCGCCTGGAGGACCTGCCACTCCAGGACCTGGGCCTGCTGTTGGACGTGGGCTTGAGCCGGGGACGGCGCACGCTCCAGGTGGCGCCGGGCAGCGAGGTCCCCTTCGGCTACACGTCGCTCACGGTGGGCGCGGCGGTGCCCTACCTGTGGCGCTGGGAGCGTTTGACGCTCTTCGCGGGACCGCGTGTGGCCGCGTTGTATCTGGGCAGGTCCTTTGACGTGGAGGCCTTCTCCGGAGGCCAGCGCTACTTCACCGTCAGCCCCGGTGTGGTGGGCGGGCTGGTCCTGCGCCTGGGCGAGCGGCTGGAGCTCACGGCCCAGGGGCACGGGATGCTGACGTACGTGGTGACGGACGGACAGGGCCAGGCCGTGGGCTTCGTCGGCGGAAACGCCGGCGTGGGGTACCGCTTCTGATGCGCCACGAACGCCTGCTCCTGCTCCTGTCGTTGCTCGGCGCCAGCCTGTGCCTGGGCGCGTGCGGCAGCCTGGACAACGACCCCTTCCGCACGGGCACCGTGCACGGACAGCTCACGGAGTTCGACCCCGCCGTCGCGCTGGTGTCCGTGGTGGGAACCCCGGGCGTGCGCACCGGCGTGGACGCTGACGGACGCTTCACGCTGGAGGACGCGCCCGCGGGCCCGGCGGAGCTCTTCATCGTCGCCACCCACGACAAGGCCGCGCGCGTGCCCCTCACCGTGCAGGGGGGGCGGTCCGTGGAGGTCGCGGCGCTCACCCCCGCGCCCGCCGGCACCTTCTTCCTCAAGCTCCACGCGAGGGGCAGCCTCCAGATCCAGGGCGCCACCGCGTCGGTGGCGGGCACCCCCATCGGGGCATCGGGGCTCGATGACAAGGCCCCCCAGCGAATGGGGCCTCTGCCGGAAGGTTGCTATGAGGTCAGCGTCTCCGCGCGCGGCTTCGCCACGGCATCCACGCAGGGCTGCGTGAGCCAGGGCAAGCAGACGGTGCTGCACGTGGAGCTGACACCACGGGAGGCCTATGCCCAGCAAGGCTGCGCGGTGACGGGCTGTGGCAATGGCAGCCATTGCGCGTCGGATGGCCGCTGCGTGGAATGTCTGGACGACACCGGGTGCGCGTCACCGCTCGTCTGCCGGGGCGCTCGCTGCGAGGGACCCGGCCCCCAGTGCGCGCCCTGCACCGGGAACTGGCAGTGCGGAGCGTCCCTGCACTGCGGGGACCTCCCAGGGGGCGGCACGGCCTGCGTGGCGACGTGTGGCACCGGCCTGCCTGATTGCGCGGAGGGCCTCACCTGCCAGGACGGACAGTGTCTGCCTGAGCCTGCGCGCTTCCCCACCTGTGAGGACTTCCGCCAGTAGTCCCCGGGTCCGCGTGGCCACCCCGGTTCGAGCGGGGTCTTCCTGCCGGCGAGACACTCCCCCTTCCCAGGAGGAGCCCCCCCCTCGCCTCACAGGAGGATGTCCATGCGAAACGCGCCCACTTCCTTGTCCGTGGCGTGGAAGGTGCTGTGCACGGTGCTGATGCTCTCGGCCTGTGGCGGCCGGCCCGCCCCGACGGACGACCCCTCGCTCAGCGCGGGCGATGACAACCTGGGCAGCGCCGCCGGCGAGTCCTCCGCGACGGACGGAGGCACCGGCACCGGGGGCGTCGGACACGTCACCCTCTGCCACCGTCCCCCGGGCAACCCCTTCAATGCGCACTCGATCTCCGTGGGCATTCCGGCGATGGCCGCGCACCTCCGCCATGGCGACACGCTCGGCGCGTGTGACAGCGGCGGCGAGACGCCGTCGGATGGCGGCACCTGCGAGCCCGACGCTGGCTCCGGTGGCGGCACGGACGGTGGAACGCCGACGGACATCGACGCGGGCCCCCAGTGCATCCCCGAGGGCGGCGAGTGCCTCTCCGAGGGCACCGAGACCTGCTGCAACCGGCTGTCGTGCGTTGAAGGTCAGTGCTGGCCCATCATCGGCTGAGCCCGTGTCGCGGCGGGCAGGACGGCCCTCCCGGCCCGCCGTCGCCATGGATGTGGCCAGCGGGGGGCCGCACGGGTCTCCTGGGCGTTCTCCCCTTCCACCTCCGAGGCCCTCCCATGCGCACCGTGCGTCAGCTGACCTCCTCCCTGTTCCTGGTGACAGGACTCCTGTTCCTCGCGGCCTGCGGCGATGGCGGCAAGGCCCACGTCACGCTGAAGCTGACCGACGCCCCAGGGGACACGTTCGAGAAGGCGGTGGTCACCATCTCGAAGGTGTACCTGAAGGGCCACGTGGACGGGCAGGACGGCAAGGGAGACGTCGTGCTGCTGAGCGAGCCGGTCACCACCGACCTGCTCACCCTGGCCAACGACACCGCGGACCTGGTGAAGGACGCGGAGGTTCCCCCCGGCACGTACAAGGAGCTGCGCTTCGTCATCACTGGTGGCTACATCCAGGTGAAGCAGGACGGAACGAGCCGCATCTTCGCCACGTCCAGGGACTACGCGGGCCTGCCCGCGGGCGCGCAGGTGGATGGCGACCTGCAGATGCCCAGCGCCAGCAGCTCCGGCCTCAAGGTGAAGTTCGACAAGGACGCCGACGTCACCATCACCAGCGATGACAACCAGAAGGTCATCCTGGTGGACTTCGACGTGGCGCAGAGCTTCGGCAAGGAGGCAGGCGGCTCCGGCAAGTGGGTCATGCGCCCCGTCATCAAGGGCGCGGACCTCCAGTTCTCCGGCAACGTGGAGGTCAGCCTGGAGGCACGCGACGGGCTGTCGCTGCCCCTGGGCCTCCCGCAGCTGGGCACCTTCAAGGCGGTGCTCATCAACGCGGACGGCAGCCGCGAGTCCCTCGCCTTCACCGCCGCCTCCGGCACCCGCTACGTGGCGGACTTCAAGTACCTGCTGCCCGGCACCTACCAGGTGGACCTGGAGACCGTCGCGGGCGTGACCTTCAGCACGGACCTCGCGCGCCCGGCGACCACCCAGGTCAGCTCGGGCGCGGAGGCCGACGTGCACTTCGTCCTCACGTCCTACACCGTCGAATAGCGCCCAGGGGGTCAGGCCGCCTTCTCACCCGAGCGGTCCTTGGCGGCCTGCACCTCCAGCGTGATCTCAATCTTCTCCCCCACCAGCACGCCGCCCGCCTCCAGCGCCTGGTTCCACGTCAGGCCGAAGTCGCTGCGGTTGATGGTCGTCTTCCCCTCGAACGCGGCCTTGGTGTTGCCCCAGGGGTCCACGGCGATGCCCAGCTGCTCCGCGTCGAGGACCACCTCGCGGCTGATGCCCCGGATGGTCAGCTGCCCCGTCACCTTCAGGTGCTTGCCCACCGGCGCGACCTGGGTGCTCCGGAAGGTGATGGCCGGGAACTTCTCCACGTCGAAGAAGTCCGGCGAGCGCAGGTGGTTGTCGCGTTGCTCGACGCCCGTGGTGATGCTCGCCGCCTCGATGGAGACGGAGACCGAGGAGCCCGCGGGGTTCGCGTCGTCCAGCGTCAGCGTCCCGCCGAACTTCGTGAAGCTGCCGCGCACCTTCGCCACCACCATGTGGCGGACGCTGAAGTGGATGCCCGTGTGCGTCGTGTCGATGTTCCAGAGGGTCGAGGCCATGGTCGTCTTCCTTGTCGTGAATGGGCTTCGTGAGAGGGCTTTTGCTCCGACGAGACGCAAGGTAGCGGCCTTCCCGGTTCCGGATTAGACGGGACGAACAGGATGGACTGTTCCAGGGTTGGAACAGTCCCCCTCCCCTCTCCCGCACCAGGACGGCCGGCCATGGACCTCAACGAACTCCTCGTCTTCGCCCGGGTGGTGCAGGCGGGCAGCTTCACGGCGGCGGCGCGCACGCTGCGCATGCCCAAGTCCACCGTGAGCCGGAAGGTGTCCGAGCTGGAGGAGCGCGTGGGCGCGCAGCTGCTGCAGCGCACGACGCGCACGCTGCACCTCACGGAGGTGGGCCGGACGTACTACGCGCACTGCGAGCGCATCGTCGCGGAGGCGGAGGCCGCGGAGCTGGCGGTGACGCGCATGCAGGCGGGCCCCAGCGGCCTGCTGCGCGTGACGACGCCGCTGTCCGTCAACTTCCTCGCGCCGCTGGTGGCGCGGTTCCTGGAGCAGTACCCGGACGTCCAGTTGGAGCTGCTGTGCACGGACCGCGCGGTGGACCTGATGGAGGAGGGCTTCGACCTGGCCGTGCGGGCCGGCCGGCTGCCGGACTCGTCGCTGATGGCGCGCAGGCTGGGGGACATCGAGCGCGTGGTCGTGGCCTCGCCGGAGTACCTGCGGGCGCGGGGCGCGCCGCGCACCCCGGGGGACCTGGGGAAGCACGACTGCCTCTTCTTCGGCACCGCGCTGGAGGGCAACGTCTGGACGCTGCACGCCGGCGGGCGGGCGGTCGAGGTCCAGGTCGTCGGGCGGCTGGCCGTCAACGAGCCGGACATGCTGCACGCGGTGACGCTCGCGGGCTCGGGCGTCGCGCTGCTGCCGGGCCTGCACTGCATGGAGGACCTGAAGACCGGGAAGCTCCAGCGCGTGCTGCCGGACTGGAGCTCCGCGGGGGCGCCTGTCCATGCCGTCTACCCGCCCACGCGCCACCACGTGCCCAAGGTGATGGCCTTCGTGGAGTTCCTGCGCGAGCACTGGCCCGCGCACCAGGGGGCGCTCAAGCGCGCGAAACGCTGAAGGCGCTCCGGCGTTTCGTCTCGTGGATGGAACGATGTGTCCCGAGGTTCGTGGCTGGCCAGGTGGGGTCCCGGAGCGCATGTTGTTGGCGAAAGGAAACACCCACCATGATGAATGTTCGACCTTCCGAAGCGCGCGGACATGCCAACCACGGCTGGCTGGATTCGCATCACACCTTCTCGTTCGCCAGCTACTTCGACCCCGACCACATGGGCTTCCGCGCCCTGCGCGTCATCAACGAGGACCGCGTCCAATCCGGCGAGGGCTTCGACACGCACCCGCACCGGGACATGGAGATCATCACCTACCCGCTGAGCGGCGCCATCGCGCACCGGGACAGCACGGGAGGCCAGGGGCTGCTCCGCGCCGGTGAGGTGCAGCGCATGACGGCCGGCACGGGCGTGATGCACAGCGAGATGAACGGCTCCAGCGAGGACGTCCACTTCCTGCAGATCTGGATCATCCCCGACAAGAAGGGCCTGAAGCCTGAATATGAGCAGAAGCTCTTCCCGGAGAAGGACCGGCAGGGACGCTGGCGCGTCGTGGCCAGCCCCGACGCCCGCGACGGCAGCCTCACCGTGCACCAGGACGTGCTGCTGTCCAGCACGCTGCTGAGCCCGGGAGAGAAGGCGGAGTACACGCTGCCCAAGGGGCGGCACGCCTGGGTCCAGCTGGCGCGGGGCACGGGCACGCTCAACGGCGTGGCGCTCAAGGCCGGTGACGGTGTCGCCGTGTCCGACGAGTCGAGCCTCGTGCTCGCCGCCACCGAGCCGCTGGAGGCGCTGCTGTTCGACCTGGCCTGATGCGGCCGGGACGAAGAAGGCCCCCGGGTCCAACGACCCGGGGGCCTTGTCATTTCACGCAAAGACACGCCCGGCCTCAGTCGCCCCACCGGATGCGGTAGGAGCAGGCGTGGCCGTCGAAGTCGAAGGACTCGACGCGCAGGTTCCGAGCTCCGGCGCGGGTCAGCCCGGCTTCGATGATGCCGCGCAGGTAGCCGGGGTTCCCGTTGCACTCGTTCACCCGGATGATGTGGTGCGCGGGGCCCTGGGTCAGCAGCTGGGACTTCATGTAGTTGTTCACCGTCTCGAAGCTCTCCTGGATGCGGACGACGACGCGCTCGGGGCCGAAGATGGGCCACATCGAGACCAGCGCCTTGCCCAGCACCGTCTGCTCCACGCCGTGGATGATGCCGACGCCCAGCCTCCGGTAGCCCTCGTCGCTCTCGACATTAGGATACAGGTGTTCCACGGTGACGCGCAGGGCATCCGCGAAGACCTGCCGGGACGTGTTGCGCGGGGACTGGGCATCGAGATCCAGGCCCACCGCGTTCAGCTTCGTCCTCAGGTCCGGCGTGAGGCTGCTACCAATGGAGCGGAAGAGTCCTTCAACCGTGTGGCGATAAACGATTTCTTCATCCACTGGAATACCTGTCCCCGTCGCGGCGGTCCCATTCCGCCGTGCGCCCGGAATGGTAACCCATTCTCCCCGTGAACCCGAAGCCCCACCCGCCCCGATCTGGTTTCACGCACTCATCAATTGATTCAAGAATGATAGCTATGGCTCATAAATCACGTATTGCCAGCTAACCAACCACCCGGGGACGGGCTGGAGCGGGCCTCCCGAACAGTCGCGGAGTCTCCGTCCGTGCCGCCAATGGCAGACATCCACCGCGAAGGGCACCACTTGCGCCTGAAGTGAGGGCGGAAAGGCTCTCGACCTTTTTCCTTGGCGGGCACTCCCGCGATAGGGTGAGCCGCGGACTTTCACCCAGGGGACTCCAGATGGCCCGGCGAGACCAGGGGCAGGGGATGTCATCGACAATGAAGTGGGTGCTCGCGGCGGTGCTGGGGCTGCCGTTGCTGTGCTGCGGGGGCGGCGGCCTGATGCTCTTGCATGCGTGGAGTCAGCTCCCCTACTCCGAGGCCATGGAGCGGGTGGAGAACCACCAGGGCGTCACCCAGCTCCTGGGCGCGCCCGTCAGTGGCAGCCGGTTCTTCTCCGCCACCTTCAACCTCCAGAACCAGGACGGCATCGCGGAGATGAAGATTGACCTCTCCGGCAGCAAGCAGGACGGCGTGCTGCACGTGAAGGCAGTCCGCACGTCCGACCTCTGGGGCTTCAGCCAACTGCGCGTGGTGGCGAAGGACGGCCGGGTCGTCAACGTCGTTGGGGAACGCCTGTGATGCGCGTCCGCGAAGCAAGGCGGTTGTCGCGTGAGAAGGTTCAGCCGATGTGATCCATCGGCCAGCGTCATGGGCCTACGGCCCGGCCGTGTACGTCGTCGTCAAAGTGACGCCCGAATACGCTGAGTACGCGCGGAGGCCGACGTAGTACTTGCCCGCTGACGGCGCCGTCAACGTACAGGTCTCGGTGTTGCCTCTGAGATTCGGACGACACTGATAGGTCGTCGTCGTGGGGGCCGCGCCGAAGTCGACGTAGAGGTCCGCGTCACCCGTGCCGCCGCTGAGCGTGAACGTCACCACGGATTGGGCCGAGGGTACGTCGAGCGTCCAGTAATTGAAGTGGCCGGCGAGGCTGTCCGCGATATCGATGATCGGTGTCCAGGGGGGAGGCGGCGGAGGCGGAGGGTTCACGGGAATGGGCCAGCGCCAGGGCCAGGGCCAGGGCGGGCAAAGGGGCGGATCATCGTACGTTCCGGTCAGGTTGACGCCCGAGTACGCCGAATACCCGTGGAGACCGACATGGTACGTGCCTTCCCGCGGCTGCGTGAACGTACAGGTCTCGGTGTTGCCGCTGAGGCCCGGACGACAATCGTAGACCGACGTCGTCGGCGGCGCGCCGAATCTGGCGTAGAGGTCCACGTCACCCGTGCCGCCGCTGATCTTGAACGTCACCTTCGCCTTGCCCGCGGGGACATAGAGGCTCCAGCGCTGGAAGGAGCCTGCTGCACCCGAAATCCCGGTCATCGACAGCCAGGGATCAGGCAGCGGCCCCAAGGCCGGTCCCTGAGCAAGGAAGCCTCCAGGTCCCAGCTCGTCCACTTCGAGCCTCATTCGAGACGCGTCCCGAGTCACCTCCAGGTCGTACCCGACGCCGTCGGTAGCGCCCCTGGCCTGAAGCGGGTCCTTCATGGGCTCCTGGGTCTCGGGGGGTCGGTCAATGCACCCCGACACCAACACCCCACCCACCGCGAGAACAAACACTCTCTCGAACATGGCTCCCCTCCGGTCTTGATCCTGCCCCTGATGCCGCACTCTGCTCGACCCTCTCCATCCATGGGGAGCGCTGCATTCATCAACGTGCAGTGGCGGATGAAGAACGGCCATCCGGGGGACTCGGGAGGTGGTCATTGCTGACGTCTGGGACATCACGTGCCGGGCCCTGGTACGGCGCCGACCGCGGCGGTACCACTACGCCCCTCGAAAGGCAGCATCTGGGGGCTGATCCATTGTGGGTGTGATTTTTTGGTAATGCCTATCACCCTGCATCATTTCCCAGGATGGGCTCCCAGGTCCGCGGAACATGTCAGACCCCGCAGATAGAACGATGACTTCCTGATGCACCGCCACCCTCGCCATGCGGGACAGGGTGTCCGGACTCCTCATGCTTTCCAGGGACGCGACTGGCCGAGCCTGTGGTAGGGGGATCCGGTCTCACCTCATAGGAGCTCACGCATGTCGAACCCGCTTCACGCATTCTTGATTGAACAGTTCAATGAAGCCCCCCTCAACAAGACGTTGGGTGTCACGCTCGAATACAACGCCCAGGGCGAGGCGGTCTGCCGCTGGAAGCGCAAGGCGGAGTTCGACCACGGCGGCCAGGACACGCACGGCGGGATCCTCATGACCCTGCTGGACATGGCGGGGTGGTTCACGGCGGCGGCGCAGAGCGGCGCCATCGTCGTCACGTCGGACCTCAACGTGCGCCTCCTGTCTCCCGCGAAGCAGCAGGACCTGGTGGCGACCGCCCGGGTGATCCGCGATGGCTCGAAGGCCGTCATCGCGGAGATGACGGTCTCCTCCCCGAAGGGGCTGGTCGCCACGGCCAATGCCTCCTTCGCGAAGATCGGCGAGTTCCCCAAGGGCTGATCCCCGGACGGGGCCCGGCCCCTTGAAACCCTTTCACCCACACCGCGGCCCCGCCGCCGCGCCCTCTTGGGGTGCGGCGGCAACACCGCCCCACATGGAGTCATGACGCACGTGCAGCCAGAACAGCGGGTCATCGAGAATCCAACCGGGGCAGGCCGCGAGCTGGTCATGACCGACCGCGCCGACGCGCTCCACCTCTCCCCCACCCTCGTCCATACACTGCGGCACTGGGCGCGGGTGCAACCGGGGAAGAACGCATACACGTTCCTGAGCGGTCGCGAGTCGCCCGAGCAGCTCATCTCCTATCATGAGCTGGCGCGGACCGTGTTCGGCCTCGCGGCGCACTTCCGCCGCGAGGGGCTCCGCGGTGAGCGGGTCCTCCTGGTGATGAGGTCGGGGCTCGAATACATCGTGGGCTTCCTGGCGTGCACCGCCGCCGGGGCCATCGCCGTGCCGCTCTATCCCCCGGCGAGCGACAAGGACGGCGTGAAGCTCCGCGCCGTGGTCCGAGACTGCCAGCCCAAGGCGATGCTCGTGCAGCGCGCCATTGAAGCCAGCCATGGCGCGCAGCTCGCCGGGTTCCCAGGCTGCCGCTCGCTGGTGATGGAGGAGCTGATCGCCGCGCACGGCGACGCGGACCCCATGCCCCTTGAGCTCACCCCGCCCCTCCCTGACGACCTGGCGTTCCTCCAGTACACGTCGGGGTCCACGGGCGATCCCAAGGGAGTGATGGTCACCCACCGGAGCATCGTCCACAACAACCGCATGGTCGCCGCGGCGATGGGGAACACCCGCGACAGCGTCATCGTCACGTGGCTGCCGCTGTTCCACGACATGGGGTTGATCGGGATGATCCTCCAGTCGCTCTCGCTGGGGGCGCGCGCGGTGCTGATGGCGCCGAAGTCGTTCGTGCGCGACCCGGCCCTGTGGCTGCAGGCCGTGTCCAAGTACCGGGGCACCTGCGCCGGGGGCCCGAACTTCGCGTACGACCTCTGCATCGAGAAGGTGGACGACGCGGTCATCGACACGCTGGACCTGTCGTCGTGGCGGTCCGCGTTCAACGGCGCGGAGCCCATCAAGGCGAACACGCTGGAGCGCTTCCACCGCCGGTTCGAGCGCGCCGGCTTCCGCCGCGAGATGTTCTTCCCATGCTACGGCCTCGCGGAGGCCACGCTGTTCGTCGCGGGCGGTCCCCGCGGCGAGCCGCCGACGACGTTCGACGTCCAGCGCGACGCGGTCCACCGGGGCACCGTGGTGCCAGCCGGCGAGGACGCCGGGGATGCGGCGCGCATCCACACGCTCGTCGGCATGGCCATCGACGGGCGCGAGCAGGTGGTGAAGATCGTCGACCCGGGCAGCTGGACGGTACAGCCCGACCTGCGCGTGGGCGAGGTCTGGCTCCAGAGCGACAGCGTGACGCGCGGCTACTGGAACCGGGCCAAGGCGACCGCGGACGCCTTCCACGCCTACACCACCGACACGGGCGAGGGGCCGTTCCTGCGGACCGGCGACCTGGGCTTCGTCCGCGACGGCCGCCTGTTCATCACCGGCCGCATCAAGGAGCTCATCATCGTCAACGGCTTCAACCACTATCCCCAGGACATCGAGGAGACGGTGCAGGCGCTGTCGGACGACTTCCGGGTCCACTGCGGCGCCGCGTTCAGCTTCGACGACGAGCGGCTCGGCATCGTCCAGGGCGTGGCCCGCGGCAAGGACGTGACGGCGCGCTTCGACGAGCTCATCGCGAGGATCCGCCGTGAGGTCCTGAAGGTGCATGGCGTGGCGCCGGCGTACATCGCGCTGGTCAACCCGGGCAATGTCCCCAAGACGAGCAGCGGGAAGATCCAGCGTGGCGAGGTGCGGCGGTCGTTCCTCGACAAGCAGTTGGAGGTCCTTCACGCCTGGGAGGCCGAGCACCCTCGCGAGACACCGGCACCGGCCCCCGTCCGCCCGGTCCCCACCCCCACGAGCGCCCCCCGGGCGGTCTTCGAGCAGAAGCTCGCGTGGATCCGCGAGTACTGCGCGACGCGGCTCAACTCGTACCTCATCGACGAGCGGCGCACGCTGCCGCCGTACGTCATCCTCGACTTCGGCAACCAGGGGCTCTTCGGGATGCTGGTGCCCGAGTCCTACGGGGGCCTCGGGTTCTCCACCCGCGAGTTCCTGAAGGTCATGGAGCTGCTTGGCAGCAAGGACATGACCCTGGCGCTGTTCGTGGGCCTCAACAACGTGCTGGGTGTCCGGCCGGTCCTGCGCTTTGGCAGCGAACGGCTCAAGGAGCAGTTCCTGCCGTCGCTGGCGCGTGGCCGGGAGCTGGCAGCGTTCGCCCTGACGGAGCTGGGCGCCGGTTCGAATCCCCAGGCCATCGAAGCGACCGCGCACGCGACGGGTGCCGGGTACCGGGTGAGCGGCACGAAGATCTGGAGCGGCTCCGCGGCGTGGTCCGGGCTGATGAACGTGTTCGCGAAGAACGTCGACGCGAACGGACACCCGGCGGGCATCACCGCGTTCGCGATCCCCCAGACGAGCCCTGGCGTGCGACAGGGCCCCGAGGCGCTCACCATGGGCCTGCGGGGGATGATCCAGAACACGGTCTTCTTCGAGGACGTCGCGGTCGAACCCTGGCAGGTCCTGGGAGAGCTGGGACAAGGCATGAGCGTGGCGCAGGACACCCTGTGCTACGGGCGGCTGGCGATCGCGTCCCTGTGTCTGGGCGCCACCCGGCTCTGTGTCCAGCTGATGCTCCAGTACGCCGGCGGCCGGCGCGTCTCGACCGGCAACCTCCTGCACAACCCCTACACCCGGTCGGTGCTGAGCGAGGCGATGCATCAGATCGCCGGCATCGAGGCGTTGATCGACGGGGCCGCGGCGCGCATCGACGCCGGACAGGCGGTGGCTCCGGAAGTCCTCGCGGTGTGCAAGTCGGTGTCCACCGAGATGCTGTGGACCACCGTCGACCGCACGATGCAGCTCGCGGGGGGACGGGGCTACATCGAGTCCAACTTCATCCCGCAGCTGTTCCGGGACGCGCGCATCTTCCGCATCTTCGAGGGCCCGACGGAGACGCTCAACCACTTCGTCGGCACGTCGGTGCTGCGAGGCCGGCCGGTCCTGCGCGCCTACCTGCGCGAGTGGCTGGACGAGGACACGGTCAGGACCCACTACGACGCGGTCCTCCACCCGCTCCTGGCGGCGCTGCCAGGCGAGCGCGACGCGTCCCAGGAGGACTGGCTGGGGCAGCTCATGGGTGAATACGTCAATCACCTGGTGCTGTACGCCGCGGCGGCCGGACGGGGCACTGACGCGGCGACGCAGCGCTGGCTGCTCGAACGGCTCCAGGCGGCCCGTGTCCGGCTCGACAGCGCGGCGCGCGCCTTCCCCGCGCTCGCCAGCGTCGACGCGCTCCGGGCCCTCGGGGACGCGGTGGACCGTGAGTTCGGACGCCGCGAGAACCTCACGGCGATGCCAAACACGTCGCTCGATGCGCTCTTCACGGCGCTCCCGGGTGACACGCGGAAGCCGGCTCCCGCGGAACCCGCGCGGCGCGCCTTCACGCCGCCGCCGGATGCCCCAGCGACGCCGCTCATCGAGACTCCGCGCCCGCCCACGATGGACGTGGTGGCCCGGCCGGGCCCGGTGAGCCGGCCCGAGGTCGAAGCGTTCATCCGCCAGTGGATCTCCGGCCGGTGCTCCCAGCCGGTCGCGTCCCTCGGCGCCGACGTCGAGTTCGCCATGCTCGGCTTGGGCTCGGTGGACTCCATCGACCTGGGCGCCGCGTTGTCCGAGGAATACGCGCTGACGGTCGATCCTTCCGTGCTCTTCAGTTACCCGAACATCCGGGAGCTCGCCGGCTTCCTCCTGGGCAAGCTGAACAAGAGAACCGGCTCGCCGGTGGCCGAGTAGTCCAGCCGCAACTCCACGCGGCGGGGCTCCGCCGTCTGTGATTCATCTCACGAGGCATGCCATGCGGAAGAAGCTGATCCCCTACCCGGCCGACGCCTGGGCGGTCCTCCTCATCGTCGCGACCTTCGCCGGCCAGCTGGCCCTGTATCTTTTTGTCAATGATATCAGGTGGTTGGCGACTGGCGCGTTCGCGTTGGTGCCGTTCTGCCTTTCGGTCGTCGCCTACAATCACAATCACATGCATGTGCGGACGTTCGCGAACCAACCGCTCAACCGGCTCCTCGAACTGCTCATCTTCCTGGAGACCGGGTCGTCACCCTTCAGCGGGACGCTCAACCACATCGTGGGCCACCATGCCAGCTACGACCAGCCGGAGCTGGACACGCTCAACTGGCGGCGGCGAGACGGGTCGACGATGGGGCGCCACGAGTTCGCGATCCGGTGTCTGCTCTGGCATTACCCCTCGTGCTTCGTGCTGGGCCGGAAGAACCCCCGCCTCATGACGGAGTTCCTGGTCTACCTGGCGCTCGGAGGGGCCTGCCTCGCCGCGCTGCTGGTCTACCGCCCTGTTCCGGCGCTCATCGTGTTCGTGGCCCCCATGGTGTTGATGCTCTACGCGCTGAAGTGGTCCGCGTATGCCCATCACAGCGACCTGCCGTATGGCGATGACTACACGGCGTCACGGACGCACACCGGCCAGTTCTACAACTGGTTCACCTGGAACGCGGGCTACCACGCCGCGCACCACTTCAAGCAGGCGCTGCACTGGACGCTGCTGCCCGAGTACCACCAGGGGACCCTGGCCTCGAAGATCCCCGCCGAGTTGCAAGGGCCGGGCTGGGGCGAAGACCTGAAGCGGCGAAAGCTGGCACCCGCGGCCCAGCGTGGCTGACGCGGCGTCCGGCGCTCGAAACCCGAAACGAAGACAGACCTTCCAGTACCCGGAGACCGACATGAGCTTTCCCATCGAGAACCCCAGGGATGTTTCCCGTCGCATCGTGCGTGAGTCCGTCGACGCGGAGCTCTGGAGCAAGAACGAAGCCTTCACGCAGCAGCTCGACCGCACCATCAAGGCGTCGCGCCTGTTCAACCATCCGGTCATCGCATCGTTCGCCCAGAAGGAGTTCACGCTCAAGTCGATGGGCATCGTGCACTCGGAGGTGCGGTACGCCTTCGCGGAGCACTTTGGTGACGCGCTCATCCGCCTGATGGAGACCACCAGCTCGCTCGAGCGCAGGCTCGGGGCCAAGCCCAAGATGGCGGCGCGCTTCCTCATCATGCTCAACGTCCTGGAGGAGGTCGGTTACAAGCCGACGCCGCGTGGCAAGAGCGGCTTCTGCGGGCACCCGGGCTTCTCTCACTACTGGCAGCTCGTCGACACCCTGACGGCGGTGGGGCATCCGGAGGAGACCTGGGCCGCGTACACGCCGTCACCCGAAGCGGTGGCGGTGCGCAAGTCGCTCCTGGACAGCTTCGGCGATCATCTCCGCCTCGCGGTGGTGCTCGCCGGCATCGAGACCGCGTTCATCCCCTATTACGGCCCGTGGGCGGACAACACCCTCGCCGTCTGCCCGACGGACATCTCGGATGGCTACCACAGCATCCACGTCGAGGCGGATGACGGGACCGTCGTCGACCACGACCACTCCGAGGACAGCTGGTTCATCGTCCGCCAGGCCCTGACCCCGGACCGCTACGCGGAGATCGAGGCCTTCCTCAACGACGTGGTGGAGGAGTGGGCGCGCTTCGTCGACATGCTGGCGGCGAAGGACCGCGACGTGAAGCGCGCGGCCTGACGCGCGGGTGGGCCCACGCCGGACTCCGGCGAGGGCCCGCACCTGGGACCTGGGGGCGGCACATGGGGCAGCGCATGGAATCAGCCGAACAGAGCAAGGTCGCCGTCGTCGGGGCCGCGGGGCGGTTCCCTGGCGCCGCGAGCCTGGAGGACTACTGGCGGCTCCTCGTGGACGGGCGCGTGGCCGCGGCGGAGCCGGACGCCTCGCGAGGCGACCTGTGGAAGGCGGCGCATGACCCGGTCCTGGGCCGGAAGATCACGACCCTCCGCGCGGGCTATCTCGCGGACGTCGCGGGCTTCGACGCCGAGTACTTCAGCGTGTCGCCCCGCGAGGCCAGCAAGCTCGACCCCCAGCAGCGCCTGCTGCTGGAGGTGACGCACGACGCGCTGGAGGACGGAGGCATCACCCGCGCGGAGCTGCGGCGCTCGAACGTCGGCGTGTTCATCGGGGTGGGCAGCTCCGACTACATGAGCCTCGACTCCGGCCAGAAGCAGCACGTGGACGGGTACTTCGGCATCGGCAACTCGCACAACCTCCTGGCCGGGCGCATCTCCTACTTCCTCAACCTCAAGGGCCCCAGCCTGGCCATCGACACGGCGTGCTCATCGTCGCTCACCGCGCTTCACTTCGCGATGCAGTCGCTGCGCGGAGGGGAGATCGACATGGCGATCGTCGGCGGGGTCAACGTCATCCTCTCGCCCGACCTGCCGCTGGCGTTCTCGCAGGCGAAGATGCTCTCCCCCAGCGGGCGCTGCAAGACGTTCAGCGCCGATGCCGACGGCTACGGGCGCGCCGAAGGCGTCGCGGTCGTCATCCTGCGCCGGGTGGACGGCGATGCGCCGGCGCGGCCCCCCGTGCGGTGCTTCATCGCATCGACGGCGATCAACCAGGACGGCCGCAGCAACGGGATCGCCGCCCCCAACGGCGCCAGCCAGATCCGGGTGATCCGCGCCGCCCTGGAGCGCGCGCGCCTGTCGCCGGCGGACATCGCCTACGTGGAGGCCCACGGGACCGGGACGCCGCTGGGCGACGCCATCGAGCTCAACGCACTCCAGGAGGTCTTCGGCGGGACACCCGGGGCGCCGTGCTTCGTTGGCTCGGCGAAGGCGAGCATCGGCCACGCCGAGGCGGCCGCGGGCCTCTGTGGGCTGTTGAAGGGGATGCTGATCTTGGAGCACGGGGTGATTCCGCCGCACCCGGTCCAGCGCCCCCATGCGCCCTTCTTCCTGGCGGAGGACTGCGCGCTGCGGATCGCCGAACAAGCCCAGCCGCTGCCGGGACACCTGCGCCACGTCGGCATCAGCTCGTTCGGCTTCGGGGGCTCCAACGCCCACGTGGTGCTGGAGCGCCACCTGTCCCCGGAGCGCGTGGCCGGGGAGACCGGGCGCCCGGTGTTGTTCCCGCTGTCGAGTCACTTCGCCGCCGGTCTGGCTGAGGACGCGGACGCGCTCGCGGCCCACCTGGGCACGTCGGAGGGCGCGCTGGAGCCCCTCGCGGACACACTGATGTTCGCGCGAGAGCATCTGACGCATCGCCGGGTCTGCGTCGCGCGGACGCGCGCCGAGGCGATCAAGGCCCTTCGCGAGGAGCGCGCCAGCACCACGCCGCTCCTGGTCGCCCCGGGTGAAAAGCCCAAGGTGGCCTTCATGTTCACCGGCCAGGGCTCTCAGTTCGTCGGCATGGGCCGTGAGCTCTATGAAGCCTCTGGGCCGTTCCGGGCCGCGTTCGACCGCTGCGACGCGCTGATCCTCCAGCACGCGGGGCTATCGGTGGCGCGGCTCGTGTACGGGCCTGCCGAAGGCGGTGACGAGCGTCTGACCGGCGATACGCACGCCGCGCAGCTGTCGCTCTTCGCCTTCGAGTACGCACTCGCGAGCCTGTGGACCGCGCTGGGAGTCACCCCGGCGTTCGCCATCGGGCACAGCGTCGGCGAGCTCGTGGCGCACACCGTCTCAGGGTCCTTGACCCTCGGCGATGGCGTGGCGCTGGTCCACGAACGCGGGCGACTGATGCAGTCGGTTTCACACGACGGAGCGATGGTCGCGGTGTCCATGGACCTGGCGGCGCTGACAGCGCTTCTCCACGAACAGGGGGATCCGCTCCACGTGGCCGCCGTCAACGGCAGGCAGCGCGTCGTTCTCAGCGGTGAGCGCCGGGCGGTCGAACGCCTCTGCCAGCGACTGGAACGGGAGCAGGTTCGCTACCGCATGCTGAGGACGCGGCACGCCTTCCATTCCCCCACCTTCGACGACGCCGCGGCCCGGCTCACGGAACACTCCCGGAGCTTCGCCATCAGCGCCGGAGCATTCCCGGTGGTCGGCAACGTCGACGGTGCGGTGGTGCCATCGAGCGCACTCGGCGGGGAGTACTGGGGACGGCACATCGCCCTGCCCGTGCAGTTCTCCAAGGGCATCGAGACGCTGACCGGGCTGGGCGCGCAGGTGTTCCTCGAGCTCGGTCCCGACCGGGTGCTGTCGCAGCTCGTCGCCGCGGACCACGGTGCGCGAGTGCGCGCAATGAGCAGCGCCGTGCGTGACCGGGATGGCCAGGAGTCACTGCTCCGCGCGGTCGGGGCGATGTATGAGCTGGGGTTCGACCTGGACTTCGCGCCCTTGGGCCACGCCGCGCCTCCCGGCAGGGTTTCGCTCCCAGCTCGCCGCCTCGCGCGCAAGCGGTACTGGACCGCGAGCAGCACCGAGGCCGACGCGCCGGTGCCGGGCACGGAAGGCACGCCGGAGATACGTGTCCCGCGTGGCCCCCCCACGAGCGTGGCCCTCGCCGAGCGCCCTCCGCGCGAGCGGACCGTGATTCCCGACGCGGTGGAGCACGAGGAGCCCGGTGCCGCCGTGCACGCCCTCATCGAACGACAGATCCACGTCATGCGTCAGCAGCTCGCGCTGCTGGACGACCAATAGCCCTCCCTTCGTGGAGCCCAGGTGGGAACTGACATGAGCATCGAGACGTCAAGCAACGACGCGGTGTCCCGGATCACGGATTCGGTCCTCCGTGAGGTCGCGTACTGCCTCAAGCAGGCGCCAGAGAACATCGACCCCCATCTGCCATTCGCCGACATGGGGGCCGACTCGCTGATCCTCCTGGAGGTACTCCAGGAGATCAACGCGCGCTTCCACGTGTCTCTCACCGTCCTGGAGATCTACGAACGGGTCAACACGATCGCCAAGGTCGCGCGCCACATCCACGAGCAAGGCGCATCCGTGGAGCCCCAGGCCGCCACGGAGCCAGAGGTGGCGGCCCTCCCCGAGCTCAGCGTGGCGAACCTGACGCCGCGAGGTGACGGCGGCCGCCAGGGCCTCGAGGACATCGTCAGGCAGCAGCTGGACCTGATGGCGCGGCAGCTGAGCCTGTTCGGCAAGCGTCCGGCAGGCACGGCGGCGAACGAGCGCACGCCGGAGCGGAGCGCGCCCGCGACGCTCCAGCGCGCGAACCCGGCGGAGTCCGCCGCGCCAGCCCCTGTGCGCGCCGCGCCCGCGGCCAGCCCGGGCAAGCCCGAAGCGGATCGCTTCAGCGCGTTCTCGGTGAAGTTGGGCAAGGACGAGCGTGAGGACGACGCGGAGAAGGTCGCGCACATCCAGCAGCTGACGGCGAGCGTGACGACCAAGGCACCGGAGTCGAAGCGGCTCGCCCAGCGCTACCGCCAGGTCCTCGCCGACAACCGCGTCTCCGCTGGCTTTCGTCCCCTCCTGAAGGAGATGGTCTTTCCGATCTCCGCGGAGAAGGCGCAGGGCGCGCACGTCACCGACGTGGACGGCAATTCGTACCTCGACTTCACGATGGGCTTCGGAGCGCACTTCTTCGGCCACTCGCCCGACTTCGTGACGAACGCGGTCAAGGCGCAGCTCGAACGCGGCATGCCCATCGGGCCGCAGTCGCCGCTGGCCGGCCGGGTCGCCGAGCTGATCTGCGAGCTGACCGGCCACGCCCGCGTGACGTTCTGCAACACCGGCACGGAAGCGACGATGACCGCGGTCCGGCTCGCCCGGGCGAAGACCGGACGGGACAAGGTGGTCATCTTCCGGAACTCCTACCACGGCACCTTCGACGCGTTCCTCGCGCGAGGCAGCGCGTCCAGCGACGAGAGCCGGCCGGCCAGCCTGGGGACGCCGGGCTCGCTGGTCAAGGACACCGTGGTGCTCGACTACTGCGAGCAGAGCGCGCTCGACTACATCGAACGCCACGCGAAGGAGATCGCCGCGGTGCTGGCGGAGCCGGTGCAGAGCCGCGCGCCCAGCATGCAGCCCGCGGCGTTCCTGCGGCAGCTGCGGCGGCTGACCCAGGAGCGCGACATCGCGCTCATCTTCGACGAGGTGATCGCCGGCTTCCGCTGTGCCCGGGGCGGCGCGCAGCAGCTGTTCGGCGTCCGCGCGGACATGTGCACCTACGGCAAGGTCCTGGGTGGAGGGATGCCCATTGGAGTCGTCGCGGGCAGCGCCGCGTACATGGACGTGCTGGACGGCGGATTCTGGCGGTACGGCGACGCGAGCTTCCCCGGCACGCCCACCATCTTCTTCGCCGGGACGTTCACCAAGCACCCGCTGGCCATGGCGGCCTCGCTCGCGGTGCTCGAACACATCCAGGGACTGGACGACCAGCTCTACCGTTCGATGAACGAGCGAACGGAGCGGCTCAGTGCCCAGCTCAACGCCGCGTTCGAGGAGGAGGGAGCGGACGTCACGGTCGAGCACTTCTCGTCGCTCTTCCGCTTCTCCACCAAGGGGAACCTCGACGTCTTCTATTACCGCCTCCTGGAAGCGGGCTATTTCATCTGGGAAGGCCGCAACTGCTTCCTGTCGACCGCGCACACCGACGCGGAGCTGAGCCGCTTCGTCCAGTCCGTGCGGAAGATCGCCCGCGAGCTCGTCGCGCACCGCCTCCTCCCGCTGCGTGACGCGAGCAAGGCCGAGCGGCCCCTCGCCGACGCACAACGGCGCTTCCATGAGCTTGTGCGAAGCGGGCCCGACGGGTCGGTGGCCTGCAACCTCTGCTACGGCCTGCGCTTCGACGAGGCGGTGGACATCGACCGGCTGTCGGCGGCGATTGTCTCGGTCCTGAGCGGGCAAGAGGCGCTGTGGTCCCGCTTCGACCTCGAACGGAAGACGCAGAAGCTGCTCCCCACTTCGGAGCGGCGGGTCCACATCGAGCGCGCTGAACTGGCTGAGCGCTCGAGCGACCCCGGACTCATCGATCGTCTGATGGCGGACCAGCAGAAGGCACCGCTCGCGCCCGACGCGGGGGCGAACGTTCGCGTCAACATCACCCGGTTCGCGGATGGCGCCACGCTCGTCGGACTCTGCGTGCACCACCTGGTGTGCGACGGCTGGGCGCTGGTCTCGGTGTTCGAGCGAATCGCGGCGCTCTACAGCGAGAGCCCAGGCACGAGCACGGCCCACGTGCCCTACACGCGGTGGAGCGAACACGAAGCGAACTATCGCCAGGGCGAACAGTACGCGAGCGACAAGCGCTACTGGCAGGGCGCCATCGACGCCATCGCGGGCTACCAGCGCGGCCATGCCTTTGGTGCGCTCCGGCACCGCGGCGCCGTCGGTGGCCGGCCGGGGGGGCGTGCGCGCTTGAGCATCGGGGAGGAGGTCACCGCCCTGTTCAAGGAGCAGGCCCGGGCGGACGGCGTGACGCCGTTCACCGCGCTGCTGGCGGGCTTCCAGGTGTTCCTCAACCGGGCCTACCGGACCCGCCTGCCCATCCTCGGGATTCCCTTCGCCAACCGCACGACGCGAGACCTCAAGCAGGTGGTCGGGACCTGCGTCAACCTGTTGCCGCTGCTCCCGGTCCATGGCCAGGACGCGACGTTCGACACCATCCTGGCGCGCGCACGCCACGACATGGCGGAGCTGTTCAAGCACGCGATGTTCCCCTACCAGGAGATGTGCGAGCAGTACCGCGCGGTGACCTCGGAGGCCCAAGGGGCGCCAGTCGAGGTGACGTTCAACGTGGAGCCGGTCAGCCAACTGCCACGCTTTGGCAGCCATCAACCCGCGCTGGTGGCGGCGGTGAATGACCGGATCGAGTTCGACCTCTGCTGCAACGTCTTCGTGCTGCCGACGGACATCACGATCGAGCTCGACTACGACACCGGCCTGTTCGCCGAGGATGCCGTGTACGGCCTGCTCAACCTGTACTCGAAGATCGTGGAGAACTACGCGAAGCGTGCCGACGCGGCGCGCAGGTCGAACATGCCCGCCCGGGGGGCCGCATGAACTCGCTCCTGGGACTGCGCGACCGTCTCACCGCCGCGCCCCCGTCCGCGCGAACGACCCTGCTCGTGGAGTCCATCCTGCGGACCCTCGGCGACGAACTGGGCGTCGACGAGCGTGAACTCCATCCACGGTCGCGCTTCGAGAACCTGGGCGTCGACTCGAAGCGGGCGCTGGAGTTCAAGGAACTGCTCGAAGAGGAGCTGGGCTGTGCGCTCCGCACGACGCTCCTGTTCGACTACCCCAGCCCGGAGAGCCTGGCCGCGTACGTCGTGAGCGTCGCGTTCGGGGAGGCAGCGAGGTCCCCCTCCGGCGGCGAGGAAGATTCCGGAGCGAGCCAGGACGCAGCAGCGTCCGAGCAGCAGGAGTCCATCGAGGAGCAGCTTCGAAAGAAGTTGGAGAAGTACGAGGTCTGAGTCGCCCGGCCCCCCGCGGCGCACGCTGACGTGACAGGTCCCAGTCAGGCCTGTCGCGTCAGCGGAGCGCCCACGTCCCCAAGAGAGCGAGCCATCATGCTGGAGCATTACGACGCCGTCGCGACGCTGGCCGACATCCCGGGCCTCCATGCGCGTGCGATCCCTGAACACACCGCTCTCATCGCGGAGGGGCGCCGCGTCTCCTACGCCGCCCTGGAGGAGCGCAGCAACCGCGTCGCGAACGCGCTCATCGCGGAGGGGCTCCCGCGTCAGGCGCGCGTCGCGGTGCTGGGGACGGACAGCGAGAGCGCATACGAACTGCTCTTCGGCTGCGCGAAGGCTGGGATGGTGATGCTCAGCATCAACTGGCGGCTGGAGGCGAGCGAGCTCGCCTACATCGTCCAGGACTCCGAGTCGGAGCTGTTGTTCATCACGCCGGAGCTGGCAGCGATGGTCGAGGCCTTCCTGCCATCGTGCCCCCGGCTGAGGCGCGTCATCGTGCTCGATGACGCCTCCGAGCGTTACCCGGTCTACGCGGCGTGGCGCGATGCGCGGCCAGGATGGCGCGAGGCGATCCCCGTCGACAAGGACCAGGCGGTCGTGCAGGTCTACACCAGCGGCACCAGTGGAAGACCCAAGGGCGTGGTGCTGTCCCATGGCTGCTTCCTCGATGTCATCCGCGAGGTCGTGCGCTCGGGTGACGAGCTGATCCACTGGAAGGACGGCGACATCACCCTGCTCGCGCTGCCCACGTTCCATGTCGGGGGGCTGTGGTTCGGGGTCCATGGGCTGGTCAACGGCGCGACGAACGTGATCATGAAGGTGTTCACGGGCGCCTCCGCGCTCGAGCTCATCGAGAAGCACGCCATCACCAAGGTCGCCTTCGTCCCGGCGATGATCCGCTTCATGCTGTCGGAGCCCGGCAGCCGGACCGCGAACCTGTCGTCGGTCGACCAGCTCGTCTACGGCGGCTCGCCCATGCCCAGGCCGCTCCTGGAGCGAGCACAGGGGCTCTTCAAGTGCCGCTTCACGCAGAACTACGGCCTGTCCGAGACCACCAACATGGCGGTGTTCCTGCCCTCGGCGGAGCACCTGGATCCGACCAACCCGCGGCTCAAGTCGGCGGGCAGGCCGCTGCGGGGCGTGTCGGTGAAGATCCTCGGGCCGGACGGCGGCGCCCTCCCGCCCGGACAGGTCGGGGAGATCGCGTTCAAGACCGCGGGACACATGCTGGAGTACTGGAAGCTCCCCGAGGAGACCCGCAGGACGCTCGTGGACGGATGGCTTCACACCGGCGACGCCGGGTACGTGGACGAGGATGGCTTCGTCTACGTCACCGACCGGATCAAGGACCTGATCATCTCCGCGGGAGAGAACATCTATCCGGCGGAGCTCGAGCGCGTCCTCGTCCAGCACGAGGAGCTCGCGGACGTGGCGGTGATTGGAATCCCCGACGAACGCTGGGGTGAGCTGCCCATCGCGATCGTGGTGCGTCGCCCCGGATCGACGGTGAGCAAGGCCGACATCATGGCGTTCGCGCGCAAGCACCTCGCGAGCTTCAAGATGCTGCGGACGGTGGAGTTCGTCGACGCACTGCCGAGGAACCCGAGCGGCAAGGTGTTGAAGCGCGTCCTGCGCGAGCCGTACTGGGCAGGCCGAGAGAAGCGCGTCAACTGACCCACCCCTCCCAGACACGCAGGAGTCATCACGTCATGTCGCAGACCGTCCGGGATTCAGAGAAGGTCCTCCGCATCATCGAGCGGTTGGAGAACGAGGTCGCGGTCCTGCGCAAGACCCAGGACGAGCCGATCGCCATCGTGGGGATGAGCTGCCGGTTTCCAGGCGCGGAGGGCCCGGATGCCTACTGGACCCTGCTCCACCGTGGCGAGCCGAGCATCACGGAGGTGCCTCGGGAGCGTTGGAACATCGACGCGCTGTACGACCCGGACCCGGATGCGCCGGGCAAGATGTCGACGCGCTACGGCGGCTTCCTGGAGCACATCGACCGGTTCGATGCCCCGTTCTTCGGCATCTCACCGCGCGAAGCGGCGCTGATGGACCCGCAGCAGCGCCTGCTGCTGGAGCTGTCCTGGGAGGCGCTCGAGAACGCAGGGCTGTCGCCGGATGCGCTGTACGGCACGCCGGGCGGCGTGTTCGTCGGCGTGTGCACGTCGGACTACTGCCGGATGGCGCTCCAGCGCGTCGAGAACGTGACGGCCTACCTGGGGACGGGCAATGCCACGAGCGTCGCCGCAGGGAGGCTCGCGTACACCTTCGGCTTCAACGGGCCGTGCGTGTCCTTCGAAACGGCGTGCTCGTCCGCGCTGGTCGCGGTGCACTACGCGGCCGAGAGCCTGCGCAAGGGGGAGTGCCAGGTCGCGCTCGCGGCCAGCGTGAACGTCATCCTCGCGCCGGAGATCACCGCGGCCTTCTCCAAGGCGCGGATGATGGCGCCTGACGGCCGCTGCAAGACCTTCGACGAGCTGGCCAACGGCTATGTGCGCTCCGAGGGAGTCGCGGCCCTCGTGCTCAAGACGTTGTCGGCTGCCCGGGCGGATGGGGACCGCGTCCTCGCGGTGATCCGCGGCTCCGCCCTCAACCAGGATGGCGCGAGCTCTGGGCTCACGGTCCCCAACGGCCCGATGCAGGAGGCGCTTGTACGCCGAGCGCTCGCGCGGGCCGGCGTGAAGCCGGGGGACGTCGACTACGTCGAGACCCATGGGACCGGCACCGCGCTGGGAGACCCCATCGAAGTGGGCGCGCTGGCACAGGTCTTCGGTCCGGACAGGCCCCAGGACCGGCCGCTCCTCCTGGGTTCGGCGAAGACCCTCGTCGGGCACCTGGAGATCGCCGCCGGGATGGCGGGGCTCTTCAAGGTGATCCTCTCGCTCCAGCAGGAGACCCTCCCCGGCTACCCGACGTTGGGGGAGCTGAGCAGCCGCATTCCGTGGAAGGACCTCCCGCTGTCCGTCCCGCGCCAGCCGCTCCCATGGCCCCGAGGCAAGCGACCGCGCATCGCCGGGGTCAGCGCCTTCGGCTTCAGTGGCACCAACGCGCACGTCGTCCTCGAAGAACCGCCGCCCCCCGCCCCCGTCGCGGTGGAGACACCACCGGCGCACCTGCTGTGCCTGTCAGCGCGGACGCCAGACGCACTCGCCGAGATGGCCGGGCGCCATGCGCATTGGTTGGAGCAGCACCCCGAGGCATCTCTCGACGCGGTGACGTGGACGGCGAACACGGGTCGTGCACGGTTCTCGCACCGCCTCGCGGTGGTGGCGGACGCGCCGTCAGCGCTGCGCGACAAGCTCGCGGCGTTCGCGCGGACGCGGAAGGTGTCAGGGAAGGACGTGCAGCAGGGCGTGGCCACGGCGATGGAGGGACGGCTTGCGTTCCTCTTCACCGGCCAGGGCTCGCAGTTCGCGGGCATGGGCAAGGAGCTGTACGACCTGCACCCGGCCTTTCGCGAAACCCTCATGCGTTGTGAGGAAGTCCTCGCGGCGCACCTCGACCTTCCGCTCCGCGAGGTCCTGTGGGGTGAGCACACGGGGTTGCTGAACCAGACGAAGTACACGCAGCCGGCGCTGTTCGCGCTCGAAGTGGCGCTCGCGCGCCTCTGGCAGTCGTGGGGCGTGCGTCCGTCGTTCGTCATGGGCCATAGCGTGGGTGAGTTCGCCGCGGCGTGCGTGGCGGGCCTGTTCGACCTGGAGGACGGCCTGAAGCTCATCGCCGCGCGGGGCCGGCTGATGCAGGCGCTGCCCGAGGGCGGGGCGATGGCGGTCATCCTCGCCGGGCGGGACACGGTGGCGCCGGTCGTCGCGGCCCGGAGCGAACAGCTCTCCATCGCGGCCCTCAACGCGCCGGACCAGACGGTGATCTCCGGAGCGAGGGACGCGGTCCTCGCGGCATGCGAGCAACTGGGACACCAGGGCATCCGCAACCGTGGGCTGCTCGATGTCTCGCATGCCTTCCACTCGGCGCTGATGCGGCCGATGCTCGAGGAGCTGCGCGCGGTCGCGGAGACGGTGACGTTCCGTCGTCCGACGCTCGACATCATCTCGAACGTGACGGGCATGGTCGCGGGCGCGGAGCTGGGCACCCCGGGGTACTGGGTGGAGCACGTGCTCGCGCCCGTCGACTTCATGGCCGGGGTGCGGGCCCTGGAGGCGAACCGGGTGGCCGCGCTGCTCGAGGTGGGACCGAGCGCGACGCTGGTAGGACTGGCGACCGCCTGTGTCGAACCGGGCCGCTTCGTCATGGCAGCGAGCCTGAGGGCGAAGACGGCAGCGTGGCAGCAGATGCTGGAGGCCGCCGCGAAGCTGTTCTCGCACGGACTGCCCGTGGACCTCCGCAAGGCAGGGCGGTGCGCTCGAACGCCGCCCCCCAGGCTGGCACTGCCGACCTATCCGTTCCAGCGTCAGCGCTACTGGATCCACCGCGCCGACGGCACGGCGGCGGTGGCCCGGTCCGGCGAGAGTCACCCACTCTTGGGGCGGAAGCTGCGGAGCGCCGCGCTGCCTTCTGGGGATCTCCTGTTCGAGAGCGCGCTGTCCGCGAGCAGCCCCGCGTACCTCCGGCATCACCGCGTCTACGAGAAGGTCGTCGTCCCGGCCGCGGGCTACGTGGAGATGGCCCTGGCTGGCCTCTGGAAGGAGGATTCGCGGGCGGGCCTCTCCCTGCGCAACGTGGCGGTGCAGACGGCCCTGGTGCTGCCACCCGATGCCGAGACCGTGGTGCAGACGCACCTGGCTGACATGGGAGAACACCGGTATCGCTTCAAGATCCTGAGCGCCGCTTCCGAGGACGCGGCAACGTGGCGAACCCACGTGACCGGTGAAGTCGAGGTGGCACTGGCCCGCGGACCGGCACCTGCCACGGTCGATGCGGCCGGGGTGCATCAGCGGTTCGATGGCGCGGGCGAGCGGCTCGACACGGAGGCGTTCTACGCGCGCTATGCCGCGCTCGGCTTGGGCTACAGCGGTGAGTTCCGAGCGGTCGTGGACCTCCGTCGACTCGCGGGAGACGGCACGCAGCCGCCAGAAGTCCTCGCGAGGATCCAGCCTCCGGGTGTGTCCCGCGACGATGCGGCGGCCCATGCGCTCCACCCCGCGGTCCTGGACGGCTGTTTCCAGGCAGTCGGTGCGATGGTCGCGGAGCCGGCCGACGTGGTCTGCCTCCCCGTCGGTATCGACGCGCTGCACCTCTTGCGCGCGGTGCCCGAGACCGTGTGGGCCCATGCCATCCTCCGGCGCGCGCCCTCGCCGGGGGATCCACGCGTCATCGCCGACATCCACCTGCTGGATGACGCGGGGAACGCGGTGTGCGCGGTGGAAGGGTTGCAGGCGATGCGGGTCGACCGTCGCGCACTCACGTACGCGACGGCCACGTGGAAGGAAAAGCTCTATTCGCTGACGTGGGCGCATCAGGGCCTTCCGGAGTCCGAGCCCTCGGACCGTACGGCCGCGCCCCGGAGGCGCTGGCTTCTCCTCGGGGACCGAGGCGGGGCCGGAGCCCGGTTGCGGGCACGGCTCGAAGCGAGTGGCGAACCCTGCACGCTGGTGAGCGAAGGCGATATTGCTCCGCTCGACAAGGCAGCCTGGTCGCGAGTGCTGGCGGACCATGCCGCGGCGAGCCCCCTGCCCCTCGCGGGCATCGTGCATCTCTGGGCGCTGGACGACGCCCTGGAAGGCACGCCCAGCGAG
This sequence comes from Corallococcus sp. Z5C101001, assembly GCF_007352635.1. NCBI lineage: Bacteria > Pseudomonadati > Myxococcota > Myxococcia > Myxococcales > Myxococcaceae > Corallococcus > Corallococcus sp. Z5C101001. Next base: position 872,597 of record NZ_VKLU01000005.1, read on the forward strand.
GTGGCGGAGGGAAGCGGGTCCGAGCACGAACGGGCGCTCGCGCGCTCATGCGGGAGCGTGCTGGCGCTCGTCCAGGCGTTGATGGACGTTCCAGGCCAGCGCCTCCCTCGCCTGTATCTCGTCACGCGTGGCGCGCAGCCTGTCACCGAGGGCGAGCGGGTGAGCGCGACGCAAGCGGCGCTGTGGGGACTCGGGCGCACGATCTCGCTGGAGCATCCGTCGCTCGGTTGCACCTGCGTGGATGTCGACGGCGGCGATCTGGCTCCCGTGGCAGCTGAACTCCTCCAGTCGGACGCCGAACACCAGATCGCGGTCCGCGCCGGCAAGCGACATGTGGCGCGATGGACGCATGCCGCTGCGCAGGCCCGAGGGCAGCTCGCGATCCCGGGTGAGAGCTACCGGTTGCGCGCCTCTGCCTATGGCGCGCTGGACCGGTTGACGCTGGTCGCGACGGAGCGCCGAGAGCCAGCGGCCGGCGAGCTCGAACTCGAGGTGCGTGCTTCGGCGATCAATTTCAAGGACGTGCTGTACTGCCTGGGGATGCTCGAGGACTTCAGCCGCAAGGCTGGCATCCTGAGAGCCGTTGATCAGCCGCTCGGGTTCGAGTGCGCGGGCCGCGTCGTGCGCGTGGGCGCTGGCGTCACGGGGTTCTCCGTCGGAGACCGTGTCTTCACGATGGCGCCGTCGGCCCTCGCGAGCCACGTCACGATTGACCGCCGGCTCGTGCACCGGATGCCGGGAAACCTGTCGTTCGCGCAGGCAGCCTCGATTCCCGCCGCGTTCATGACCGCCATCTACAGCCTGGAGAAGCTCGCTCGGCTGCGTCCTGGCGAGAGCGTGCTGATCCACGCCTGCGCGGGGGGAGTCGGGCAGGCGGCGGTCCAGATCGCGCGGGCGCGCGGCGCGACGGTGTTCGGGACCGCGAGTCCGTCGAAGTGGGAGCACGTCAAGAAGCACGGCGTCACCCACGTGATGAACTCGCGAACCCTGGACTTCGCGGATGAGGTCCTTCGGCTCACCGGGGGACGCGGGGTGGACGTCGTCCTGAACAGCCTGACCGGTGAGTACATCTCCCGGAGCGCCGATGTGCTGGCCCAGGGTGGCCGGTTCATCGAGATCGGCAAGATTGGCATCTGGAGCGCGGCCGAGATGGCGGCGCACCGGCCCGACGTGGAGTACTTCTCCTTCGACCTGGGAGAGGTCGACGGCAACGCCGAGCTCCAGGTGGACCTGCTCGCCGACGCGGTCCGGGGACTCGAGGATGGCCGCCTCGCGCCACTCCCCGTCAAGACGTTCCCCCTCCGTCAGGCCGAAGCGGGATTCCGTCACCTCGCGCAGGCCAAGAACATCGGCAAGGTGGTGCTGACGCTGCCCGCGGGTGACCAGACGACGGGCCCGGTGCGTGCCGACAGGACCTATTGGATCACGGGAGGACTCGGGGCGCTCGGGCTGCACATCGCGCGGAGTCTGGTCGCGAGCGGCGCACGGCAGCTGGTGCTCTCGGGTCGTTCCGAGCCTGGCGACGGAGCGCGAGAGGCCGTCGAGTCGCTGCGCGCGGCGGGGGCAGAGGTCCTCATTGAGCGTGTGGACGTCGCCGACGCCGGACAGGTTGAAGCGGTCGTGCAGCGCATCGCACGGGAGCTCCGGCCGCTCGGAGGCATCGTGCACGCGGCGGGCGTGCTCGATGACGGGGTGCTCGTCAAACAGACCTGGCAGCGCTTCGCGCGAGTGCTGGCGCCCAAGGTCGACGGTGCGTGGAACCTGCACAGGGCGACCCGCTCGTTGGAGCTGGACTTCTTCGTCCTCTTCTCGTCGATCGCGGCGGTGATGGGCGCCCCGGGCCAGGGCAACTACGCCACGGCCAACGCGTTCATGGACGGGCTCGCCGCGTCGCGCAGGAGTCAGGGCCTTCCGGCGACGAGCATCCAGTGGGGGCCCTGGGCAGCGGGAGGCATGGCGGAGACGGCGCGAGCCGCCAACCGTGCGCGCTTTGAATCCCTGGGCCTGGGGCGCATGTCGGCCAGCGACAACGTGGAGGTGTTCGAGCACCTGTTGCACGGCGCACCCGCGACGGTGGCGGTGGCCGACATGGATTGGACGAAGTTCCTGAAGACGGTCTCGAGTCCAGGGCACAGCCGGCTCTACTCCGTGCTGGGTCAGGGGGCGGCGAGGTCTGAACCACCGCAGGCCGGTGCGCTGCTTGCACGGTTGACGGGGCAGCCAGAGGACCAGCGTGAGGCCACCCTCATCGAGTTCCTGCGTCGACAGGTGGCGAGCGTCGTGGGGCTCGCGGCATCGGATGCGGTCGAGGTCACACAGCCGCTGCTGGAGTTGGGCTTCGATTCGCTGATGGCGGTCGAGCTGAAGAACCGCGTTGAATCGAGTCTCGGCTGCACGCTCAGCCCGGCGCTGCTGTTCGATCACCCGACGCTGATGCAACTGGGGCACCATCTGCTGGTGGACGTCCTGAAGCTGGGGGCGGGAGCCAATCCCCCGACTGTCACGAGCGCGCCTGTCGAGGAAGAATCACAGGACGCGGCGGTCCCGCTCGCGACGCTCCGCGAGTCGTTCATCGCGTCGAGCGACCACACGAGGCTGAGTGTCTGCGAATGGGGGCCCGCGGACGCTCCGCTCGTGCTCTGCGTGCACGGCATCCTCGATCAGGCCGCGAGCTGGGATGAGCTGGCGGTCGGGTTGGCCGAGCGCGGCTACCGCGTGGTGGCGTTGGACCTCCGCGGTCACGGTCGGTCCGGGCATGCTCCCGCGAACATCGCGCTGACCGTCGTGGACTTCCTGCTGGACCTCACCCGGGTCGCGGGCCACGTGGCGGGAGCAGCGAAGCGCCCATTCAGCCTCGTCGGGCATTCGATGGGTGGGGCCGTGGCCACGCTGTTCGCGTCGGCGTATCCCGAGCAGGTGGAGCGGCTGATCCTGGTGGAGCCCGTCATCCCGCACCTGCGGGAGCAGCAAGGCGCGCTTGAGCTGCTGAAGAACGACCTGCGCTACCTGACGGAGCCCCCAGCGCATGCGCCCTACCCCGACCTGACGACCGCGGCGAGGATGCTCACCCTGAGCCACGGAGGCCTGAGCACGAACCGGTCGCTCAAGCTCGCGCAGCGGCTCACCGAGCCATGCGAGGGCGGCCTGCGCTGGTCGTGGGATGCCCGGCTGCGAAACCCACTGGGCGTCGACCTCGGCTTCTCACGCGAGCACTACCTCACGCTGCTCGGAGCCCTCTCCGTGCCGTCGACGCGGATCTACGGGACGACCAGCCAGTTCGCCGGGACACCGGTACTCATCGCCCCTGACCTCCACGTGCCACGTTCGCACAGCGTCAGCATCCCCGGAGGGCACAACCTGCACACCGACAACGCGGCAGGGTTGCTGGATGCGGTGCTGGCCCGACTCGCAGCGGAGTCCTAGAGAACCGAACAGGTCAGGTCACGCCGCGAGCTGATAGCGCGCGGCGACCTCGAGGTTTTGGACGACCGCGAGTCGCCTGAGGTCAAAGAGGTTGCGGCGCGTGCCTCGGTAACGGGCCTTCGGGCCCTGGCGGTTGGCGAGAGGTGCCAGGCGATGCTCGACGCCGACGCGTTCGCGGAGCTGTGCGGCAAGGGCGCATCGGCCTGCTGACACACCTCCTCGACGTCGGTGCCGAGCGCGAGCCATGCCCCCGGCCACCTTGCGGCCTGCGTGGCCGAGAAGGTTGAGGATGTCCTCACCCCCGCGCCCAACCTCGCTCCTGCGCTGCTGGAAGCTCGGCACGCCGGCTGAAGCCTCTCACGCGACAGCTACCTTGACGCTCACCGCACGTTGAGCCAGGCACGCCGCGTGGTCCCGCCCCCGTGTGGAATAGGGCCTCCGTGGACGTGAGGGCGGGTCAGGCGCCTGCGCGTCTTTCGGTGCGCCGCGCGCGAGACACGCGGCGCACCGATTCTCCTACCGAGACCGCGCTGAAATCAGGGCACACCGCCCCATCGCGAACAGCGACCTAGAGTCCGTTGGGGACCACGGTCACGGTGCCGGAGCCCCTGTTGGTCAGGATGAGGTCGGCGTACCCATCCGCGTCCATGTCCGCGGTGGCGATGGCGTTGAGGCCAGGCGAGGCGCCGGTCTCGACGACAGTGCCCGAGGTGAAGCCTCCGTTTCCGTTGCCGGTCATCGGGCGGACGCCGCCCGAGGCCGCTGTAACGAGGATGTAGGCGTCGAGCTTGCCATCGCCGTTGAAGTCATCGGCCACGACGCCCAGCGCCGAGTTGGTGGCCGTACTGGCCGCGGCGGTGGACTGAACGCCGCTCGCGAAGGTGCCGTTGCCGTTCCCCTTGAAGAAGAAGAGATACCGGCCGGCCGCGCCGTTCGAGAGGATGTCGAGCATGCCGTCGCCGTTGGCGTCGCCGAAGGCGATGCCCGCCGTCTGGCCGTTGACGGCGTTGCTGTAGGAGACGGGGGCGGCGAACGAGCCGTCGCCCTGGTTGATGAGGACCGACAGGCGTGCGCTGGCGGGGCTCGTCACCACGATATCGGAGAAGCCATCGCTGTTCAGGTCACGGCAGGCGATGGTCGACTGCGCGCCGCCGGTGTTCGGGATGCCGATGAACGTCGGCGCGCCGAAGCTGCCCGCGCCGCTGCCGAACAGCACGCTCACCTGGTTCTGGGTCACGCTCGTCGTGGCGATGTCAGCCACCCCGTCGTGATTGAAGTCCCCGGTGCAGAGGTGGACGGAGCCCGGGGTGCCAGTGGTGAAGCTCGTCGGCGCACCGAAGGTCCCCGGCGCGCTCGGGCCCAGGTTCTTGTAGACGCTGATGCTTCCGTTGATGAGGGGCAGGTTTGTCTGGCCGTTGACGGTGACGGCGTCGAGCCACCCGTCGCCGTCCACGTCCACGGCCACGACCGCGTTGCTGGAGAGCGAGGCGCTCCCGTAGTTGACCTCCGACTGGACGCTGGCGTCACCATTCCCCAGGAAAACGGAGAGCGAGCCAGAGGGAGTCTCGGTCGACGCGGATTCGGCGTTGGCCACCAGGATGTCGAGCTTGCCGTCGCCATTCACATCGGCGACCGCCGGGGCCAGCGGGCCGTGGTTCGCGGGGGAGCTGACCGGCGTGCCGGGGACCTGACCGGGAGGGGGAGCCTGGCAGGTGGCGTTCGAGCAGATCTGGCCCGTCGAGCACACGATGCCGCAGGCGCCGCAACTCTCGGCGTCGCTCTGGAGGTTCACCTCGCAGCCGTCGGACGAGTTCCCGTTGCAGTCCGCGAGGGTGCCGGAGCAGGACTGGCAATTGGTCCCCTCGTAGGTGGGCGCGCACTTGCAGGTGTAGCTCCCCACGCCGTCGATGCAGGTGCCACCGTTCAGGCAGGGGTTTGCGGCACAATCGTCGATGTTGGTGCAGGTCACGCCGTCGCCCGCGTACCCCGCATTGCAGGCGCAGGTGAAGGAGCCCCCGATGTTGGTGCAGGTGGCGTTTTCGTCGCAGTTGTCGGTACCGGCGGCGCACTCGTCGATGTCCGTACAGGTCACGCCGTCGCCCGCGTACCCCGCCTTGCAAGCGCAGGTGAAGGAGCCCCCGATGTTGGTGCAGGTGGCGTTTTCGTCGCAGTTGTCGGTACCGGCGGCGCACTCGTCGATGTCCGTACAGGTCACGCCGTCGCCCGCGTACCCCGCCTTGCAAGCGCAGGTGAAGGAGCCCCCGATGTTGGTGCAGGTGGCGTTTTCGTCGCAGTTGTCGGTACCGGCGGCGCACTCGTCGATGTCCGTACAGGTCACGCCGTCGCCCGCGTACCCTGCCTTGCAAGCGCAGGTGAAGGAGCCCCCGATGTTGGTGCAGGTGGCGTTTTCGTCGCAGTTGTCGGTACCGGCGGCGCACTCGTCGATGTCTGTACACACTGTCGGCTGTCCCGTGCAGGTGTAGCCCGGCTCCACCTGGCAGACACTGTTACAGCCGTCTCCCGAGAGTTGATTGCCGTCGTCACAGGTTTCGGCTCCACCAATCACCCCGTCACCACAGAAGGGCCGGATGGACGTCTCCACCGCGTCCACCTGATAGACCCCGAGCAACGCGCCCCGCAGGCGCACGTAGCGATAGGGGTAATTCCCGAGGTACCTCGCCACCGCGACATGGGCCCCCAGGCCCATGTGCAGCAGGCCGGAGCCGACGTGGGTCCCATCCGCTTTCAGGAAGTCCACCTGGGCCACCAGGAACACCGACAGGCCATGGTAATAGACGCGCAGGTCGCCGGTGCCCTCCTCGCCCTGCCCCAGGTCCAGCACCAGCGCCGAGGTGAGCAGGCCCGGTATTGTCGCACTCTGCCCGTCCGGTGCGCCCAGCGCCCTTTCCGGGTGGAGCACCGTCGGCGTGGTGCCCGGCGCCACCGCGTCCGCATACAAGTCCCACGGCGGCGCGAGTTCCTGGCTCACCTGCGTCAACGCCTCATCGCTTCCAGGCTCTGCCCCTTCGTCGAGGGGCTCCACACTGCAAGCGCCCAATGACAAGGCCAGTGTCACGCCCAGCCCCCACGACCACATCACACCTTGACGGCTTCGCATCGAGTGTCTCCCCCCAAGAGCAGGATGGAACCCGGAATGGACCATCTCCCCCATGGAATGAAAGACGCTATTTCTTCCTCGCTCCCGTGCGGCCAGCAACATGCGAATGACCAGCGTCCTCTGGCGACCAGCCAGAAAGCACTTGGGGACCATAGACACAGAGTCAATGACTGAAGTCGCCCCGGTTCCGCAGAGCGTTCTGCGCTTTCGCCCTCAAGCGGCAGCGCGGTGCTTCTTCTCGTAACCAGCTCACGCCGTCCCACCAGGTTCTCGCGAACTCACGCCGGAGTTCTTTCCCGAGAGGAGAGCCGCTCCCAGCGTGTCTCTGTATACGAAGCTGTCCGGTGCCAATACCTGGCGGGGAACGCCCTACTGCGAATCATTCGCACGCTGGGACTGGCGCGAGGAACGGTGCGCAAATATGCCGCCGCCGAAGCCTTCCCTGAGCGCGCGGCGGGAGCGCCCGGACCGAGCATCCTCGCCCCGTATCTGAAGGACTTGTCGCAGCGACAAGCTGCGGGGTGTGAGAACGCCTGTGAACGCTGGCGGGAGATGCGCCTTCGACCTGCTGCGTCTTCGAGTGCTGCTCACCGTCTGAACCTTGGATCCACACGAAGTGCGGGAGCGCCACGAAACCGGGGCAGCTTCACTTCGCGCCAATCACTCGCCACGCTCACGGCGCTCGAAGTCGATAAATGCATCATGTTTCAAGTAGAAGTTGACCGCCTCCACGAGTTCAGTCGCCGAGACGTCAGCCCGCTGTCGCCTCCCATTCGAGACGATTCCCAGCACGTCGGCGACGGAGAGCACATGCCGCAGTCCATGTTTGCGAGCCAAGTCGGGTAGTTCGTCAGAACATACGTCCCGCTCAAGGACCATTGTGGGAGTCCGAACTTCCAACGGATGCGCTCCCTTATTGAGCTGCCGCGCGTCTACGCCGCCGCGCACCAGAAGGGCGATCAGAACGACCTCCTCCAGATTGCCGGCGTCGTCGGCACGCTGGGCGGAGCCCTGGCGCCCGTAGCGGGCCGCCGCAGGGTCTACCCGCGCGGATGGAAGGGCACCCTCGGCGCGGACCGCTTCACCGCCCTGGCCCATAGCCCGGACGTGAAGCACTTCAAGGTGAAGAAGCCCGACTACGACTTCCTCGCCTTCGAAGAGGTGGATCGGCTCCTCGCCGCCGCCTCGCCCGAGAACGTGGCCCTACTGACGACAGCGCCCAAGCCGGGCCTGCGGCAGGAGGAACGCATCGGGCTCCGGTGGCAGGACGTCGACCTCACCCGCGCCAGGCTCCACGTCAAACGGCCCCCCTGGCGCGGCGTCGAAGGCACTCCCAAGGGCCGCAGCACCCGGGCGGTGGACCTTCCACAATCCGTCGTGGACACGCCCTCAAGGGCCACCGACACCTCCGCGGCCCCTTCGTCTTCTGCCAGGAGAACGGAGTGCACCCCACTCCGGGGATGATGGATCACCTGATCATCACCACGTTGAAGCGGGCGGGCATCACACGCGGACAGGGAACCATCGGGTGGCACGACCTACGCCGCACCTACGGGAGCCACCTTGCCATGAGGGGCGTGCCGCTGAAGGTCATCCAGGAGCTGCTGGGCCGCGCCACCATCGAGCTGACCATGCGGTACGCGCATCTCCGCCCCGAGGTGAAGCAGGACGCGGTGAAGCTCCTGGACGGCCCCGTGAAGCGGCATGCGACATACGCGCAACGTGACCAGGAGGCCGCAGCCCAGAAATAAAAAAGCCCCCAAGTCCGAAGACTTGGAGGCTCAGTTGGAGTGCCCAGGGCGGGATTCGAACCCGCACACCTTTCGGCGCCACCCCCTCAAGATGGTGTGTCTACCAGTTCCACCACCTGGGCATTTCGCGGGGTCCATCTACCGGACCCCGTGGATTCACGCAACAACCAATTCAACACACGCGTGAAGTCGGTACAGCCTGACGGCTACTGCGCGGGCGCAGGAGCAGGCATCGTCGGCGCGGGAGCCTGCTGGCCCTCCGCCGGCGGCGTCGCGGAACGCTCCTGCTCCACGCTCCCCGGTGCCGCGGGAGCAGGCGTCGTCGCCCCCGGGGTCGCCGGAGCCGAGGCCGCCTTGGAAGGAGTGGCGACGGAACCGCCCGCCGCCACGGAACCGCGCAGGCCCACGAACGACAGGCCCAGCGAGGTCAGGAAGAACAAGCCGGCGCAGATGCCCGTCAGCTTGCTCAGGAAGGTCACCGCGCCGCGCCCACCGAAGGCGCTCGTCGCGGCGCCGCCACCCAGGGCGGAACCCATGCCGGCGTCCTTCCCCGGCTGCAGCAAGATGACGAAGATCATGAACACGCAGAGCAGGACGTGCACGATCGTGAAGAAGGTCAGCATGGCGCTTCCAGACGCTCCGTGGAAAGAGGGCGCACCCTACACAAAGAAGTCAACGGGTGACAACTTCTAACGGGGATTCTTCTTCTGTTAGCCGGCCGCCTTCACGATGGCCACGAAGTCCGCCGCCTTGAGGCTCGCTCCCCCCACGAGCGCCCCGTCCACGTCCGGCTGCCCCAGCAGCTCCGCCGCGTTGTCCGGCTTCACGCTGCCGCCGTACTGGATCCGCACCCGCTGTGCCGTCCCCTCGTCATACAGGCGGCCCAGCAAGCTCCGGATGGCCGCGTGGACCTCCTGCGCCTGCGCCGTCGTCGCCGTCCGGCCCGTCCCAATGGCCCAGACCGGCTCGTACGCCAAGACGAACGTCGCCACGTCCGCCCCGGAGAAGCCCTCCAGCGCGCCCCGCACCTGGCGCTCCACCACCGCGAGCGTCTGGTTCGCCTCGCGCTCGGCCAGCGTCTCTCCCACGCAGACGATGGGCGTCATGCCCGTGGCCTTCACGGCCTTCGCCCGCTTGTTCACCGTGGCGTCCGTCTCCCCGAAGAACTGCCGGCGCTCCGAGTGCCCCACGATGACGTAGGCACACCCCAGCTCCACCAGCATCGGCGCGCTGATCTCCCCGGTGAAGGCCCCCGAGGACTCCCAGTGACAGTTCTGCGCCGCCAGCTGGATGGGCGCACCCTCCAGCGCGACGTGCAGCGGCTGCAGCGCCACGAAGGGAGGCGCGATGACGACCTCCACCTTGTCGCCCAACCCCGCCACCGCGCCGCGAAGCTCCCGCACCAGCGCGAGCGCTTCGGGCACCGTCTTGTTCATCTTCCAGTTGCCAGCGACGATCTTCCGACGAGCGTGGGCCATCGTGGTGTCTCCGCGGTGGGTACTGCGTGGGGGTCTACTTCGTCTCCAACGCCTTGATGCCCGGCAGCTCCCGTCCCTCCAGGAACTCCAGCGACGCGCCGCCGCCCGTGGACACGTGGCTCAGCTTGGACGCGTAGCCCATCTGCTCCACCGCCGCCGCGCTGTCGCCGCCGCCAATCACCGTCGTGGCCTGCGTGTTGATGGCCATCGCCGCGGCCACCGAGCGCGTGCCCTCCGCGAACTTGGAGACCTCGAAGAGGCCCATGGGCCCGTTCCACACCACCGTCTTCGCGTCGCGGATGCGCTGCGTGAACATCGCGCGCGTCTTGGGCCCGATGTCCAGGCCCATCATGTCCGGCGGCACGTCCTGGTCCGGCGTCTCCTTCGCCACGCTCTTCTCCGTGGGCTCCGTGCCCACGATGTGGTCGATGGGCAGCACCAGCGGCGTCTTCAGGCGCTTCGCCGTGTCCAGCAGCTTCGCCGCCAGCGCCAGCTTGTCGCCCTCCTCCACCCGGCTCTTGCCCACTTCGATGCCCTGCGCCTTCAGGAAGGTGTACGCCATCGCGCCGCCCACGAGCAGCGCGTCCACCTTGGGCAGCAGGTTCTCGATGACCTTGATCTTGTCGCTCACCTTGGAGCCGCCCAGGATGGCCACGAAGGGCTTCTCCGGCGTCTTGAGCACCTTGCCCAGGTACTCAATTTCCTTGCGCATCAGGAAGCCGGCGGCCTTCTCCTTCACGAAGGGCACCATGCCGGCCGTGGACGCGTGCGCGCGGTGCGCCGTGCCGAACGCGTCGTTGACGTAGACGTCCGCCAGCGCCGCCAGCTCGCGCGAGAAGGCCTCGTCGTTCGCCTCCTCCTCCTTGTGGAAGCGCAGGTTCTCCAGCAGGACGACCTGCCCCTCCTTCAGCTCCTTCACCTGCTTCTTCACGCCGTCGCCCACGCAGTCATCCGTGAGGATGACCTCGTGCTTGCCGCCCAGCAGCTCCACGAGCTTCGCGGCCACGGGCTCCAGCGACAGCTTGGGGTCCGGCCCCTTGGGCCGACCGAGGTGGGACGCCAGGATGACCTTGCCCCCCATCTCCAGCGCGCGCCGGATGGTGGGCAGCGCCTCGCGGATGCGGGTGTCGTCGGTGATGCGGCGGCCCTCCAGCGGGACGTTGAAGTCCACGCGGATGAAGACGCGCTTGCCGGTCAACTGCAGGTCATCGATGTAGCGGATCATCTTTGGTGTCCCTTGTGCCTGTCTCGGTCAGCCCAACGTGCCGGTGTGCGGAGCCTTGGGACTACAGGCCCTTGGACACGAGGAACTTCGCCGTGTCGACCATGCGGTTGGAGAAGCCCCACTCGTTGTCGTACCAGGCCATGACCTTGAGCAGGTTGTCGCCCATCACGTAGCAGTTGGTGGCGTCGAAGATGGCCGAGTGCGGGTTGCCGTTGTAGTCCACCGACACCGTCTGCGCGTCGCTGAACTCCAGCACGCCCTTGAGCTGCGTGGCGGCGGCGTTCTTGAACGCGGCGATGACCTCCTCCGCCGTGACCTTCTTGGTGGTGTTCACCGTCAGGTCCACCAGCGACACGTTCGGGGTGGGGACGCGCACCGACAGGCCGTGCATCTTGCCCTTGAGGGAAGGCAGCACCTCGCCAATGGCCTTCGCGGCGCCCGTGCTGGTGGGGATCATGGAGAGCGCGGCGGCGCGGGCGCGGCGCATGTCCTCGTGGGTGAGGTCCAGGATGCGCTGATCGTTGGTGTAGCTGTGGATCGTCGTCATCAGGCCCTTCTCGACGCCGAAGTTGTCCACCAGCACCTTGGCGATGGGCGCCAGGCAGTTCGTGGTGCACGAGGCGTTGGACACGATGTGGTGCTTGGACGCGTCGTACTCGGCGTGGTTGATGCCGTACGCGATGGTGATGTCCGGGCCCTTGGCCGGGGCGGAGATGAGGACCTTCTTCGCGCCCGCCTTGAGGTGCTTCTCCGCGCCCTCGCGAGAGGTGAAGCGGCCGGTGCACTCCAGCACCACGTCCACGTTCATGCTCTTCCACGGCAGCGCCGTGGGGTCCTTCTCCGCGGTGACGGCGATCTCCCTGCCGTCCACCACGATGCCCTTGTCCGTGGCCTTCACCTCGCCCGGCCACGTGCGGTGCACGGAGTCGTACTTGAACAGGTGGGCCAGCGCCGACGGCTTGTCGAGGTCGTTGATGGCGACGATCTCAAGGTCTTCCTTGCGGCTGAGCGCGGCGCGCAGGACGCAGCGACCGATACGACCGAAGCCGTTGATGGCGAGCTTGATGGCCATGATGTTCTCCGTCTCCCTTGCAGGAGTGGGCCCTTGCGGCCCACCCGTCATGAGTCTCGTAAAGAAGGCGGCCGACCGTAGGCAGGCGCCCCCGCCGAGTCAACGCCTCGCGTGGCCCGGTTTCGAGCGCGCGCGCCGGAGCTGAACAATCACCCCGAGCAACACCCAGAGCCCGGAAGCCGTTCCCGCCGCCCCCGCCCCGCACCCGCAGCCCTTATCCCCCAGGCCGGCGTAGACGTCCGGAAGGACCGGAACGACCGTCGGCTCCGGCGGCGGGTCCACCGGCGGCGGCTTCGACGGTGGATGCGGATCCACCGCCCGCACCGCCACGCAGGACGACAGCGGCCGGGGGCTGACCGCCGGCGCCGCGACCAGGGGAGGCAGCGCCGGCGTCTGGGCAAGAAGCCCCGTGCGCACCAGGAACGCGCCCACCAGCCGCGACCGCTCCTGGTTGGATGAAAGGCCCTCAAACGGAAAACCCAGCACCAGCACCTGTCCCGCCGGCGCGGTGCCCGACAGGACGCCCGCCCTCGCGCTGGTGGAGCCGTAGCTCAGCACCGCCTCGCCGCCGCCCGTTGGCGCCAGCACATCCGTCAGCCCCACGGGGTACGCCTCGCGGGTCCCATCCGCCAGCGGCGTGACCGCCAGGCCCGAGAGGAAGCCGCCCTGCGAGCCCCCCACGCTGGCCACCGTGGAGGTGGAGGCGGGGGCTACCCGCAGGATGTCCGAGAGGAACAGCTTGTCGTCGGCGCTGCCCTCCGCGAGCGCGGAGACCGTCCGGCTCCCCGACAGCAGCAGGTGCCCGCCGCCGGTGACGAACGCGCGCAGGGCATCCTGTTCGGCCCGGCTCGGGCCCGCGCCGCTCACGCCCCCGCGCCCGGCGGACCAGTCCACCAGCCGGTACCCCGCGGGCGACACCAGCCCCGCGGCGAGCGCGTTGCCCGCAGCGCTGTCGAACGCCACCGCGGACTGCGCGAAGGCCGCGCCGTGCTGGCGCAGGTAGCTGCCGTCGTTCGTCGCCTCCAGGTAGACGCGCAGCGGGGCCTCCAGGTCGTACGGCGTCTTCAGCTCCTCGCCACACGCCACCGTCGCGTCCAGCCGCTCGTACGCGTTGATGAGCAGCACCGGCGACACATCCCCCACGCGCACGCCCACCGTGGCGGACGGGAAGGACTCGCCGCCCGCGTTCACCGCGGCGACGCGGAAGTAGCGCAGCGTGCCGGCCGTCAGCGTGACGGTGGCCGAGGTCCCCTGCACCGGCATGCCGTCGTCCCAGCCGAAGCCATCCACGCTCTGGTAGAGGCGATAGCCCGTGGGCGCGTCACGGCCCTCCTCGGAGGCGACCTGCGGCGGGGCGGTCCACTTCACCTCCACCGCGCCCGGCGCCGCGTTGCGCGCCGCCACCGCGCCGGGGGCCTCCGGCGGCAGGTGCACGGCCGCGCCGTCGCGGGCCGCGAAGTACTTGATCAACCCCTGCACGATGGCGCGCGCGGCGACGTGGCGCATGCGGGCTTCCTTGAGCTTCGCCGCGTCCGACGCGTTGTCGTGGTAGGCCATCTCCAGCAGCACGCTGGGCATCTCCGGGTTGTGCGTGGGGTTCACCTCGCCCAGGTTCGCCGAGCGCAGGCTGCGCACGCGCCAGCTCGGATCCACCTCGCGCTTCAGGTCCGTCTCAATCTGCGCGAGCAGCGCCCGGGCCATCACGTCGCTGCCCGCCACGCCGGTGAAGTTGAGCGTGCCGTCCACCGGGTTCGGCCCATAGACGTACCCCTCCGTCCCCATCACCGTGCCGGACGTGCCCGCGTTGGTGTGCCAGCCGACGTAGACCGCGTCCTCGCCCTCCTCGTGCAGCCACGCGGCGAAGCGCGGCCGGGCGTTCACGTCCGCGTTGCGCTCGTTGGACAGCGCGTTGGCCCCCGTCGGCGCGTACACGCTGAAGGGCGCCCCGCTGTACTGCACGTGGTAGCGCGCGCTCTCCTCGAAGCGGGGGCGCAGCAGCGGCCCCTGCGCCGCGTCACCCAGCAGGCCCCTGCCGCCGCCCAGCCGCACCGCGTCCACCGACAGCGTCGCGCCCGCGCCCGCCGCCGAGTCGTTCTCCAACACCACCGCGCCCGACTCCGGGTGCTGCCCCGCCTTGAAATAGAAGCGCCCCAGCAGCACCCACGTCCCGCCGTGGCGGCGCTGGTTCACGCGGAAGTGGCTCTCCCCGCCCGAGTGCTTCACCACGTAGTGCGCGTCCGACGCGCGCGAGGGGTCGGAGCCGTAGGAGACGTAGACGTTGTAGGCCGCGTCCGCCGGCACGTCCGGGGTCCACGTCGCGCGCGCGGTGGCGGTCGCCGCGGTGTCCAGCAGGCGCGTGGTGCCCAGCGTGAACGGCTCCACGTTGTTGCCCATGGGGATGGGCGGTTGAGCCCAGCCCTTCTGTTCAGAGGCGTGGAAGCGCGCCGCGTCCCCGCTCTCCACGTAGCCCGTGCCCCCGTTGTCCACGGTCGCGAGCAGCGGGTTCAGGTCCGTCTCGCGCACCGGAACCACCGTCGCGCCGGCCGCCATGAGCATGGGCAGGAGCTCCTGGGACATCACCTCCACGGAGATGAAGTCCTCCACCACGCCCCAGCTGTTGGGCCGCTGCGTCGCCCAGCGCTTGAGCCCGGCGTCGCGGTAGAAGCCGTGGCCCGGGCTCAGGTAGATGACCTTGCCGGACAGCGCGCCCTCCCCCAGCCGCGACTGCGGCACGCCGGCCGCCTTCGCGCCGCGGGATTCGCGCCGCACCACGGGGGGCTCGCTGGAGGACAGCCGGCGCTGCTCGTGGGCCCTGGGCCCCGGGGCTGGCAGGTATTGAACACCCGGCGGCTCCAGGCCCAGGTCGTCTCCCTCGAACCTTTCCGGGACGTCCTGCCCCTGAGCGAGGACGGAGGTGCACAGCAGGGTCAGCGCCAGCACGCGCGACCAGGACGACAGGGATGTTCGCATCACGCGGCCGACCTTACCCGTTCACTCGGAAGCAGCAATCGCACCCGTGGGTGCTAGCCTGCCCACCCCTTCACCTTCCGATGACCGTTCCTGCACCCTCCCGCCCCCAGTTTCCCTCCCGCCGCAGCAACGGGCTGTTCGCCTCGTTCGGACATGCGTGGGCGGGCCTCATCCACACCGTGGCCTGGCAGCGCAACATGCGCATCCACCTCATCTCCGGCGTCCTCGTGGGGCTGGTGGGCAGCGGCATCCCGCTGGGGCTCGCGGAGAAGGTGACGCTCATCTTCTGCGTGCTGCTCATCTTCTTCGCGGAGATCCTCAACAGCGCGCTGGAGCAGCTGGTGGACCTGGCCGTGCAACAGTTCGACGAGAAGGCCCGGCTCACCAAGGACGCCGCGGCCGCGGGCGTGCTCGTGCTCGCCGGAGGCACGGTGGTCATCTTCGCCGCCATCCTCATCAACTACTGGGAGACGGTGCGCACCAGCACCGATGCCATCTTCCGGCAGGTCGCGCTGGGGCTGCCCCTGGCCGGGTGCGCCACGGTGCTCGTGCTCCCACAACCCCGGCCCGCCGCCGTCGACGTGCTCGCGTTCCTCGCGGGACTGGGCCTGCTCGCGCTGACGGCCCCCACCTCCGCGAGCCTCGTCTTCACCGCGCTCACCGCCGCGCTGCTCGTCATCGCCGCCGCCGCGGCCCGCGAGCGCCGGCGCCAACCACAGCCCTGACGACACAGTGCGTCGAAGCCCTGGGGGCGAGCAGGGAACAAAAAAACCGGCGGCCGCCGGTTCGCTCCCGTCGCCTCGCGGGCGGGGACCCCGGAACCGGTCCGGAGCCCGCTCACCCGCGGAGGGTCTGTGCAGGGGATTCTAACGGGCTAGACGCGCTGCTGCCAACCCGGGCTCGCTTCCGCGGCCGGCGCCGGCTGGGGCGCGACTTCCTTGTCGCCTTCCTTCAGGTCGGTGGTGACAAGCTCCAGCAGCTCCGTCGCGATGCCAATGACCTGGTGCGGCGTGTAACCGCTTGCGCGCAGCTGGTTGAAGAACGTGCGCGCGAGGATGCGGGTGCCCTTCTGGTCGGTGCTCACGGGATTTGCCTCCGGAATCGGCGCCACGTGTCCAGGCGCCGCGTCAACTTCGGCTCCGGTGTTCAACCTCCGTGCCAGTCGTTCTCTTCCAAACGGATTCTCCAGCAGTCCTCGGGGGTTGAAGGGCCGGCGTGGACGGCACGGAACGTGGAAGGTGCGAAGGGGGTTACGCACCTGGGCGTTCCGCCGGCCTGGAATCGGGGGCCGGGTGCATCCGCGGGTACGCACCTACCCCGCGCCCCCCTCCCTTGAGGGCAGCTCGTCTTTTCAAGTGCTTGCATTCCCTCCGGGGGGTGGAGCACATACGCCCCCCCACCGAGGAGCAAGACCAAGATGGCGTACCGGGTGAACAACATCGGGCTGTGGTTGGACGAGCCGGAGGAGCTGCTCGGCCAGCGCGCCGCGGAGAAGCTGGGAGTCACCCGGGGGGACCTCTCCTCCGTGCGCGTGGTGCGCTCGGTGCTGGACGCGCGCAAGAAGGGCAGCCCCCGTTACATCTACACGTTGGAGGTGGAGCTGGCCCCGGGCCGCAAGGCGCCCCGCCTGCCCCCGGACGTGAGCGAGGCCCCGCCCCCGCCGGAAGCGCCGCCGCGCGTGAAGGAGCCGGAGAAGCTGCCGCTGATCATCGGCACCGGACCCGCGGGGTTGTTCTGCGCGCTGGGCCTGCTGGAGCGCGGCGTGCGCAGCATCCTGCTGGAGCGCGGCAAGGAGGTGGTGACGCGCCGCAAGGACGTGGCGAAGCTCATGCGCGACGGGACGCTCGACCGCGAGAGCAACATGAACTTCGGCGAGGGCGGCGCGGGCGCGTACACGGACGGCAAGCTGTCCACGCGCATCAACCACCCCATGGTGCGCAAGGTGATTGAAGCCTTCGCCCGCTACGGCGCGCCGGACCACATCCTGATTGAGGGCAAGCCGCACATCGGCTCGGACCTGCTGCCCGGCGCGGTGGCGAAGCTGCGCGAGGAGCTGATCGCCGGCGGCTGCCAGGTGCACTTCGAGCAGCGCGTGGACGACCTGCTCTACCGCGATGGCCACATCGCGGGCGTGAAGATGGCGGACGGGCGCACGCTGGAGAGCGACCGCGTCATCCTGGCGCCGGGCAACTCCGCGCGCGAGCTGTACGAGCGCTTCGCCGCCGACGGCCGCGTGAGCGTGGAGGCCAAGCCCTTCGCGCTGGGCTTCCGCGCGGAGCACCCGCAGTCGCTCATCAACGGCATCCAGTACGGCGCCGCCGCGAAGCACTCGAAGCTGCCGCCCGCGGACTACAAGCTGGCGGAGAACCTGGACGTGGACGGCGAGGTGCGCGGCGTCTATTCGTTCTGCATGTGCCCCGGCGGCATCGTGGTGCCCACGCCCACCGAAGAGGGGCTGCAGTGCACCAACGGCATGAGCAACTCGCGGCGCAACGCGAAGTTCGCCAACGCGGGCATCGTCGTGTCGGTGTCCGTCGAGGACTTCGCGCGCGAGGGCTTCCACGGGCCGCTCGCGGGCCTGGAGTTCCAGCGGCACTGGGAGGGCGAGGCCTACAAGCTGGGCGGAGGCCGCTTCTTCGCGCCCGCGCAGACCATCCCCGACTACCTGGCCGGCCGCGTGAAGAAGGACCCCGGGGACACCAGCTACCGCCCGGGCCTGGCGCACACGGATTTGAACCAGCTCTTCCCGGAGCGGCTGACGCAGTCGCTCAAGGCGGCGCTGCGCACGTTCGACCGGAAGATGCGCGGCTTCATCAGCGACGAGGGAAAGCTCATCGGCATCGAGAGCCGGACCAGCTCCCCGGTGCGCGTCACCCGGGGCGACGACCTGCAGTCGGTGTCCATGCGCGGCCTGTACCCGGCCGGCGAGGGCTGCGGCTACGCGGGCGGCATCGTGTCGTCCGCCATTGATGGACTGCGCATCGCTGAGCAGATTGCCACCGAGCTGGCTTGAGCTCCCCGCCCCTTCCGGGCGAGGGTGGCCCGAGGAGGGACGGCCCCATGGCGTACCGCGTGCGCACCCCTGACGGAGAGCTGATGTTCCCCTCGCTGGGCGACATCGAGCGCGCCTACGTGCAGGGGCTCGTGGATCCCAACGACGAGGTGCGCGAGGACGGCGCGGAGAAGTGGCGCAAGGCGTCGTCCCTGCCGGCGCTCGCGCGGGCGAAGAAACCCCAGAGCGGCAAGGCCGCCCGCGCGCAGACCTTCACCGTCCTGGGCGCGGTGGCGCTGGGCGTGGGTGCCCTCCTGGTGATGGTCCTGGGGCGGACCCCCGCGGTGCGCATGCTGGGCATCGCGCTGGCCCTGGTGGTCAGCGGCATCCTCATGCGGGTCACGTTCAAGGCATACAAGCGGCCTCCGTCCGTCCTCTAGCGCCGCTCCCTCCCCTGCCCTCCAGGGCGGCGGCACGGCCCTCGCCGCCAGCAGGCCCGACACGGCCCATGTTTGATGGAAGGCATCCCCGGGGGTGCCCGCCATCGCGCTGGAGGAGGACCGCACCTTGCTCAGCACCTACCTGTCCCGAGAAGCCGCCCGCAAGCTTCGCCATGGCGCCCCCTGGCTGCGCCGCGAGGACATCGTCTCCGTCGAAGGCGAGCCCCAGCCCGGAACGCCCATGCAGCTCAAGGACGAGGATGGAGAGGTCCTGGGCCTGGGCGACGTGGATCTCCAGGCGTCCCTGGCCGTGCGCCGGCTGGGCCTGGCGGACGAGTCCGTGGAGGGGCTCCTCCCCCGCCACGTGCGCCACGCCTTCGAGCGCCGCGCGCGGCTGGTGGACGACCCGCGCTTCTGCCGCATCGTCAACGACGACGGGGACGGGCTGCCGGGGCTCATCGTGGACCGGTATGATCAGCACTTCGTCGTTCAGACGCTGACCCGCGCCATGGACGCCCGCCACGAGGAGATCACCCGCACGCTGGGCGAGGTGACGGGGGCCTCTTCCGTGCTGCTGCGCAATGACACCCACCGGCGCCAGGCGCTGGGCCTGCCCGCGCAGCGGCCACACGTGATGTATGGGACGCCGCCACGCTGGTGCCGCCTGCTGGAGCTGGAGGCGCGCTTCACGGTGGACCTCACCTACGGCCGGGGCACGGGCTACGGGTATGACCACCGCGAGCTGCGCCGCTTCCTGAACCGGACGGGCAACGGGGATCGGGTGCTGGACGTCGCCTGCAACGTGGGCGGCCTCTTCGTCCACGCGGGGCGCCACGGGGCGAAGCAGATCCTCGCCTTCGACGGCAACGCGGACGCGGCGGACCTGGCGCGCGAGAACGCGGAGGCCAACGGACTGCTCGGCCGGGTGACGGTGGAACAGGGAGAGCCCCTGGCGGTGCTGCGCGCCATCGACGACACCTTCGATTTGGTGCTGCTGGACACCCTGGGCGCGACGTCCGAGGACGACTTCATCGAACAGGCGCGGCTGGCGCTCCGGCGCGTCCGGCACGGAGGACGCTTGCTCGTGGTCGGTTATCACCCACCGGTGGGCCTGGGCTCATTCACGGAGTGCGTGGCCACGGCCTGCGAGCAGGAGGCGCGCATCGCGTTCCGCCTGGTGCGGATGGGCCTGCCGCCAGACCACCCGGCGCCGGTCGGCTCCCCAGGGGCCGAGTACCTGGAAGCCGTGGCGCTCGAGGTGAACTGAACGAGGGACCGTGACTTGTTTCGCCCTCGCCGGGCCTCCTCGGTGTTAGTGTCCGCGCCCGCGATGACAACCGAAAACGAAACCCAGGCCGCGACTTCCACCCCGGAGGCTTCCGTCGAGACCGTCCGCAAGGTGTACGCGGTCGACCTGCGCGAGAAGGACCGCGTCAACACCGTCTTCCGCGTCACCAAGAAGGAGAAGGTGAACGCTCGCAGCGGCAAGGTGTTCCTGTCGCTGTCCCTCGCCGACAAGAGCGGCACCGTGGACGCGCGCGTCTTCGACAAGGTGGACGTGCTCGAACCCGCGTTCCAGAGCGGCGACTACGTCCTCGTGCAGGGCAGCGTCATCGTCTTCCACGGGCGCACCCAGGTCGTCGTGGAGGCCATGGAGCGGTTGGATCCGGAGCCGCTCGACCCCCAGGAGTTCGAGCCGCCCCCGGCCCCGCCCGCGGAGGCCAAGGCCGAGTCCAAGGGCAGCGAAGCCAAGTCCGGCGAAGCCAAGTCCGGCGAAGCGAAGTCTGGCGACGCCAGGTCTGGCGACGCGAAGGCTTCCGAAGGCAAGGAGCCCCGCGCGGAGCCCAAGGCCGAGCGCCATGAGGGCGGCGCCGGTGGCCCGCGCGCGGTGGGGCAGATCCGCGAGCTCGTCACCGAGCGCGTCAACGACCCGTACGTGAAGCAGCTCCTGCTGGCGTTCCTGGACGACGCGCACGTGTCCGCGGCGCTGCCGGTGGCCCCGGCGGCCAAGGGCGTGCACCACGCGTGGCGCGGCGGCCTGGCCGAGCACGTCCTGTCGGTGATGCGCCTGACGCTGCGCGTGTCGGACCACTACCCCATGGCGGACCGCGACCTGCTGCTCGCGGGCGCGTTCCTGCACGACGTGATGAAGGGCGGCGACGGGGCCTCCGACAAGGGCTTCGACACCTCCGACGAGGGCCGCCTGGTGGGCCACGCGGTGCTGGCCGCGCAGAAGATCCGCGAGAAGACGCTGGGCATCCCCGGCTTCCCGCCGCTGCTGGAGCAGCACCTCACGCACCTGGCGATCTCCCAGCAGGGCCCGTCCGGCGCCCCCGGCGTGAAGGTGCCGGTGACGCTGGAGGCGCAGATCGTGGACACGCTCAGCTCGCTCGACGCGCGCATCGCGTCGTGGGTGGAGGCCATGCAGCGCGATCCGAACGAGCGCTGGACGGAGCACCTGCGCGCCTACGACCGTCCGCTCTGGAAGGGCTTCGCGCCCACCGGCCGCGGCCGGGCCCCGGTGGAGGCGGGCGGCCGCCGCAAGCACCGCGAGGAGAAGCGCAAGGCGCGTGGCGACAAGGGCCCGCCCTCGCAGGCCAGCGCCGAGGCCGGCGCGACGCCCGCCGCGCAGGAGGCCCGTCCGGAGCGTCCGCCGCGGCCTCCCCGCGAGCCCCGCGCCGAGCGCCCCCCGCGCGAGGAGCGTGGCCCCCGTGAGGAGCGCCCCGCCCGTCCGCCGCGTGAGGACCGTCCGCCGCGCGACCCCAAGAGCCTGCCCGGCGAGCTGACCTTCAAGCCGTTCAGCGCGCTGGCGCCGAGCGCGCCCGTGAAGTCCGGTGGTGAGGGCGGTGGCTCCTCGGAGGGCTGAAGTCCATGGCGAAGCGGCTGGGAGAGCGGTTGATTGAGGCCGGCCTCGTGACGCCAGGGGCCGTGGAGCAAGGTCTGGAGCACCAGAAGATCACCGGCCACAAGCTGGGGGACTGTCTGGTGGAGCTGGGCCTGCTCCAGGAGGCCGCGCTGCTGCGGCTCCTGGCCAACGAGTTCCAGACCCGCTTCGTCACCGCGGACAAGCTGGCCAAGGTCCGCATCGACACGAAGGTGCTCGACAAGCTGCCGGTCCGGCTGGCGGAAGCGCAGAACGTGCTCCCGCTGGCCGTGGATCCGGAGCGCAAGCTGTTGTCGGTGGTGGCCGCCGAGCCACAGAACAAGTCGCTGCTGGATGAGATCGCCCTCGTCACGGGCATGTCGGAGGTCTACGCGTACATCGGCCTGCGCAGCGCCATCTCCGCCGCGATCCGCAAGCACTACTACGGCGACCCCACCGCGTTCACCACGCTCCTGGAGGGCCCCTCCACGGGTGGGCCCCGCCGTCCGGACACGCCGTCCAACACCCACGTGGGCACGGAGCCCGGCCGGAGTGGCACCTCCGCGGGACGCAGCGCCACCAGCATCCAGATGCGCCTGGAGACGGACGCGCGGATGCGGCTGCAGCGCTCCGGCAGCGGCACGAACGTGGCGCGCGTCTCCACGCAGCGGCGCGAGCCGGGCGGCCCGCGCGGGCTCATCAGCGACACGGACTACGTGGAGACGCTGAGCCTGATGGTGGGCCTGCTGGAGCAGGACCGGCCCCGGCACCGGGGCCACTCGGCGCAGCTGGCGCGACAGGCGGGCATCGTCGGTCAGCGCATGGGCATGCCGCACAAGGAGCTGGCCGCGCTGTCCATCGCCGCGTACCTGCACGACCTGGGCAAGCCCCCGGAGCGCCACTTCTCGCTCGCGAGCAACGCGGCCAACGCGGAGTGGAAGGCCCAGGCGAAGGCGTGCTGCCGCGCGCCGACGAAGCTCTTCGAGACGGTGCACCTGCCCGCGCAGGTGAACACCATCCTCGCGCAGCTGTACGAGGCCTGGGACGGCTCCGGCACCCCCCAGGGCGCCAAGGGCGAGGACATCACCCTGGGCGCGCGCATCCTGGCCGCGGTGGACAGCTTCCTGGAGCTGACCAAGAACCCGGGCAACGCGCACGGCCGCGTCTTCACCAAGCCGCAGGCGCTGGAGCACCTGCGCAAGAACGCGGGCGTGCTCTACGACCCGGTGGTGGCGGACATCGTCGGCCAGCTCCAGAGCGGCTCGCTGCTGGTGCACCGGCTGGCCAGCGAGGGTCGGCAGGTGCTCATCGCCGAACCGGACGAAGCCACGCGCGGGGAGCTGCTGGAGGCGGTGCTCAAGCAGGAGCTGGTGGCGCACGCGCTGTCCACGCTGGACGGAGCCCTGGACGGCCTGGCGCGGCAGGACTGCGACGTGCTGGTGGTGAGCCTGCGGCTGGGACAGCAGGAAGTGATGGACCTGCTGGAGGCCGTCCGCTCCATGCCGGAGAGCGCGGGCCTGCCCATCGCCGTGGTGGGCGAGCCGGATGCCCAGGCGCGCGAGCGGCTGCTGATGGCGGGCGCGACGGCGGTGCTGTCCGCGTCCGACAAGCCGGAGGTCGCGCGCACCGTCCACGCGCTCTTCCAGGACCGGGTGCAGCACAACGGCCCGGGCCGGGTGGTGCGGGGCAGCTTCGACGAGCTTCCCCCGCGCGAGCTGCTGCGCACGCTGGGCGGCGGCAAGAAGAGCGGGAAGCTCCAGCTGCGGCACCACACGCTGGAGGGCTCGCTGCACCTGGAGCGGGGCCGCGTGGTGCACGCCGCGTTCGGTGGACACGCGGGCGAGCCCGCGCTGCAGGCCCTGCTGAAGCTGAAGCAGGCGGACTTCGTCTACGACCCGGACGCCCTGCTCCTGGACATGCCGCAGTTGGACCAGGACCTGGAGGCCCTGGCCAACGCGCTCAGTCCAGCGTGAGGTTGAAGAGGCGGGCCGCGTTCGCCGTGGTGACGCGGGCCACCTCTTCCAGCGAGACGCCCTTCAGCTCCGCCACCTTCTTCGCCGTCTCCAGCACGTGCGCGGGCTCGTTCTTGCGGCCGCGGTGGGGCACCGGCGCGAGGAAGGGGCTGTCCGTCTCCACCATCAGGCGCTCCAGCGGCGCGAAGCGCACCGCGTCCTGGAGGGCTTCGGTCTTCTTGTAGGTGATGACGCCGGAGAGCGACAGGAAGAAGCCCCGGTCCAGGTACTTGCGCGCCGCGGCCGTGTCCCCGGTGAAGCAGTGGATGACGCCGTTCGTGACGTCCTCCGCCGCCAGCGCCGCGTCGCAGTCGTCATGCGCGTCGCGCACGTGCACCACCAGCGGCTTGCCCAGGCGCTTCGCGAGCGCGCACTGGCGCCGGAAGACGGTGGCCTGCACCTCGCGCGGCGAGCGGTCGTAGTAGTAGTCCAGCCCGGCCTCGCCCACCGCGCGCAGCTCCGGACGGGCGCAGGTGCGCTCCAGCATCTCGAAGTCCGCTTCGGTGGCGCGTGCGGCCTCATGCGGGTGGATGCCCAGCGTGGGCGACAGGAACTCCGGGTGCCGCGCGGCCACCTCCAGCGCGTGGCCCCAGTCCCCGGGGCCGTGGAACTGCCCCACCAGCACCGCGTGCACCAGCCCCGCGGCCCGCGCGCGCTCCAGCACCGGCGCCACGTCCGCGTAGTCCTTCGGCTCCAGGTGGCAGTGCGCATCAACCAGTCTCATGGGCCCTCCCGAAACAGCTCTTCCAGTTCGCTGCGCGCGTCCTCCGAGGCGAAGGTGGGCACGGCGGCGCGCACGCGCTCCAGCCCCTCCGCCACGCCCAGGCGCCACACGCCATCCGCCGCGTCCAGCCGGTCGTCCTCGGGGGCGCTCCGGTCCTCCAGCACGGCGAGCAGCCAGGGCAGCGCCCGGGCATCTCCCAGCCGGCCCAGCCCGCGCGCGGCGGCGCCCCGGCATGCGTCCTTCGCGTCGCCGAGGATGTCCTTCAGCCGCTCCAGCGCGCCCGGCACCTTCAGCTCGCCGCACAGCTCCACCGCGAGCGCCCGGTCCGCGCTCCACTTCTTGCGCGTGCGCTGCATCAGCCAGTCCGCGCCCTCGGGGTCGCCCAGCTTCATCAGCACGCCGGCCGCCTGCGTCTTGTCGAAGGCGGGCAGCAGCCACTTGCCGAAGAGGCGCTTCACCGCGGGAAGCGCCCGCGCGTCCTCCAGCTCCGCGAGCGCCCCCAGCGCCCGGAAGCGCAGCGTGTCCACGTCCAGCGCGGCCACGAGGACCTCCAGGCCCGCGGGGTGCTTGAGGGCGGCGATGCCTCGCGCGGCCTCGAAGCGCACCTCCGGCGTGGGGTCCTCCAACATGCCCGCGAGCGCCCCGCGCGCATGGGGCAGCGCCAGGTCCGCGAGCCGGCCGGTGGCCTCCAACCGCACCCGGGTGTCGTCGTCGCGCAAGCGGGGCAGCAGCATGTCCGGGAGCTGCTCCGGCGGCAGCACCACCGAGGCCAGACTCACCCCCGAGCGGCGCACCTCCGGCTGGGCATCCCCGAGCAGTCGCGCGAGCACGTCCAGGAACTCCGCGGCGTGCGCGGGCTCCTCGGAGGCCAGTTGGAACAGCAGGTCCGCCGCCTCGGCCCGGCTCGCCGGACGCTTCTCCCGCTCCAGGGTCAACAGAGCGCGATCCCGCTCGGCACGCCAATCCGCCACGTCGTGTCACCTCGTTCGCCGGGGAGCGAAAGAGCCCCCCGGAACGTCCTTGAAGCCACCTCGAAACCACTTTTGCGCCCTGGCGCGAGCGGGGGGAACTCCCTGCACGGCCCGGGGGCATCGCGCTCATCCGGCGGCCGCTGGATGCCACGGGCGGTCCGGCGCCGCGCCGCCTCACGGCATCCCCGCGGAGCCCGGATGCGTGCTCCGAGGATGAACCGGGGGAGGCCCCCCGGCCCGTCCTCGAGCCCGCGACCGCGCGCTACTTCACGTCGCTGCCGGGCGCCACGTCGCCCGGATCCAACAGGGACAGGTCCTTGCCGCCCGAGCCGGCCGTCAGCAGCATGCCGCGCGACTCGATGCCCTTGAGCTTGCGCGGCTTGAGGTTCGCCACCACCACCACGCGACGGCCCGCCACGGCCTCCGGCGCGTACGCCTCCGCGATGCCGGAGACGATGGTGCGCGGCGCGCCCTCGCCCAGGTCCACGTCCAGCTTGAGCAGCTTGTCCGCGCCCTTCACCTTCTCCGCGGCCACGATGCGCCCCGCCTTCAGCACCACCTTGGCGAAGTCCGCGTACTCGATGTCGGCGGCGGGCGCGCCCTCGCCGGCGGGGGACGCCGGTGGGGTGGGCACCGCGGGCTGCGCCTCCGGGCTCTTCGCTTCCATGGACTTCTTCTCCGTCTTCGTGTCCTTGCCGCCAGCCTTCGCGGGCTGGGCGACAGGCGCGCCCTCGGGCGCCTTGATGATGGCGTTGACGCGGTCCTCTTCCAGCCGGGGCAACAGCGGCTCCGGCGTGCCCAGCGGATGGGCGCGGTCGAGCAACGGGTACTTCGCGGTGGCCAGCGCCTGGAACGTCAGGGGCGGCGCGTTGAGCTGGGCGAACAGCTTCTCCGACAGCCGAGGCGTCACTGGCGCGAGCAGCGCGCCCAGCAGGTACGCCACGTCCGCCGCGTCCGACAGGTCCGCCCGCGCCGCCTCCACGTCCTTCTTCACCTGCGCCCACGGCGCCTGCGTCTGCAGGAACGCGTTCGCCGTGGAGGCGATCTCCGTGATGACCTTGATGGCGGCGCGGTACTCCAGCTTCTCGAACGCGTCGCGCACCTCCGGCACCCGGGCCAGGGCGTCCTCCACCAGCTTGCGCCCCGCCCCGTCCGCGCGGCCCGGCGCGAGCTTCTTCTCCAGCGGTCCGGCCAGCAGCGACAGCGCGCGGTTGGCCAGGTTGCCCACGTTGTTGACGAGCTCGCCGTTCACCCGGAGGCGGAAGTCCTTGAGGTTGAGGTCCAGGTCCTCCACGCCCGCGCCCAGGTTGGCCGCGTAGAAGTAGCGCAGGTAGGTCGGGTCCAGCAGGTCCAGATAGTCGCGGGCGGCCACCATGGTGCCGCGGCTCTTGGACATCTTCTCCCCGTTCACCGTCAGGTGCCCGTGCACCTTGATCTCATTGGGGATGTGGAGCCCCGCGACCTTCAGCACCGCGGGCCAGAACAGCGCGTGGAAGTAGACGATGTCCTTGCCGATGAAGTGGACGATGCGCGTGGGGGCGTCCTTGCCCCAGTACTCCAGCGCATCCTTCGCGCGGCCGGACTCCTTCACCCACTTCTCCGTGGTCGCGATGTACCCGATGGGCGCATCCAGCCAGACGTAGAAGAACTTGTCCGTCTCCCCGGGGATCGCGAAGCCGAAGTACGGCCCGTCGCGGCTGATGTCCCAGTCCGACAGGCCCTTCTCGAAGAAGCCCTGGAGCTGGGCGGCGAGGCCCGGGTGGATGAAGCCGGGGCGCTTCAGGACCTCCTGGAGGAAGTCCGCGTGGCGCGACAGCTTGAAGAACAGGTGCACGGAGTTGCGGCGCACCGGCGGCGTGCCGCACAGCGCGCAGCGCGGGTCGATGAGGTCCGTGGGGTTGTAGGTCTTGCCGCACTTCTCGCACGCGTCGCCGTATTGATCCGGCGACTTGCAGTTGGGACAGGTGCCCCGGATGAATCGGTCCGGAAGGAAGCGCTTGTCCTTCTCGCAGTAGGTCTGCTCGATGTCGCGGCGGTCGATGTCGCCCGCGTCCTTGAGCCGCCCGTAGATGAGCTCCGCGTAGTGGCGGTTCTCCGGCGAGTTGGTGGAGTGGAAGTAGTCGAAGCGGATGTCGAAGTCGCGGAAGTCGCGCTGGTGCTCGTCGTGAAAGCGCGCGACGAACTGCTCCGGCGGGATGCCCTGCTTCGCGGCGTTGATCTCAATCGGCGTGCCGTGCGTGTCGTCCGCGCAGAAATAGACGACGTCCTGCCCGCATGAGCGCAGGAACCGCACGTAGATGTCCGTCTGGATGTACTCGACGGCGTGACCGAGGTGGATGGCGCCGTTCGCGTACGGAAGGGCGCTGGTAACGAGGGTTCTCTCCGCCATGGACTCTCCTGAGGGCGGCGGACCATAGCCGCTCGGGGAAACGAGGTCATCGGCAACATGCACGCCGGGAGCTGCATGGCACGGGAGTGGATGTTATCGACCGGAGGCCATGTGCACCGTGCTCATCCTCCGTAACGTCCATCCCGAGTGGCCGCTGGTCGTCGCCGCCAACCGGGATGAGTTCTACGCGCGCCCGGCCCACGGGCCGCGGATCCTCTCCGAAGCCCCGCGCACCGTAGGCGGCCAGGACGTGGAGCGAGGCGGGACGTGGATGGGCGTCACCCACGAGGGAACCGTGGTCGCCCTGACGAACCAGCGGGGCGCGCGCGGCCTGGGCACGGCCCCCCGCTCCCGGGGCGAGGTGGTGCTGAGCGCCCTCCAGGCCGGCTCGGTGGAGGCCATCGAGCGCTACCTCGGCACCCTGCCCGCCCCGGAGTTCCTCCCCTTCAACCTGCTCTACGGGGACGCACGCACGCTGCGCGTGGCCTACGCGCGGCCGGGCCACGCCCACCTGCTGCACGAGGACGTGCCCCCTGGCGTGCACGTGCTGCCCAACGACAGCCTGGACAACCTGGCGCTGCCCAAGGTCCAGCGGGCCCATGCCCTCGCGGAGGCCGTGGCGAAGCGTCCGTGGCCGCAGCTGGTGACCGGGCTCCAGGCGGCCCTGGCCGACCACGCCCTGCCGCCCCGGGACGCCGCGACGGGGCCGCTGGCGGAGAGCGACCTGCCCGCGGACTTCCTCCAACAGCTCCAGGCGCTGTGCATCCACACGGCGGCGTACGGCACCCGCTCGTCCACCATCGTCGCGCTGGCGCCCGGCCGCGTGGGGCACTACCTGGCCACCGACACCGCGCCCTGTCAGGGCGGCTGGCGCGACGTGACGGGCCTGCTCACGGCGCCGTGAGGCCCCTGGACGGTCCCTGGCTCAGTCCAGCCGCGCCCGCCTCACCGCGTCCCGGCCCGCATCGTACAGGGCCTCGAAGGCGGCCCCCCGGCCGGTGAAGGCCTCCACCGGCGGCGACGGGACCTCCACGCGGACCTCCCGGACGTCACAGTCCAGGTCGGAGCGGTAGAAGGCCGGCTCACCCGTGACGTTGATGGCGATGAGCCGCGCCCCCGGGAACAGCTGGCAGGCGTCGTGGACGGGCGTCGCGGACACCCGGTCCGCGCCTGGATCAATGCGCGCCAGCGTCGCGTCCTCGAACAGGAGCGGATTGGCGGCGCTCGCGGCCACGGCCGACGACAGCAGTCCGTGCGTCACCGTCACGCGTTGGAGGCCCTGCTCCGAGGGCACCTGATGGAAGGTGGCGAACGGCACGGGGAGGTCCTCCACCCGCGCTCCCGCGTAGAAGCGCTCCAGCACATGGGTGAAGCGCTCGTGGCTCAACCGGGGCACCGTGGCAGCGCCGCCCGCCGCGCCCAAGGCTCCCGCCGCCACGGCGGGCCCCAGCGCGCCGCCCGACACCAGCACCGCCAACAGGCCGACGGCGGCCCCCAGCGCACCGCGCGCGGCGGTCGTCCGGCGCGTCTCTTCTTCATAAGCCGTGAAGAAGGCCCGGTAGCGCTGGCGCAGGTCGCCCCCGGGCGCGGAGGCGTAGAGGCCGCCCACCACCGCGCCCATGCTGTTGCCCACCACACAGTCGATGCGGATTCCCCGGGCCGCGAGCGCATCCAGCGCGCCCACGTGCGCGAGCCCCTTGGTTCCGCCCACCGACAGCACCACGCAGGTCCGCGAAGCGGTCGCGCGCGCGCCGCGGTGGCACGACGCGGCCCCCATGGCCACCACCAGCGCCAGCAACACCTTGCCCAGCCGCCGCCCCATGCATCCTCCTGCCGTGCGGGAAGCGAAGGCACCCTACCCCGTTCCCGCACGGACGGCGCCCCAGGGCCTGCCTCCTCGCCCGCCCGGCCCTCCACGCGGCCTTGATTGGCGGGGGGCCTTCGGACAGGAGGCCCGTCGTCCCCGCCATGCTCGGCGCCCTACCAGCCGCTGGCGCCCGGCGACGCGGTCGCCTTCGGGGCCCCGCAAGCACAAACCGCCCCCGGAACGCAGGGTTCCGGAGGCGGTCGGTGAGGCCATCACGAGGCCCGGCGTGGACTCACGCCGGACCCGCGCGAGGGACTAGTACGTGGCCTTGAGGGACACGCCGCTGTACGCCGAGTAGCCGCGCAGCATGATGTACATCTTGCCCGCCGAGGCCTTCGCCGCCGCGCTGCACGACTCGTTGTTGCCGGACAGGTACGGACGGCAGTCATACGAGGTCGTCGTCGGGGCGGAGCCGAACTTGATGTACATGTCCGCGTCGCCCGTGCCGCCGCTCATCGCGTAGGTGGACGCCTTGGAGGCCGGCAGGTCGATGCAGTAGTACGCCGACGCACCGGACGCGCCGGACAGGCCCGTCTTCGCGACGCCGTTGGTCAGCGCGGTGCAGGTCGGGGGCGGCACCGTCACGCCCACGCCCACCGCTTCCCACGCCGCCTTCACCGCGTCCTGCGTGGCCTGGTCGTAGCCCAGCGCCGAGGCCGCCTGGATGGTCCAGGTCTTCGCCTGATCGAACGTGGTGCTCGCCGTGTAGATGTCGGTGTTGGCCTTGTACCAGATGCGGCCGGCCTTCTCGACGCCGATGCCCGGGACCACGATGGAGCTGCGGCCGCGCGGGTGCGTGCCACCCTTGGCGAGCAGCGCGAACGCCAGGTTCGGGATGCCGGAGCTGTAGTGCACGTCCTGGTTGGAGTAGTTCGGCGCCCAGTCCAGCGACACGCCGTCCTTCGCCGGGTCGTCCATGTAGCGCAGGGCGTCGTTCGGGATGTTCGGCGTCCAGACGTCCTCGCCCACCATCCAGATGTCCGCGGCGGTGCTCCACGCCTTGGACTGGCTCTCGCAGATGGCGCCGAACGTGTCGGACATCGCCTCGTTGAGGCCGCCGGACTGGCCGGAGTACGTCAGGTTGGACTCCTTCTCCGTCACCGCGTGGGTCAGCTCGTGGACCGTGACGTCCGCGTCCTTGCCCAGCTCGATGGAGTTCACGCCGTCGCCGTCGCCGTACACCATCTGGGTGCCGTCCCAGTAGGCGTTCACGTAGTTCTTGCTGTAGTGAACCGTGCTGATCAGCGTCTGGCCCGCGTTGTTGAGCGAGTCGCGGTTGAAGAGCGTCTTGTAGCAGTTGTAGGTGTAGCCCAGCATGTCGTAGTTCATGTCGACGTGCGAGTCACCGATGGCCGCCTGGCCCTCGCTGCGCTTGAGCGTGCCCGGCGTGGTGGTGCCGTTGTTCGCGCTGTAGACCTTGCGGCTGAGCGCGGTGTGGATCTCCGGCACGCGCAGCAGCGTGGCGCCGTTGATCGCGTCCACATAGACGCGGTCGCGCAGCGGCATCAGCGCGTTCTCGCCCGTCACCATGACCTCATGGGCCAGGCGCAGCTTGCCGTCCTGCTCGCCCTTCACGTACACGAGCCGCGAGCCCGTGACGGCCAGGCCCGTGCCCTGCGTGTCGCGCAGCGCCGCCGTGCGGGCGGCCTCCGCGGCGACCAGCGGACGCGCGGACAGCGTGCCGCCGGAGCGCGCGGAACCGTTCGCCCCGAAGATGGAGCCCGAGCGGTCCACGTGCACCACCAGCTCCTCGCCCACCACCGGCAGACCGTTCAGCGTCTGCGCGTAGCGGATGTGCGAAACGCCCTGGTCGTCCACGGACACCTTGCGGACCTGCAGGTCGGAGGCGCTCAGGCGGAAGATGGAGGCGATGGACGGCAGCGACCCGGCGATGGACGTGTGCACGTCCGCGACCGCGAAGCCCGTCAGCGCACGGTCCGCCTGGCCCAGGCGGCCCTGGATGGTGTGCGGCGTCCCATCCGCGTTCATGCCGACAATCTGGGCGCCGGGGATGACGCTCAGCGCGCTCTGCACATCCGCGATCTCATCCGGCTTCTGCTGATCGTTCGAAGAGTTGGAGTCCATGCCCTCGACGCCGCAGGCGGCGAGGGGAAGGGTGGCCAGCAGGGCAACGAAACGGGTGCGAACCAAGGTGGTTCCTCCTGCCCGGCGTAGGGGGTCTCGCCGTGGCAGCCCTCCTTTGAGCATTTGTCAGGCCAACTCATTAAGTGCCCGGAATACCTCGCAGTAAGAGAAGAACTTGAAACGTGGCTGGCACATGAATGCCCAGGAAATCTTCTGAAATGTGCAAGTTCCCGTTACGTATTCAGGCCCAAGCGCCCGTTCTTCCTCGGGATTCCGGAAGAGCCGGGGGCCTGTCCTGAACAATGACAGTGCACACCGGGTGTGTCCTCTATTCGAGCAATCCAAGGTTGACGGCTTTTTCTTGGTGCGCAAAGGATGACCGGGATTTCGCGCGCCGTGCGTCAAAGCCATACACGGGCAGCGTGCCGCGCACCGCCGGGAGGTTGCGTCAACCTCAACGCGGAAGGCCAAGCAGCACGCGCGCGCGTCCCTCCATGGGCAGCGCGGCTTCTTCCACCGTGGTGATGCCCGCCTCGCGGGCCACGTCAGCCAGGTGGCGCATCCACGGCTTGTAGGGCATGCCGTTGTCGGAGCAGCACGGGACGACGGCGAAGCCCAAGCCGTGGCGCGCGGCGTACTCGATGATGATCCGCGTGGCGCCGTCCGGGTGCATGCCCACGACGAGCTCCGCCTCGCAGGGCTCTTCCAGGGTGAAGGGCCGCTGCGCGTACCGCACCGGCAGGTGCTTGTGGCGCAGGTCGAAGGTGGTGACGGTGCGCCCGCGCTGGGTGAGCGCCTCGTTGAGGCGCCCCTGCCCGCCGGCCACGTCGTAGACGCGGAGGGCCTGGGGGAAGCGCGTGACGAGCAGGTCCGCGAAGAGGTCGAAGCGTCGCTTGTCCGCCATGAAGCTCCTCTATCCCAGGCCGGGCCCGGTGCGCACGCCTGGTGCGCGCAGGCCCGCTGGAGCGGGGCTCAGGCGCGGGTGCACACGGTCCACAACAGCCGTTCGATGACCAGCTTCCCGCTGGCGGACGACTTCAGCGCCAGGTCCGCGTCCGCGCAGGCCACCAGGGCGTTGAGCAGCTCGCGGCGCTCGTACCGGGCGGCCGCCTGCATGCCGAACGCGAGCGCCCAGGCGTTGGGAGTCTTGCGCTTGGTGGCCTTCAGCTCCGCCTCCAGCTTCGGGAGGATGCGCGCCTCCACGTCCCGGCCGGTGCGCGGCGGCTGCCCGCCCGCGTACTTCTCCAGCCAGGCGTGGTTCTCCAGCAAGGAGCGGACGATGGACGCCACGGCCCCCAGCAGCTGGAGGGCGTGCGTCCCCTGCCCCATCGCGTCCTCGGCGTAGGAGAGCGCGTCGCGCAGCTCGCGCTTCTGGAGGGCCTCCGTCAATTCGAAGAACTCCTCCTCGCGCGCGTGGTGCACCAGCAGCGTCACGTGCGCCGCCTCGATGGTGGGCCCATCCGCGTAGACGGCCAGCTTCTCCAGCTCCGACTGGAGCAGCCGGATGTTGCCGCCGATGCGCTCCTTGAGGCCCTCCAGCGCGCCCGGGCCCAGCTTCTTCTTCAGGGGCGCGAGGAAGTCCCTGGCGATCTCACTGAGGTCCAGGTCCTTGTGGCGCGCGGCCACCTTGCGCTCGAAGAGCCGGCCCTTGTCCTGCGCGAACTTGAGCAGCGGGCTGCGCGAGTCCACGTCCGTCGCCGCCAGCACCAGCGCGTGTCCGGGCGGCACGCCCTTCTGGAGCAGCTCCAGCAGCGCGGAGGCGTCCCCCTCCGGGGCGCTGATGCGCTCGTCGCGGCAGAAGGCCGCCGCTTCCTGGAGGAAGGCGAGGTCCGCCTCCGCCAGCTCCACGTTCAGCTCGTCCTTCCACTGCTCCACGGACGGCGCGCCGGGCACGCGGGGGTCCAGCTGATCCACGCCCCAGCCCGCCCGGCCCGCGAGCGCCAGCAGCCGCCGGGCCCCCTCCTTGCGCTTGCCCGCCTTCCACGCGTCGCGCGCCTTGGCCAGCGCGTCGCCCTTGCCCTTCTTGGGCGCGAGGAACTCCGGGTCGCGCACCAGCACCACCTTGCGCCCGGGGAACAGCGGCAGCGTGGCCAGCTCCTGCGCCACCTCGCGCGGAGAGGCCGCGTCCAGCACCGCGAGGTTCAGCCCCATGGCGGCGTCCGGCACCAGGGTCTTCACCAGCTCGTCGGCGCCCTTGCGGACCAGGAACTCCTCGCCCCACAGGAGGTACAGCGGCCACACCTTGCCGCCCTTCACCTCCGCCAGCACCTCGTCCATGTCCGCGCTCACCGGCCCTCCACGCACAGCTCGATGAAGAGCCGCTCCAGCTGCAGCCGGGGCGCGCCGTTGCGAGTGCCAATGGCCGTGCGCGCGGACTCCAGCAGCGCGTGGCGCCGGTGCAGCGCGGCCTCGGACATGCGCCCCGCCGCTTCCTCGGCCAGCCCCTTCAGGTCCCGGTTCGCCATCGCGCCCTCCGCTCCCGCCTTCACGAGCGACACGTCCCGCGTCCACAACAGGAGCAGCTCCAGCGCCGCGTCCGCGTCCTCGCGCGAACCGCCATGGGCCTCCGCGAACCTCAGCAGGGCCGGGAGGTCCTGGCCGCTCAGGGACTCGAAGGCGGTGAGGACGTCCTTGCGCTCCTTCAGCGCGTCCACGTCCAGCGCGAGCGCCCGGCCCAGGCTCCCCCCGGACATCACCGCGGCCAGGGCGGCGGTGTCCGCGTCCAGCTTGCGCTCCTGCCGCACGTGCCGGGCGACCAGCTCCACCGGCAGCGGGCCGAAGTACACCTTGCTGCACCGGCTGCGGATGGTGGGCAGGAGCCGGTCCATGGCGCTGGCCACCAGGATGAGCGTGGTCTCCGCGGGGGGCTCCTCCAGCGTCTTGAGGAAGGCGTTCTGGGCCTGGATGTTCATCTGCTCCGCGCTGACCAGGATGGCGACCTTGCGCTTGGACTCCAGGCCGCGCAGCGCCAGGCGCTCCTGGAGTTGGCGGATCTGCTCCACGCGCAGCTCCCGGCTGGGCGTGCCGGTGAAGTCCGAGCGGCCGGCGAGCCCCCGCGACACGCGCTCGTCATCCGGCATCACCCAGGTGACGTCCGGGTGCAGCCCCTTGGCGATGCGCACGCAGCTGGCGCACTTCCCGCAGCCCACGTCCGGGGCCTCCGGGCACGTGAGGGCCTGGGCCAGCCCCACCGCGGCCAGCTCCTTGCCGACGCCCTCTGGACCGGCGAACAGATAGGCATGGTGCACCGAGCCGGAGCGCAGGGCGGAGTGGAGCGCGTCCATCGCGCGGGGCTGTCCCTGCACCGAGGCAAGCGTCATGGGGGCGTGTATCTCCGCTCGGAGGGCACCCGTCAACCGCCACCTTGACCCCCGCGCGCGCGCCCGGTCTGATTCCCCGGGCGTGCTGACTTTCCTCCAAGGCCACCTCCCCCTGCTGGCGGGCTCCATCCTGACGGTCCTGCTGCTGGGCATCCAACGCACCACCCGGGATCCCGACCTGCGCGACGACCTCCGGGGCGCGGTGCGGATGCTCGTCGCCTTCCTGGTGCTCCGGCTGACGTCGCGCCTGCTGCCGGAGGCCACGACGCCCGAGGCCCTGCGCAAGGCCGTGGGCGTGGGCTGGATGCTCACGTTCGCCTATGGCGTCATCCGCGCCGGGGTGGCGTTCGCGCTGAAGCTGGTGCGGATGCGCTCGCCGGTGACGACGCCGAAGATCCTGCGCGACGTCATTGACTTCACGCTGTACGCGCTCGCCACCGTGCCCATCCTCCAGAGCCAGCTCGACCTGGACCTGGCGGGCCTGCTGGCGACCTCCGCGGTGCTGACGGTGGTCATCGGCCTCGCGCTCCAGGAGACGCTGGGCAACCTCTTCGCGGGCCTGTCCTTGCAGTTGGACCGGCCCTTCGAGGTGGGCGACTTCATCCGCATTGGCGAGCACACCGGACGGGTGGTGCACATCGGCTGGCGCTCCATCCGCATCGCCAACTTCCGGCGAG
The DNA here is from genome assembly GCF_007352635.1 of Corallococcus sp. Z5C101001. Classification (NCBI taxonomy): domain Bacteria; kingdom Pseudomonadati; phylum Myxococcota; class Myxococcia; order Myxococcales; family Myxococcaceae; genus Corallococcus; species Corallococcus sp. Z5C101001. The sequence continues at coordinate 907,974 of NZ_VKLU01000005.1, forward strand.
AGGTCATCACCCTGCCCAACGGGATGGTGGGCAAGGAGCACGTGAAGAACTTCACCCAGCACCGCGAGCCCGTGGGCATCGAGGTGCAGCTGGGCGTGTCGCTGGACGCGCCGCCCAACCAGGTGAAGCAGGCCCTGCTGGAAGTGGCGCGGGAGATTCCCCAGGTGCTGGTGGAGCCGCCGCCCATCGCGCGCACGCTGGCCTTCACGGACTCCAACGTGCAGTACATGGTTCGCGTCTTCCTCAATGACTTCGCGCTGTCGGACAGCGTGAAGGAGGAGCTGCACACCCGGCTGTGGTACCGGCTGCGCCGCGAGGGCCTGGAGCTGCCTCACGCCCAGCGCACGGTGCACGTGCGCCGCGACACGCCCGCGAAGCGCCGGGAGCTGGCCGAGGACACGGTGCGGGATCTGTTGCGCCAGGTGGACCTCTTCTCCCCGCTGGGCCCGGAGGAGCTGGAGCGTCTGCACCGCGAGGTCGTCGTGCGCCGCTTCGGGCGCAACGAGCGCATCATCCAGGAGGGCGAGGAGGGCGGCACCTTCTACGTCGTGGCCTCCGGCGAGGTCAGCGTGCGCGCCGGAACGCTCCAGTCGGAGATCACGCGGCTGGGGCCGGGCCACTATATCGGAGAGATGTCCCTGCTCACCGGCGAGCGGCGCGCGGCCACCGTGGTGGCGATCCAGGACTCCGTCCTGTTGGAGCTGGACCGGCCCACCTTCGCGCGGCTGTTCTCCGACTACCCGGGCCTCGCGCGACAGCTGTCCGCGCTCCTCGCCCAGCGCCGCACCCAGCTGCGCGCCGTGACGCAGGTCTCCGGCGGTGGACCGGATCACTCGCCCGAAGCGGGCCGCATCCTCGGGCGGCTGCGTCAGCTCTTCGGCCTCGCGCACGAGTAAGGGCTTCCCGCCGCGAGCGCCGGGGCAATCGCGACCCGCTCTTGCATGATGCGATGGCCTGGAAGGCATGCATCCGGCCACGACGCGGGGGCCTTTGACGCTTGGCGCTGGAAAGGTCTAAAGCACCACACATGCGATCCGCTCGTGGCTTTCCCGCGCGAATAGGTGCCCTGCTCCTCCCTGGCGCGCTGCTCATGGTCCTGCCGCGGAGCGCGGTGGCCACGGCGGAGGAGAAGCCAGACGCGACGCGCGCGGGCCTGGAGCGGCTGTCGCAACGCCGCGTGTTCTTTGGCCACCAGTCGGTGGGCGGCAACATCCTGGAAGGCGTCCACGCCCTGCTGCCCGCGCCGGACGCGCTCTCCGTGGTGGAGGTGAAGGACCCGGCCGCGACGATCCCCGCCGGCACGCTGGCGCACGCGTTCGTGGGACAGAACGAGCAGCCGGAGACGAAGCTCGCGCACTTCGAGCGGCTGCTGGATGGAGGGCTGGCGAAGCAGGTGGACGTGGCGCTGGTGAAGTTCTGCTACATCGACTTCACCTCCAGCACCGACGCGAAGGCCCTGTTCGAGAAGTACCGCGCCACGCTCGCGGGCCTGAAGTCGCGCCACCCGGGGGTCACCTTCGTGCACGTCACCGCGCCGCTGACGACGGTGCAGCGCGGGGCGAAGGCGTGGTTCAACGAGCTGCGCGGCCGTCCCGTCTTCGGCGTGGGGGAGAACGTGTCGCGCGAGGCGTTCAACGCGCTGATGCGGCGGACGTATGACGGCAAGGAGCCGCTGTTCGACCTGGCGGCGCTGGAGTCGTCACAGGCGGATGGCTCCCGTGAGACGTACGAGGTGAACGGCCGCGCCTATCCAGCGATGGTGCCCGCGTACTCGGACGACGGCGGTCATCTCAACGCCCAGGGGCGGACGCGCGTGGCGTCCGCGCTCGTCACCTTCCTGGCGTCCCTGCCTGAACCCCAGCGCGAGGCGCCCGCCTCCGCGAAGGCCCAGCCCTGACCTATGCGCATTCCGTTGATGATGCTGCTCGGCCTGGGGCCGACCGTCGCGCGTCTGAAGTTGCGTCGCTGTGAGTCCGTGGGCGCCCTCCCGACCGTCTGGGGGCGCGTCTGGATTCACGGCGAGGGGGAAGTCCTGGTGGGCGACCGCGTGGTGTTCGACGCGCGCATGGCGCCCATCGAGCTGCACGCCCAGCGGGGGGGACGGATCGTGATCGAGGACGACGTGACCATCGAGGGCGGCAGCTCCATTGAAGCGCAGTCGTATGTGACGCTGGGTTCACGCAGCCGGCTGGGCATGTGGTGCAAGCTGATGGACAACATGTACCACCCGCTCCGGGGCAACCGGCACGAACGCCCCCAGTCGGTGCCGCTGGTGGTGGAGGAAGGCGTCACGGTGGGCAGCCGCTCCATCCTGCTGCCGGGCGCGCACCTGCAGAAGGGCGCGAGCGTGGCGTCCGGCACGGTCATCTCGCGCCGCATCCCGGCGGGCGTGACGGTGGGCGGCTCGCCGGCGCGGGTGCTGCGGCGCGAGGTGGCGCGATGAAGCCCGCCATCCCTTCGCCGGCGGAGGCCGCCCGGCTGGCGCGCGCGGGCATGCGGATGGTGCGCACGGAGCTGTTTCCCCGCGCTCAACGCGTGGTGGCGGTCGCGCGAGCGCAGTGGCTCTTCCGCTCCTTCCGCCTGGGCCAGGGCGTGGCGGCGTACGGCCCGGTGGCTGCGCGCAACGACGGCCACGCGGAGCTGGGCGACAAGCTGACGTTCCTGGGCGGCATGCTGCCCACGTCGGTGGTCTGCTACGAGCACGCGCGGCTGCTGGTGGGTTCGGAGACCCAGTTCAACTACGGCGTGTCGCTGGAGGCGTGGGAGTCCGTGCAGATTGGCGCGCGGTGCATGTTCGCGTCGTTCGTGCGCGTGAGCGACCGGGATGGCCAGCGCATCGCGCCCATCATCATCGAAGACGACGTCTGGGTGGCCCACGGCGCCATCCTGCTGCCGGGCGTGCGCATTGGCGCGCGGTCGGTGGTGTCCGCCGGAAGCATCGTCTCCCAGGACGTGCCCCCGGATTCGCTCGCCATGGGCAACCCGGCGCGCAGCATGAGCCTGGACCTGGTGGCCCGCGACGCCACGGGCTCCTGACGGGCCCCTCCTTCGCCCGGTGCTCGTTCAAGCGCGCCGGGTGCGTTGTTTCCGTATCGCCTCCCCACACCCCAGCTTCAGGACAGGACACACCCCATGAGCACCCGTGACACGCTGCGCACCTTCATCGTCGACACGTTCTTCGTGGACGACTTCGGGGACGACGACTCGTTCCTGCGCAAGGGCCTCATCGACTCCACCGGCATGATGGAGCTGGTGGCCTTCATCGAGACGGAGTTCCACATCAAGCTCGACGACAAGGAGCTGGTGCCGGAGAACCTGGACTCGCTGGCGCGCGTGGTGGCCTTCGTGGACCGCAAGCAAGCGCTGTCGAAGGCGAGCTGAGACGCCCATGTGCGGCATCGCGGGGTTCACCTTCCCGGCGGGCGAGGACGCGGGCCCGGCGCTCCACGCCGACCGGCTGCGCCGCATGACCGCCAGCATCAAGCACCGGGGGCCGGACGCGCAGCGCGCCCTGCTCCTGGACGGCGCCGCGCTGGGGCACGCGCGGCTGTCCATCGTCGACCTGGCGTCTGGCCACCAGCCGATGCGCGACGAGGCCACCGGCCTCACCGTCGTCTTCAACGGGGAGATCTTCAACCACGTGGAGCTGCGCGAGCAGCTGTCGGGGGTGTATGCCTTCCGCACGCGCTCCGACACGGAGGTCATCCTCGCGGCCTTCCTCACGTGGGGCATCGACTGCGTGCGCCGCTTCGAGGGGCAGTGGGCCTTCGCGCTGTGGGATCCGCGCGACCGCACGCTCTGGATGTCGCGCGACCGCGTGGGCATCTGCCCGCTGTTCTTCGCGAGCCTGCCGCGCGGCCAGCTGGCGTTCGCGTCGGAGGCGAAGGCGCTCTTCGCGAGCGGGCTCGTGACGCCCGCGCTGGACGCGGCGGGGCTCAAGCAGACCTTCCAGCTGTGGGCCCCGGTGGCGCCGCGCACCTCCTTCGAGGGCGTGTCGCTCCTGCCGCCCGCGCACACGGCGAGGTGGCGCGATGGGACGCTGACGCTCCAGCGCTACTGGGACCTGGACTTCGGCGTGACGCCGGACCCGGCGGACGCGCCCCGGCTGCTGGAGGAGCTGGGCGCGGTCCTGGAGCGCGCGGTGCGGCTGCGGCTGCGCGCGGACGTGCCGGTGGCGGCGTACCTGTCGGGCGGGCTGGACTCCAGCCTCCTGTGCGCGCTGGCGCAGGAGCAGCTGGGCGGCACGCTGCGCACCTTCTCCGTGGGCTTCGCGCACGCCCGGTTCGACGAGCGCGCGCACCAGGCGACCGTGGCGGAGCAGCTGCGCACCGAGCACCGCGTCGTGGAGATGCGAGACGGGGACATTGGCGCGCTGGTGCCGGGCGTCATCTTCCACGCCGAGCAGGCGATGATGCGCTCCGCGCCCGCGCCCTTCCTGCGGCTCTCCGGCTGGGTGCGCGACCAGGGCATCAAGGTCGTGCTGACAGGGGAAGGGTCGGACGAGATGTTCCTCGGCTACGACCTCTTCAAGGAGACGCAGGTGCGCCAGTTCTGGGCGCGTCAGCCGGCGTCGAAGTACCGGCCGCTGCTGCTGCGCAGGCTGTATCCCACGCTGTCGGTGAGCCAGCAGAGCGTGGAGCTGCTGCGCGAGTTCTTCGGAACGGGGCTGGAGACGCCGGACGCCCTGGGCTTCTCGCATCTGGTGCGCTGGGGAAACAGCGGGCGCATCCTGCGCTTCCTCGCGCCGGAGTTCGCCGCGAAGGTGGCCCCTGAGGACCCGGTGGCGTCGGTGCTGGCCACGGTGCCGGAGGCGGTGGCCCGGTGGCGCCCCCTGGCGAGGGCCCAGTACCTGGAGGCGCGCACGCTCCTGTCGGGGTACCTGCTGTCCGCGCAGGGCGACCGCATGCTGCTGGGCAACGCGGTGGAGGGCCGCTTCCCGTTCCTGGACACCGGCGTGATGGAGTTCGCCGCGCGCGTGCCGGAGCGGCTGCGCCTCAGGGGCCTGGACGAGAAGCACCTGCTCAAGCGCTTCTCGCGAGGCCGGGTGCCCGCCTCCATCCTGGAGCGCAGCAAGTTCCCCTACCGCGCCCCCATCGCGGGCGCGCTGGTGGGGCCGGAGGCGCCCACGTGGGCCCGCGAGCTGCTCGCGCCAGACGCGGTGGCCGCGACGGGCGTCTTCGACGCGCGCAAGGTGGAGCGGCTGGTGGCGAAGCTGCGCGCGCCGAACTCCGCGGAGAGCGAGGCGGACACCATGGCGCTGTTCGCGGTGGCCTCCACGCAGCTGCTCGCGCATCACTTCCTCCGCCCGAGCCCCGTGCCACGGGCGGATGTGGACGCGGTCCAGTTGGAGGCGGCGTGAGCGCCCTCGCGGACACCGCGCCCGACTGGGTTCGCGCCCACGCGCGAGCGACCCCCGAGGCCCCGGCGGTGGACTCACCGTGGGGCCGGCTCACCTATGCGCGGCTCGAAGCGAGGATGCTGGCGCTCGCGGGGCAGCTGCGGGCGTCGGGGGTGGGGCCGGGGACGCGCGTGCTCATCGCCCTGCCCCTGGGCTGCGCGGCCACGGTGGCGGGGCTCGCGGTGCAGGCGCTGGGCGCTTGCGCGGTGGAGCTGGACCGCGAGACAGGCGCGGATTCGCTGGCCGGCATCCTCGCGCAGACGGGGGCTCGCCACGCCGTCATCTTCGGCCAGGACGCGCGCCGCTGGACGGGCCGCGCCCAGCTCACCCACTTCTTCGTGGTGCACGCCGCCCGCCCTCCAGAGCGGATGCGCGCCCTGCTGACGCCCGCCGCGTGCACGTGGGTGCAGGAGGACGGCGCGGTGGATCCAGACGCCGCCGTGGAGCCGCTGGCGGCCCTGCCCTCCCTGGCACCGGACGCCCCCGCGTCCATCGTCTACACCTCCGGGAGCACCGGCACGCCCCGGGGCGTCGTCCAGACGTTCGCCAACATCGCGGCGAACACGCGCTCCATCGTGGAGTACCTGGGCCTCACGCCGCGCGACCGCGCCATGCTCATCCTTCCCCTGCACTACTGCTACGGGAAGAGCGTGCTGCAAACGCACCTGCTCGCGGGCGGCTCCGTGTTCCTGGATCCGCGCTTCATGTACCCGCGGGTCGTGCTGGAGGCCATGGCCTCCGAGTCCTGCACCGGGTTCGCGGGCGTGCCCCTCACCTTCGAGCTGCTGCGCCGTCAGGCGTCCCCGGACGCCTTCGCGAAGCTCACGCTGCGCTACCTCACCCAGGCCGGCGGCGGCATGTCCCCGGACACGGTGCGCTGGACGCGTGAGACCTTCCACCCCGCGGAGCTGTTCGTCATGTACGGCCAGACGGAGGCCACCGCGCGGCTGTCCTATCTGCCGCCCGCTCGCGCCGCCGACAAGGCGGGCTCCATCGGCCAGGGCATCCCCGGCGTGACGCTGGCCGTGGTCGCGGAGGATGGAGCGCCGCTGCCAGACGGCGAGGTGGGCCAGCTCGTGGCGAAGGGCGCCAACGTCACGCCCGGCTACCTCGACGCGCCCGAGGACACCGCCGCCATCCTCCACGACGGTTGGCTGTGGACCGGCGACCTCGCGTGGCGCGACGCGGACGGCTTCTTCTTCCTGGTGGGCCGCGCGAAGGAGATCCTCAAGGTGGGCGGCCACCGGGTGAGCCCCGCGGAGCTGGAGCACGTGCTCGCGCGCCACCCGGCGGTGCTGGAGGTGGCGGTGGTGGGCGTGCCGGACGAGCTGGGCGGAGAGGCCGCGTGCGCGGCGGTCGTGCTCCAGCCGGGCGCCACGCCGAAAGAGGACGACCTGCGCCGCTTCTGCCGCGAAGCGCTCCCGGTCCACAAGGTGCCACGCCACGTGCTGTTCACCGAAGCGCTCCCGCGCGGGCCCACCGGCAAGGTGCTCAAGGCCGACCTGCGCGCGCGCGTGCTGTCTTCACTCTCTTCCCCCGAATCGAGGTCGTCGTGACGATGAAGTTCTCCAAGCAGGTGCTGGAACTGGACTGGGAAGCCAAGGCCGCGTCGCTGTCGAGCGGGCTCAAGGAGGCCGTCCTCAAGAAGCTGCGCAAGCGCGGGCTGGTGGTCGCGGTCTCCGGCGGAATCGACTCCGCGTGCGTGGCCGCGCTGGCGGTGCGGGCGCTGGGACCGGACCGCGTCTTCGGCCTGCTGCTGCCAGAGCGCGACTCCAGCGGGCTGTCCTCCAAGCTGGGCCGCGAGCTCTGCGAGAAGCTGGGCATCCAGTACACGCTGCACGACATCGCGCCCGTGCTGGAGGCCGCCGGGTGCTATTCGCAGCGCGACGCGGCGGTGCGCTCCGTGTTCCCCGCCTTCCAGCCGGACATGAAGTGGAAGATCGTCATGCACGGCGACCGGCTCAACACGGACGCCCTCAACGTCTTCTACGTGGTGGTGCAGGTGGACGGGCAGGAGCAGCGCTTTCGCCTCACGCCCCAGGCCTACGTGCAGATTGTCGCGGCCACCAACTTCAAGCAGCGCGTGCGCAAGATGATGGAGTACTTCCACGCGGACCGGCTGAACTTCGCCGCGTCCGGCACGCCCAACCGCCTGGAGTATGACCAGGGCTTCTTCGTGAAGCTGGGCGACGGCTCCGCGGACGTGAAGCCCATCGCCAGCCTCTACAAGACGCAGACGTACAAGCTCGCGCGGCACCTGGGCGTCATCGAGGGCATCCTCGACCGCGAGCCCACCACGGACACCTTCAGCCTGGAGCAGTCGCAGGAGGACTTCTACTTCTCCGTGCACTACTCACAGCTGGACCTCATCCTCTGGGCGAAGAACCACGGCATCCCGCCCGAGGAGGTCTCCGGCGAGATGGGCCTCACGCCCCAGCAGATCCAGCGCGTCTACGACGACATCGACCAGAAGCGCCGCACCACCGCGTACCTCCACGCGCAGCCCCTGCTGCTCGAGGAGGTCTCCGAGCTGAAGCCCTTCAAGATCTCCTGAGGCGGCCTCACCCGCCCCCGGAACCGGAGGCCGCGTCGATGGCGTCCGCGGCCTCCACCCGGAGGCGCTCCTCCGGGGTGAACGCGTCGAAGAGCAGCCGCTGCACCGCGGCCTGACGCCGGGCCGGGTCCGGCTCGCCGCGGGTCAGCGCCTCGCGCTTCGCACGGAAGTCCGCCAGCCGCTGCTTCCACTGCGCGCGCTCCGCATCCAGCGCCTCCAGCCGTCCGGTGGCCTCCGGCCCCACGGTGGACAGCCGGTGTTGGTGAAGGTCCTCCGCCGTCGCGCCCGCCGCCAGCAGCTCCTGCTCCACGGCCTGCTGTCGCAAGGGGCGCACGGACTCCTCGCGGCTGGCGCGCACGTCCGGAGGAAGCCGCTCCTCCAGGGCCGCGATGCGCTGCTCCCGCTCCTCGGGCGTCAGCGACGCGTCCTTCTGGAGCTTCAGCCGCTCCACGGCCACCGCGTCCACCGCCTCCTCCTGCCCGAAGAGGCCGTCCGCGCTGCCGCCCAGGTGCTCGCGGCGCAGCTTGCGCAGCGTCTCCAGGCGCTCGGCGGTGTCCATCGTCGCGGCGGACCGGTTCGACGCCAGGCCTCGGGCCGCTTCGAGATAGGAGAGGTAGTCGTCCAGCACCTGCACGGCCTCGTCCATGGCGGCGGGGGGCAGGTGCTTCGCCCGCAGCGCCGCGAGGATGCGCTCGCGGATGAGCGAGGGGGACTCCTCGCCCGTCGCGGACAGGTAGTAGTTGAAGAACCGGCGCAGGTCCGGATTCGTCACCAGGTGACCGGACGCGTCCACCAGGACGGCGCCGTCCTCCTCCGTGTCCTGGAGCGACGTGGGCAACGGCGGCAGCGGCGAACCCGGCGACGGCGATGCGTTGCCCGTCACCCCGGGAACCGCCGCGGCCCCCTTGCCCGCGCGCGGAGCCTGGGCGACAGGCTCCGCGGACTTCGGCACTTCAGGCCCGGGCGCGCCCTGCGCCTGGCCCCTCCACCACGAGAAGACGCCGGCACCCAGGAGGGCGCACAGCGCGACCACGAGAATGACGGCGCGGCTCTTCATGGCGGAGGGCTCCACGGACTACAGGCCGGCGCCCTTCAGGCGGTTCGCCTGGCTGCGGAACACCGACTTCGGGTCGGTGAAGAAGGCGGTGAGGCCCAGCACCTGGTTCACCTCGTCCAGGTGGTTCATGTCGTAGTTGTCACGCAGCACCGTGCCGAAGTGCGAGCTGCAGCGGCCCACGAGGCCGTCGTTGGACTCGCTGTAGAAGAAGGACGACAGCTTCAGCGCGTAGTCCGACGCATCGAACAGGTTGGTGAAGGGGTCGGTGCCGGACCAGGAGTAGTAGCGCTGCCCCTGCGCGCCCGTCGCCGCGCCGCTGCCGCAGGACGAGGTGGGGATGCCCGCGGGGAACTTGGTGGTGAACTGCGACGTGCCCGTCTTGCTCAGCGCCCCCAGCGCGGCGATGGCGTCCTGGGGCTGCGTGTGGCCGGACAGCAGGCCCAGCACGGTGCCCAGGCTGTTCGCGAAGTACGCCAGCACGCTCTCCGTGAACGAGCCGCCCTTCAGGTTGGAGCGCAGGTAGTCCGCCAGGTCCGCGCCCTTGTGCGGCGTGCCCACCGTCGTCACCGAGGCGATGAGGTCCGGCCGCACCGCCGCCACGTAGCGCACGTCCAGGCCGCCGTGGCTGTGACCAATGAGGTTCACCTTCTTCGCGCCAGAGCGCGCGAGCACGTCCTGCACCTGCGCCAGCAGCGCCTCGCCGCGCGCCTCGCTCGTGTTGAACTGCGGAACGTGCGTGATGTAGACCTTCGCGCCGCCCGACTTCAGCTCGGACTCGATGCCGTAGAAGTAGTCCAGCACTCCGAACAGCGAATCAAAACCCGCCATGCCGTGCGCCAGCACGATGGGGTACTTCGTCTGCGTGTACGTATCCGCGGCACGGGCAGGCCGCGCCCAAACAGCAAGAACCGCGACAGTCAGAACGAGGGTCCGGACGGCGTTTCGCATACAGGCTCCTGGGGGAGGGCGGATCATCGAAAACGTTGACCCGCGAATCAGCCCATAAGGCGAGACACTGATAAAAATCAAGCCAACCTCGGATTTAACCGCAATGCATGTCAGGTCCGGATCATGCAAGCCGCGCGTGTCTGGCCTCTCTTCCCTCTGCGACTCTTTGCGTCATGAATCGAGACGCAATGCGCAATCACTTCTCAACGCGTCGCGCCACACCCAACGCTTCGCGTCGCGATGGCAGGATGCGGGGTCAGCCCAGAGGAGAGTGCCCTTGGACGCGGACGCCTATCAGGCCTTCACCACGGAGTTGACGCGCAGGGCTGACGCGGACGGCCGTTTCCGGGGGCTCGTGGCGCTGGGTTCAATGGCGGCGCGGGACTACCTGCCGGACGCCTTCAGCGACCACGACTTCTTCGCCATCGCGTGGCCGGGACACGCTGAAACATTGCGACAGGAGCGCGCGTGGTTGCCGCGCGCGGAAGACATCGCGCTGGCGTTCCGTGAGACGGCCCACGGCCTCAAGGTCGTGTACCGGGATGGGCACCTGCTGGAGTTCGCGGTGTTCGATTTGGAGGAGCTGGCGTACGCGCGAGTCAATCGCTGCCGCGTGCTCCTGGACCGGGGCGGCGTGGCGGACCGGATGGACGAGCGCGCGAGAGACACCGCGGCGGAGCTCCAGCGCACGGCGCCGGACGACGCCTCTCTGTTCGGCCAATGGCTCACGCAGGTGCTGGTGGGCCTGGGGCGCCACACCCGCGGCGAGGTGCTCAGCGGACGCGCTCGGCTGGAGGAGGCGGTGCGTCTGTTCTGCGTGCTGCTGGCCCGCCACGTCCCCGCCGCGGAGGCGTCCCTGCTGGATGGGTTGGATGCCCTGCGCCGCGTGGAGCGGGTGTATCCGGGCACCGGAGGCGAGCTGGCCCGGGCGCTGGAGGGCGACTCACCGGGACTGGCGCGGACGCTCCTGCGGCTGGCCGAGCGCGAGCTGTCCCACGTGGCCGCGTTCCCACGCGACGGAGTGGCCGCGGTGAGCGCGCGGCTTGCGCCCCCGCGCCGCCAACCGCCTCCCGTCAGGCCCGCGCGGCGGCGTGCTCCGCGACGGCGGCCTGCTCGCGCGCGTTGTGCGCGATGACGAGCACCTGATCCGGATGGGGCCGGGCCCGGGCCCAGCCCAGGAGCGCGTTGAACGGGTCGGACGCGGGCGCCGCCGTGGCGAGGGGGATGCGCGCGTGGTGCGCGAAGAACAGGTCCTCCTGCCCCAGGTTCTGGCCCGCCCACGTGCGCCAGCCGGGCAGCGGCCTGCCGGGCGCCGGCTGCAGACCGGTGACGGTGAAGCCTCCGGCCGTGAACACGCGCGTCAGGCCCACCAGCGTCGCGCCCGTGCCAAAGCCACACACCACGTGCCGCACCGTCGGGAAGCGCTCGCACACCAGCGCGCGGAGGCTCGCCGCCCAGGACTCCACGCACGCCACCAGCGCGCCGTTGGTGTGCTGCCGGGGCCAACACCAGCCCTCTCGCTCGAAGTCCTGAGCCTGCTTCCACATGCTCGCGTGCGAGTCCGCGTGGCGCACCTTCCCCCCGAAGCCGTGGTCCCGGAGGTACGCCTCCCCCACGACGTCCGTCAGCGCCACCGTGGGCAGGCCTCGCTCGCGGCCCAGGAGGTCCAAGGCCAGGGCGCTGGACGCACCGGACACCTCCACCAGCCCACGAGCCCCCGGCGGCATCGCGGCCAGGTAGCGCGCGAAGGTGAGATACTTGAGGCTTCCGGACGGCAACGCCCCACCCCACAACACCACCGGCCCACCCACGTGCGGCCGTGACAGGGAAAACACTCCACGCATGGTCGTCCCCCCGGCGCGACAAGCCCCGCGCGCCCCCGACGGACAGCGAGTCTCCCGACCCACGCGCCGCGAGGCCATCACCCTGAGGCCCTGGGGGATGTCCCCCGGCGGACGGCGCGGAGGTGCCTTGGGAGCGAGGCCAGCGGCTATGCTCCGCGCCCATGTCTCAAGCACCGCGAGTCCGCATCCTCCTGTCGGAGACGTACAACCCCTGGTTCAACCTCGCGACGGAGGATTGGATCTTCCGCGAGCTGGACCCTCGCACCCAGACGCTCTTCCTCTGGCGCAACGACAACACCGTCGTCATCGGCCGCAACCAGAACCCCTGGTCCGAGTGCAACCTCAAGCGGATGGAGGAGGACCAGGTCTTCCTCGCGCGGCGCACGAGCGGCGGAGGCGCGGTGTTCCATGACCTGGGCAACACCTGCTTCACGTTCCTGTCCGCGAAGGAGGGCTACAACAAGTCCGCGAACATCACCATCCTGTTGGACGCGCTGTCGCGGATGGGCGTGACGGCGCAGGCGTCCGGGCGCAACGACCTGGTGATTCCGCTGGAGGACGGGCCCCGGAAGATCAGCGGCAGCGCGTACCGCGAGACGAAGGACCGCGCCTTCCACCACGGCACGTTCCTCATCAACGCCAACCTGTCGCGGCTGGCCAACTACCTCACGCCGCACCCCAAGAAGCTGGAGTCCAAGGGCAGCGCGTCGGTGCGCTCGCGGGTGATGAACATCCGCGACCTCCAGCCGGACGCGTCACACGAAGCCCTGGTGAAGGCGATGATGGGCGCCTTCTGCGACTTCCACGGGGGCACCGCGGAGCCGGAGCTGCTGGAGCCGTCGTTCCTCGAAAGCCAGCCGTCGCTCAAGCGCACCTTCGAACACTATGCGTCGTGGGACTGGCGCTTCGGCAACGCGCCCCGCTTCAGCCACCAGATGGTGGAGTACCTGTCGTGGGGCTTCTTCGAGGTCCACGTCGACACGGAGAACAGCCACATCACGCGCGCGCAGGTCTTCTCGGATGCGCTCTACCCGGACCTCGTGCAGGACCTGCAGGCGGCGCTCGTCAACAAGCCGCACAGCCGCGACGGGATGCGGCAGGCCGTCGCGGAGGTCCGCGCCCGCCACCCCAGCCAGGAGCGCGAGCTGGGGGAGCTGGAGGCGTGGCTGATGGGCCAGGTCGAGGTCTGACCCGGCCCATCGGTCGTCACCCTTCAGCGGTGGCCACCACCGTGGCCACCCCCACCGCCGTGGCCGCCACCGCCACGGCCCGAGCCGTGGGAGCCGCCGCCCCAACCGCCACCGGAGCCACCGCTCGACGAGCGGACGCCGCCGGAACCGCCGCCGCCCCAACCGCCACCGGAGCCACCGCTCGACGAGCGGACGCCGCCGGAACCGCCGCCGCCCCAACCGCCACCGGAGCCACCGCTCGACGAGCGGACGCCGCCGGAACCGCCGCCGCCCCAACCGCCACCGGAGCCACCGCTCGACGAGCGGACGCCGCCGGAACCGCCGCCGCCCCAACCGCCACCGGAGCCACCGCTCGACGAGCGGACGCCGCCGGAACCGCCGCCGCCCCAACCGCCACCGGAGCCACCGCTCGACGAGCGGACGCCGCCGGAACCGCCGCCCCACCCGCTGGAGCCACCGCTCGTCTGATGGACGCCGCCACCCGAGCCACGCCCACCCGGGGGACTCCCGCGGGTGCCGCCCCAGCCGCCACTGCTTCCGCCGTTCGACTGCTGGTGGACGCCGCTGGAGCTGCCTCCGCCCCTACCGCCGCCCGACGGGTGGTAGCCCCCACCGGGGCGGCCATTGCCGTAGCCGCCATTGGACGGGTGGTAGCGGGGACCGGGTGACGCCGGGTGCGAACGCGAGCCGTAGTAGTTGCCCGGCCGCCGGTAGCCGCCGTAGTAGCCCGGGTTGTAGCGGTGGTAGCCGTAGCCGTAGTAGCGCCACGACACGCCCGGATACCGGTACCAGGTGCGCAGGAAGGGGTTCGGGCGGCCGAAGGACACCGCGATGCTCGCGTGGCGGTACACCGGGACGATGACGCGCACGGAGCCGTTCCACGCCCAGCCGCCGCCGACGAACACGTAGGAAGGCCCGCGGCGGATCCAGCGCGGTGACACGAACACCAGGCCTGGACGCGGCGGCGCCATCCACGAGCCCGAGATCCACTCATAGCCGTTGACGCCCCAGTACCAGTAGCCCGGCGCCCACGTGTAGTCGGTGGCCGGCGCGGGGGGAGGCGCCTCCACGCGCAGCGGCGGCGGCGCCTGGGTCGCCGTCACGTCCTCGCTGGCGACCTCCACGGGAATCTCCACCTCCGTGGAGCCCTGCTGCGCCCAGCCGCCGGACACCCAGCGCCAGACGTCCTCGTCCTGCGCCCAGTAGCCATTGACGTACTGGTAGCCGGGCATGCGCTCCACCCAGCCTCCGGACTTGAACTGCCACTGGTCGCCATCCCAATACCAGTGCCCGGACGTCCACACCGCGCCGGCGTACGGGCGAGGGGTCGGAGACTCGGCCGGCAGGTCGGGCGGCGGGCTGGGCGCGACAGGCCCGGAATCCTCCGCGTTGGACTGCTCGCCGTATGCATCATCGCCCCAGTCGTCCGCGGCGACCGGTGCGGTCTGCGCGAGCGCCCCCTGGGTGGCCAGACCGACTACCAAACAGACCCACCATCGAGAACCCATGACTTCGTCTCCGATCTTCAGACCCTGAGGGGACGCGGGGCCGCTCCTATTTATTCATCCCGCGGGCCAAAGGCCCGTAATCCCGCCGACACTGCTACACTCCGTATGGACGCGAATGCTGCGCCGACTCCTTCCCACATTGCTGGCCCTGGGTTGTGGACTGCTGGCCCTCGGCTGGGGGTTGGTGAGCCTTCAGCGCATCTTCACCCAGGAGCGCGAGGACGCCCGCGCGCAGGTCCGCTCCGGGCGTGAGGCGCTGGGACAGCTCGCCGCGGAGTCGCTGCGCACCGCGCTCGCGCAGCGGATGAAGGCCCAGTTGCCGAACCTGAACTCGGCCGTGGGGGATCCGCTGCTGCCCGCGGAGGGTTATTACCTGCTCTTCCGGGGCCACCAGTTCCTGCCCCGCGTGGACCGGCTCCGGGACGGCGTGGAGGCCCCCGCGCAGGTCACCTACGCGTTCCTGGCCCGGGCGCTCGAGGATGGACCCGTGCCCCAGCCCTTCCAGGAGCGGCTGGCGAAGCTGCGCGCGGTGGAGACGGCCCTGGCCACCGGCAACGAGGGCCGCACGAACGCTGCGGTGGAGGCGCTGCTGCGCTACCACGCCGCGCATCCGCTGCCAGCCGAGCAGGAGCTGCCCTTCACGCTGCTCGTGGTGGAGCACCTGCAACGCGGGGACGCGACGCCGTTCCTCATCCGGTCGCTGGTGCGCGAAGGCCTGCCGGAGGAGCTGGGGGGCATGGCGCGGGGCGCGGGCCTGCAGCGGGACCTGCTGCGCGCGCGGCCCCGGCTCACCCGGGCGGACTTCGACTTCCTCCAGACGCGCATCGTGGCGTTGAGCCAGCTGCTGCACGAGCCCAGTGACGCGTTCGAGGCGCGCGTGCAGGAGGCGGGCGCGGGGGCGCTGGTGATGCCCGAAGCGCTGGAGGGCCCCACGCTCCTGGCCGAGCAATGGTACGTGGAGCCCGCGGCCGAGCAGGTGCGCGGACTGTCCGTGGACCTGCCCGCGCTGCTCGCGGACGTGACGCGGGAGCTGCGCGCCAGGGACCTCATCACGAGGGACGCCCAGGTGCGGCTGGGCCCCGGAGGCGTGGTGCGGCCCCTGTCGCAGCCGGGGCTGGAGGTGGCCACGCCGGGCTGGGCCGCGGCGGAGGCGGACATCGAGGCGCGCTACGGCCTCAAGACGCTGCTGGTGGCGGCGTGCGGCGGGCTGGCGTCGGCCATCGCCGCGCTGGCGGTGGTGGCCCAGCAGCGCAAGTACCGCTTCGTGGAGCTCAAGAGCGACTTCGTCTCCACGGTGTCGCATGAGCTGCGCACGCCGCTCGCGTCCATCCGCCTGCTGGGCGAGACGCTGGAGCGCAGGCTGGGCCACAGCCCGGAGGCCGCGGACTACCCCACCCGCATCGTGCGCGCGGCGGAGGGCCTGCACTTCCTGGTGGAGAACATCCTGTCGTTCAACCGCATCGACAAGGGGCGGTGGGCGCTGAGGCCCGCGAGGGTCCGCTTGGAAGAGGCGGTGGGCACGCTGCGGGACGACCTGCAGGACGCCATCACGGTGCCGGTGGAGCTGCGCTCGGAGGTGGAGGACGTGGAGCTGGACGCGGACGCGTCGCTCGTCCGGATGCTCTTCGCCAACCTGGGCCGCAACGCCTGCCTCTACAACCAGCGCAGCCCGGTGGTGCTCACCGTGCGTGCGTATCCGCAGCCGGGCTACGGCGCCACGGTGCTCTTCAGCGACAACGGCGTGGGCATCCCCCCGGAGGAGTGGGAGCGCGTCTTCCAGGACTTCTACCGGCTGACGCAGCCCGGGCCGGAAGTGCACGGCAGTGGCCTGGGGCTGGCGCTGTGCCGCAGAATCATGGGCCTGCACCAGGGCAGCATCCAGGTGGCCTCCTCCAGCCCGGAGGGCACCACCTTCGCGCTGACCTTTCCCGAGACACGCAGATGACGACGCAGACGCATTCCTCCACCCGCCCCTCCATCCTCATCGTCGAGGACGACGCCAACCTGCGCCTGGGCCTGCGCGACAACCTGCGCGACGAGGGCTACGACGTGACGGACGCCCCTTCCGCGAAGGACGCGGCGCCCCACCTCCAGGCGAAGGCATTCGACCTGCTCATCCTGGACGTGATGCTGCCGGGCGAGGACGGCTACGGCTTCTGCCGCCGGCTGCGCGCGGAGGGCGTCAAGAGCATGGTGCTGATGCTCACCGCGCGCTCGCTGGAGGACGACCTGGTGCGCGGCTTCGAGGCCGGCGCGCAGGACTACCTCACCAAGCCCTACCGGCTGCGCGAGCTGCTGGCGCGCGTGCGGGCCCTGGTGCGCAGGTCCGGCACGGCGCCGCCGCAGGTGATGACCTTCGGGACCTTCACGCTGGACCTGGGCCGCAGGGCGGTGCTGCGGACGGACGGCGGAGAGCTGGACCTGACGCGCACGGAGTTCGACCTGCTGGCGTACCTGCTGCGGCACCGCGACCGCGCGCTTCCCCGAGGAGAGATCCTGGACGCGGTGTGGGGCCGCGACGTCGTCGTGGATCCGCGCACGGTGGACAACTTCGTGTCGAACCTGAAGAAGAAGCTCGGGTGGACGAGCACGTCGGGCTTCACCATCCACACGCTGCGCGGCGTGGGCTACCGCATGGAAGTGCTGGGCGGCGGCACGTCATGACCGAACGATGACCGAGACATGGAGCGCTGTCGGCCCTCCGGGCCTCGCGACTCCGTACGTTGCTTCTTGAGGGGACGGGACGCCTGGAGCGTCCGCCCCAACCAGGAGGCGGGTCAGATGTTTGAGTCGGTCATCGAACGGCGAGGGTTGCGCTCGGGACGGTTCGGCACGGGCGCGTGGGTGTCCATCAGCGTGCACGCGGGGCTCCTGGGCCTCGTGTTCTTCATCTCCGGCCGGCTGCCCGAGACGCTCGAGCCGGAGCTGCCCGTCCTCGTCTTCAACCCGCCCTCCATCCAGAAGGGCGTGAAGCAAGCCGCGCAGCCGAAGCCGACCACCCCGCCGGCATCGAAGCCCAAGCCGCGCGTCGACCGCATCCCGCGCGAGCCGCGGCCGATGCCGACGACGCTGCCGGAGCCGAAGCCGGATCCGGGGCCGACGAGCGTGGCGGACGCGGCGAACACGACCAACACGACGGATCCGGGAGCGAGCGACCCGGTGGGCGACCCGAACGGGGATCCGACGAGCACCAGCCCCATTGGCGCCATTGGCGTGCAGGGGCTCGTGTCCGACGGCCCCACCGGCACCGAGGTGCTTCCCTTCCAGGGAGGGATGACGCCGCCGGTGATGCTCCAGGGCGCGCAGTTCAGCTACACGCGGGAGGCGCAGCTCGCGGGCGTGGAAGGCGTCATCGTCGCCAAGTGCGTCATCACCTCGGAGGGCCGCGTGCGGGACTGCCGCATCCTCAAGGGGTTGCCGTTCATGGACGACGCCGTGTTGTCGTCCCTCAACTCGCGCACGTATCAGCCCATGACCTTCCAGGGCCGTCCGGTGAATGTGTCCTACACGTTCAACATCAAGCTCCGGATGCCGCGCTGAGACCGGCGCGGCGCCCGCCCGTGAGAGCGGCCGGCTGGCTGCCTCCCCCTCGGGAAGGGAAAAGAATCGCGGCGGGAGGAGGGGGCCGTTAGGAACATCCCGTCGCGCCTGGCCATGTGCGCGATACCGGCACCGGAAGGAGCGGGCCTCCCCCGGCCCGCTCCCGGTGCCGGTCCCTTTTTCCACTGGAGCCTCGAACGCACGGCCCCATGTCTCAGCCCATGGCCGCCGTGTCGCCAGCGCTCGGGGGCACCGTGCGCGCGTTCTCCGCCAGCTCCGCGATGATGCGCACCGCTTCGTGCGCGGCATCTTCCGGACGCACGCTCGTGTCGGAGATACCGGCGATGAGCCGCGTGCGGTCGTGGTCCACCGCGCCCGGCCGGGCCCAGGTGCTCGCGGCCGGCGCCGTCAGGTACGCCGAGTAGGCGTGATGACCCGAACCGGGGCGCTCGCCAATCACGTGCACCAGGGCGCGCGGCCTTGCGTCGCCTGGGTCGCCGAACAGCAACTGCCCGGCCTGATAGCCCGCTCGCACACGGCCGTGCTTCATCACCAGGACCTCGGGGGCCACGCTCCAGCCCTCTGACGCCAGCGCCGTGCGCAGCGTGTCCAGGAAGGGCGCCAGGTGGCCCGCGTCCATCAACGAGCGCGGATCCAACCCATCCGAGATGACGACCTGCACGTCCCACTGTCCCGCCCGCTGCTCCCGCAGCGCCCTCACCAGGGCTTCCGACGTCGCGTCCAGCGACTCGCCCGACGGCGGGTGCAGGATGTAGTCGCGTCGGTCCTCGGAGCACGTCCGCACCCGCACCGCGCCGGGCACGGCCTCCACCGCCTCGTCGGACAGCTCCGACCACAGCCCCACCTTGGCGTCCTCGTACAGCCGCCGCAGCTCCTTCTCCAGCGAAGGCTCCAGCGTCCAGACCTCGTCGCCGTGACCGACCGCCAGCGGCACGCCACGGGCGCCGACCTCCGCCATCCGCGCCTCCGCCTCCGCGCGCAGCACCGCCTCTGGCCGCGAGTCCCCCTTGTGCCGGCGGTACTGCACGTAGACGTGACGCGGATCCCCGAAGTGCTCCGTGGGCCGGCCGTCGGCGTCGATGACCCCCAGCCGCTGGAAGAAGGACCCCATCCGGTCATCCACCTTCAGGCCGTACCGCTCGCGCAGCCACACGTGGTCCTGGAAGGCCGTGGTGAGATAGCTGAGCATCGGATCATTCCGCGTGGGCAGCGCCATCAGGTACGCGGGCCCGGCCTCCGCGAGCTGCTCCTGGCACCAGCCCAGGTCGTCCAGCGACACGTCCATGTGCAACGTGGAGCACACGTCCAGGCCCAGCGTGAGGCCGTGCAGCTTGCCCATCACGATGTCTTCCAGGCAGCAGCGCACCAGCTGCTCGCGCGTGCGGAACACCTCTGGCCCGATGAAGCCCGCCACGTCGTTGACGTGCACCCACGGCGCCGCCTCACGCCCCGCGCCCTCCTGGGCCAGCGCGACCCGGCGCTTCAGGGCCCTCGCGAAGCCGTACTTGCGCGCTTCGTGGATGAGCATGTCCGTGCCGTGGTGATGCCCGTTCGTCGCGTCCGCGCCCTGCCCCGTCTCGAAGTACAGGCCCCATCGCCCCGTGCGAGAGGCCGCGTGCGCCACCATCTTCTCCAGCGTCACGTCGAAGGTGCGGTTGGCGTCGTCGTTCCCACCCAGGCTCTGGAACCAGATGCCCGTGGTGCCTGGATGCATCGCCTCCACCCGCGCCTGCACGTCGATGTGGGCCAGCACGCAGTGGGGCATCACGTCTTCCAGGCCGAAGGTCGTCAGCAGGTCGAGCAGCGCGAGCTCCACCGCCGCGACCGTCGCGGGGTCCGACGACACCGGGTTGGTCCCCAGCACCACGTCCCCCACCGCGAAGGCCCAGCCGTTGAGGACCTGCCAGCGGATGTCCTCCGGATGATCCGTGGGCGAGTTGGGCTGCAACCGCGCACCCAGATAGCCCCGAGCCCCCACCCGGCTGCCCGGCAACGGATGGAACACGCGGCCCCCCACCGCCTTCAGCTCCGCGTCGCTCATCAGCTTCACGACACACGCGATGACGTCGCTGGGCAGCCCGTCCAGCACCTCGTACAGGGCCGCCTCCTCCCCCGTGAGCAGGAAGTCCTTCAGCTGCCCCAGCGTCCAGTCCGCCACGCCCTTCCAGCGCGCCTCATCCCAGGCCTCCAGGTTGAAGACGAACAGCCGGTCCTCGAACGGCGGGTGCGCGTGAACGTCATCCAGCCGCGTGCGCGACAGCAGCAACCGGGCTCGCTCGCGCGACACCTCGTCCGCCGCCGCGACGCCAATGGCTTCATCGCCTTCCTTGAACGCGTTCGCCGCGCCCAGCACCTGCTGGTACAGACGCACATCGAAGCCACCGGAGAGGCGCTGCACGAAGTCCAGCACGTCTTCGTCAGGGAGGACGTCGGGGAGTTGGACGCTCATGGGGCGCCAGCATGAACCGGCCCCCCCTCCTCGCCACCAGCCCCCCAGGGCCCTGTCGTCTGGGTGACGCCCGGCTGCCTGCCCTGACGACTGCTTGCTCCTACAAACGTCAGGTCGTTCCCGCTCGCATGGGATCGCGGAACGGTGGCGGCTCACCCACCGTCCTTGCCGGGCGCGCATCCCGGAGACGGCCGCCACGAACGCAGCGCCTCCACGCGCGCGTCTTGCACTCCGGCCACGCCGCTCGGAGCGTCGAGGTGGTTGACGCCAGGCTCGCGCGTGAAGTCGAGCAGCCGGGACGGCAACGCCAGCGCCGGGCACTCTTCCAGGAAGGCTGACTCGGCCTCCTCCAGGAGGATGTCCGCGTGGTCCTCCCCGACGGCCCAGGACCACGGGAACGTCCATGTGCCCGAAAAAGGCTCCACGTTTCCCTGCGGAAACCACGTCCAGCTCAGGACCGTCTGGCCCGAGTCCCCTCCGACCGCCCCTCCGAGCACGCCCCCCTCGGTCCAGCCGTCCTTCGTGGGCCATTCGATGCTCAGCCCCTTGGGCACCGGAACATGCTGAGTCGCCACCTGCACGTTGTCGCGCACCTCCGGCGTGAGCAGCAGCATCCACGTCAACTCGCGAAGGCGATCCGCCGCCAGACGCCCCACCTTCACCTCGCCTTGCCGCGTGGCATCCGTGGCCGCCCCATCCACATCGCCCCGGGACTTCAAGACCAGTTTTGAGCAGCTGCTCGAGCGATACGCGGTGCCCGTTCCCAGATGGTACGCATCGAGCTGATCACAGAAGCTGTAGTGCCCCCGCCGACCCCGTACCACCAGCCAGCCATCCATCGGCGCGCGGATGCGCCCCAGGGGGAGGACCGACTGGAAGGTCCGCGGGCCCTGGATCCCGCCCAGGCACCCGCGCCAGGCGACGTAACGCAGCCGCGAAGGCTTCTTCTGGGCCACCGCCATGCAGTCCAGGGGAGGAGTGAGTTTGTCTCGGGAGAGGCCGGAGCGGCGCGGGTTCTCCGACTGGAACGCCCGCTCCGCCCGCAGCAGCCAGGGTTCGGTCTCCACGCCGCACGCGCCTGCGTTCGCGGGACACAGCAGGTCCGCCAGCCGGTGTTTCGGAGAATGCTCGCGCGTCAGCACTTCGCGAAGGTCCGGCGGAATCACGATGTTGTGGCGCCCAGGAGCCCCGAGCTCCAGATGCGACGCGAAGAAGTCCTCTCCCCCGACGCGCCACCACACCTTCAACGCGAGCGCCGACACATCCGTTTCGTCATCCCACGCGACCGGCGGGCGCGTCTCCTCCTGACGGGCGATCGCGAAACACCGCAGGCCCAGCAGGGACGCCATGGCCGTCCGCACCGGGGCGACGTCCCCGTCGTCGGGGAGCGCCTCCAACTGCTGGTCGAGCGCGCTCAGCGCATCTCTCGCCGCGATCCAATCGGGCGTATCCGGGGTGCACGGCACGATGCGATCCACCCGCGCGGGTGCGCCCGCCAACAGCCAGCCAACCCCGACGGACACCAGAAAGGAGACGGACATTCCCGGCATCGCACCTGTTCACGCCCCGGGACGTCAA
This sequence comes from Corallococcus sp. Z5C101001, assembly GCF_007352635.1. Classification (NCBI taxonomy): domain Bacteria; kingdom Pseudomonadati; phylum Myxococcota; class Myxococcia; order Myxococcales; family Myxococcaceae; genus Corallococcus; species Corallococcus sp. Z5C101001. The sequence goes on from NZ_VKLU01000005.1 coordinate 930,061, forward strand.
GTCTCCTGGCACCCCTACTCGCCAAGCAACGCCGACCAGAAGCGCACCAGCTTCAGCGCCTCCACCGCGCTGGCCCGCCGGTCCATCTCCGCGTGGGTGATGAGCGGCGTGGGCCGCAGGTGCACTCGCGTGGAGGGCGCCAGTTCGCGCGCCAGCAGCGTGGACTCGATGGCGGGGATGACGGAGTCGTCCGTCCCGTGCAGCAGGTACACCGGCGCCCGGGGCGCGGGCGAGCGCTCCGGCGACAGCGACGGGTCCCCCGCGAAGCCCTTCACGAAGGGCAGCAGCCGAGGGCCCAGCGCGGCCACGTCACGCGTATTCACCAGGCGGAGCAGCGTGGCGGCGGGCTCGGGGAGCGAGGCCTCCATCTCGCGCGCCGCCTGGAAGGTGGCCTCCGCCTGCTTGCCGTCCACGAGCGTCAGGTGCGACGCGTGCAGGAACATGCGCACGCCGGTGCGCAGGGGCTCCACCTGCTCGGGTGGCACCAGCCGGTCCGCGACGTTGAGCAGGATGACCACCACGCCGTAGTCGTGGGGCGTGCGGTGCACCCCATCCGCCTGGATGCCCGTGCACAGGAAGGACAGCACGCGCGACAGCTCGCCGTGCCCGCCGAAGGACAGCACCGCGGCCACCTTGTCGCGCAGGTCCGGCCGGCCCGCCGCGACGACGGAGAGTCCTCCGGAGAAGCTGATGCCGAAGAGGTCCACCGCCCCCTCGGGAGCCAGCGCACCCGGCCCCAGCGCCCAGAGGGCCGCGTCCTCGATGACGTCTGGCAGGCGCGGCGTGATTTCGTAACGCAGCAGGTCCGGTGGCTCCGGCGTGAGCACCGGCTGCCCGCCCATGGCCAGGTCCTCCGCCAGCTTCACCAGCCGGGGCTCGTCGATGCCCGCCGCGTGCACCCCCGAGGTGAGCACGATGAGCCGCCCCTTGCGTCGCTCCGGCTGGTAGAGCCGCCCGCGCACGGGACCATGGCGCGTGGGCACGCGCAGGTCCGCGACGGTGAAGCCCCCGGTGCCGTAGCGGGCCAGCGAATCGGCCGCGGCGCCATGGAGGCCCGCCGCGCGCACGACGAAGGACAGCCCCCGCAGCTCGGGCGGGAGGAGGAAGCAGCCCGCGAGCAACAGGGCCACGAGCCCCGCCCCGAGCGTCCAGCGCGTGCGGCGCTTCATTGCATCAGGGTCTCGACGAAGGTGCACAGCTGGTCGCGCTCGAAGGGCTTCTCCAGCAGCTCCCGCGCGCGGCGGCCGACGAACTCGCGCGCCTGCGGGTTCACCCCGCCCGTCATCAAGCCGGTGCGCGGCGCCAGCTCCGGCGCCAGCCGCTCCAGCTCCACCAGGAAGTCCATGCCGCTCATGCCCGGCATCATCAGGTCGCAGAGGATGGCATCGAACTTCTCACCGTGAGACAGCCGCTTCAGCGCCTCGCGCGCGTCCTGGATGACGTGCACGTCGTAGAGGTTGCGCAGCAACCGGCTCACCGCGCTGCCCACCGCCGGCTCATCGTCGATGAGCAGCAGCCGGCGCAGGCTCCGCGCCGCTCGCACCGTCGGCACGGGCCCTTCCAGCGGCTCCGCGACCGGCTGCACCGGCAGCGCCACTTCGGCGGACCGCACGAGCGCGGGCAGCTCCACGCGGAAGAGGCTGCCCTGATCCAGCTCGCTGGTCACCTCGATGCGGCCGCCCATCGCGTGCACCAGCGTGAGGCAGATGGACAGCCCCAGGCCCGTGCCGCCCCGGGGCGAGCGCGTGGTGAAGAAGGGATCGAAGATGCGCTGGCGCACCTCCGCGGGCATCCCGCAGCCGTTGTCCTCCACCTCGATGAGCACGTGCCCGTCGCGGCCCGGACGCACGCACAGCCGCAGCCGGTTCGCCTCCGCGGGCCGGTCCCCGAAGGACTGGAGCGCGTTCAACAGCAGGTGGGTGACGACCTGTCCCAGCCGTCCTTCGTTGCCGTGCACGACGGCCACCGGCTCCAGGTCGCACGTCAGGCGCGCGCGATGCTGCAGGTCATCCCGCATCAACCGGACCGCGCCCTCCACCGCGCGCAGCACGTCCACCGGCCCGTGCCGCTCCTCCTCCGCGCGGGAGAAGGTCCGCAGGTCGCGCACGATGGAGCGCACACGCCCCGCGCCCTCCAGCGCCTCGGCCACCACCTGCCGCAGCTCCTCCAGTTGCTCGGAGGGCACCACGGGCTGGGCCACGCGCTCCCAGAGGTACGCCAGGTTGGAGGTGACGTAGGAGAGCGGGTTGTTGATTTCGTGCGCGACGCCCGCGGCCAGCGTGCCCACGGACGTCATCCGCTCCGCCAGCCGCCGCTGCGTCTCCAGGCGGGTGCGCTCGGTGACGTCGCGCACGAGCCCCACGAGGAAGCGCTCGCCGTCCGGCAGCGTGTACGCGGCCCGCTGCGTGAGCACCTCGCGCGAGCGCCCCTTGAGGTCGGTGAAGGACCCCTCGTCCTCCACGGTCTGCCCGGTGGTGAAGGCGCGCTCATCCTGGCGCCAGGAGGCCTCCGCCTCATCGGCGGGCACCAGCAGGGACGCGGCGCTTCCCCCCGGCGCCTCCGCGGGTTGATCCATCAGGCGGCGAAAGGCGCTGTTCATCGCGACGAGGCGGTGCTCCCGGTCCTTGATGAACAGGGGCTCCGGCACCGCGTCCAGCGCGCCCTGGAACATGTCGCGCATGCGCCGGAGCGCCTGCGAGTCCCCGTCCCCAGACCGCCGCCGCAGCGCCACCAGCCGCGCGCCCCACCGCGTGCCGGGAGGCGCCACGCACTCGTCCACGCCGGCTTCGCTCAGCGCCTCCGCCTCCACGCCGTCGCGCGTCGTCAGCAGCACCAGCCACGTGCGCGTCGGGACCCGCCGGGCATGCACCGACTGGCAGCGCGCCTTCACCGCCTCCAAGGGACCGCCATGGTCCCACAGGACGAGCAGCCCTTCCGGCAGCGGCTCCACGGCGGCCTCGACGCGGAGCACTCGGCACGCGCGTCCTTCGGCCGTGGCGCACAGGTCGCGCTCCACGTCCTGGGCCACCGGGGCTGGGACCGCCACCAGCATTGCGTGCACCGCGTTGCTCCTCGCGCCCCGCGGGCTCATCCCTCCCGCGCCGCCTGTCCGCATTGCAGCCTTGACCGCGCCAACCCGTCAACGCGGGGCCGCGCGGACTGCCCGTAGCCCATTTCCGGGTCCGGTGGGACTCAGATTTGCACGGAACCGCGCGCGATGGCGCGGGGACCTACCTTGCACGACGGAAGGAGCGAGCATCGCGCGCAGTGCTGGGGGACGGTCTTCGCTGGGCAGGCCCCACTCATGCCGTAGTGGCACAGGGCGAAGTCGTAGCGGACGGGGTCTTGGGGGTCGAGCACCCGCAGGGAGGCCGTCACCTCCTCGGCGGTGCGCCAGGTGAGGTCCGTGCGCTTCGTGAGCCCCAGGTGGAGCGCCATGCGGCCAATGTGCGTGTCCAGCGGCACGAGCAGGGCGGAAGGGGGCACCTGCTTCCAGATGCCGAAGTCCACCGCGTCCGGGCCCCGCACCATCCAGCGCAGGTACAGGTTGAGGCGCTTCGCCGCGCCCGGCCCCAGGGGCGAAGGCAACAGGTGGTGCAGGCCCCGCTCGGGCCCCAGCGCCCGACGGAGCCCGTCCATGGGCACGTCCCGGAGCCCGGCGGTGAAGGCCGCGAGCCCGCCGTGGAGCGTTCCGCTCGCGGTCCAGCCACGGACGAAGAGGGCCTCCAGGCTGCCGTGCTCGCGCAGGGCCCGGCCCATGCCCATGAGCAGCACCGCGAGGTCGGTGCCCACGTTGAAGCGGTACACAAAGCCCGTGAGGAGCTCCTTCGCGCCCGCCACGTCCAGGGCCCGCACGAAGGCGGCGGGCGACGGGCCCATGCGCTTGAGCAGCGCGTCCACCTTGGGGCGGAAGAGGTCCGCGCGCCCGTAGGCCAGGGCCGCCGCGAGCAGCGCGCTGACCTCCACGTCACGCGGGTCCCGGTAGCGATGGGGGAACTCCACCGGGTCGAACCCGATGCGGGCCTTCGCGTCGGTGGAGGCCAGGAAGGCGTCCAGGCGGGGTCGCAACCGCTCGGCCGCCTGGGCGCTCAGTCCGGTGTGCGCGCCGCGGCGCTTCTTCATCTCGCGTGCTCCCACGTCGTCGGTTGGAGCGCGGCGGAGCGCCGCGCCCTTCCTGTCCTAACGCGTGAGCTCGCGCACCGCGTGGCCCAGCTCCGGGAGGATGAGCGCGTCCAGCGCCAGCCGCACCGCCTGGGGTGAGCCGGGCAGCGCGAAGAGGATCATCCCCTGGTAGGTGCCCGCCGTGGCGCGCGACATCATCGCGGGGCTGCCGATGCGCTGGTACGACAGCATCCGGAACAGCTCGCCAAAGCCGGGCAGCTCCTTCTCGAACAGCGCCCGCAGCGTCTCCACCGTGAGGTCGCGCCGGCCAATGCCGGTGCCCCCCGTGAAGAGCACCGCGCGGGCCCCCGCCGCCTGCGCCTGCGCGAGCGCGCCCCGGATGGCCTCCGGATCATCCTTCACCACGGTGTGGCCCACGACGGTGTGCCCCGCAGCGGAGAGGCCCTCGCGCAGGTCCTTGCCGCTGGTGTCGTGCGCCGCGTCCCGGCTGTCCGAGCACGTCACCACGTACGCGCTGACATGCACCGGTGCCCGGGCCTTGTGCTCCGCCGCCGGCCCCTCGTGCGAATGCGCGGGGGCGTGGTCGTGCGCGTGACCGTGGTCATGACCGTGCTCGGGGCCGTGTGAATGCCCATGTTCATGCGCGTGGCCATGGTCGTGGTCGTGCGAATGGCCGTGGCCGTGGTCATGCGGGGAGTGGGAATGGCCATGACCGTGGTCATGGTCGTGATCGTGTCCGTCGTGTCCCATGGTGGACGCTCCTGAAGGCGGAAGTAGCGGCGCGAGAGGGTCAGGCGTCGGGCAGGTCGACGACGAGCGTGCCGTCCTCGACCGCCAGTTGCACCGTCGGTTGGTCGTCGCACACGCCGGGGGACGTGACGTTCTGGCCGGTGTCCATGTCGAAGCCGACTTCGTGGCAGGGGCAGACGACCGTGTTGTCCTCGATGCGCCCACCCGACAGCAGGCACCCGGCGTGGTTGCACCAGTCGTCGAGGCCCTTGTACCGGCCGTGGATCTTCGCGATGCAGACGTTGCGCTTGCCGACCTCGTAGCCGCGCATCTCCCTCTCGGCGAAGTCCGCGGGCCCCAGCTTGATCTTCGTCATTGCCTTCCTCTTGCGTTCCTTTTCCCACAACGCGTCCTGGCCTGCACCCCTGTTTCCCCGGCATTAATCTCCCGACCGTGACTTCCGACGTGACACCCTCCCCCGCCGTGCTCACCGACAAGGCAGCCGTCGCCCAGGTCCTCCGGGACATGTCCCTGCTGCTCCAGCTCCAGGGCCAGAGTGGCTTCCGCGTCCGCGCCTACGACATCGCCGCCGACCGCATCGCCAACCTGCCGCAGGACCTGGGCGCCGTCGTCGCCGAGGGACGCCTGCAGGAGCTGCAGGGCATCGGCCCGGGGCTCGCCGAGAAGCTCACCGAGCTGGTGACGACCGGCCGGATGAGCGCCTTCGAGGAGCTGAAGGCCCGCTTCCCCGCCGGCCTCCTGGAGCTGATGAAGCTGCCGGACGTGGGGCCGAAGAAGGTGGCAGCCCTGTGGAGCGAGCTGCAGGTGGGCAGCGTGGAGGACCTGGAGCGCGCGTGCCGCGACGGCCGCGTGCGCGAGCTCAAGGGCTTCGGAGCGAAGAGCGAGGCGAAGCTCCTGGACGGCATCGCGGTGTTCCGGCGCGCGCGCGGCGAGCGCAAGCTCCTGGGGGACGCGCTGCCCATCGCGGAGGCCCTGCTGGAGCGGATCCGCCAGGCCCCGGGCGTGGTGCGCGCGAGCCTGGGTGGCAGCGTGCGCCGCCGCGCGGAGACGGTGTCCGACGTGGACCTCATCGCCTCCGCGGAGGACGCGGGGCCGGTGCTGGACACGCTCGCGCAGGCGCCGGGCGTGGCGACGGTGCTGGGCAAGGGCGACAGCAAGTGCTCCGTGCGCATGGTGCAGGGCGACCTCCAGGTGGACCTGCGCGTGCTGCCGGACGAGGACTTCGCCACCGCGCTGCACCACTTCACCGGCTCCAAGGCGCACCACATCCGGCTGCGCAACCTGGGTCATGAGCGGGGCCTGAAGATCTCCGAATGGGGCGTGCACCGCGACGACGGCACCAAGGTGCCCGTCCCCGACGAGGCGACGCTGTACCGGCTGCTGGGCATGCAGGAGGTGCCGCCGGAGCTGCGCGAGGACTCCGGCGAGGTGGAGGCCGCGCGCGCGGGGACGCTGCCGGAGGACCTGGTGACGCTGGAGGACGTGCGGGGCGCGGTGCACGCGCACAGCACCTGGTCCGACGGCCGCGACACGCTGGAGCGGATGGCGCGCGCGGCGCAGGCCCTGGGCCTGCAGTACCTCACCATCACCGAGCACAGCGAGGCGGCCATCCACGCGGGCGGCCTGAAGGTGGACGACCTGAAGCGGCAGTGGGAGGAGATCGACCGCGTGAACGCGGCGGTGCCCGGCCTGCGGCTGCTCAAGGGCATCGAGGTGGACATCCTGGAGTCGGGCGCGCTGGACTACGCGGACAGCGTGCTGGAGCAGCTGGAGGTGGTCATCGCCTCCATCCACGTGCGGCACTCCATGGACGAGGACCAGATGACGCGCCGGGTGCTGGCCGCGCTGGACAACCCGCACCTGCACATCCTGGGGCACCCCACCGGGCGCCTCATCCAGAGCCGGGAGCCGTACCCCCTGCGCATGGAAGAGGTGCTGGAGCGCGCCCGGGAGCGGGGCGTGGCGGTGGAGATCAACGGCAAGCCCGCGCGGCTGGACATCAAGGCCGAGTACGTGCGGCAGGCCGTGCGGCGCGGGGTGAAGCTGGTGGTCAGCTGTGACGCGCACCGGCAGGAGGACCTGAAGAACCTGGCCTTCGCTGTGGCCACCGCGCGCCGGGGCTGGGCCCGGAAGAAGGACATCCTGAACACCCGGTCCGCGGAGAGCTTCCTCGCCGCCCTGCGGGAGCGCTGATAGGCTCGCGGGCGCGAAGATGTTCCGCCCGCTCCTCCTCGTCCCCGCCCTCCTCGTCTTCCTCGTCATGCCCACGCGGGCCGGCGCGGAGGCCCGTCCGTCGCGCGCCGACCTCCAGCGCGTGCTGGAGCTGCACACCCGCTCCTCCGTGCGCGTGCGAGGCCCCCAGCAAGCGGGCCCCGGCATCATCGTGGGCGCGGACGGCCAGGTGCTCACCTCGGTGACGCACGTGGGCCCCCAGTCCGCCCAGGTGGAGCACGACGGAAACGCCCTCACGGCGCGCGTGGTGCTCTCCAGCGCGGTGCTCCAGGTGGCGGTGGTCGCGGGCCCTCAGGGCACGTGGCCCGCCGCGCCGGTGCGGCTGGTGCCGGAGGGGCTCGCGGGCCGCTGGGTGGTGGGCGTCCTGCCGGGTCGAAAGAAGGGCCAGCGGGACACGCCCAAGGCCGCCGTGGCCAGGACTGGCCCCGCGCCGTTCTTCGACGTGGACCTGACGCTCGCGCCGGGCAGCCCGCTGTACGACGGGGACGGGCGGCTGGTGGCCGTCGTCGTCCAGCGCCGGGGCCGGGGCGCGCGCGCGCTGCCCCTCTCCGCGGTGAAGGCGGAGCTGGCCTCGGCGGACACGCCATGAGCCGTCCCGCGGGACCTCCGTTCCGGCTGAGCGCGGTGCAGGAGGCGGTGGGCCTCTGGGCCCTGGGCTTCCTGGGCATCATCGTGGCGTTCGTCGCCGCCGGGAGCACCAGCGTGCCCAAGCTGGTCGCCACGGTGGGCTTCCTCTACCTGCCGCTCATCCCCATGCGCTGGCGCGACGAGGACTACCGCGACTACGGCCTCACCCTGCGCGCGTGGAAGCAGGACGTGCGGCTGTTCCTGGTGATGTCCGCCATCGTGGGGCCGCTGTTCTTCGCGGGCTTCGCCGGCTTCGTGCAGGTGGTGCCGCACCTGCCCCCCGCGCTCGCGCACCACCTGTCGCCCATCATCGGCGAGGGCCACTTCCAGCCGCGCCTGCCCCCGCGCTTCGGCGAGTGGGTCATCGACCAGCTCTTCGTCGTGGCCCTGCCAGAGGAGTTCTTCTACCGGGGCTACCTGCAGGCCCGCCTGCGCGACGCGTGGCCCCAGGGGCGCGTGGTGCTGGGCGCCCGGCTGGGGCGGGCCTTCTGGGTGACGGCGCTGCTCTTCGCGCTGGGCCACCTGGCCATCTTCCAGACCTGGCGGCTGGCGGTGTTCTTCCCCGCCCTGCTCTTCGGCTGGATGCGCGAGCGCACCGGCACCATCGTCGGCTGCGCCCTCTTCCACGCCGCGTGCAACCTCTACATGCGCGTCCTGGAGGTGTCCTTCTTCGGCGGCCCGTGACGGCCCTCGCGCGTCAGGATGGCGGCAGGTGCTGGACCTGGAGGTCCGAGCCCACCACCAGCGTCGTGCCGGGCCCGAGCTCCACCCAGCCCTGCGTGCGGGTGACGTGGCTGGCCACCACCACCGTGCGGCGCCGGCGGTGCGCGCCCACCTCCGGATGCGTCTCCGGGGTGCCCGCGTCTAAGCCGCAGCGCGCGCACTCCGCGCTGCCCTCCAGGCGCGTGTAGTAGAGCGGCGACTCGCCGCAGCGGGTGGCCAGGAGCACCGTGCCGTTGGTGGCCACCAGGTTGAGCGGCGGCGTGCGCACCCGGCCCGCCTGGACGAGCGCGGCCTCCACCTCCCGCACCGTGCCCCGAAGGACGCGCCCCGCGACCTCCGGCTCCAGGCGCGGATCATCCGTGCGCCCCAGCTCCCGCAGGCGGGTGAGGAAGAGGGCGAAGAGCACCTCGCTGCCCGTGGGCCCCCGCACCTGCCGCTGAAGATGCTCCGGCACGTGGGAGAGCAGTGGACCGCGCAGGGGCTCGAAGTCCGGCAGCGGGTCTTGATGGGCGAACAGCCAGTGGCGGGCCCGGAAGGGCTGGGTGTTTTCCTCGGGCGACATGCCGGGCGGCAGCAGGCCCGCGTGGAAGAGCACCGCCTCCGACTCGTGGGGAGGCCCCAGGTCGTCCAGGGTCACGTCCGTCCCAGGTGCCAGGCGGCGCAAAAGGACCTCCTCCTGGGCGTAGGAGCCCACGCCCAGGGCGTTGACCCGCGCGTCCGGGCGCAGGACGACCTGGGACGTGAGACGGTGCAGCTCGCACCGCAGGAGATTGGGGTCCGACGACAAGGCGGCGAGGATGGCGGACAAGGCTGTTACCCCCCTTCCCTTCAAGGGATAAGTCCCGTGGGGCCCCGCTTCAGCGCGGCCCACCTGCTCCCCTGCTCTGGCGCTAAGCCCTTGAAATGGCTGGCATTTGACCACTCCGTGAATTGACACCTCACATCGTGGGGCCTAACCTCCGTCCGCTTCTCGGCACCTCCCCCCGAGGGACCGGGGTGCAGGACTTCACCGGAGACGGAATGGCGGACGACATCGCAATCGGCATCGACCTGGGCACGTCGTATTCGTGCGTGTCCGTCGTGCACGAGGGTCAGCCCACGGTCATCCCCAACGAGTGGGGCGAGACGACGCATGCCTCGTGCGTGTCCTTCCTGGAGGAAGGGTCCGTGCTGGTGGGCAACGCGGCGAAGAAGAACATCATCACCAGCCCCGAGATGACGGTGTACTCGGCCAAGCGGCTCATTGGCCGGTACTACTTCTCCGACGAGGTGAAGAAGGCGCAGGCGGTGATGCCGTACCGCATCGTCGAGGGCGAGAACAACTCGGTGCGCATCGGGGTGCGGGAGCGCAGCTATTCGCTCCCGGAGATCTCCGCGCTGGTGCTCAAGGAGATGAAGGCCGTGGCGGAGACGTACCTGGGCCGCGAGGTGACCAAGGCGGTCATCACCGTCCCGGCGTACTTCAACGACAACCAGCGTCAGGCGACGAAGGACGCGGGCCGCATCGCGGGGCTGGAGGTGCTTCGCATCCTCAACGAGCCCACGGCCGCGGCGCTGGCGTATGGCTTTGGCCGGGACGTCAACCAGCGCGTCGTGGTGTACGACCTGGGCGGCGGCACGTTCGACGTGTCCATCCTGGAGATTGGCAAGGACGTCTTCGAGGTGCTGGCGACGGCGGGCGACACGTACCTGGGCGGCGACGACTTCGACGACCGCATCATGACGTGGATGGCGGACGACTTCCTGAACCGCACGCGGTTGGATTTGCGGCAGAACAAGTACTGCCTGCAGATGCTCAAGGACGCGGCGGAGAAGGCGAAGATCGACGTGGGCCAGTACGGCACGGCGGACATCCTCTGCCAGGGCATCTGCCAGGACGCCAACGGCAACGTGATGGACCTGCGCAACACGCTCAACCAGGACCAGTTCAACCGGATGGTGATGGACCTGGTGCAGCGCACGTTCAAGGTCTGCGACGAAGCGCTGCAGAGCGCCCGGCTGACGGCGGCGGACATCGACGCGGTCATCCTGGTGGGCGGGCCCACGCGGCTGCCCATCATCCGCAACTCGGTGAAGCACTACTTCCAGAAGGAGCCTCTGGAGGGCATCAACCCGGATCAGGTCGTGGCGATGGGGGCCGCGCTCCAGTCGCACGCGCTGCTGGACAGCAAGACGGAGACGTTCCTGGTGGACGTCACGCCGCTGACGCTGCGGATCGGGACGGTGGGCGGGTACACGGAGAAGATCATCGACAAGAACACGCCGGTGCCCATCGACCGGTCGAAGACCTTCACCACCAGCCGCGACGGGCAGGAGAAGGTGAAGATCCGCGTGTACCAGGGAGAGTCCAACCGCGCCGAGGAGTGCGAGATGCTGGGCGAGTTCGAGTTCTCGGGCTTCCGCATCGGGTATCGCGGCGAGGTGAAGATCGAAGTGACGTTCGAGATCAACACGGACGGCCTGGTGAATGTCTCCGCGTGTGACGTGGAGACGGGCCAGAAGACCTCCACGACGATCACGTTGTCATCGGGCATGACGGAGGCGGACATCCAGCAGTCGATCCAGGCGAACCGCAACACGCGGCTCGCGGGCCACAACAGCAACGACCTGCCCGCCGTGGCCAGCTAGGCGCCGCCGATGTCCGAGCCTTCCGACCCGACCTCTGGCGCACCGCCAGGGCCTGTGGCCCCCGCGGCCCCCGCGCGTCCGGCGACGCCCGCCCTGCCTCGGGTGACGGCGTCCGTGCCTCCGGCCATCGCGCCCACGACCCCGCCGGCCGCGCCACGCGCGCCGGGAGCCGTGGCCCCGCCTCGGGTGGCTCCGCCCGCGGGAGCAGCCACCCGCGCCACGCCGCCCCCCATCGCACCTCCGGTGCCGGCGGACCAGCCCGCGTCAGGGCCGGTGGCTCCGGCGGCGAGGCCTGCGTCGGGTCAGGTGCCTTCGGCGGCGCCCGCGACTCGACCTGCTTCGGGTCAGGTTCCTTCGGTGACTCCGGCTGTACGACCCGTGTCGGGTCAGGTGCCTCCGGTGGCCCCTGCGACGGCGAGGCCTGCTTCAGGTCAGGTGCCTTCAGTGGCTCCGGCGGCGCGGCCCGCTGCGGGTCAGGTTCCTTCGGTCGCTCCGGCGACGCAGCAGCCCGCTTCGGGTCAGGTTCCTTCGGTGGCTCCGGCGGCGCAGCCCGCTTCGGGTCATGTTCCTTCGGTCGCTCCGGCGGCGCAGCAGCCCGCTTCGGGCCCAGTGCCATCAGTGGCTCCGGCGGCGAGGCCTGCGTCGGGTCAGGTTCCTTCGGTGGCTCCGGCGACGGCGAAGCCTGCGTCAGGCCGCGTGCCTTCGGTGGATCCTGCGGCACAGCCCGCTTCGGGTCCGGTGGCTCCGGCGACAGCGAGGCCCGCTTCAGGTCAGATGCCTTCGGTCGCTCCGGCGGCGCGGCCCGCTTCGGGTCCGGTGCCAGCAATTCCCGCAGCGGCGACTCAGACGTCCCCGACCGTGGCTCCGGCAGCGAAACCTGCCGCATCCCCTGGCGTGCCCTCGGTCGCCCCGGCCACGGGCACGCCACCGCGTCCCACTCCCGCAGGAATCGCACCGCTGGGTCCCACCGCCGGATCGCGGCCCACGGTGGCCGGGGTCCCCGCTGTTGGCGTGGCGAGCGCGACGGCTCCTGGGACCGCGCAGACACGGCCCACCGTCAGCGCGATGCCCGCCGTCGGAGCAACGCCGATCCAAGGCACGCCGGCCCAGGCACGGCCCACCGTCAGCGCGATGCCCACCGTCGGCACGACGCCGACCCAGGGCACGCCGGCCCAGGCGCGCCCCACCGTCGGCGCGATCCCCGCTGTCGGCGCCGTGACGCCGCCCCAGGTACGTCCCACCGTCGGCGCAGTGACGCCGCCGCAAGCTCCCGCCAGCGCCCGGTCGACCGCCAACGCAATCCCCACCGTCGGCGCGGTGACACCTCCCGTGGCCCCCGCGGCGATGCCTCGCGTCGCGCCCGTCGTGCCGCCCACCGCGAGCGCCACACCCGCGATGCCTCCGGCCATCGCGCCAGCCAGAGCGGACGCACCGCCATCGGGCCCCGGAGTGACACCGCCTGCGATGCCCCCCGCGCCCCGCCCGCCCAGCGCGAACATCCCGGCCGTCCAGCCCTTGACCCTCGCGGTACCGGCCGTCGCCCGGGTGCCCGCCGTCGCCCCGGCGCAGGTCCCTCCCGCCGCGCGTCCCGTCCCCGTCGGAGGCCCGCTGACGCCGCCCCCCATCGCGCCTCGGATCAGCCCGCCCGCCATCGCTCCCGCCGGCGCGCCCCCGATGCTCGCCGTCGGACAGGCCATCCCGCCCATCGCTCCGGCCACGGCCGCGCCGCCGCGCCCTGGCAACCGGCCCACCACCTCGCTGCCCGCGGTCGCGCCCGCGGGATCCCCGCGCCCCCTGACCCCGGTGCCGGTGGCCCCGCCCCGCCCGCCCGCGGCGGCGCTCATGCCCCCACCGCCGCCGTCCTCGGCCGCGGGTCCAGCCCTCACTCCGGAGCAGCTCGATGACCTGGAGTCCCGCTGCGCGAAGCTCGACCAGATGGACTACTTCGAGCTGCTCGGCCTGGACCGCTCCGCCGTGCCCGGCGACATCAAGAAGGCCTTCTACAAGGAGAGCCGCGTCTACCACCCGGACCGCTTCTTCCAGCTCGAATCCAAGGCCCTCAAGGACCAGGTGAACGAGCTCTACAAGCGCGTCACCGAGGCCTATTACGTCCTGCGCGACGACACCAAGCGCAAGAAGTACCTCACGGACATCGCCGGCCCGGACCGCGCGCAGAAGCTGCGCTTCACCGACGCCTCCGAGTCCGAGACCAAGGCCGCCGCGAAGAAGGAACAGGAAGAGCAGATCGGCACCCACCCCAAGGGCCGTCAGTTCTATGCCCAGGCCCAGAAGGACCTGGACTCCGGCAACCCGTCCGCCGCGGAGCGCAACCTCAAGATGGCGCTCACCTACGAGCCCTCCAACGCCCGCTACAAGGAAGCCCTCGCGGAAGCCCAGAAGCAGACCGCGGAGAAGACCAAGGGCGAGTCGTCGTTCAAGATCCGCTAGCGGCCCCCAGGAGCCCCCCGCATGGTCATCGACCTCATCCTCCTGGGCATGGTGCTGTTCTTCGGCGTCCTCGGCGCCCTCTCCGGCGCCGCCCGGCAGGTGGCCAACTCGGTGGGGCTCGCGGCGGGCTACTTCGTCTCCCGCAAGCTCGCCCCCATCGCGGGCCCCAAGCTCGCCGTCGCCCTGGGCTCGCCGCTGCTCATCGGCACCCTCTTCGGAACGGTGCTCCTCTTCGTCGTCACGTGGCTCACCGTGCGCTACGCGCTGGGCGCGCTGCTCCTGCGCTTCCTCTCCGGCAAGAACCCGGACGAGCGCGGCGTGGATCGCACCCTGGGCTTCGTGCTCGGCGGCGGCAAGATGGCGGCCCTCTTCTGGGTCTGCCTGAGCGCGCTCACCTTCATGGAGCAGCACGTCATCGTCGCCGGCAAGCGCCTGGGCGTGGCCCCGAAGGACTCCGTCGCCTTCGACCTGTCACGCCGCTTCAACCTCTTCGAGCTGACCCAGTTCGCGCCCCTCCAGGACCTCGTGCGCGTGGCCCAGGCGACTCACGATCCCGCGAAGGCCAAGAAGCTCCAGGACGACCCGGCCTACAAGGCCCTGCGCAAGGATCCGCGCTTCCAGCTCGCGCTCCAGCATCAGGACCTGCAGGACGCCCTGGAGCGCGGCGACACCCGGGCGCTCCTGCGCAACGACGTGGTGCTTCAGCTCATCCAGGACCCGCAGGCGGCGGCACGGCTGGGCGCCGCCGCCCGGGCCTCCGAGCGGCCCGCCCCCGTCAAGCGTTGAGCTCCACGTCGTCCAGGCTCGCGAGCCGCGCCTTCACGAGGCCCGCGTCCACCGTCACCTGACGGTGCCGCCGCTCCGGCGCCTCGAACATGATGTCCGACATCACGTGCTCCAGGATGGAGCGCAGGCCGCGCGCCCCCAGCCCCCGCGCCATGGAGTAGCGCACAACCTCGCGGAGGCCGTCCTCCGGGAACTCCAGCTCGATGTCGTCCAGCGACAGCAGCTCCTTGAACTCGCGGGTGATGGCGTCCGGCGGCTCCCGGAGCACGCGCAGCAGGTCGGACTCCCCCAGCCGCTCCAGCTGCACCATCACCGGCATGCGGCCCAGGAACTCCGCCATCATCCCGAAGTCCACCAGCTGCTTCGGGGAGATGCGCTTCTCCTTGCGCCGGGCCCCCAGCGCGTCCGCGCCAAAGCCCATGGCCCGGCCCCCCTCGTCCCCGAAGTCGTGCAGGTCGCTGAAGGTGCCCGCGCAGATGAAGAGGATGTCGCGCGTGTCCACCTGCACGAAGTCACTTTTGTTCCACGCTTGCGTGACATTCATGGGCACGTGCACCTCGCGCCCCTCCAGCAGCTTCAGGAGCGACTGCTGCACGCCCTCGCCGCCGATGTCGCGGCTGCCCGCGCCGTTGCGCGCCCCCTGCGTGCGGCGGGCGATCTTGTCCACCTCGTCGATGAAGATGATGCCCCGCTGGGTATCCTCCACGGAGTGATTCGCCTTGAAGAGCAGGTCGGACACCATCACCTCCACGTCCTTCCCGTAGTAGCCCGCCTCCGTGTACTCGGTGGCGTCCACGGTGGTGAACGGGACGTGGAGGATCTCCGCCAGGTTGCGCGCGATGTGCGTCTTGCCACTGCCCGTGGGTCCGATGAGCAGGATGTTGGACTTCTTGATGAGGGACTGCCGGCGCATCCGCCGCGCCTGGATGCGCTTGAGGTGGTTGTGGGCGGCGATCGCCACCGCACGCTTCGCGGCGTCCTGCCCGATGACGAAGCGGTCCAGTCGCTCGAAGATCTCCCGCGGGGTCAGTGGGGCTGCCTCTTCCCTGCGTGCGGACGACTCCATGTACCCTCCCCGTGTGTCCACTCAGCCTCCTTGCGCTGCCTAGGTGGAAGGGTAGGAATTGGATGCTGACCGGCCCAGGAGGGCCAGCACCGGGTTTTGGCCCCCGCTTGCCTGCTCGGTCTCCGTTCAGCCGGCTATTGAATGCCCGGGACGTTTCCGATAGTCCGGCCCCCCTCCCGTGTTGATGGGAGTTTCCACGCAGTCGCTAGTCCCTCCGGAGGCAACGAAACAACGATGCCCGCTCCCGCCCCTCAGCACCGCTGGACCCTGGCCGATGCCCATGAGCTGTACGGCATCCGGAACTGGGGCTCGCCCTACTTCGGCATCAACGACAAGGGCCACGTGTGCGTCCATCCGGACGGGCCCGCCGCTCCGAGCATGGACCTCAAGGAGCTGGTGGACGAGGTCCGCCGCCGGGGCATCGGCCTGCCGCTGCTCTTGCGGTTCACGGACGTGCTGCGCCACCGCGTCGTCCACCTGAACAGCGCGTTCAAGAAGGCCATCGCGGATCAGGGCTACAAGGGCCTCTACCGCGGCGTGTATCCCATCAAGGTGAACCAGCACCGCTACGTGGTGGAGACCATCATCGAGGCGGGCAAGGAGCACACCTACGGGCTGGAGGCCGGCAGCAAGCCGGAGCTGCTCGCGGTGATGGCGCTGCTCGACAGCGAGGACGCGCTCGTCATCTGCAACGGCTACAAGGACGAGGAGTACATCGAGACGGCGCTCTTCTATTCGCGCCTGGGCCGCAACGTCATCCTGGTGGTGGAGAAGCCCAGCGAGCTGCCGCTCATCGCGGAGGTGGCGCGCCGCACCGGCATCTCGCCCCGCCTGGGCATGCGCGTGAAGCTGTCCACGCGCGGCGCCGGCAAGTGGGAGGCGTCCGGTGGCGACCGCTCCAAGTTCGGCCTGTCCTCGTCGGAGCTGATGTCCTGCATCGGCTTCATGAAGGACGCGGGGCTCCTGTCCTGCTTCGAGCTCTTGCACTTCCACCTGGGCAGCCAGATCTCCAACATCCGCAACGTGAAGAACGCGCTGCGCGAGGTGGGCTGCTTCTACGTGGAGGTGGCCCGCCAGGGCGCGCCGCTCAAGTACCTGGACGTGGGCGGCGGCCTGGGCGTGGACTACGACGGCTCCCAGACGAACTTCGCCTCCTCCATGAACTACACGACGGAGGAGTACGCCAACGACGTCGTCTTCGGCGTGATGGAGGCGTGCGACCGCGCGGGCGTGCCGCACCCCACGCTCGTCTCCGAGTCCGGCCGCGCCGTCGTCGCGCACCACGCGGTGCTGGTGGTGGACGTGCTGGGCACGAGCGAGTTCGACCCCTCCCAGACGCCCGACAAGGTGGACGACAAGGCGCCCTCCGTGGTGCGCAACCTGTATTCCACCTTCCGCGAGGTGACGAACAAGAACGTCATCGAAGCGTTCCACGACGCGCAGGACGCCAAGGAGGAGAGCCTCCAGCTGTTCTCCCTGGGCCACCTGTCGCTGGAGCAGCGCGTGGCGGCGGAGAACCTCTACTGGGCCATCTGCCACAAGATCCTGCGCGTGGCGCGCGAGGCCGGGGAGATTCCGGAGGAGCTGGAGGCGCTGGAGAAGCAGCTGTCGGACACCTACTTCTGCAACTTCTCCGTGTTCCAGTCGCTGCCGGACTCGTGGGCGATTGATCAGCTCTTCCCGATGATGCCCATCCACCGCCTCGCGGAGAAGCCGACCCGGCGCGCGACGCTGGCGGACATCACCTGCGACTCGGACGGGAAGATCGAGCACTTCATCGACAAGCGCGAGGTGAAGGACGCGCTGGAGCTGCACGCGCTCAACAGCGACGACTACTACCTGGGCATCTTCCTGGTGGGCGCGTACCAGGAGATCCTGGGCGACCTGCACAACCTCTTCGGGGACACGCACACGGTGCAGGTGTCGCTGGCCCCGGGCGGCGGCTACCTCATCGACCACGTCGTCGCCGGGGACACCGTGACGGAAGTGCTCAACTACGTGAGCTACAACAAGGACGACCTCGTCGCGAAGCTGCGCCGCTTCACGGAGCTGGCGCTGCGCCAGGGACGCATCACCCTGGACGAGTCGCGCAACCTGCTGCGCGTCTACGAGGACGGCCTGTCCGGCTACACGTACCTGGAGCGCGAGGTGGACGCGACGTTCACCTCCGCCAGCCAGCTGCGCCTGCTGCCCGGGCCGGAGAACGGGACCGCCCGTCCCCCGGTCGCGCCCTCGGGGACCTGAAGGCGCTGACGCTTCACCCCTCCGCCGGGACCGGCAGCTCCTCGCCGGTCTCGACGGATGTGTCCATGAAGGCGGCCTCCGTCGAGCGCAGCCGCAGGGTCCGCAGCGTGGCCAGCTGCGCCTCGGCGCGCTCGGCCAGGAAGGCGAAGTCGAACCGCGCGAGGCGCGGCTCCTTGCGCGAGAGCGTCTCCAGGCTCCTCCACACGGACATGCGCCCTTGGGCGTCCACGCACAGGCCCTCCAGCTCCACCAGCCGGCTCAGCGGGGAGTAGCGCAGCCAGGAGCCGTTGAGCTTCAGCCGCGCCAGCTTCTCCACCAGCCACGCCCCGCCCACCTTGAGCGGATCCGGCTTCAGCTCCAGCACGGCCAGCACCGCGAGCAGCATGGCGCGGTCCTGCTCCAGCAGCGGCGTGAGCGTGGCCAGGTACTGGCCCACGGCGTTGCTGCGGTTCTCGTGCTCCGTCCGGCGGGCCAGGTCCACCCCCACGGTGGAGGCCAGGAGGTGGTCGTTCAGGTAGCTGCCCAACCGCTTCAGGTTCATGTCGCGCGTCCTCCGACGGAGCCTCGCTGGAGCCTCGCTGGAGCCTCCAAGGGCTCCCGCCAGGGTGGTCACGCGCGGGCGACGGCGCACGGCATCACGGGGGCCTGGAGGGCGGGCGGCCGTCCAAGCCCCCGAGGGGGCGGCTCAGTCCGGATAGCTGAACGACGTCGCCACCTTCACGTCCGGATGGAGGCTGCGCGCCACCGGGCACTCATGGGCGATCTTCTCCAGCGCGGCGCGGTGCTCCTTCGAGAGGCCGGACGGCATCTGGATGGACAGCACCAGCTCGCCAATGCGGCGCGGCGGCGGGGTCATCCGCTTCTCCACCGACGCGCGCACCTCGCCCAGGGTGATGCCGTCGCGGTTGGCCACCAGGTGCATGGTGGTCACCACGCAGGACATGAGCGCCGTGGCCACCAGGTCCGTGGGGGAGAAGCTGCCGCCGGTGCCGCCGTTGTCGCGCGGCGCCTCCGTGGGCAGCGTCGCGCCGGACGGGCCGTGCGTCACCTGCGTCTTCAACTGGGGAGCGCTCACCAGGGACATCACCACACCCGTCGCGGGCTGCTGACTCATCACCGTCTCCTTGGGCAAGGACTGCGTGTCTAGCGGACGTAGCTGTCGTGGGCCTTGGCGTCCTTCTTTTTGGAGGGCTCGGCCTCCTCGACGCTCCAGTCCAGCGTCTTCATCAGCGACTTGCTGCGCTTCTTGACGTCCGCGTCCAGGAACTTCACCGCGTCATCCAGCTTGTCCATCAGCCGCATCGGCTTGCGCTTGTTCTTCGGCTCGCTGAACAGCGCGTGCGTGAGCCACGGGAACACCGCCGTCACGTCGCAGTGCACGTACATGGAGCCCGTCTCCACCGCCTCCACGGACACCTTGCCCCAGGTGTGGCCCTCGCCGGCCGGGCAGCTGGACAGCGCGCCGTTGTCCACCGGGTCCACGCAGAACTGCACGTCGATGTCGAAGCCGGACGTGGGGACGTTGAGGATTTGGTCCAGCAGCGGCTCGCCCTGGAGCGTGTAGTTCTTGGGCACGCCGCCGCCCAGGATCCAGATGGCCAGCTTCCCGCTGCCGTTGTGGCGGCAGTAGTGCTGCATCGCGGCCATGGAGAAGACGTCGTCGTTGATGTCCAGCTCGAACTTGAACGCGTCGCCCAGGAGGCGCTTCAGCTTCACGATGTTGAGGAAGATGGAGCCGTCCTGCACCGCGCCCACCCAGATGGGCACCCCGTGCTTGTAGCAGGTGGACAGCAGCGACGGCTGCTTGACGCCCAGCTCCTTCTCGATGCCGTGGATGGCCTTGCCGAGCAGGTAGTGGAACTCCGGCGTGGTCATCTTCTTCTGGAACTCCGGCTGCCGGAGGATGGCGGAGAAGAGGCGGTCGGTGTCCAGCAGCGCCTCCTCCCAGAAGCCCAGGTCGTAGATGCGGATGATGCGCGCCAGGCGGTACTGAAGGTCACCCGCGTTGGGGTTCACCTCGCGGATGCCGTGGCCGATGATGCGGTGGGCGTCGTGGTAGAGGTTGGCGCCCGTGGTGGTGATGGCGGAGATGATGCCCTTCTCCACCAGGGGAATCAGACAGGACTGGTGCAGACCCGCGGGCGTCATCGCGCCGGACAGCGTGAGGAAGATGGACGCGTCCTGCTGCACGGACTGCTGCATCAGCTCGAACGCGGTGCGCTCCTGCCGGCCCACGTAGGCGCTGAACGCGTGCGCGAGCAGCTCCGCCGGCTTCTCCTTGCCGGTGATGGGACGGGGATCCGCCTTGCGCGCGTTCGCGTAGGCGGCGCGAAGGGAGGACTTCTTCGGGGTCGGGGTCTTGGCCATGGCGCGGCGATCTAACACCGCCTGCCTGCCAAGGGGAGGCCCGCCTTCAGCCCTGCCCCCGCCCAGGTGGCTTCCGGCCGACAGGAACAAACCCCGGGCCGTGCGGATTCACACAGGGCTCGCTCTTCGGGTCCCTTCCCACGGGGACATGGCGTAAGAGTGCCCGCCGCCTCGCCCTCCGGAGGGTCTTCAGCCGTGATCGACCTGCATTCGCACACCACCGCCAGTGACGGCCAGTACCCGCCCGCGACGCTGGTGGCGCGCGCCGCCGCCGCGGGGGTGACGGTGCTGGCGGTGACGGACCACGACACGGTGGCGGGCCTGGCCGAGGCGAAGGCCGCCGCCCTGACGCACGGCGTGGAGCTGGTGCCCGGCATCGAACTGTCCGCCTTCGTGTACGGCAAGGAGGCCCACATCCTGGGCCACTTCCTGCGCCCGGAGGACCCCGACCTCGCGCGCTTCGCGGACCGGCTGCGCGACGAGCGCACCTGGCGCATGGAGGCGATGGTGGCCCGCATGCGCGAGCTGGGCTTCCCGGTGCGCATGGAGCACGTGCGAAGGGTGGCCGGGGACGCGCAGCTGGGACGGCCCCACCTGGCCCGGGTCCTGGTGGATCAGGGCTGGTGCGTGGACATGAAGGCCGCCTTCGACCGCTTCCTGGGCACGGGCCGCGCCGCGTGGGTGGAGCGCTTCAAGCTGGAGGGCGCGGAGGCCATCCGGCTCATCCGCGCCGCGGGCGGCACCGCGACGCTCGCCCACCCGGGCTCCTCGAAGATGGAGCGCGGGGAGATCCAAGCGCTGGCGCGGGCCGGGCTGTCCGGCCTGGAGGTCCTGAGCGCGGACCACAACCCGGCCGTGCGGCAGAAGTACCTGGCGCTCGCGAGCGAGTTCGACCTGGTGCCCACCTTCGGCAGCGACTTCCACGGCGAGGCCGTGGCGCCGGACCACCGCCTGGGCGTCGCGGCCATGCCCCCGGAGCTGTTCCTGAAGCTGCGCGCCCGCGCGCCGTCCAGCGCGGCATGAGGCAGCGCCCAGGCGCCTTCAGGGGCGCGGCTGGGCCTTGAAGCGGCTCGTCACGGCGGTGAGGCCTTCAGCGACGGCCTGGAGGTCCTGCGCGATGCGTGTGGTGCGGCCGGTGGCGTCCACGCCCTGCTTCACCAGGTCCGCCACGTTGCGGGCGCCCTGCACGGCCTGCTCGCTGGACTGACGCTGCTGCCGGGTGGCGATGGTGATCTGCCGCGCCGCCTCGCTGGTGCCTCGCGCCAGCTCCACGATGCGCAGGAAGACGGCGGACGCCTGCTCGGCCACCTCCACTCCCCGGTCGCTGGTGGCCATGCCCACGCGCGCCTTGGACGCGGCCTCCTCGCCGGAGTCCTGCACCTTCTCCACGATGCGGGCGATGTCGCGCGCGGACGCGGACACGTTCTCCGCCAGCTTGCGCATCTCCGCGGCCACCAGCGAGAAGCCCCGGCCCACGTCGCCGGCCTTGGTGCCCTCCAGCGCCGCGTTGAGCGCCAGCAGGTCGCTGCGCTCCGCCACCTGGTTGATGACCTGGGCGATCTTCGAGACCTGCTGCAGGTCCTTGTTCAGCCCGACGATGGCGTCCGCCACGCCCTTGGATTCGGTGCGGATGTCGTTGATGCCGCCCACCACCTGGGCCACCACCGCCATGGCCTCGGCCACCGCGTCGTGGGTGCGCCGCGCGCTGGACTCCACCACCTCCGTGGAGGAGGAGATCTGCTCCGCGGTGCGGCTCAGCTCCTCGAACGTGGCGGCGATCTGCTGCGCGTACGCGGCCTGCTGGCTGATGACGTGCTCCTGATCCGCGGAGGCCCCCATCAGCCCGCGCGACGCGCTGGAGAGCTGTTCGGTGCGCGTCACCAGCTCCATCACCGTGGCGCGCAGCGTGCCCAGCATCTCGTTGAAGGACGTGGCCATCTGCCGCACCTCGCCGGCGGCGGACACGTCCAGCTCGCCCCGGAACACGTCGCCGCGGGCCACCTCCCGCGCCACCTGCGTGACGCGCGAGACCGGGTCCGCGATGGCGCGGCTGATGATCACCGCCAGCCCCAGGCCCAGCACCGCGGCGCCCAGGTAGCCCAGCAGCGAATAGCCCTCCGTCGCCGCCAGCGCGGCCCGCACCTCATGGATGCCGAAGCCCGCCCGGTACACGTGGCCGCCGCTCTCGCAGCGCACCACCACCGCCTCCGACAGGCGCGCCACGGTGCACGTGCCCGGCTCCGGCAGGGGCGGCTGCGTCAACCCGGCCGGCACGCGGCCCCGCAGCTCCACCACCGACCCGTCCGCGCGGGACAGCTCCTGGAACAGCAGCGTGAAGCCGCCGGAGTCCACCTGGGAGAAGACCTCATCGCGCCGCGCGCGGGCGTCCGGAGCGCTGTCCGGCAGCGCGAGCGAGGGGTGGCGCGCCACCAGCGTCCCCAGCGTCATGGCGCGCCCGGCCAGCACCTCCACGCCCGCGGCCCGCTGCCGGGCGGGGAAGTACACCCCGCTGAAGAACACCACCGCGAGGCACGGCAGCAACACCGCGATCGCGACCTGCATCCGCAAGGTCAGCCGGCCCCACATGTCCGTGACTCCCCGGGCGATGATCCGAACAACCCGGTGACGCTAGGCGTGGGCTCCCCCAGCGTCAAACGACCCCGGCCCCGGGGCGGGCGGCCCTCGGCCCCGGGCAGCGGCAGGCGTCCGGGCGGCGATGCCCGGGGGGGATGAGCGCGGTGGATGGGTTCCCCTTTTCGGCCGTCTTCTCAAGGGGTTGGCGAGTCCAGGCCCGGGGCGTTTCCCTTTGACATGGCGCCAGCGGTGTCATTAGGTTCCGCGCCCGATGACTACACCCCTCGCACCGTACCTGCCGCTGGCGGTGGTGCTCCTGCTGGCCGGCGTCCTCGGGATGATCATTCCGCAGGTCACCACCCGGCTGGGCCCCAAGCGCCCGAGCAGCACCAAGTCGGCCCCCTTCGAAGCAGGCTCTGAGTCGAGCGGTCCCGCTCGCCAGCGCTTCGCCGTGAAGTTCTACGTCATCGCGCTGCTCTTCATCGTGTTCGACGTGGAAGCGGTGTTCCTGTACCCCTGGGCGGTGAACTTCCAGGCACTCGGCTGGTTCGGCTACGTGGAGATGCTGGTTTTCGCGTCGACCCTGGTCGTGGGCCTTATCTACGTCTGGAAGAAGGGCGCCCTGGACTGGGAGAGCTGAGACATCATGGCTGACACCGACATCGCTCCGATCATGACCACCCGCCGGGAAGAGGCCACGGGCTTCTTCCAGAAGCTGGTGTCCAAGGGCCTGGGTTGGGCTCGCAAGTACTCGCTCTTCACCTACCCGTACGCCACCGCGTGCTGCGGCATGGAGTACATGTCCGTGGCCGCCAGCCGGCACGACATCTCGCGCTTCGGCGCGGAGTTCCCGCGCTTCTCGCCGCGCCAGGCGGACCTGCTGATGGTGGTGGGCACCATCAACCTGAAGCAGGCCCCCATCCTCAAGCGCGTCTACGAGCAGATGACCGAGCCCAAGTGGGTCGTGTCCTTCGGCGTGTGCGCGTCCTCGGGCGGCTTCTACGACAACTACGCGGTGCTCCAGGGCATCGACCGCATCATCCCGGTGGACGTCTACATCCCCGGCTGCCCGCCGCGCCCCGAGCAGGTGCTCGACGGCCTGATGCTGCTGCAGGACAAGATTGGCAACCAGGTGCACCGGCTGCGTGACACCGGCCAGCCCAACGAGACGGCGGAGCACCACGCCCGCATGCTCTCCGCCGGCAAGTAGTCCCTTCGCCGCCTGCCTCACGAACGGGCCCCGCGCCGCCTCTCTCGAGGCCGGTGACGGGGCCCGCGGCGTTCCAGGGCCTACCAGCGGTGGTACGCGGGGTGCCCTTCCTTCACCGCCACGAAGGTGCCCTTGCAGGTCGCCGTCACCTTGCCGTTCGCGGTGAGGACGCCCTCCACGACGACGCGGTCGCCCTGGATGTCCACGGGCTTCGCGGACAGGTGCAGCGGGCCCAGGGGCGTGGGTCGCTTGAGGACGATGGTGTAGTCGGCGGTGACGGTGCACGGCGGGGTGGTCGCGCCCTGCGCCTTCATCAGGTGGTAGGCCGCGGTCCAGTTGCAGTGGCAGTCCAGCAGCGCGCCGATGATGCCGCCGTTGAGCACGCCGGGGAACGCCTGGTGGTGCTCCTCCGGGGTCCAGTCCGCGACGACGAGCTCACCCTCCACGCGGCTGCGGATGCGCAGTCCCTTCGGGTTGGCCGGGCCACATCCGAAGCAGGCGTTGTGGGGGGCGTATGTTTCCTGGAGGCCGGGGGTTTCGGTCGTCGACATGGCCGGCGACTCTACGTGAAGCGGGCTCCGGCGCGCGCTCCCGTGCGTCATCCAGCCAGTCCGCCAGCGCTCGCGCGTCAGCCCCCGCACACTCCCCCGAGCAGGTCCGCCGCACGCTGCCGTCCGCCTGCGGCCGGTCCACCACCCAGCGCTGCCCATCGAAGGCGCCGGTGTCCTTCTCCCTCAGCACCGCCGCGTCCGCGTCATCGCCCATCTCCACCACGCCGTCCGGGCGCAGGCGGTACGCGTCGAAGGTGCGCGGCGCGCCGGGCCAGTGGCCAGGGTCGAAGACCTCCGGGCTCACGTGCGTGTAGCCCGTCTCCGCGTACAGGGGCGTGAGCGGCCGCGCCTCCCCGCGCAGCAGCGGCGCGAGCGACACCCCGTCCATCTCCGGCAACATGGGCAGGCCCGACAGCTCCAGCAGCGTGGGCCCCACGTCCACCAGCCGCGCCAGCGCCTCCACCTCCGCGGGAACCGGCCCCCGCCCCACGGGCGGCTTCACCGCGAGCAGGATGCGGTTCTCCTCCTCGCCCAGCCGCGCCCCGTGCACGGACGTGGCGCCCGCCAGGTCCGGCCGGTCCGCGTGGAAGCTCTCGCCGTGGTCGGACATCAACACGATGAGCGCGTCGTCGTAGCGCCCGGACTCCCGCAGCGCGTCCAGCAGCGTCCCCACCTGCGCGTCCGCCTGCGCGAGCAGCTCGTCGTAGAGCCCCTCCGCGCCCTCGCGGTTCCAGGAGCCCTTCGCCCCCGGCGTCACCGGCGCGAAGTGCATGCGCAGCCGGCGCTCCAGCGGCTCGGACGCGGACACGAAGCGGCGGTAGAACGGGTACACCGGGTCGCCCGGGAAGTGCGCCGCCGTGGCGTGGAAGGCGAAGAGCAGCGGGCCCGCTCCGGCCTCCGCCACCAGCCCGCCCGCCAGCCGCTTGGCGTACCCCAGGGGATCATGGATGCCGGCCAGCGCCCGGTTGTCGATGAACTCGGGCACCCACGCGGCGCCCAGCGCGTTGTCCGCGAAGAGCCCCAGCGCCCGGTAGCGCAGCTTCTCCAGCGCGAAGTTGAGCGCCCCGCGAGGCGGCTGCCAGCGCGTGGCGAAGCCGGAGGCCGGCCCCTCGAAGTGGAAGCGAGAGCAGTCGGTGGCGAACACCGTGCGCCACCCGGCCTCCGCGAAGCGCTGCGCGAAGGTGGGCGCCAGCACGAGCCGCGCGTCGGACGTGAGCGGGTAGCGCACGCCCGTGCGGTACGGCCAGCGCGCGGTCAGCAGCGAGCGCCAGGCGGGCTCCGTCTGCGCCACCGGCGTGTAGGCCCGCGTGAAGAGCGTGGCGTCCTGGAGGAAGCGGTCCACATGGGGCGCCACCCCGCGCCCCGTCGCGCCCAGCCGGTCCGGCCGGAACGCGTCGATGCCGATGAGCACCACCAACGGCCGCCGGAGGGTCTCCGCCGGAGAGCGCACCGTCAGCCCCACCGCGACGACCACGACGCCCACCGTCACCACGGCCCAGCAGAAGCGCTCGGCGCGAGCGGCGACCGGCGCCCTGGAGGAAGCAAGCCAGCGCAGCGCCCGCGCGCCCAGCACCATCAGGTGCGCCGCCACCCAGGCTCCGGCTGCGGCCCGCGCCTGCCAGGGCTCGCCGTGATCCACCAGCCACGCGAGCACCGGGCGCGCCACCGGCAGGTCGTCGAAGAGCGCGGGCCGCGCCAGGGCCCGGTCCCACGCCCAGAACCCCAGCAGCACCGCCCAGTGAAGGAGCACCAGCCCCGCCGTCCCCCACCCGCCCCGCCGCGTCCAGGCCCGGGCCAGCACCGCGGCCCCCAGCCCCAGCAGCGCGCCCGCGACGACATAGACCGTGGCCACGCGCAGGACGACGCCCGGCAGCAACGGCCGCACCGCCGCCGCCAGCGCCGCATAGGGGCCGTCCAGGGGGATGTCCACGCCCACCACGCCCGCCTTGAGCAGCCAGGCCGTCTCGGCCGCGAAGAGCAGCAGCCCCAGCAGGGCGCCCAGCGCCAGGCGCCCCGCACCGGCGCGGAGGAAGGAAGCGACGGACCGCACGGACATGCCTCCACCGTCTACCGCGTCCGGGCATTTCCGTGCCAACTCTGTCTCTCACCGGGCTTCAGGGGAGTCCGGGACGTGCGTGGCGAGCACCTCCGATGCAAGATGGCGACCGGACTGTTCCAGACCGACGCTTCCCTCGGTCCGGGGACCCTCATGACTTCCAGGGCCACGCCCAGCGACACCCTCCAGGAGTCCGTGCGCCGCGCACTCGACGTGGAGCGCCAATCCAACGGCCGGCACCTGGCGTGGGTGCGACTGGGGGCGGTGGCCGTGCTGTTCACCATGGCGGTGTACCTGGGGCGCGGGCGGGGCCTGCGCGACTGGGACGTCTACCTGGGGCCGTTCGCGCTGTACCTCGTCTGCACCACCTGCGTCGCCGTGGCGGTGGCGGCGTCCGCGCGCGTCGCCAGCTGGGCGTCGCTGTCCGTCGCGTTCGTGGACGTGCCGGCCGTCTACTGGCTGCAACACCTGGCGCTGCCGGTGTCCCCGTCCCCGGGCGGCGTGGCCGGCTTCTCGCTGGGGATCTTCGCGGCCCTGGTCCTCCTGTCCGCGCTGAGCCTGCGAAGGCCCGTCACGCTGCTGGTCACCGCCGTCGCCATCCTCGCGGAGACGGAGCTCCAGCGGCAGGCCTCCATCGGGGGAGGGGCCCAGGTGGCCGGCGCGGTGATGCTGGCCATGACGGCCGCGGGCGCGTCCCGGCTCCTCCAGCGCATCCGCCTGCTGTCCGCCGCCGTCACCCACGAGGAGCTCCAGCGCGCGCGCCTGGGCCGCTACTTCTCCCCCGCCGTGGCCGAGCGCCTCCAGGACAAGGACTCCCCCGCCCCGGAGCTGAGGGAGGTCTCCGTGCTGTTCGCGGACGTGCGCGACTTCACCTCCTTGAGCGAACGGCTGCCGCCCGAGCAGGTGGTCACGATCCTCAACGAGTACTACGGCCGCATGGTGGAGGTGGTGTTCCGCCACGGCGGAACGCTCGACAAGTTCATCGGGGACGCACTGATGGTGTACTTCGGCGCCCCGCTGCCGGACGCCCACCATGCGCGGAGCGCCACCCGGTGCGCGCTGGAGATGGTGCGCGAGTTGGAGGCGGTCAACGCGGAGCGCGCCGCCCGGGGCGAGTTCGGCCTGCGCATGGGCGTGGGCGTGCACTCGGGCCCGGTGGTGCTGGGCAACATCGGCTCGCCCTTCCGGCGCCTGGAGTACACCGCCATCGGCGACACGGTGAACCTGGCCAACCGCATCGAGCGGCTGACCAAGGGCTTCGAGGTGCCCGTGCTCGTCTCCCAGGCGACCCGCGAGCGGGCGGGTGCCGCCTTCCGCTGGGCCCCCGCCCCCATCGCGCTCGTGCCCGGCAAGAGCCAGCCGGTGGTGACCTTCATCCCCCTGCCTGAAGAGGACGCCCCGGCGCGGGGCTCGGACGCGGCGGCCTGAGCTTTCCGCCTACCCGCGACAGGCGGGCAGGGGGTGGGCCGCGACGCGGGCTACTGGACCACCTAAGTGGCCTACACGGTTGAGGGTTTACGTTGACGCCTCACGCGAACGGTCCTTATAAAGCCGCGGTTTCCTCTGTCGTAGATCGAGGCCCCCCTTGAGCATTTTCGCGTTGGACCGGGTCGCCGCCCAGTTTCCCGAGGCGGTCGCGGAGCGCTATGTCGACCGCGCTGGCGGAGCCTGGGCCGTCATCCATGCGGAGTGGCTGCCGAAGGTCGCCACCTTCCTGAAGATGGACCCCGAGCTGGACTTCAAGCTGTTCGGCTCCGCGGACGCCGTGGACCGGCTGCACCTGGCGGAGAGCGATCCGCGGTTCGAGATCGTCTACTTCCTCTACTCGCTCAAGCGGAAGGAGCACGTCCGCCTGAAGGTGCGCGTCACGGAGACCCGTCCGGAGGTCCCCTCCCTCTCCGCCCTGTACCGGGGCGCGAACTGGTGGGAGCGCCTGGCGTTCGACTTCTACGGCATCCGCTTCACGGACCACCCGGACCTGCGCCGCATCCTCCTGTACGACGAGTTCCAGGGCCACCCCCTGCGCAAGGACTACGCGCTGCGCGACCGTCAGCCGCTGATCCCCGAGCGCCCCATCAAGGACATCTTCCGCGGCCCCGGCACCAGCGGCGTCGCCTGACGAGACCTCCCCATGGCCGACAGCCACAACATCGACGCGACGAAGCCGCACAACCCCGACACGGATGGGTTCGCCCACGAGGAGTCGGAGCTCGAATCGCATCTCCAGTCGAAGCACATGGTCATCAACATGGGCCCCTCCCACCCGGCCACGCACGGCACCGTGCGGCTGAGGGTGGAGCTCGAGGGTGAGACCATCGTCAAGATCGATCCGGAGATCGGCTTCCTCCACCGCGGCTTCCAGAAGAGCTGCGAGAACGTCACCTGGACGCAGTGCCTGCCGTACACGGACCGGCTCAACTACCTGTCCGCGATGATGAACAACTTCGGGTTCCTCAACGCCGTGGAGAAGCTCATCGGCCTGGAGATCCCGGAGCGCGCCCAGTACATCCGCGTCATCGGCAGCGAGCTGCACCGGCTCACCGACCACCTGACGTGCGTGGGCGCCACCGGCCTGGAGATGGGCGGCTTCGCGCCGTTCCTCTACGGCATGGAGGCCCGCGAGCTCATCCAGGACCGCGTGACGGAGCTGACCGGCGCGCGCCTCACCACCAGCTTCGGCCGCGTGGGTGGCATCAACCGCGACCTGCCGGAGGGCTGGTCGGAGAAGGTGCTCAAGACGCTGGACCGCACGGAGGAGCTGCTCCAGGAGATGGACGGGCTGCTCACGCGCAACCGCATCTTCGTGGACCGCACCAAGGGCACCGGCATCATCAGCGCCCAGGACGCCATCGACTACGGCTGGACGGGCCCCGCGCTGCGCGCGTGCGGCGTGGACCACGACCTGCGCAAGGCGCACCCGTACTGGGTCTACGAGCGCTTCGACTTCGAGGTCGTGGTGGGCCAGCACGGCGACAACTACGACCGCTACCTCGTGCGCCTGGAGGAGATGCGCCAGTCCATCCGCATCCTGCGCCAGGCCCTGGCCACCATCCCCGCGGGCCCCATCATCGTGGACGACTGGCGCATCGCGCTGCCGCCCAAGCCGGAGGTGTACGGCACCATCGAAGGCGTGATGGCGCACTTCAAGTTGGTGATGGAGGGCATCCAGGTGCCCCCCGGTGAGGTCTATGACGCCACGGAGGCGTCCAACGGCGAGCTGGGCTGGTACCTGGTGAGCGACGGCCGCGGCCGTCCGTACAAGGTCCACGTGCGCGCCCCGGGCTTCCCGGTGCTGGCGGCCCTGCCCCACATCATCCAGGGCAAGATGCTGGCGGACCTCGTTCCCACCTTTGACACCATCAACATGATCGGCGGCGAGGTCGAGCAGTGAGCGACAACGACACGAAGAAGCCCACCGGTGACGCGCAGACGCCCCCCAAGGGCGCCCCCACCGACTCGCCCGCGGCCAAGGTCGGCGCGGAGCCGTCCAACCCGCCCGCCGGCGCGAAGCTGGACACCCCGCCCGCGGCCGCCAGCGGCCCCACCGGCACGCCTCCGCCGAAGCCCGCGGCGCCGGCCGGCGGCCCTCCGCCCAAGCCGCAGCCCAAGAACCCGGGCTTCGTGACGGCGGTCATCGACGGCCGGGAAGTCGTGGTGAAGCCGGGGACGAACATGATCGAGGCGGCCAAGACGGTCGGCTCGGAGATCCCCTACTACTGCTACCACCCGCGCCTCTCCATCGCGGCCAACTGCCGCATCTGCCTCATCGAGGCGTCCAACGCGCCCAAGCTCGTCCCCGCCTGCCAGACGCCCATGGCCGAGGGTCAGGTCATCAAGACCACGACCCCCAAGGTCAAGGAGCAGCAGCGCGCGGTGATGGAGTTCCTGCTGCTCAACCACCCGGTCGACTGCTCCATCTGCGACCAGGCCGGTGAGTGCAAGCTGCAGGACTACTACATGAAGTACGACTACCGGCCGTCCCGGCTGGAGGGCACCAAGGCCCTCAAGCACAAGCGCAAGGTGCTGGGGCCCCGCGTGGTGCTGGACCAGGAGCGCTGCATCATCTGCACGCGCTGCGTCCGCTTCATGAACGAGATCCCGAAGGAGCCGCAGCTGGGCGTCTTCGGCCGCGGGAGCCACGAGCGCATCGACGTGTTCCCGGGCAACGAGCTGGACAGCAACTACTCGCTCAACACCGTGGACGTGTGCCCGGTGGGCGCGCTGCTCAGCCGCGACTTCCGCTTCAAGGCGCGCTCCTGGTTCCTGTCCGCCACGCCGTCCGTCTGCACGGGCTGCTCGCGCGGCTGCAACATCTCCGCGGACTGGATGTCCCAGGACACCTACCGCTACCGCCCGCGCGAGAACGAGGCCATCAACAAGAGCTGGATGTGCGACCAGGGCCGCCTGTCGTACAAGGACCTGAACACGGGACGCGTGCTCGCCGCCCGGGTGGGCCGCGGCCTGCAGGCCCCCGGCACGGTGCAGCCGGTGCTCACGCGCAAGGACGCGGCGGTGGGCGCGGCCAAGGCGCTCAAGCCGCTGGCGGGCTCCAAGCAGCTGGCCGTCCTGGCCTCGCCGCTCGCCTCCAACGAGGACCTGCTCGCGGGCCTGACGTTCGCCAAGACGGTGCTGGGCGCGACGGCGGTGTTCGTGGGCGGCCGGGCGCAGGGCAAGGCCGACCACTACCTGATGACGGCGGACAAGAACCCCAACCGCCAGGGCCTGGCGCTCATCGCCAAGGGCCTGGGGCTGACGCTGCGCACCTTCGACGAGCTCACCCCCGCCATCAACGCGGGCCAGGTGAAGGCGCTCTACGCGGTGGGCACCGAGGTCCCGACGGACGCGGCCGCCTTCGCGGAGGTCGTCGCGAAGCTGGAGGTGTTCGTCGCCCAGGCGCAGAACGACTCCCCCGTCACGGCGCAGGCCACGGTGCTGCTGCCGGCCGCCGCGCACATCGAGGACGAGGGCACCTTCACCCAGCAGGACGGCATCACCCAGCGCTTCCGCAAGGCGTACCCGCCCAAGGGTGACGCGGCGCCGCACTGGAAGTGGGCCACGGAGCTGACGCGCGAATTGGGCGGCGACGCCACTCACGCCTCCGCGCGCGACGTGTGGCGGGCGCTCTCGGGCCAGGTCTCCGAGTTCGCCGCGTTCAACTGGGACAAGGCCTCTCCGCCGGACCGGGAGAAGCCGGGCATCAATCCGCTGCCGTCGAGTGCCGACGGCCGTCCGCCGGGCTACCGCGAGTTCGGCGCGCCGCGCGTGAGGGGCATCTGACCATGAACCGCATCCTGACCATGCTGTTCGCCATGGCCTTCATCATCTTCGCCGTCGCCGGCGGAGTGGCCTCGGCGTATCTGGTGGGCTACCTCGCGGAGGAGTACCTCTTCGAGGGGGCCAGCCGCCTGACGAACATCATCTTCCTGATGCTCGTCTTCGTGATGATCACCGCGACGCTGCTCACGCTCGCCGAGCGCAAGTGGAGCGCGTTCATGCAGGACCGCGTGGGCCCCAACCGCGCGCGCCTGGCCATCCCCGGCCTGTCCAACCGCTCCCTGGGCGGCATCCCGCACATCATCACCGACGTGCTGAAGATGCTGACCAAGGAGGACTTCGTCCCCGGCACCGCCAACCGCTTCCTGTTCAACCTGGGCCCCATCCTCGCGTTCGCGCCGGTGTTCGCGCTGTTCGCGGTGGTGCCGGCCGGGCCGACGGTGTCGGTGTTCGGCAAGACGGTGGACATGGTCGTCGCCACGCCGGACTTCGGCATGCTGTACCTGCTCGCCATCGCGTCGCTCGCCGTGTACGGCACGTCGCTGGCGGGCTGGTCCTCCAACAACAAGTTCGCGCTGCTGGGCGGCGTGCGCGCCTCCGCGCAGATGATCTCCTACGAGGTGGCGCTGGGCCTGTCGCTCGTGGGCCTGTTCCTGGCGTTCTCCTCCGTGCAGCTGCCCACGCTGGTGGGTGACGTGGGCAACGCGCTCGTGTCCGGCACCGGCCAGGCGAAGTACCTGTGGCGCACCGACGGCGGCTTCGACCTGGGCCTGCCGGCGTGGGGCATCTTCATCCAGCCGCTGGGCTTCATCGGCTTCTTCGTGGCGTCCTTCGCGGAGACCAAGCGCGCCCCGTTCGACGCGCCGGAAGGCGAGTCGGAGATCATCGGTTACTTCGTGGAGTACTCCGGCATGAAGTTCGGCATGTTCATGATCTCCGAGTTCGTGGAGGTCGTGGTGCTGGCCGGCGTGACGACGTCGCTCTTCTTCGGCGGGCACCACCTGCCCTTCGGCGGCGAGTGGCTGGCGGCGCAGCCGTTCATGCAGGAGCACGGCTGGGTGTACGGCACGCTCCTGGGCACGGTGTTCTGGATCAAGGTCATCCTGCTCATCTGGGTGCAGCTGGTCATCCGCTGGACCTTCCCGCGCTTCCGTTACGATCAGATCCAGAACCTGGGCTGGAAGATCCTCCTGCCCGTGGGCCTGGCCAACGTGTTCATCAGCGGCGCGCTGGTGCTGTGGGATCCGTCCCTGCGGGCGCTGGGCGTGGTGGGCCTCCTGGAGATCGGCTTCGTGCTGGCGCTGACGCTGACGTCGGGCGCGAAGGCGGAGGACGCGCACGACACGGCGAACGGCCATGGGCACGACGCGCACGGACACGACGCGCACGGCCTGCCGGCGCACGCGGATCCCCACTCCCATTCCCCGGCGGGCGCGCACTAGCGCGGCCTGTCCGGCCCAAGCCCTTCGCCGGAAGCGAGACAAGACACCATGGCGTTCAATGCTTCCCAGGATCCGCGCACGGACCTCCGCGAGCGGATGTACATCCCGGAGCTGCTGCGCGGTCTGGCCATCACGACCAAGCACTTCTTCCGCAACATGTTCGGCACGCGCGACCCCAACCCCCAGGTGGTGGATCGCACGGGCATGAACCTGATGACGACGGTGGAGTACCCGGAAGAGAAGCCCATCTATCCGGAGGGCTACCGGGGTCTGCACCGGCTGGTGCCGCGCGAGGACGGCAAGCCGCGCTGCGTGGCCTGCTACATGTGCGCGACCATCTGCCCGGCGCAGTGCATCTACATCGAGGCGGGTGAGTACGAGACGGCGGACGCGGATTCGGAGTCCGCGGTCATCGAGAAGTACCCCACCCAGTTCGTCATCGACGAGCTGCGCTGCATCGTGTGCGGCCTGTGCGTGGAGGCGTGCCCCAAGGACGCCATCCGCATGGACACGTACATGCACACGCCGTCCGAGTACAACCGGCAGAACTTCGTCTACGACATCCCCAAGCTGCTCAAGGGGCCGGCGGTGTCGCACCCGTCCGACCCCTGGAACAAGCGCGACAGCTCCGAGGAGCCGCACCACGTCCACAAGGAAGCGCACACGCGCATCGGCGAGGGACACGCGGACCCTGGCAAGCACGCGCAGCTGCCCGCGGGCCACGGCCACGCGAAGGTGGGCGCCGGGCAGACGGTGGTGACGCAGCAGGGTCCCATCCAGGTGACGAAGTTCCTCAAGTAGTCCGTTCACGCATCATGGGGGCGGGCCTGGTTCCGCCGCCCCCTTCGCACGCATCCCGGCCCGCCTCCTCCCCGCTTCCAGGGAAGGGCGGGCCGCCGCCTTTTCAGGGGGCATGTGGTGACGCTGCAGCTCTTCAATGCACATGGTGCCGCTCACGCGCGCGGGGGCTTCCGGTGAAGCGCTACCGGATGTCGGTGTGCAAGGGCTCCAGTTGCCGCGCGGGCGGCTCGGACGCGGTGCACGTGGCGGCGCGCGAGGCGCTGGCGGAGGCCGGGCTCCAGGCGCGCTGTGAGCTGTACCGGGGCGGCTGCTACGGCTTCTGCCACATGGGGCCCAACGTGGTGGTGCGCGAGGACACGGGCCGCAAGCGGGACCCGCTGTCCCCGGAGGACTACCAGCTCATGGGGTGGCCCGGAGAGGTGTACTACTCGGGGATGACGGCGGAGAAGATGCGCCGCGTGGTGGCCGAGCACATCCAGGCGGATGAGCCCGTGCGTGAGCTGTTCGGTCAGCCGGACTCCGGCGACGACGGCTGAGGCTCGGGACGCACGCCGTGGATCGCGCATCCCCTCCCTAGCGGGGATCCGTGCTCCGCCGGCCCCAGCGGATGACGCCGTCCCAGTCCGCGGGCGGCGGACTCTGGATGAGGCCCTGGCAGCGCTGGACGTAGACGCGCGCCACCGCGTCGCCGTGCTCCACGGTGCACCGGCGGAACAGCTCCTGCGCCAACAGGAAGTCCCGCGCGTGGTAGGCGATGAGGGCCTTCTCGTAGAGGGCCATGCCCGCCTGCTTCTCCTGGGAGAACTCGCCCTTGCGGCCCAGCAGCTCGTGCACGCGCACGGGCTGGGGACGGTCGCGCACGAGCACGCGGTCCACCTCGCGGAAGACGTAGGCGTCGCTGGCCAGCTGCGCGGTGGCCTCTCCCACGAGCACCTGGGTGCCGTACTGCTTGTTGGCGGACTCCAGCCGGCCCGCCATGCCCACCGCGTCACCCATGACGGTGTAGTGGGACTTGAGCTCGCTGCCCATGTCGCCCACCAGCAGGTCGCCCGTGTCGATGCCGGCGCGCACCGACAGCCGGTGGCCGAACTGCTTCTCCCAGAGAGGCTGCCTCTGCGCGAGCACCGCCTGGAGCTTCAGCGCCGCCTCGCAGGCCAGATGCGCGTGGCGGTCCGTGCGCACGGGAGCGCCCCAGAAGGCCATCACCGAATCGCCGATGTACTTGTCCACCTGCCCCACCGTGGCCCGCACCACCGCGGTCATCTCCGTGAGGAAGGTGTTGAGCAGCGGCACCAGCTGCTCCGGGGGGAGCGTCTCGGACAGGCGGGTGAAGCCCTCGATGTCGCAGAGGTACACCGTCATCTTCCGGCGCTCCGGCCGCATCAGGCTCACGTCGCGCGCCACCAGCCGCGCCACCTCCGGGCTGACGTAGCGGCCCAGCGCGCTGTGCACGAAGTCGCGCACGTCCTGTTCGGTGCGGAAGGCGTAGAGCGTGGTCACCAGGAACGCGAGCCCGCCGGACCACAGCGGGCCGGCCACGGCGATCCACAGCTTGTCGTGGACGAACACGTAGCCCGCGGCGGCGACGTAGCCCGCACCCGCCGCCACCGCCACGCAGACGAAGAGGAACGCGCCGCCCACGGAGCGGAGCAGCCAGCTGCAAGACAGCGCCAGGAACGCGCCGATGAACGCGAGCGCCATGGTGGCGAGCATGTCCACCTTCGGCGGCGCGCGGGTGATGCCGTCCGAGGCGAGGATGTTGGCGAGCGCCTGCCCCAGCACGGCGCCGTTGGCGATACCGGGGCCGATGGGCGTCACCCGCCGCTCCGGCGCGTAGGTGCTGGTGTTGGTGAGGATGACGGCGCGGCCGTCCAGATCGTGGGCGAAGCGCGCGGGCCGCTCCGCCTGCGCGTCGAAGAGGTTGAGCATCACGTTCCACGCGCGGATGGAGCGGGCGAGCGGCCCCCGGGCCCCCCGCGTGGCGGATGGAGCCTCCCACCGCAGGAGGCTGTAGCCGGACGCATCCATGGGCACGGAGTACGAGTCGCCGATGTAGAGCCGCCCGTCCGCGTACCTCAGCTTCTGCGTGCCCGCGAGGCGCATGGCGGCGGCCAGCGGCAGGGAGGGCAGGACATGGCGCTCGCCGCCGCGCGGGCTGTAGGCGACGAGGTGGGGCACGCCGCGCACCACGCCGTCGGGGTCCGCGGGCAGCGTGGTGGCGCCATAGCCGCTGCCAGTGCCGAGCAGCGGCGTCACCGGGTACTGGAGCTGGCGGACCTCCAGGAGCTTGTCGGGGTCCAACCCGGTCACCTGCACGGAAGCCAGCGCGAGGAACAGGTCCGACGGCGCCACGCGGAAGGCGTCGTCCGCCGCGCGGCGCTCCTGGATGGACGCGGCGGCCGCGCCCAGTTGCTCGCCCAGGCTGCGGCCCTCGCCCTCGTCGGCGACGCCTGCCCAGACCTCCACGCCCTTGCCCGCAGGGATGAGGAACGCGGGGCGCTGGAGGGCGAGGACGGCCTGCGCGCGGGTGCGAGCCTCGGTGGCGCCGGGGTAGCTGCCCAGGCGGACGCGGTAGGGCCACAGGCGGCCCGTGGGGGGCAGCGAGCGGGTGCCCTCGGCGCCCCAGCGGAAGGCGAGCACGGAGAGGCCGGGGTCCTGATCCAGCAGGGCCCGCAGCGCGTCGTCGTCCTGGGACAGGGCGCCCCGGCCCGTGCGCGTGGGGGTGACGCAGGCGCGGGGGCTCAGCTCCGGGAAGGCGAAGTCCAGCATCACCACGGAGGCGCCCTCCTCCACCAACCGGTGGACCATGCCGCCCATGACCTGGCGCGGCCACGGGTACGCGGCGATGTCGGCGCGGGGGCCTTGCTGGGCCTCGGCGAGGGTCTCGTCGTCGATGGAGACGAGCACGACGCGGTCGGAGCGCTCGGACACCTCTCCGAGCTGGCGGATCCGCCAGTCGTAGAAGACTCGCTCGCCCCCATCGAGCCCGTGGGACAACGCGTCCACGAGCCCGGAGGGCGACAGCAGGGGGGCGGGCGTCTCGTCCGGCCGCGTGGGGCGCGTGACGCGCTGGGAGACAAGCAACCCCAGCAGGCAGCCGAACAGGGCCGCCATGACGAGTGAGAAGCCGAGCCGATGCAGGAAGCGGCGGCCGGAGGAGTGGATGCGGAGACGTTGCACGAGCGGCTCGCAGGATACCCCGCCGGAGCCGGGCGCCTATGGGGCAACACGCGCGGTATGGTTGGCCGCTGTCATTCGCGCATCCGTGCCCCGCCCAAGAGAGTGCCCATGAAACGCCTGTTGCTGTCCGCCCTCGCCGCCGCCGCCGCGCTGTCCCCCCTGGCCTGTGACCTGGAGAAGACGGGCAACCAGCTCCGAGCGGACCATGTGATGGTGGGGACGCTGCTGGCGACACCGCAGGTGGACGTGTGCGCGTCCGCGCTGGCGGGCTTCGACGCGGGGACGTGCGGCACGCCAGACTCGGGAGACACGGTGTCGTTCCCGGGGCAGACGGCGGCGTTCGTGTTCTTCGGGACCAAGTCCGGGGAGAACTCGCAGCCGGAGGGCCTGAGTGGGGCCACGGTGACGTTGCAGGCGGGGAGCGCGGCGGGCGTCCCGCTCAACGCCCAGGGCGGCGGCAGCTACGGCGTGACGAGCGATTCCACGGACGCGCTCAAGTACACGTCCGGGGCCACCTATTCGTTCTTCGCGGAGCAGGGAGGGACGAAGTACGAGGCGCGGGTGGAGGACTCGCCGACGAAGGAGGCCATCGCCGCGTTCCATCCTCCGGAGGGCTTCGTGCGTCTCAACGCGAACACGGCGTTCGCGTTCGACCGGCCCGCGCCCCCGCCGAACCAGGACCGCACGCTGGGGTTCGTGACGGTGGTGCCGCTGGGCTCGAATGGAGAGAAGGGCAAGGCCACCTACTCGAACGTGCCGACCACGCCGGTGGAGTTCCTCCAGTTGGCGGCGATGCCCGCGACCTTCCGGGAGGCGCGCGTGACGATCCCCGCCACCGCGTTCCCGACCCCCAAGCAGACCTACCTGATCATCTTCCAGGCGGTGCGCATGGGCGGGCCGGAGTCCGACAACCTCTTCCTGGGCAGCGTCGTCCTGGCGGGCACCGCGGAAGTGGGCATCGCGCGGACGAACTGAGGCCCGCTACCCCGCTTCGATGTCCAGCCCGATGCGCCCCTCCAGCTTGAGGCGCAGCAGGTAGCCCGCGAGGCGCTCCGACTCCTCGCGGGTGAGGATGCTGCGGAAGTCCCGTCCGTCCGCGATCTCCACCTCCATCACCGCGCCGCGCTGGAGGAGTCGGAAGAAGTCCTCCCCTCCTCCGGGCCGCGGCACGCGCAAGGGGATGAAGCCCTTGAGCGGCAGGACCTCCACGCTGGCGTCGATGACCCCCAGCAGGCCCGGCGCATCCGGGCGCACCGCGTCGGCGGCGATGGACTCTTCCGCGTAGAGCGGAGCGGGAGGGAGTGACAGCTCCTCGGTGGAGTCGTCGAAGAGGAAGCCGTAGCGGGACGGCACCCGCTGCGTGAGCAGGTAGCAGAGCAGCACGGCCTCATCTGGCTGCACGCGCGCGACGTGGAGGATGGATCGCTCCGCGCCCACGCGGCGCAGCAACAGCGTCAGGTGCGGCTGGCTCCGGAGCAGGTAGCGGCGGACGCGGTCCAACAGCGTGACGCGCACCTCCGCGAACGCGGCCTGGAACCGGGCCTCACTCTCCGCTTCGCGCTGGGAGACGGCCTCCCGCGCCTTCGCGAGCTTCGCCTCCGCGTCGCGCAGGAAGTCACCCGCGGCCCCCTGCTGCTGAAGACCCGGGCCCGAGGCGCCGCCCACGTCCATGCCCGCCGCGCGCACCGCCCCCAAGAGGAACGTCCCCTGCTGCGCGAGCCGTGCTTGTTCCTCCCGGAACTGGATGACGGAGGCCGCGTGGTCGCGCTTCAGCTCCGCCCAGGCGTCGTAGGCGGACTCCAGCGTCTCCAGCGCCCGGAGCTGCCCCAGGGCACCGTCGGGCCCGGAAGACGAGCCGGTCCACGGCGAATCCATGTGTCGCGCGGGAAGCGCCGGGGACGCATCCACGGCGGGAACATCCACGGGGGTGTCATGACGCATCGAACGGACATCATGCTTCGATGCGTCCGTCGCCTGGGGAGGTTTCGTCCCGGACGGCCTTCGGTTCTTCGACGCGCTCACGGTGTGGCTCACCGCGGCCAGGACGGGTAATGGAAAACTTGGCCGAAGCGTCCGACCACCCAGACGTCATCGGGCCGGGAGCCGTCGATCGCGTAGAGGCTGACGCCCAAGGAGGAGGACGACCAGCTCCGACCATTGTACCGGTAGAGACGCCCCTCCTCCGAGGTCACGTAGATGGAGTTCGCTCCGAACGCCAGCACGCCGGTCAGCCTGTCCACGGTGCCAGGGCCGGCCGCACTGCTGCGCCATGCGCTGCCATTCCAGGTCAGGAAGGTCCCATTGTCTCCCACGGCGTAGGCCAGCCGGGGTGTCACGACATCGATGGCGTTCAATCCTCCCGCGTCCGGAACGCCAGTCTCCGAGACCCAGAGGGCCTTCCCAGCACCGCCGCGGAGGATATGGCCGCGGCCCCCGCCAGTTCCGACAGCGAAGAGCAGGTCTGGCGAAACGCCATCCACCCCCGCCATGGGCCGGTTCAAGTAGGACTGCACGGGGACGGTCACGCTCCCCCCGTCCCATTCAAAGGTGCCGCCACTCGCACCGTTGCTCAACGACGCGACGCCGAAGATGACGACGCCTCCATCCACGCCGGCAAACCCCTTCAGCCCCAATGTGCTCCCTGAGGCACTGGGAGGCGCGAAGGGGGCACAAGAAGTGCTGGTCGGAGTCTGGACCGTGAGCAGCCCGTCTGTCCCCCCGATATAGGCGGTCCCGGTCTGGGGATGAACCCAGACGCTCGCCAGGGTTCGGGGGGTCGCATCCAGGGAACACTTCCCCGGCGTGAAAGTAAAACCACCCGCTCCTGGCTGCATCCAGGCTCGCGACGAGTCGCTCCCGACAATCCAGACGCCTCCGCTCCCCCAGAGCCCCATCGCGTACCAGTCCCCACCGCCAACGCTCCGAGCGCTCCATCCCGGAGCGCCCATGCAGGTTCCCTGATCCGTCAAGCCGTCGCAGTCGTTGTCTTGCTCGTCGCAGATTTCAGGCGCTCCGGGGTGGGTGAACGGGTTGCCGTCGTCACAGTCTCCGCCCTGCCGTACGAAACCGGCGTCGGGCTGTAGACATGACACGACGCCCGCATCCGTCCGCCCGAAGGAGTCGGAATCTTCATCCGGATACCAGGCGGCGGCCCTTGGGGCATCGCACTCGACCCCGTTGCCCGAGGCGTCGCAGCGAGTGACTCCGGGGCACCCCTCCTTGTCCTCGGTACAGGCGGTGCCCACGTTGAAGCCTTCGTCGATCCCTCCCGTGCAGTTGTCGTCCCGCCCGTTGCAAAGCTCCTGCGCGCCCGGATGCACGCCGGGATGGGTGTCATCACAGTCGTCATGCGGCGCGAACATCACCAATCGGTTCGGAGGCAACGGTCCCGCGCAGACCAGCAACGGCCCGCGCGCCCCATCTCCATGCCCGTCCCCATCCTCATCCGCCCAGGCGGACTGCATGGGGCTCGTGAAGCACGTCACCTCGCCAGCCCCGCCACAGACCGTGAAGCCCGTGCACCCCGCCTCCGAAACGCACGCCTGCGCCAATCCCAACCCTTCGTCTTGCTCCCCGTCACAGTCGTCATCCGTGTAGTTACAGCGCTCGGGCGCCCCGGGGTGCACCTCCGCGACCTCGTCATCGCAGTCCGTGCCGCCGGTCCCCGTGCTGACGTAGCCGTCCCCATCCGCGTCCGTCGCCTCCAGCGTGAACTCGACGTCGGAGGTCTTCCCCTCACTCAGCACGAACTCACGGACCTTCGTGATGACTCCGGTCCCCATGCATTCGTGTTCAAAGGCTTGCACGGACACCGCCACCTCGAGCGACCACGCCTTCGGCGGGGAGAACCCCTGCGTGAGTGTCTTTCCCGCCAGCGGCGTCCCCCGGTACGGAACCGTCACCGCCCGCGTCTCCTTGCTCGCGGCATCCTTCGCCACGATCTCCAGACACCCGGGCACGAAGCCCCGCGCCTCCACCTGGATGCGCAACATGCCGCAGTCCTCGGCGCCCACCGGGCAGAAGACCTGTTCGCGCCAGAGGTCCTCCAGCGATGGCACCGTGCAGTGCACCTGGAGCAGCGCCAGCATGGACACCCACAGCAAAGGGAGACGGGGCATGGCCTGACATCCTAGGCCATTCCCTTTCACCCAGCACAAACACCAAGGCCCCTCCCCGCTCGCACGGGAAGAGGCCCTGTGAAAGCCAGCCGGCGTCTGGAATCAGGTGGTGCGCGAACCCGGCGGCACCGTGGAGCCCGCGCCGGACTGGGTTTCCGTACCGCGCGCGCTGTTGATGGCCGAGGCCAGCTTGTCCTGACCGCCCTGGATGCGCTGGCGCAAGTCACCGCGCAGCTGCGTGCCCGGCTTGTCCGCGAGCAGCAGGCCCACGCCCACGCCCACCAGCAGGCCGGCCGCGAAGATGCCCAGCGCCGGCAGCGCCGTCTCCGCCGTCGTGCGGCGCGTCTCCAGGCCGATGAGGTCCAGCACGTCGTCCCTGTCCAGCTTCTTCAAATCCTTCAGGCTCAGCATGTCCGACTCCGGGGGAGGAATACTTCGTGGAACCGCGTGTGGCGCGAACCGAAAGTCTAGACGCCGCCCGACGGCGGCGGGCCCCGGCCCGTCTGGTAACCCTGGAAGGCGGACTCCGCCATGCCCATGAGCTCGTCCTTCACGAAGGGCAGCGCCGCCAGCCGCACGCCCAGCTTCAGGATGCGCGCCGTCAACGGCGTGAAGAGGCCACCGCCCAGCACGTAGCCCACGCCCACG
Source organism: Corallococcus sp. Z5C101001 (assembly GCF_007352635.1). Lineage (NCBI taxonomy): Bacteria > Pseudomonadati > Myxococcota > Myxococcia > Myxococcales > Myxococcaceae > Corallococcus > Corallococcus sp. Z5C101001. The sequence goes on from NZ_VKLU01000005.1 coordinate 971,908, forward strand.
GCGATGGCCAGCGTGCCGTAGGGGTTGCGCTCCACGCGCCCCTTCAAGTCCAGCGTCTGCCCCAGGTCCGCCACCGCGCTGCGCGCGTTGTCGATGAACTGCTGCGCGTCCGAACCCAGCTGATCCACGCGCTGCCCGAAGCCCGCGTCCTCGCCGTGCTCCGCCGTGCCGTTGCCCGTCGCGCCCGAATAGTTCGTCATGTCCGTGCTCCCTTCCTGGCCCGTCCCCGAGGGGCGGCGGTTAGCGCGAGGCGATCCGGCCGACGATGAAGCCCACGGCGATGGCGCCCAGCAGGCACGTGCCGGGGTTCGCCTTGATGAACCCCACCACCTGGCGGTTCAGGTCCACCAGGTTCTGCCGCGCGTCGTCCACGTTGGGGAGCACCTGGTCCTGAAGCTGCCGCGCCCGGTCTGCCATCTGCTGCGGATTGATTTCCATGGAAGCCCTCTGCTGTTCGTTCTCGATTGCGTCCTAAAGCTTCTGCATCCAGGCCCGCCCGCGCTTGCTCAGCGCCGCGAGCCCACCAGGTAACCGACGAGGAAGGCGGTCCCCACGCAGGTGTAGGGATGCTTGCGCACCCACTGCCGCCAGTCCGTGACCTCCGCCACCTCTTCCCGCAGCGCGCTCACCGACGTGGCCAGGTCGGCCCGGGTGCGCTCGATCTCCTCTCGAAGCGCCGCGCTGGTGCGCGGCAGCTGTGCCTTGCTAGCGGCCATCCCGCGTCTCCTTGAAGGCCATCGCCGTCGTGTCCTTCAGCGTGTTCACCCCCGCCACCGGCGAGGGGGGCCGCGCCGTGGTGAGCGCCGCCATGCTGCGGGACAGCTCGCTCACGCTGTCGTCCATCATCTGGCGCGATTGCATCCGCTTCACCGCGCGCAGGATGCCCAGGCCACCGCCCACGAGGTTCAACGCGCCCACCAGCGCCAGCGCGCCGGCCCACCCCGTCCAGGGCGCCAGGAGGGCCGCCAGCGCGCCGCACACGAACGCGTAGCCCACGAGCAGGAAGGGCACGAACACGGCGATGCTCGCCGCGTCCAGGCCCATGGCCTTCGCATCCTCCGCCAGCTCCACGCGCGCCAGCTGGAGGTGCTGCGTGACCAACCGACTGAAGCCATCCGCCATGCGCCCGACGAGCGCGGCCACGCCGCGTTCCGTCTGTTCACCGCCCACGTGCATGCGCTCTCCGGCCGACGCTCACGTCCTCGTGCGCGTGGGCGCCAACCTAGGCACCCCTCCCCGCCACGACAACCACACCGCGGCGGAAGTGTCCGGCGTTCGCCAGCGTCGGCCACTGAACGCGAAAGCCTCCGGACCCGGGCCAGCCTAGCCGATCCACTGCACCGGCGGGGCGACGGGAGGCTGCACGGAGATGGGCGCCTCGAAGCGCATCACCAGCGGCAGGTGGTCCGACGCCACCCGGCTCAAGGGCGAGCGGTGCGGCGTCACCGACACCGGCCGCACCCCGGAGTCCACGTAGATGCGATCCAACCGGAACAAGGGCAGCCGCGTCGGGTAGGTGCGCGCGGCGGCGCCCAGCTCGAACGCGGCGTCGTGGATGGCCTCGCGCACCAGCGACGACACCGGCCCGTTGCCCCACGAGTTGAAGTCCCCGCACACCACCATCGGGTCCTTGCGGGCCGCGTCGCGGAGCAGGTCGGCGGACAGCAGGAGCGACTCCTGCCGCCGCCGCTCGCTCACGGACAGGCCCAGGTGGAGGCAAAACACGTGCAGCTGCTTTCCTCCCCCTAGGTCCAGGTCGCACCGCAGCGCGCCCCGCGGCTCGCGGCGCGGCACGCTCAAGTCGTAGTTCTTCGACTTGAGCACCGGCAGGCGGCTCAGGATGGCGTTGCCGTAGCGGCGGCCGTTGCGGACCACGTTGGGCCCGAAGGCCATGTGCAGGCCCAGCAGCTCGGCCAGGTGCTCGGGCTGGTCCTCCCGGGACGTCTTGCCCCGGAAGTCGCCCACCTCCTGCAACGCGATGATGTCCGCGTTCACCTCGCGGAGCACCGCGCCCACGCGCGCCAGGTCGAACACCCCGTCCACGCCGATGCCGGAGTGGATGTTGTAGGAGACGAGGGTCAGCTCCACGCGCCGTTCACCCTCGCCTTCAAGCCGGGAGGAGTCGGCGGGCCGCCAGCCGCACCGCCTCCAGCGGCAGCGCGGCCAGCCGATGCAGGGCCGAGGCGATGTCACCCACGCCGGATTGGACGGCCTTCAGCTGCCGGCGTGCCTCGTCGACGAGGTCCGGCAGCCGGCCCTTGGGCGGCTGCTCCTTCGTGGGCGGCAGGGCCCCAATGGGCGAGGTCGTCCCGATGACGGGCGACGCCGCCTTGCGCTTCTTCACGCTGCCGCTCGCCCGCGACACGGGCCCATGGGAGAACTTGGCGTCCGCCTCGGGCCGCGCCAGCTCCTCCAGCTCGAGCTCCATCTTGCGCGCGGCGAGGATCTCCTCCGTCTGGGCGTGGCTCCTGCCGTAGTGGACGCCCTCGGACTCGTCCACCGCTCCCCGCGACGCCTGGGCGAGGTGCTCCTTGTCCCGCTGACGCAGGCCGCGCTTCTGCGGCGGCAGCGTCTTGGGGACCTGGAAGTGGTCGAAGCTGTAGGAGCGAGGCATGCGCGCCCTCCCTTTCGAAGTCGAGGCGTTGCGTTGACGTGGAAAAGCTAGGGAGCCCCCCGCCGTCCGTAACGCCTTGACACCCGCGAACCGGCACGGCCGCCTGCCTCGCGTCCGGCCAGGAACAGTGCGTCGCCTCGGAGCGCCCGCAAGTGCCGACAATGGCACGCATCCGGTGCCCGCCCTGGGTCGGCCGGCCAGACGCGGGGCCGGGGCCCTCCAGCGAGGCCCTTCCAGGCAGGGAGGCAGCCAACCAACACGCCAGACGCGGGTCCGGGAAGGATCCGAGCGCACGTGGTGTAAAGAACAGCCCATGCCCGCCCGGACCCCTTCGGCTTCCCGCGTCCTCGTCGTCACCCTGCTCGCCACCAGCGCTCCGGCGCTCGCCGCCACGACGCCCTCTGCGTCCTCGGCCGTGGTGACGGGCAGCGTGCCGGGCACGCCACGGGACACCACCGGGACCCGCGCGCCGGGCGCGCCCACGCCCGGCGCCGTCGTCCAGGGGGAGCTCGCGCCCCTCCAGGTGAAGCCCGTGGACGGGCCCCATCTGTCGCTCCAGCCCGCCACCGCGAAGCCGGGCGACCCGGTGCTGGTGACGGTGCGCGGCGCGGCGTCCCTGCCCACGGGGACGCTGGCGGGCCGGCCCCTGCGCTTCTTCGCGTGGCACGACGGCTTCGCGGCGCTCGGCAGCCTCCCGGTGGAGCTGGCCCCGGGCACCGTGACGGTGGACGTGACGGCCCCCGGGCGCGGCCTGCCGGTGTTGCTGTCCAGCGTGCTGAACGTGGACCCGCCGGGCTTCCGGGAGCGCGAGCTGCGCGTGGCCAACAAGTACGTGTCGCCGCCCAAGGCGGTGAAGGCGCGCATGGAGGCGGACCGCAAGGCCTTCGCCGCGGCGTTCGCCCAGCCGTTCCGCGCGCCGCTGTTCGGACAGAACTTCGCCTGGCCTCGCGAGGCCACGGTGACGGCGCCCTTCGGCGACCGCCGCTCGTTCAACGGCAAGCTGCAGACGCAGCACTTCGGCGTGGACCTGGACGGTGTCACGGGCGCGCCCGTGGTCGCCGCCAACGACGGCACCGTGGTGATGGCGCGCGACAACTACGCGTCCGGCAACACCGTGCTCGTGCACCACGGCGCGGGGCTCTACACCGCGTACTTCCACATGTCGCGCATCGACGTGAAGAACGGGGCGAAGGTGAAGCAGGGAGAAGCGCTGGGCCTCGTCGGCAGCACCGGCCGCGTCACCGGCCCCCACCTCCACTGGGGTGTGAAGGCGGATGACCGGTGGGTGGATGGCCAGACGCTGCTCAAGCTGGACTTCACCGGCGCCCCGGCCGCGTCTGGGGTGGCCGCCAACGCGTCGGGGCTGGGGACGCCCTGAACTAGCGGTCCTTCCACTGCGGGGGCCGCTTCTCCATGAAGGCGGTGACGCCTTCGGCCGCGTCATCCGCCAGCACGTTGAGCGACAGCTGCGACGCCAAGAGCTCCAGCGCCGCCGGCAGCGGCAGGTCCTCCGCGGTGAAGAAGGCGCGCCGGCCCAGGGCCAGCACCGCCTGACTCTTGCCCGCGAGCTTCCCCGCGAGCGCGTCCACCGCGGCGTCCAGCTCCGCGGCGGGCACCACGCGGTTGAGCAGGCCCAGGCCCAGGGCGTCCTTCGCGTGCAGCCGGTCCCCGGTGAGCACCAGCTCCAGCGCGCGCTTGCGCCCCAGGTGCCGCTGCAGGAGCGCCATCATCATCATGGGGAAGAGCCCCACGTCGATTTCGGGCGTGCCCAGGTCCGCGCCCTCCACGGCCACCGCCAGGTCGCACGCGAGCACCAGCCCCAGGCCCCCCGCCAGCGCGTGGCCGTTGACGCGCGCGAGGGTCGGCTTGCGCGCATCCTGGAAGCGCGTGAGCAGCCGCGCGTAGGCGCGCCGGCCCTCATGGGTCGCCAGGAAGCCGCCGTCCCCGGCCATCTGGCCCAGGTCCCCGCCCGCGCAGAACACCTTCTCCCCCGCGCCGGTGAGCACGATGACGCGCACGGCGGGGTCCGCGTCCGCGCGGTCCACCGCGTCGAGCAGAGCCTGGATGACCCCCGGCGAGAGCGCGTTGCGCGCCTTCGGCCGGTCGAGGGTCAGCCGCGCTTGGGGGCCTTGGACTTCGTACCGGACTTCTCCCGCTTCCATGTCGACACCTCCGGGGAAGGCTCGCCCTGCTGTTCGTCCTTCGTCGGCTCCTGCTTCGCGGGTTCGCCCTGGGGCGCTCCGCCTGGGGACAGGAGCACGCCGTGAAGGAAGGAGTCGGCGATCTGCGCCTTGGCGCGCTCCAGCATCGCCTGGTCGCGCGCGTCCGCGAGCCCCACGACGAACGCGGTGAGACCCATCTCGATGGAGCCGAAGAGCAGCGCGGACGCCAGCAGCGGATCCACGTCCGGCCGCAGCTCCCCCGCGGCCTTGGCGTGGGTGAACATCTGCGCGCTCAGGCGGATGACGTCCACGAAGGCCGTCTGGCGGTTGATGCGGGCCCCGGCCGGCGAGCGGGCAATCTCCAGGATGAGCACCTTCACCGCGCGGGGGTCCACCCGGTAGGCCTCGAAGGCCACGTCCGCGATGCGGCGCACCTTGTCCACCAGCGGGCCTTCGCTCTCCGCGACAGCGCGAGCGCGCGAGATGAACCCGCTCCAGCCCGTCTCGAAGACGGTCTCCAGCAGCTCATCCTTGTTCTTGAAGTAGTGGTAGACGAGCCCGTACGCGACGCCCGCCTCCTTGGCGACGTCCGCGATACGGCAGCCGTGGTAGCCCTTCCGGGCGAACACGTCGATGGCGGCCCGCAGGATGGTACGGCGGCGCTCGCTCTCCCGCGTCCCGCTCTCCGGCGCCGACTTCTGCTGGCCCACGCGTCCTCCCATGGCTGGTTGATTCTAGAATCAGCCAACCACGCTACGGACGCGGGGCCCCGGGGTCAATCCTTACGTGGGACCTTCCACCACGCCGAGGGGGAGGCGGGTGGAAGGGGTCCACACGAGGGGAAAGGCCCTCCCCGGAGGGTCAATCAGGCTGCCGAGCCATTGAACATCACTCGGGCGACGCCGAGCAGGCGGTCCACGTCGCGCGCATTGAGGCCGCGGGCGCGGGCGAAGTCCGATAGCGGACGCAGCAGGTCCTCCGTCTGGGCAGGGGTCTGCTCGGTGCCCGTGAAGAGCTCACCGAGGCTGACGCTGAGGGCGTTGGAGAGCGCCGCTAGGGTCTCCACGTGGGGCACGCGCTCGCCGCGCTCGATCATCGACAGGAAGGACACGCTGATCTGAGCACGCTCGGCGAGTTCCTCCTGCGTCCATCGCTCCGGGCGCTGCGTGCGAAGCTCGCGAATGCGCTGGCCAATTCTTTTTCCGAGATCCGACACGAAAGACTTCTCCTCTGGGGGATGTTTCGAGGTGAGTGCAACCCTCGCTTGCGGCGGGTGATTCCTATCCCCCCGAACCAAAGGACCCGAAACCGGCGACAGTCAGATTGATGCCGGCGAATTCCGGCGACTGATTGCGCCGCAGGATCACCACCCCCTCGATTCGCCAGCAGTCGCAGGCGGGTCCATAGGACACGCCAAAGGTCTGCTGTGCAAGGGGCTGACTTTCCTGGGAAATCACGTCCTTGTAGAGGGGCTGCACCAACGCTTCGTATCGCAACCCGAGCCCGAATCCGAGCTTGATTCGCGTACCGGCAGTGAGTGCCTGTGCCCGTTCGGTCGGAGAGGGTGCGACTTGGTCGGGGTGGGACGGAAGGGGACGAGGTGCGTCTCCTACCAGCATGTCCACGCCCCGACGCACGAAGTCGGGGCCTTGCGCGAGGGGATCCAACCCGCGGTCGATGGATAATTGTTTCACGGCGAGCAGGTCGTCGTAGCGGGCGTAGAGGGCGTTCCCCTTGCCGTTGTCGATGGTGAAGTCGGCGGACAGCTGGGTGATGTCGCGCGTCGTCGGGTCCATGCGCACGAGCGCGCCCGCGGTGACGACGCCAGCGCTGGCGGACAGGCGAGCGAAGGTGTCGCGCAGCACGCTGCCCTGCACCGTGTCGCGTCCCGCGACGGGGGCGATGCGGGACAGGTCGAAGCCCTGGCCGATGCGCAGGCGCAGCGGCTCGCGGGTGGTGGGCCCCTTCCGGACGCGCAGCGTCTGGTCCACGGCGACCACGGCGTGGAGGAAGCCGCGCACGCGGCCATCGGACTGGAGCGGCACGGCGGCGTCCAGCTCGTCGTAGACGAGCGGCACGGTGCCGGTGCCGCTCGAGTTCAAGGCGGTGAGGACCCGGCCCCAGCCGCCGGGCACGTAGCGCAGGCTCACCGACGGGGCCAGCGTGTGGCGGTAGAGCGTGTCCCCGTCCGTGAAGGTGCGCGCCAGCTGCGAGTCCAGCACCAGGTCCGCCAGCGGGTAGCCGCGCTGGGCGGTGTGGCCGGAGTACTCGCCCACGGAGACGGCCTGGCGCAGCCCCAGCGACGGCGTCAGCCGGGCCCAGGTGCCCAGCCCGTAGGACGTGGACATCCGGGAGAACAGCGACACGCGGTCGCGCCCCTCGCGTTCGGTGGGGTCGAAGCGGCCGTTGCCCTCCAGCGCGTCGAAAGGCAGCGTCAGGGGATTCGCCTCCAGCGGCGTGCCAGGAGGGCGCCACCGGCCGGAGGGGGAGAAGAGGGCGTCGAAGCCGTCATCGGCGTAGCTGCCGCGCAGCGGCGCGAGCCGGCTGTACTCCACCTCCATCCCGCCCGTGACGCGGCCTCCGAACAAGGAGCGCTCGGGCAGGTTCAGCGTGAGGCCCGGCAGGCGCTGGAAGGTCGTGGGCCCGTGGGGATTGAAGGCCACCCCGCTCTTGCTGGCCTCCGCGGGGATGGTGTTGTCCTGGAAGAAGCGGAAGGGGTAGCGCAGGTCCTGGCGCAGCGACACGTCCAGGCCCAGGTAGCGGTCGTCGCGGCGCTGGTACACGACCGCGGTGCTGCGCAGGTAGCTGTAGTTCTGCACCAGCAGGTCGGCGGTGAGGTCGCGCGTGTAGAAGCCGTCCGACACGAAGTACGCGTCCACGCGGTCGTGCCACCCGTCGCCCAGGTCCTGGGTGTGCTGCCAGGACGCCTCCCCGCGCAAGCCACGCTTCTCGTCGACGATCGCCGAGGTGTAGACCGGGTTCTCAGGGTCGGAGCGGTTCACGACGCGGAGGAAGTCGAAGGTGGTGGGATCCAGCCGGGGCCGCAGGTCGTAGAGGAAGCCCAGCGTCGCCCGGCCCCGCGTGTGGTCGCTGGGGACGTAGCGGAACTCGGTGAGCAACCGGGGGCCCTTCACGCCGACGGTGCGAGGCTCACGGATGGGGGTGCCGTCCGGGTTCCTGAAGGGACCGTCGATATCCCCGCCCCCCGTATAGAAGCCGGGGGTGAAGGTGAGGTCGTAGCTCTCCCCCAGCGTGACGAAGACGGGCGCGTCCAGCGCGAAGCCGTTGAGGCCGGAGTTGGATGGGCGGGGGATGAGCAGACCGGTGCGGCGCTCGGCCAGGGGCAGGTACAGCCACGGCAGCGCGAACACCGGCACCGACTGCACGTACACCACCGGCCAGGTGAGGATGGCCCGCTCGCCCATCTTCACGTTGGCCTCCTTCGCCTCCACGCGCCAGCTGGGCTCTCCAGGGCCGCACTGGCACGGCGTGAAGGCCAGGCCATCCACGGAGAAGGATGTCTCGCCGGTGCGGCGGATGCGCGTGCCGCTCATCAGGACGGGCGTCTCGCCCAGCTTGCGCAGCTCGTCCGGCGTCTTGGCGGCCTGGAGCGCTTCGGGGGTGACGCCCTTCTTCTGCATGAAGAGGCCGCCCTTCACGTTGGCCTCGTTGGAGCGCAGGTCCACGCGCACGTCGTCCGCGATGGCGGCCATCATGCCGCTGACGAACATCACGTTGCCGGTGGCGGTGGCCACCTGCGTGGCCTCGCTGTACGTCACCTCGTCCGCGCGCAGCACGTTGGGGCCGCTGCGCAATTCGCAGTGGCCGCGCGCGGTGAGGATGTCGGATTCGTAGACGACGAAGTCGGCGGCCAGCTCCACCACCTCACCGGTGGGTAGCTCCACCTGCGTGGCCAGCGGAATCTGGGCCGACACCAGGAGCGTCAGAGCGACCGGGACAAGGAAGGTCATGCGGGAGGCGTGGGCGGTGGGCGCCGTGCCGGCAACGGCGCCCGCCCCGTCCTACCGGCCCGGGCGGGGGAAGTCGAGGGTGATGAGCCCCCCCTCCTGGCGTGTCTGGTAGCGGACCCCCTGCTTCAGCTGGATGACGACGCGCACGGAGTGGCCCGCGCCGGAGAACGCCTCCACGCGCGACACGGCCGACGGGAAGAAGTGCGTGTCCAGGGGCAGCGTGTTGTTGGACTCCACCACGCGGGTGTTCTCCAGCTCCAGCACCACCTGGTTGGCGGACTCGCTCACCGTGTATCGCACCGGCTCGTTGGTGCGTACGAACACGCTCGAGCTGTCCGGGTGCTGCTGGAAGCCCACCAACGTCATCGTCTTGCGGCGAGACGACACCTGTCCCCCGCCGCTCTCGCGAGGCTCGGCCGCGGCGCTGCCCTGGCTGGGACGGGCGCGCGTCTCCCGGGAGGCCACGGCCGTCGGCTGGCGGCGCTCGCGGGCCTCCTGCGCCTTCTGGCGCTTCGCCTCGGCGGCGGCCTCGCGGGCCTCCTGCTGCTCCTCGCGGCGGGCCTGGGCCGCGGCGCGGGCCTCCTCCAGCTTCTGGCGCTTCGCCTCCGCGGCGGCCTGGGCGGAGGTCCGCTTCTCCTCGGCGGCGGCCTGGGCACTGGCGCGGCGCTCGTCCTCGGCGCGCTTCGCGGCGGCGCGCTTCTCCTCGGCGGCACTCCTGGCGGCGGCCTGGGCCTCCTCGGCCTGCTGGCGCTTCGCGTCCGCGGCGGCCTGGGCACTGGCGCGGCGCTCGTCCTCGGCGCGCTTCGCGGCGGCGCGGGCGTCTTCATCCTGACGCTTGCGTTCGGCGACGGCGGCCGCCTCCGAGGCGCGGCGCTCCTCCTCCTGGCGCTGCGCGGCGAGCCGGGCGTCCTCCTGGCGCTTGCGGTCCGCGTCCGCATCCGCCTTGGCGCGGGCGGAGGCCTCGGCCGCGGCCTTCTCCTGGGCCTCGCGCTCCGCACGGGCCGCGTCGGCGGCGGCCTTCGCGGCCTTCTCCTGGGCCTCCCGGTCCGACGCGGCGGCGCGGGCCGCGTCCTGGGCGCTGGCCCCCGTGGGCGTCTGGGTCGCCGAGGCGATCTCCGCCGTGCCCTGCGCGGGCGTGTTCTGGGCGACGGCGGCGTTGCCCCCACCGCCCAGCACCTTCACCACCAGCTTCGTGCCGGAGGACTGGATGTCCGTCTCCACCTCGCGCTCGTACCCGATGAGGATGCGCGCGATGGACGACAACTCCGTGCCGTACACCTGCGTCCGGATGCCCGTCACGGTGCCGTTGCCCACCGGCATCTCCTCCGCCACGCCCTGGAACACGGCGCCGGACACGTCGATGACGAGCCGGGGGGGATCCGTCATGGTGAAGCTGTTGAAGTCCGGCTTCTTGCTGCCGGAGATCTCCACCGTTCCACCGTTGATGGTGATGCCGGTGATGGTGTTGAGGTCCGCCGGCTGCTGCGCCAGCGCCACCAGCGGCACGAGCATCCACCCAAGCAGCGACACCGCGAAGCCCTTCATCGACCACTCCCGTGACGTTCGTCAGACAGACGGGCGTGAAACTAACACGCACCGGGGAGGCACCAACTTTTCAGGCTGGCGGGAACGTCCTCGCTTCAACGCAGGCGCGGCAGGGCCGGCGAGCGCGTGCGGTGCGTCCGCGTGTACTCGATGAGGTTCTTGATGTCGTAGCAGATCTGCCGGATGTCGTGCCCCATCGTCAGCTCGACGTGGCTGTTGCCCTTCACCGGCCGCCACAGCAGGTACTCGCTCTTCGCGGCGCGATACACGCTGCGCGTGGATTCCACCGAAGCCAGCGGATCCATGTCTCCGAAGATGATGGCCATGGGGATTTCAATCTTCCCGAAGCCCCGCTTGAAGTCGTAGTCGGTGCGGTAGCAGACCATCTCGCCGCGGCGGATCCACCGGGCGAACTGTTCAATCACCTTGCGCGGTTCGCGCTCGCCGCCCTCGCGCAGCAGCCAGCGGATGTCGTCGCGGCTGACGCGTTCGGTGTTGACGAGGCGGTTCAACTTGCGCGTGAACCGCTGATACAGGGCGGAGTCGTCCGCCTGCGCGATCTGCCGCTCCACCCACTTCAACACCACGTCCACGGGCACGGCGTTGAACACGAGGGACTTCTTCGCCTCGGGCTCCAGGCGCTTCTGGAGCGCGGGGCTGAAGGCGCCCACGCCCCTGGCCAGCAGCGCCCGGCCCAGCGTGCTGGCGCGGCGCTCCAGGTTCAGGCCGCCCAGCGTCAGGTCCACCGCGCCCGCGAGCAGCGGCGAGCCGTGCGCCAGCATGCGCAGGAGCATGAAGCCGCGCCCCAGGTCCGCGGGCGAGCCGATGGTGATGAGCCCCTCGAAGTCGTCGTGGATGCCGGCATAGCCGTAGCCGAGCATGCCGCCCATGGAGTGGCCGCAGTAGAAGATGCGCTCGCGCCGGGTGATGCGCTTGACGCCGGAGACGGCCGCCGGGAGGTCGTAGAGGAAGTAGCTGTCCAGGTCCCAGCCGTAGTCCAGGTCCGGCGGCAGCGGGCGCTTGAAGCGCTCGGCGCGCTCCTTCTGGAAGGCGATGGAGCTCTTGCCGTGCCCGCGCAGCTCCAGGATGTGGATGTCCACGCCGAAGAAGAGCAGGTTCTTGACGAACTGGCCGCTCGTCCAGGTGTGCCGGTTCTGGGAGAAGCCGTGCACCAACAGCAGCGGCTCACCGAACAGCGGCTGCGCGAACGCCTGTTTCACCGGACGGTAGCGCGTGATGACAAGCGACCATCCGTCCGCCGTCTCCACCACGTAGTTGGTCTTGGAGTACAGCGCCCGGAAGTCGACCTCATCGACGGTGGGCATCGGAGGTCCCGGAAGCGCTGATCTCCAGTCCGGCAGGCGCATGTCTCAAAGTTACTGCTGCTGCTGCATCGCGCCAAGGCTTCGTCCGACCAATCGCTTCACGGCGCCCACCAGGAACAATGAACCGGTGGCCAGAACGACCCCGTCCGGGTGCCCCAAGGCATCAGCCCTCGCCCCGGCGAGGGCATCCTCCAGGGAGGCGTGCGCGACGACCCGTGAACACAAAGCCCCTGCTTCATGGATGTATCGCGACGGGGCGAGCGAGCGCGGCGTGTCCAGCGGGGTGAGGTGCACGGAGGCCGCCAGCGGAAACAGCGCCCGCAGCATCGGTCCCCGGTCCTTGTCCGCCACCACCCCGAAGACCAGGTGCAGGGGCCGCGCGGCGTAGAGCGTGCGCAGCGCCTCCAGCAGCACCGCCACGCCGGCCGGGTTGTGGGCGCCGTCCACCACCACCGTGGGGGCGTCCGCCACCTCCTCCAGCCGCCCGGGCCAGCGCGCCGTGGCCAACCCCACGCGCGCGGCCTCCGGCGTCACCGCCACTCCGCGCTCGTGGAGGACCTCCAGGCAGGCGAGCGCCACCGCCGCGTTCTGATGCTGGTACGGGCCGCGCAGGGCGAGCGTCAGCCCCCCGAGCGACCAGACGGGCCCCCGGTACGCGAGGCGCCCCTCCGACTCCGGGGCGAGGCCGAAGTCGCGGCCCTCCAGCCGGACGGGGACGGCGAGCTGCTCCGCGCGGCCCAGGAGCGCGTCCAGGGCCTCGGGGTCCTGCCGCGACAGCACCACCGGCACGCCGGGCTTGAAGATGCCGGCCTTCTCTCCGGCGATCTCCCGGAGCGTGTGCCCCAGGTACTCCATGTGGTCGAAGGACACGGGGGTGACGCAGGTCACGACGGGCGCCGCGGCGCTGGTGGCGTCCAGCCGGCCGCCCAGGCCCGTCTCCAGCACCGCCACGTCCACGCGCTCGCGGGAGAAGTGCCAGAGCGCCACCACGGTGCCGAACTCGAAGTACGTCATCGGGTCGGCCCGCGCGGAGGGGTAGCGCTCCAGCACCTCCAGGATGCGCTGCCCGAAGACGTCGTCCGGGATGTCCTCCCCGGCCACGCGGATGCGCTCGTTGACGCGCACCAGGTGCGGCGACGTGTAGAGGCCCACGCGGTGGCCGGCGGCCTCCAGCGCGCGCGCGACGAAGGCGCAGGTGCTGCCCTTGCCGTTGGTCCCGGCGACGTGCAGCGCCGGGAAGTCGCGCTCCGGGTGGCCCAGCGCGGCGAGCGCGTCCCGCACCCGCTCCAGGCCCAGCTTGATGCCGGAGGGGTTGAGCGACTGGAAGAAGCGCAGGGCCTCTTCGGGAGTGCGTGGGGCGTCCATGCCGTGGAAGCCCTCCGCCCTACCCCAGCATGCCGAGGATCTGCCCCAGCCTGGCGCGCAGCTCCTTGCGGTGGACGATGGAGTCGATCATCCCGTGGTCCAGCAGGAACTCCGAGCGCTGGAAGCCCTCCGGCAGCTTCTGGCGGATGGTCTGCTCGATGACGCGCGGGCCGGCGAAGCCGATGAGGGCCTTGGGCTCCGCGAGGATGATGTCGCCCAGCCAGGAGAAGGACGCGGCGACGCCGCCGGTGGTGGGGTTGAGCATCACCGACACGTACGGCTTGCCGCTGGTGCGGAAGCGCGCGATGGCCGCGGACGTCTTCGCCATCTGCATCAGGGAGAAGATGCCCTCCTGCATGCGCGCGCCGCCGGAGGCGGAGAACACCACGGCGGGGCACTTCAGCTCGAAGGCGCGCTCGAACACGCGCGTCACCTTCTCACCCACCACGGAGCCCATGGAGCCGCCCATGAACTCGAAGACGAAGCAGCCCACGGAGACGGGGTGGCCCTCGATGCGGCCCACGCCGGAGATGAACGCGTCGTTCTCCTCCAGGTTCTTGCGCGTGGACTTCAGCCGGTCCTTGTACTTCTTGGAGTCGGTGAAGCCGAGCGGGTCCTGGGGCTCCAGCTCCTTGTCGAACTCCTCGAAGGAGTCCGGATCCAGCGTCGCCGCGAGCCGGGCGCGGGCCGTCCAGGCGTGGTGGTGTTCGCAGTGCGGACACACCATCCAGTTCTTCTCCAACTCCTGACGGTAGATGATCTCCTCGCACTGCTCGCACTTGGCCCACAGGCCCTGCATGCGGGAGGGCTGGGGCTCGGCGGCGGGCTCGGAGTCGACGGCGATGCGGGGCTTCTTGGAGAACCAGGCCATGTGGCCCGGGGGTTAATCCGAGCGCCGCGAGCCGTCAATACCTCCGTACGGCGCGCCGCGGCACGAAGTCCCGGCGCCCTAGAACTGGAACGTCTCTCCCAGCTCCAGGACGTTCACCGGCAGCGAGGCCAGCTCCTTCTTCAGCTGGGTCACGAAGGCGGGCTTCAGGTGGTAGAGCATCACCTGGGCCCCGTTGCGGTCGAACTTGCGCAGCTCCGAGCCCACGGTGGCCGGGGTCAGGTGGCCGGAGATGTCCGCCAGGGCCTGGAGGCTGTTGGGGAAGCTGGCCTCCAGGAGCAGCGCCTTGAGGTTCGGGGTGGCGTTGAGCGCCTTCCACAGCTTGTCGGTGGGGCCGGTGTCGCCGCTCATGGCGAGGGCGGCCTTCCCGTCGGAGATGATGAAGGCGCACGACTCCACGGGGTGGCTCACCGGCACGCTCTTCACGGTGTAGGGGCCCACCTGGAAGGTGCTGCCGGCGCGGAAGGTCTTGATGGAGAGGACGGGCTTGTGGCGCGTGGGGATGCGCGTGAAGTCCGGCCACAGCGCGTTGTTGAACATGTTCTCGCGCAGCGCCTTGGCGCACTCGCGGGAGGCATGGATGGTGACGGGCTTGTCCCTGCGGCCGATGACCAGGTCGGCCAACAGCGGCAGGTCCTTCACGTGGTCGAAGTGGCTGTGGCCGACGAGCACGTCGTCCACCTTGCAGAGCTGCTCCAGCGAGAGGGTCCCGGTGAGTGCGCCCGCGTCGAGCGCGAGCACGTCATCCACGAGGAAGCAGGTGCTCCTGCACGTGGGAAGCTCGCCGCCGTGGCACCCGAGGACTTGCAGCTTCACGCTAGAGGTCTCCGAACTTCCACTTCATCTCAAGGTAGTTGAGGAAGTCGTGCAGCCGGGCGGTGTCATACACGGTCACCCGGTCACCGCTGCGCTCGATGAGGCCCGCGCGCTCCAGGCGCTCCAGCATGCTGCGCACGGCGGGCTCGCCCACGCCAATCTGCCGGGGCATCTCCCGCACCGCGAAGTCGATCTCCACGCCCTCCTCCAGCGGCCGGCCGCGCGTCTGGCAGGCCTGGAGGATCTGATGGACGACGCGGCTCGCGGGGTCCCCGTGGAGCAGGTTCTCGATCTGGGCGTCCGCCTCGGAGAGGCGCTCGGCCAGCTTCTTGATCATCCGAACCGCGATCTCCGCGTTGCCGCGGATCATCGCCTCGAAGGTCTTCGGGTCGATGACGAGCAGCTTCGCGTCGTCGTGCACCACGGCGGAGGCGTTCCGGGGCTTGTTGGAGATGATGGCCATCTCCCCGAAGAACTCACCGGGGCCCAGCACGGCGAGCACCTTCTCCACGTCGCGCACGCGCTTGGAGATGGCGATCTTCCCGGACTGGATGACGAACATCTCCTTGCCGATCTCTCCCTCGCGGAAGAGCTCGGTGCCCTTGGGGAACTCCTTGCCAAAACGTTGAAAGAGGGTTTCCTCGGCGCCCATCTGGCCCGCGAGTCAATCAGCCCCCACCCCACCGGTCAAATATCCCAGAGCGATATCGCACCGGCGTCGGAGATCCGGGGATTGAGGCACGCCTCGCGGCGGCGTGGAGGCCCCGCGAGCGCGCGGCCAGCCCCCGGGCAAGCCATCCGTAGCGGTGGCGTGACAGGACGGCCTGCGTGCCAGGGGGCGTGGTCGCCACAAACCCGACACCCCGTTCCGAGGCCCGAGACAGGGGCCTCCGGGAGGGATAGAAGGCCGGCCGTGGGAACGACCTACAAGCAGTCCGGAGTAGACATCGAGGCCGGCGACGCGTTCGTCGAGAAGATCAAACCCCATGCGGCGCGCACCACGCGCCCGGAGGTGATGGGTGGAGTGGGCGGCTTCGGCGGCCTGTTCGCCCTGCCACCGGGCAAGTACCAGGCGCCCGTGCTGGTGGCGGGCACCGACGGCGTGGGCACCAAGCTGAAGGTGGCCTTCCTGGCGGGGCGCCACGACACGGTGGGCATCGACCTGGTGGCGATGTCGGTGAACGACATCCTCACCTGTGGCGCGGAGCCGCTGTTCTTCCTGGACTACTTCGCCACCGGGAAGCTGGAGGTGGACGCGGCGGCGGAGGTGGTGAAGGGCATCGCGGTGGGCTGCGAGCAGGCGGGGTGCGCGCTCCTGGGCGGGGAGACGGCGGAGATGCCGGGCTTCTACGCGCGGGGCGAGTACGACGTCGCGGGCTTCTGCGTGGGCGTGGTGGAGCGCTCGGCCATCATCGACGGCAAGACGGTGAAGCCGGGGGACGCGCTCATCGGGCTCACGTCGTCGGGGCTGCACAGCAACGGCTACTCGCTGGCGCGCAAGGTGCTGCTGGATGACGCGAAGCTGCCGCTGGACGTGGCGCCGCAGGGGCTGGACCGGCCGCTGGGTGACGCGCTGCTGGAGCCCACGCGCATCTACGTGAAGGACGCGCTCGCGCTGTGCCAGGCGGTGAAGGTGAAGGGCATGGCGCACATCACCGGCAGCGGCATCCCGGGCAACCTGCCCCGGTGCCTGCCGGACGGGACGCGCGCGGTGCTGAGCGAGTCCGCGTGGAAGAAGCCGGCCATCTTCGACCTCATCGCGAAGACGGGCGGCGTCGCGCGCGACGAGATGTTCAGCACGTTCAACATGGGCCTGGGCCTCATCGTCGTGGTGGCGAAGGAGGACGTGGCGAAGGCGCTGGAGGTGCTGCGCGCCCGGGGCGTGGAAGCGTCCGAGGTGGGCCGGGTGGAAGCGGGCCAGGGCGAGGCCACGGCGGTCATCGATCCATGAGCGCGCGGCGGGCGCGGCTGGGGGTGCTCGTCAGCGGCGGCGGGAGCAACCTGCAGGCGTTGCTCGACGCGGCCGCGCGGGAGGACTTCCCCGCCGAGGTGGCGTGCGTGCTCTCCAACGTGCCCACCGCGTACGCGCTGGAGCGCGCCCGGAAGGCGGGCGTGCGCGCGGAGGTGGTGGATCACAAGGGCTTCGGGTCGAAGGTGGACTTCGAGGCGGCGGTCCTCGGCGTGCTGGCCGACGCGGGCGTGGAGTGGGTGTGTCTGGCGGGCTTCATGCGGCTGGTGAGCGCGGACTTCCTCAAGCGCTTCCCGGGGCGCGTGTTGAACATCCACCCCTCGTTGCTGCCCGCGTTCCCGGGGCTGCATGCGCAGCGGCAGGCGCTGGAGCGCGGCGTGAAGGTGGCCGGGTGCACGGTGCACTACGTGGACGCGGGCACGGACACGGGGCCCATCATCGCCCAGGCGGCGGTGCCGGTGCTGCCAGAGGATGACGAAGCGAGCCTGAGCGCGCGCATCCTCGCGGAGGAGCACCGGCTGTACCCGCTGGCCGTGCGGCTCGCGGTGTCGGGCGCGGTGACGCTGGATGGGACGCGCACGCGCGTGGCGGCGCATGTGACAGGCGATGCGGGCGCCCTGCGCAGTCCGGGAGCGCCGAAGTGACGCAGGGGGTGGATCCGGATGCGGCGTCACGCGCTGCTTCGGGGCCCACGCCGGATGGAACCGGCGGCGTGCGACCGCCCGTGGCTCCGGATGCGGCGCCCAGCGCCACGGCGGACGGCTCCGCCGCGCTCGATGCGTCCGCCCGCGACGCGAGGCGGGAGGCCCTGCGCGCAGCCCCGCGGGTCCTCGTCAGCGCGTGCCTGCTGGGTGAGGCGTGCCGCTACGATGGACGCTCGCAGCGCTCGGAGCGGGTGCTCGCGGCGCTGGACGGCAAGGCCGTCATCCCCATCTGTCCGGAGGCCGCGGCGGGCATGGGCATTCCGCGTCCGCCCGTGGACCTGTCGGGTGGCACGGGCGTGGACGTCTGGGCCGGCCGCGCGCGGGCCCTCACGCGAGAGACGCGCGAGGACCGCACCGCCGCGTTCCAAGAGGGTGCCCACCTCGCCCTGGAGGCCGCGCGGCGGTTCGACGTCACGGTCGCGCTCCTGAAGGAAAAGAGCCCCTCGTGCGGCAGTCAGCGCATCTACGAATCCGGCGTGCTCCGCCCGGGTGAAGGCATCACCACCGCGCTTCTGCGCTCGGACGGACGCACCGTCGTGAGCGACGAGGACTTGTAGCGCGCCCCCGCGAAGCGCCCTGCCAGCGTCGTCCACCGAAGCCTCACACCGGCGAACGACGCAGTTGCTCAACCTCGCGCGGGCAACTCCAGCTCGTCACCGGGGCGCGGCGCGAAGCACGCCTCCACCTCCGCCTCCGTCACCTCCGCGAGCGTCGCCGGGCTCCAGCGCGGCTTCTGGTCCTTGTCCACCAGCACCGCCCGGATCCCCTCCCGGAAGTCATGTCGCGCGGTCAGCGCCTGGCTCAGCCGGTACTCCATGCGCGCCGTCGCGTCGTAGTCCTGTCCCCGCCCCTGCCGCAGCTGCCGCAGCGTCACCCGGAGGCTCGTGGGCGACATGCGCAGCAGCGTGGCGCGCGTCTCCTCCGCCCATGCCGTGCCCTCTCGCTCCAGCGCCGCGAGGATGTCCTCCACCCGCTGTCCGCCAAAGCACCGCGAGAGGACCTCCGCCCGCGCCGCGAGCCCCGAAGGCCCTGGCACCTGATGGAACCCCGCGAGCACGCCCGCCGCCACGTCCCGCCCCGCCCCACTCCAGTCCGCCGCCCCCAACGCCGCCATCAGGTCCTCCAGCCGGGAGGACTCCACCTGATGCGTCGCGTACCCGAGCCACACCGCATCCGCCGCGTCACACCGCGCGCCGGTCAGCCCCAGGTACGTGCCCGCCTCGCCCGGGAAGCGCGGCAGGAACCAGCCACCGCCCACGTCCGGGAAGATGCCAATCGCCGTCTCCGGCATCGCGAGCACCAGCTTCTCCGTCACGACCCGGAACGCGCCGTGCATCGACAGCCCCAATCCCCCACCCATGCAGATGCCATCCACCAGCGCGATGAACGGCTTCGGGTAATGGTGGATCCGGTGGTTGAGCGCGTACTCCGCCCGGAAGAACTCGCGCGCCAACGACGCCTCCGCGCCTGTGCGTCCGACCGAACTGGCCACCGCGCGCACGTCCCCTCCCGCGCAGAACGCCCGGCCCCCCGCGCCGCGGATCACCACCGCCTTCACGGATGGATCCGCCGCCCACGCATCCAATCGGGGATGCAGCGCCCGGCACATCTCCAGGGAGAGCGCGTTGAGCGCCTTCAGGCGGTTGAGGGTGACAACGCCCAAGGGTCCCCGGCTCTCCAGCAGCACGTCGTCGCTCATGCCCGGGGGATATCAGCCCAGAAGGCGCTCGCAGGGGAGATTCAGGGGTGACATGGCGACGGAAATCGGTATTGGGAAGAACATGACTCCCGTCGCCGCCCCCTTGCTCGCCGCCGTCTTCGACATGGACGGTACGCTCGTCGACAACATGGACTTCCACAACCGCGCCTGGGTGACGCTCGCCCGGAAGCTCGGCCTGGACGACCTGACCGCGGACCGGTTCCAGAACGAGTTCGCGGGAAAGAAGAACGAGGAGATCCTCCCGCAGCTCCTGGGCCGCACCCTCTCCGTCGCGGAGCTGGATGCGCTCGCGGACGAGAAGGAGTCCCACTACCGCGCCATCTACCGGCCCTATCTCGCGCTGCACCGGGGCGCGGAGGCCTTCCTGCACCGCCTGCGCGACGCGCGCCTGCCCATGGCCGTGGCCACCGCCGCGCCCCAGGGCAACCGCGAGCTGGTGCTGGACGGGCTCGCGGTCCGCCCGCTCTTCGCGTGCGTCGTCGGTGCCGAGCAGGTGACGCGCGGCAAGCCGGCGCCGGACATCTTCCTGGCCGCGGCGCAGGCGCTGCACGTGCCCCCGGAGTCGTGCGTGGCCTTCGAGGACGCCATCAACGGCGTGCTGTCCGCGCGCGCCGCCGGCATGATCACCGTGGGCATCACCACCACCACGACCGCGGAGCAGCTGGCGAAGGCGGGCGCCCACTACACCGCCCCGGACTTCGACGCGCTCCCCCCGGAGCTGGTCGCGCGCCTCTTCGGCCCCAGGCCCTGAGGGGCCCTCGGACCCCACCCCCAAGCCCGGCCCCTTGGAAACCCGGGAGCCAAAAGGGCGCCAGACGCGGTGGCGTTGTGTAGTGTTCGGCGGCCATGTCGACGTCCGCCGCCAAACTCAAGCTCCCCTCGGGCCCGTCCCGGCACGTGTACGACGTCATCGTGCTGGGCAGCCAGGTCGGAGGCGCGCTCGCCGCCGCGCTCCTGGCGAAGCGCAACCACCGCGTGTTGCTGGTGGAGCACGACGGCATGGGGCCCGGCTACGAGCACGACGGCTTCGTGCTGCCCTATGCCCCCTTCGTCGCGCCGCCCCTCAAGGCGATGCCCGCGGTGGAAGAGGCCCTCAACGAGCTGGGGCTCTCCACCGCCATCGGCCGGGCGCTGCGCCCCCACGCGCCCGAACTCCAGTTGGTGCTGCCCAGGAACCGCGTGGACCTGCCCGGCGACGCCACACGCCGCCGCGCGGAGCTCACGCGTGAGTTCGGTGAAGCCGGAGAGGGCATCCAGGGCGCGCTGACGGGCAGCGCCGCCCAGCACGAGGCCACCGACGCCTTCTTCAAGGAAGGCCCCCAGCTGCCCCCCGACGGCTTCTTCGAGGGTTGGAAGCTCAAGGGGCGGATCAAGGACCACCCGGGCCTGGAGGCCACGCCCCGGCTCGCGAGCGACGACCCTGCGCTGTCGCTGGTGCGCGGCCTGCTCCCCTTCCTGGTGCACCTGGAGAAGCCCACCGCGCCCCTGGCGCTCACCCGGGCCCTGTCCCAGGTGCTCACCGCGCCGTCCACCTACCCCGGCGGCATGGACGCCCTGCGCGACGTGCTCACCCGGCGGCTCGCGGAGCTGGGCGGCGACGTGCTGGGCCGCGACAACCCGGCGGGCTTCATCGTCGAGGAGCTGGCGTTCGACGGCAGCAAGTTCTCCGGCGTGAAGCTGGTCCGCTCGGACACGCTCTACCGCGCGTCGTGCCTGGTGACGGCCACGGACTCCGGAGCGCTGCGCCGGCTGGTGACGGACAAGAAGCACCACCGCGGCCTGCTGGAGCACCTGGACCAGTCCAACACCCGGTCGCTGCTCTTCAGCGTGAACTGGGTCGTCCCGGAGGCGGCGCTCCCGCGCGGCATGGGCGAGCTGATCCTCGTGGACACGCAGGACGCGGAGCTGGGCCCGTTGCTCGTGCAGCAGCACCCTGCGCGGACGGCGGCGGTCGGCGGCCACAAGGACGTGGAGGGTGTGCGCGTGGTGTGCGCGGGCGCCTTCGTCCCGGCCTCCGCGCGCGACCTGGGCGAGGAACACCTCCAGGCCCTGGCGGCGAAGATCGACGAGCACCTGGACCGGCTGATGCCCTTCACGAAGCAGCACCGCGCGCTGCGGTCGGCCCCCTACCTGGACGCCGGGGGAGTGCGCGGCAGCCGCCTCATGCCCCACCCCCTCTACAGCTTCGAGACGGAAGCCTTCCTGGGCGTCACGGGGTTGAAGCAGCGCACGCCCGCGAAGAACGTGATCCTGGCGGGCCGCGAGGTGCTCCCCGGACTGGGCCTGGAAGGCGAGCTTTTGGCCGGGATGCGGGCCGCACGGCTGGTGCAGGACATGCTGAAGAAGAAGGATCCCCTCAAGCGGTAGGACTCGGGTCGGATCCGGCTGGATTTTCGGGCTGTTTCTGGTAGGGTCCGCCGCTCTTTTATGGGCTGCTGTCGAACGCCCCAGTTTTCAAGGAGTTAGCAGTCATGGCGTGGAAGTGCGACCTCTGTGGGAAGCGTCCGCTGGTGGGTAACAACGTCAGCCACGCGAACAACAAGACCAAGAAGCGGACCCTCCCGAACCTGCAGAAGCTGCGGGCGAACGTCGAAGGCCGCATCGAGCGCGTTCTGGCCTGCACCCGCTGCATCAAGGCGGGCAAGGTGACGAAGGCCGCCTGAAGTCCCGGGGCCTTCCGGTGGGCACGATGCGCGCTCGAAAGTCCGCGCTTCCGCCCACCGAACGGCTCCATCCCCGTGCGGGCGACCTGGACCTCCTCTCTGTCGAGGCGGTCGTCCGACGGTTGCATCAAGAAGACCTGATCGCCCTTCGAGCGGTCCGTGAGGCCTTGCCGTCCATCGCGGCGGCGGCCCGGGCCGTCGCGGATGCCTTGCGCGCGGGAGGTCGGCTGCTCTACGTGGGCGCCGGCACCAGCGGACGGCTGGGCGTGCTCGATGCCAGCGAGTGTCCCCCCACCTTCGGTGTCCCGGCCACGCGCGTCCAGGCGGTCATCGCCGGGGGTCGGCGAGCCCTGACGCGCGCGGTGGAAGGCGCCGAGGACGACGCGGACGCGGGGGCCCGGGCGGTGAGGGCCTTCCAAGCGACGGCGCGGGACGTGGTGTGTGGAATCTCCGCGTCCGCTTCGACGCCCTATGTCCGGGGGGCCCTGGACGAGGCCCGCGAGCGCGGAGCGCGCACGGTGTTGGTGTGCTGCAACCCACCTGGGAGCCCCATGCGGGCGGACACGGTGGTGCTGGCGCGCACGGGGCCGGAGGTGGTGGCGGGCTCCACGCGACTGAAGGCGGGCACGGCGACGAAGCTCGTGCTCAACGCCATCACCACCGCGGCCTTCGTGGCGCTGGGCAAGGTGTACCGGGGGCGGATGGTGGACGTGCGCCCGACGAACGCGAAGCTGCGGGCCCGCGCGGCGCGCATGGTGGCGGAGTTGACGGACTTGCCCCCGGCGCGGGCGAAGGTGCTGCTCACGGCCGCGGGCGACAGCGTGAAGGTCGCGCTGGCCATGCACTTCACCGGGCTTCCGGCGGCCCAGGCGCGGCGCGAGGTGGAGGAGCAGGGCCTGCGAGCACTGGACCGTCCAGCGCCGAAGCGGAAGTCCGCGACGCGCCCCCAACCCGGCGGGGTGGATGGAACCGCTCGGCGCTCGTCGAGCGAGCCGCGGCGCCGTCGCCCCCGGACGCAGCCGGCCCGGCCCGGGTCAGCTCCCCGACCGTGACCTGGAAGGTCCGAGCCGGCACCTCCGGACCTTGGTGACGCGGCCCGAGCTGAGCCGCCCCCGAGCCAAGCCCGAGCCAAGCCCGAGCCAAGCCCGAGCCAAGCCCGAGCCAAGCCCGAGCCAAGCCCGAGCCAAGCCCGAGCCAAGCCCGAGCCAAGCCCGAGCCAAGCCCGAGCCAAGCCCTCGGGAGTGGAGAGGGACCCTCGCGGCGGGCCAGCCGCGTCGGGGCCGCACTGGACGGACGTGCAAGCCCCCTCTGGAATCGAACACAGGACCCTGCGGAACGTGAACTGGAGACACCCGGAGGGCGCCGATCCTGGACACCCGGGGCCCCCCCCGGTCCCGGGGACGGCGAGCGTCGGGGGCGGGCTCTAGACTGAACGCATGCGCCCCACCCCGCCCCCCTCCCCCTCCCTGCCGCCCCGGCTGTGCGTGGGCGTGCTGTCCGGCACCAGCGTGGACGCGGCGGAGGCGGCGCTGTGCCGCGTGGAGGGCACCGGCGTGGACGTGACGCTCCAGCTGATCGCGCACGTCTCACGGCCCTTCCCACCGGAGTTCGTCGCGCGGGTGCTGGGCCCCCAGGATGCCCGGAGCCTCTGCGCGCTCAACTTCGAGCTGGGCGAACGCTTCGCCGAAGCCGTGCTCGCCGTCATCGCGCGCGCGGGCGTCCCCGCCAGCGACATCCACGTCGTCGGTTCGCACGGCCAGACGATGGCCCACCTGCCATCGGACCTGTCCCTCATCCCCTCCACGCTCCAGATTGGCGAGGCCGCGGTCATCGCCGAGCGCACCGGGCTGCCCGTCGTCAGCGACTTCCGCACCCGCGACATGGCCGTGGGAGGCCAGGGCGCGCCGCTCGTGCCGTACCTGGACTGGGCCGTCTTCCGGAACCGCGAGCGACCGGACCTCCCGCGCGCGTTCCTCAACCTGGGCGGCATCGCCAACGTGAGCGTGGTGGGCGAACACCTGGACGACACGCTCGCGTTCGACACCGGCCCCGCGAACATGGTGCTGGATGGGCTGGCGCGCCGGGTGTCGGGCGGACAGCTGGAGTGCGACCGGGACGGCGGCCTGTCGTCCCGGGGGAAGGTGGTGCCGGGGCTCCTGGACGAACTGCTCGCCCATCCGTTCCTCGCGCGTCCCCCACCGCGCAGCGCGGGCCGCGAGGGCTTTGGCGAGGCGCTGGTGGACCGGCTCTGGGCGGCGGCCCCGGACCGGCCCTACGACTTGATGGCCACCGCGCGCGCGTTCACCGTGGAGGCCACCGCGCGTGCCTTCGAGACCTGGGTGCGGCCCCGCTTCCCGCGCCTGGAGGCGGTGTACGCATCGGGCGGCGGGACGCGGAACCCCGTGCTGATGGCGGACCTGCGGGCGCGGCTGGCCCCCGTCCCACTGGAGCGGCTGGACGTGCTGGGCTTCCCCGAGGAGGCCAAGGAAGCGGCCCTCTTCGCCCTGCTCGCGGCGGAGCACCGGGCCGGGACGCCCGCGAATGTTCGCCCCGCAACTGGCGCGAGGCGCCGAGTCGTTCTAGGTAAGCTGACACCGTGAGCAGCGTGAACCTGATGGCCCGTGAAGTGGCCGCGAAGATCGTCTTCTACGGCCCGGGCCTGTCCGGGAAGACGACGACCCTGCGGAAGGTCTACGAGACCGTCCGCCCGGCCCACCGCGGAGAGATGATGTCCATCGCCACCGAAGGCGACCGGACGCTCTTCTTCGACTTCCTGCCCGTGAAGGTGGAGCGCGTGGGCGACTGCTCCGTGCGCCTCGCCCTCTACACCGTGCCCGGACAGGTCTTCTACAACGCCACCCGCAAGCTGGTGCTCCAGGGCGCCGACGGCGTGGTGTTCGTGGCGGACTCGCAGGCGGAGGCCATGGACGCCAACCGCGAGTCCCTGGCCAACCTGGAGGAGAACCTCCTGGAGAACGGCATCCGCCTGGACCGCTTCCCGCTGGTGATGCAGTGGAACAAGCGCGACCTGGAGAGCACCCTGTCCGTGGAGGAGCTGCGCCGGGAGCTCAACCCGCGCGGCGTCCCCGACTTCGAGACCGCCGCCACCAACGGCCGCGGGGTGCTGGACACGCTCAAGACCATCACCCGGCTCGTCATCAAGGACCTGCGCGCCAAGCGCATCGTCCCGCCGCCCCGTCCCGCGCCGCCCCCGCCCGGGACGGCCCCCGCGGGCCTGGAGGCGCAGCTCGCGCAGCACCTCACCCAGCGCCAGCCCCCGGCCGCGCCCCTCTCCCCCGCGCCCCGGACGCTGACCGCGCCCGCCCCGCCCCGCGTGGAGCCCGCCCCCATGCCGGCCCCCGCGGCCGTGGTGAACACCGCGGCCCGCCTGCTGGGCGCCACGAGCGCGCTGGCGCCAGGCGACCTGTTCGATCACGCCCGGGCCGCGGAGGCCGCCTTCGTCGCCGCGGACTACACGACCTGCGTCACCGCCTGCACCGACGCGGTCCGGCGCGCCATGGCCTTCGCGGGAGAGGGCACCCTGGCGCAGCAGGCCTTCCTGCTCCACGTGGATGGCGCGGACCTGCTGCGCTTGCAGGGCCTGTCCACGCAGCCGCACCTGCGCGTGGATGACGCGGCCTTCTCGCTCTACGTCCTGATGCAGGTCTTCGTGCGACTCAACGCCGTGGGGCTCCCGACCGCGGGGTGATTCAGGCGCGGCAGGGGCCCCCACATCTCAGGGGCACGGCTCCCGCGCGGGAGCCCAGGAGGCAGCCCCTGCATGTTGCGTGTGAAGACCTCGGTGAAGCCGTCGCGGATCCACGGCCTGGGCCTCTTCGCAGAGGAGCCCATCGCCCGGGGCGCCGTGGTGTGGACCTTCGACGCCCCCGTCGACCAGCGCTTCGGGCCCGGTGACGTCGCCCGGATGAGCGCCGCCGCGAAGGCGTTCCTGTCCCGCTACGCCTATTGCGAGCACGGCGCCCTGGTGCTGTGCGGCGACCACGCGCGGTTCATGAACCACTCGGACGCGCCGAACTGCGGCAACGACGCGACCCGCACCGCCACCGTCGCGCTGCGAGACATCGCGCCCGGGGAGGAGCTCACGGACGACTACGGCGCCATGGAGGACCCCTGGAGCGAATTCGAGGGCATCATCGAATCCGAGCCGGTCCCCGCGCCCCACCCGGTGCACTGAGGCCCCGCGTCAGCGCGGGTACGTCAGCTGGAGCAACCCCATGCGGTGCAGCTTCGCCAGCGTCTTGAGCGTCTCCAGCTCCCGCGCGGGGCTGGCCAGCACCAGGGTGGACACGTCCCAGGTCCCGCTGACGAGCCCGGCGATCTGCCGCTCTTCCGGTTTGAGCATCACCATGGCCTGGGGGGACTGGATGAGCTGGGGCACCACCAGCGGCGGCAGGTCCGCGTAGAGCGCGGCCACGTGCTCGCGCTGCACCAGGCGCGCGAACTCCCGCACGCGCCGGTCCGCCGGGTCGCTGGCCAGCAGCGACGCGCACACGATGCCGGCCGCGTCGTACTGGCCCTCGCGCATCAGCACCGCGCCCTTCTCCAGCATCTCCGCCACGGGGTCCGCTTCCACCTGCGGCGCGCCGTCCACCTCCACCAGCTTCGCGCGCAACAGCTCGTGCACCCGGCGCGTCACCGACGAGCGCGACACGCCCATGGACAGCCGGAGCCGCCCCAGGTTCTGCGGCGTCGTCGTCAGGCCCAGGATGATCCGGTGCATGAGCGGCTGGCTCGGGCTGGGCGGCGCCAGCGCCTTCACGCTCAACGCGTCGATGGGCAGCGCCTTGTCCACGTCCCCCTGCTCGTCCACCCAGCGCAGGGACTCGAAGAGCAGCTCGCGGATGCTCATGTCGGACGGCACCCAGTCCTCACCGGTGCGGTCCGCGTCCTCCGTCCAGTGGAACGTGCCCTGTCCCGCGATGGTCAGGTCCGTCATCGCCGCGAACAGCTCCTCGCGGCCCAGGTCCCGCACCCAGCGCGCCTGCACCCCGTGCGCGTCGAAGGCCGCGTCCACATCCGGGGTGCGCGCCAGCTCGTCGAAGGCCGCCAGCACGCGCGTGCCCGCCGCCAGCTTGGGCAACGACAGGAGCCGGGCCACCCGGCCGCGCAGCCCTTCGCTCGCGGTGGCGCCCACCTGGCCGGACAGGAGGAACAACTTGCGCTCGCCTGCTTCCCACGACAGCTGCAACGTCCCCGTCTTGCGGGAGCTGTCCAGCCATTGAAGGAACTCGGGGAGCGGGTAGCTGAAGAGGTCGCCGTGGATGGCCATGCGTGTCGGATTCGAGGATACAGTCCCAGGCCGTGCGCGTCGCGGTCCTGTTCATCGATGGGGTCGGCATCGGACGGAAGGACCCGGCCGTCAATCCGCTCGCGGACCGCGACCACCTGCTGTCCTGGTTCCAGGACGCCCCCGCGCCCGCCCTCCCCCACGGCGGCATCGGCCTCGCGGTGGACCCCACCTTCGGCGTGCCCGGCCGGCCCCAGTCCGCGTCCAACCAGACGGCCATCCTCACCGGCGACCCCGCCCCCGTCCTCGTCGGGGGCCACGTGCTGGGCTACCCCAACACCGCCCTCCGGGAGCTGCTCGCGGAGCGCTCCATCGTGCGCCGCCTCAAGGCCCAGGGCCACACCGCCACCTTCGCCAACGCGTACCCCGCGCCGTACCTGGACGCGCTCGGCCTCCCCCGGCGCCCCTCCACGTCCCCGCCCGAGTTCACCCTGCCCCCCCGCGCCGCGCGCAAGGTGCGTCCCTCGGCCGCGAAGCTCGCCTTCGCCGCGGGCGCGGAACCCCTGCGCACCCTGGACGACGCGCGGGCGGGCGACGGGCTCACCCACGACATCACCGGCGCGAACGCGCGCGCCCATGGCCTGGACGTGCCCAGCCGGACGCCCCAGGAGGCCGCGGCCCTCTTCTGGCGCATCACCGCCGGGGCGGACTTCACCTTCTTCGAGCACTACCTCGCGGACGAGGCGGGCCACGCCCAGGACTTCACCGCCGCGCGCGCCGCGCTGGACACCGTCGACGCCTTCCTTCGCGCCGTCACCGCCACGCGGCCCGCGGACGCGCGCGTGCTGGTGTGCAGCGACCACGGCAACGTGGAGGACCTGTCGGTTCGCGGACACACCGTGCACGCCGTCCCCATGCTCTACTTCGGCCCCTCCGCCCCGGAGCTAGCGTCGTTCACCACCGTCGCGGATGTGGGCCGCGCCGTGATGCGCTGGCTCGGGGCCAGCTAGAGGGGCGAGGGATGCGGGTGGGCGGCACTGGACGATGGGCCCTCCTGGTCGCGGCGGCGGCCCTCCTCTCCGCGTGCGCCGCCCAGAAGGCCGCGGCCCCGGACGCCACCCTGTCCCTGTCCGGCGGCGAGTTCATCGTCGCGCGCGCCGCCCAGGACCCCCAGGGCGCGCTCATGGTGCGCATCGCGGTGGAGCGCGCCAGCCCCCGCCTGTCCCGCTGGGGCACCTTCCACGAGCCCGTCACCCTGGTCCTCCACCCCAACCACGCCGCCCTGGAGCGCGCCGCCAACCGCCCCGGCTACGACTTCCTGCGCGCGTGGGCGCGCTACGAGCAGGTGGAGGTCCAGAGCCCCCGCACGTGGACGCGCGGCGGCGCCAACCAGAAGCAGGTGGACGAGCTGCTCCTGCACGAGCTCACCCACAGCCTGATGTGGCAGTCCTCCGCCACCGTGTCGGACTGGACGCGCAAGGGCATCCCCCTGTGGTTCAGCGAGGGCATGGCCTCGTACACCGCGGGCCAGGGCTACCGCGTCCCCAGCCTGGAGGACCTGTCCCGCTTCCTCCACGACTTCCCTCAAGAGGATCCGCTCGCCCGCGCCGAGGCCCTCTATGAAACCCAGAACGCCACCGTCTACGGCGCCGCCTACCACGCCTTCACCTTCCTGATGGAGCGCTACGGCGAGGCGCGCGTGCGCGGCATCCTCACCGCCATGCGCCTGGGCCAGGACTTCACCGGCGGCTTCCAGACGTCCATCGGCCTGCCCGTGGACGCCTTCCTCCGCGACTTCCGCCGCTACGTGTACCTGCGCGGCTTCAAGGGGGGCCGTTTGACCCTCCCCCCGCTCCGGCCCCGCCTGGATGGCCGGGGATTTCCACGGAATCCTCAGCTACCAGCGGCTCCCACCCCACATTCGCCCACTTCCAGCCCGCCGGACACAACTCCCGTGGGCACAAGTCCGACAAGTTGAGCGTGCCCGCTATGCGCGGGCCGCCGGAGGATTGACCCGTGACTGACTCCAAAATCAACCGCCCGAACCGCGCCCCGGCTCCCGCCACGGGCTCCACCTCCGCGGACCCGGCGAAGCTGCTCGCCCAGAAGAACGCCGCCGCCGCGAAGGCCGCCGCCGCGCGCCGCAACCAGTCCGCCTTCGAATCCACTCCGGGTCCCACGGCCCGCGCCCCGGTGGCCGGCTCCGGCACGCTGGCCCGCTCCGCCAACGCGGGGGCCCTGCTGGGCGCCGCGCCCACCCAGGCGGTGCGCTCCGGCGCGACGGTGGAGAACCCCATGGTCCGCACCATCACCTTCACGTACGACGCGGGCCCGCACGCGCAGCTCACCCACCCAAAGCTCAAGGGCAGCTGGGACGCGGACGGCCGCTACAACGCGCAGTGGTCCTCCGGCGGCATCCCCATGAAGTCGCTGGGCAATGGCAAGTACGAGGCCACGGTGAAGGTGGCGGACGACGGCCTCGCCCGCAACTGGGAGTGGGGCGTCAGCGTGGACGGCCCCGCGGGCAAGGACCAGTGGGCGGTGATGGGCGAGGGCAACCTCAAGCTGGACCTGTCCAAGTCCACCGCGTCGTACTCGCCCACGACGTACCACCAGATGGGCGCGCAGCGCTCCGGCAAGGACGCGTCGTTCAAGTTCTGGGCGCCGGACGCGCGGGCCGTGCAGGTGAAGGTGACGGACAAGCAGGGCCGCGAGCAGCGCATCCCGATGACGCGCGACGAGGGCGGCAACTGGACCGCGCAGGCGAAGGGCGCGTGGGAGCAGCTGGAGGGCAAGGCCTATGTCTACGAGGTCGTGGACTCCACGGGCGCCACCAGCGACCGGCCGGACCCCTACGCGCGCCGGATGATGGGCGAGCAGCGCGGCCTGGACCGGCTGTACCTGGACCCCACGCGCGGCAAGGAGGTGGACCGCTACTTCACCGGCGCCACCGGCCTGATGCGCTTCGACATCGACGAGGCGGAGACCGCTGACAGCGCCTACCTGGTGCTCAAGGACGGCGACGGCAACCCGCTCGACAAGAAGCAGCTCCAGGAGCGCCTGGGCTCGTTCGACGACACCCTCATCGACAAGCTGCGCGGCGGGAAGTTCAACGACTTCTGGTCGCGCAACGTGACGGATGACGGCCGCATCAAGATGACGAACGAGGGCGGCGCGTGGACCACGCTCGTCAATGATCCGGAGAAGCTCGCCGGCCTGCGCTACGAGTTCCAGGTGTTCGACAAGGACGCCCAGGGCAAGCTCCACCTGCGCTCCGACGTGAACAACGACGGCAAGGTCTCCGACGCGGAGCGCCTGGCGTCGTCGGAGAACGACCCCTGGAGCGACCTCATCACCGTGGGCAGCGGCGTGTCCTTCCGCGGCTCCGTCATCACCGACCCGACGACGTTCCAGTTCAAGAACGACGACGTCCCGCGGGAGAAGGATCCGTCGAAGTGGGTGGTGTACCAGCTGCACGCGGGCAGCTTCCTGGGCCAGGCGGGCAACGCCAACCGCTCCACCATGGAGGACCTGATCCAGAAGCTGGATTACTTCAAGGAGCTGGGCGTCACCACGCTGGAGCTGCTGCCCACGAACGAAGTCGAGGGCGCGCGCAACTGGGGCTACCTGGGCGTCAACAGCCTGGCGACGGAGAGCTCCCTGGGCTTCGAGGACGAGACCGGCAAGTGGGTGGAGGGCGATGAGGCGCTGAAGCGCTTCATCGACGCGGCCCACGGCAAGGGCCTCAACGTGGTGTCGGACGTCGTCTACAACCACGTGTTCGGCGACTACAACGGCCTGTGGAACGTGGGCGGCCCCAGCAACCCGTACTTCAACTGGTCCAAGGAGCCCGGCCAGTTCGAGCAGCGCGACACGCCGTGGGGCTCCGTGCCCGCGTACGACACGCCGCAGGTGAAGCAGCTGTTCGTGGACCACGCCGTGCAGCAGGTGTCCGAGCTGAAGTTCGACGGCCTGAGATTCGACTTCACGGAGCCCATCAAGGGCGTGGGCGGCAAGGCGGGCTGGGACATGCTCCGCGAGATCAACCGCCAGGTGCACTTCCTCAACCCCAACGTGTGGACCGTGGCGGAGCAGTTCGACTACGACCCGGCCATCTCGCGCCCGGCGCAGCCGGACGGCACGGGCGGCGGCTTCGACGCCCAGTGGTACACGGAGTTCCAGCACCGGCTCATCAACGACAACAGCAAGCCGGGCCTGGTGCAGGCCGCCGCGCGCGGGATGAAGACGGACGTGGACGCGTTCGTGAACCTGATGACGTCGCCGCGCGGCCTGGACAGCTGGAAGAACGCGCTGTCCATCATCTCCAACCACGACGAGGTCGGAAACGCGCAGCGCACCATGAACACCGCGGAGGGGGAGAACGCCACCGACTTCCCGGACCAGTGGACGCGCGGCGCCGCCCGCTTCGCCGCCGGCATCGGCATGGCCGGCCCCGGCATCCCGATGTTCTTCCAGGGCGACGAGTTCGGCGCGCAGAACGACTTCCGCTGGGGCAACCCGTCCACCTGGGACAGCGACTGGAGCTGGCAGGACGTGGGCAAGGACGTGGACTTCGGCAAGGTGACGTTCAACGACACCACGAAGGCCACCTACGAGCGCCTGTTCAGCCTGTCCCCGGACGCGCGCACGAAGGACAGCGCCTACAAGGCCTTCTCCGCGGATGACCGCAAGCTCTTCAACGAGGTCGCCAGCCTGCCCGCCTCCGAGCGCAAGGACGCGATGCTCGACGTCACCCGCCGGCAGAGCTTCACGTTCTACAAGGACGCCATCGGCCTGAGGAACAGCAGCGGGGCCTTCAGCGCGGCGGCGGAGGTCAAGCGCGTCTACACCCACAACGACGACAGCGTGATGGCCTTCACGCGCAAGGCGGGCAACGAGGAGTTCCTCGTCGTGGGCAGCCTCAACAAGAAGAACCTGGAGGGCTACGCGCTGCCCCTGCCCCCGGGCCAGTGGAAGGAAGTGCTGAACAGCGACGCCGCCGCGTACGGCGGGAGCAACTTCGGCAACTACGGCGCCACGCTGAACGGCGGGAACACCCCGGTGAACATCCCCGCCGCCGGTTACGTGGTGATGAAGAAGGTCGGCTAGGGCTTCGCCTTCGCCTCCGGTCCGGCCGCCTGTGGTGAGGCGGCCGGGCTGGGGAGCAGCGGCGGGCGGTCCTTCCCCTCCATCGCCCGCTGCAGCTCCAGCTCCTGGAGCAGCACCGCGGGCGCCACGGTGGACACCGGGACGTTGCCGCTCTCCGCGCCGCAGAAGCCGTTGAACACGCCCAGCCGCTGGCCCGTGGCGAGGATGCGGTTCACCGACGACAGCGGCGTACCGACGATCTCCACGCCTCGCACCAGCGTCTCCTCGCCCGTCTTCACGTCCACGCGGTACACCCTGCGCGGAACGCCCTTGAAGGCCTGGTAGCCGTAGCTGGACGTGTTGGTGTTGCCGCCGGTGATGTCGCGGATGATGAGCCCGTACGGCTTGCCCTGCCGCTTCGCCTCCGCGACGAGCATCTTCTTCAGCTCCGCGTCGCTCACCTGCTTCGTGCTGTCCACCAGCAGGTTCGCCATCCGCGCCACCGGCTGGAGCGTGCCCTGCCCTCGCCCGTGGCCGTTGGACTTCGGAAAGCCCTCCACCGGGTGGCGGCTCATCAGGTAGCCCTTGAGCTCGCCCTTCTCCACCAGGCTCACCGGCTGCCCCTTCACGCCCTCCTCGTCGTAGAGGTAGTAGCCGTTGAGCGGCTCGCCGTTCACCTCGCGCTTCGACGGATCATCCCGCAGCGACAGGAAGGCCGGGAGGATCTGCTTGCCCTCCTGTCCCTTGAACGTCTTGCCGTCGGTGTCGCCATCCTGCCGGTCCGCTTCCAGGCGGTGGCCCAGCGTCTCGTGGAAGAGCACGCCCGCGGCCTCCGGGGCCAGGATGGCGGGCCCCGCGTACGGCGTGATGGCCGGCGCCTGCCGGAGCGCGAGCAGCTCGTCGATGACCTTCTGCGCCGCCGCGTGCACCTTCGCCTCGTCCGGCATCCCCGCCTCGGTGGGCAGGTAGAAGCTGCGCGAGTCGTCCAGCAGCTGCCCGTCCGGCGCCCGCGTCACCGCGGAGACATGGAACGCGTACAGCGTCTCCTCCGTGATGAGGCGCGTGCCTTCGGAGGACACGAACAGGCGCGTGGACTTGTCCGCGGTGACGCGCACCTCCGAGTCGAACAGCTCCGGGTGCGCGTTGAAGCGCGCGGACACGTCGCGCGCCAGCTTGCGCCACTTCTCTCTGTCGAATGGGAACGGCACCGGCGGCTGGACGTAGGTGGCGGGCGCCTCCTGGGAGAAGGACGCGGGCCGCTTGGGGTCCTCCACGGAGTAGACGTCCTCGCCCTTCTTCTTCAGGTACTGGAAGAGCGCGGCCTTGTACTTCTCATCCGTCACGAGCCACAGCGCCGTGCGCAGCGCCAGCGGCGAGTCATCCAGCGGCCCGTCCTTGCGCGCGGTGTAGCTGGAGCCCTTGCTGGTGCTGAAGCCGAAGTCGAGCGAGTCCGCCACGGAGCTGTCGTAGTCGTAGCTGCCCACGCGCACGTCCACGCCCAGCTTGCGCTCGCGGTAGTCGTCGTCCTGGAACAGCGCCCCGTAGCGCGCGATGATCAGCCGCGACTCGTAGTCCTTCACGCCGTAGCTCAGGAAGTACGGCGCTTCGTGGCCGTTCACCTTGAGCTGCTGCTGGTTGCGCGTCAGCTCCGCGCTCATCGCGTCCAGGAGCTGGGCGCGCGGATCCTTCACGGGCGCCGCGCCCATCAAAAGGGACGCGGCCAGGGACAGCGGGAACAAGGGGCGGAAGGCGCTGGGCACGGGCGCACTGTAGCCAAAAACAGGCGAGGGCCCTCCCCTCACGCGCCAGGCGTGAAGCGAGGACCCCTCTGCCTGCAAGCCCTGCCCGCGGGCCCTACGCCTTGACGATCTTCTCGCGGCCCTGCGTGACGGCCTTGGTCGCGTTGCGCGTGTCGACGACGATGTTCGAGCGCTGGACCAGCTCGTTGTAGTCGATGTGCGAGTGGTCCGTGAGGATCATCACCGCGTCGTACTGCTTGAGCTTCTCCGGTTCCAGCGGGACGGACTTCATCTCCATGTTGAAGCCGTGGCCCTTGTGCAGCTCCTTCACGAACGGGTCGTGGTAGCTGATCTCCGCGCCCTTCTCCTTGAGGAGCGTCATCACGCGCAGCGACGGGGACTCGCGGAAGTCGTCGATGTCCTTCTTGTACGCCGCGCCGATGCAGAGCACCTTCGCGCCGTTGAGCACCTTCTTGTTCTGGTTGAGCGCCTCCATCGTGCGCTGCACCACGTAGTAGGGCATCTGCCAGTTCACCTCACCGGCCAGCTCGATGAACTTGGTATGGAACTCGAACTCGCGCGCCTTCCACGTCAGGTAGAACGGATCGATGGGGATGCAGTGCCCGCCCAGGCCGGGGCCCGGGTAGAACGGCTGGAAGCCGAAGGGCTTGGTGCTGGCGGCCTGGATGACCTCCCACACGTCCACGTTCATGCGGTCGCAGAGCATCTTCATCTCGTTGACCATCGCGATGTTCACGCAGCGGTAGATGTTCTCCAGCAGCTTGGCGAGCTCCGCCACGCGGGTGGAGGACACCGGCACCACTTCCTTCAGCGCGCTGCCGTACAGGGCGACCGCCACCTCGAGGCACGCGGGCGAGTAGCCGCCCACCACCTTCGGGATCGTCTTGGTGTTGAAGCCCTTGTTGCCCGGGTCCTCGCGCTCGGGGCTGAAGGCCAGGAAGAAGTCCACGCCCGCCTTGAGGCCGTTCTTCTCCAGCAGCGGCTTCAGCACCTCCTCCGTGGTGCCCGGGTAGGTGGTGGACTCCAGGATGAAGAGCTGGCCGGGGCGCACGTGCGGCGCCAGGGCCTCGCCCGTCTGGATGATGAAGCTCATGTCCGGCTCACGCGACGCGGTCAGCGGCGTGGGCACGCAGATGATCACGCAGTCCAGCTCGCGCGCCTTCGCGAAGTCCTTCGTCGCCTTGAGCTTGCCCGCCTGCGTCAGCTGCGCCAGCGGCGCGCTGGGGATGTGCTTGATGTAGCTCTCCCCTTTGCCAATCTTGTCGATCTTCCGCTGGTCGACGTCCAGCCCCGTGACCGGGAAGCCTGCTTCCGCGAAGGCCATGCCCAGCGGAAGACCGACGTACCCGAGCCCCACCACGCCCACCTTCGCTTCCCGATTCTGAATCCGACCCAGCAACGGGTTGCCAACCATCACGCGCATTGTCGTTACTCCCAGCAGTTGACGCGCGGCCTCGCCGGCTCGCGCGTCCCGACCCACACCATTCACCTGAAGACGAACACCCACCCCAGCCATGCCGGAGGCGCCAGCTGCCTCCGGAACTCCACCGACACCGCCGGCACCACGCGCCCATATCCGGGCGAGTAGCGCGACGGCACGAGCGAGGTCTCCAACCCCCACCCGAAGAGCACCCACCCCACGGGTGCCTCCGCCGGTCCAATCTCCAGGGCCCGTGCCTCGAAGGCCTCCGGGCCCTCCTGCACGCGCCCGGCCCGCGCCATGACGGCCGCCGCGGGCTCGCACCACCGCGCCTGCCCATCGGGCAGATGCAAACGTCCCACCACCTCATGCCGGCCCGTCCCGACGAGCCGGTCTCCCACGGCCAGCGCCCGCACGTGCCGGTCCAGGAAGAAAGTCCTCTCGATGCCCACTGGAGCCGGCAGGTGGCGGTAGCCGTCGTGGCGCACCACCAACCGGTCGTGCTTCGCGCCGGGCTGGAAGGCCACGACGCGCGCCCGGGCATCCTCCGGCAGCGCGAACAGCCGCGCCGGATCCAGCGGAGCCTGCTCCTCCCCATCCACCTGGAGCGTGTTGTGCGCCGCGGTGCTCCGCATCGCGTTGCGCAGGGAGGGATCCCGCGTGTACGAACCCGTGCCCGGATCAACGATGACGGGGCGCCCGTCCACGTGGAGCTCGAAGGAGAGCTTGTCGTTGTGGCTGTGTCCCCCGACGCCGCGCTGCCCCTGCTTTCCGGCGGAGACGGTGAGCACGACGCCTTCGCCGCGCAAGATGTGGAAGCCGCCTTCCGCGAAGCTCACCGACGCGGGCACCGGAGCCGCGGGCAGCGCGCCGAAACGCATCAGGCCCGCCTCGCCCAGGAGCCACGCCGCCTCGTCCGGGAACACGCCACCGGCCAGCCCCACGTCGTTGAAGAGCGCCGCGCCCAGCCCCGCGAGGTAGCCGTGGTCGCCGTCCGCGCGGTCCTGGAACGGAAACACGCGGCCGGAGTCGTTGTCGCCAATCTGCGGCGCCAGGCCGTCTTCCGAGGACCAGGCGCGAGCCGCGACGAACATCAATCGCAGACGCGCTTCGTACCCGGGCCCCAGGGACACACCCGCGCCGCGCGCGACGAGGAAGGCCAGGGTGAACAGCTCCACCGACAGGCGGTGATAGGGAATGGAGCCCTCGAAGGACGTGCCCTCCGGATGCACCTGCGCGTCCATCTGGGCGCGCAGGCCGTTCGCCGCGAGCGCCACCTGACGCGGGGCACCGGGCAGCTCCGGGAAGAGCAGGCCCACCACCGCGAGCCCCACGTAGTTGGAGACGAGGTGGTTGTTGGGCACCGCGCCGCCGTCCTCCAGGTGGGCCTCCACCCACGCGCAGTGCTCCGCGAGCGCGCCCAGCACGGGAACCAGGAACTCCGGACGGCGCACCTCGGGCGCGTCCGCGAACATCGCCAGCGCCTGCGCCAGGTTCGCCGCGCGCAGGCCAATCTCCATGGGGCACGTCCAGTGGACGCCCATGCCCACGGGGTTCGCCTGGAGGAAGTCCAGCGTCTGCGCGACGAAGGCCGTGGCCAGCCGCGAGCGCTCGCCCTGCGAGTCCGCGACCCACGCGCCCTGGGCCAGGGCCAGCGCGCTGTCGAGCCGGCCCATCACCCAGGGATACTTCGGATCCATGCCCGTCACGTGCAGCGGCATGCGCTCCACGGACTCGACGGGGTAGTGCTGGCCACTCACCGGCTCCAGCGACCAGTCCACCGGCTTGCCCTCGCCGAAGGCCACCGGCGTGCCGAAGACGTCCCACTCCTGGCGGAGCGCACGCCCGGCGCGCAGCATCGTGCGCGCCTTCGCGCCCGGGAGCTTTTCGATGGCGGCGCGAGCGGACTCACGCTGTGACAGCTCACACCAGGCCCGCGACGTGCGGTGGTCGAGCGCCACCGTCACCAGCTCATCGGCCCGGGTGGCGCCAAAGGACTCCAGCAGCTGGGCCTCGTCGATCTGCTCGCGGCGGCGGTAGAGCGCCTGCCGCGCGACACCTTGGACGCGGCGGACGGCGCTCTTCGCCAGTGCCCCGGGCGCCATCCGAGCCATCGTCGCGTAGTAATCGAGAGTACCCATCCGCCCCTTCCCGCCCAGCGTGACGTGGGAAGGCAATAGCAAGCGGCTGGCCAAAACCTTTTCCCTGCAAGAGCAAGGGTTTGGCTCGGCCACGCACCCGGTACGGCGGTAAAAATGCCTGTCCCGGTGGATCCCCGTGGGTAAAGGATTGCTGCCTGACGCGGAACGGAGCGCGCCACGGTGGAGCCATTGCGCCTCCATGAAGGCATGCGCATTCCTTGGGGCGTGCGGGCTGGGGCTTGGATGGGGCGGCGCATCGAGGACGACCTCGATGCCAGGATGGAAACGACGCTGACGGCGGTGGCCGAACAGGCGCTGCGCGGAGGAACGCGCGCGGGCCTGGAGGCACTGCTGAAGGCGTCCTTGCGGCTGACCGGCGCGACCGGCGCGGCCCTCTATGAAGGACGCGCGTGCGTGATGAAGCTGGGCGACGTGCCCGCCCGTCGCGCCCAGGCTCCGGGAAGCAAGGGCGTCCTGAGCGTGTGGCCCGCGCCGCTGACGACCTCGCAACGCAACGTGGTGGCGCGCTTCAACGCCTTCGCTCCGGCGCTGCTCCAGGCCCATGCGCGCGAGGTCGCGCGAGGCGCAAGTCAGGCGCGGCTCCTGGAAGCGAAGCAGCGCCTGGAGCGCGCGGTGGCCGCGCAGGACAAGCGGCGCTCCCGCGCGGCGCATGACCTGCGCACGCCCCTGATGGTCATCAAGGGCTACGTGGACATGATGCGCAAGGGCACCGCGGGCCCCTTCGGCGCGCAGGCCCAGCGCTACCTGGAGCGGATCACCAAGGTCGCCGCGGATCAGAAGGACCTCATCGACCGGCGCCTGTCGCCCCCCGTCCCGGGCCTGGAGGACCTGCGCCCCGTGCTGGAGCGCGCCTTCGCGCCCACGCCGGGCCCGGGGCGGGCCGAGCCCACGGTGATGCTGCCCACCGACCGGGCCGTGCCCGTGCGAGGCGCCCGGGCGGACTGGGAGCTGCTGGCGCGCACCCTCGCGAAGGCCACCGCGCGCGCGATGGCCGTGGACGTCCACCTGGGTCCGGACACGGAGCCCGGCCAATGGCTGCTGCGCGTCCGCGCGTGCCCCGCTGAGGCCCTGCCCGCGCGCACCGGAGCGGTGCTCCAACAGCTCGCGGGACGTCTGGGGGCCACGCTGACCGTGGCGCTGGAGCCCCGGCTGGACCTCACCCTGCGCTGGCTGGGGGATGACGCCTTCCCCCTCCCCGCTCAGCGCTAAGGGGATGAGATTGCAGGAGACGTCGGAGCGGCGCGCGAAAGGTAGGTGGAGGTCGCAACTCGCCTACCCGGAACTGCGATAAAAGGGAAAGCGGTTTTCCTTCCTGCCCCCGAAGGTCTCCCCATGAAGCTCTCCCGAAGCTCGAGCGTCAGCTCCACCAAGTCCGACTCGGCGCTGCCCTCGCCGCGCCGCTCCAACTCCGTGGATTCGAAGCCCGCCACGACGACGTCGGCCACGACGCGCCCCCAGCGTTCGAACTCGACGCCTCCGCCCGCGCGGCCGCAAGGCGACGTGGCCACTGGCAGCGCGTCCCGCACCCGTCCGCGCAACCCGGATGGCGCCGCTCGCGTGAACGGCCCGGATGCGGGCACGGTGAAGAAGCCCACGACCAACAGTGAGATCCGCGCCTGGTACAAGGAGCAGGTCGCCGGCATCCCCGCGAACGACGCGAAGCTCAAGGCGCAGGGGGTGTCCCTGGAGGGCCGCGCCAAGGCGGCGCATGAGATCCGGCACAAGGCCCGCGTGGAGGCGCGCCAGTTCATGGGCACGCTCGACGCCGCGATGCTCAAGGCGCGCGACTACTTCAAGTACGGCCGGCTGGACGGCCCCTCGTTCGACCAGCTCGTCGCGGACGCGAAGAAGAGCGGCTTGAGCGAGGCCCAGGCCTACGACAAGATCATCAACAGCTCGCAGCGCACGAACCAGGCCGTGGACAACATGTACGCCAAGCCGCAGGCAAAGCTATGAACGGTGATCAACTGCTGAAGCAGAAGCTGGAATGGGTGAAGACGTCGGACCCGCTCCACCCGCTGCGCACCAAGGCGGAGGGCAAGGAGCTGCGCCTGCGCATCGGCGACTTCCCCGAGGAGTCCATGTACACGCTGCTCGTCGACGACCAGGAAGTCACCCAGTTCGACGACTGGCCCAAGGCGTGGGTCCGCCCGCGCTGAAGGCCTGACGCCCGGGCCTTCAAGCCCAGGCCGCTGAGTCCGCCGCCCTGTCCCTCGCGTCCGCGCGAAGGACGGGGCGTCGTCGTCTCGGCCCTCCCCTGGCTCAGGTCGCGGAGCTGGGCAGCAGCTGGCGCACGAGCTCCAGGAGCTTGCCGCGCTCCACCTCGCGCTTGACCAGGTAGCCATCCGCGCCCGCCTCCAGGCCGGCCGCGCGGTCCTCGTTGCTGTCCAGCGACGTCACCAGGATGATGGGCGTGCGCCGGAACATGGGGTGGCCCTTGATTCGCCGCGCCAGGCCCACGCCATCCAGCCGGGGCATCTGCCAGTCGCTCACGACCAGGTGGCAGTGCACGCGCTCCAGCACGCTCCAGGCCTCCTCGCCGTCCGACGCCGTCACCACCGGATAGCCGGCGATCTCCAGCAGCGACTTCATCGCGAAGCGCGTGGTGAGCGAGTCGTCGCACACCAGGATCCGCGGCATCTTGGACTCGCCCGAAGCGGTGCGGGTGTCCGGCTTGGCCGCGCGCAGCAGCTCCAGCGCGTTGAGCACCGGCACCACGCGGCCGTCGTCCAGCACCGCCGCGCCCGCCAGGTGCGTGACGTCCCGCAGGTGCTTGCCCAGCGCGCGCACCACCAGCTCCTGCTGCCCCACCACCTCGTCGATGGCGTAGAGCACGCGCTCCTCGCCCAGCGACAGCAGCACCGCGGTCTGCCGCCGGCCCGACTCCAGCGCGAGCGGCATGCGCGGCAGGCCGATGGCCTCCGACAGCGACAGGAACGTGAGCTGCTCGCCGTCCAGCCGCGCCACCACGCGCCCCGCCACCGTGCCCACGTCGTCCGCGTCCAGCCGCAGCACGCGCTTCACGGTGTCCGACGGGATCGCGGTGATGGTGGTGCCCGTGCGCACCAACAGGCCCAGCGCCGCCGCCAGCGTCAGCGGCAGGTCCACGATGAACCGAGTGCCCTTGCCCGGCGTGTACTCGACGTCCGCGGAGCCCTGGAGCCGCTGCGCGGTGGCCAGCACCACGTCCAGGCCCACGCCGCGTCCCGACGTGGCGGTGACTTCATCCCGCGTGGAGAAGCCCGGCTGGAAGATGAGCCGCGCGGCCTGCGCGTCCGTCAGCTTCTCCGCCGCGTCCTGGGTCATCAGCCCCCTGCGCACCGCCGTCGCGCGCACGCGCACCGGATCCAGGCCCGCGCCGTCGTCCTCCACGATGACGCCGATGCGCGTGCCTCGCGCCTCCACCCGCACCGTCAGCCGGCCCGTCTCCGGCTTGCCCGCCGCGCGCCGGGCCGCGGGCGTCTCCAGCCCATGGTCGATGGCGTTGCGCACCAGGTGCACCAGGGGGTCCTTCAGCGCGTCCACGATGCGCCGGTCCAAGCGCACGTCGGTGCCGCCCAGCTCCAGCGCCACGTCCTTGTCCAGCCGCGACGCCGTCTCGCGCACCGTGCGCCGCAGGGGCTCCAGCACCTGCGAGGCCGGCACCATGCGCAGGTCGCGCAGGTCGTCGCGCACCACCTGCGCCACCAGCGCCTGCTGCTCACCGTCGCGGTGCGCGTCCTTCGCCTGCTCCAGGAGCCGCTTCTGCATCGTGCGCATCAGGCCCACGCCCGTGCGCAGCGGCTCCAGCGCGGGTCCGCCCCCCGCCATGGCCAGCTGGGAGGCGGCGCGCTCCAGGTGCAGCAACACCTCATGCGCCTGATCCGTCAGCGCGCGGAAGCCGTCCGTGCGCCGGCCCTGCTGAGACCGGCCGGCCACCAGGTGCTCCACCTGGAGCGCCAGCGAGTCCAGCGTCTTCACCGACACGCGCACCGCGCGGTCCACCGTCCCGCTCCGGCCCTCGGGAGCGACCACCGGGGCCCGAGGCAGGGGCTTCGCCACCGGGGCCACGGCCCGCTTCACGGGGGGGGTCTCCCGCGCGTCATCCGCTTCGTCCGCCAGGCCCAGCGCGGCGCGCAGGTCCACCAGCGCGCCCGCCACCTCCGAGGCCGCCAGCCCCGCCGCGTCCCCGCCTTCCTCCATGCGGGTGAAGCCCAGCGCCGCGGCCTCCGCCAGCGAGGCCACCTGATCCGCCCGCACGGCCTCCGCGCTCTGGCGCAGGGCGTGCGCGCGCTCCACCGCCGAGCGCACCGCGCCGGCCCGGTCCTCCACCTTGGGGGACACCAGCCGGCCCAGGGCCGCCTCCAGCGCCGCCAGCGCCTTCACGCCATCCTCGCCCAGCGGGCCGGAGTCCACCGCGCCCTCCGACGAGGGGGCGGCGGCGTCGCCGTGGCCCAGGGCCTTGAGCAGCGCGGACACGCCCTCCACCACGGGCTGCTCGCCCGCGTCGCCCCGGTTGAGGGCGTTCTCGATGGCGGACAGGCCCCTCAGCATCGCCTCCACGGCGCCGCGTGAGATGGGCTCCTCCACGTTGACGTGGGACAGCCCGTCCTCGATGGCGTGCACGACGCGCTCGATGTCGTCCAGCCCCAGGCTCGCCGCGGAGCCCTTGAGGCTGTGCACCACGCGCTTGAGCGAAGGCAGCAGGTCCGGTTCGCGCGAGGCGGCCGGCTGCTCCAGCCCCAGCACCTTCGACCCGATGGCTTGAATCTGCTCGCGCGTCTCCGCGGCGAACACCGGCCAGATGCTGCGCAGCAACTGCGGATCCATGAAACCCCAGTCCCCTCTAGCCGCGCCGTGCGGCCGCCGGGTTGCCCAGCTGTGTCAGGTCCAGCACCGTGAGCCGGTCCGGCGTCAGGAACAGGAACGGGCCCGGCGGCGGCTGCGACAGCTCCGCGCGCGGCAACTCCCGCCGTCCATCCACCACTTCGGCCGCCAGCCCGAACGCCTCGTCCTCCAGCTCCACCACCACGACCTTGCTCAGGTCGGACATGCCGCCGCCCTCCAGGCCCAACAACTGCCGCAGGTCCAGCACCGGCACGATGCGCGAGCGCGACAACAGCGCGCCCAGCACATGGCGGGGCGCCCCTGGCAGCGAACACATGCCGCGCGCTTCCAGCACGTGGTCCACCAGGTCGATCTTCACCGCGTAGCGCTCGCCGCCCACCTGGAAGGCGAGCACCGTGACGGCCTCCTGGCGCGTCTCATGGCGCGAGTTGGCCAGCGCCAGCGCGCGGGCGTGCAGCACCTCGCGCCGCTTGTGGGCGCTCACCACCGTCGCGCCCTCGAGCAGCATCTGGGCCGCGTCGAGCGAAGCCTTCAGTTCGTCGAAGTCGATGGGCAGCAGCTTGCCGTCGTCGGTAGGCATGGGCGCGTCAGTACTTCGTGGCCGGCAGCTTGAGGATGTCCCGCACCTTGGAGCGCAG
The DNA here is from genome assembly GCF_007352635.1 of Corallococcus sp. Z5C101001. Taxonomy (NCBI): domain Bacteria; kingdom Pseudomonadati; phylum Myxococcota; class Myxococcia; order Myxococcales; family Myxococcaceae; genus Corallococcus; species Corallococcus sp. Z5C101001. Next base: position 1,014,794 of record NZ_VKLU01000005.1, read on the forward strand.
GTCGTCCACGGAGACGGGCTTGTTGAGGAACGCGCTCGCCCCCACGAGCTTCCCCTTCTGGCGGCTCGCGTCGTCCTTCAGGGATGTCAGCAGCATGAAGGGCGTGTCGTGCAGCTTCGCGTCACCCCGGATGGCGGCGCACAGCGCGAACCCGTCCATCTCCGGCATCTGCACGTCGGAGATGATGAGGTCCGGCTTCTGCTCACGCGCGCGCTTGAGTCCCACCGCGCCGTTGGGCGCGTCCACGAAGTCCAGCCCCCACCCCATCAGGTAGACCTGCAGGAGGTTGGTGATGGTCTTCGTGTCCTCCACGATGAGCACCTTCGCCGACTTCCTGGCCCCGCCTGTCACGTTGCTGTTCATAGCTGGTACCTGCCTACGAGATCCGAGAAACGCTTCGACAAGATGGAGAGGTTGCCGGCGACCTGCTCGATGCGCCGCGTGCCCTCCACCGAATCACTCATGGCGGACGTCAGCTCGCCCATCGCCGTGGCGATCTGCTCCACGCCAATGGTCTGCTGCCGCGTGTTGCCGGCGATCTGCCGCGCCGCCCCCGACGACTCGCGGATGACCTCCGACAGGCCCAGGATGGTGGAGCCCGCGCCGCGCGCCAGCTCCATCGCCGCCTGTGCGCGCCGGCTGCCCTCGTCCGTCGTCGTCACCGCTACACGTGTGCCCTTCTGCACCTCCCCCAGGAGCACCCGCACCTGGTCCGCCGCCATGCGGGACTGCTCCGCCAGCGTGCGCATCTCCGTGGCCACCACCGCGAAACCACGCCCGTGTTCGCCCGCCTTCGCCGCCTCGATGGAGGCATTGAGGGCCAGGAGGTTGGACTGCTCCGCCACGTCCTTCACCTGACCGATGATGTCGCTGATCTGCAGCGTGCGTTCGTTCAGGTCGGTGATGGCCAGCGCGATGGCCTTCACCTGCTCGCCCAGCTTCTCCATGCCGGCCACGCTCTCCGTGACCACCTTCTGGCCCTCCGTGCTCAGCGACTCCGACTTCTGCGTCTGGGCGATGACCGCGTCCGCGTAGGACGTGGCCTGCTTGGAGGTCTGGGCGATCTCCGCCACCGTGGTGCTGGTCTCGTTGATGGCGGACGCCTGCTGGTGCGCCATCGCGGACTGCTGCGTGGACGTGGCCAGCACGCCCGCCGCCTCGTGCTCCAGGTCCGTCGCCGCGCCCCGCAGGTCATGGAGCAGATGCACCAGCGCGTCCGCCATGGTGGCGAAGCTGCGCGCCAGCTCGCCGATCTCGTCCGTGCCGTTCGTGTCGATCTGCTGGCGCAGGTCCCCCGCCGCGATGCCCACCGCCGCGCGGGCCAGCCGCTCCAGTGGCACGATGAAGAGGCTGGCCATGCCGGCCGCCCCCAGCAGGCCCAGCACCAGCACCAGCAGGCCCAGGCCCGCGGTGCGCCAGGTGCTCGCGGCGAGCGACTCGGCCAGCGCCTCGCGGTCCAGCGCCAGCTGCACGGTGCCCACGCGCTGGAGCGTGCCGCCCGGCGGGCCGAACAGGATGGGCGCCGTGGTCTCCACCACGGGCAGCGTGCCCACGGTCAGGAGCCGGTCCACCACCGAGTCGCCGTCCGCGGGCTCCACCGCCGCGGCGCTCGCGAAGTGTTCGTCCGCGGAGCGCGCCAGCACCTTGCCGCTGGCGTCGCGCAAGACGATGTACGCGATGTCCGGCACGCTCTTGAGCGCCATGTCCGTGCCCGCCTGGAGCATCGCGGAGTCGCCCGCGGCCGCGGACGCGGACACGCTGAACGCCATGCCGATGCCCACCGCGCGCGAGCGCTTGGTGAGCTCCGCCAGCAGGCCATCACTCATCTGCATCCAGAACGCGAAGGTCAGGCTGCCGACCAACACGATGCCGAAGATGCCGGTGGCGGCGAGGATCTTCGTCCGCAGGCTGAGCCGCGCCGAGTCCGCCCCTTCGGGCAGTGCCGCCTTCATTCCTTTCGCTTCCACGTTGTCCCCACCTCACGTGTCGAGGCACGCAGCCTGTTCAGCGCGCGCCCTGCCAGCCCATCTGCGAAGGCCGGGGAGCGAGCGCCTGCCGCAGCCCCCCCGCGGTCATCGTCGTCTCCACCCCTCGCAGCGGGTGCTCGTCATCCAACCCATCCAGCGCACGCAGCGCGTTCTGCCGCGCGTGCTCCGCGTCCTCGCGTCGATCCAGCCGGCTGTAGAGCGCCACCAGCGTCGCATGCCCCAGCGCCAGCTGCGGCTCCAGGTACAGCGCCTTGCGCACCGCCTCCACCGCCGCGTCCAGATCGCCCCGCGACTCCGCCACCATCGCCAGCAGCAGGTACGCCTCCGGAGACAACGCCCGCGCCGCTTCGCGCGCCAGCGCCTCCGCTTCCTCGAAGTGGCCCGCCTGCGCCGCCTCCAGCGCCCGCGTCAGCGCGCCGCGCTCGTCGCCCAGGCGCGGCGCCACCGCCGCGGAAGTCCCAGCACGCCGGGCCTCCGTCGCGCGAGGCTCCACCTGAGCAGAGGCCGCCGAGGGCCGCGGCAGCAGGGCGGGCATGGGCGGCGGCGTGGGGCGACGGGGCTCCAGCCGCATCACGCTGCCCGGCACGGGCGTGTGGCGGCGGAGCGCGGCGAAGGGCCCCGGCGTGTCGCGGCGCGCGGGCGCGGCCACGGGCTCCACCGAAGCCGAAGCCCACGGCTCCAGGGGCACGCGCAGGACGGGCGTACCGTCGGCGTCCAGCGACTCCAGGCCCAGGCCGTTGGTGAGCGGGACCTCCGCGGGCGACACGAAGAGCAGCCCGCCCGGCGCGAGCGCCGCCACCAGCCGGCTCAACACCGCGCGCACCAGCTCCGGCGTGAAGTAGATGAGGACGTTGCGGCAGAAGATGGCGTGAAAGCCCAGGGACGGCACCGCGTCCGTGGCCAGGTTGTGGCGGCGGAAGTCCACCGCGCGGGCGACCTCCGGGGCCACGCCGTGCTGCGCGTCCTGCCCCTGCGCGCCCGGGTGCGGGATGAGGAAGCGCCGCTCCAGCTCCGGCTCGATGCGGCGCAGCGACCACCCGCTGTACACCGCGGCCTTCGCGCGCTGGATCGCCCGGCCGGACACGTCCGTCGCCAGCACGCGGAAGCGCCCACCGTCACCCAACCCGGCGGCCATCAGCGCCATGGCGATGCTGTAGGGCTCCTCGCCGCTCGCGCAGCCCGCGCTCCACACGTGGAAGGTGCCGCCCTGATGGAGGCGGGCCCGCACGGCCAGCGCGCGCAGGTGCTCCGGGTGGCGGAAGAAGTACGTCTCGCCGATGACGGCGTGCTCGATGAACGCCTCCACCGCCGCCGGCTCACGCATGAGCAGCTGGCGCAGGAAGGTCGCCTCCGACAGGCCCCGCGACAGCGCCGCGCGGGACAGCGCGGGCTCCAACGAGCGACGCAGGCTGCTCGCGAGCGTCAGGCCGCAGGCGCCCTGGAGCACCTCCTCGACCTTCGCGAGCGTTGCGTCGTCGAGAAGCCCCTCGCTCACAGGCCCTCCGTCCCGGCCAGCATCGCGCTCGTGCGCAGGAGCGGGCGCAGGCCCTCGGGCGTGCGGCACAGCCCCGCCATCAGCCCGGTGCCGTCCCACGGGAGGGCTTCCTCGCCGCCCTGCGAGCCGTCCACCAGCACCGGCGTCTCCACCAGGTCCTTCACCCGGTCCACCAGCAACGCCACCGTGCGGCCCGCGTCCACCACCACCAGGAGTGAATCCAGGTCCGGCACGCGCTTGACGCCCAGGAGCCGGGCCACGTCCACCACCACCGCCGGACTGCCCCGGTACACGAAGGACCCCGACACGTGCACGGGGGCGCCGGGCAGCGGATCCAACGCCACCAGCCGCACCACCTCCTGCACCTGGCGCGCGGGCACCAGCGCGGTCGTGTTGCCTGCCTCCACGGTCAGATAGAGGCCGGGCAGGCGGACTTCACCTTGCAGCGACACCAGCTCCTGCCGCAGCTGGTTCTGCTCCACCTCCAGCGCGCTCAACCGCTGCTGCACGGAGGCACGGCGCGCATGGGTGGGAACGGGAACTTTGGGGGTTTCAGCCATCAGGGAACTCCGCCCGCCGCACGACGGACAGGAAGAAAAACCGTAATCCGGGAACCCCGTCCAACGCAATGCGGGCAAGCCGGAAGGTCCGTTCTCACATCAACCCCTGCGACCAGGGTCGTGCTTGCCCCGACGTGGTGGATTCCGGACCCCCTCCGGGTGCGCCCCACCCGCGAGTTGTGCTTGGATGCAAGCACGCTGCTTTTGCCGGAGAAACCATGCTGCACGCGGCATCGAGGGGACACGAATGATCAAGAGCGATTCCCCGAGCCCTGAGGCCCCGGGAACGGATCCGCTCATCGGCCGGACGTTGAACGGCCGCTTCAGCATTCTGGAACCCCTGGGCGTGGGAGGCATGGGCAAGGTCTACCGAGCCCTGCAGGCGCCGCTGGAGCGCGTGGTGGCGCTCAAGGTGCTCAACCCCAACTTCCCGAGCAGCCGCGACCCGGGCTTCCAGAAGCGCTTCCTGCGCGAGGCGTCGCTGACGTCGAAGCTGCGGCACCCCAACACCGTCACCGTCATCGACTACGGGCAGACGGACGACGGCATCTACTACATCGCGATGGAGTACCTGGAGGGTCGCACGCTCGCGCAGGTGCTGGGCCAGGCAGGTCCGCTCCCGTGGGCGCGCGCGGTGTCGGTGGCGCAGCAGGTGTGCCGCTCCCTGCGCGAGGCGCACAGCCTGGGCATCATCCACCGCGACCTGAAGCCCGCGAACATCATGATCCTCAACGAGTCCGATCAGGACCTGGTGAAGGTCCTGGACTTCGGCCTCGTGAAGTCGGTGGCGCCGCAGGAGGGGCCGGTCAGCCCCGAAATCACCCAGAACGGCACGTTCCTGGGCTCTCCGCAGTACATGGCGCCGGAGCAGGCGCGCAACGTGGCGGACGCGCGGAGCGACGTGTACTCGCTGGGCATCATGCTGTTCCAGATGCTGATGGGACGGCCGCCCTTCATCGCGCGCGACCACATCGAGCTCATCTTCGCCCACTACAAGGAGCCGCCTCCCACCTTCCAGGCCGTGCGCCCGGACATCGCGGTGCCGGCCGAAATCGAGCTGGTGGTGCGCCGCTGCCTGGAGAAGGACCCGGTCCGGCGATTCCAGACGATGGACGAGCTGCTGGAAGGCCTGCGCGAGGCGCACATGGCCGCGGGCGGCAACAGCGGCGTGTTCCGCCGGCTGGGCGGCGCGACGACCACGGGCCCCTACCCCTCTCCCCCGACGACGGGCCCGTACGCGTCGCCGCTGTTCGCCAACGTGGGCAACGCGGAGCCCGCGGACGGTGGGCTCGCGGTGGACATCAGCGTGGAGGTGCCGGCGGACGTGCAGCGCGCGCGCCAGCGCACGCTCCTGATGGGCGGCATGGGCGGCGTGCTGGTGGCGGGCCTCGTGGGCGTGACGCTGTTCTTCCTGCGCGGCGGTCCGGAGGAGAAGGCCGCGGCGCCCGCGGCGCCCGTGGCGGCACCCGCCCAGCAGGCCCCCGTGGCGGAGGCCCCGACGACGGCGCCCGCTCCGGGCAAGGTGCGCTTCCGGCTGATGAGCCAGCCGTCTGGCGCGCGCGTCTTCTACAAGGGCAAGGAGCGGGGCGTGACGCCCTTCGTCCTGGAGCTGCCCCTGGGCACCGAGGGCAGCATCACCGCGGAGCTGTCCTTCGTGCTGGAGGGCTACCAGACGGAGACCGTGGTCACCGGCGGCTCCGGCGAGGTGGTGCTGTCGCAGAAGATGACCAAGCGCCGCGGCGGCTCCGACCGCCAGAGCCGCGTGGACCTGGCCACCGCCTCCACGCCCGAGGACTTCGAGAACGTGGCCCCGGTGACGCCGGGGGGACTCGCCGCGCCGGTGATGGTGCAGGCGACGCCGGCCACCGCCCCCAGCACCGCCGTCGTCCCCGCCACGACGACGGACAAGTCCGCGGGCGCGGTGGGCTCGTCGGCCGCGGCGGCGCAGGTGAGCGCGGTGGGCAGCCTCGCGGTGCCGTCGCTGACCACCGGCGCGCTCGCGCCGGTCGACCCCAACGCCGTCGTCCCCTTCAACGAGGCCATGGAGCGCCCGGTGCTGTTGGAGGAGGGCCGGGACATCTCCTATTCGCGCGAGGCGCTGGCCACCAAGGCCGAGGGCCTGGTCGCGGTGCGCTGCACCATCACCACCAAGGGCCGCGTGGAGAACTGCCGCATCCTGAAGATGGTGCAGCACATGGACCGGGCGGTGCTCGACTCGCTCCAGTCCCGCGTCTACAAGCCCATCCAGTACCAGGGCCGCGCGACGAACGTGGACTACACGTTCACCATGCGGCTCGTCGCGCCGCGCCGCTGAGACAGCGGCACCGCGTCCTCCACTGCCCTCAGGGGCCGGTGGAGGGCAGCAGCGGCGGCGACGGTGGGACGGAAGGGGCGGCGCCTCCAGAAGGCACGCCCCAGTCCACCACCGGCCAGCCCTGCCGCCGGGCCTCGCGGCGCAGGCGGTGGTCGGGGTTCACGACGACCGGGCGCCCCACCACCCGAAGCACCGGCAGGTCCGAATACGAGTCCGTGTAGAAGGCGCATGCGGACAGCGCGACGCCTGCCTCCTTCGCGGTGGCCTCCGCGTAGAGCCGCTTGCCCTCGCCGAAGCAGACCTCCCCCAGCGGGCGCCCGGTATGGCGGCCCGCCGAGTCCACCTCGAAGCGGTTGCAGAGCACGCCGTCCAGGCGCAGCTCGCGCGCCACCAGGTCGGACAGGTAGCCCGAGGACGACGTCAGGAGCACGAGCCGGTCCCCCGCCGCACGGTGGGCCTCCAGGGCCTGCAGGGCCCCCGGCCGGTACCGGCCCCGCACGGCCTCCGCGTAGAAGTCCGCCGAGCGCGCCTCCAGGTCCTTCGCGTCGGAGCCGGTGAGCAGGGCCGTGGCGCGCAGCAGCACGTCCTGCATGGCCACGAAGCCCAGGTGATAGCGCGCGAGGAGCACGCTGGCGCGCAGGGCCTGCCAGCGGGAGATGTGGCCCAGCGCCAGCTCGCGGCGCACCCAGAGCGACGCGGAGTTGGCGGCGAGCAGCGTCCGGTCCAGGTCGAAGAAGGCGACAGCCACGCGGACAGTCTAACCGCGAGTGCCGCGCGGGGCAGCCGCAAGAGGGCCGGCCAGCGGACCCGTTGCCCGCCTGCTCCGGCGCCGCCGGAGGCCCCCCACGGCCCAGAGCAGCCCAGCGGCCAGGGCCGGTCCCCCGGAGGAGGCGTCGCAGCCGGTGCCCTTCCCGTCCGCCACCAGCTTGAGGCCCGGGTCCACCGGGGTGCGGCACTGGGTGGGCGGCAGGCCGCGCGGATAGGTGGCGCAGAAGCCGGCCGCGGAGCCCGCGTCGATGACGCGCTTGGAGGTCTCCCCCAGCGAAGCGGTGGCTTCCATGGTGGAGCCCGCGGAGAAGACATGGTCCAGCCCGATGACGTGGCCAATCTCATGCGTCATCGTGTTCTGCACGTCCGTGGCGACGCAGTCGGTGGACAGCGTGCCTTCGCACGGAGGACCGTTGACGGTGGTGAAGAGGAAGCCGGGGCCGTAGTCCGACTGCGCGGCGTTGAGCTCGATGTCCGCGTCCACCACGCGCCCGTCCTTGAAGCTGAACGAGGACGTGGTGAGCCCAATGGTGGCGCCCCCGTGCGCCCAGCATTGATAGACATTGCCGCACGTCTCCTCCTGCCAACACACGTCGTCCGCGGGGGCCACGTCCTGGCAGTTGCGCTCGCGGAAGGTGATGACGTTGTAGTTGTCGAAGGGGTGTTCCTGGTCGTAGCCCACGGCGACCGGCAGCCTCCAGTCCTCGCCCCGGATGAAGCGGTAGTCGCTGCACGTCGCGGACAGCGCCCGCCACGCGTCGAACGCGGCCTCGATGGCGGCGACCTCCGTGTCTCCGGGCGTGCGCGAGCTGCCGGCGGCATCCAGGTGGTAGACGTAGTCGCGGCCCGGCCACACGAGGCACAGCGGCCGCCCCGGCACGAGCGTGCGCCTGTAGTCCTGCTGCGCGCCCGCGGCTCCCGCGCACAACAGCCATCCCAGGAGCAGCAGGCGACGGCTCACCGCGCCCCCCGCCGGCGACGCGCGAGCAGCGAGGCGGCGGCCAGCAGCGGCAGCGCCGCCAGCCCTCCCGACGCCGTGGCGCAACCACCGCCGCTGTTCCCGGACCCTCCCGGGTTCGTCAGCGGAATGCAGGGCTGGCTCGCGCTGCCCTTCGGGTACGCGGCGCACACGAAGCTCTGCGAGCCGGAGTCGATGGTGCGCTTGGACGTCTCACCCGGCGGGGCGCTGGGGTTCATCGTCGAGCCTTGCGCCTGCGTATGGTCCAGGCCCACGAAGTGACCCACCTCGTGCGTGGCCGTGTTCTGCACGTCCGTCTCCACGCAGTCCGGCGTGGCCACGATGCCGCACGGTCCGCCGTTGCCCGTGGTGAAGTTGAAGCGCGCGGCGTTGAAGGAGATGTCGGAGTCGTACACGACGCCCGTGCGCTCGTCGTAGGTGGTGAGCGTGATGGCGATGGTGCCGTCGCTGTCATCCCAGCAGTCGTACGTGTTCGCGCACGTGTCCTGGGTGAAACAGGCATCGCCGGCGGGCACCACGTCGCGACAGCCGCGCGCCCGGAACAGGGTGAGGTTGATGTTGTCGCCCGTGCGGTTGTAGCCCACCGTCCGGCTGTCCACGCGCGGGCCCTCCACCAGCGACAGGTTGCCGCAGGTGGCGAAGATGTTCTGCCAGCTCTGGAACGAGCGGGAGATGGCGTCGAACTCCGTGTGGTTCGTCATCTTCGGGTTGCCCACGGTGCTCTGCTGCCAGGTGACGCGCGACTGCGTCCAATACAGGCACTGCGTGGAGGCATCCCCGGGCGTCACGCGGCTGCGGACATAGGGCGCGGAGCTCTGGCCCAGCACCGCCGCCATCACCACCCACGACGCGAGCGCGCCCATCACTTCGCCCCCTTCTTCGCGGGCGCGGCCTGCTGCGCCTGGAGCGCCGCGCGCACGGCGGCCTTCAGCTCCTCCAGCGACAGCGTCTGCGCGGACGACACGGTCTCCTGCCGCGTCTTCGGGTCGATGAGCACCGCGTCGCCGGTGGGCGCCGGCACCGCCATCGCGCTCGGCCCGGCGCGCTGCACCTGGTACTTGCCCTGCGCCATGCCCGACAGCTGGAACGCGGACGCGCCCCGCTTCTCCAGGAAGACGACGACCTCCTCGCCCTCGGAGAACGACGCCAGGCCGCTCACCACCTGCCCGATGTCCCCCACCCGGCCTCCCAGCTGGGTGACGAGCACCGTGCCGCCGGGCTGCCCCTTGAGCGACTCCGTCACCTGGATCTCCACGTCGGTGACGATGCGGCGATTGTCACCGCTCCAGCGGCTCTGCACGCGCCGGACGACCCCCTGCACCACCGCGTCGGACGTCTGCGCCATCTGGGGCAGGTCCGCGCGCAGCATCGTGGTGGCCCCCACCGGCAGCCCCCCGAGCAGGGCGACCAGCACCAGCGTGCGAACTGCGTGTCGAATCGGCATGGAAAGTCTCCTTGGGCGCGCAGCCTAACCTCAAGCGGGCGGCTTGCGTTGACCCTCGTGTCCCCGTCCTGCTATCGCCCGCCTGCCCATGGCTTCATCCAAACCCCGCGTCCGCTTCGCTCCGTCGCCTACTGGATACCTCCACATCGGAGGCGCTCGCACGGCGCTCTTCAACTACCTCTACGCACGGCGCTACGGCGGCACGTTCATCCTGCGCGTCGAGGACACGGACCAGGAGCGCTCCACCCCGGAGTCCGTCAAGGCCATCCTGGACGGCCTGAACTGGCTGGGCCTGGACTGGGATGAAGGTCCCGGCAAGGAGGACCCGAAGTACGGCCCCTACTTCCAGACCCAGCGGCTGGACACCTACCGGGCGCACGCCGAGCAGCTCATCTCCCAGGGCAAGGCCTTCCGGTGCTACTGCACCCGCGAGGAGATCGCCGAGCGCCGTGCCGTGGCGGAGAAGGAGAACCGCGCCTACCGCTACGAGGGCACCTGCCACGACCTCAAGGCCCCGCCCGCCGGCAAGAAACTGGAGGACGCGGTCATCCGCTTCCGCATGCCCTCCGGCGAGGGGACCGCGTCGTTCGACGACAAGGTGCTGGGCGTCATCTCCAAGCCGTACTCGGACCTGGATGACTGGGTGATGATGCGCGCGGACGGCATCCCGCTCTACAACTTCGGCTGCGTCATCGACGACCACCTGATGGACATCACCCTGGTGTCGCGCGGCCAGGAGCACGTCAACTCCACGTTCCCCCAGCTGATGCTCTACCAGGCGCTGGGCTGGACGCCGCCGGACTTCGCGCACCTGCCGCTCATCCTGGGACCGGACCGGGAGAAGCTCTCCAAGCGCAAGCACCCGGAGGCGGACGTGATGCTGCACGCGCGCACGGGCATCATGCCGGAGGCGCTGCTCAACTTCGTCATCCGCCTGGGCTGGAGCCACGGCAACGACGAGGTCATCACCCGCGAGCAGATGGTGGAGTGGTTCGACTTCGACGGCGTGGGCAGCACGTCCGGCGTCTGGAACCCGGAGAAGCTCCAGTGGCTCAACCAGCAGTGGTTCAAGCTGCTGCCGCCGTCCGTGGTCGCGGAGCGGCTGACGCCCTTCCTGGAGGCCCGAGGCTTCCAGGTGAAGGGCGACGCGCGCCTGGAGCCGCTGGTGCTCGCGCTGCGGGAGCGCTCGCGCACGCTGGACGAGATGGCGAACACCGCGTCCATCTACTTCCGCACCGGCGTCACCCTGGATGAGAAGGCCGCCGCCAAGCACCTGAGCGGCGACTCGCTGGGCCTCCTGCGCCAGGCCCGGGAGAAGCTGGCCGCGCTGCCCGAGTGGACCGTGGAGCCGCTGGACGGCGTGGTGAAGGCGGTGAGCGAGTCCGCCCAGGTGGGCATGGGCAAGGTGGCCCAGCCGCTGCGCGTGGCCATCACCGGCAACACCACCAGCCCCGGCATCGGGGAGACGCTGCTGCTCGTGGGGCGCGATGAAGCCCTCCGGCGCATCGACGCGGCGCTGGCCCGCGGCGGGTGAGATTGTCGGTGGACGCGGACGGCGCCGGGCCCTATCTTGGCCGGCGATGACGCGACCGCTTGACAGCCTGCGACCCCATTTCTATAAGGCGCGCCCGCTCGGGGTGCTGCTGCTGGCCCTCTGGGCAACGGCCTCGGGCGCCGAAGTGGTCAACGGCGCCCAGATCCCGGATGGTGCCCAGAAGGTGGGCGAGAACAGGTACCGGGCGTCGCGCGACTTCGAGGCGACGCTCGACTACTACAAGAACATCTACCCAGCCTCGAGCTACCCGAGGCGGTCGATCGTCAACCAGCCGGGCGTCAAGGCCGTGCACATCTCCAACCCGTCGGGGAAGAACTTCGAGGGGCTGAATATTTACGAAGCGAACGAGGAAGTTCGCATCTACGTCGTCCCGCTGCAGGGGACGACGAAGCCGGCGAAGAAGCCCGACAGCAAGCCGGTCAGGAAAACGAAGTAGTTGAAGTCAGCAGCAGAAGTCGGTAGTAGAAGCGCCCGCAGTCGCAGGTCCTTGGGGAATCGTCTAACGGCAGGACAGCAGACTCTGACTCTGCTTATCTAGGTTCGAATCCTAGTTCCCCAGCTGAAAATCTCCGGTTGACTGAGTGAAACGGAGACTGTAGGAAGCGTCGGCAGAAACGACGCGGTTGTAGGGAAGAAATCTGGCCCTGTCGTCTAGTGGTTAGGACGGAGCCCTCTCACGGCTCAAACTCGGGTTCGAATCCCGGCAGGGTCACTGAGACGCCCACCTTCTGAAAAGAAGGTGGGCGTTTCGCTTTTGCGGGCTCTCGAACCCCTCCCTGCTCCGCGAGCGGGGCCACCCCTCGTTCAGGAATGGCCCCGGCGGCGTCAGGCCGTGGACGCGATGCTCTGCCGGAAGGTGTCCAGCGCGGAGGTGAGCCGCTGCTGGGCGCGCTGGATGCCCCGGCGCATCAGCAGCATGCGCACCTTCTCTGGCAGGACGCGGGCGGCGTTGGCCTGGCCGTAGCCCACCAGGTCCATGCGCAGGGTGATGGCCTCCAGGAGGTCGCTCAGGTCGGCGTCCGCGCCGGCCAGGAGCACCACGTCCGGGGAGCCGTTCTGGAGCCGCTCGGCCAGCGTGTGCCACTGGGGGTCGCCCGTCTCCACCACCACCACGTCCGCGCCGTCCAGCTGGGGCGAGTACGGCGGCAGCTCCACCACCTCGAAGCTCGCGTCCCGCAGCACCTTCACGGCCTCCGCGCTGCCCACCACCGCGATGTTGCCGGAGTGGCCCAGGCGCACGGCCTCCTCGTAGTTGCGCAGCTCCGTCTCCAGCGCCACGTGCGCGGGCTCCGGCGCGTCCCGGCCGGCATCCAGCAGCGCGGCGGCCTGCCGCGCCACCTCGCGGGCGCTGTCGCGCGTGCGCACGCGTTCGGACCTGCGCTCCAGCGCGGCGCGCACCTTGGCGCGCAACACCCGCAGGTCGTCGAAGGGCTTGATGATGTAGTCGCTGGCGCCGGCGGCGAACGCGGCGATGACGGACTCGGAGCTGGCGTACGCGGTGATCATCACCGCCTCCAGCGCGGGCTGGATGCGGCGGGCCTCGGCGATGAGCTCCACGCCGCCCATGCCGGGCAGGTTCTTGTCCGTCACCAGGACGTCGAAGCGCTGGTTCTTCAAGAGGACGACCGCCTCCTCCGCGCTGCCCACGGGAGAGACGATGAGGTCCGCCTCCCGCCCCAACAGGCGCACGCAGATGTCGAGCACCACCGGCTCGTCATCCACCAGCAGCACCTTCGAGGCGAGCGTCCCCCGCCCTTCCCCTTCACCTTCACCGGTCTCAAACGGGAGATCCATGAATTGGGAGGATCGCACAGCTCTCGCCCAACTTCGAGGGTCGGAAGCATGCGGTCCGCCTATCATCGCCGGGTGAGCTTCGAAGACGCGCTCCGGGAGAACCGCGTACCGCCGCGGCTGGGTGATGTGCGGCTGTTCTACGACGCAGGACGACTGGTGGGGGAGTCCCTGCCGCCGCCCTGGACGCTGCGGCTCCTGCCGTCCCTCTGCGTGGGGCTGGCCGGGGTGTGCACCGTCGTGGGGCTGGTGCTGCTCGTCCTGGATGCCTCCCGGACCCCGGGTGCCGCGACCCTGCTGCTCGTGCTCGCCGGGGCGATGGTGGGCTGCGCGCTCGGGGTGGAGGCGCGGCTGCGGCGCCGGCGCTTCGTGCTGCACTTCAAGACGGAGTCCCTGCGGCTGGAGACGCTGGCGTGGGCCCCGGGGGCCGCGCGCACCCTGACCCTGCCCTTCGACGACGTGCGCGCGGTGCACATCATCGAACCTCCGAAGGGCGGCTACGCACTCGTGGTGGAATATGGCCCCGAGTCCGAGCCCCAACGCGCACTCCTGGTGCGGAACGTGCGCACGCAGGAGGGGGAGACGCTCTACCGGGTGTGGCGCCTCCTGCACAACGCCTTCGGGCTCAAGGGAGCAGGGCTCGCTTGAAGGTGAGCTCGATCTCCGTGCCCTCGCCCGGCGTGGACGACAGGCGGAGCTGACCGCCGAACTGCGTCACCAGCTCGCGGCAGATGGACAAGCCCAAGCCGGTGCCGATGCCCACGGGCTTGGTGGTGAACAGCGGCTGGAAGACGCGCTCCTGAAGCGCCACGGGGATGCCGCACCCGTTGTCCACCACCGACAGCACCACCTCCTCGTCGCGCGCCGCCCACCGCACGTCGATGCGGCCCGCGCGGCCCGTGCCCTCCATGGCTTGCGCCGCGTTGACGATGAGGTTGAGCAGCACCTGGCACAGCTTCACCGGCCCGAAGACGATGCGCACCGGCTCGCCGTTGCTGGTGAGCCGTGCCCGGTCACGCACCTCCGCCCGCGCCAGCTTCACCGCGAAGGACACCACTTCGGCCACGTCCGCGGTGGCCTCCATGTCCTCGCCGCGCGCCTGCGCGCGCAAGCCCAGCGCCACCTCGCGCAGGTGGCTGGCGCCCTCGGACAGGTCCTTGATGAGGGCCGGCAGGTCCTCGACGGTGGAGGACACGTCCGCGTCCGGATCCGTCGCCAGGTGGCGCGACACGTACTGCACCACGCGGTGCATGTCGCGCTGGAGCGACGACACGTTCTGAGTGAGGTAGCCCACCGGGCCCATCAGCTCGTGCGCGATGCCCGCGGTCACCTGCCCCAGCGTGGCCAGACGCTCGGACTTCATCATCCGGCCTTCCACCTCGCGGATGCGCAGCTCCAGGCGAGCGATCTTGAGCGCGTCCTCCAGCGCCGCCAGCAGCTCCGCGCGGTCCCACGGCTTGACGAAGTAGCGCGTCACCTGGCCGCGGTTCACCGCGTCGATGACGGCCTGCATGTCCGCGTACGCCGTCACCAACATGCGCTTGGCGTCCGGCGCGATGGTGCGGGCGCGCTCCAGCAACTCCACGCCCGTCATCCCCGGCATGCGCTGGTCCGACAGCACCACGCCAATCTCCCCACGCCGCTGCTCCAGCAGCGCCAGGGCCTCGTTGGGCGACGAGCACCGGAAGATGCGAAACCGCTGCCCGAAGTTGGCGTCGAACACCCTCAGGTTGAGGGCATCGTCGTCCACGTACAGCACGGCGGGCAGGTCCGAGGCGTTCATGGAGCTCCTCCAGACCATGGCTTCCTCATCCGGAAGACAGGCTGGTCGCGCCGAAGATAACGCGCACGTCCGACCGCGCGCCTGGGGGTACCTTGTACCCAGGTCGGAACCGAACGTGGCAGCCGGCTTCCCGGCTCAGGCGGAGGCGTTTCCAAGCGCGAGGGCCACCGTGTCCACGGACGGGAACCGGCCTCGGGGAAGCGACCCCAGCAACGACACCAGGTGCGCCGGCGCCTCGTTCTCCCGGGCCACCCACATCAACTGCTCCGCGGTGAGAGGGAACACCGCGCCGCGAAGCGCTTCCTGAAGCGACTGCGCCAGGGACACCGACGGAACGAGCGGAGCCACGGAAGGCTCCACCTCCCGCAGTCCAAGTCCCAGGCGCTCGCGAGTCATGTCGTCGTTCATTGACTGAGAAGTTAAGCAGCGAACCGTGCCGGCTGCTGATCTTTTTCGCCATCCGGAGGGAGACAGGCAGGCAAGCCCCCTGCCCCTCCATCCCACGGGGTGGCTGCTTTGGTGCGGGCATCCCACCACACCGCCACACACCCCTCCCCATGCCTCCGTCCAAAGGGAGGAGTCACGCGTCTTCGCGAACACGACGGAATCGGGCGGGGCACCCGTGAAGCACGGTCCAGCCCCTCGCCCGGAACCGTGGCCCGGCCTCCCAGGACGCGCGCATGAGCACGCGGAGAGGCCCCGACATGGACAGGCCGCGCGCGGCCCCAGCGGACGTCACTGGGGCACGGCACAGGTTGAAGCGGGAGGTGGAGGAGGAACTGACGCGGGAGGAGCCCGAGCCGTGCCCCGCCCCCGTGCGTCCTGCACGGGGGCGAAGGCGGCGGGCCGCGAGCCCGCTAGAACAGCAGCCGCGAGGGGTGCTCCAGGAGCCCCTTGAGTTCGCGGAGGTACTCCGCGCCGGTGGCCCCGTCGATGACGCGGTGGTCACCCGACAGCGTCACCGTCATCATCTTGCGCACCACCACCTGCCCGTCGCGCGCCACGGCCTTCTCCGCCACGGCACCCACCGCGAGGATGGCGGACTGGGGCGGGTTGATGACCGCGATGAACTGGTCGATGCCGTACATGCCCAGGTTGCTCACCGTGAGCGACCCGCCCGTGTACTCGGCGGGCTTCAGGGCGCGCTTGCGGGCGCGCTCCGCCATGTCGCGGGACTCGGCGGAGATGGCCTGCAGGCCCTTCAGGTCCGCGTCGCGGATGATGGGCGTGATGAGGCCGTCCTCGATGGCCACCGCGATGCCCACGTCCACGGTGCCGTAGTGCAGCACCTGGTCGCCCTGGAGCGACACGTTCATCTTCGGGGAGCGGCGCAGCGCGATGGCCGCCGCCTTCACGATGATGTCGTTGACGGACACCTTCAGGTCCAGCGCCTTGGCCTCCTCGCGGATCTTCGCCGCCGCCTCCATCTCCACCTCGACGGTGAGATAGAAGTGAGGCACGCCGGGCTTCACCTCCGACATGCGCTGGCCAATGACCTTGCGCATGGAGGACATGGGCACCGCCTGCGGCTCCGGACGCGCTCCGAAGGCGCGGACTTCCGGCTGCGGAGCACCGACCTTCTTCGCCGCCGGTGCCTGCACGGGGGCCTTCGCCACGCCCTGGCCCAGCGCCTGCTCGACGTCGCGCTTCACCACGCGCCCGAGCGGCCCCGAACCGCGCACCTGGCTGATGTCCAGCCCGCGCTCCTGGGCGATGCGCTTCGCCAGGGGGCTGGCGCGCAGCCGGCCACCCGAGGCCGGGGCGGCCTCACGGCGAAGGGGAACGACCTGCCCCCCGGCGGGCGCGGACGGAGCCGCGGCGGCGGACGGCTTCGGCGCCGAGGGCGCTGCCGCCGGAGCGGACGTCCCGGCCTTGGCCCCCTTCGGCGTGAGGAACGCGATGGGCGCACCCACGGTGGCCATGTCGCCCTCCTTCACGGTGATGCGCGCGAGCGTGCCGTCGTCGTACGCCTCGACCTCGAGGTTGGACTTGTCCGTCTCCACCTCGGCGATGGCGTCTCCGGAGGAGACCTTGTCGCCCTCCTTCTTCAGCCACTTGACGATCTTCCCCTCCTTCATCGTCGGGGAGAGCGAAGGCATCAGGATGGCGAGACCCTCACCCGCGCCGCTGGCGGCGGGGGCCGGGGCCTGCTCCGGAGGCTTCGCGGCGGGGGCTTCCACCTTGGGCGCGGCCGGGGCCGCGGCCACGGGCGCGCCGCCCGTGACCTTCTCGCCCTTGGCGCCGAGGTACCCGATGGGCGCGCCCACCGTGGCGACCTCGCCCTCGGGCACGGCGATCTGGATGAGGTAGCCGTCGTCGTACGCCTCCACCTCGAGGTTGGACTTGTCCGTCTCCACCTCGGCGATGGCGTCTCCGGAGGAGATCTTGTCTCCCACCTTCTTCAGCCACTTGACGATCTTCCCCTCCTTCATCGTCGGGGAAAGGCTGGGCATCTGAATGGGCGTCGCCATACGCGTTCAGGCTCCCTCGCGGTACAGGACCTTCTTGACCGCGGCGATGATCTTGGGCGCGTCCGGCTGGGTCGCGTTCTCCAGGTTCGCTGCGTAGGACATGTTCACATCGAGCCCGGTGACGCGCACGACGGGCGCGTCCAGGTCGTCGAACGCCTGGGACTGGATGAGGTCCACCACGGACGCGCCGATGCCGGCCAGCGCCCAGCCCTCCTCGCAGATCACGGCGCGGTTCGTCTTGCGCACGCTCGCGAGGATGGCCTCCTCGTCCAGGGGGCGCAGAGTGCGCAGGTCCAGCACCTCCACGCTGATGCCTTCCTTCGCCAGGGCCTCCGCAGCCTCCATGCAGAAGTAGTACATCCGGCTCCAGGTGATGAGCGTGACGTCGGTGCCCTCACGCTTCACGTCCGCCTTGCCCAGGGGGACGATGTGCTCACCCTCCGGCACCTCGCCCTTGAGCGCGTAGAGCCGCTCGCCCTCGAACATGATGACCGGGTTCTCGTCCCGGATGGCGCTCTTGAGCATGCCCTTGGCGTCCGCCGGGGTCGCCGGGGCAATCACCTTCAGGCCGGGGAAGTGCGCGTAGTTGGCCTCCAGCGACTGGCTGTGCTGGCTGGAGAGCCGGCCGCCCGCGCCGCCCGGGCCGCGGAACACGATGGGGCAGCGCAGCTGGCCGCCGCTCATGTGGCGCAGCTTGGCCGCGTTGTTGACGATCTGGTCCATCGCCAGGATGGCGAAGTTCCAGGTCATCATCTCCACCACCGGGCGCAGGCCCACCGCGGCGGCGCCCACGGAGAGGCCCGTGAAGCCCAGCTCGCTGATGGGCGCGTCGATGATGCGCGCGCTGCCGAACTTGTCCAGCAGGCCCTGGGACACCTTGAACGCGCCGTTGTAGCGGCCCACTTCCTCGCCAATGAGGAACACATTGGCGTCGCGCTCCATCTCCTCGGCGAGCGCCTGGTTCAACGCTTCGCGATACATCAACTCGGGCATCGTCGGCTCCGAACTCGAATCTCGAATGGGTTGTGGATGGGGGGACGCGAGCGCTAGCGGCTCAGGCCCGCCTTCTTGTCCGCCTGCTCGGCTTCCGCGCGGGGCTCCAGGTCCCACGTCACCTTCAGCTCCTGGCCCGACGGGTACTTCGGCCAGTTGGTGACCTTCACGCCCAGCACGCGCTCACGCGGGCGAACGTCCTCCTCGCCCGGCTCCACGATGGTGTCGCGCCACAGCTCGTCCACGCTGGGCTCCGGCGACTCGTCGGCGAACTTCACCGCCGCGTCCACCGCGCGCTTCTCCTCCTCCTCGATGGACTCGAAGTCCGCGTCGGAGAGGCCAAAGCCCTGCTTCATCGCGAACTCGCGCAGCTTCGGGATGGGGTCGTTGCGGCGCTCGTCCTCCACCTCCTGCTTGCTGCGGTAGTTCGCCGGGTCCGCCATCGAGTGGCCGCGGAAGCGGTACGTGTTCGCCTCCATCAGCACGGGGCCCTTGCCCGCGCGGCAGTACTCCGCGGCGTCCTTCACCGCTTCGTACATCTTGAGGACGTCCATGCCGTCCACCGCTTCGCCCCGCATGCCGTACGCGGAGGCGCGCTTGTGGATCTCCGGCACCGCGGACGTGCGCGCGATGGCCGTGCCCATGCCGTAGCGGTTGTTCTCGCAGATGTAGATGACCGGCAGCTTCCACTTCTGCGCCATGTTGAAGGTTTCGTGGAACGCGCCCTGGTTGGCGGCCGCGTCGCCGAAGAAGCACACCGTGACGCGGTCCTCGTTGCGGTAGCGCGCGGCGAAGGCCATGCCCGCCGCGAGCGGAATCTGCCCGCCGACGATGCCGTAGCCCCCGTAGAAGTGGTGCTCGATGTCGAAGATGTGCATCGAGCCGCCCTTGCCCTTGCTGTAGCCCGTGCCCCGGCCGAACAGCTCCGCCATGATCATCCCGGCGTCGCTGCCACGCGCCAGCGGCTGGCCGTGGTCGCGGTAGGCGGACAGCATGTAGTCATCCGGACGGATGGCCTCGTTGCAACCCACCGCCACGGCCTCCTGGCCGATGTAGAGGTGGCAGAAGCCGGCGATCTTTCCCAGCGTGTACTGCTGGCCGGCCCGCTCCTCGAAGCGCCGCAGGAGGTACATCTTCCGGTACATCGTCAACAACAGGTCCTTCGAGTACGCGCTGGCCACCGCGGCATGCCTCCGTCTGGGCCGCCCCTGGGGACCCGAGGGGGAAGGGCGGCGAACGCCGTGCGCCTCTTAGCGCGCGGCAAAGGGACTTCCAAAGCCTTTCAGAACCACTCTCCGCCACGCCTTTTTTCAGGCGCGGTGCGTCACGCCCTCCAAGTCAAAATGAGGCACGGATACAACGTCCTCCAAGAGTTCCACGGCGCGGCCCGAGTGGTCCGTGGCCAGGTGGATGACCGTCGCCTCAGGGAAGCGGTGACAGTAGTCATTGGCGTGTGTGGGTTCATTGTCGAACGCCGCCACCACCCGACCCATGCGGCCCAAACGCACATGCGCGTCGCGCTTGAAGGCGTCGTCGTTCTCCGCGAGCGTGGGCTTCATGATGAGCTGCACGCGCCCGTCCGCGCCGGGCGGTGTCACCATCCCGCAACGGGAGAGGCACGCCACGGTGCCCTCGCGCATCGCCTCGTGGCGGCCGGTGAGATAGACGAGCTGCGCGCCCGTGGCGGCCACCGCCTGCGTGAAGGCCGCCGCCCCTTCAATCGCCTCGTCGAAGACGCAGTAGGCGCTGGTGAAGAAGCGCTCCTGCCAGAAGGCCCGCGCGTCCGCGTAGAGCCGCTCCACGTCGGCGTCCGTCAGGCCGCACGCGCGCATGGCGGCGCGCATGTCCCAGCCGGTGTCCCAGTGACGGGGCTCGCACGCGGAGAGCAGGCTCAGGGCGCGCGCGTCGCCATACTCGCGCAGGATGCGCGCCTGACGGGGCCGGTTGTCGAAGAGCGTGGAGTCCAGGTCGAACGCCAGCACGGCCTGGGGGCCGAGCGAGCGGGCATTCACCAGGATGCCCCGGAGCGTGTCGCGCCAGTCCGGCCGCACGCGTTGCTTGAGATCTTCAAAAGCCATGGACGCCGGAAGATACATGCCCCCGGCGCGATGCTGGCCATCAAATCACGCGCCCGCGCGCCATGCGGCCGGCTGGAAGGGCACGGACCCTGCGGGCTCCGCTGCTTCCGGGGCCTGGAGGAAGTTCTGCATGCGCTGGATGCCGTTGCGGTCCAGCACCAGCCGGACCAGCTGCGCGGACTCCTTGCGCGCGCCGGCCTCCATCACCGTGAAGCGGAACACCAGGTCCACGGGGTAGCGCTTCGCGCCGCGGATGTGGCCCACGGAGAAGTCCCCCAGGTCCACGTACTCCAGCGCGAACTCCGGCTCGTCCATGTCGCGCAGGAAGCGCCCCACGTTGAGCCGGAGGATGTCCGTGACGCCGGTGAGGCCGCGCTCCGAGCGGGGCAAGAGGCGCGCGTCCAGCACGATGCGCTTCTGGTAGCGGATGACCGCCTCCGACAGCTCCCCCTGCGACACGGTGAGGAAGTCGTCGTGCTGCCGCAGGGACGACACCGCCTGGGGCACCTTCACCGCCGCACCGTAGTCCACCCGCTCCTCGCAGGTGCCGATGGCGCGCGCCGTGACGGGGTCCACCAGGTCCGTGGTGCGGTCGTACAGGTGCGTGGCGGCCACGCGGCTGAACATGCGCCGCAGCCCTTCCTTGATGCGGTCCTTCATCATGTAGCCGACCACGGCCACCAGGAAGAAGTTGAGGCTCACCTGCGTGAAGCGCACCTGCGCCCAGAGCGCCACCGACGTGGCGAAGGCCATGGCCACGCCCGCGGCGATGGCGAACAGCACCTCCTCCCAGCCCTGCCGGCGCTGGCGCCTGCGCGAGGACAGGAAGAGCACGTTCATGCAGAACTTCTTCAGGAAGCCCAGCCGCTGCATGTACTCCTCGTTGTCCCCGGTGGGACTGAGGACCGAGCGCAGCCGGTGCTCCTTGCGGTAGGACTCCTCGCGCAGCACCGCCTCCATCAAGCCCTTGCGCAGGGACAGCCACGGCCCGGAGCGGGGCAGCGGCTCCATGTCCGCCACCGCGCGGCGGAAGAACTGCTCCACCAGCAGGCTCACGTACTCATCCACGAGCCGCAGCGACGCGCGCGTCTTCTCCTGGAGCTTCGCCTCGCCCGTCGCGCGCAGCCACGCGCGGAAGCGCTCCAACACCGCGGGCACGGAGTCCCCCGCCGAGCGCACCACCGTCTCCAGGTCCGCGCGCCCCGCCTCGCCGGTCTTCGCGTCACAGCGCGTCTCCACCGTCGTGGCGAACCGGCGCAGCGCGCCCCGGAACACGCAGGAGAAGAGCTTCGCCTGGTAGACGACGTCCGCCTCCGGCGCCACCCCCGAGCGCTGCCACGCCTCCAGCTTCACGAGCGGCGAGCCCTCCGACGACAGCAGCTCTCCCAGCCCCATCACCGGCGTCTTGAAGCGCACGTAGTTGTGGATGTCCGCGTAGAAGTCCGCGCGGGGGTACGTCTCCGCGTCGATGTTCAGGCTCGACGGCAGGAAGAGGTAGGCCTCCACCAGGTAGCGAGTCTCGTCCGCGCCCGTGGGCTGGTACTCGAGCTTGATCTCAAACTGCTTGCGGTCGTGGACGTCGAACCGACTGTGGAGTGCTTCAGGGGCCTGGGACACGGACCGCAGTCTATGTCACAGGCCTGTCACACGGGAGTCACCCACACCGGAGGACGGGGGAGCGTCCGAGGACGCACACCCCGGCGCTCCGGAAGTGCTCAACCGTTGGTGCCCGTACGAGAAGACGCTTCCGCCACGGCGCCCGGGACGACAGCGCCCACGGGGAGCGGCGCGGCCTTGGGCTGGGGCTTCGCGTTCCACACGCGGGACGCCAGCACCAGGCCCACGACGGCCAGGGGCAGCATGGCCAGCGGCCAGGGCTTCCAGTTGGCGGGATCCTTCATCGCGTCGCCCGTGGGCAGGATGGCCCCATAGACGAGCGCGTGGATGGCGGTGCCCGCGTACACCGCGCCGTCGATGATGCCCACCACGATGCCCGCGTTCTTCTTGCCGCCGAAGTCCATGGTGGCCGTGCCGGACAGCATGCCGTGCACGCCGATGACGCACAGGGACATGAACACCACGGACCAGCCGGCGCCCTGGGTTCCCAGGAGGAACACCGCGCCCACGGCGCCCGCCAGCAGCCCCGCGTAGAGCACCGTGGACACGGGGCCCCGGCGCGAGTCGAAGAGCCGGTCGCTGATGACGCCCGCGAACATGCCGCCCAGGATGCCCGCGACACACGACAGCATGCCCCAGTTGGAGGCCACGAAGCCGCCGGACTCCCCCACCGCCTTGGCGTACTTGGGGAACCACTGCATCACCGCGTTGCGCAGGAAGCCGCTGCAGAACTCCACGCCCAGGATGATGAGGATGACGCGGTTGCTCAGCAGCTTCCCGAAGAGCTGGGGCACGCTGAGCGCCGGGCCCGTCTCTCCGCTGGACGCATCCTGCGTGTCGAAGTCCGGGTGGCCCGTCTCCCCTGGCGTGTCGCGGATGACGAAGAAGTCCACCCCCAGGAAGCCCACGAGCAGCGCCGCCGGCACGAAGAACACCCACCACACCGGGGCGGCGTCCGCGATGAAGCGGCACCAGTCGAACGCGAAGTACAGGCCCAGGGAGATGAGGATGCCGAACACGCCGCCCAGCTGGCCGCGCTCACGCACGTGGAACCACGACGCGTTCACCTTCACGATGGAGACCGCGCCGAAGCTCTGGAAGTACATGTTGACGCTGTAGAGGAACGCCAGCCACGCGACGACGCCGCCCGGGGGCGCCCAGCCGTTCTTCAGCACCGCGTACACGACGCCGCCCATCGCCACGTTGGCCACCGCGGAGCCGCCCGCGGACAGCAGGATGGTGAAGCGCCCGCCCAGCTTGTCCGTCAGCGGGCCGTTGAGGAGGAAGGCCACGCCGTAGGTGAGCGTCCCCCAGAAGAAGATGGTCGCGAAGTCCGCGTTGGACGTCTGCTGCCCCATGGCGCTGGTCGCCACGTTGAGGTTGTAGCGCCCCATGTAGAGGAACGCGTACGTGAGCCCCAGGGGGAACCAGTTGAAGAAGCGGCGGCGGCGGAACGCATCGGTGTGGCCCAGCTCCACGCGCGGCAGCCGCGAGAGCACCAGGCCAATGGCCCCGAGCAGGATGACGATGGGCAACAGCTGGGCCAGCCACGGGGGCAGCGACGACATGCGACGAACCTCGCCTGGAGGGGGGAACGAACGGGCCCGCACCCTACCCCGTCCGTCCTCACCCCGGAAACAGCAAGCGCCTCAGCCCAGCCGGGCGAGCAGCCGCGTGAGGGACACTTCCGTCTTCGCGTCCGCGATGTCACCGCGCCGGCACGCCTCCAGCACCGCCTGCACCGGCCGCCATTGCAGGTGGATGCCCTCCTCTAGAGGCGAGCCGTCCCCTTCCACCGCGCCCTGCTCGACGCCGGTGACGTCCACCGCGGCCGGGAAGACCTTCTCCGACAAGATGCCCGGCGCCAGGAAGAACGCGCCGCCCAACAGCTGGATGTCCTCCGGCCGCACCGCGTAGCCCGCCTCTTCCTTCACCTCTTCCGCCGCGCGGCGGCGAAGCCCCTCCTCGCCCTTGTCGGAAGGCTCCAGCAGCCCCGCGACGATTTCCTCCACGCGCAGATAACTCACCGCGTCGGGCACGGTCATGGACGCGGTCTGCTCCCGGCGGAAGTACGCCGCGGGGCGCAGGTTCATCCGCGTCAGGACTTCCACGGTTCCGTCTGACGCACGGCGGTAGACGAGCACGGACACCGCGTCCAGCCGTGGCCGGTCCACGACATCCACCCTGTACACCGGAGAGGAGGAACCGTCCGCGCGCCGGTTGCGGCAGCGCAGCCGCCGCACTCGGAGGAAGCCCTCATCACAACGCGCCGTGGCGGAGAAATCCTCGATGATCTCGATGTCAGTCACATTGGAACTGCTGGGACGCATGTCTGCCTGCTCTCCTGTTGCCGGGTACGTGGACCTGCCACGGCGGCGTTGCTTGCCCGTGCACCGTTGATCCCGTAGGTTGCGCCGTCCTCAAGTCGTCACTCCCTACGAATCACGGATCCGTCACGAATGTGTCGCGCACTGCTCGGCCTCCTCTGTGCCTGCGCCCTGGCCCTCGCCTCGTGCATGCCTGTGCTGGAAGGCCAGGATTACCACCTCGAAGGTCAGGAGGTGCGGCTTACCCTCCTCCATACCTCTGACATCCACTCGCGCCTCATCCCGTACGACTTCACGCCGCTGAAGACGGACCAGGACCTGGAGCTCATTCCGGAGGCCGGCCCGTTCGGAGGCGCCACGCGCATCGCGTCCATCCTCAAGCGCGAGCGCAAGAAGGGCGACCGCATCCTGCACCTGGACTCCGGTGACTGCTTCCAGGGCGCGCCCATCTTCAACGTGAACACGGGCGAGGCGGAGTTCCGCTTCCTCTCCGAGCAGCACCTGGACGCCGCGGTCGTGGGCAACCACGAGTTCGACGCGGGCGCGCTCAACTTCACCCAGAAGGCGCGCAACTTCGCCAACTTCCCGCTGCTGGCCGCCAACTACTACTGGGACGACCCGAAGACGACGGGCACCAACGGCACCGCCATGGTGACCAACCCCTACACCATCAAGACGGTGAAGGGCCTGCGGGTGGGCGTCATCGGCATGGCGAACATCTCCTCGCTCAACTCCATCGTGGAGGGTGGCAACAGCCTGCAGGTCACCCCGCTGGAGCAGAACGAGGCCGCGCGCGCCTACGTGGAGCTGCTGCGCCCGGTGACGGACCTCATCGTCATCGTCAGCCACCTGGGCCTCACCGAGGACCAGGACCTCATCCAGGGCTACGAGGCCTACTACGAGTACTCCCGCGCGAAGCCCTTCGTGGAGCGCGCGCATGACGCGTGGAAGGTGCTGGAGTGGTTCGGTCCGGAGGGCGACCCCAAGTCGGTGGTGCGCGTGCACATCGCGGGCGTCAACGGCATGGACGTGGTGCTGGGCGGCCACCTGCACGTGGTGCTCAACCCTCCCCAGCTCGTCACCGACCCCAGCGGCCGCAAGGTCGTGCTGTCCCACTCGGGCGCGTTCGCCAAGTACGTGGGCCGCCTGGAGCTGGTCGTGAAGATGCCGCAGCGCCTGGGCGAGGGCGAGGGCGCCGAGGTCATCAGCCAGGACTACCACGCGTTCCCGGTGGACGGCCTCTGGTGCAACGAGGCGATGCGCAAGTACCGCTTCGACAAGAGCATCTTCTGGGATCCGGGGAAGTTCATCGAGGCCCCGGGCGTGCGCGACGCCATCGCGGAGTGCGGCCGCCAGGAGGACTCGCGGACGACGGACCTGCTCATCCCGTACCTCCTGGGCATGGACGTGAAGCTGCAGCTGACGTCCATCTTCTCCTACGCCCCGCTGGACGTGCAGCGGCGCAACAACTCCAACGGCGGTGACTCCCCGCTGGGCAACATCGCCGCGGACTCCATGCGCAAGCGCAACCGCGTGGAAGCGGAGATGGCGCTCACCAACTCGCTGGGCATCCGCGACAACCTCTACGCGGGCGTCGTCACCCAGGAGTCGATGTTCAACGTGTTCCCGTTCGAGAACACCATCAACATCATGTACCTGTCCGGCGTGGAGATGCAGGAGATGTTCGACTTCGTCACCGAGCGCTCCGCCGAGCGCGGGTGCGTGAGCCAGGCGCAGATCTCCGGCGCCCGCTTCACCATGGACTGCGCCCAGGTGCAGCTCAACGACCTGCGCATCGCGTGCACGCCGGAGACGCTGAACACCGCGTGCCCCCAGACGGCCCGCGAGGGCCACGCGCCGTGGCAGTGCCTGGAGGACACCAGCGGTTCGCGCTGCTGGGCGCACCCTGGCATCGACATCCAGATCAACGGCCGGCCGCTGGACACCAACGGCACGTACAAGGTCGCGGTGAACGACTACATCGCCAAGGGCGGCTCCGGCTTCGCGGTGCTCAAGCGCAACACCACGCGCATCGAGACGGGCATCAGCCTGCGTGACTCGCTCATCGGCTACATGCAGGGCTTCTGCTCCTGCAAGGACCTGCTCGCGGGCAAGGAGACGTCCAGCAACGGCACGCGCTGCGGTTCGCTGGTGAACGGCCAGTGGACGGTGGACGACAAGACGCTGGGCTCCTGCCGCGTGTCCCAGGCGTTCGAGGACGCCATCAACAAGAAGGTGGGCAGCTGCTCCTGCCTGGACCTGCTCAAGCTGCCCGCGGACGCGGCCGGTCAGCAGGCGGCCCTGGACAAGTGCGGCGTGGCGAACCTGACGAAGGACCAGGTCGTCGCCGAGTGCGCGGTTCCCCAGGGCCCGTCCACCGGCCGGTGCAGCTGCCGCGACCTGCTGTCGGGGAGCAACCCCAGCTGCGGTACGGTGACCAGCCAGTTGCGGTCGTTCTGTGAGAAGCCCACTGCCATGCCCGTGGCGAGCGCCATCGAGGATGGCCGTATCGGGCGGAGGGTGAAGTAATGAAGCGACTCGTCCTGCTGTCCTCGCTGGCCCTCGCGGCTGGCTGTTACACGAAGGAGTCGGAGCTCACCACCGACGGGCTCAGCTCCTTCCGCGTGGAGGTCACCCGCATCGTCACCGGTGACTCGGCCGCCGCGCTCCTGCCGGTGGTGAACACCTGCGCCGCGAAGTACGGCAACGACCAGGCGGCGGTGCCGCCCGCGGTCCGTGGCACGGCCGACTGTCCCTACACCCTGCCCCGCACGGACGTGGACATCACCGTGTCCATCACCGCGCTGGACGGCAACGGCGGGGAGATGACGTCCTTCAACGGGCCGGTCTCCTTCCGCACCATCCCGGGCAACATCACCGGCGACTACAGCAAGCGCTGGGCGCAGCTCACCAACGGCAAGGGCACCGGCACCGTGCGCGTCGCCCACCTGTACGGTGAGACGCACATCTGGGTGCAGGACCAGCCCTTCACGCTGGACTACCAGGATGGCGGTGTCGTGGGCGACCTGACCCAGGTGCCCGAGGAGCCCGCCACCCGCACGTACGCGACGGGCCTGACGGCGGGCATCCGGTTCGAGGAGCCCAGCCTCGCCACCATCCAGCTGCCGGAGAACGGCTCGGAGACCAGCGTCTTCGTCAAGCAGTTCATGCGCGTGGGCCGCAACCCGGAGGCCGGCGAGCCGCTGACGCAGAACTGCGACGCGGCGGATCCGAACAACGGCAAGCAGATGATGCTGCTCGTCACGGGCACGGACTCCAGCGGCTTCTACGTCACGGACATGACGGCCTGCCGCGTGCTGGAGAAGAACGTGCCGGGCGCGAACATCCAGACCCCGGAGCCGGACGGCTACAACCCGGGCCGCTTCAACAGCATCTACATCTACAACTACTCCTTCCCGGAAGGCCTGGACTCGGGCGACCTGCTCTGGACGTTGTCCGGCACGGTGGCGGAGTTCACCAACACCACGCAGATGAGCTTCCCCGCCTGGACGCTGCGCGAGAACGTGCGCCTGCTGCCCCAGAGCGAGTGGAACAAGTACCTGTCCCAGGTGCCCCCGGTGGAGGTCAACGGCCGGCTGTGCGGCTTCAGCGGCTCGCCCTACCTGGACGACCTCCTGTGCGGCTACAGCTACAGGAACTTCAAGATGGAGAGCCTGGAGTCGTCGCTGGTGAAGCTGCGCCGGGTGAAGTTCCCCCGCGTGTTCCGCAACTGCGACGCCAACGGCAACAACGACCTGCCCATGTTCTGCCCGGTCGGCAGCGGCACGGCGCGCAGCTGGCAGAACTGCTTCGAGGAGCCGCCGGATGATCCGGACCTGCCGGAGCGCCAGTGCGTCATCGACTGCACGCTGGGCATCGGTGAGTACGCGGGCACCATCTGCGCGGAGAAGACGACGTACACGAGCTTCGGCCAGTTCGTGGTGGAGATGAACGCCACGGGCCCGGAGGCCGCGGGTCTGGACGAGTCCGTCCCCTCGCGCATCGCCAGCGTCACCGTGGGCACCACCTCCGTCACCCCCGCCAAGGCACAGGCCCAGGGCACGCGCGTCAACCTCTACTGCACCCAGCCGGTGCGCGCGCGCTTCGGCCCGGCCGGAGTGACGGTGGACCAGACGGGCACGCTCATCGCCGCGAACACGCGCTTCGAGTACACGCTCACGGGCTCCGAGGTGACGGTCGCGCTGGTGCGTGACAGCACGGCCACGGCCAACGCCACCTGCAAGATCGCCCCGGACTCACGCACCCGCATCAGCCTGCAGATCAAGGACGCGATTCCGGACCTGAATCCGGACTGCAGTGAAACCGACGCCGACGCGGCGAGGGCCCTCCAGTGCAAGCAGCTGCACGCGGCCACCTTCGACGTCGTGGGTCACCTGAAGCACGTGGGCCCCGCACGGCCCCGCTGGAACGTGTTGCCCCGCGATCAGGACGACATGTGCTGCTACCCCGGGCCCGGCATGCAGTGCCCGAAGCCCATCAAGCCTTGCCCGTAGTCATTCATTCTTAGCTAGACGCATCGCGCCCCGGTGGATTCCGGGGCGCAGGGAGGAGCGGTCTCCCCCGGACCGCTTCCTGGAGGGACATTGAAAACGTTGCAGACGCTGGCCTTGACGGGCCTGACAGCCCTTTCCGCGCCCGCTTGGGCCGGGGACTTCGTGGACACCCGTTTGTCGTTCGTCTTCGCGGACGACAACGTGTTGGCAGGCGCGGGAGAGACCACTCCCAACAGCCCCAACGCACGCTTTGGCGCGGGCAACCAGAACACGCAGTTCTACGACAACTTCAACACCAAGTTCTCCGGCTTCGAGTCGCTGTCGAACGTGGTGCTCTACAAGCGCATGCCGGCCTTCTTCGAAGGCCTCACCACCGAGGCGGCCCTCACGCTGCTGGTGTTGGAGCGGCCTTCTGGCGGCGTCGACATCCTGGACAACTCCAGCTACGTGCGACTGAACTATCAGCCGCCCGGCTGGGGTGAGAAGGAAGGCATTTCGCTCACCGGCTTCCCGGTGTCCGCGGACCGCTTCCGTCTGGGATATGCGTACCGCATCTCCTGGGGCGGCAGCCCCATCTTCACCAACCGCGCCTCCGCGGCGGGCGTGCCGGGCGCCAAGCTCCAGCTGACGCGCGACCGCTGGTACGCGTACGTGGGCGGCAAGACGGCCCTGGTGCTCAACGACCTCATCCTGGAGCAGGAGACGCTCTACGGCGTGATGGCCGGCGCGGGCTGGGACATCCTGGAGACGCTGCGCGTGGAGGCCGGCGGCGGCTACTTCCAGAAGGGCATCGTCCCGGGCCTGGCGAACCAGAGCATCGAGGCGCCCGTCAACTCGGCGGGCGTGTCCGGGCAGATCGTCTACCACGTGGGTGTGCCGGTGGGCACGAGCGTGGACTTCCGGCTCTACAAGAACGACCCGGAAATCTACCAGCGCTTCTTCGCGCCGGAGCAGTACCCGGGCGGCCTGTCCTACTCGGTGTCGCTGGAGGGCAGCTACCTCACGCAGACGCTGCAGGATCCGGACAAGTTCGGCGCCACCAAGCCCCAGGGCGCCACGGCCGTCGCCCTCCAGGCGCGCGCGAAGTACAACCAGATGCGCTTCAACGTGCTGGCGCTCTACCGCAGCCTGTCCTTCATCCAGTTCGACGTGCCGGGCTTCCCCCCGTTCCAGGACTTCCCGACGGGCACGGTCCTGAAGCCGGAGATGTTCCTGGCGCTGGGCGCGGACTACAACCTGCCGGGCCTGCACCTGACGCCGGGCTTCATCGTCGGCGTGCAGCAGCCGGCGTCGTTCCGCAGCCCGGTGCCGCTCATTGGCGGCAGCAACCCGCCCCCCAGCCTCACCGGCACGCGCACGGTGGTGGTGCGTGACGCCAACCAGCTGAGCATCCTGCCCAGCACCTGCGGTGGCTCCGGCGCCTGCGAGGCGCAGCCCATCATCTCCGCCAAGGCCACCTTCCGGTGGGACCTGTCGGAGACGGTCGCGGCGGTGGGCGAGGTCTACTACACCTACGACACCAACCGGACCACGTTCGAGGACGACGTGACGGGCATCGCCCAGCCGAACTTCGAGAAGCCGCACGCGCTGGGCTTCAACACCCTGCTGCAGGCGCGCTTCTAGGCCCTGCTGCTTCCGGTGTCATTCGCGGGGCCCGCCGTGCGGTACGGCGGGCCCTTCGTGTTTCCGCGGGTTCGCTAGAAGGCGGACGTCATCCGCACCACCTCGTCGAAGGCGGTGAGGCCCTGGGCCAGCTTACGCACGGCGGCCTCGCGCAGGGTGCGCATGCCGGTGCGGCGCGCGGCATGCACCAGCTGCTCGTACGGCGCCTCGCGGGCGATGAGCTCCCGCATCTCCCGGGTGGTGGAGACGATCTCGAAGACGCCCGTCCGGCCGGAGTAGCCCGTGCCGCGGCACCGCACGCACCCGGCCCCCTTCGACAGCCGGACCCCGCCGGGCAACAGCGGCAGGGGGGCCTGGAGGGCGAGCAGCTCGTCCGGAGTGAGCACCGCCTCCTCCGAGCAGTGCACGCAGATGCGCCGGAGCAGGCGCTGGGCCATGACGCCCAGCAGGCTCTGCGCCAGGAGGAAGGCGGGCACGCCCAGGTCCTTCATGCGCGCCACCGCGCCCAGCGCGTCGTTGGTGTGCAGCGTGGAGAGCACCAGGTGTCCGGTGAGCGCGGCCTGGAGCGCGTTCTCCGCGGTCTCCGCGTCGCGGATCTCGCCCACCATGATGACGTCCGGGTCCTGGCGCAGGATGTGGCGCAGCGCCCCCGCGAAGTCCAGGCCCACCTTGGGCTGCACCTGCACCTGGTTGAAGGTGTCCCACACCATTTCGATGGGGTCTTCCACCGTGGTGACGTTGACGTCCGGGCCCGCCACCGCCTTGAGCGCGGAGTAGAGCGTCGTCGTCTTGCCGCTGCCCGTGGGGCCCGTCACCAGGATGAGGCCGTGGGGTTGATCGATCCACGACTCGAAGTGGCCCTTCTCGTCCGGCTCGAAGCCCAGCTGGGCGATGTCCTGCACCAGCGTCTCCGGGTCGAAGATGCGGATGACCACCTTCTCGCCGAAGGCGGTGGGCAGCGTGGACACGCGCAACTCCACCTCGCGGCCGTCGCGCTCCGTCTTGATGCGGCCGTCCTGGGGGCGGCGCTTCTCGGAGATGTCGATGCGCGCCAGCATCTTCACGCGCGACACGACGGGCGGATGCACCTGCGCGGGCAGCGTATAGACCGGGTGCAGCACCCCGTCGATGCGCAGCCGCACCACCGCGGTGGCGCGCTTGGGTTCGATGTGGATGTCCGACGCGCGGTTGTCGAAGGCGTAGCGCAGGAGGTAGTCCACCGCCTGCACCACCGGCCGGTCGGACGCCTCCAGCTCCTGGGTGCCGCTGAGCGACACCAGCTGTTCGAAGTTGGCCAGCTGCGACTGCGAGCCGCTGAAGTCGTCCGCGGCCTGCGCCAGCGTCTTCTTGAAGCCGTAGATGTCCGCGATGGAGCGGAGGATGTCCGTCTTCGCCGACAGCACCGGCTCCACCGGCTCGCCGGTGAGCCGGTGGAAGCTCTCGAAGAGCTCCCGGTCGAAGGGGTTGGCCACCGCCACGCGCAGCCGCCCCTGTTCGGTCCGCTCCAGGGGCAGCAGCACGTGCTTCTGCGCGTAGGGCCGGGACACCGTGCGGGTGGCCAGGGCCATGTCCATCTTCAGCGGATCCAGCTTGCGGTAGGCCAGCCCCGCGGCGCGCGCGGCGGCCTCCGTGACGCGGTCCTCATCCAGCACGCCCCGCCCGCCCGGCGCGGGGATCTGGAAGGCGGCGACCACCTCCACGGGCGACACGTCGTAGCGGGCCGCGTCCTTGCCCGTCCCTCCCTGCGCCTTGAGGATGCGGGCCCGTGCCGCGGGCTCGCGCGCCAGGACCTCCTGCGCCTGCGGTGAGGTCAGCAGGCGCTGGGACACCAAGGCCTCCAGGAGGAAGCCAAGGGTGAAGTCCGCGCCGCTGCGTGACGGGCCGCTGCCTCCTGAAGCTGTCGCCTGGGTCAACCGTTCCTCCTTCTTCGAGTGGCCAGGAACAACAGCCCGAGTCCCACGAGGAATGCCGCCGAAGCCGGGGTGCTCTCACAGCCGCAGCCGCCCGGCCCGTTCGTCGGGTCACCCGACCCGGCGTCCACGGGAGGCGGAGGCGGCGTGCCGCCATCACCGCAGAGGGCGCACGTGCCACCATCCGTCTGGGCATAGGGGTCGTAGCACTTGCCGCCGTTGCCGCAGAACAGGCCATTGGGGCAGTCCTGGTTGGTGCGGCAGGGCGCCAGGCAGGCGGTGCCCTCCGAGAACGGGACGCACTGGAGCGGCGAGGCGCAGGTGCCAGCGCCGCAGTCATGGAGACAGAAGCGGTCGCTCCCGGTGCCCGCGGGGCGGCAGGTGTTGCCAGGGCTGCACGTGCAGGTGGCCACCGAGCAGGGCTCCGCGCAGACGCCCTGCGGGTTGCCATTGATCTTCAGGCACTGCTGGTTGGTGCCGCACTCCGAATCCTGGAGGCACGGGTCGCCGACGTTGCGCGTGCCCGTCTTCTGCTGGACGCAGGCGTGGTCACACGAGCGGCAGGCGTAGTTGCCGCCACAGTCGTTGCTGGTGGCGCAGTCCGCGACGCACACGTCCCCGCCCTGGTCGGGCAGCGTCGTGCACGTATATCCCTGGCGACAGTCGCCCGTCCCCGGACGGCAGTTCTTCAGACAGCGCTTGCCCACGGAGCCCACGGTCGCGCAGGTGGACCCGCCCGGGCAGTCCGCGTTGGCCACGCAGGACTCGGTGCAGTAGCCGTTCTTCCACGCCGGGAAGGCCGTGGTCTTGTCCGCGTCCGTGAGGCAGCGCGAGTCCGCCGCGCCGCACTGGCTGGCGCTGGTGCAGGGGTTGCCCACCTTCGTCCCCGTCCCGAAGGCCTCCGGCAGACAGGCGAACTGCGAGCCCGGCACCAGGCCGGACGCGCGGCACTGGTAGGGCGCGGGGCAGAAGCCCGGCGTCCCGTCCGGGCAGCCCTTGGAGCAGATCTTCAGCGTGGCGCCGCTGGTCGTGGACTGGGTGGTGACGCAGGTGAGCCCCGCGCCGCACGCGGTGGTGTCACACGGCGAGCCCACCGCGCCCGTCTGGGGGTAGTGCTTGCAGAGGGCTCCCTTGTCATAGGACGTCAGGGTGCGCCGCTGGATGCCACGGTCCAGCGAGAAGTACATCACCGCTTCCGTGTAGAAGTACGTGCTGCCCAGGCCCAGGCAGTGGCCCACTTCGCGCATCACCGCCGTCTGCAGGTCGATGAAGCCCGCCGGCGTGGGGCTGAGCGTGGTGAACTTGTAGCTCACGGCGTTGAGGAAGATGTCGCACTGGTAGACGTAGCCGCCGTGACGCAGGGGCACGGCCTCCGCCACGCTGTCGCCCGCGTTGAGCACGTCCTTGAACTCCGTGCTGTTCGGGTCGGTGACGAAGACCGCCGCGACGCTGAAGCCGTCCAGGCGGTCGTTCACGTCGGGGATGGGGACGATGGTGGAGCGGCCCTTGTAGGTGAAGGCGGGCCAGGCGCAGTCCACGTCCTGCCAGGCCTGGAAGGCCTTCTTCACCGCGTCTTCGACCAGGGACAAATCATTGTCCGCGGGCCGGCTGTTCCGCGCGTCCAGGTAGTACGGGAACGGGTCCTGGCTGTTGTTGAGCACCCACTGGTCCAGGAACTGGTAGTCCTCCTGCGACTGCGCGTGCGCTGTCGCGGCCAGCGCCAGCAGTCCAAGAAGGAAGACACTCCGCTGCAACCCACGATTCATCACCCGCACCTCGTCGCGTGACGTCCGCAGGGGGCACCGGCCTGGCACCCGGAACGTCACCGGGCGGACAGTCTACCCGTGAACGGCGCGGACCGTGGCATCCACCAGCGCTTCGGGCGTGGGGCGCTCCGCGACCGCGGCCACGGGGATGCCCAACTGGGTCAGCGCCGTCGCCGTGGTGGGGCCAATGGCCACCGCCTTCGCGGAGGCCAGCGGCTCGCGGCCCACGCCCTCCACGAAGGCCTCCGCGGTGCGCGGCGAGGCGAAGAGCACCACCTGCGGCGGCGCCTCGGAGAGCTGGGACAGATCCCCGGGCTCGAGGGTGACGGGCGTGGAGCGGTAGGCCGTCACGCGCGTCACGCGCACGCCCAGGTCGCGCAAGCCGTCCTCCAGCTCGCGCCGCCCCTCCTCCGCCGACGGGAGGAGCACGTCGTCGTCCGGCCCCAGCACGTCGCGCAGCGCGATGAACAGGGCCGCGCCCGTGCCCTCGTTGGGTTCGGCCTCCACCTTCAGGCCGTAGCCCTCCAGGGCCCGCGCGGTGCGAGGCCCCACGGCGGCCAGCTTCACGCGAGACAGCCGATCCAACGTGCCCGCGAGCCGCAGGGCCTCCAGGAAGGCCTCCACCGCCGAAGGGCTGGCGAACACCACCCAGTGGTAGCGCTGCACGTGCTCGGCGGCGGACGCGAGCGGGCGCGGATCCTCCGGCGGGCGGAGCTCCAGCAAGGGCAGGCTGAGGACGTCCGCGCCCTCGTCCTCCAGCAGGAAGCACAGCTCCTCGGCCCGCTCACGGGGGCGCGTCACCAATACTCGGATGCCATCCAGTCGCCGGTCCACGGGCCGGCACTCTAGGCGCGGGACGCGCCGTCGCGGCGGCCGAAATCGCGCAGGATGTCCCCGGCCCCGCGAGACAGCAGCTCGTCCGCGAGCGCCTCGCCCAGCCGCTCCGCCTCCGGAACGGGGCCCTTCACCTCGCCCCGCACGACGCGTGAACCGTCAGGCCGGCCCACCAGTCCGCGCAGGTGCACCTGTCCGTCCACCACCGTGGCATGGCCGGCCAGGGGCACGGTGCAGCCGCCCTCCAGCTTCGCCAGGAAGGCGCGCTCGGCGCGCACGGCGCCGCGCGTGGTGAGGTCCTCCAGCGGTGCGAGCAGCGCGCGCACCTCCGCGTCCGCCTCCCGGCACTGGATGGCCAGCACGCCCTGCCCCACCGCCGGCATGCTGTCCGCCACCGGCACCACCTGGGTGATGTGGTGGTCCAGGCCCAGGCGCTTGAGGCCCGCCGCGGCGAGCATCGCCCCGGCGAGCTTCAGCTCCCGCGTCCGCTGGAGGCGCGTCTGCACGTTGCCTCGCAGGGAGACGATCTCCAGGTCCGGGCGGCGCGCGCGCAGGATGCAGCTGCGGCGCAGCGAGGACGTGCCCACCTTCGCGCCTGGCGGGAGCAGCTCCAGCGTGTGGCCGTCCGGGCTGCAGAACGCGTCGCGGGGGTCCTCGCGCGTCGGCACCGCCGCGAGGATCAACCCCTCCGGGAACACCGACGTCATGTCCTTGAGGCTGTGCACCGCCACGTCCGCGCGGCCATCCAGCAGGGCCTGCTCAATCTCCTTCACGAACAGCCCCTTGCCGCCCACCGCGGACAGCGGCGCGGACAGGAAGCGGTCGCCCTCGGTGGTCATCTCCACCAGCGACACCTCCAGCCCGGGGTTGTGCTGGGTGAGCAGCGACGCCACGTGACGCGCCTGCCAGAGCGCCAGGGGGCTCTGCCGCGTCGCGATCCTCACGGCCTTCATCGTCGGCTCCCATGGGCCACCGCGTTGTTCAGCTCATTCGTCGAGGGCACGGACTCCAGCTCCGGAGCGATGGCGGCGGCCTCCGCTTCGGTGAGGCCGAACAGCTCCGCGGCGGCGCCGGCCAGGCGGTTGCCCTCGCCCTGGGGGCCCACGGCGCGCAGGCGCGCGGTGGGCTCATGCAGCAGCTTGTTCACGATGGCGCGTCCCATGGCTTCGATGCTCTTGCGTTGCTTGTCGGTGAGCCCGTCACCCAGGCCCTGCAGCGTGCGCTCCACCTCCGCGCGGGCGATGGCCTCCGCGCGCTGGCGCAGGCGGGCCAGCACGGGCATGCCGTCGCGCAGCGCGCGCTCGCGGGCGAAGCGCGCCACCTCCTGCGCCACCAGCCCGCCCGCCTTGTGCGCCTCTTCCGCGCGCGCGGCGGTGTTGTCCGCGACGAACTTCTGGATGTCGTCCACGTCGTACGCGTGCACCCAGTCCAGGGTGCCCACCGCCGGGTCGATGTCGCGCGGCACCGCGAGGTCCACCATGAACAGCGGCCGTCCCTTGCGCGCCTTGCCCAGCGCCCCCACGTTGTCGCGCGTGAAGAGCGGCACGGGCGACGCGGTGCTCGTCACCACCACGTCCGCGGACGCCAGCAGCGCGAAGAGCTCCTCGAAGGGCCGCGCGACGCCCCCCACCTCCGCCACCAGCGCCTCCGCGCGGGCCAGCGTGCGGTTGGTCACGATGAGCCTCCCGGCGCCCGCGTTCTTCAGGTGCCGCGCCGCCAGCTCGCCCATCTCCCCCGCGCCCACCACCAGCACCGTCTTGTCCTTGAGCCCGTCGAAGACCTTGCTCGCCAGCTGCACCGCCGCGGACGCCATGGACGTGGCCGCCCTCCCCACCGCCGTCTCCGTGCGAACGCGCTTGGCGCAGCCGAACGCCGCCGCGCACGCGCGCGTCAGCTCGCCGCGCACCGCGCCCGCGCCCTGGCCGCGCTCGAAGGCGTCCTTCACCTGGCCCAGGATCTGCGCCTCGCCCAGCACCATGGAGTCCAGGCTGGAGGCCACCCGGAAGAGGTGCACGAGCGCCGCCTCGCCCTGGTGTTCGTA
This sequence comes from Corallococcus sp. Z5C101001, assembly GCF_007352635.1. Classification (NCBI taxonomy): domain Bacteria; kingdom Pseudomonadati; phylum Myxococcota; class Myxococcia; order Myxococcales; family Myxococcaceae; genus Corallococcus; species Corallococcus sp. Z5C101001. Next base: position 1,051,645 of record NZ_VKLU01000005.1, read on the forward strand.
CAGGTGCTCCAGCGCCTCCGCCCCGCCCAGCGTGCGCAGCGTCTCCCGCGCGCGCTCCCGCGCCTGCTCCGCGCTGGGGGCCACCAGGTACACCTCCACGCGGTTGCAGGTGGACACCCAGAGCGCCTCCACGGGCGCCTGCGCCAGCCGACGCAACACGTCCGTCTGCTGGGCTTCGGGCAATGCCAGCCGCTCCCGGACGCCCAGGGGCGCGGTGCGGTGGGACACGCCGATACAGATGAATTCCATGGCTACGGCATCCCCGGGCCAGCGGCGGACAGGTCGTAGGACGACAGGAAGGAGACCAACACCAGGCAGAAGCCGGCCATGGTGAGCAGCGCCACGCGCCGGCCGCGCCAGCCGGCGAAGATGCGGGCGTTGACGAGCGCGGCGAAGACGCCCCACGCGACGAACGTGGCCACGTGCTTGGCCTCCAGCGCCCACGTCAGGCCACGCGCTGTCGTGGTGAACAGCGCCCCGGTGGCCAGCGTGAGCGACAGCGCGATGAAGCCCCACACCACCAACCGCCGGTTGAGCGTGTCCAAAAACTCCAGCGAAGGCAGCCGCGAGAAGAGCAGCCCGAAGTGCTTCGTCTTCACCTGCCGCTCCATCAGCAGGTACATGACGCCCACCCCGGCCGCCACCCCGAACGCCGTCATGCCCAGGAGCGCGATGGTGACATGCACCGGCAGCAGCGGCTGGCGCATGGCGTCCGGCAGCGGCGCGGACCCTCCGTGCAGCAGCATGCCCACGAGCAGCACCGCCACCGCCAGCGGCGTGAGGAACGCGCCGATGACCGGCTTGCGGTAGCGCACATCCAGGGCCAGGAAGAGCGCCAGCAGCAGGAAGGCGAAGGTGGACATGCCCTGCGCGGGCCCCACCAGCCGGCCCCCCTGCGCGCCCAGCATCTCGATGAGGGCCACGCAGTGCATCAGCAGGCCGGTCCCCACCAGCACGCGGCCGGAGACGGCGAGCACCTGGGATTGGCGGACCAGGAAGGCGAGGTAGACGAGCGCGGCCAACCCGTAGGCGTGGCAGGCGAGCGAGACGAGCGTATGGCTCATGGCGGCAGGCTCATAACCCCGGCCGAGGAGACATTCAGTCCACCCTCAGCCCATTTTATTGAGAATGAAGGCCGCCAGCAGGTCGGTCTCCGAATTGGGCTTCCGCTCCGGGGCGGGCGCACCCACCTCCGCCACATAGCCCGGAACGACCTCGTAGGCGGAGTCCCCCACCAGGATGGAGTCGGCCATCTGTTCGGCCCCCAGCCGGGCGAGCTGTTCCTCCGTCTTCACCCGCGAGACCAGCTGGTGGGTGTCCTCCCCCGACACCAGCTGCACGACATGGACCGCGGGCGACAGCGGCCAGTCGCCCCCTCCCTCGGCGGCGACCACCAGGCGGCCTTCGCGCAGGTCTGCTTTGTCGGCCAGTGCCCACTCCTCGAGCTGGGCCTGGGACAGGAAGAGCTTCGTCACGGGTTCCATCCTACACCAGCATCCTGGCCGGAGGGCTGGTGAAATGGGGGTGCAACGCCCAGCGGGAATCCGCATCCGTTTCCTCGAAACGGCCCGGGTTCCATGCTCTGGAATCCCCTTGTAGTGGGCGCGGGACCCCGGCATGAGCCCCGCTGAAGCAGAAACACCAAGGAGACGAAATGGCTGGCGACGTGATCAACATCGGAGATTCGGATTTCGAGCAGCAGGTGCTGGCCTCGCAGGAGCCCGTGCTCGTGGACTTCTGGGCCACCTGGTGCGCCCCCTGCCGGGCCATCGCCCCCTCCGTCGAGGCGCTGTCCACGCAGTACAAGGGCCAGGTGCGCTTCGCGAAGCTCAACATCGACGACAACCAGGACACGCCCCAGAAGTACGGCATCCGCTCCATCCCCACCCTGCTGCTCTTCAAGGGCGGCAAGGTCGTGGAGCAGATCGTCGGGGCCGTGCCGAAGTCGCGCATCGAAGACGCGGTCAAGAAGGCGCTCTAGTCTCCAGCGCCCCCGGTGACGGCCCGCCCAACCGCGGGCCCCGTCCCCCCACGTCCCCTCCCACGGATGACGCGCCTGGTCTTCAACCGCCAGGATTCGCGCTCGGTGAGAGGGGACGCTTCGCTTGATGCTCCCCAACCAGACACCCGGCCGTGACACCCCCCGCGTTCGATATGTCTGTAGAAAGACAACTCACCGCGACGGTAAGGGCTTTCACGTACCGGGTACTGGAAGCCCCCCGAGGGAGACGTTTCTCTCCGCTTGAGACAAACGCCTTGCTGGTCCGGATGGACGATCCTCCCGTCATGTTTTGTTCAACAGCCATTGAAATTGCATTACGAGTCAAACACGACCCCAATATGTCTTGTTGACAGAGTTCGCCACACCAGACAGAAGTCGCGAGTACACGCCTGTCTTGATTGGCGAGTTTCAATAGGAGTTTTCATGGCACGCCTTCGCAAAGAATTGACCTCGCAAGCGCCGCTGACCCCTGCCCTGACGTCTTGGGCGGAGGCATTGGGCGACGCCATCGGCCGCGGCATGCTGCGCGCGCTGAACACGGGGATGCCGGGAATGGGAAGTGTGACGCCGTCGCCGGGCAATGGCTCGATGATGGCGGGCCGCCGCCGGGGACGTCCCCCCAAGACGGTGGCGGGCGGCCCGGTGCCCATGGACCGCCGCTGCACCGTGAATGGCTGCACCCGGGAGCAGCGCTCCAAGGGCCTGTGCTCCGCGCACTACCAGGCCGAGCGCCGCCGGCAGATCGCCACCGGCAAGCCGGCCTGAGCAGGCCTCCGGAGGCCTACTCGCCGCGCCAGGGGTCTCCGGGCGTGGTGGCCTTGAGCAGCTCCCAGGCCGCCATCACGTCGATGACCCGCTCCAGCTCATTGGGCAGGGAGCGGGCGCGCTGGGATTTGAGATAGTCCTCCGTGAAAGCACGCAGACGCATGCCCAGGAAGAGCCGGGCGAGCGCCACCTCCGTCTGTCCGGAGAAGTCCAGGAAGCGCAGGGCGAACCCGCTGCGGCCCTCCTCCTCCGGGCCGCGCTCCTCGCGGACGATCTCCGCGCGAGCCTCCACGGGGGCCGCCCCTTCCTCCAGCGCGAAGCGCGTGCGCACCACCGTGCCCATGGGCAGGAAGAAGGTGCTCGCCAGGAACGCGCCGCTGACGCTCACGTTGATGGACATCAGGTTGGCGGAGAAGCGCCGGCCCCCTGCCCCATCATCCACCCAGAGGTCGAAGTGCGTGGCCAGCTGTGCGCGCGGGAAGTGCCGGTGCTCCGGCTCCCCCTGATTCATCTCAATGCGCGGGGCCACGCCCGGCAACGGCGCGGCGCGCGGGACGCCCACCGGAGGCACGAACGGGCGGGGGGCCTCCACGCCCTCCGGCCCACGAACGCCCGTGCCGGCCTTCACCCCAGTCGCGCCCTTCCTCTGAACCACCATCGGAGCCTCCGGCCGTCAGAACATGTGACGGCGCATGCTGATGTTCACCAGCAGCCCGATGCACAACATCACCGACAGCATCGAGGAGCCGCCATAGCTCATGAGGGGCAGCGTGATGCCCGTCACTGGCAACAGGCCAATGACCATGCCGATGTTTTCGAACACCTGCCAGAAAAGTGTGGCCACCACCCCCACCGCGACGAACGCTCCAAAACGGTCTCGCGCGTTGAAGCCCACGCCCAGTCCGAGAATGAAGATGCCACCGTAGAGCAGGAGCAATAGGAGACAGGAGAAGAAGCCGTGCTCCTCGGCCCACACGGAAAAGATGAAGTCCGTGTGCTGTTCCGGCAGGAAGCGCAGACCTGTCTGGGTTCCCTCACGCCAGCCCTTGCCGGTGAGCCCTCCGCTGCCCACGGCGATCTTCGACTGGGCGGCGTGGTAGCCGCTGCCGCGGAGATCCGCTTCGGGGTCCAACCATCCAGAGATGCGCTGGCTCTGGTGCTTCTTGAGGAAGTGGCGCACGACGGTGGAGCGCGGCTCGGGCATCTCCCGCACGTAGTCGTTCCAGATGATGAGACCGCCCACCAGCACCCCGGCCACCAGCACCCCGGCCAGCTGCCAGCGCACCTTGCCGAAGAGGATGACGGTGCCGGCGGACAGGAAGATCATCAGCGCGGTGCCCAGGTCCGGCTGCACCAGCACCAGGAGGAAGGGCACCATCACCACCAGCACCGGCTTCCACAGCCGGACCAGCCCATAGGACGGTTGGTTGGGCTGGAAGTCGTCGTGGTAGACCTTGGCGAGCATCAGGACGACGCCAATCTTCATGAACTCCGCGGGCTGCAGGCGGAACGGGCCGATGACGAACCAGCTCTCCGCGCCCTTCGCCGTGTGCCCCACCAGCCGCAAGGCCAGCAGCGCCAGGATGTTGAGCACGTAGACGGGGAAGGCCATCCGCTGGATCCACCGGTAGTCCACCAGGCAGACCATCAGCACCGCGCCCAGGCCCACGGCCAGGTAGAGCGCCTGGCTGGTCCACACCGGCGCCATGGGGGGCCGGGACGCGGACGCCAGGTTCCAGATGCCCAGCGCGCACACGCCCAGCACGCACACGATGAGCCCCCACGGCACGTGGGGCATCATCCGGCGCTCAATCCGCAGTTGCACTGTCGTCTCCGGTTTCCGAGGGCGGCTGGATGGGTTCGCCCGGCAGGTTCACCTTGGGCGGAGGCACCACGGCGCGCGTGAGCGCGGCCTGGTCCAGGCTGGGCTCGGGCGGCAGTGACGGGGTGTAGGGCTGGTTGGCGCGGGGCGGCGGGGACGTGGCGTCCTGCGCCTTCAGCTCGAAGTACTTCTTCATCACCGCCAGCGCCGTGGGGGCCGCGTCCACGCCGCCGTGGCCGCCGTGCTCGTTGAGCACCACCACCGCCAGCTCCGGCTTGTCCGCGGGCGCGAACCCGGCGAACCACGCATGGTCGCGCTCGAAGTAGCTCATCTGGTTCGTCTTCAGCCGCACCGTGCCGATGCGCGCCACCTGCGCGGTGCCCGTCTTCGCCGCCACCAGCATGTCCGGGGGCAGGCCCGACTTGAGCTTGGCGCGGTACGCGGTGCCGCCGGGCTCCTGCGCGACCGCCTCCAGCCCCTCCACGATGGCCTTCAGGTGCGCGGGGTTGATCTCCACCTTGGACACCACCTCCGGCTTGAACTCCTCCATCACCTGCCCATCCAGGTTCTCCAGCCGCTGCACCAGCTGCGGCTTGTAGAGCGTCCCGCCGTTGGCGACGGCCGCGTACACCAGCGCCATCTGCAGGGGCGTCGCGTTGTCGTCGCCCTGCCCGATGGCGCTGTTGAGCGCCATGCCCTTGGTGTATCCGCCAGGAGAGGCTTTGTCGTGGTACGCGCTGGACGGCATGATGCCCGGCACCTCCGCCACCACCGAGATGCCGGTGGGGCGGCCCAGGCCCAGCGACTTGCCCATCTCCGCGATGGGGTCCAGGCCGATGGTGTCCGCCACCTTGTAGAACCACGAATCACACGACGCCTTCATCGCGCCCCGGCCGTCCAGGGGACCGTGGCCGCTGTCCTTGTGGCAACGCCAGACACGCGCGCCCAGCCGGTAGCCGCCGGAGCAGTTCACCACCGTCTCGGGGCGGAACAGGCCGGACTTGAAGGCAGCCAGCTGGGTGATGACCTTGAAGGTGGAGCCGGGGCTGTAGTGCTCGGCCGCCACGCGGTTGATCATCGGGTGGAGGGGGTCCCGGGCCAGCGTGGACATCTGCGCGGGCGTCACACGGCCGGTGAGCAGGTTGGGGTCGAAGCCGGGCCGGGACACCAGCGCCTTGATGAAGCCGGTGTTCACGTCGATGGCCACCACCGCGCCCGTGACGCCCGGGAACGCGCGCTCCGCCTCCTCCTGCAAGCGCATGTCGAGGGAGAGCACCAGGTTGCTGCCAGCCGTGGGAGGAATGACCGCGTTCTCCCCCAGCTTGTCGTTGAGCTCTTCAATCGTCTGGCCGCGCGCGTTCACCACTTCCTTGCGCACGCCGTCCTGGCCGCGCAGCTTGGATTCGAAGTAGCGCTCCAGGCCGCGCCGGCCGATGTAGTCGCCCAGCGCGTACTTCGCGCCGTCCCCATTGAGGCGCTCCAGCTCCTCCATGGTGATTTCATTCATGTAGCCCAGCACGTGCGACAGCACCGTGTCCGCGCGGTAGTTGCGGTGCGGCACGGGCACCACCTCCACGCCGTCCAGGATGTCGCGCCGGGCGTTGAGCCGGTCGTACTCGTCGCGGGTCAGGTCCACGCGCACCGGGACCGGCTGGAAGGGCGCGTTGCGGCGGCTGGCGCGCACCAGGTCCTCAATCTTCTTGCGCTGCTCGGGGTCCCACTGGAGCAGCTCCCCCAGGCGGGGAATCACCTGATCGAAGCAGTCCGTGCAGAAGGCGGGCGTGACGAAGGCGTCGAAGGAGGGGCGGCTGTCCACCAGGATGGTGCCGCGCGCGTCCTTGATGACGCCCCGGTCCGCGCGCAGGCGCACCTCCTTCACGAAGTTCGCCACGCTCTTGGCGGCGTACTCCTCGTGGCGGATGAGCTGGAGCCGGTACAGCTGGATGGCCAGCGCCACCATGCCCAGCGACATGGCCAGGCCCAGCCACAGGAAGCGGCGCTTGAGGTCCCGGCCCGGGGTGGTGTTGCCAATGGTCGGAGGCGTCAACGGAGCAACCCCGCCGGACGCTCCTGCGCGACCTCGAAGCGCTTGAACAGCGGGAAGAGCACCAGCGCCGCCGCGCCCGTGAGGGCCAGCTGCACCGGCATGCCGGAGAGCAGCGGCGCGGTGGAGCCCTCCTTCACCGTGAGCCAGGTGAAGAACGTGGACAGCAGGCCGTGCCCCAGGTCCGCGCCCATGGCGAACAGCGCGAAGGCCACCGGGCCGCGCACGTCCACGAAGGACGCCACCAGCCGGCCCACCAGGAAGGTGAACACCGCCAGGAACGTGAACAGGCCGGTGGGCTGGCCGCTCATCAGGTCCAGCAGATAGCCCACCGCGAAGGCGGAACAGGCGCCCTCCGTGAGGCTTGCCCGGAGCGCGAGGAAGGCCACCAGCACCACCGTGACGTCCACGCGCCCCAGCACCAGCCCCACCTGCTGGACGAACACCGACTCCAGCGTGAGCAACACCAGCGCCAGGATGACTGTCACCAGGAACTTCATTTCTGCGCGCCTTCCGCCGAGGCCCCGCCGGAGGCCATCGCACTGTAGGGGCTGCCCACGACGAGCACCTCCTCCAACCGGCTGGTGTCCACCGCCGGCTGGATGTCCGCGCCCTGGAACATGCCGTGCTCCTTCTTCTCCAGCTGCGTCACCCGCCCCACGACCAGCCCCGGCGGATAGATGCCGTCCGTGCCGGAGGTGATGATGAGGTCGCCGTCCTCCACGTCCTCCGTGCGCAGCATGTTCTCCAGGTTCAGGGGGCCGTTGCCCGCGCCCGCCGCGGTGCCGCGCGCCCGCGAGCGCTGCACCCGCACCGCCACCCGGCTCTGCGGATCCGTCACCAGCGCCACGTCCGCGTACCCGCCCGTGGAGCGGATGACCTGCCCGACGATGCCGTCCGGCGTCACCACCGACATACCCCGGAACACCCCGTCCTTCTCCCCGCTGCTGATCCGCACCGACAGGAGCTTGGCCACCGGGTTCACGCCCACCACCCGCGCCGGGATCTCCGCGCCCGGGGAGGCCTCCGCGTACGCCAGCAGCTTGCGCAGGCGCCCGTTCTCCGAGCGCGTCTCCCCCAGGGCCTGCACCGTCGCCCGGAGCTGCAGGTTCTCCAGCCGCAGCGCGTCATTGTCCTGACGGACGCCGCGCAGGTCCAGGTAGTTGCGCACCGCGGCCACGGCGCCATCGATGCCGGCGGTGAGCCCCTGCTGCACGGGGGCCGTGAGGGCGATGACGCCCCGGTCGACGAAGTTCGGATCGCGCCCTCGCCGGCCGCCCAGCAGGAAGGCACCCAGGGGGTACAAGAGGAGGGCGGTCACGAGGAGGAAGCGGCGGTACCGCTTGAGGAGAGACAGCACGGACGGGGGCTTTCCCGGGGTGGGCGAGGACGGCGGTTGAAGGGGGGAAGGGGCGGGCTAAGCTCTCTGAATCGCTTGCATTTTCCGGTCTGTTGTCCTAGGCAGTCAAGGCCCGGATGAGGGGGTGTTGACACTGATGCATCCCCACCGGCCGGGCTACCAACAACACGGCGCCGCGAGACCTTCCGCAAGGTGAATCGCGGGCGCTTCCGACCGTGAAGTGACCACAATGGACGGTTTGAATCCCCGGAAGGTCTTCTCCCTCCTGTTCATCATCGGCATCGCCGTGGTGTTCACGCTCCAGTTCGGCCCGGGCAGCAACGGGTTCGGCTCTGGCGGTGGTGGCCAGGCGCCCGGCACCGGCGCGGCGGCGACCGTGAACGGGAAGGAGATCCCCCTGCGCGACTTCAGCATGGCCTGGTCGCGGCAGATGAACTTCCTGCGCTCGCAGGGCAACCCCATCCCGGAGTCGGTGGCCCGCCAGTTCGGCCTGGACAAGCAGGTGCTCGACCGCCTGGTGAACGCGGAGCTGCTCGCCCAGTCGGCGGAGCGCCACGGCATCACGCCGTCGGATGAGGAGCTGCGCAAGCTCATCCACGAGAACACGGACTTCCACTCCAAGGAGGGGGCGTTCGACTTCGCCCGCTACCAGCAGGTGCTGCGCGACTTCTACCGCCGCACGCCGCAGGAGTACGAGCAGGAGCTGCGGCGCCAGATGGCCGCCCAGAAGATGCTGGACGTGGTGCGCACGGGGGCGGTGGTGTCGGACGACGAGGTCCGCGCCCGCTACGAGAAGGAAGGCAACCAGGCGAAGCTGGTGTTCGCCCGCTTCCTGCCCACGATGTACGCGGACAAGGTCCCGGCGCCCACGGCCGCGCAGCTGGCGGCGTTCCAGAAGGCGCACGAGAAGGAGATCGCCGACTATTACGCGGCGAACAGCTTCGTCTACAACGTGCCGGAGCGGATCCGCGCCCGGCAGATTCTCGTGCAGGTGGCCCCGGACGCGACGGCCGAGCAGAAGGCCCAGGCGAAGGCGAAGGCCGAGGCGCTGCGCAAGGAGCTGGAGGGCGGCAAGGACTTCGCCACGCTGGCGAAGGCGAGCAGCGACGACACCGCCACCAAGGCCAAGGGCGGCGAGCTGGGCTGGGTGGAGCGCACCACGTGGGATCCGGCGCTGGCCAACGCGGCGTTCGCGCTCAAGGCCGGGGAAGTGACGCAGCCGGTGGAGTCCCCGCTGGGCCTGCACCTGGTGAAGGTGGAGGAGAAGAAGGACGCCCAGAACAAGAAGCTGGAGGATGTGAAGGGCGAGATCGCCACCACCCTCTACAAGCAGGACCAGGCGAAGGGCCTGGCGAAGGCGGAGGCCGCCAAGGCGCTGGCGGCGGCCAAGGCTGGCAAGTCGCTGAAGGAGCAGTTCCCGGTGGCCCCCGGCCAGCAGCCGGCGCTGCTGCGCTTCGAGGCGGAGACGAAGCCGGAGGCGGTGGAGACGGACAGCTTCACCGCGGCGGGTGACTCCGTGCCGCACCTGGGCCCGGCGCCGGAGCTGGTGAAGGCCACCTTCGGAGCCTCCGGCCCGGTGGTGCTGGACGAGGTCTTCACCGTGGGCGAGGCGAACGTCGTCGCGCAGGTGGTGGAGCGCGAGAAGCCGGACACCGCGGGCTTCGACAAGCGCAAGGAGGAGCTGCGCAGCCAGGCGCGTCAGGCCAAGCAGATCGAGCTGACGGAGTCCTTCCTCAAGTCGCTCAAGAAGACCGGCAACGTCGTCACCAACACCGAGGCCATCGACTCGGTGCTGGGCTCCGCGGGGTAGTCAGCCTTCGGAGCGGGCGTAGGGGACCTCTCGCGGGGTCCCCTCCCCCGTGGGGGCTTCGGCCACGGCGATCCGGTCGCGCCCCCGGCCCTTGGCCGCGTACATGGCGAAGTCCGCCGCGCGGATGAGGTCCACGGACGTCGTGGCGTGCCCCGGGAAGGACGCCACCCCGACGCTCGCGGTGAGCGCCACGTCCAGCCCCTGCTCGCGCAGGAAGCGCTGGCCGCGGAACGCCTCGCAGATGCGCTGGGCGATGACCTGGGCACCCTCGGTGTCCGTTTCAATCAGCATCACCGCGAACTCGTCGCCGCCGTAGCGGAAGACGGCGTCCAGGTTGTGGCGCCCCAGGCTGATGAGCAGGTCGCCCACCTCCTTGAGCGTCGCGCTGCCCACCAGGTGCCCGTGCCGGTCGTTGATGGACTTGAAGTGGTCCAGGTCCAGGAACACGAGCGACAGCGGGTGCCGGAAGCGCGCCGAGCGCTTCACCTCCTGCTCCAGCTGCGCGCGCAGGTGCCGCGCGTTGAAGCAGCCGGTGTGCTCGTCGGTGATGGTGAGCTCCTGCACGCGGCGGAAGTTGCGCGCGTTCTCGATGGCGATGGCCGCGTAGTCCGCGATGGCCGTGAGGGTGGTGAGGTCCTCGGGCGTGAAGGTGGGCTCGGTGGGGCCGTTGACCAGCTCAATCACCCCCAGGACGCGCTCGCGCGCCACCAGGGGGACGGCGAGCAGTGAGCGGGTGTGGAAGGCGGAGGCCTCGTCGAAGCGGGGCGCGAAGCTGGGGTCGCCGCCCACGTCGTGGACGAGCCGCGCGGTGCCGGAGGCGAACACCGCCCCGGCGATGCCCTCCCCCGGGTTGAGCTGGAGGGCCTTGAGCGCCTCGGCGCCCTCGCCCACGGCGATCTCGAAGTAGAGCTTTCCGCTGCGCTCATCCTGCAGGATGAGCGACCAGTTGCGCGGCTTGAGCAGCGCGCTGACCTTCTGCATCACGAGCGCGAGCACTTCGCGCAGCTCCAGCGTGGAGGTCAGCGCCTTGGCCATCTCGTTGTAGGCGGCCAGCTGCTCCACTGTCCGCTTCATGGCCGACAGGAGGTCCGCGGGGTTCATCGAGGTGCCCTCTGGAGCGCAAGTCTGCTAAGGCCCGCGAGCGCGTCAAACCCGCACTCGCCCATGGATCCAACCGCTCACTTCGTTCTCGCCTCCGCCTCGCCCCGGCGCAAGGATTTATTGGCCCAACTGGGCCTGCGTTTCACCGTGGCGGCCGCGGATATCGATGAAACGCCGTTCGCCGGAGAAATTGCGCGGAACTACGTCCACCGACTGGCCGTGGAGAAGGCCCGCACGGTGGCCACCCGACACCCGGACGCCTGGGTGCTGGCCGCGGACACCACGGTGGCCCTGGGGTCGGAGCTGCTGGGCAAGCCCCAGGACGCGGCCGAGGCGCGAAGGATGCTCGCCCTGCTGTCCGGACAGGCGCACGAGGTCTTCACCGGCATCGCGGTCGCGGGCCGGGCCCAGGCCTCCCAGGTCGTGCGCACGCAGGTGACGTTCCGCGCGCTCTCCCCGGAGGAGATCGCCTGGTACGCGGACACCGGCGAGCCCCTGGACAAGGCGGGCGCCTACGCCATCCAGGGCAAGGGCGGCTTCCTGGTGGCGGGCATCGACGGCAGTCCCTCGAACGTGGTGGGCCTGCCGCTGGCCGAGACGCTGGCCCTGCTCGCCCAGGTGGGGATGCCGCTGCCCTGGAGCGGGGGCACGCGGTGAACCCCTCCGTGGCGGACCAGCTGGCGCGGGTGCGTGAGCGCGTGGCGAAGGCCTGCGCGAGCGCGGGGCGGCCGGAGTCGTCGGTGACGCTGGTGGCGGTGTCCAAGCTCAAGCCCGCGGCGCTCATCCGCGAGGCGTACGCCGCGGGGCAGCGCGACTTCGGGGAGAACTACGCCCAGGAGCTGCGCGACAAGGCCGTGGAGCTGGCGGACCTGGACGGCCTGCGCTGGCACGCCATTGGCGCTCTGCAGACGAACAAGGTGAAGTACGTGGCCCGCGTCGCGCACGCCTTCCACGCGCTGGAGCGGCTGGACGTCGCCACCGAGCTGTCGAAGCGGCGCGCGGGGATGGCCCCCCTGCCCTGCTACGTGGAGCTGAACCTGGGCGGCGAGGACACCAAGCACGGCCTCGCGCCGGAGGCGCTGCCCGGATTCCTCGCCCAGGTGCGCGCGCTGCCGAACCTCCAGCTGGTGGGCCTGATGGCGCTGCCACCGCCGACGGATGACGTGGCGAGGATGCGCGAGGGCTTCGCCCGCCTGCGTGAGCTTGCCCGGACGCACGCGCTGAGCGCGCTCTCCATGGGCACCACGCACGACTTCGAGCAGGCCATCCTGGAGGGTGCCACCGTCGTGCGCGTGGGGACCGCCATCTTCGGCGATCGCGCGTGAACGGCAATCCGCCGGGGGCTCACAGCTCCCGGAATCGGATCCGCCCCTCCTGGTTGACGCTGACCCGGTACTCGCAACCACAGTAGTTGCAGCGCAGCTCGTCCCCGTCGGTGAACGTGTCATCCACGGGGTTGTTGGCGTTGCACCCGGGGCAGTCGAACTCCTTGAACACGCGGGTGCCGCTCGCCGCGCCGGCATCCTTCGCGAAGTCGTCGTCGTCGAATTGGAAGTCGTTGGACATGGACGCGACGCTAGCACCGGAGAGGCGCCCGGGTGTGCCCTGGCAGGGCATGCGGGCGGGCGCGGCCGACTGTCCTCCATTTGTCAGCGGAGGGTGCTCCCGGGTACCCCTGCGTGCCTGTCCCGCGCGGCGGAGCACGGACGCGCCTGGAGGGCCGGCGGCCGTACGACTTTGAATGCCGGTGCCCGGCGGTCCGTCCCGGAAATGTCCGGTGGTGGGGGCGGTTGCGCAGCGCGGTTGGATTGGGCGGACCGGCCACCTAACTTGCAGCCAAGGGAGCACACCCGATGCGCAGTCTGTCCAGGTGGGGGTTCACGGCGGCGATGGTGGGACTCATGGGGTCCGCCCTGGCGCATGCCCAGGAGCCCTCCGGCGCGGCCTTCGCCCCGGGTGAGCAGGCCCAGTACCGGGTGCGCTACCTGGGGCTGACGGCGGGCACCGCGACGGTGACCGTGGGCGCGCCCATGATGCAGTGGGGTCAGAGCGTGTGGCCCATCGTGTCGCTGGCGAAGTCCGACGACATGGTCGGCGTCTACCCCATCAAGAGCCGCTTCGTGACGTACTGGGACGCGGGCGCCCAGCGGGTGACGGGCAGCGACCTGCATTCGGAGGAGAACCGCAAGCGCCGCCGCCAGCGCATCCAGCTCACGGCGGACGGCCGGAGCGCCAAGGTCATCAAGCAGAAGGAGAGCGACGCGCCGCGCGAGTCGGACCACGCGCTCCCCGAGGGCACGCTCGATGTCGCGGGCGCGACGTTCATGCTGCGCGGACAGGAGCTGGTGGTGGGCCGCAGCTATGCGTACCCGGTGTTCACCGGCAGCAAGCAGTTCACCATGCGCGCCACCGTGGAGGGCCGGGAGACGCTGACCACTCCTGCGGGCGCGCGCGACACGTTCCGCGTGCGCGTTCACACTGAATTCGAGGGCAGCCTGGCCTCCAACCGCGACATGGTCGCGTACCTCAGCGCGGACAAGCACCACGTCCCGGTTCGCATCGAAGCGGACCTCGCGCTGGGCACGGTGGTGGCGGAGCTGACGGACTACAAGCCGGGCCGCGTGGTGACGGTGGCCCGGGCGGACAACACGGACGACTGAAGCGTCGTCCTCCCATCAGGGAAGGCAGGGGGCATGGGCGTGGGATGGGCATGGGCAGTGGCGGCGGTGCTTTCCGCCGCGCCGGGTGGTGTGCAGGTGGTGTCTCCGTTGGTGAAGGTGCGGCCGGACGCGACGCCGAAGGGCGCGAAGGAGGCCCACCTCAGCGCGGCGAAGGGCGAGTGCGAGGGCACGCAGCTGGTGCTTCCGCACGGCGTGACGCGGGTGACGCTGGAGCCCCGGGTCCTCAAGGGGCCGGGCAGGCCGCTCACCGTGGACGCGTGGCGGGAGGCCTACCTGGACGTGAAGACGCCGTCCAACGGCGAGGGCCAGAAGGGCCCCTGGCCCGACGCGCTCGTGCCCCTGTCCGCGCCCGCCAATCCCAAGCTCCCCACCGTCCTCTACGTGGAGGTGTGCGTTCCCCGGAACCAGGCCGCCGGCACCTACCGCGGCAGCCTGAGCGCGAAGGCGGACGGCAAGGAGCTGCCGGCGGTGCCCTTCACCGTGGAGGTGCAGCCGTTCGAGATTCCGGCGACGTCCTCGCTGCCCAACAGCTTCGGCATCTCTCTCTACAGCATCGCGAAGGGGCACGGCATCGCCGCCGACTCACCGGAGGCGAAGGCGCTGCTGCGCGCGTACGGCAAGGCCTTGCTGGAGCACCGCGTGAGCGCGCACGGCATGGGCATGGACCCGCCTCCGGTGAAGTTCCAGGACGGCCGCGCGGTGCTGGACTGGAAGGCGTACGACGCGGAGATGGCGCCCTTCCTGGATGGCAGCCTGCTGCCCTCCGGCGCGCGCTTCACGACGAGCGACGTGCGCGACAACAAGAAGGCCCTCACGGACGCGGAGAAGTCCGCGTACTACCGCGCCTTCCAGCAGCACTTCGAGGACAAGGGCTGGAAGGCGCAGCTCTTCTTCTACGCCAAGGACGAGCCCAAGCCCGAGGACGTGCCGCTCGTGAGGGCACAGTCCAAGCGCGTGCGCGAAGCGGAGGCCCACATCCCCGTGCTCGTCACCACGCCGCTGGACGCGGCGCTCCAGGGTTCGGCGGACATCCTCGCGCCCACGCTCAACTGCTTCTACCCGCGACCGGGCCCGCAGACGTGCCGGACGGTGGCGAACACCGCGACCGTGCGCTCACGCCTGGCCCCGCGCACGAAGGTGTGGTGGTACCAGAGCTGCAACTCGCATGGCTGCACGGGCGGCCCCCCCGAGGACAAGGCGCAGGACACCGCGTACAGCGGCTGGGCCTCATACATGGTGGACCACCCCGCCCCGCTCAACCGGGCCATGGGCGTGCTGGCCTACTCCAGCGGCGTGGACGGCGAGCTCTATTACGACACCGTCTTCGCCTACAACACGAAGAAGGATGTCTGGACGGACGTCTTCGAGTTCGGCGGCAACGGGGACGGCACGCTCTTCTACCCGGGCACTCCCGCGAAGCTGGGCGGCGTGGAGCACCAGCCGGTGGTGACGCTGCGGCTCAAACAGATCCGCGACGGCCTGGAGGACTACGAATACCTGCACCTGCTGGCGGCGCTGGGGGACAGCGGTTTCGCGCGGTCCGCGGCGAAGCGGCTGGCCCGGTCCGGCTATGAAATCACCCGGGACCCAGCGGAGTGGGAAGCCGTGCGCCAGGAGGTGACCGAGCGCATCGTGAAGCGATGGTCGGCTGAACAAGCGAAGCGCTCCGGACGTCGGACTTCCGGGGGTACCCCGTAGTCACTCCCCCCTGGGAGGAAGCAGAATGAGCTCCATGCGCACCCTCGTCGCGGCCTGTCTCGCGTTCAGCGCCGTCAGCGCCACCCCGGGTCAGGCCCAGCAGGCCCAGCCCTTCACCCTCCCCTCCGCCCTGCGCCCAGGCGCGGGCGCCGTGGAGGCCAACCCCGACGCGGGGAGCTCCTCCAACCCGGAGTCGAACACCGGGGACGCGGCGTCGGCCGCGTCCGCCAACGAGCCCGTCGTCGCGGTGCAGCCCTGTGAGCGGGGCCTGCCCGCGCTGCGCACGCCGCTGGCCTTCAAGCCTGGAGAGCTGCTCGAGTTCGACCTGGACGCCATGGGCGCCAAGGCGGGCAAGCTCACCATGCGCGTGCAGCGGCCCGTGAGCGGCACGCTGCCGGTGCTGGTGGAGGCGCAGACCAACACGCTCTTCTCCAAGGTGCGCCGGGTGCGCGGCAGCGCGACCAGCTACCTGCACCCCAAGACGCTGCGCCCGTCGCGCTACGCCGAGGAGGCGGTGGAGAACGAGCAGCGCCGCAAGGTGGACGTCGTCTTCGGCGCGCAGGACAAGAGCGTCAAGGTGGACTACCAGGTCAGCGACAAGCCCCGCGGCCACTACGACTACACGTTCGACAAGGACGGCCTGGACGTCGCCGGCGCCATCTACCTCATCCGCCAGCTCCCCCTGAAGAAGGACCTGCCCGTGTGCTTCGACGTGTACGGCATCCGCCGCATGTGGCGGATGACGGCCACCGTGGTGGAGCGCGAGCACGTGTCCCTGCCCCTGGGCGAGTTCGACGCGTGGCACCTGGCCGGCACCGCCGTGCGCCTGGACCGGCCGTCGCAGACGCGCGACGTGCACGTGTGGATCACCGACGACGACCGCCGCCTGCCCCTGGCCGCCGTGGGCGCCATCGATCTGGGCGCGGTGCGCCTCACCCTCTCCGGTGTGAAACGCCCCGGAGAAAAACCCCTGGAGAGCCAGGGCAAGGAAGATCTCAAGTGGTGACGCGGGGTTGAAGCCCCACCCCCCAGCCCGCCTCCTCCGGGAGCGCGGGCTTTTCCTTGCCATCCAAATGAGAGTGGTTTGCAAAGTCAAAACCCCGGGCGTAGGGTGCGCGCCGCTCGATGCGTCCCCAACTCCTGAGTCCTCTCCTGACGTTGCTGTGTGCCCCCCTGTTCCTGCTGCCGCTGGTGGCCCGCGCGGAGGCCCCGCGAAGGGCCGACGAGAATCGCGGACGCCGGACGCGCTTCCTCGATGACGGCCGAGTCGGGGAGGACGAGAAGACGGACACCGTCCTCACGGTGGGCAGCAAGCCGAAGCTCGACCTGGACATCAATGCCTACGCGGACCTCCAGTTCGCGTACTTCAACTACGGGGAGAACCAGAACCGGGCGAACGGGTCCCAGAAGGACTCGCGGCTGGCGTTCGACACGACGCGCCTGTCGCTGGAGCTGGAGGCGGGGCTCCCGGAGTACGGCCTCGAGGCCGAGTTCGAGGTGGAGTTCGAACACGGCGGCACCGGCGCGGCGATGGAGCTCGAGTACGAGGAGTTCGGCGAGTTCGACACCGACGTGGAGAAGGCCGGCGAAGCGATGGTGGAGGAGCTGTACCTGACGAAGAAGCTGGGCCGACAGGTGGAGGTGTCGGTGGGCCGCTTCTACGTCGCGGTGGGCACGCTCTTCTCGGACTACCGCCCCACGGACTACCTGGGCACCACCCGCTCCGAGGCGGAGACGCGGATCATCCCCAACACGTGGAACGACATGGGGATGCAGGTGCGGTGGGACATCCCCTGGGGTGTGCGGCTCACCGGGCAGGTGGTGAACGGGCTGGACTCCACGGGGTTCAATTCGCAGACGTGGGTGGCCACGGGCCTGCAGAAGCGCTTCGAGTTGGTGCGCGCCTCCGACCTGGCGGCGGTGCTGCGCGCGGACGTGCGGCGCTTCGAGGGGTTCACCTTCGGCGTGTCCGCCTACTACGGCGGCACCACGCGCAACCGGCCGAAGCCGGACCTGCTCAAGCAGTGTGATGACGCGAACCCCAACGTGGTGGCGCCGTGCGGGTACGTGAACGCGCCGCTGTTCATCGCGGACGCGCACCTGTCGGTGAAGCGGGGCCGCTGGCGGGCGCACGCGATGGTGATGTACGGCCACCTGGGCAACGCCGCGGCGGTGTCCGCGCGCAACGCGCGCCTGTCCAACCTGCTCAACGTGCTGCGCACGCCGGTGTCCGACAACGCGCTCTCCGCCTGGGGCGAGCTGGGCTACGACATCGCGCCCTCGCTGGGACTCAACGGGAACCACCGGCTGGAGCCGTACGTCCGCGTGGACTTCATGGACTCCCAGTTCAAGCCCCGCGCGGACCTCTTCGACAACCCTCGCTTCGAGCGCACCGTCTACACGGTGGGCGCCAGCTACACGCTCGCGGGGCTCGCCGTCCTCAAGCTGGATTTCGGACACCGGCGCATGGGCAGCTCGGCCTTCCGCCCGGAGAACACGCTCCGGATGTCGACGGGCTTCGTCTACTGATTCGTCACTCCCGACTGTCTGAAACGCAGTTGCAAGAAAGGTCACAAGGCATCCCATGTTCTCCCGTTCCCTCAAACTCTCCCTGCTGGTGGGTGGCGCGCTGCTGACGGGCGCCTGCAGCAACGATGACGGTGGCAACACCAACCTGGATTCGTTGGATCAGCAGCTCGTCGTCAACTTCGCGGACGCGGTGGTGGTCCCCACCTACAACCTGCTGGCGACGCGCATGGTGGAGCTGGACGCGGCGGCGCAGGCGCTGAAGAACGCGCCCAGCGCGACGACGCTGAAGGCGGCGCAGGACGCGTGGTTCGCCGCGCGCGTGCCGTGGGAGCAGAGCGAGGCGTTCCTCTTCGGGCCGGTGGACAGCTACGGGTGGGACCCGGCCATGGACAGCTGGCCGGTGAACCGCACGGACCTGGACGCGGTGCTGGGCAACAGCGACAAGCTGACGCAGCAGTACGTGAGCGGCCTGCAGGAGACGCAGAAGGGCTACCACACGACGGAGTACCTGCTCTTCGGCGAGGGCCAGGCGAAGAAGCCGGCGGACTTCAACGCGCGCCAGTTCGAGTACCTGCTCGCGCTCACCGCGGAGCTGAAGACGGTGTCGGGCAACCTGGCGTCGTCCTGGACGACGGGCGTGAACGGGCAGTCCCCCTACCGCGACACGCTGGCCAAGGCGGGCGAGGCGGGCAACACCGTGTACCCCACCGTGGAGTCGGGCGCGCAGGAGATGCTGGGCGGCGTGCTGACCATCCTCGACGAGGTGGCGAACGGGAAGATCGCCGACCCGTACGACGCGAAGGACCCCAACCTGGTGGAGAGCCAGTTCGCGCTCAACTCGCTGTCTGACTTCACCAACAACATCCGCAGCGTGGAGAACGTCTACCTGGGCCACCGCCCGGAGAGCGAGGCCAAGGGCCTGTCGATGTCGGACGTGGTGAAGGAGCGCGACGCGGCGCTGGACACGCGCGTGAAGGCGGAGATCGCGGCGGCCATCGCGGCGCTGGGCAAGGTGCCGGAGCCGTTCCCGGTGTCCATCAAGGACCCGGCCTCCGCGGATAAAATCGAGGGGGCGCAGGCCGCCATCCGGAAGCTGCACGACACCTTCCAGGTGAACGTGAAGGCTGTCATCCTGAACTGATGTTGAAGCAGGGGAACGCGATGCGACGGGTATTCGGACTCGGGGCGCTGCTGTGGCTCGCGGGCTGCGGCGGCAAGGACACCGAAGCTCCGGAGGCACCGCCGCGCGCGGGGGGCGACACCACCATCAACGATCGCACGTCGCGGGCGTTCGCGCAGGCCGCCCCCAACCTCAGCCTGGAGCACGAAGCGCTGCACCGCGAGGGCGACGCCGCCTTCGCCGCCGTCTTCGTGCCCGGCCCGGCCCCGGTGAACCCGGGGCTGGGGCCGGCGTACAACAACACCTCGTGCAACGGCTGCCACCTGCGCAACGGGCGGGGCATGCCGGTGATGGGCGGAGGCCCGCAGCGCACGCAGCTGCTGGTGCGCGTGAGCCTCCCGGACGGCACGCCGGACCACCCCAACGGCGCGGTGCCCGTGCCGGGGTTGGGCCTCCAGATTCAAGACCAGGCCGTCTACGGCGCCTCGCCAGAGGCCAGCGTGACGCTCGCCTGGGAGGAGCGCGAGGGGACGTACGCGGATGGGACGGCGTACGGGCTGCGCTCGCCGCGCATCACCATCGTGATGCCGGACGGCTCCGCGCCGCCCTCGAACATGCGGACGTCGCTGCGCCTGCCGCCTCCTGTCGTCGGGCTGGGGCTGCTGGAAGCGGTGGACGTGGCCACGCTCCAGGCGCTCGCGGACCCCACGGACGCGAACAGCGACGGGGTGTCCGGGCGGCTGAACACCGTGTGGGACGTCCAGGCGCGCGCGCTGGTGCCGGGCCGCTTCGGGTGGAAGGCGAACAGCCCCAACCTGCGGCAGCAGTCCGCGGAGGCGTACTTCAACGACATGGGGATTTCATCGCCCCTCTTCCCGGAAGCCGACGGCACCTTCGAGCTGCCCCTGCGCACGCTGGACGCGGCCGTGTTCTACGCGCAGTCGCTCGGGGTGCCGGCGCGCACGGCGATGGACGACGCCGCGGTGAAGCGCGGTGAGGCGAAGTTCAAGGACCTGGGCTGCGTGGCGTGCCACCGCGACACGCTGGAGACGGGTGAGCACCCGGTGGCGGAGCTGTCGCACCAGCGCATCCATCCGTACACGGACCTGCTGCTGCACGACATGGGCGCGGGTCTGGCGGACGGGCGGCCGGATGGGGATGCCACCGGCAACGAGTGGCGCACGGCGCCTCTCTGGGGCCTGGGGCTGACGCAGACCATCCTTCCGTATTCGAGCTACCTGCACGACGGGCGGGCCCGGACGCTGGAAGAGGCGGTGCTGTGGCACGGCGGCGAAGCGGAGCGGGCGCGGGAGGGGTTCCGCAGCCTTTCCGCCAGCGACCGGGCCGCGCTGGTGCGCTTCCTCCAGTCGCTCTAGCGGGCGACCGAACCGTCGCGGAGCATCCCGGCGGCCTGGGACATGCGGCGGCGCAGGTGGGTCACCACCTCGTGCAGGTCCTCCAGGCGCTGGAGCACGTGCAGGTCCTCGCCCGCGTTCAACAGGGTGACCGGCGTGAGCGTGTCGCGCTGGAGGGCCAGGAGCAGGTCATGGAAGTGGGCCTGCACGTCGCCCAGGGCATCCAGGCCCTCGCGGAGGTCATCCTCCACGAAGTCCAAGAGGACGCTCGTGTCCGCGCGAGCGGGCAGCGCGTGGGCCAGGCGCTCCACCGCCCCGCGAACGGGGTCGGTGCGGCGCAACATCGCGGGGGTGGCGAGGGCTGCGACGGGAGAGGGCATGCTCAGGAAGCTACAGGCCCGTAGCGTCCGGTCAATTTTCCAAGCCCTGCCCACGGGTGCGAGGAGGTCCCGGGACCGGAGCTCGCCGGGCTCGACATTCAGGCACGCCCCGCGGTCCGCTTCGGCACGTGCCGCGATGGCAGCTTCGGCTCCGTGTGGGTGACCCCCTGTGGACAGGTGGCTGCGTTTCGTCCCCTGGCTGGAATCAGGGCTCCCGATACAGGAGCAAGTGGGTCGATGGGGGTCGCGGGCCCCGGCGGCCTGACACTCCAGACCGGCGCCCTGGCATTCCGAGGCGCGCGATTGAGCCCTGGCGGCGCCGTCAACTGCTTGCGGCGCGGTCTGCGGTGGGCGCGGAGGAGGACCGTGACGTCATCTCTCTGCGTCGGGCGCGGAGGAGGACAGTGGCTCCGCTCCGACGTTGGGGCGCGGAGGAGGACCGTGGCTCCGTCCCGGCGTTGGGGCGCGGAGGAGGACCGTGGCTCCACCCCGACGTTGGGGCGCGGAGGAGGACCGTGGCTCCACCCCGACGTTGGGGCGCGGAGGAGGACCGTGGCTCCGCCCCGGCGTTGGAGCGCGGAGGAGGACCGTGGCTCCGCCCCGGCGTTGGGGCGCGGAGGAGGACCGTGGCTCCGCCCCGGCGTTGGGGCGCGGAGGGGGCCCCTGGCTCCGGCCCGACGTTGGGAAGCGGAGGAGGACCGTGGCTCCGCCCCGGCGTTGGAGCGCGGAGGAGAACCGCGGCTCCGGCCCGACGTTGGGGCGCGGAGGAGGACCGTGGCGTCCGGTCCTCCCCTCATCCCCGTCAGGGGACGGGGGCCGCCGGGCCACCGATGGGCGCTGGGGCCGCGGCGGCTCCCGTGGCCGGCGCGGCGTTGGCCGGGGCCGGCGTGGAGGGCAACGGCGTGCTGGGCGCCGCGTTCAAGGGCGTGGGCGTCCCCAGGAGCGGCGGTGGTGTGCCCGTGTTGAGCGGCGCCGGAGTCCCCAGGATGGGCGGCGGCGGCGTGGTCGACGACTGCGACAGCGGCGGCACCGTGGAGATGATGCCCGGGCTCACCTGACCCGTGCCCAGGAAGGTATTGAAGTCCGGCGCGGACACCTGCGGCGTCGTGAAACCGCCCACGGACACGCCCGCCACCGTGGGAGGCGTGGCGAAGGTCCCCGGCCCCACCGTGGCGGTGGAGCCCGGCTCCACCCCCGAAACAATCGCAGGCGGGTTGGACGGCGCCGCGGCGGAGAACGAACCGCTGAACGTCGCGGGCGCGGGCGCGGGCAGCGAGGGCGGCGCGACTGGCGGCGTCTCCACCGTCCCCGTCGTCGGCCCCAGGGTCGGTTCGGACGTCACCGTGCCCACCGTCCCACTGCCTCCCTTGCCCTCGGTGGCCGGAGCGAAGCGCGGTGGTGACATCGGTGCCACCGCCGCGGGGAACGCCGTCGGGGCCACCGGCGTGAGCCCCACGAGCGAAAGGGGCAACTCCCCCGTCGTCGGGATCACCGCCACGGAGGGCAGCGTGACCCCGTCCACCTCGATGGACACGTTGTCGTAGAGGAACTGGAGGTAACCCCGCGGCTCGGCCTGCGGCGGCAGATTCCACACCACCACCATCAGCTCCGTGTCGCCCGGCCGAGCTTCGCGCAACAGCCTCGCGGTGTCGTCGTCCGCGAAGGTGCCCGCATCCAGCGCCGCCGCATGCACCAGCGCAGAGTCCGTCAGCAGCGCCCCGTTGCGCCACACGCTGCCAATGCCCCACACGGCCATCGCCGCGTGCGCACGCGTCGTCGCGCGCCACCCGATGCCCGTCTCGCCGTAGATGGGCGTGCCCATCATCACGCCGCCTTCGATGAGGTGCGGAGGCGGCCCGGGGAGCGGCCCGGCGGGCGCTCGCGACATCGCCTGGATGGGGGGAAAGCCCACCTGGGTCAGCTCCACCCGGTAGTCCGAGCCCCCGACACGCAGGCTCGCGGTGAGCCGCGCCTTGTCACCGAAGGTCGCGTTCGGGACTCCGACGCGATCCTCCACGGAGAGCGACGCCTGCCCCGAACCGCGCTCCGTCAGGTCACTGAACGGGAGAAGACCTTCGAAGAAGTAGCCGTCCGTCTGCTCGGTCCTCGCGCTGGCCTTCCGGCCCTCGAACGCGACCCCGTCGCCCCCTGGCGACGCCGCCAGCACACCGGACAGCAAGATGCTCGTGATTGGACCCGCCATCGACGCTGCCTCCCTTGAACTTGAAGGTAGGCAGCGGAGCGGGCCGTGGCACGCCCCGGACTAAATCAGGCCGCGAGCGCGGCGGATCTGCTCGACGGTCTTGTTGTACTCGATGTCGAAGGCGCTCGTGCCTTCCTGCAGGTGCTTCAGCCTCGAGCGGGCCTCCCGGTCGATCTCGTCGTCCACGTCCAGGTGCTTCTTCATGCCCTGGAACATCTTCTGACGCAGCACGTTGTCCGGGGAGTAGACCTCCTCGACGTTCCGGCTGATGAGGAGGAACTCGATCATCTGGTTGATGACGTACTCGATGCCCTCGTCCCCCATCTTGAAGCCGCGCACGTCCGCCATCTCGCGCTTCACCTGGTTGAACTTGGAGTAGTCATATCCTCGACGCTCCAGGGCCTCCCGCGTCGCCTGGTTCACACGCTCTTCGTTGGCGAGGTACTCGCGCATGATGGCGGACAGGTCCATCTCGGCGTCGGCCACGCGCATCGGCTCCACCTCGATGTCCCCGTCCTGCATGAGCTGCTGAATGGCCTCGCGCGAGATGATCGGGATCACCTTCGGATACAGCCTCATGTCGGTCCCTCGTCCTCTTCAAACGTGCTCGGATCTTCAGCCGCTATAAATCAGCGCCGAGCATGGTCGCAATGAAAAACCCTAGGAACGTCGCGGGTTCCAGCGGCCAGCCCCCCCGGCGTCCGAACCGGAACTTAATCATGCCGTACCCGGTGGCGACCCTCCATCCGCTTTTTCATGCGCGGGTTCGGAAGCATCATCCAGGGACGCCTCACGCACCGGGTCCTCGCTGTCTTCCTCGGGGTCGCCGTGCAGGCCCGCGTGGACGCGCTCGGCCATCGCCGGGCCCACGACCTCCGCCAGCTCCTCGATGCTGGCGTCCCCCACCCGCTTGAGAGAACCGAAGTGGCGCAGCAACATCTTCCGCCGCCCTTCGCCCACGCCGGGAATGTCCTCCAGCGCCGACCGCATGGCGCTCTTTCGCATGGACTTGCCCTGGAAGGTGATGGCGAACCGGTGCGCTTCGTCGCGCATGCGCGTGAGCATGAACATTTCCGCCGAGTTCTGCGGCAGGATGATGGGGTCCTTGCGCCCCAGCACGAAGACGCGCTCGGGGCTCTTCGCGCTCTCGGCGTCCCGGTCGAACACGTCCTGATCGCGGCTCTTGGCGAGGCCCACCACGTCCACCCCCTCCACGCCCAGGTCCTTCATGGCCGCGTGCGCGCTGGCGAGCTGCCCCTTGCCACCGTCGATGACCAGCAGGTCCGGCAGGTCCCCGTCCTCCACGCCGCGCTTGAGCCGGCGGGTGATGACCTCGTACATGCTGGCGAAGTCGTCCTGCTTCTCCACGGATTTGATCTTGTACTTGCGGTAGCGCGACTTGTCCGTCTCCCCGTCCGTCACGGCCACCTGCGACGCGACGATGGAGGAGCTTTGGAAGTGGGAGATGTCGAAGCACTCCATCCGGCGCGGGAAGTTGCGCAGGCCCAGCTTGGACTGGAGGCGTGACAGCACCGTGTCCGTCTCGTCCTTGGTGCGCTTCCTCTCCACGAACGCCTGCTCCGCGTTCTTCAGCGCCATGTTCACCAGTTCATGCTTCTCCCCGCGCTTGGGGACGAAGACGCGCGCGCGCTCGCCCTTGCGCTCGGTGAGCAGGGCCTCCAGGCCTTCGGTGCCGTCGCCGGGCTCCAGGGGCAGGAGCACCTCCTCCGGCACGAAGCCGCCCTGGTCGTAGTAGAGGTTCACGAACGAGGCGAGCAGTTCGTCATCCGGGAACTCCTGGCTGCCGAAGGGGAAGGCCTGGCCGCCGTTGAGCCGGCCCTGCCGCACGTGCAGGACGTAGAAGAGGATGCGGTCGCCCTCGCGGTGGAAGGCGAACACGTCCTGGTCCTTGAAGTCGCTGGTGGCCACCTTCTGGCGCTCCAGGCTGCGCTCGATGGCGAGCAGCTGGTCGCGCACCCGCGCGGCCTCCTCGAACTTCAGCTCCACCGCGGCGCGCTTCATGCGCAGGCGCAGGCCTTCAATCAGCTCTCCGGCCTTGCCCTCCAGGAACATGGCCACCTCGTCCACGCTCTTGCGGTAGTCCTCCGGGGGCACCGGGTAGACGCACGGGGCCGGGCACCGGCCAATCTGATGGAGCAGGCACGGCCGCTTGCGGTTGGCCAGCACGTGGTCCGTGCAGGTGCGCAGCTGGAAGAAGCGGTTGATGAGGCGCAGCGTTTCGCGGATGGCGCCCGCGCTGGAGTAGGGGCCGAAGTAGCGCGCGCCGTCCTTCTCGTACTTGCGCACCACCTCCAGCCGGGGGAACGGCTGGGTGCGGTCCAGGCGCAGGGAGATGAACTGCTTGTCGTCCTTCAAGAGGACGTTGAAGCGCGGCTTGTGCTTCTTGATGAGCTCGTTCTCGAGGAGGAGGGCCTCCTTCTCGTTGTGGACGAGCACCGTCTCCAGGTCGCCCAGCATCGTGTCCAGGAGGGACACGAAGACGCGGGTGTCGCCGGAGCGGTTGAAGTAGCTGCGCACGCGGCTGCGCAGGTTCACGGCCTTGCCCACGTAGATGATCTGCCCGCGCTTGTCCTTCATCAGGTACACGCCGGGCTCGGTGGGCAGCGCGTCCAGCTTTTCCTGCAGCCGGATGTCCATGGCGGGGCCTCGCTCCTAGCTCTTGCGCGTCCGCGAACGTCCGGAGGGCCCCGAGGCCCCCCCCGACGACCCGCCAGAAGAGCCGCCCGACGGCCGCCCCCGTCCCCGCCCCTTCTTCGGGGTGGTGCCGGGCTGATCCACCGCCTTGGGGGGCGCGCGCAGCAGCGAACGCGACGCGGGCTTGAGCCCCAGGTCCATGTCCTTGAGCAGCTGGACGCGGTCGCGGAACTCCGCGGCCTTCTCGAACTGCATCTCGTCCGCGGCCTTGAGCATGTCCGCGCTGAACTCCGCGATGAGGCGTTTGATCTCCTTGGGCTCCAGGAGGTCGTTCTCGCCTTCCGCCGCCATGGGCAGCGCGCCCGCGCCGGCGTCGTAGTCCGGGATGTTCTCGCTGAAGTCCGTGATGTTGCTCTTCACCGAGCGCGGCGTGATGCCGTGCTCCACGTTGTACGCGCGCTGGATGTCGCGGCGGCGCGTCGTCTCCTCCATGGCGCGCTTCATGGAGTCCGTCGTTTGATCCGAGTACATGATGACGCGCCCGTTCACGTTGCGCGCCGCGCGGCCAATGGTCTGGATGAGCGACACGTGGCTGCGGAGGAAGCCCTCCTTGTCCGCGTCCAGGATGGCGACCAGCGACACTTCCGGGATGTCCAGGCCTTCGCGCAGCAGGTTGATGCCCACGAGCACGTCGAACTCGCCCCGGCGCAGGTCGCGGATGATGGCCATGCGCTGGATGGCGTCGATGTCCGAGTGCAGGTAGCGCACCTTCACGCCCACGTCGCTGTAGTACTCGGTGAGGTCCTCCGCCATCCGCTTGGTGAGCGTCGTCACCAGCACGCGCTCCTTGCGCGACACGCGCACGCGGACCTCTTCCAGCAGGTCGTCCACCTGGTTGCCCGCGGGGCGCGTCTCCACCTCCGGGTCGGTGAGGCCGGTGGGGCGGATGATCTGCTCCACCACCACGCCCTTGGACTTCTGGAGCTCGTATTCCGCGGGGGTCGCGGAGACGAAGACGGCCTGGGGGACCATCTCCTCGAACTCACCGAACTTCAGCGGCCGGTTGTCCAGCGCGCTGGGCATGCGGAAGCCGAAGTTGACCAGCGTCTCCTTGCGCGCGCGGTCGCCTCGGTACATGGCGCCAATCTGGGACACCGTCTGGTGGCTCTCGTCGATGAGCACCAGCAGGTCGCGCGGGAAGTAGTCGATGAGGCACGGGGCCGACTCCCCCGGCGCGCGCCCGGTGAAGTGGCGCGAGTAGTTCTCGATGCCGTTGCAGTAGCCGACCTGTTCGATCATCTCCAGGTCGAACAGGGTGCGCTGCTCCAGCCGCTGCGCCTCCACGAGCTTGCCCTCCGCCTTGAATCGCTGGAGCTGTTCGGCCAGCTCGTCGCGGATGGTGCGCATGGCGTTCTGGCGCGCGTCCGCGCCCGCGACGTAGTGGCTGGCGGGGAAGATGACGATCTTCTCCAGCTGGCCCAGCGTCTGGCCGCGCAGCGGGTCGAACTCCGTGATGCGCTCCACCTCGTCGCCAAAGAAGCTGACGCGCACGGCGCGCTCTTCCTCGTACGCGGGGAACACCTCCACGGTGTCGCCCCGGGCGCGGAAGGTGCCGCGGTGGAAGTCCAGGTCGTTGCGCTCGTACTGCGCTTCCACCAGCTTGCGCATGAAGCCGTCGCGGCCCATGTCCTCGCCCACGGTGGCGCGGATGGCCAGGTCCACGTAGCTGCGCGCGGCGCCCAGGCCGTAGATGCACGACACGCTGGCCACGATGATGACGTCGCTGCGGGTGCGCAGGCTGTGCGTGGCCGAGTGGCGCATCCGTTCGATGTTGTCGTTGATGGACGAGTCCTTCTCGATGAAGGTGTCCGTCGACGGGACGTAGGCCTCGGGCTGGTAGTAGTCGTAGTACGAGACGAAGTACTCGACGGCGTTGTTCGGGAAGAGGCCCTTGAACTCGCCGTACAGCTGCGCCGCCAGCGTCTTGTTGTGCGCGATGACCAGCGCCGGGCGTTTCACGTTGGCGATGAGGTTCGCCATGGTGAACGTCTTCCCCGACCCGGTGACGCCCAGGAGGGTCTGGTAGCGGTCGCCCCGCAGCAAGCCCTCGGTCAACTCCCCGATGGCCCGCGGCTGGTCGCCTTCTGGCTTGTGCTCACTGACGAGTTCGAACTCCGGCATGGGGGACAGATCTAACATCCCCGCTGCCTGTGTACTGAACCTTCGTGCATGTCCGTCTGGCAAAAGACGGAGCGCCCCCCTACTTCGCGGGCGCGCCCTTCAGCGCCTCCAGGGACTTCAAGCGGGCGGCCTCGAACTCGTCCCCCTTGTTCCACACGGGCATCTGGGGGGCCTTCGCGACCTGGGCGCCCACCAGGAAGAACAGCCGGGTGTCCTCCACGGCGCCGGACAGGTCCCACTCCGGGCGGATCTCATCCGAGGGCTGGTGGTAGTGCTTCGACTCCCACTGGCCGCGCTGTTCGCGGCCCCAGCCCTCCGGCCGGCCGATGAAGTCCATGCCGCTGCCAAAGTAGGCGGCCGGGATGCCCTGCCGCGCGAAGTTGAATTGATCCGACCGGTAGAAGAAGCCCCGGTCGGAGAGCTGATCCGCCTTCACCGTGCGCCCCTGCGTCCTGGCCATCGCGGTGACGAAGGTGTCCAGGCTGGACTTGCCCAGACCGATGACGGTGATGTCGCGGGTGCGGCCCAGCACGTTGCCGCCATCCACGTTGATGTTGGCGGCGATGCGACCCGGGGGCACCGGCGGATGGCCGGCGAGGTACGCGGAGCCCAGCAGGCCGTACTCCTCCGCGGCCACCGCGGCGAAGAGGATGGAGCGGCGCGGCGGCGTGGGCAGCGCGGTGAAGGCCCGGGCCACCGACAGCATCGCGGCCACGCCCGCCGCGTTGTCCAGGGCGCCGTTGTAGATGACGTCCTCGCCCGGCTTGCCCTCGTCCTTCTGGCCCAGGTGATCATGGTGCGCGCTGTAGAGCACCACCTCCTTCGCCAGCGCGGGGTCGCTGCCGGGCAGCAGGCCCAGCACGTTCGCGGTGGGCCGGCGGCGCACCTCGTTGGTGAGGCGCAGGGACAGCGTCACGCCCAGGGGCACGGGGCGGAAGTCCCGCTTCTGCGCGGCGGCGCGCAGC
This sequence comes from Corallococcus sp. Z5C101001, assembly GCF_007352635.1. Taxonomy (NCBI): domain Bacteria; kingdom Pseudomonadati; phylum Myxococcota; class Myxococcia; order Myxococcales; family Myxococcaceae; genus Corallococcus; species Corallococcus sp. Z5C101001. The sequence goes on from NZ_VKLU01000005.1 coordinate 1,080,316, forward strand.
GCGTCCAGGTCCTGGCCCGCCAGCGCCATCACCTGCTTCGTGGCGTCCTCGGTGGTCCACGCCTTCACCTGGAGGCGGGGCGCGTCTCCGGCGGGCAGCTCGAACTGCTCGCCCGTCCACGAGGTGCGCACCACCTGCCACGGGTAGCCCGCGCTGGGGGTGGTGTGGATGATGATGGCGCCCGCCGCGCCCGTCTTCGCCGCCTGCTCGTATTTGTAGTCCCAGCGGCCGTACCAGAGGCGCGCCTTGCCAGCGAAGAGGCGCGGATCATCCTCGGGGTCGTTGTTGAGGATGACCAGCGTCTTGCCCCGGAGGTCCGCGCCCTTGAAGTCGTCCCACTGGAACTCCGGCGCGACGATGCCGTAGCCCACGAACACCAGCTCGGACGCGTCCAGCTTCGCTTCGGGGGCCTGCACGCCGGACACGGCGATGAAGTCCTCGCGCGGCTTGAGCTCCACGCGGCCCGCCTTCGCCTGGAAGGCCATCCCGCCCGGGTGGCTGTTGATGCCCACCAGGTCGAAGCGCTGAAGGTAGCCGCCGTCCGGTGCGCCGGGCTTCAAGCCCAGGCCCTCGAACTGCGTGGCGATGTACTCCTGGGCCAGCGCGTCGCCGCGCGTGCCGGGGCCCCGGCCCTCCAGCAGGTCGCTCGCCAGGAACCGCACGTGCGCGCGGAGCAGGTCCTGCGTGATGGCCTGTTCGGCCACCTTCTCCTGCGGCGTGACGGTGAGCGCGCCCGCCGCGAGGGCGGAGGCCGAGGACAGGGCGACGAACAGGACGGGGAGGTGCGCCGGGAGGAGCCTCATGCTTCCGTGCGTAACACGGCCCCATGGGCGCCCCCCAGCGGGTTTTCAGGCGGCGGGCGCCGCCACCTTCCAGGAGGTGCCGGCAGGCGTGTCCATGATGTCCACGCCGAGCGTCTTGAGCGCTCCGCGCACCTGGTCGGCCTTGGCGAAGTCCTTCGCGGCACGCGCGGCGGTCCGCTCGGCGAGCAGCCGCTCCACCTCCGCCACGTCGATGCCGCGCTCGAGCACCGCGCGGTCGCGGCGGCGCAGCAGCCACGCGCCCGGGTCGTCCTCGAAGAGGCCCAGGACGCGGGACATCTCCCGCACCTGCTCGCGCAGCGCCTGGAGCGTGCGGCCCACCAGCGCCTTGTCCTTCACGGGCGGCTTGTCGGTGAGCTCGTTCATCAGGCCGAACTGACCCGACAGCGCGCCCAGCGCGCCCGCGGTGTTGAAGTCGTCGTCCATGGCGGACTCGAACTCCGTGAGGAAGCGGGCGGGGTCGCCGTGCAGCGGCCCCTTGCCGAAGTCCTTGCCCGCCACGCGCTCGTCCACCTTGCGCAGCGTTTCGTAGAAGTACTCCATGCGCCCCTCGGCGTCCTGGAGCGACTTCTCCCCGAAGTTGAGCGGGTGGCGGTAGTGCGTGGAGAGGAAGAAGAAGCGCAGGGCCTCCGCGTCCACCTTGGCGAGCGCGTCGCGCAGGCGCACCACGTTGCCCAGCGACTTGGACATCTTCGCGCCTTCCAGGTCCAGGAAGCCGCAGTGCATCCAGTACTTCGCCATCGTCTGGCCGGTGGCGGACTCGCTCTGGGCGATCTCGTTCTCGTGGTGGGGGAAGATGAGGTCCAGCGCCCCGCCGTGGATGTCGAACGAGCGGCCCAGGTACTTCTCGCTCATCGCGGAGCACTCGATGTGCCAGCCCGGCCGCCCCTTGCCCCAGGGGCTGTCCCATGACGGCTCGCCGGGCTTCGCCGCCTTCCACAGCGCGAAGTCCAGGGGCTCGCGCTTGAGGTCGCCGGGCTGCACGCGCTCGCCCTGGCACAGGTCATCCAGGTTGCGCTTGGACAGCTTCGCGTAGTCGTCGTCCTTGTTGACGGCGAAGTACACGTCGCCCTTCGCCTCGTAGGCGAAGCCCTTGTCGACGAGCGTCTGGATGATGGCGATGATCTCGGGGATCGTCTCGCTCACGCGCGGGGACACGTCCGGCTCGCGCAGGTGCAGCGCGCGGGCGTCCTCGCGGAAGAGCTCCACGAAGCGCGAGGCGAGGGCCACGGGCGTCTCTCCCGTCTCGTGCGCGGCCTTGATGATCTTGTCGTCGACGTCCGTGTAGTTGCGCACGTACGTCACCTTGAAGCCGCGATAGCGCAGGTAGCGGACCACCACGTCGAACGACGTGAAGGTGCGTGCGTTCCCGATATGGATGTAGCTGTAGACCGTGGGCCCACAGACGTAGACCTTCACCTCGCCGGGCACGAGCGGCTCCAGCGGCTCCTTCTGCATGGACATCGTGTTGAAGAGCCGGATGGATGGGGGGGCCACGGTGGAGGGTCCTCCTGGGGTGCGAGGCGGGCGCGAGACTTGCGCGGCGCGGTGCACACTCTAGGATCCCGGGTCGCACACAGGCCAGCACTTGGCGTTGGAAGCGTCGGACATCCGCGCAAACGCCGGTGGGGCCCTGTTCGGGGCCTTGCAACCTGGGAGAATGGCCCGCATGGCCCCGCCGAATCCCAAGCGTCCGCCGCGCCCTCCCCGTCCGCCCGGGCAGCAGGCGCCTTCGGATGATTCGGCGGAGGAGCTTCCGTTCGACGACGACGAGGTGGCGCCCCTCCAGGCGGATGATCCGCGTCCCCAGCGCGTGCCGCAGTACCCGGCGGGCCCCCGGAAGCTGAAGCGGCGCGGGCCGGGCGAGCGGACGAGGTCCGACCGGGAGCTGTCCCCCCGGTACGACTGGGCGAAGGAGTATACGGATCCCGGCATGACGCCCGCGTTCGTCTACGTGGAGCGCGGCCCCGGCGCGGGGCAGCTCGTGCCGCTGCGCCAGGGGTCCATCACGTTGGGGCGCTCGTCGACGTCGGACCTGCGACTCCAGCATGCCTCCATCAGCCGCCGCCATGCGCAGCTGACCCGGAGGGGCAATGGGTTCATGGTGCGCGACCTGGGCAGCCAGAACGGCACCTTCGTCAACCGCATCCGCATCAAGGGCGAGGTGGAGATCCGGCCCGGCGACGAGCTGAACCTGGGCAACGCGACCTTGCGCGTGCGCGGCGCGGGCGGCGGGCCGACGGTGAGCACGACCTCGCTGGAACCCATCCTGCCGCGCAGGACGAAGCGCCCGTTGGGTGGCGTCGCCGTGGCGCTGGCCGCGGCGGTCGTGGGCTCGGCGGTGGCGGCGCTGATCAGCATCATGGCCATGCGGATGACGGCCGCGTCGCCCGCGGACCCGACGCCCACGAAGGACACGCGCGCGGATCCGCCGACGGAGGTTCGCGCCACCGAGGACGGGGCGCCCCGGGAGGCCTCGGAACCGGCGGAGGGTGCACGGGGCCCCGATGCGAAGGCGCCAGGCCCCGGCGCTCCGGAGGACGGTCGGACCGTTCAGGGCAGCGCGGCGCCGGGCGCGTCGGACGGCATCCAGCGCCTGCATGAGGGCCCCGTGGCCGCGAACTCCGCCCCCAGCGCCACGGACATTGCGCGGGGGATGCAGCGGAGCTCCGCGACCTCGAAGGCCGGCAGCACGTCACCGAGCGCCACGCACCCCACTCGAGGTCCGCACACGGGCGAGGGCTCTGCTGCCGCCTCGGACATCGTGCGGGGCGAGCACACCCGCTCGGCGTCCATGGTGGCCGAGGAGTCCCCCAGCGCCTCGGACATCGCACGGGGCGAGCACACCCGCGCGGCGTCCACGGTGGCCGAGGAGTCCCCCAGCGCCTCGGACATCGCACGGGGCATGGGCTCCGCGAAGCCGGGGACTGGCGGCTCGGACGCGGCCCGGGGTTCCGGCCACGCCTCCTCTGGATCCATGCACAGGGGGCCCGTGGCCGCCGCGGCGTCCGGCACCCCAGATGAACGCCTTCGCGCGGACATCCTCTCCCGCTACGAATCCGGTGACGTCTCCGGCGCGCTGGCCCAGGCCCGCCGCGCGAACCTCGCGCCCCTGGTGCAGCAGCTCACCCGCTTCCAGACCGCCGAAGCCACCGCGCGAACCGCCCTGGCGAAGCAGGACCGCCCCCGGGCGCTCGACGCGCTCGGCGTCGCCGTGCGCCTGGACCAGGAGCTTTCCCAAGGCTGGAGCCGCCAGGGAGCCGGGCTCCGCCGTCAGCTGGCCGGCCTCTACGTCAACACGGGCCAGGAGGCCGCGCGCGCCCGCCGCTTCAACGACGCTCGCGAGGCCTTCAACGCCGCCCTCCAATACGACAGCACCAACACCGAGGCCCGCGCGCAGCTGACCCTGCTCGATGCCCAGGCGCCCGCGACGCCGTAAGGCTGGTGGCACCGGCCTCCAGAAACACGACGCCCCGGATTCCAGCGAGGGAACCCGGGGCGCGGGATGCGGACGGGCTGGCCACGTGGGCCTGCCCGTCGAACCACCGAATCAGGCGAGGTTGAAGATCTTCTTCAGGTCGGACTCGACCTCTTCCTCGGAGCAGTCCTTCGCCAGCGACAGCTCCTTGATGAGCAGCGAGCGCGCCGTGTCGAGCATCTTGCGCTCGCCGAACGACAGGTCCTTGTCGCCCTTGAGCAGGTACAGGTCGCGCAGCACCTCGGCGATTTCGAAGACGGAGCCCGTCTTGATCTTCTCCATGTACTCGCGGTATCGACGGTTCCACGTCGTCGAGTCGACGGAGATGTCCTTCTCCCGGAGGATGGAATAGACCTGCTTGACGTCCTCCTCGCTGATGATCTCCCGCAGGCCGACCGAACCGACCTTGTTGATGGGGATCATGATCCGCATCCCGTTCTCCAGGATGCGCAGCACGTAGAACGACTGGCGCTGCCCGGCGACCTCGGTGTGCTCGATGCCCATGACCTCACCGACGCCCTGGCCCGGATAAACCGCCTTGTCACCAGTCTTGAAGCTGGTCTGCACTAACTGCCTCCTTGGAGAAAGCTTCGCCCCCGGCCTTCGAGCCCGCCACTACTACCACAAACCACATCCACGGGCAACGAAATCGCCTTGACCACCCGATGCGGGCCGCACTACGGTGTCCGATTTTGTGTGCGGTGTCGCTCGGTGTGTGAGCGCTACCAGACGGACTGGGCGGTGGGTGGGGGTGGGTGTTGGTTCGTTTCGGGTGGCGCGACCTGGGTGCGCGTCCGTTGTTCTTTCCTGCGCTGAGCCTCTTGCTCGGCGCCCTCTGGGCAACCGGAACAGGGAGCGCCGCCGGGGTATTTCTCCTCTGCGCGCTTTGCCTGGGGCTGATGGGAATGGCGCTTGGCCCACGGCCAGGAGCCCATCTCGCGGTGCTCGGCGCCCTGGCGCTGACGGGCGCGGGGCTTTCCGGTTTCGAGGCGCGGGTCGACGTGCCCCCGGGACTCGCGGACGGCGGAGCCGCGCTGCTCGAAGGCGAGTTGGAGCGGGTGGAGCGGTTCGACGGCGCCACCCGGCTGCGGCTCGCCGTGGCCCGGGCCGGGCCGGCGCCAGGGCCCCACGTCCCCGCCCGCTTCCGCGCGAGCCTCTCCGGCCGGGGAGAGGGCCTGGACCTGCAAGCTGGCCAGCGCGTGCGGGTGGAGGCCCGGCTCGTGCCCGACGCGCCTCCCTCCAATCCGGGCGAGCGGGACTTCGCGTCGGCGCGACGGCGGCAGGGCGTGGCCTTCACGGGCGGGTTCGTCCCGGGACGGGTGCTGGCGCTCTCCCCTGCCCCGCAGTGGCGACTCGCGCTGGAGGCGGTGCGGGAGCGGCTGACGGGGGCGGTGCATGGCGTGGCGCCCTCACCGGACGCGGCGGCGCTGTTCCTGACGTTGGCGGCCGGACAGCGCGCGGAGCTGGACGCGGCCTGGGAGGACGCCTTCTCGCGGGCGGGGCTCGCGCATGTGCTCAGCGTCAGCGGGCTGCACGTGGCGGCGCTGGCGCTGATGACGCTCGCGCTCCTGCGGCGCGGGCTGGTGTGGCTGGGAGGACGGTGGCGCACGCTGGAGGCGCGGCGGGTGGCGGCCCCGGCGGCGGTGCCTTTCGTCTGGGCCTATGTGCTCTTCACGGGGAACCAGGCGCCCGCGGTGCGCTCGGCGGTGATGGCCACGGCCGTGCTGCTGGGGCTGGCGCTGTGGCGGCGCGCGGATGGGCTCAACGGGCTGGCGCTGGCGGCGCTGGTGCTGGTGGCCTGGACGCCCTCGAGTGTCGTGGACCTGTCCTTGCGGCTGTCGTTCCTCGCCGTGTTGGGGCTGGTGCTGCTGTCGCCCGCCTTGCGCGAGGCCCTGCCCCTCCCGCGGCCAGAGCCGGCGGAGCCCCGGCGGCTGAAGCGGTGGGCCGCCCAGGCGCGTGAGACGGTGGCGCAGACCTTTTGCGCCAGCGCCGCGGCGACGCTCGTGGGGCTGCCCGTGGTCGCGGCGGCGTTCGGACGGGTGAGCCTGGTGGGGCTCGTCTCCAACATCGTCGCCCTGCCCCTGTGTGGCCTGCTCACCGGCCTCGCCGCGGGGGGCGCGGCCCTCTTCGTCGTCGCCCCCGCGCTGGCGACGCCGGTGCTGTGGGCGGGCGCATGGGCTTCGGAGCTGCTTCTCGCGCTGACGCGGGGCTTCGCGGCCGTGCCCTTCGCGGCGGTGGAGGTGCCGGCGCTGGGGGCGCTGCTCGGCGGAGCGTACGCGGTGGGGCTGGGAGGCTGGGCGCTTGGCTCTGGGCGGTGGCGATTCCTGGGCGTGCTCGTCCCTGGCGCCGTGCTGGGCGCCCTGCTGCTGCCCGCGCTCACCCCGGAGCCCGCGCTGCGCATCACCTTCCTGTCGGTGGGCCAGGGGGACGCCGTGGTGCTCCGCTCCCAGGGGCACCATGCGCTGGTGGACGCCGGGGGCGTCCCGGAGGGCGCGGACACCGGGGAGCGCTTCGTGCTGCCCTTCCTCCGGGCGGAGGGCGTCTCACGGCTGGACCTCGCGGTGCTGTCCCATCCGCATCCCGACCATGCGCTGGGGCTCGTGTCGACATTGGCCCAGGTGCCCACCGAGCGCCTGTGGTTGTCCGCGGGGAGCACCGACGGTCCGCTGTCCCGGCGCATCGTGGCCGCGGCGAAGGGCGCCCGGGTGGAGGAGGTGCAGGTGGGGCATCCCGCGTTCGCGCTGGGCGAGGCGACGCTGGAGGTGTTGGGTCCTCCCGTGGACCGGGAGCTGATGGAGGGCGCGAACGACCGGAGCGTGGTGCTGCGCGTGCGCCATGGCGACGTCACCGTGCTGCTGGCGGGCGACGTGGAGGAGGACGGCGAGGCCGCCCTGGAAGAAGCGCTGGGGCCGGTGACGGTGCTGAAGGTCCCGCACCACGGCTCCCGCACCTCGTCCACCGCGCCACTGCTGGCGCGGACACGGCCCCGTCACGCGGTGTTCTGCGTGGGCCGGCGCAACCGGTTCGGCTTTCCACACCCCGAGGTGGAGGCGCGCTACCGCGCCATGGGCACCCAATGCTGGCGCACCGACCGGGATGGGGCCGTGACCCTGGAGAGCGACGGGCAGGACGTCCGCCTGGTGTCCTTCCTGCCGCATGCCGCGCCGGAGCCCCTCCCCATTGCCGGGAGGGGTGAGCAGGCCCACCTTGGAGGGCGATGATCTCCGATGATCTTGATCTCCGGCAGCTGACCGCCGAGCTGAAGTCCCGGCTGGGTCCTGGCGAGCCCGTGGGCTATCTGCGCGGCAAGTCCCTCATGCGCGACATGCTGCTCGCCATGCGCGGGAACCGGTTCTCTGAGCTGGAGGCCGAGGAGCTCGTCGACACGCTGGAGTCCCAGGGGTTCGTGCGCTTCCTGGGCGACCCGGCGGAGCGCTCCGTCGCGGATGCGCCCTGGGACATCTCGCCCCACGCCTGACCCCAGGCCGCGCCCATTACTGGAAGACGAGCCACGCGAAGCGCGGCAGCGCGTGGAAGTCACCGATGAAGAGCGGTGAGAAGGCCTGGCCCTCCACCTGCCTGCGGTCGTGGTGCTCCAGCCGGTAGAGGTTGAAGCGCCAGCGCTCGCCCGGCTGGGGCGGGATGTGCGGCACCTCCGCGAGCCGGTTGAACGGGATGGCCATCTCCACCGACCAGCCCTCGTCCCGGTCCGACGCGTCATCCAGCGTGCCCCGCACCTTCACCGCCGTCTTCATCCCCGAGTCCCACGACAGGTCCATGCCCTGGCGCCGCGCGGGGAAGTACGCGTCGAAGATGACGTTGTGGGGTGAGACCTCCAGCTCGTTGTAGGTGCGGCCGTCGGCGTTGGCGTCGAGGAACACCTCCACGACCTCCTGCTCGTAGATGGAGTCGTCGCGGTTGCGCAGCGTGCCCCAGACGTCCGGGTCCTCCACGTCGAAGGCCACGTACAGGTGCGCGTCGTCGTAGACGAGCCGGGCCTGCGTGCGCAGCCGCGCGGGCCGGCCGTCGAAGCTGCCCACGAGCGTCACCGGCTTCGCGCCCTTCCAGGCCTCGTCGTCGAGCACGCCATCGAGCACCGGCGCCTTCTTCACGCGCGTGACGGTGTACTCCGGCAGCGCGGGGGGCTCGCCGCCCAGGAGCGGGCCGCGCACGCGGTTGTCCCCCAGTTGCTGCCGCGGATCATCCACCCCCAGCCGCTCCTCGTCGCGCCAGAAGCCCAGCACCACCCGTGCGGGCACGGCCGGCATGGTGACGGTGTGCACGTCCTCCAGCACCCGGCCCACCGGCCAGGTCTCCAGCGGCGCGGCGCCGTCCTGGAATTCGTGGTCCGCGTTGCCAATCATCTGGCCGCTCTCCGGATCCACCACGTGCACGAAGAAGTGGAAGCCCTGCGGGGGCGCGCGCACGGCCTGGAAGTAGTGCGAGAGCCGCACCGGCTGCCCCGGCGGAGCGCGCTCTGGCGTCACTCGCGTGCCCAGGTAGACGACGGCGCCGCCCGCGAAGGTGGCTCCGCCGCGGTAGGTGAGGCCGTCCGGAGCCGCGTCCAGCGTCCGCGGCGCCGTGGGCGCCGGGAGCCGGGGCGTGCGGTGGGCGGGGCCCGCCTGTTCGTCGCGGCAGGCGCCAACGAAGAGGAGGGAGGACATCAGCAGGGCGAGGTCGAGGGGGCGGAGGCGCATCGAAGGCGCCGAGTCTACCCTTCCCCGCCTTCCGGGAAGCGTTCTTCCACGCGGGGACACCGCGCTTCCCCAGCGTGGGCAACCCGTCCGCAAGGGTGGGCGACCGAGCCAGCGGGCCCCCGGGGTCTTGTTGGCGTGGCCGCGAGGGCACCCCATGTTTCGGTCCATCACAGGCAAGGGGAACGACATGAGCAAGGGACTGATTGCCAGCGCGGCGGTGGTCGCGGTTCTGGCGGCGGGATCCGCGCAGGCGGCTTCAACGGAGCTGCGCAGATCCTCGGACATGAGGGGCCTCACGTTCCTCGTGGGCGGTGGCGTGGAGGGATACACCAGTGTCCTCCGGGATCAGATCAATCCAGGTCTGGCCTACGGCGTGACGGTGGCCATCAAGCCGACGAACGTGTTGGGAATCGAGCTGGGCTACACGGGCGCCATCAGCGAGTTCAACAACAGCCGCGTGCTGGCGACGAACACGAATGGCCCGGACATCGTGCGCAACGGCGCGCAGGCGGCGGTGACGCTGGGCCTGACGGCCACGCCCGTGCAGCCGTACATCATGGGCGGATTGGGCATCAGCCGTTACAACGTGCGCGCCTTCGCCCCGGGCTTCCAGGACGACACGGTGGGCAACGTGCCGGTGGGCGCGGGCCTGCGCCTGCACATGGGCAGCTTCACCGCCGACGCGCGCGTGAACTACAACTTCCTGTTCGACCAGGAGTTCGCCCTGGCGGTGCCGCCATCCGATGTGAACCTCGGGGGCGACGAGACGTTCAGCAAGGGCGGCCGGTACGTGGGGACCCTCAACCTGGGCGCCACCTTCTAGCGCGCGGCGGTCCGCCGTCCCGTCCTCCGGACATGGGGGGCCGGGGATGGATGGGAGCGCCCGGGCAACCTCGCGAAAACGCAGCGCCCGGCGGCAGGCGTGACGCTTGCTGCCGGGCACTCGCATGCGCTTCGAATTCGAGCACCTGGGCACCCCCACCCCGTTCGAGCTGACCGAAGGCCTCCACCAGTTGGGCGGTGGCCCGGAGGACCATGTCCACCTGGAGGGCCTGCCTCCAGGGCTGTTGACCCTGCGCATCGAATCCCAGCGCCTCATGGTGGAGGCGGTGCGCAGCTTCACCGTGAACGCGGTGCGCGTGCTGCCCGGCGTGGCGCGACTGGTGCTCCCAGGGGAGGTGCTGGGCCTGCCCGACGGCATGTGTCTGCGGGTGCTCGCCGAGCCAGGTGCCCCCGAGCGAGGCGTGGGCACCGTCGCGGTGCTCAAGGGCCTGCTGACGGATTCGGAGACCCGCCCCTCCCGCGCCGCCACCCTCACCTGTCTGACCGGCTTGGACGTCGGACGCGCGCATGCGCTCGCGGAGGCCTGCACGAACATCGGCCGGGGCGAGGGTGTGGCGCTGCGGCTGCGCGACCGCGCCGTGTCCCGGATGCACGCGCGGATCCTCCGCGAGGACTCGGGGTTCGTGCTGGAGGACCTGGGCACGCCCAACGGCGTGTTCCTCAACGGCGTCCGTTTGGAGGCGCCCGCGCGGCTGGCGGATGGCGACGTCGTGGAGTTGGGGCGCTCGCTGCTCCGCTTCCAGGCGGCGTTCGATGATGCATCGGGCGCGAACCCAGATGCTCCGGAGCCCGTGGAGGACGCGGCAGCGGCCCGGAACGGGGCTCAAGCGCTGCTGCCTCCCGAACGAAGGCCCCCTCGCTCGGACGGGTGGATCATCGCCCTGGGCGTGCTGCTGGCCCTGAGTGGACTGGTGCTCACCTACGCGCTGACAGCGGCCGGGTGAGGCTGTGCGGCGCGGGCGTCACGCGGGCAGCGGGGAGAGGCCGGCGCGCTCCACCAGGAGCCGAGCCAGGTACCGGTGGTGACGGAAGAAACTGGTGAAGTGCACGAAGCCCTTGCTGCCCCGGATGGCGTAGACCGTCACGGGACCCGGGAGCACATCCAGCTTGCGGATGTCCGCGAAGGAGAAGCGCCGGGTGCGCACCATGCCCCGGCAGGTGATTCCCCGGGCGTCCACCTCGATGCGGGTGCGCCCGTAGTAGGTGACCGACACCGCGAAGAAGACGACGAAGAAGGCCGCGGACAGGAACGTCTCCAGCGGCACGCCGTCGAAGTGGAAGAGGTAGACGAGCACCCCGACCCACAGCAGGCCCGCGGCCGCCATCACCGCGGCGAGCACACGCCGGGGGCGAAAGACCTGCTGCGACTGCTTCCCCTCCACCGTCCGTTCGCGTCCGTCCATGACCTCAAAATAGTGGCCTGGACAACCCCTCCAGCAGTGACTGTCCGCCTACCTGCCAGGCGGTCAGCGCAGGCGCTCGGCCTTCTGGCGGGATTCCTCCTTCAGTTCAGGACGGACATCGGAGGCGGTGGAGCGGGCATAGCGCTCATAGAGGTCGCGCGCTTCCAGGTTGCGGCCCAGGGCGCGGTACGCCTCGGCGAGCCCGTACAGCGGCGAGGCCGAGTCCGGCTCCAGCTTCAGCGCGAACTGATAGTCGGCCGCGGCCTCCGCGTAGCGCCTGAGCCCGATGTTGGCGCTGCCCCGCGCGATGTAGGCCACGGTCAGCAGCGGCTCCTGTTGCAGGGCCTGTGTCAGCGTCTGGAGCGCGGCCGCGTAGGCGCGCTGGCCGATGTGCTGGACGCCCTGCTCGTAGGCGCGACGGGCCTGGGCTCTCGTCGTGTCCGCCACCGGACCCGAACCGGGAGCCTGGCCCGTGGCCTGCGGCGACGTGCCGGACTCCTCCTGCTTCGCGCGCGCCCGGGCGATGTTGTCCTGGGCGCTCTGGCGGATGGCCGCGTCCTGGGTGAGGCGCGAGGCGTGCTCCCACTCCTCGATGGCTCGCCCGTAGTACCCGAGCACCGCCAGCGCGTTGCCCAGCTTGAAGCGCGCCTCCACGTGGTCCGGCGCCGCGTGCTCCGCGTCGAGGAAGGCGAAGGCCGCCTCTCGGTAGCGGCGCTCACGCATCAGCGCATCCCCGTCGCGGATCCGCGTGGCCGCCAGCACCGGCTGCGACGTGCGCACGGGCTCGGGGCTCCCCCGCTGCGTTTCGGAGGCAGAAGCCTGCGCCCTTGAGGCGGGCTGCGCTTCGGCCCCCGCGGCCTGCGTCCTCGCGCCCGGCTTCGCTTCGGGGACAGAGGCCTGCGTCATCGACACCAGGGCAGCGGGCTTCGCTTCCGAGCCAGGAGCTTGCGTCTTCGCGGCGGGGGCAGCGGGCTTCGCTTCGGGGACAGGGGCCTGCGCCTTCGCGGCGGGGGCAACAGCCGGCTTCGCTTCGGAGCCAGGAGTCTGCGCCTTCGCGGCGGGGGCAACGGCCGGCTTCGCTTCGGGGACAGGAGTCTGCGCCTTCGCGGCGGGTGCACCGGCCGGCTTCGCTTCAGCGGTCGGAGTCGGTGCACCCGTGCCCTGCGCCCAGGCGGACGTCGCCGCCGTGCCAAGACACACCACCGCCGAGACCACGAGCTGGAACCTGCGCGTGCGAACCATGTCCCTCTCCCGTCCTCGCCCCCGGCGGGCCAGGACCACTACCGCTACCGCCGGTGTCCATCGGCGGACACCGGCGCCCCGGACGGACCTGCGAGGACCCGGAAGGCCCTCCCCACAAGCCCGCCGGGCATCCGCGATCCTTCCTAGCTGCGGAAGGGGTTCTGCAGGAGCACCGTCTCGCCGCGATCCGCGCCCACGGAGACGCACACCACGGGCACACCGCTGACCTCTTCCACCCGGCGCACGTAGCGCTTGGCGGCTTCCGGCAGCTCGTCGAAGGTGCGCACGCCGGCGAGCTTCTCGTCCCAGCCGGGCAGCGACTCGTAGATGGGCTTCACGCGCGCCAGGTCCTCGTAGTCACCGGGCAGCTCCGTGACGCGCTGACCATCCAGCTCGTACGCATTGCAGATGCTGAGCGTCTTGATGCCGCTGAGCACGTCCAGCTTGGTGAGCGCCAGACCCCAGAGGCCGTTGACGCGCACCGCGTAGCGCAGCACCACGCCATCCAGCCAGCCGCAGCGGCGGGGCCGGCCCGTGGTGGCGCCGAACTCGTCGCCCACCTTGCGCAGCCGGTCTCCCAGCTCGTCGCTGAGCTCCGTGGGGAACGGACCTCCGCCGACGCGCGTGGTGTACGCCTTGCTGATGCCCATCACCTTGTCGATGGCCGTGGGCCCCAGGCCCGAGCCCACCGCGGCGTTGCCCGCCACGCAGTTGGAGCTGGTGACGAACGGATAGGTGCCGTGGTCCACGTCCAGCAGCGTGCCCTGCGCCCCCTCGAAGAGGATGCGCGCGCCGCGGCGCACCTGCTCGGAGAGGAAGAGCGACACGTCGTGCACGTAGGGACGCAGCCGCTCGCCCAGGGCGGAGAACTCCGCCAGGACCTGCGGCGTCTCGATGCGCGGCACCTCCACACCCGCCTGGGCGCAGAGCTCCTTGAGCTCATCCAGGGCGGCGGGCAGGCGCTCGTCGATGCGGCGACGCAGGCGCTCCGGGTGGAGCAGGTCGCGCACGCGGATGCCCCGGCGGGCCACCTTGTCCTCGTAGGCCGGACCGATGCCCCGGCCCGTGGTGCCAATGGCGCTGCCCCCGCGCGCCTTCTCGCGGAAGCTGTCCAACAGCTTGTGCCACGGGAAGATGACATGGGCGTTGTCGGAGATGAGCAGCTGGGCGTCATCCTTCAGGAAGCCGCGCGGCTTGAGCGCGTCGATCTCCCCGACAAGGACGGCGGGATCCACCACCACTCCGTTGCCAATGACACACGTCTTGCCCGGGTGAAGGATGCCCGAGGGAATCAGGTGCAGGACGGTCTTCTGTCCCCCGACCACCAGCGTGTGCCCTGCGTTGTTGCCGCCCTGGAAACGGACGACCACCTGGGCATGCTCGGTGAGCAGGTCGACGACCTTGCCCTTCCCTTCATCTCCCCACTGCGCTCCGATGACGACGACGTTCGGCATGGTGCCCGCCGCTTAGCACGCGGGAGGGGCCGGGTGACAGTGTTCCGCGAAGCCGCAGTGGAGGGCCTGGCAGGCCGCTTTGTCCCACCCCGGCCAACCTCCCGTGGATTCCTCCTGGACCAGCGCCCGGACACCCTGGGCCAACCGCCGCACCGCCCCCGCGTCGGCGGATCCGGCCGGGAGGAATTCCGGTTCCGGAGACGGCTCGCCCAGGAAGGCCACGCCCACCCGCACCGGGACCCCCTCCCGCACCATCCGCGCCGCCGCCAGGGCCAGGACTGTCAGCTCGTGAGCGCACGCGGCCGGCCCCAGGGGGTGGCGAGCACCCGGGCGCAGGAGCACCGCCACGGCCTCGCCTTCGGGTGACTCCCACAACAGGTCGACCGCCCCCTCCACGCTGGCGCCGTCCTCCAGGTCCAGCACGAAGTCCAGGCTCCGGTGGATGGAGGACGAGGGCGTGGCCGCGAGCCGCCGCGCGAAGGCCGTGCCCAGGAAGCCCTCCACCGAGGTCAGGACAGCGGACAGGCCCTCCTCCTCTGGATCCCGCCCCGCGTCGCGCAGCAGACCCTCCAGGTGCGCGCGACGTTCCGCTGCCTCCACCTCCGGCCCCGCGAGCGACAAGTCCACCTCTCGCAGGAGCCGACGGACGAGCTGATCCGGACGCTCCACCGGCAGCCAGCTGTCGGGTTCGACGAAGAGCGGCGCCGCGCTCGCGGGTGACTCCCACGGCTCGGATCCGACCGCGAGCCCCAGTCGGTGGAGATGGTGGTAGCGGCGTGGACACGTGAGGAAGTCCTGCACCGCGCGCATGGAGGCGACCACCGGTGAGCCCTCGCCCGCGGGCTCCACGTGGACCAGCGCGGAGTCCTCGCCCGCCGCGTCCGTGGACAGGCGCTCCAGCGCGGACTCGACGCGCAGCCGCGCCTGCTCCCGCTGTTCGTCGGTGGGGGGCTCCGGATCCGCGGGTGGAGGCAGCTGCTCCACGTTCACGTCGACGGCGAGCGCTCGCAGCTCCGGATCCACGTCCAGACGGCGATCCACGCGGTGCCACCACGTGTCGGTGCCCGCGCGCTTCTCCTCGCCTCCCGACAGCACCAGCAGGTCCCTGGCGCGCGTGAGGGCCACGTAGAGCAGGCGCAGGTACTCCGCGTCCTCGCGGGCCTTCAGCTCCGCGCGCACCGCCTCGAAGCGCTCGGAGGTGAAGCTGTCCAGCGAGTCCGGCATCCACGGCCGCAGCGCCACCCCGAACGAACGTTCGAAGGACGCGCGGGCCGACGTGACGCGCCTGCGTCCGCCCATCCCGGGCACCACCACCACCGGCCATTCCAGACCCTTGGCCCGGTGGATGGTCAGCAACTGCACGGCGCGAGGGTCGCCTTCATCCAGCAGGTCCGCCTGCGCCTCGTTGGGGTCGGAGTCCGCCAGCTGGCGCAGCTCCCTGGCGAAGGCCACGCACCCGCCCGTGCCGCGCTCGTCCCGGCGCGACGCCAGCGACAGCAGCTTCTCCACGTTCGCGCTCGCCTGCTCCGCGTAGGGCGAACCCGCCAGCGCCTCGCGGTAGCCCGTCGCCTCCAGCGCCGCCTGCAACAGGGCGTGCACCCCCAGCCGATCCCGCTCCCTCCGCAGCACGGGGATGAGCTCCAGGAAGCGCGCCAGCCGTGCCTGCTCCCGCCCGGACATCGCGGCGCGCACGTCCATGTCCACCAGCCGCGGCGACCCGAGCGACAGGGGCAGGTCCCCCGCGAGCCGGAACAGCGATGCATCCGACAAGCCCACCAGCGGCGAGCGCAGCACCGCGGCGAACGCCAGCGCGTCATCCGCGTCCGCGAGCAGCGCCAGCAGCGAGGCGAGGTCCCGCACCTCCTGCGCCCCGTAGAAACCACGGCCGCGCAGCACCCGGTGCGGCACGCCGTGGCGGATCAACGCCTGCCGGTACTCCTCCAGGTGGGTGAAGGTCCGGAAGAGGATGGCCACGTCGCCACCGCGCGCGGGCCGCAGGCCCTTCTTGTCCTCCGCCATCACCGTCGCTGGAGCCCCGGGCGCGAGCATCACCCGCAGCCTGCGGGCCACCGCGTCGGCTTCGTACTCGCGCAGCTCCGGCGCGGTATCCGCCTCCGGCAACGCAAGCCGCTCCACCCCGGGGCCCTCCGCCAGCGCCGGACGCGTGGACGACAGGTCGTCCGTCGCCGCGTCGTAGATGACCTCAAACGGACGGGGCTCCGCGTCGCGCGCCACGAGCAGCCCGGCGAACGCGCGGTTGAGGAAGGTCAGGACGCCCGGCAGCGAACGGTAGTTGTTCTGGAGGAAGCCGCGCGCGCCGCCCTCCGCTTCGATCTTGTCCGCCAGCACCTTGAACACGGACACGTCCGCGCCGCGGAACTCGTAGATGGACTGCTTGCGGTCCCCCACCGCGCATAGGAACGCGGGCTCCAGCGGCAGCGCGGCCACCAGGTCGGCGTCCGGCGTCAGCTCGCGAGGACCGCCTTCGCGCCGCTCCGACAGCAGCAGCACCAGCTCCAGCTGAAGCCGGTTGGTGTCCTGGAACTCGTCCACCAGCAGCGCACCCAGCCGCTCCTGCACCTGCTGGCGGAACTCCGGATGGTCGCGCAGCAGGTCGCGCGCCTTCACCAGCAGCGACGTGAAGTCGAACACGTTGCGCCGCGACAGCTCCGCGTCGTGCCGTGCCTCCACCTGCCCCAGGAGGTCGCGGAAGGTGGCCTCGAAGGGCGCCGTGCGCCACGCGGCGTACGCATCCTCCAGCCGCCGCACCGATCCGTCGCTCTTGCCCTTCACCCTCCAGAGCAGCTCCTTCAGGCACGCTCCCGCGCCCTTGCGCAGGTTCGCCAGGTTGCGCGGCTCCGACAGCAGCGCGTTGCGGAGCGAGGGGAAGTGCTCCGGCTTCAGGAACGTGTCCGGCGTCATCCCCACCAGCGCCCGCTCGCATACGGACAGCAGGGAGCTCCACTCGACCTTGAGGTCCTGGGCCCGGGCCTCGGCGCACAGCCGGTGGCAGTCCTGGATGAGCCCTTCGAGCTGTGCCTTGTCCGCCGCGCCGTCGCCCACGCGCGCCGAGGCCGCCTTGAGGCCCTCCTCGCGCAGCTTGCCGTAGACGTCCATCAACGCGGCGACGAGGCCGTCGGAGAACCCGGAGCCGGAGAAGCCCAGCTCCGCGCACAGCTCGCGCACGCGCGCATCACCGCCCTCAAGGGCATCCAGCACCACGCGCTCGGTGACGTCTTCCAGCAGGCCCGCGGACTCCAGCTCGTCCAGCACCTCGAAGGCGGGATCGATGCCCACCGAGGGCGGGGCGCGGCGCAGGAGCTGGCCGCAGAGCGAGTGGAACGTGCCCACCGTCGCGGCGCCCAACTCCTCGCGCACCTTGCGCCAGGCGTCCTGCGTGGGGAACGGACGCTCCAGCCGCGCGAGCGACGCGCGCAGGTCCTTCTCCGCGTCCAGGGGGACGTCCCCCTGGGCCAGCATGTCCAGGCGCTCCCGGACGCGCCTGCGCATCTCCGCCGCGGCCTTGTCCGTGAACGTGAGCATGCACAGCCGCGACGGCCGCAGCGCGGCGACCGCCTCCCGCGCCCCCGCGAACAGGTGCAGCGTCATCGTCACCAGGCTGTACGTCTTGCCCGCGCCCGCGCCCGCCATCAGGGCCAGGTTCTTCTCCAGCGCGAGCATGTGGGGCGCGGTGTCGCTCATCCGCTCCCCTCGTCCGTCACGCGCCGCTCGGTGATGCGGCACACCGCGCGGTAGCCACACCGGCCGCAGTCATTGGGCCGCGCCGGGAAGTCGCCCTTGCGCAGGCGCTGGACCAGCGTCTCCACCGCGTTGGGCAGGTTGAGTCCGGCGGCATCCGCCACGCGCTGGCGCACCTCCGGGTCGGTGGACAGCAGGTCCTCCAGCTCCGCGGGAGGCAGCACGTCCGACAGGTGGATGGCCGCGCCCGTGCGCAGGGAGAACCACGCCGCGTTGCGCGCGCCCACGTGGCCCGCCTCGCGCGCGGCGTAGAGGTACAGCGGGAGCTGGAAGTCCGAGCGCAGCAGGTTCTCCTTCAGCGTGCGCTTGTCCAGGCGGCCTGTCTTGTAATCGATGACGCCCACTTCCACGCCGGCCGTGTCCAGCCGGTCGATCTGCCCTTCGAAGACGATGGCGTCGTCCGCCACCATCAGCTTCACGTCGCTCCAACGCGGATCCTTCGCGGCGGGACCGAACTGCAACTCGAAGCCCTCCGGGACCAGCGGGTCGAACGGCAGGCCCCGCCCCTGATCCGCGAGGATGCGCCGCACCATCGCCTGCGCCTTCTCGCCCGCGAGCTTCCACAGCTCGTGGTGGCCCACGTGGTGGAGCTCCGCGAAGTGCCGGCTGGCCTTCTTGACCGCCTTCTCCAGCACCTCCTCGGGGATGTCCTCCGGCGCCTGCCCCAGGAGCTTCTGGTCCTTGAGCGCCTGGAACACCTCCTCCATCACGCGGTGCCAGAAGGTGCCGCGCCCCCGGGCGTCGAAGTCCTCGCCGGGCACCACGGGCTCGGCCACCTTCAGCCCGTACGCGACGAAGCCCTGGAACCCGCAGTTGCCGAAGCGGGCCAGGGCGCTCGCGGACAGCGGGCGCTCCAGGCCGAAGTGGAAGGTCTCCCGCAGCTTCTTCTCCAGCTCCGGCCCCTGCACCCCACCGGTGAACTCCCCGGGCGGCTCCTCCTCGCGGCCGAAGAAGCGCAGGCGCGCGGCCTCCATGTGGGCCAGCTCGCGCGCGGTGCGGAACCAGTCGTCCGTCCCGAACTGCTCCTTGAGCAGGGGGCCCGCCGGATCCGGCTCGGTGACGCGGAGGCTGGGGAAGGACAGGCCCGCCAGCGCCTCCAGCGCCACGGTGCGCCGCAGCTCCGCGCGCGTCAGCACCTCATCCAACGGCAGCACCGGCGGCAGCGTGCGCGTCGCCCACGTGTGGCCCGTGAGCCGCCGCACCTCCTCCAGGAACGCGGAGGGCACCTGCTCCTGTCCGCCCGCGGCCTTCGCCGCGAACGACAGGCTCAACGACCCCTCCGCCGCCGCGAGCGCGCTGGCGAAGAGCAACCGGTCCTCGGTGAGCCGCCACGGCGCGCGGTCGTCGAACTCGCCTCCGGTGAGGCGGAACACGTCCCGGCCCAGGTGCTGGTTGAGCGCCACGCGCTCCGCGTCCCCCAGCAGCGGCGACGGCGGATCGCGCCCGGGAAGCCGGCCCTCCGTGAGCCCCGCGACGAAGAGGTGGCGGAAGGTGCGGCCCGGCACATCGCCCAGGTCCAGCACCTCCACCGCGCCCGTGGCCGAGCCCCGCGCGGGCAGGTGCACGTCCCGCAGCGCGTCCGACAGCCACCGGCCCAGCGTGCGGCGAGGGATGCGCGGCCCACCGCCCGCTGCGCGCAGCGAGCGCAGCAGCGCTTCCACCCGCTGGCGGAACGCCGCGAGCGCCGCGTCGTCCCGGGCCCTGGCGTCCTCGATGCGCGCGCCCAGCACGCCCGGCGCACGCGGCTCCCGCGGCCCGGCGGAGTCCAGCAGCCCCAGCCGCTCCACCACCTTCCACCACGCGGAGATCGACTCCGCGGCCGGGGCCTCGTGGGGGATGTGCCGGCATTCGTCGATGAGCCGCATCACCCGGTCGCGCAGCGCGCGCACGGCCATCACCTTGACCGCGTCCTCCTTGCGCTTGCCGCCCTGCGCGGCCATCCGGCGCGCGAGCCCATCCAGCCGCACGTCGTAGGCGCCCTTGCCCCGCGTCGCGCCCAGCCGGTCATCCCGCGCGGCGGCGAGCGCGAAGAGCGCCGCGGGCGCGTCCGGCCCTCCTCGCGACAGCGAGGGCACGTAGCGGCTGGAGACGAGCTCCGCCACGCGCTCCGCCGGGAAGCCGTCCTCCGTCAGCACCGGCAGCTCCAGCGCCAGCCGCACCGGCCCCGCGAGCGCGAGCGGTTCCCCCCAGGGCAGCCGCACCGGCACGCCCAGCTCCCCCAGCGCCTCCGCCAGCCACCCGGCCTCCGAGCCCAGGTCGCGGTACGCGATGGCGATGTCGCCCGGCGCGCTGCCCGCCGCGATGAGCCGCCGCACGTCGCGGGCCACCACGCGAGCCTCCTCGCGCGCGGACGTCGCGTTCCACACCGACAGCCCCTCCACCGCGCCCTTCAGCACGTCGCGCGCCGCGCGAGGGGAGAACAGGTGCCGCCCCAGGTCCGTGAAGGGCCGGCCCTCGAAGGTGACGTCCGCCTTGAAGAGGTCCACGTGGGGCATCGTCTCGCCCCGGTTCTCGAAGGCCCGGAACAGCGCCGCGAGCGCCGCGTCCGCCACGGGCGAGCCGCCCACCGGCGTCTCCACGCGCAGCGACACCCGCCGCGCCTCGCACGCCGCCGCCAGGCCCATCAGCAGCTCCAGCTTCGACGGCCGCACGTCATAGACGCCGTGGAGCACCAGCCCCGTCACCCCATCCCAGCCGGCCGGCCACGCGCCCCGGGCCATCGCCTCGCGCGCGCCCCGGAGCACGTCTTCCCGGTCCGCGAGCCCCAGCTCCGCCAGCCGCTGCTCATAGAGGTGGTAGAGCCGGGCCAGGACGCGCGCGCGGGTGCGGCGCTCCGGCGGCAGCACCTCCGCGGCATCTTGAAGCTCGCGCGCGGAGAGCCGGCCCGCCTTCAGGTCCAGCAGCACCTCCGCCGCGGCCCGGGCGAACGCGGGCTCGCGCACGTAGTCGCCGAACGGCGTCGCGCCCAACAGGCTCCCCAGGCCCGCCACCACCGCCCGCGCCGTCATCGCCGGACAGGGGCGCCGGTTGAGTTCGCCCGCCCCACCCAACGCGTGGACGAAGTCGCCCCACGTGAGCAGGTGGGTCCCCACCGAAATCCCCCGCGCACGCCCCTCCGCCCGCAGGGCGGCCTGACGGCGCGCGGCATCGGGGAAGACGTGGAGTGTGCGGCCAGGACGGGACATGCGGGGCGAGGACTCTAGAACGGCCAGGGGCGCCGTTTTCATGCTCCTTTCGCTGCATTCCCACACCCTCACCCGTTGTCCGCCCGCCTGCTGACCTCTGGAACCCGGGAAGTCCAAGGACGCGGGGCTTCCACCCGACCTGGGACAGCCCCGCTCAGCCCGGGGTCCTTCCGCGCAAGGCCCGCTTTTTCAGCGCGCGGAGAGGAACGCGTCCACCTCGCGAGCAAGCAGCGCGGGTGCGCGGACGTGGGCCACATGGGGCGCTGTCCCGCAAGCTCGCGCGAGCCCCTTGGGCGCGGCGCCTTCGTCAAGCCGCGCGGGTTCGCGCCAGGAGCACGTGAGGGCGCTGAGCGCTCAGGAGCACGCGGGTCGGCGTGTCCACGATCGCGCTGGGCGCGGATGTTGAGTCCAGGCATCCGGGATTGCCGGAAAGGGTGGGAGCCCCCTTATGCTCCGGCGCCTCATGCGCGCCTCCTGCCGGACCCTCGTCACTCTCTGCCTGCTGCTCCTGACGCCGCTGTCGCCCGCGTTCGCGCAGGACGCGTCGGACACGCCGCGCGCGCTGCGCTTCGACTGGACGCGGGACGGCATCATCACCGGCACCGCGGGCGTGCTGTGGATCTCCAGCGAGACGGTGTTCAAGGACAGCCTGGCCCCGGCGCGGTGCCACTGGTGCGACCGCGCTCCGGACGGCACCGACACGCTCAACCGGCTGGACCGCTGGGGCCGAGGCATCCGGGGAGGCACCGAGGCGTCGCGCAAGCGGGCGAACACATGGAGCAACCTCATCGGGTTCGCGGGCCTGCCCCTGGGAATGCTCGGAGCGCAGTACGCCGTGGGCCGCTCCAGCAACGCGTCCGGGGAGCTCTTCGCGCAGGACGCGACCATCATGGTGGAGAGCGCCGTCCTCTCCTCCGTCGTCAACCAGGCGGTGAAGTTCAGCGTCGGCCGCGAGCGCCCCTTCGTCCACGCGCTGCCGGAGGCCGAGAAGGCCCTCACCGCCCACCCCAACGACAACAACCTGTCCTTCTACAGCGGACACACCAACCTGGCCTTCTCCCTGGTGGTGTCCGCGGGCACCGTCGCCGCGATGCGCGGCTACAAGCACCAGGGCCTCATCTGGGGCGTGGGGCTCCCGCTGGCCGCGTCCGTGGGCGCGTTGCGCATGGCCGCGGACAAGCACTACCTCACCGACGTGCTCACCGGCGCGGTGGTGGGCTCCGCGTTCGGCGTCGCCGTGCCCTTGCTCCTGCACGGCCGCACGGACGACGCCTCCTCGTCCGCCGCGCGGCGGTCCTCGCTGTCGCTCAACCCGGCCATCGGCCGGCAGATGGTGGGCCTGACGGGCTCGTTCTAGGCCCGCAGGGCCGCCGGCCGCGCACAAGCCGACACTTCGGCCTCCACGCCCCCTGGAGGCACGCGGCCGGCATGGTAGGCGATCCGTTCACCTTCGTCGGACGGGTCCCTCCGTGCGCTCCATCCTGATCGTCCTCCCTCCGTGCTCCTCGGGGCGGTGCCCATGAGCCCGTCCCACGCGAAGGACGCACCGCGCTTCGGGCCGGCCCTGCCCCCATCCACGTTCGCGGGCTTCGCGGTGGCGGCGGTGGCCATCCTCGCCATCGCCTTCCTCTCCTACCGCACCCTCCAATCGCGCGCGGTCGCGGGCGAGCTGGTGACGCACACCCTCTCGGTCGTGGAGCAACTGGAGGGCCTGCTGTCCGCGATGAAGGACGCGGAGACCGGCCAGCGCGGCTTCCTCCTCACCGGCGCGGAGAGCTACCTGGAGCCCTACCTGGGCGCGAAGAAGTCGCTGCCGGGCCAGTTGGAGCGCCTGCGCGAGCTGACCCGCGACAACGGCCTCCAACAGCAGCGCCTGGAGGCCCTGGAGCGCGCCGTCACGGAGAAGCTCGCGGAGCTCCAGCAGACCATCGACCTGCAACGGCGGGGAGAGAGCCGCGCGGCCATCGCCGTCGTGAAGGAGGACCGCGGCATCGCCGCGATGAACGCCCTCCGCGCCGTCGTCCGGCAGATGGCGACCGAGGAGCAGCAGCTGCTCGCGGAGCGCACCGCCGAACTCCAGGCCTCCGCCACGCTGTCCCTCGTCGTCACCTGGGCCGGCTCCGCCCTGCTGTTCGCGCTGATTGGCATGGCGGCGTACATCGCGTCGCGCGACTTCCGGGCCCGGAGCATCGAGGCGTGGGTCCAGGCCGGGCACAACGCGCTCGCCACGCGCATGCAGGGTGAGCAGCGCCTGGACCAGCTGGGCGACAACATCCTGCGCGTCCTCGCCGACACGCTGGATGCCCAGGTGGGCGCGCTCTACCTCGCGGACGCCACGAGCCGCTTCCGCCGCGTCGCCAGCCACGCGCTGCCCGCTGACTTCGCGACGAAGCACGCCACCCTGAGCCCCGGCGAGGGTCTGGCCGGACAGGCCCTCAAGGACGGGCGCGCCATCCACCTGCGCGACGTCCCCGAAGGCTACCTGCCCATCGCCTCCAGCCTGGGCCACGGACGACCACGCCATGTCCTCATCGCCCCCGCCCAGGTGGACGGGCAGGTCAACGCGGTGGTGGAGCTGGGCTTCCTGCACCCGGTGTACCCGTCGGACCTGGAGCTGCTCCGACGCGTGTCCGACTCCATTGGCGTGGCGGTGCGCGCCTCGCATGATCGCACCCGCCTGGAACAACTCCTGGAGGAGACGCGGCGGCAGGCCGAGGAGCTGCAGGCCCAGCAGGAGGAGCTGCGCGTCTCCAACGAGGAGATCGAGGAGCAGAGCCGCATCCTCAAGGAATCCCAGACGCGGATGATGACCCAGCAGGCGGAGCTGGAGCAGACCAACGCCCAGCTGGAGGAACAGGCACGCCTGCTGGAGACCCAGCGCGATGACCTGGCCCTGGCGCAGGTGACGCTCACCCAGAAGGCCACGGAGCTGGAGCGCACCAACCGCTACAAGTCCGAGTTCCTGGCCAACATGAGCCATGAGCTGCGCACGCCGCTCAACAGCTCGCTCATCCTCGCGAAGCTGCTGGCGGACAACAAGGAGGGCAACCTCACCGCCGAACAGGTGACGTTCGCGCGGACCATCGGCTCCGCGGGCGACGACCTCCTGGCCCTCATCAACGACATCCTGGACCTGTCGCGCATCGAGGCGGGCAAGGTGGAGGTGCGGCCGGAGCCGGTCGCGATCCAGCGCCTCGTCGAGAGCCTGGGCCGCACCTTCGAGCCCGTGGCGAAGCAGAAGGACCTGCACTTCTCCTTCACCGTCGCACCGGACGTGCCCCCCACCCTGGAGACGGACCCGCAGCGGCTGGGGCAGGTGCTCAAGAACCTGTTGTCCAACGCCTTCAAGTTCACCGAAGCCGGCGAGGTGGCCTTCACCATCGCCACCGCGGGCCCGGGGCTCGTGGGCTTCTCCGTGCGCGACTCCGGCATCGGCATCCCCCGCGAGCTGCACGACGCCATCTTCGAGGCCTTCCGGCAGGCCGACGGCAGCACGCACCGCAAGTACGGCGGCACCGGCCTGGGCCTGTCCATCTCGCGCGACCTGGCGCGCCTGATGGGCGGTGACGTCACCGTGCGCAGCACCCCGGGCGAGGGCAGCACCTTCACCCTCACCCTGCCCCTGCGCCCGGGCGCCGCCATCCCGGTCCGAGACGCGGCGGCCTCCGCCCGCCCGGCGCCTCGAGCCTCCGCCCCGCTGCCGCCCCCTCCCGCCGGCCTGGAGGACGACCGCGAGCACCTCACGCCCGGCTCGCGCGTGCTGCTGGTGGTGGAGGACGACGCGCGCTTCGCCCGCATCCTGCGCGACGAGGCGCACGAGCTGGGCTTCCAGTGCCTCCTGGCCTCCACCGCCACGGAGGGCCTCGAGGCCGCCGTCGGCCACCAGCCCCACGCCATCCTGCTGGACATGAACCTGCCGGACCACTCCGGCCTCTCCGTGTTGGATCAACTCAAGCGCAACCCGCGCACGCGCCACATCCCGGTGCACGTGCTGTCCGTGGAGGACCAGACGCGCGAGGCCCTGGAGCTGGGCGCGGTGGGCTTCGCGCTCAAGCCCGTGCAGCGCGAACAGCTGCTGGACGTCTTCCGCAAGCTGGAGACGAAGTTCACGCCCGGGACCCGCCGGGTGCTGGTGCTGGAGGACGACGCCCGCCAGCGCGAGAGCATCCAGAAGCTGCTGGAGACCGAGGACGTGGAGGTGGAGGGCGTGGCCACCGCGAATGACGCGCTCCAGCGGCTGCGCGAGCGCACCTTCGAGTGCATGGTGATGGACCTGCACCTGCCCGACCTGAGCGGCCACGAGTTCCTGGAGCGGATGGCCGCCGAGGAGGGCGTGTCCTTCCCCCCCGTCATCGTCTACACCGGGCGCGCGCTCAGCCGCGACGAGGAGCAGCGCCTGCGCCGCTTCTCCCGCTCCATCATCATCAAGGGCGTGCGCTCCCCGGAGCGGCTCCTGGATGAGGTGACGCTGTTCCTGCACCAGGTGGAGTCGCGCCTCCCGCCGGATCGCCAGCGCATGCTCCAGGCCGCGCGCGACCGCGAGTCCGCGCTGGAGGGCCGCCGCATCCTGGTGGTGGAGGACGACGTGCGGAACATCTTCGCCCTCTCCAGCGTGCTGGAGCCCCGGGGCGCGAAGGTGGAGATCGCCCGCAACGGCCGGGAGGCCCTGGCGCTGCTCACGAAGAGCCTGGCCCAGCCGCAGCTCGCGGTGGACCTGGTGCTGATGGACATCATGATGCCGGAGATGGACGGGCTCACCGCCACGCGAGAGATCCGCAAGCGCACGGAGTGGAAGAAGCTGCCCATCATCGCCCTCACCGCGAAGGCCATGCGCGATGACCAGGAGCAGTGCCTCCAGGCCGGCGCCAACGACTCCATCGCCAAGCCGCTGGACGTGGAGAAGCTCCTGTCGCTGCTGCGCGTGTGGATGCCCAAGGCATGAGGACGGGCATGCTCGACGTGGCCTCGAAGGACTTCGACATCGAGCTGCGGCTGCTGCTCGAAGCGCTCTACCTCAAGTACCACCACGACTTCCGTGGCTACGCGGTGTCGTCGCTCAAGCGACGGCTGGCCCAGGCCGCGGAGCACTTCGGCTGCGCCACGCTGTCCCAGCTCCAGGACCGGGTCCTGCACGAGCCCCCGCTCTTCCCCGCCCTGCTCGACTACCTCACCGTGCAGGTGAGCGAGCTGTTCCGGGACCCGTCCTACTACCGCGCCCTGCGCGAGCAGGTCGTGCCCGTGCTGCGCACCTACCCGTCACTCAAGGTGTGGATCGCCGGGTGCAGCACGGGAGAGGAGGCCTGGTCGCTGGCCATCCTGCTGCGCGAGGAGGGGCTGCTGGAGCGCACGCTCCTCTACGCCACGGACATCAACCCCACCGCCCTCCAGCGCGCGGAAGCCGGCGTGTACGCGGTGGACCGCATCGCGTCCTTCACCCAGAACCACCGGCTGTCGGGCGCGCGCACGTCACTGTCGGACTACTACACGGCCGCGTACGGCGGCGCGGTGTTCGACCGCTCGCTCAAGGCCCACATCGTCTTCTCGGACCACAGCCTGGCCACCGACAGCGTCTTCGCGGAGGTGCAGCTGCTGTCGTGCCGCAACGTGCTCATCTACTTCAACCGCGAGCTGCAAGAGCGCGCGCTGGGCCTGTTCACGGAGTCGCTCTGCCACAAGGGCTTCCTGGGCCTGGGGGCCCGCGAATCCCTGCGCTTCTCCTCGCACGAGTCCGCGTTCGCCCCCCTCGTCCCCGAGGACCGGCTCTACCAGAAGCGCTAGGAGGAGCCCTTCGTCCATGAGCCCCCCGAGCCACCGCTCCGAGCATCCCCCGGGCCGCGTCGACGCCATGGCCGTGGGCGCGTCCGCGAGGACGCCAGCGGACGCCGTGCTTCCTCTTGAACAGATGCCCGACGTCCTTCAGGCAGGGGGAGCGGGTGGTGCTATCTGACGTGTCCGTCCTCAGCAAGGAGTCGCGGCCCGTGGCCTCCCGGGTGAAGTGCCTGGTCGTCGATGACCTGGAGGAGAACCTCCTCGCGCTGTCCGCCGTGTTGCGGGGCGACGACGTGGAGGTGCACTGCGCGCGGTCCGGCGCCGAGGCGCTGGAGCTGCTGCTGCGGCACGAGTTCGCGCTCGCGCTGCTGGACGTGCAGATGCCGGAGATGGATGGCTTTGAACTCGCGGAGCTGATGCGCGGCTCGGAGCGCACCCGCGACGTGCCCATCATCTTCGTCACCGCGGGCACGGGCGACCCCCGGCGCGTCTTCAAGGGCTACGAGGCCGGCGCGGTGGACTTCCTCTACAAGCCGCTGGAGGCGCACGTCCTGCGCGGCAAGGCGGGCGTCTTCTTCCAGATGCACCGGCAGAAGCAGCAGCTGGCCCAGCAGCTGGACACGCTCGCGGAGACCCTGCGCCTCAACGAGATGTTCACCGCGGTGCTGGGCCACGACCTGCGCAACCCGCTCTCCGCCATCCTCACCGCGGCGGACCTGCTCCAGCGCCGCTCGGAGGACGAGGCCGTGAAGAAGACGGCCACGCGGATGCTCGCCGCGGGCAAGCGCATGGGCCGGATGATTGAAGACGTGCTGGACCTGGCCCGCGCGCGGCTCGCGGGCGGCATCCCCCTGAGCCGGGGCGAGACGGACTTCGGGCAGCTGCTGCAGCGCATGGTGCAGGAGCACCAGACGGCGTGGCCTCGGCACCGCATCGAGGTGCAGCAGGACGGCGACCTCGTGGGGGACTGGGACGCGGACCGGCTGGCGCAGGTGGCCTCCAACCTCATCGGCAACGCGCTCCAGCACGGCGACGCCGCGGAGCCCGTGCGCATCCGCGTGGACGGCACGCGCGACGACGCCCTGCGCTTCACCGTCACCAACGCGGGCGTCATCCCGCCCGGCCTGCTGCCCTTCCTCTTCGATCCCTTCCGGGGAGGCCAGCAGCAGCGGGGGCGCAAGGGCGGGCTGGGCCTGGGCCTCTACATCGTCCAGCAGATCATCCAGGCCCACCAGGGCGGCGTGGAGGTGCACTCCGGCACCGGGCCCTACACGGAGTTCCGCGTGGAGCTGCCGCGCAAGGGCGTGGACGTCGTCAAGCTGTAGCGCCGTCGCCCCGGGGCTCGCTGTCCGTCCCGTTGCCAGGCCCGGACTCCGGCACTCCCGGGGGCAGCGTGTGCAGCCCCCAGCGCTGCCCCGCCTCCCAGGCGGTGACGCCCGTGATGCCCCAGCCGGCGCGCTGGGCCTCGCGGCCCTCGAACTCCAGCCAGAACACGGAGGTGTCCGGCCGGGACGCCTGGTCCATGCAGGCCACGCGCGACGGCGCGCGCCCGTGCGACTCCAGCGACACGGCGAAGGGCTTGTGGGAGTGCCCGCAGAGCACCCACTTCGGTTGCACCGCGTCCACCAGCTTGCGCGTCACCGGGTTGCCAATCCACGGCGACGGCAGGGGGCGCGGCGGCGAGGGCGGCTCGTCGCGGGCCTTCTGCACGATGCCTCGGGGCCACTCGTGGACGAGCAGCAGGTCCACGTCGCGCGCGGCGGACACCCGCTCCACCTCGGACGCGCGGAAGTAGCCCGCCTGCTTCGAGGTATCCAGCGACGTGGGGCGCCGCAGCGGCTGATCGATGAAGCGCGGCGCGTGGATGCCGGACAGGTACGCCACCCGCAGGCCGTCCAGCTCCCGCAGGCCCGCGCGGCCCAGGTAGTGGACGTCCGGGGCCAGGTCTCCGCCGTCCTGCAGGTCGTGCAGCGCCTCGAAGTCCTCGTTGTTGCCGCCAATGAAGTACAGCGGCCGCTTCACGCGGCGCAGGCCGTCCGCGTACTCGGCGAACTCCGCGGGCATGGAGCGCTTGGCGGCCTTGCGCCGGTGGTCGTCCGCGCGCCGGAAGGCCTCCACGTCCCCCACCGCCAGCACCAGGTCCACCCGGCGTCCGCGCGCCTGCTCGAGCGCGTCCAGCCAGGCCTCCACCCGGTGGAAGCGTCCGTGGATGTCACCCAGCGCGGCGACGAGGAGGGAGTCCTGCGGCATGCCCTTCACTCAAGGCCCCCCGCCGCGCGCTGTCGAGTCATCCCCCGCCGTGTCTTTCCAATGACGGACGATAGGCCGTCCAGGCTAGGGGCATCCCAGCGGATAGGTGATTTCCACCAGGGCCCCGGGGGCCGGCGCGCGCGACCGGTCGAAGATGACGGCGTTCGCGCGCCCGTCGTAGGACCACCCGCCCGTCGCCGGGACGCCGTCCACCCGGACGGAGATGGCGCCCGGGTTCGCGGGCGACTCCGACAGGGGGAAGGTGCGGTTGGGGCCGAAGGCGCTCTCCGACAGCTTCTCCAGCGACGTGGCCCAGTTGGGCGTGCAGATGCTGTCCACCACGCCGCCCAGCTTCCGGGCGAGCTCCATGTAGCGGGTGCCGGAGCTGCTGGAGGTGGGGCAGGTGGACAGGTCCTCCGGGCCCACCACGGCGTTGAAGGTCACCTTGGAGGGGTCGTTCCCCTTCAGGGCCAGGAAGTACGTCTCGTAGAAGTCCACCGGCTGCGAGCTGAAGTCCTCCTCGTCCGACAGCGCGATGATGGCCAGCTTCGCGTCCTCGCGCAGGAAGCCGCCGTTGCCGTCGTTCGGCTGGGGCGTGCGCGGGTCGTCCAGGTTGTAGAGCAGCGGCTCCGACAGGGCGCGGTACGCGGCGTCCAGGCCCTGCTCGTTCCAGTGGCACACGCCCACGTGCGTGTTGTTGGCGAAGACCTGCGCCGCGTTGGGCGTCTGCGGCGTGATGATGCGCGGGCTGGAGTTGTCCACCGGGAACAGGCGCCCGTTCTCACCGCCCTGGGCGCCGCCGGGGCACTCGGACCAGCCGCCCGGAGAGGGATCCAGGCCGGTGGTCGTCACGCCGATGCGGTAGTCCACGTGCGCGGCGGAGGCCGCGGTCAGGAAGGCCGCGAAGTTCTCCCCCAGGCTCTGCTGCTCCTCCATCATGGAGCCCGAGTTGTCGACGACGAAGAGCACGTCCACGCGCGCCTCCGCGTCCTGGATGAAGCGGTCCGTCTGGTTCGTCTTCGCGAGCCCCCGCCCCACGAGCCCCGCGTTGAAGACGGAGCCATCCTTGAGCGTGAAGCGCACCGTGGCCGCGTCGTCCCCCTCCTCCGCGGGCGTGTACTTCGCGGTGAGCTTCGCCCGCCCGCCCGCCGGAATCGTGGCGGGCAGCGGCCCCGCCACCGAGAACTCCCCGCCGGGCTGCGACAGCGTCATGCCCGCCACCGTCACGGCGTCCGTGCACTGGTTGTAGGCCACCAGCTCGCGGGTGCGCGCACCGCACGCCAGCCGGGCGGTGCCGAAGTCCACCGTGGTGGGCTGCACGGAGAAGCACCCGTGCACGCCCTGGCCTGACAGGTTCACCAGCGGGTGGCCCCGCGTGGGGTGGCTCACCCAGCCCTCCGCCAGCCCCTGGAAGTCCCCGTCCGCGGGGGGCTGGAAGCGCACGACGAGCGTCGCCTTCTTGCCGGGCGCCAGCACGCCGTTCGCCACGGGCTCCGCGCGGAACGCGGGGTCCGACCCGGACGCGAGCTGGAGGGCCGACAGGTAGCAGGGCTCCACGCCCGTGTTGCGCAACGTCACGCCCAGCGCCATCTCCGACCCCACCGGCACCCGGCCGAAGTCCAGCGACGCGGGCAGCAGGTACTCACACGGAGGGAAGGTGCGCCCCTCCCCGGACAGCGTCACCCCATCCGTGGCGCTGGAGCCACCCTGATGGGTGGTGACGGCCAGCTGACCGCCGCTCGCGCCCGTGACGCCCTCGCGCGGGCTGAAGGTGATGCCCACCTTGAGGTTGGCGCCGGGCGCCAGGGGCTGGCTCGCCGGCGGCTGCGCGAGCGTGAAGTAGCCCCCCGTGTGCGTGGTGAGCACCAGCTGGCTGACGGCGACCTCCTCGCGGCAGCGGTTGTGCACGGTGACGTTGCGCGTGGCCGTCATCCCGAAGGCCACCTGCCCGAAGGACAGGTGCGCGGGCGTCACCTCCACGCACGACGCGCCGCCCTCCCCCGTCAGCGAGACCTTGGGGCCCGGCGTCGTCGTGGACGGCTTGCGCACGGCCACCTCCACGCGGCCGTCGCGCACCCGGCCCGTCGCCACGGGCTTGAAGGCCACGCGCAGCTCCACCATGGCCCCTGGCAGGAGCGCGTCGTTGGGGAGCACCGGCGCGCTCACCACCTGGAACACGCCCGACGGATCCTCCAGCAGCGACGCGCCTTGATAGCGCAGCATCTCATTGCCCTGGTTGCGCACGGTGATGCGCGCCTCGGCGGTGGCGCCCACCGCCACCCGGCCGAAGTCCACGCGCAGCGGCGTCACCTCCAGCATGCTGGCGACCCCCGTGCCCGTCAGCGTCACCAGCGCGGGCTCGCAGCCGTCGCACACCGTGACCTGCAGGGCCGCCTGCGCGGTGCCCAGCCGCACCGGGCTGAAGGCCACCGGGACCTTGCGCGTCTCATGCGGCGCCAGCGAGGACGGCAGCCCCGCCCCCGCGGAGAATTGATCCGCGTCCGCGCCCGCCACGGACAGCACCAACGGGCTCTCCACGTCGGAGGGGTTGCGCACCGTCACCTCGCGCATCTCCACCAGCCCCAGGTTCACGTTGCCGAAGTCGAGCGCCGACTCCGTCACCTCCACCAGCGCCTTCACGCCGCGCCCGTTGACGGGCACCTGCGCGGCCGCTTCACCCGAGGCGTCGGTGAGCACCTCCACCTGCCCCTGCACCGCGCCCTCCACGTCCGGCGTGAAGCGCACCTCCAGCTCGTGCTCCGCGCCCGACGACAGCGTGAAGGGTTCGAAGGCGGGGATGCTCACGTTGGCCAGCGACGAACGGGCCCCCTCCACGCGGTACGACGCGCGTCCCTGGTTCGTCAGCCGCAGCGTCATCGTCTTCGTGCGGCCCACCGCGGCGGCGCCGAACTCCAGGACCTCCGGCCGCGCGGCGAACCCCGTATGGGCTTGCTGGAAGGTGGGCCGCTCACACGCCGTCCACGCCGCCACCGCCAAAGCCAACGACATCCATCGCAGTCCACGCATACGGAGTCCCGTCTTTCCCACATACGGCACCGGTGTCCCCCCACTCAGCCCTGCACGTGGATCCGGCCGTCGTGGAAAGGTGCAACCCAGGTGCCTGGGCGCTCCAACGAGGCGACGTCACACCGCCAACACGGCAAACAGGCGCCCACTCAAGGGAACGACCCTAAACAAGCAAAACGTGCGATTCGACATTTCGTGGAATCGACTGAAAAAGCTTCACAAACGGTGGCTGCTTCACCGACCTCCTGCCCTCGTGTGCCGTGAGACGGCTGGGAGGGGGCGGTGGTGTGTGCAGGACGGCCGCGCGCTGGCCTGGACGGAGGGATGCGGGGGGCGGCGCCCGGTGTTCCCCCAGAATCCTCCCGGGCGTACGCCTTTGCGTGCACCGGAACACCCTTTCAGTGATAAAGCGCGCCCCCATGTCCGAGCCCGACGTCATCTCCATCCGTGGTGCCAGGGAGCACAACCTCAAGACCGTCTCCCTGGACATCCCGAAGAAGAAGCTCGTGGTGTTCACCGGCGTGTCGGGCTCCGGCAAGAGCTCGCTCGCGTTCGACACGCTCTATGCGGAAGGCCAGCGCCGCTACGTGGAGAGCCTCTCCTCTTATGCCCGCCAGTTCCTGGGGCAGATGGAGAAGCCCCGCTACGACACGCTGCGGGGCCTGTCGCCCACCATCTCCATCGAGCAGAAGGCGGCCAGCAACAACCCGCGCTCCACGGTGGGCACGGTGACGGAGGTGCACGACTACCTGCGCGTGCTCTACGCCTCCATCGGGGTGCAGCACTGCCCCAACTGCGGCCGCAAGGTGGGCAAGCAGAGCGCGCAGCAGATCGTCGATGAGATCATGAAGCTGCCCGCGGGCACCAAGCTGCAGGTGCTGGCGCCCATCGTCACGAACCGCAAGGGCGAGCACAAGGACCTGCTCGCGGAGGCGCAGAAGCGCGGCTTCTCCCGCGCGCGCGTGGACGGGAAGCTGCGGGAGCTGGAGGAGCGCATCGAGCTGGACAAGAAGTCCAAGCACGACATCGCGCTCGTCATCGACCGGCTGGTGCTCAAGCCGGACCTGCGCACGCGCCTGACGGACTCCGTGGAGACGGCGCTGCGCGAGGGCAAGGGCACGCTCATCATCACGGATGAGAAGGGCACGCCCGCGTCCGACCGCGTGATGAGCGAGCTGAACGCGTGCCCCGCGTGCGGCCTGTCCTTCGGGGACCTCACGCCCGCGTCGTTCTCCTTCAACAACCCGCTGGGCATGTGCACGGACTGCAACGGCCTGGGCACCCGGCCGGAGATGGACGCGGACCTGCTGGTGCCGGACCAGGGCCGCAGCATCCGCGACGGCGCCATCGAGCCGTGGGCCAGCGGCATGAACCGGGGCGAGGGCTGGACGGCGGACTTCGTGGAGAGCCTGGCGGGGGCGTTCAAGATCGACCTGGACGTGCCGTACGCGAAGCTGTCCAAGCGGGAGAAGGACGTCCTGATGAACGGCGTGAAGGGCAAGTCCTTCACCGTGCAGTGGGGCGACAGCGGCCAGTACACCATGGAGTGGGAGGGCCTGCTCGCGCGCACCATGCGCAACTTCAAGACGACGACGTCGGAGGCGCGCAAGGCGGAGCTCCAGAAGTACTTCAGCGACAAGCCCTGCCCGTCCTGCAAGGGCGAGCGCCTGCGCCCGGAGAGCCGCGCGGTGAAGGTGCACGAGCGCACGCTGGTGGAGCTGAGCCGGCTGACCATCACGGACACGCGCGCGTTCCTGACGAAGCTGGACTTGAGCAAGCAGGAGGAGAAGATCGCCCAGGAGCTGCTCAAGGAGATCCGCAGCCGCCTGTCCTTCCTGGTGGACGTGGGCCTGGGCTACCTCACGCTGGACCGCACCGCGTCCACGCTGTCCGGCGGCGAGAGCCAGCGCATCCGGCTGGCGTCGCAGATGGGCAGCGAGCTGACGGGCGTCATCTACATCCTGGACGAGCCCTCCATCGGCCTGCACCAGCGCGACAACGGCAAGCTGCTGACGACGCTCAAGCGGCTGCGCGACCTGGGCAACTCCGTCATCGTCGTGGAGCACGACGAGGAGACGATGGAGGAGGCGGACTACCTGGTGGACTTCGGTCCCGGCGCGGGCGAGCTGGGCGGGCAGGTGGTGTCCCAGGGCACGCCGAAGCAGGTGATGGCGGACGAGAACAGCCTCACCGGCGCGTACCTGTCCGGGCGTCAGGAGATTGAAATCCCCGAGTCGCGCCGCGAGCCGAACCCGAAGCATCAGATCTCCATCGTGGGCGCGACGGAGAACAACCTGAAGAACGTGGACGCGGACATCCCGCTGGGCATCTTCACGGCGGTGACGGGCGTGTCCGGGGCGGGCAAGTCCACGCTCATCAATGAAATCCTGTATCCGGCGCTGGCGCGGGCGCTCTACGACAGCCGCGAGCCCATGGGGAAGCACAAGGCCATCAAGGGCCTGGAGCACCTGGACAAGGTCATCGACATCGACCAGCGGCCCATCGGGCGCACGCCGCGCAGCAACCCGGCCACGTACACCAAGGTGTTCGACGCCGTCCGCGAGGTCTTCGCGATGACGCCGGAGGCGCGCACGTTCGGCTACGGCCCGGGCCGCTTCAGCTTCAACATCAAGGGCGGCCGCTGCGAGGCGTGCGAGGGCGACGGCGTGAAGCTGGTGGAGATGCACTTCCTGGCGGACGTGTACGTCCCGTGCGAGGTCTGCAACGGCAAGCGCTTCAACGAAGCGACGCTGCGCGTGCGCTACAAGGGCAAGAACATCGCGGAGACGCTGGACCTGAGCGTGCGCGAGGCGATGGACCACTTCAGCGCGCACAAGGACATCATGCGCGTGCTCCAGACGCTGGGTGACGTGGGCCTGGGCTACCTGCGGCTGGGCCAGCCCTCCCCCACCCTGTCCGGCGGCGAGGCGCAGCGCATCAAGCTGGCGCGCGAGCTGGCGCGCGTGGCGACGGGCCGCACGCTCTACATCCTGGATGAGCCCACCACGGGCCTGCACTTCGAGGACATCCGCAAGCTGCTCTCCGTGCTCAACCGGCTGGTGGAGGCGGGCAACAGCGTGCTCGTCATCGAGCACAACCTGGATGTCATCAAGAGCGCGGACTGGCTCATCGACCTGGGGCCGGAGGGCGGCGCGGGCGGCGGGCAGGTGCTGGCCACCGGCACGCCGGAGCAGGTCGCTCGGGTGGAGGCCAGCCACACGGGCCGCTACTTGAAGCACGTGCTGGGCAAGGCGCGCCGGGCCCGCATTGGCAAGCGCGTGGACGCGGCCTGAGGGGCCCCGGTAGGGTGGAGGTCATGGCCGAGACCTCCTCCCCGACCAACCGCTTCCCGCCCCAGATTCCCTACATCATCGGGAACGAGGCCTGCGAGCGCTTCAGCTTCTACGGGATGCGGAACATCCTGACGGTGTTCTTCATCGACTACCTGTTGCGCACGCACGTGCCCGACGTGGGCGCGCGCGAGGCGCAGGCGAAGGGCCTGTTCCACCTGTTCATGGCGGGGGTGTTCTTCTTTCCGCTCATCGGTGGCTACCTGGCGGACCGCTTCTTCGGGAAGTTCCAGACCATCTTCGCGCTGAGCCTCGTGTATTGCGCGGGGCACGCGTGCCTGGCGTTCTTCGAGGACAACGCCACGGGCTTCTACACGGGCCTGACGCTCATCGCGGTGGGCAGCGGCGGCATCAAGCCGTGCGTCGCCGCGATGGTGGGTGACCAGTTCACGGCGGGCAACAGCCACCTGGTGAAGAAGGTCTTCGCCATCTTCTACTGGACCATCAACTTCGGTTCGTTCTTCGCGTCGCTGTTCGTGCCGCTGTTGATGACGAAGTTCGGGCCGGCGGTGGCGTTCGGCGTGCCGGGCGTGCTGATGTTCCTGGCGACGGTCATCTTCTGGGCGGGCCGCAAGCACTACGTGCTGGTGCCGCCCACGGGCCCCAACCCGCACTCCTTCCTCAAGGTGGTGGCCAGCGCCTTCAAGGGCGACGCGCCCCGGGGGGGCCACTGGCTGGACCGCGCGAAGGCGACGCACCCGGCGGAGGCGGTGGAGGGCGTGAAGGCGGTGTTCCGGGTGGCGGGGCTGATGCTGCCCTTCATCCCCTTCTTCTGGATGTTGTTCGACCAGAAGGCGTCCACCTGGGTGGTGCAGGCGCGCTCGATGGATCCGCACGTGGGCAGCCTGGTGTTCCAGCCCAGCCAGATGCAGTTCATCAACCCGCTGCTGGTGATGTTGCTGATTCCGTTCCTCACCGCCGTCATCTACCCGCTCTCCCAGCGGCTGGGCTGGGAGCTGACGCCGCTGCGGCGCATGCCCCTGGGGCTGGTGTTCGGCGCGGTGTCGTTCCTCATCGCCGGCTTCTTCCAGGTGGCGATGGAGGGCGGAGCCACGCTGAACATCACCTGGCAGTTGTTGCCGTACATCGTGCTGACGGTGGGGGAGATCCTCGTGTCCACCACGGGCCTGGAGTTCGCGTACACGCAGGCGCCCCGGGAGATGAAGGGCACCGTGCAGAGCGTCTGGCTGGTGACGAACACGCTGGCCAACGTGGCGGTGGCCATCGCCGCGGCGCTCAACGTCTTCACCGGCGCGGGGCAGTTCTTCTTCTACGCGGGCATGGCGCTGGTGGCCGCGGTGGGCATGGCGCTGGTGGCGCGCCGCTTCGTCGTGCACGACTACTTCCAGGCGGACGCGAAGGCCCCGGTGGCTGGCCACGCGCCGGCGGTGGAGCCCAAGCCGGCGTAGCCCACGGGGACCGGGGCCCGCCGTCAGATGAAGGTGTGGTTGATCTTCTTGTACGACGGGTCGTCCGGGAGGACGCGGGGGAAGTCGTTGACCGTCAGGGCCACGAGCCCGTGCGCCCTGGAGGGGACGTCCTCCTTCCGCGCACGGACATAGCGGCTGTCCGCGATCCACGCGCACTTCGTGGGGTTGTAGCCGTCCACATAGTGGCCATACAGCGCGTCGCGGATGCTCCGGGCCGAGGCCTCGTCGCGGATGAAGGCGCTGAGCTCCCCGTCGTAGACCATGCTCCGGTAGGTGAAGTTGGCGGAGCCCACCACCGCGACCCGGTCATCGAACAGCGCCAGCTTGGAGTGGATGTAGATGGCCGTGTCGCCATGGAACGGCGCGAGGAAGCGCACCCGGTCGCCCTCGAAGCCCTCCAGTGACAGCAGGGGCACCGTGGTGGAGGTTCCCCCCTGAGGGTGGAAGGTGAAGCTGTCCTTCTCCAGCCAGGTGTTGCTGACCATCGACGTGATGCTGCGCAGCGTGCTCCACGCGTTGAGGCTCTCGTTGATCTTCCAGACGGAGCAGTCGTCCCGCGCCACCCGCTTTCCCGCCACGGTGACGTGCGTGCAGCCCGCCAGGGACAGCTTCGCGAAGGAGATGTAGTTCAGGTAGTCGAAGGGGAACGGGTTGCCCTTGTAGGGATAGGGCACCATCACGCAGACCTTCGGCGGGCGGGGCTTCTTGAGCCGGGCGACCAGCTCGGTGACGAGCGTCGGGTCACTGAAGGCGAAGCCCTCGAAGTAGATGCTGTCCTGGGCCTTGCGGATCTCCTCCACCAGCAGGGACTGGATGTCCGTGGAGCGGCCCAGGTAGCTCTCCGAGTTGGTGGTGGCGATCTGCACCGACACCTTCTGGCTCTTGTGCAGTTGCTCATCGCGCCGGGCGCGCGGCAGCTCGTCGTACTCGGTGGGGTCGCTGATGGGCGACGTCGCCCTGCCCGCCTGGCCCGTCAGGGTGCCGACCTCGTAGAAGCGCTTCTGCCAGCGGCGCAGCCACTCCGTTTCGATGTCCACGGCGCCGGGGCCCCGGAGGAGCAGCGCGGTGTCATGCACCGTGTTCTCCAGCGGGGGTTCGCCCATGCCGCCGCCCTCGTCCCCGTCGTGGGCCTCGTTGTCCCAGTAGAAGTTCGCCAGGTTCAACCCGCCAATGAGCGCGGTCAGCTTCCCCGCCACGCTGAACAGCGCGATCTTCTGGTGGACGGACGAACCATTCCACCCGTTGTAGACCTCCAGCAGGCAGCGGATCCGTCCGTCCGGCCGCTTCTTGTTCTTGCTGTCGTAGCGCCCCACCTGGGCGGCCGTCTTCTCGTTCACGGCGAGGATGCCGGCGCTCATGTTCTTGTCGAAGCGCACGTCGAGCCGGGCCGGGCACCACATGATGAGGTCCACCGGGTGGCCCTGGTCCGCCACCCCCTTGAGCTTGGGGACGAGCGTCGTGCCGCTGGGAAGCCGGAGGTCCTGGCTGATCTCCCAGTAGGCCAGCCGCACGTAGGTGTCGGGCCCCGGCTCCGCCTTCGCCACCGTGTCGAGCAGGTCCTCCAGGGCGCGGAAGAAGTTCTCCCCGTCGAGCACCAGTTGCACCGCATTGCCTTCACTGACCGCATTCATCGTCGAACGCTCCACCGGTGGACGCCACGCAGTGAGCATAGGCGAGCCCCTGAGCAGGGACGTGGGGCGAGGGAGAAATAGACAAACGCCGGAGTGCCCCAGGGGCGCTCCGGCGTTCGTGCTGCTCACGGTGTCCCGCCCGGCTCAGGTGGCCGCGTGCGCCGCCCCACCCTGCTGCGGGGCGGCCGGCACGGGCGTCACTTCATCCGTGCCGTGCATCATCCGCTTCAGCATGGGGGCGAGGAACAGCAGGATGACGCCCGCCAGCCCCGCGCCGATGACGATGGTGAGGAACACGCTGAACTCACCCATCTTCTCCGAGTAGCCACCCAGCACGCCGGACAGCTTGTTGGCCACCGCGTTCGCCAGGAACCACACGCCCATCATCGCGGAGGTGACGCGCTGGGGCGCCACCTTGCTCACCATGGAGAGGCCCACCGGCGACAGGCACAGCTCGCCCATGGTGTGGAACAGGTACGCCATGATGACCCACCACGCCGCCGCCTTGCCGTCGCCCGCGCTCTCCTTGGAGGCGCCCAGCATGAAGGCGAAGCCCACCGCCACGCAGATGAGGCCCAGCGACATCTTCACCGGGATGCTCAGGTCCTTGCCCCGGGCCGCCAGCGCGCTCCACAGCATCGCGAACAGCGGCGCCAGCGCCACGATGAAGAAGGAGTTGAAGTTCTGGAACCAGGTGGTGGGCACCTCCCAGCCGAACATCACCCGGTCCACCTTCTGGTCCGTGTAGAGGTTCATCAGGCCGCCCGCCTGCTCGAAGCCCGTCCAGAACGCCACCACGAACAGCGCGATGATGAAGATGACGATGATGCGATCCCACTCCTCGCGGGAGAAGGTGTGGCGCTTGCCATCCGACGTCGCCGTCACCGACGGGGGCGGACGCGGCGCGGGCTCCAGGCCCACGTTGCCCAGCAGGCGGCGGGAGAAGGCCATGAAGACGATGACGCCCAGGGCCATGCCCACGCCCGCGGACCCGAAGCCCCAGTGCCAGCCCACGCGCTCACCCAGCGTGCCGCAGATGAAGTTGCCCAGCACCGCGCCCAGGTTGATGCCCATGTAGAAGATGGTGAAGGCACCGTCGCGCCGGCCGTCCCCCGCGGGGTACAGCCCGCCCACCATCGTGGAGATGTTCGGCTTGAAGAAGCCGTTGCCGATGATGAGGAAGCCCAGCCCCGCGTAGAAGATGGAGACGCCTGGCAAGG
Organism: Corallococcus sp. Z5C101001; assembly: GCF_007352635.1. Lineage (NCBI taxonomy): Bacteria > Pseudomonadati > Myxococcota > Myxococcia > Myxococcales > Myxococcaceae > Corallococcus > Corallococcus sp. Z5C101001. The sequence goes on from NZ_VKLU01000005.1 coordinate 1,119,875, forward strand.
CCAACAACAGGTGGCCGATGATCATCAGCACACCGCCCAACAACACCGCCTTGCGCTGGCCGATGTAGCGGTCCGCGATGTAGCCGCCCAGGATGGGCGTCAGGTACACGAGGCCCGTGTACGTGCCGTAGAGGCTCAGGGCATCCGCTGTGGACCAGCCAAAGCCGCCCCGCACCTTGTCGGTGAGGAAGAGCACCAACAGGCCGCGCATGCCGTAATAGGACATGCGCTCCCACATCTCGGTGGCGAACAACAGGTAGAGGCCCGGGGGATGCCCCTTGCGGGCCTCGCCCGCGGCGACGGTGCTTTGCATGCCGTGAGTTCCTCGAACGGATTCTTGTGAGGGGGAACGAAAGACGCGCGACTGTAACAGAGTCATGCCAACAGCGAGGACAGAGGACACCGCGCGTGCAGGGGAATTCCCGCTCCCTGCGCGAGCAGCCCCTCGGGCCCCCGTGTCTCCCGTCCCGTGGCCGCGTGCGTCAGCTGATGCGCCGCGACCAGCGCCCCCAGCCTGACGTCCCGGCACCCGCACCAAGGGTGGAGGTCGCCGCCAGCGGCTCCGCGTGCGCCGGGCGCAGGGGCAGCCGCACCTCCACCCGCGTGCCCTGCCCCATCTGGCTGGAGATGTGGATGCGTCCGCCGTGCTGCAGGACGATGCGACGGCTGAGCGCCAGCCCCAGGCCGGTGCCCTCACCGGCCGCGCGGGTGGAGAAGAAGGGCTGGAAGAGCCGCTCCAGGTCCTCCGGGCGGATGCCCACCCCGGTGTCCACGATGGTGACGCGCGCCTCGTCGCCCTCCTGCGCCGTCTCCACCAGCACGCGACCGGTGGAGCCCACCGCGCGCAGGGCGTTGTCCAACAGGTTGAGCCACACCTGGTTGAGCATGCCGGGGTCGCCCCAGATGGGGTCCGCGCACTGGTAGGCGCGCTCCACCACCACGTCCGGGGGGATGCGCCAGCCCAGCACGCTGAGCGTGGAGTCGAGCGCCTGATCCAACCGCACCGCCACGGGCTTCTCCGCCGTGCGCACGAAGGACAGGAGCGACTCCGCCAGGTGGCGGATCCGCTGGCCGCACTCCTCCATCACCTCCAGCATCGCCGGCCCCATGTTCGGGTCGCCGCCGGACTGCCGGCCCTGGAGCACGTCCTTCAGCGGGATGAGCGCGTTCATCAGCCCGTTGAGCGGGTTTCGCACCTCGTGCGCGAAGCCGGAGGTGAGCAGGCCGATGGCCGCCAGCCGCTCGTTCTCCGCCGCTCGCACCGCCGCCTCGCGCAGACGCAGCTGCGTCTCCACGCGCGCCAGCAGCTCTCGCGGGCTGAAGGGCTTGCCCAGGTAGTCATTGGCGCCCGCGCCCAGGGCCTCCACCTTGGCGGCCACCTCCTGGCGCGCGGTGAGCAGGATGACGGGCAGGTCCACCGTCTGCGCATGGGCGCGCAGCTGCACCAGCAGGTTGAGGCCGGACAGCACCGGCATCATCACGTCCGACACCACCAGGTCCGGCCGCTCCTCCAGCGCCCGGCGCACGCCCTCCTCGCCGTTCGCCGCCTCCAGCACCCGGTAGCTGGGCGCGAGGATGTCCGCGATGAAGGCGCGGATCTCCGCGTCGTCCTCCACCACCAGGATGCGGGGGGCCTTGGAGTCCGCGCGCGTGTGGTCCTGCGGCTCCGTGGGGCGCTGCGTCCCCGCGACGGTGGCGGCCAGCACGGTGGCGAAGCGGCCGGAGCTGCGGCGCTCCCGGCGCGCGGGCAGGTCCGTGACCCGGCGCTCGCGCAGGTCCTCGCGCAGGTGCTGGGTGCCCTTGGGCAGCCGCACGCGGAAGCTGCTGCCCTGGCCCGGCGTGCTCGACACCTCGATGCCGCCCGAGTGCAGCTCCAGCGTCTCCTTCACCAGCGCCAGGCCAATGCCGCTGCCTCCGAAGCGCCGCGTGCCGGACGTGTCCGCCTGGGCGAAGCGGTCGAAGATGACGGACAGGTCCGCGGGCGCCATGCCCTGGCCGGTGTCCACCACCTCCACGTGCACGCTGGCCTCGTCCTCGCGCAGGCGCACGGCGATGCTGCCCCCGGGCGGCGTGAACTTGAGCGCGTTGGACACCAGGTTGTGGAACACGCCCTCGATGCGCTCCACGTCCACGTGCACCGGGGACAGCGGCCCGCCCTCCAGCGTGAGGTTCAGCCCCTGCTTCTCCGCCACGGAGCGGAAGGGCAACAGCTGCGACGTGAGGAAGGCGTGCAGCTCCAGCGGCTGGTAGCGCAGGCGCACCTTGCCCGCCTCCAGTTGCGCCAGGTTGAGCAGGTTGTCGATGAGGCGCAGGAGCCGCTGCGTGCTGCGGTCGAGCGTCGTCAGCTGCTGGCGCACCGACGTGGGCAGCGACTCCGGCTCCTTCTGGAGCGCGTCCAGCGACAGGAGGATGAGCGTGAGCGGGGTGCGCAGCTCGTGGCTCACGTTGTCGAAGAACTCCGTCTTCAGCCGGTCCTGCTCGCGCTGCTTGATGAGCGCCGCCTCCAGCTTCGCGTTGGCTTCCGACAGCTCCCGCGTGCGCGCCGCCACGCGGTCCTCCAGCGCCACGTTGCTGCCGAAGACCTCGTCGTAGCGCTGCTGCAGCTCGCGCAGCGAGCCCATGTTCGCCTGCGCCTGCGCGGCGAGCAGCTCGTCCTTGCGCTTGAGCTCGCGCCGCCGGTCCAGCCACCCGCCCAGCGCGAAGCCGCCCACGCCCAGCGACGTCACGGAGAAGAGCGCGTCCCCCCAGCCCAGGTGCGTGGCCAGCAGCCCGCTCACCATGCCCAGCAGGAGGCCCAGGTAGTGCCCCCAGAGCGTGGGCGGATCCGTCCAGGTGAGGTGGTAGCGGCACGCCTCGCCGCCCAGCACCTGGCACTCCGTCTCGCGCACCTCCGCGGGGGCCAGGCCCCAGATGGTGGGGAAGGACGCGAACTGCCCCATGCGCAGCTCGCAGATGTTGCGGGTCTGCTCCGGGGTGCTGCTGCGGTAGGACAGCTTGAGCCGCTTGTGCTCCAGCAGGTCCACCGTGAACATGCCCACCCGGTTGTAGCTGGGGGAGAAGTCGATGGTCTGTTTGTAGCAAGCCTTGGGGGAGCCGAAGGCGCGCAGCATGTAGAAGACGAAGCCCAGCGCCTGCGGTGACGCGGTGAACAGGCCCGCCTCGCGCATGAAGCGCGAGTCGCCGGACTCCTCGCGCAGCGCCGCCGCGGCGCGCTCCAGGAAGCGCAGCGAGACGTAGTTCGTCGGCGTGCGCATGTAGTCCAGCCCCAGGCTGAACCCGTGCTCGCGCCACACCTTCGCCAGGCGCTCGGCGCCGTAGCGGTGTTCGAAGTACAGCAGCAGCGTGGACGTGGCGCGGACGCTCACCTCCGGGGCGTTGTCCGGCGACACGTCCTGCACCTTCACCGCCGGCAGGCGTCCACTCACGTTTTGGTTCCTTCGGTGACCAGCGTCACCGCATATTTCAGTCCCTCCGGGTCCGCCAGCATCTCCAGGAACGCCTCGCAGTGCGCCTGATAGGCGGCGGGGCCGCCCAGGGCGGGCACGGCCACCGGCGCCAGGGCCTCGAAGCGCGTCTTCCAGTCGCGCAGCAGCCGCGCCTCCGCGGCGCCCGGCGCCAGGTAGAAGGGCATCAGGTGCACGCGCAGGTCGGTCAGCCCCGCGCGGCGGAACTCCGAGTAGAGCTTGCGCCCCACGTACAGGTCGAACCCCCGCGCCTCCAGCGCCTCCACGATGCGCTGCGTGCCTTCGCGCAGGGCCTCCGGGAACGGCCAGTTCTGGAAGCCCAGCCCGTCGATGTCGGACACCACGACCCGGCCCCCCGGCCGCGTCACGCGGACCAGCTCCGCGAGCGCCACGCTCCGGTCCGGCAGGTATTCGAAGACGTACTGACTCCACACGTAGTCGAAGGCGTCCGAGGGCAGGCCCGTGGTGCGCACATCCGCCTGGACGAAGGACAGGTGGGGCCGCTGGCCATTGCGCGCCCGCGCCTCGTCGATGCGGCCCGCGTGAAGGTCCACGCCGGTGACATGGCCGCCCTCCCCCACCACCTCCGCCATCAACTCGGCGATGCCTCCCGGGCCGCAGCCCGCGTCCAGCGCCCGGTGCCCCAGCTTGAGGCCCGTGCGGTGGAGCATCGCGCGCGTGTCCTGGGCCTGCTGCTGCTCCCAGAGGCGGCGGGACTCGTCAGCGGATTCCATCAGGTACATCACCGCGCCTCCTGATCATGCGCCGGGACCGGGGACGGGGACGGGGACGCGGCCGGGACCGGGGACCGGTGCGGCGCGCGCCGGGTGGGCACCTGCCGCTCGAAGAGCGAGCGCCAGGCCTCGCACCAGCGCCGCACCATGGAGCGGTGGAAGGTCCACTCGGAGAAGCAGCCCTGGTCCACGAACCCCGCCTCGCGCAGCACCGGCACGTCCAGCGCGTCCACCATGCCCAGCGCCGAGCGCCGGCCCCGTTCGAGCGCGTGCGCCATGCACCGCCCCGCCAGCGCCGCCACCGCGTCGCGCGTCAGGGGGTGCTCGCGGTCCGCGACCACCAGGTTGAACCCGTTGGTGACTTCGATGAGGCTCAGGCCGGGCGTCGCCTCTTCCTGGAGCGCCATCGCGACCGGCCCCGCCGCCCCGTCCACCACGAACATGCGCCGCTCCCGGTGCAGCCCCGCCCTCCGGAAGCGGTCTCCCAGGGCGGACTCGGCGCCCGGGTCCGCGCGCAGGTCCTCGCTGAGCAGGCGCACCATCTCCCCGCGACGGCGCAGGTACGACTCCAGCCACTGGCGATCCTCCGGCCCCGCCTCGCGCACGGCTGGCAGCACCCGCTCCGCCGCGACCGGCCTGGGCCCCAGGTCCGCGCGCAGGTAGTGGAACTGGCGCAGGTGACACAGCCCCTGGCCCTCCAGCACGCGCGCCAGCCAGGTCCCCAGCCGGTGCGGCCAGCGGTTGTCGGTGCGCCACATGTAGCGGATGAACTCCACGTCCTCCATCGCCTCGCCCACCTCCACCGCCAGCGACGTCAGCTCACTGGAGATCTGCTCGCCCCGCCGGACCCCCGGCAGCACGGCCAGGTGCTGCACCAGCCAGGTGCCGGAGTACATGCGCAGGCCGTTGACGTGCCCCAGGAGCCGGTGCGGGTCCGTGAAGACGAGCGAGCGCCCCAGGTCGCGCGCGCGGCCCAGTCGTTCGTGGGTGGCTTCCAGGACGGGCAGGACGCGGGACTCCTCGCCGAACGGGTGGTCCGGGTGGAAGGTGTAGCGGGCGTCCTCCATCATCCGCCAGAGGTCCGGGAAGCGGAACTCCGTGCCGTCCTTCACCTGGGGCGCCCGCGCCGACACGAACGCGTCCACGATGGCGTCGCGCACCGTCCGCGGCATGTCCAGGATGCGCACCCCACAGCGGTAGGGCCTGAGGCGCTGATCATGCCGGGCCTCGAAGGGGACGACGTCCACCGAGCGCACCTCCACCCGGCACGCCACCTCCGTGCCGTCCGGCAGCAGCAGCGTGGTGTCCAGGTGCGAGCCCGCGGGCAGCACCTCGCACGACGCGTCGATGGGGAAGGCGAAGCCGCGCGCGCCCAGGTCCAGCACCGCGCGGGTGATGCGCTGGCCGCCGAAGGGCGAGGTGAAGCGCACGAGGAAGCGGTGGTGCGCGCTGGGGCGGAAGCGCTGCTGGTCGCGCCGGTTCTCCACCGACAGCGAACGGGGCAGCCCCAACACCACGCCGTCCCGCGCGACGTGGAGCATGCTGGTGACGCCCGTGTAGCGCTGACCGCCCATCTCGAAGGAGAGGTGGACCACCTCGCCCACGCTCGTGGGCATCGCCGGGGAGACCTGACCGCGCAGGTGCCCGCGCTCCTCCGACGCCTCCACCGCGGCGGACTCCAACCGGAAGTGCGCCGCCTGGCGGTCCGGAGGGTGCAACCACAGGGGCAGCTCCCGCCGGAGCGCCTTGCGCAGCGCGGCCTGCACGGCCACCGGGTCCCGCAGCGTGCGCGGCGGGGCCGCCGTGGCCTCGCCGGGTCCGGGCCGCCAGGAGAGGCCCACGCGAAGGAAGGCCTGTGGCCCCTGCTGGACGGGCGTGGCGTGGCGCACGTACGCGCGGGCCACGTGCAGCACGGGGCGTCCGTCGCGAACCATGGACAGCCCCTCCAGGGGCGTCCCCGGAAGGAAGGCCGCCATCGACGCGTCCATGGGCACGAGCAGCGCGGCGCCGAAGTGGCCCAGGTCCTGGCACTCCGCGACGAAGGACCGCCCGTGCAGCAGGAAGTCCACCCGCATGCCCGCGTCCAGCGACACGCGCGTGGAGGCGCGCAGCTGGAGGATGTCCCGCAGGCGCGCGCTCAGCTCCCCTTCCGTCAGCGCGTCGTCCACGGTGCTGAAGACGTGGCCCTCCGCCGCCGTCTCCACCAACTCCTCCAGCCCCTGCTGATCCGACCGCGCGCAGACGAACACGCAGACGGCCTCCGGCGCGGCCCGGTCCACGTGGCGCAGGAAGCGGCGCGCGTTGTCCGCGGGCGCGATGATCAACGTGGGCACCGAGGACTCCATGCGGCGCGTGGCCTCCAACTGCGAGCCCACCGCCGCGACCCGGTGCGCGCCCAGCGCCGCCACCAGCGCGCCACGGCGCGCTTCGTCGGGGTGGACGATGAGGACTTCGTGAGTCGGCACGCTCATGGATTTTTCCCGACGCGCAAGAGCCACTCCGGCGCCCGTGCATGGCGCCATTCCCGTCGACGCGGGGCTCGCACGCGCCCCGTTCCCGCCATCCGCATGTCTTGAGTGTCCGAGCCCGGTGCTCTTCCGCTGCCAGCGGCCACGCTGCGACGCCCTCCCGGTGAGCCGCCGGCAAACAACCACCGCGTACTTTACCTGCTCCCATGGATTAGGTGATGTACGCGGGGGTGAGAGACTTTTCGGAATAGGTTAAAGCCGCGGAGTCATCCGGGACCCCCTACTGGGTAGGCCGGACGGCTGGGGTGTGGTGGAGCGCGCTGGCCCCCGCGTCGGGCGGCGGTTACAGAATGCGCGGGCGACGAGGAGGCCCCCCATGGGCGAGACGGTGGACTACGAGGCCGGCATCCGGGAGCTGAAGCGCTCCATGAACGCGGTCATCCTGGCGCACTACTACCAGGAGAGCGAAGTGCAGGACGTGGCTGACTTCGTCGGCGACAGCCTGGCGCTCGCCCAGGCCGCGGCGCGCACGGAGGCGGACGTCATCGTCTTCTGCGGCGTGCACTTCATGGCGGAGACCGCGAAGATCCTCAATCCGACCCGGCAGGTGCTGCTGCCGGACCTGAAGGCGGGCTGCTCGCTGTCGGACCGGTGTCCGCCCGCGGCCTTCAAGGCGTTCAAGGACAAGCACCCGGACGCGTTCGTGGTGTCGTACGTGAACAGCTCCGCCGCGGTGAAGGCGATGAGCGACGTCATCTGCACGTCGTCCAACGCGGTCCGCATCGTGAACCAGATTCCGAAGGACCGGCCCATCCTCTTCGCGCCGGATCAACACCTGGGGCGCCACGTGATGAAGGAGACGGGGCGCGACATGGTGCTGTGGCCGGGCAGCTGCATCGTCCACGAGATCTTCAGTGAGAAGAAGCTGGTGGGGCTGAAGGTGGAGCACCCGGACGCGGAGGTGGTGGCCCATCCGGAGTGCGAGCAGCAGGTGCTGCGGCACGCGGACTTCATCGGGTCCACCAAGGCCATCCTGGACCACGTGGTGAAGAGCCCGAAGTCGAAGTTCATCGTGGTGACGGAGGCCGGCATCCTCCACCAGATGAAGAAGAGCGCGCCGGACAAGACGTACATTCCCGCCCCCCCGGACAACGGGTGCGCGTGCAACGAGTGCCCGTACATGCGCCTCAACACGCTGGAGAAGCTCTACCGGTGCATGCGGGACCGGACCCCGGAGCTGGTGCTGCCGGCGGACCTGCAGCACGCGGCGCTCGCCCCCTTGCGGCGCATGCTGGAGTGGTCGGCCTGACGAGGCGTCCAGCGGACTGTCGTCCGCGTCCCAGGTTTGGAAACTCGCGTCTTGCGGATGGCGGGCCCAAGTGCCATGGAAGAAGCGTGGCCTTCCGATTCCTCGCAATTCCTGCCCACCGGCTGGTGGACTTCCCCAAGACGCTGCCGGACGACGAACGCCTCGAGCCGGACCTGCCGCCGGTGCTCGAGGCGGTGGAGCGCGCCCTCGCCGGCGCCGAGTTCCGCGACCTGAAGGCCAGGGACCGCATGCGCGCCCTGCTCCAGGGAGACCGGCCGCCCGCGCTGGGTTCGCCGGGCAAGGGCTTTGGCCCCAGCGCCGTCTTCGCCCAGCCGCCCCAGGACCTGCCGGCGCTCCTGCGCATGGCGGACGAGCTGGAGCAGCTGGCGCGGCGGGAGGCAGGCGAGCGCGCCCTGGTGTGGAAGTGCGGCGAGTGCAGCGCCCGCTACGCGGTGCCGGTCGCCCTGGTGCGCCAGGTGTCCATCCGCTGTGAGCGCTGCGGCCACCCGGTGCAGCTGTCCTCGCAGCAGAGCCTGGGCGAGGAGGCCCTCATCGACCCGTTCCAGGGCGCGGTGAACACCAGCCGGTACGAGCTGGCGGCCTTCTTCCGCGAGGCGATGGCGCGCGGCTGGCCCGTGCTCGTCGCCGAGGGTGGAACCCCCGCGCCGCGCGGCCGCTCGTCCAGCACCGCGGCCTGAAGCCGTCCGGGGCCCACGCGAGGGCCCCGGTGACGCACCTTCACTTCAACTTCAGATGAAGACGCCCGCGGACGCGTCGTAGCGCGCCTGCTGGAGTTCCTGCGTCGCGGGACGGCCGCGCAGCGCATCCGTCACCTGACGCGGCGCGGCGCGGCCCGAGCACTTCGAGCATTCGCACTTGCCGCGCTTGCAGGTGCAGTCCGCCTTGCTGCCGCACGAGCACTTCGCGGTCAGCAGCTGGTCCAGCTCCTCCAGGGGGCGGGGCGCCTCGTCCTGCTTCGCCTGGGGAGGCGTCGCGGAGGGCGGGGCCTTGTCCTGGGAGGCGGTCGCCTTCGCGTGGGCCTCGCAGGCATGGGCGGTGGCGGGCAACAGCCACAGGCCGCCCAGCAGCAATCCCGCGGTCATCAACGTCGCGCTGCGTGCCATGTCCGCTCTCCTTCGCGAGGACCGGTGAAGGCCCCCGCGAGTCCGGCCTATACCCCAGCCCACTCCCCCTGCCAAGGCATTCGCGCGCACCTTTACCCACCTATCAACAGAGCACACGGTGCGCTCGCCCGGCGCGGGGGCGCGCGCATACAGTCCGCGCCCTCCTGCCCGTGACGAACCGAACCGCCCGCATCGCCTTCGCCGCCGCGCTCGTGCTGGGCGCGCTGCCCCTCTGGGTGTCGCGCGTCCTGCCCATGGTGGACCTGCCGCAGCACCTGTACCTCATCTCCGTGCTGCACCGGCTGGATGACCCGACGACGCTGTACCCCTCGTTCTTCGAGGCGCGGCACGCGCTGACGCCGTACCTGGGCTACTACTACCTGGTCAGCGCGCTCAACTGGCTGCTGCCGCTGGAGGTGGCCAACCGCGTCTTCCTCACGGCGTACGTGGTGGGGATGCCGCTGGGGATGGCCTTCCTGCTGCGCGCCCTGGGCCGGCCGTCCTGGCCCGCGCTGCTCACGCTGCCCCTGGCGTACGGAGACAGCTTCGGGTGGGGCTTCATCAACTACCTGGCGGCGCTGCCGCTGACGCTGGTGTGCTGTGGCCTCTTCGTGCGGACGCTGACGGACGTGCCGCGCCGCCGGGCGTGGGGCGTGGGGCTCGCGGCGTGCGTGGTGGCAGTACTGCTCTTCCACGTGCAGGCGTTCGGGTTCCTGGCGTTCGGGCTGCCGTGGCTGCTGCTCACCACGCCGGTGCCGGAGGACGCGGGGGCCACCACCATGGGGGCCCGGCTGAGGGCCCGCGTGCCAGCGCTGGCGGGCGTGGTGCCCGGCGTGACGCTGTTCCTGGCGTGGGTGGTGCTGCGCTTCGGCGACCCGCCGGACATCCAGCCCGGGGCGCCGTGGAAGGCGTGGGGGCCCACGTTCTCGCCGCAGAACCTGGCGTGGAAGGGCTTCGCGCAGAACCGCGCGGAGTTCCTCCAGGTGCTGGCCAACACCTTCCACGACGGTTCGGACCGGTGGCCGCTGTACGCCGTGGGCGCGGTGGCGGTGGCGGGCTGGGTGCTGGGGCTCTTGCGGCCGGGGACGCGCCGCGAGGGACCGGTGGCGCGCTGGCGGCTGCTGGGGCTGGGGGTGCTGGCGCTGGCGCTGTTCTTCCTGCTGCCCTTCGACATCCGGGGGTACGTCTACTACCTCAACACACGCTACGCGCACCTGGCCGCGGCGCTCCTGGTGGTGAGCATGCCGGCCACGCGCGTCGAGTGGCGGCGGCCCCTGGGGCTGGCGGCGGCGGCGAGCGCGCTGCTGCTGGCGTTCGTGATGGGCCGGGGCTTCCGCGACTTCGCGGAGGAGGCCCGCGAGTGGGACGCGCTCGCCGACGTCACCGGCGCGCGGCCGAAGGTGATGGGGCTGGTGTTCGACGCGGGCTCCCGGGTGGTGCGCTTCCCCGTCTTCCTGCATGGCGCGGCGGAGCTGGCGCGCGAGCGCGGTGGCGTGCCCAACTTCACCTTCGCCAGCACGCCGCATTCGCCCCTGCGCTACCGGGGCGAGGTGCCCCCCACCTTCCCCTCCGAGTGGCGCCCCCAGGAGCTGGACTACGCGACGCAGGGCGTCTGGTACGACCACTTCCTCGTGCGCGGAGCGCATCCCTCCCGCGTGTTCGGCGGACGACTCCAGTCGGAGTTGGTCATCGTGGGACAGTCCGGGAGGAGCTGGCTGGTGCGGCGGCGGTAGCGCGTGAAGTAGAAACCCGGCGCATGAGCCCTGTCTCCACCGAGCCCCGCCCCCTGCTGGACGCGCTGCGCGCCGGCACGCCCCTGCCCTCCTTCCCCGAGGCGGACGTCGAGCAGGCCCGCGGGCTCGCGAACGACGTGGCCGCCGCGTCCGCCGCGTCCGTGGAGGCCCTGCCGGAGCCCCTGGCGGGCGCGGTGCTGGAGGCCGCCGTGCTGGCGGGGCACGCGGCGCTGCCGGAGGCCCTGTCCGCCTCGTCGGTGAAGCCGCTGGCCAAGGCGGCGAAGAAGGCGCTCTACCGGCTGCGCTCGCGCGGCGTCACCCCGCCAGAGGCGCCCAGGGAGGCGCCGCCCTCCGCGGCTCCGGAGACGCTGCCGACGCTGGTGACGGTCATGTCCTCCACGGGGCAGTACGGCCTGCTGCTCACCCGCGTGGTGCGCGGCGGCGTGGAGCTGCTCCAGGTCATCGCGTCGGATGAGCAGGGGGTGCAGGAGCTGACCCGCACGGAGCAGAGCCGGGGCGACATCCGCCGCATCCTCAAGCACGGCCTGCGCAACGGCTTCGGCATGGAGGTTTCCCGGGAGGAAGGGGCCCGGCTGCTCGCGGAGGCCGCGGCCCTCAACCTGCGTACCCGCACGCCCTTCCCGCCCGACCTGGAGGCCGCGCTGCGCCACCACGGCGTGCAGCCGCTGGAAACGCCCGAGCCCCTCCCCCCCCCCGAACCCGAGGACGCGCGCCGGGTCCTGGAGGGCGATCAGCTCCACGCGACGGCGGAGATCGCGGAGTGGCTGCCGCCCGACGCGCAGGTGCGCGGGTTGATGGATCAGATCCAAGCGCTGGCCACGAGCCCGCTGTCCTTGAGCGCCGCGCAGCGCCAGGAGCAGGTGCGGCAGCGGGTCCAGGACGCGGCGCGGGCCTTCTTCACCCCGGAGGTGCGCCAGCGCTACGCGCGCCGGCTGTGGCGGATGGCGGCCTTCTTCGACGCCACCCAGCGGGCCCTCCAGGCGGACATCGCGAGGGGCGAGGCCCGCCGGCTCTTCCACGGGCTCGACGAGCCGTTCTCCCGCTTCGCGGAGACGCTCTTCGCCAAGGTCGTGGCCCTGGCCGCGGCGGGCGCGCAGGCCCAGGCGGCCCCGTCCGCCGGAGGGCCGCAGGCCGCGCCCTCGGACGAGCGGCGCGGCCCGGGCGGCCTCATCCTGCCCTGACGACCCCGGGCTGGGCCTGCCTCAGGCCTGCTCCGTCCGGGCGCACAGGAGCAGGTCCAGGTTCTCCCGCTCCCAGGCGAGCGCCCGCTGGTAGTCGTGGAAGCGCTTCTCGTGCTCCATCAGCTCCGGCGGGTGGATGCAGCGCCGGCCGTCCTCCCCCCGGCGCGCGCGGTAGACGTGGTGCAGCATCTCGTGGAAGACGATCCACTCCACGAAATAGCGGGGCACCAGCGGCTGGTCCAACGCCGGGTGGATGCGGATGACCTTCGAGTCCGCCGAGTACGAGCCCATCTTGATGCTCTTGCGCGGCCCCTTCACCCGGGGCGCCGGCCCGTAGGTGATGGCCGCGTCGATGCGGCTCTGGAAGTAGCGCTCGTTGAGCTTCTCGTAGATGCGCCCCAGGTCATGGTAGCGCCCCACCGGCGACAGCCGCAGCCGCTTGCGCATCTGCGCCGGTGACAGCCGGCGGATGAAGATGCGGTTGCGCTCGATGTACCGGTCCAGGAGGGCGCTGGCATCCGCGTCCCCCTTGCGGACGAAGCTGGCGAGCGCCTGGAGCACGTCATCCGGCGCGGCCAGGAACATGTGGTGCAGCCGCAGCCGCCACAGCGCCCGCTGACGCTGGAAGGTCAGCATCGTGTGCGTGTTGTCGTGGATCTCCACCGCCACCTTGCCCCGCAGCCGCGTGCGCAGCCTCCGCTCCAGCACGCGCCGCCACACCTTCACCAGTCGGTTGGGCTCGGGGGCGACCGGGAGCTGCCGGGCCACCCTCCCCGCGGGGTAGGTCCTCTGTCGGTTGATGTTCTTCTGCTTCTTCGCGCGAGCCATAGAGGGGGCGGAGTCTACGGACCCCTCTGACATGTGTAAACGCGCCCGCCTGGTGGAAAGCCAAGGAATTCCAACGACTTAAGGGCACTCAAGCTTACCCGGTCCTACGTGTCCTCCGCAGGGTGCGGATGCCGCATACGAGCAAGTGGCCGTCCTGATTAGCGTCGCCTCCGGCAGGGGACCCGGAGCGTCTGGAGTTCCCCGGCTACAGGTCGGACATTGTAGGTCTCAATCCCCCGAGGTGCCCTCTTTCCCGGACATGTGTACTGGACGCGAAGCGGGCCGGGGGCCAGGGCGACGACCTCGTTGATGGGCAGCTTCCCGCCCCCCGGGCGGCCCAGCACCGTGCGGACCGGGGCCTCGAAGCGGACGTCCACGGTGGTGGGGGGGACGGGCGTCTCGGTGGGAGCCGCCGGTTCCGGGGCCGGCGGGACCGGCACCTCCGGAGCGCTGGTGGCCACCGCGAGCCCCGCATCCGGCGCTCCGGCGGTGTCCGCGAGGACGGGCTCGGAGGGCGGCGGTGTCGCGGCCTCGCTCGGGGCGGGAACGGGCGCGGGCGGCGAGGGCGGATTCGCGGGCGCGGCGCCGGTGGGGCCGGGGCGCGGCGAGCCTCGCATCGCCGGCACCTTCGCCGGCGCGGGAGGGGCCTGGGCCTCCGGGCTGAAGACGCCCATCAACCAGGCGACCCCCACGCACAGCACGGCGAGCAGCAGCGTGGCCACCACCAGCACCACGACGGTGCGCGAGCGCCGGGGCGGCGGGGCGGCATCGGAGGTGTCGAGGCCCTCGTCGTCGTCCGCTTCGTCCTGCACGGGGGCGCGCACGGGCCTGCGGGGCGGCCGGCGCGGCGCCTGGAAGCCGACGGTGGACTCGTCGTCATCGGGATCCAACGACTGGACGGGCGTCGGGTCCGTGAGGCTCACCCCGGACGCCCCCGGGTCGGTGGAGAAGCGCTCCTCGTCCTCGGGCGAGGGACGCGGCGGAGGGCGGACGTTCCGCGGCCCCACGGGTGGCGCGGAGCGGTTCGCGTCGCTGGAGGGAGTGCTCTGACGCCTCGGGCCCGATGCCTGCGGCCCACGGCTGTCCTCCCCCGTGCCCCCCATGCGGCGGGGACCGGACGACAAGGGCTCGGAGCGGCCGTCCTCGGCGGGCGCCATGCCCGACCGGCGCGGGTTCGAGGGCGGCGGCGTGTCGCCGTCCTCCTGCGCGTAGGACGGTGTCCGGCGGGGTGAGGGCGCGAACGGATCGTCCGCGCCACCGCGTGGCAGGGCCACGCTCGACGGCGAACGACGCGAACGATCTCCCCCGGGGCCAGAGCGCGCGGTGGGCTCCGGGGGACCGCCTCGCCGCACCGGCAGGGGCGCGGGAACGACGGCCCGTGGGCGGCGCGCGCGCTGGGGCACGGTGGAGTCAGCGTCGTCCTCCTCCGCCTCGTCCCAGACCTCTTCCTCCTGCACGGGCTCCAGGTTCCGGCGAGGCGTGGGCGCGCCGGGCATCGTCCCCACGGCGGTGGACTCTCCGAAGTCGTCGTCCTCGTCGTCGCCCTGGCCCGTGGGCAGGTCGCGCGGCAGCGCCATCTGCGTCTCGGGCTCCCCCTCCTCCGCGTCCCAGGTGCGCAGCGCCGCGGCCTCGCTCGTGGGCCTGCGCGAGGGAGGCCGCGCCACGAGCCCCACGGGCGTCAGCGGCGATCCCCCCCGGCCCTGCGACCCGGAACCGGCCAGCGGCAGGGTGCGGGCCCCGGTGTCCTCGTTCAGTGGCAGGGTGCGGGACGCGGTGTCCTCCGCCTCGGCCAGCGGCAGCGTCCTCGCGGCCGTGTCCTCGAGCCCCGCCAGCGGCAGGGTGCGCGCGGCCGTGTCCTCCGCCCTGGCCAGCGGCAGCGTCCTCGCGGCCGTGTCCTCCGGCAGGTCGGGCACCGGCGGCGGCGGAGGCGTCCGCAGGGACGGCAAGGGCACGGTGGGCTCGTGCCGGCCCGCGCGCTTCGCCGGGGGGATGTGGAGCACGGTGCGCTCCTCCGCCTCCCCCAACAGGCGCGCGATGTACTGCGCGACGTCCAGGCTCTGCTTGAGGACGCCGGAGGCCAGGAAGGCCTCCAGTTCCACGCGTACATCGGAGGCCCGCTGGTAGCGCTGGGTGCGGTCCTTCACCAGGCAGCGCATCACGATGCGCGACAGGGCCGGCGGATAGTCCGGGCGCACCAGGTGCGGCGGCGTCGCCTCCTCGTGCCGGATGGCGTAGAGGATGCCTTCGGTGGTGGGCCGGTGGAAGGGCTGCTTGCCGGTGGTGATTTCGTAGAGCATCACCCCGAGCGCGTAGATGTCCGCCCGGTGGTCCAGCCGCTCCTGCATGATCTGCTCGGGCGACAGGTAGAGGAACTTCCCCTTGATGACGCCCGGCTTGCTGCGCTCCATGAACGCGCCGGCCTTGGCGATGCCGAAGTCGACGAGCTTCACGCGCCCGTCGTAGGCGAGCATCACGTTCTGCGGGCTGACGTCCCGGTGGATCAGCTCCAACGGGCGGCCATCCACGCCCCGGCTGAAGTGCGCATGGTCCAGGCCCGCGGCGATGCTCGCGCAGATCTTCGCCGCGACACCGTACGGCATGGAGGCGCCGAACTTGGCCTCCTCCACGAGCACGCGGCGCAGGTCGACGCCCTCCACGTACTCCATGCAGATGAAGATGTTGTCGCCCTCCTTCCCCAGCTCGTGCACCTGCACGATGTTGGGGTGGTGCAGCTGGGCGGCGATGCGCGCCTCGTCCAGGAACATCTGGACGAACTCCGGCTCCTCGGAGAGGTACGGAAGGATCCGCTTGATGACCACCAGCGTGGGGTCCGGCGGCTTGTGCGCCAGGAACAGCTCCGCCATCCCGCCCAGCGCGAGGCGCTTGATGAGCAGGTACTTTCCGAACGGGGTGGCCGTCTGAGGCGAGCTCAAGGACGTGGAAGGTGTGGGCCGCGGGTGGAACTTTGAACTGTGTCCGGAGCCTACCTGCATTCCTGGCCCGGGGGGAGCCGTCGGACCCGCCCGGACGAGGACTGTAGGCAACCCGGAGGAGCCACGCGAACTTTCGCGCCGCCCTTCCCCAGAAACACGACCGCCCCCCACGGACGGGCCGTGGGAGGCGGAAGGTCAGTCGGACCGGGGACTGCCCCCGGCCGGAGAGGCGTACGACTACGGCGCGGGGGTCACGACGCCCGGCAGATCGTCACAACCCTGCGGGATGATCGTGTAGGTGTAGCGCAGGTTGGTGCCCGGCACGCCGCTGTCGGAGGTGTTGTTGCCGCAGCCGGTGATGTCCGAGCTGCCGTTGGTGCAACCCGCGAACGTGTAGGTGTCCCAGACGCCGCTGATGCCGTTGGGGAACGTCACCGTCCCGCCATCCAGGGCCGCCTTCTGGTAGTCGCAGCCCACCCTCGAGCCGCCGTCGCTGTAGGTCTCGTCGCGGGTCTTGTCGTGGTAGACGAGGATGCCGTCGCCGACCTCGAAGCCGTAGTAGATGGTGCCCGCGTCCTCGTTGTCCAACCGCATGAAGGCGGTGGGCGTGGGGTTGGTCAGGGTCAGCGGACCCGCCAGGTGGACGCGGGTGCCCAGGAAGGGCGCGGCGTTCTGGGCCAGCGCGACGGAGGCCTTCAGGGCCTCCACCGTCACCTCGTTGGCCGCGGGCCGGGCCTCCACGCCCGCGTCACCCTTGACCGTGACGATCAACTTCTTCGCGTTGCGGTAGTCGTTGGCCAGGTGGTGGCGGCGACCGGTGAACGGCGAGTAGTTCGGCTCCGTGCCGAAGTAGCCCTCGATGTCGAGGGTGTTGCCCGGCAGCGGCCGGTACATGTCCGGCGTGTCGTCATAGAACTTGCTGATGTAGAGGCCCTCCTTCGGGAAGGCCGGATCCGTCACCCAGAAGAACGAACGCCACTGGCCGGTGCCCTGGTCGCTCAGCTTCTCGTAGTGGATGTCGGTGACGACGACGTTGCGCAGCGTGACCAGGGTGTTGAACGGCACCTTGCGCGCCGCGGCGATCTGCCCCGTCGTGCCCGCATCCGTGCCCGCGTCCGTCCCCGCGTCCGTGGTGGGGCCCGCGTCCGTCCCCGCGTCCGTGGTGGGGCCCGCGTCCGTGCCCGCGTCCGTGCTGCAGACGCCCGTACATCCAGCGTCCGACGAGGGGGTCGGATCTTCCGTGTCGCGACCGCCACAGCCAGCGGCAGTCACCATCGCCGCGGTGGCCAGGAGGGCCATGGCGCCCAGCTTCTTGCGCAGTTCCATTCGTATCTCTCCGGGGGTTGAGGGGCGCCGCGCTTCTTGAAGTCCGACGCCAGTCGGGCTGAGGATTCGGGCCCTTATACCGGTGGCTCACCAGGGCCGGCAAGGAACGGACAGCGGCCCTGCCTGTGACATCGTGGTGAATTCAGGAATAGGTGGATCATGCTGCCGCGCGACACGTTCTTCCAAGGGCTGAAGCCCACACTGCACATCGCGCACCGCGGCGGAGCGCTCGTCGCGCCGGAGAACACACTCGAGGCCTTTGGACTCGCGGTGCAGGTGCACCGCACGGACATGCTGGAGCTGGATGTGCACCTCTCGCGCGACGGCGAAGTCGTGGTGGCGCACGACGAGACGCTGGAGCGCTGCACCAATGGCGAGGGCCCGCTCGCGGCGCTCACGTTGGAGGAGCTGCGGAGGCTGGACGCGGGCTACCGCTTCACGCCGGACGAAGGACGCACCTTTCCCTTCCGGGGCCAGAGCGTGCGCCTGCCGACGCTGCGCGAGGTGCTGCGCGCGTTTCCCACCTTGCGCATCAACGTGGAGATCAAGCCCGACGTGGCCCACGCCGAGGACGTGCTCGCTCGCCTGCTGACCGAAGAGGCGGCCCTGGGCCGCGTGTGCCTTGGCAGTGAACAGGACGCCATCGCGGAGCGGCTGGTGCGCGTCCTGCCCGACGCGTGCCACTTCTACCCGCGCGACGCGCTGGCCGCCTTCGTCCTGGCGCTCAAGGCGGGCGAGGCGCCGCCGGAGGACGCGCGCTACACAGTGCTCGACATGCCGCTGTACTTCGGCGAGGTGCGGCTGGTGGACGACGCGCTCCTGAAGGCCGCGGCCGAGCGCGGCAAATGGATCAACGTGTGGACCGTGGATGATCCGGCGGAGATGGACCGGCTCCTCCAGGAAGGGGTGGGCGGCATCATGACCGACCGGCCGGATCTGCTGCGCCAGCGAATGGACGCCTCTGGAAAGCCGGGTTAAGCCCTCGGCTCCATGCCCCGCACCACCGCCCGCGCGCGTCCGGCGACCCGCACCGAGCCGCCCTCGTCCAAGGCGCCGCCCCCGGCCAGCTCCGAACCGAAGCCCTCCGCCCGCAACCGGCTCAAGGTGAAGGTGCCCCGCGCGAAGCGCTTCGTGGCGCTGGCGGGCAACATCGGCGCGGGCAAGACGACGGCCGCGAAGCTCATCAGCCAGGGCTTCGGCTTCGAGCTGTTCGACGAGCCCGTCATCGACAACCGCTTCCTGCGGGACTACTACGGCGACATGTCGCGGTGGTCGTTCACGCTGCAGCTGGAGTTCCTCATCCGGCGCGTGGAGCACCACGAGCTCATCCACTCCGTCAGGAAGAGCTGCGTGCAGGACCGCACCCTGTACGAGGATCCGGAGATCTTCGCCAAGTACCTGCACGGCCTGGGGCACATGACGAACGCGGAGCTGGACCTGTACTACGAGTACTTCCAGCGGCTGTCGCGCCACATCGTCCGGCCGGACAAGGTCATCTGCTTCGACGTGCCCTCCGAGGACGTGCTCCTCCAGCGCATCCGCACGCGCGGCCGGGCGGAGGAGAAGGGCATCGGGCGGCAGTTCCTCAAGGGCCTCAACGGCTACTACGCGGGCTTCCCGCAGGTGCTCCAGGAGAAGTACGGCGTGGACTGCCTGGTGGTGGACGTCTCCAAGCAGGACATCCGCCGGGGCCCGGGCCGCGAGGAGTTCATGGACCGCGTCTCCGCATTCCTGGCCTGACGCCGCGCCGTTTCGTGCGACGCTGCCAAGCGCCATGCACGACCTCAGCCCCAAGAGCCCGCGCGACTCCGAAGTGGTGATGACGCAGCTCATCCTCCCCCCGGACGCCAACAACCTGAACGCCGCGTTCGGCGGGAAGGTGATGCAGTGGATCGACATCTGCGGCGCCGTGGCCGCCCAGCGCCACTGCCGTCAGGTCGTGGTGACGGCGTCCATGGACGACCTGCACTTCCATGCCCCCATCCGCGTGGGATGGATCGCCCTGCTGCACTCGCGCGTGCTCGCGACGTTCCGCACCTCGTTGGAGGTAGGCGTCACCGTGCACGCGGAGAACCCGCTCACCGGTGAGCGGCACCTGACCACCAGCGCGCTGCTGACGTTCGTGGCGCAGGGCCAGGACGGCAAGGGCGTGCCGGTGCCGCCCCTGCTCCTGGAGTCGGAGGCGGAGCGCCAGGCATTCCAGGAAGCCGAGGCCCGCCGCGCCCAGCGCCGCGGCCGCGGCCAGGAGGAGCAGTCCTGGATGAAGGTGATGAAGCCCGTGGCCGGCGCCTGAACGCACGAAGGGCCGGGGGCACGCCTGTCTGGCGTCCCACCCCGGCCCTTGGGTCCCCCGTCGCCTGGAAGGTTCAGGTGGTGAACGACGTGCCGCAACCGCAGGACGACTTGGCGTTGGGGTTCTCGAACTTGAAGCCCGCGCCGGTGATGCTGGTGACGTAGTCGATGTGCGTGCCCGACAGGTACTGGGCGCTCAGCGCGTCGGTGGCGATCTTCACGCCGTCCTGCTCCCAGAGCTGATCCCCGGCCTTCGTCTCCTTGACGAGGTTCAGGTCGTAGCCCAGGCCGCTGCACCCGGAGGGCACCACGCGGATGGAGAAGAAGTAGCCCTGGAAGCCCTGGGCCTGGATGACCGTCTTCACCTGGGCGAGGGCGGCGGCCGTCAGGACGACAGGCGCGGTGGCGGCGGGCTGGGAGGCCGGCGTGGAGTCGGCGACGACGGTAGAAGTATCCATGTGCTTCAATCTCCTCGTGAACAGCGCCTCATAACGCCCTGGCGCCCGAAAAGCCAAGGGACCTCAAGGGCCCGTCCTGGCACAACACAAGATAGCCCCCATGCCCATCCCTGAAATCACCCCCGCCGAGCTGGCCCGGCGCCTGGCCGGCCCCCCTGAGTCGCGCCCCGTCCTGGTGGACGTGCGCTTCGCGCACGAGCACGAATGGGTGGCCCTGCCCGGCTCGGTGCTGATGCCCCTGCCGGAGCTGGAGGACTTCCACGACGCGCTGGAGGCCCTCAAGGGCCGCCCCATTGTCGTCTACTGCCACCACGGGGTGCGCAGCCTGGACGGCGCCGCGTACCTCCTCGACCAGGGGCTGGAGGCGGTGTCGCTCCAGGGCGGCATCGACCTGTACTCGCGCACCGTGGACCCGTCCCTGCCGCGTTACTGACCGCGCCAGGAGACGGGCCGGAACTACAGCGACGTGTCCAGGTTCAGCGTCTGGTCCGTCACTTCGTTGGGGCTGACCTTCGCCTCGAACGTCACCGGCTCCTTCAGCTTGGCGCCGCGCAGCTCCAGGATGTGCTTGCCCTCCATCAGCTTGAGCGTCGTGCTGGCGTTCCCGATGAGCTGGTTGTTCCGGTAGACGGACAGGCCCGTCACGCTCTTGGGGAGGATCTTCAGCTTGAGGGTGCCCTCCTTGAAGCTGCGCTCGAAGGTCTTGAGCTCTCCGGGCTGGCCGAACGCGAGCTCCTCCGAGTCCTCCAGGTAGATGCCCTGGGCGTCGTTCTCCAGGATGAGCGTGTCCTGCAGGTGGGCGCCCGCCACGCGCGTGAGCGGCGCGGTGCCCAGCACCGTCACCGGCTCCGGGCTGTTGCAGCGGTCCGTGTGCCGCACCGACACCTTCACCGGCTGGTTCGTGTTCACCGTGAGCCACACGCCCTGCGCGTCCGCGGCCTTGGAGGTGAGCGCCAGCATGATGGGCTCGCGGAAGAGCACCAGCACCGCGAGCAGGCCCACCACGAAGCCCACCATGGCCACCGTGCGCACGCTCCCGCTCTTGGGCTTCGGCGGCTCTGGCAGCGCGGGGGCGCTGGAGCGGGACGGACGGCGCTCGCCGGAGTCGTCTTCCTCCACCGGGGCTGGGGGACGGGCCCGCGGGGCATCCACGCGGCTGGAGGTGCGGCGGCGCGGCGCCTCCACGGCGGACGGATGGCTGCTGCTGGTGCGGCGGCGCGGCGCGGGCGCGGGCACCGTGTCCGGGTCATCCTCCGGCGGAGGCAGGCGCGTGCGCTCGTCGTCCTCCAGGTCCATGCGGTGCACGCCCGAGCGCGAACGCACGGGCGGCTCCGACACCGGCACGGCGCGCGACATCGTGCGCCGGGGCGGCGGGGGCGCGGGGACGTCGTCGTCCAGGGACTGGCTGCGCAGGTCCGAGCGCGAGTTGGTGCGCGCCACCTGCGTGACGCCCGGATTGCTGGAGGACGTGCTGCGGCGCACCGCCGGCTCCGACGCGCTGGAGCGGCGCCGGGGCTGGGACTCCACGCCGGTGAGCGACGGCGCGTCGTATTCGTTCGGGTCATCCACCAGCGCGGGCGCGATGCCCGTCGCCCGGCGGGGCGCCGAGCCCGTGCGGGTGTTGCCGCGCGAGCGCTCGCGCTGCTGGGACGACTCGCCCGGCGGCGCCTCCCAGCTCATCTCCGGGGGCGGCCGGGGCGGCGCCGTGTTGGAGTCCTCGCCCACCGGCACGAACTGGCCCTGCCGCAGCTCCTCCTCCAGCCGCTCCGCGAAGAGCGTCTTCATGAGCTCGGAGATCTGCCCGGACGTCACCAGCCAGCGCTCGTTGACGAGCAGCTCTTCCAGCGCGGTCTGGAACTCCCGCGCGTTGTCGTAGCGATCATCCGCGCTCTTCGCGAGCGCGCGCATCACCACGTGGTCCATGTCCCGGGGCACGTCGGCCACCTCGGACGGGGACGGGATGGAGCACTCCATGGCGGCCTGCAGCGTCGCCAGCTCCGAGTCCTTCTTGAGCGGCCGGTGCCCGGTGAGCATCTCGTACAGCACCAGGCCGATGGCGAAGATGTCCGCGCGCCGGTCCAGGTGCTTGCCCCCGGCCTGCTCGGGCGCCATGTACGCGAACTTGCCCTTGATGGCGCCGGACTTCGTCATCGACGCCTGGTCCGCCGCCTTGGCGATACCGAAGTCCACCAGCTTCACCGAACCATCGAAGCTGATCAGGATGTTTTGCGGGGAGATGTCCCGGTGCACCACGTTGAGCGGGCGCCCCGCGTCGTCGGCGCGGCTGTGCGCGTAGTAGAGGCCTTCGCACGCGGACGCGACGATGCGGATCGCCAGCGGCCGGGCGATCCACTGGTTCATCCCGCTGGCCTTGCGCATGACCCGGCCCAGGTCCTCGCCGTGGATGAACTCCATGGCGATGTAATAGGTGCCGTTGGCCTCTCCGAACTCGTACACCTGCGCGATGTTCGGGTGGTTGAAGCGCGCGGCGATCATCGCCTCGTTCTTGAACATCTCCACGAACTCGCGGTCTTCGGCGAGGTGCGGGAGGATGCGCTTGACGACGACGTCCTTCTGGAAGCCCTCGATTCCGGTCTGACGCGCAAGCCAGACTTCGGCCATGCCGCCCGTGGCGAGCTTCTTGAGGAGCTGGTATTTCCCGAATGCTTGAGGGTTCATCCCGGGTACTCCCCGGGGGGAGCGGGCTCAGTGAAGGGTGACAGGGCAGCGCATCTTAGGGGACAGCGGCCGTCGAGGCAAAGGCGCCGGGCCTCCTTCCTGGGGTGGGTCGTCGCGACCTGCCTGCTGGCCCTGCATGCCGCCGCGGCTCCGGCGCCGGATCAAATCCAGGTCGAGCGGAAGGGCGAACTGCTGTCGCTGTCCTGGAGGGACGCCGAAGACCAGCTGACCGGCCTCCTCACCCCCGCCCTCCCCCGCCCCGGCGAACCGCTGCGGCTGACGCTGTCGGTGGGAAACCTCCAGGGGCCCCCCTTCCAGGGCGCCGTCACGGTCGCGTTCTCCCGGGAAGGCGTGCCCGGTCAGGTGACGCGCACGCTGACGCGTGACGCGGTGGGCTGGAGCACGGAGTTCGTCCCCGACGCGGCTGGCATCTGGGACGTGGACGTGCGCTTTCTCACCACGAGGCCGAAGGCCCTTCACGCACGGTTCACCGTGAGTGAGCCCCCGGTGCCCACCTTCGTCTGGCGCACCCTGCTGGCGATCGCGGCGGCGGGACTCCTCGTGCGAGTGCTGCGCGCCGTGACGCGGCGCGAGGGGAACGCGGAGCCGCCCCCGGCCGAGCCAGCCTCTTCCGCGCCCGCGACCTCCGAGCCGCCCGCGTCTGATCCGGTGGCCGCCGAGTCGCCCGCTCCTGCGGCCTCCGAGCCGCCCGCGGCCGAGCCGGCCCCTTCCGCGCCCGCGACCTCCGAGCCGTCCGCGTCCGCGCCGATGGGAGCTTCACCCGGGGCCCCTGCTGTAGCCCCGCCGGTGGATCCACCAGTGGATCGGTAACACCGGCTTTCTTACAGGCCGTCCCTACAGTCCTCCCCCACCCCGCGAGAGAAAAAACCTTCTCACGGCGGGTCACGTCACATCCATGTCACGAGGCATCCGGACCGACAGGCGCGCCTGGGTGTCCGGTAGTCCACCGCCTCGCGTTGGGCACCGGGGTTGCACGGGTGGGCAGGCAGCAAGCCGGACGGCGTGGGCATTCCTCGGGCGGGGAGACAACGGGCATGGGCGGGAGGGGGCTGGAGGAAAAGCGGTGGCGGTGGGGACTGCTCGTCGCGGTCCTCCTTGGCCTGCCGGCGGTGGCGGGGGCTGAGCCGGTCCCGGACGAGGACGCGGAGCCGGAGGACGTGGAGCCCCCGCGACGCATGTCCGAGGAGGACGGCTCCTCCAACAAGGACGGGCTGGACGGCGCGGTGGCGCAAGCGATGCCCCCCGGTTCGCGGCAGAGCCCGGTGATGGACGCGCCCGATGAGGTGGGCGACCCGAGCGCTCCAGTGCCGGACGCGGCGGTGCCAGGCACGAAGAAGAAGCCGAAGAAGGACACCGGCCCCAAGGCGGAGACGCTGGGCGAGGCACCGGACGAAGCGGACAAGGCGGACGACAAGGGCGCGCCGAGGCAGCGCATCCGAGTCTTCGGCCGCGTGTTCGCGCAGGCGCGCGCCGACGAGCGCGTCCAGTACGCGCGCAACCTGGGCATCGAATCGGCGCGAGTGGGCGTGGCCGCGTCGCTGTCCAACCTGGATGCGGAGGTCAGCGCGGATCTCGCGTCCAAGACGATCCTCAAGGACGCCTTCGTGCGGCTGGCGGACGACGCCAAGCGAGTGCGGCTGTACGCGGGGCGCTTCAAGTCGCCCTTCCTCCAGCGTTCGCAGGAGTCGGCCTGGCTGCTGCCCATCCAGTCGCGAGGGCTGGTGGAGGACTACCTCACGGAGACGAACGGGCTGGGCGGCCGGCGGCTGGGGCTGATGGGCGAGGTGCGGATCAAGGAGGCGTGGGGCCTGAAGCTCTCCACGGGGCTCTTCGAGGGCGGCAAGGACGCCGGAGGGAAGCGGCTGAGCGAGGACGCCTCCGCGCGACTGAGCGCGCAGCCCTTCAAGTTCCTGACGGTGGGGACCAGCACGTACCTCACGCAGGTGCTGGACGGGACGCAGCAGTACGCGACGGCGGCGGACGCTGAGTTCGAGCGGTGGGGGCTGGCGTTGACGGGAGAGGTGGCGGCGGGACGGCTGACGTTGGGACCGTTCCGCTCGCAGTCGGTGCTCGCGTCCTGGACAGTGCCGGTGGGCCATCAGGGCTGGGCGGTGCAACCCGTGGTGGGAGCGGAGGCACTGCAGTTGCACGGTGGAATCCAGGCACAGGGGCATTCGGTGACGGGGGGCCTCAATGTGTTGCTGGCGGACTCCTTCAAGGCGCAGTTCCAGGCCGAGCGAGCGCTCCGTCCGGGGGACGTGGCGCCCGCGCTCGAGCTGTCGGTCCAGCTCGCCACCCGCTTCCGCTGAGGGGAGGTCGGAGATGATCTCATTCGCTGAGGGCGAAGTGACCAAGCTGCGCCGCGAGTTCAAGCGCGTGCTGGAGGGCCCCGAGGCCAAGGGGGTGTGCACGCGGCTGTCGCAGGAGCTGGGCGGATACCTGCCACCGCCGACCCGCATCGTGTCGGTGTACTTCGACAAGGAGGGCTTTCCGCTGGCGGAGCGCGCGGTGCTCACGCCGGACAACTGCATCAAGGTGAGGACGAAGGAGTACTCGCCGGACGTGGGCGCGGCGGGCCGCGAGCGCGTGGTGTTGGAGGTGAAGCGCGAGCGCTCCGGGCTCACGCAGAAG
This sequence comes from Corallococcus sp. Z5C101001, assembly GCF_007352635.1. Lineage (NCBI taxonomy): Bacteria > Pseudomonadati > Myxococcota > Myxococcia > Myxococcales > Myxococcaceae > Corallococcus > Corallococcus sp. Z5C101001. The sequence continues at coordinate 1,145,077 of NZ_VKLU01000005.1, forward strand.
CGGCGCGTCTGGGTGCCGCGCGCGGAGCTGAGCCGGGCGCTGCACGGGGGCGTGAGCCTGTTGCCGCTCATCGCGGGAGGAAGCCTGTCACCGGTGCTGGCGGTGACGTACCGGCGGCACGTGTATCAGGTGTCGCGGACGTGGCGAGTGACCGTGGATCGGGACATCGGCTTCCACGAGGTATCGCCGGAGCTGGCGCTCGCGCCCACGGCCTTGACGGTGGAGCGGCTGGGCCTGCCGGCGTTCGAGGACGCGCGGGTGGTGGTGGAGGTGAAGCACCTCGGGGCGGAGCTGCCCGAGTGGCTGGCGGCCCTCAATCCGGGGGGCACGACGGCGTACAGCAAGTTCGCGGAAGGCATGGCGAGGGTGCATGGCTTCGCCGCGGATGGGGTTGGGGCTGCGAGGGGATAGAGGCACCGTGTTCATCGACTTCGAAGGCATTGACGGCAGCGGCAAGACGACGCTCTCCAACCTGCTCGCCGCGAGGCTGAAGCGGCTGGGTTACAAGGTGGCGCACGCGCGCGAGGGTGGCGAGCTGCAGTCCCCCACTGCCCGGCGCATCCGCGAGCTGACCCGCGACGCGCGGCTGTTGGAGATGGGCCCGCGCGCGGAGTTCTTCCTCAATCTGGCCCGCGACGCGCAGCAGTTGGAGGAGGTCATCGCGCCGGCGCTGCGAAGGGGCGACGTGTGCATCACCGACCGGTACCTCTACTCGCAGCTGGCGCTGACGGGGGGAGGCCGGGGCGTGAAGGAGGAGGCGCTGTGGCCCGCGTGCGAGCTGGCGTCGCAGGGGCTGTGGCCGGACCTGGTCGTCCTGGTGGACGTCGACCCCGACCTGGCGCGCCTGCGCAAGCGGCTGGGCAAGGTGCAGAGCGGGAAGACCCACGACACGGACAGCCGCAAGGGACTGGCGGGCGCGGGGCTGGCGGTGCGCGTGCGCGAGGCGTTCCTGGCCCAAGCCCGGAGGGACCCCGCGCGGTGGATCATCCTGGAGAACAATGATCAGCCGCTGCGCGTGCTGGAGCAGCGGCTGGTGGACGCCGTGGTCGCGAGGCTGGAGGGGCGTGAGCAGCCGGTGCAGCGGCTGGTGCCCGCCCCCACGCCTCCGCCGCCGGGGGTTGCGTCGGTGGACGACGTGGAGGCGCGCTTCTTCCATGCGCTGGATGGGCTGGAGGTGCGTGAGCCGCAGCTGGCGGCATGGCTGCTCAACGGCATCCCGGGCGCGCCCGCGCACCAGCGCCGGCTGGCGTACGCGGAGCGGTTCCCGGGGCTCGTGGCGCGAAGCCTGATGGGGCTGGATGACGAGACGGCGTGGACGCTGCGCGACGTGCTGTCCGCGAGCGTGCCAGTGGATGTCGCGGAGGGGCTGGGCTTCGTCGCCTCCCCGCGGTCGCACGCGCTCCGTCAGCGGCTGTATGCGCAGGCGCCGGAGGCGGTGCTGGAGGGACTGAAGCGACAAGACTCGCCCGCGTCGTGGGCGCTGCGCGAGCGGGGCCTGAAGGACGGCCACCTGGGCGCTGTGCTCCTGGGACTCCTGGGAGTGGACGGTGAGGAGTCGTGGGTGGTGCGCGAGGCGGGCATGCAGCGGAAGCGCTACGCCGAGGTCGCGCGAAGCCTGGGGGGCCTGGCCACGGAGCGCGCGGACGCGCTGCGCGAGGCGCTGCTCAAGCATGACCGGCTGGCGGTGTTGAGGAGCACCACGGGGCTGGAGACGCCGGTGGCGGTGGGGCTGCGCGAACAGTTGGAGAAGGGGGCGCTGAAGCTGGTGCTGCGTTCGCTCACCGGGGTGGACTCGCCGCGCGCCTGGGCGATGCGCGAGCGGGGCGCGAAGCTCACGAAGGAGGCGCTGGACTCCGTGGATGGCATGGCGGATCCGCGCGCATGGAAGCTGCGGGCGCAGGCGGTGGGTCGGTGGCCAGCGACGGTGGTGTCCTCGATGCGGGGCCTGCCGCTGGTGGCGGAGACGCGGGCGCTGCTGGACCGGGTGTTGGCGGAGCAGGCCGGGAAGCTGCCGGTGCTGCGCAATGCGTACGCGGTGGTGGCGCAGGCCCGGGCGTTGGAGCCGGCGCAGCGCGCGACGAGACCGTTGTTGGAGTCGTCCGACGCGGATGAGGGGCGGAGGGAGGTATGACGCCCATGGACGGTCCGTTCGCGGCGTTGTTCCAGGACGTGGAGCAGGAGCTATCGGCCCTGTCGATGGGGGCCCTCCTCCCCCGGCTGGTGGCGTCGGCGCTCATCGGGGCGCTGCTGTCGTCGCGCCCCTGGCGGCGGGTGCTGGGCAAGCCGCTGCCGAGGGTGGAGATGGTACAGGCGCAGATCCTCCTCTGCGCGGCGGCGGCGGTGATCACGGCGGTGATTGGCAACAGCGTGGCGAAGGCGTTCGGGTTGGTGGGCCTGGGCGGGTTCGTGCGGTTCCGCTCGGGGCTGAAGGACCCTCGGGACGCGGCCATCCTGTTCCTGGTGATTGGCCTGGGCATGGCGTGTGGCCACGGGAACCTGGTGGTGGCGTTGGTGGGCACGGGCTTCGTGGCGACGCTGCTGCTGTTGCTGGACCTGTTCGAGAAGAAGGTGGTGGCGGCGAAGCAGCGGTTGGTGTTGTCCGCGCAGTCGGACGATCTGGTGCGCGCGGAGGCGGCGCTGCGCAGCGCGCTGGGGGAGCGCAACGTGCTGGTGAAGAGCTGCGCGTTGGACTTCTCCGCGCGGCGGTTGGAGTTGGAGGTGGAGGAGCCGGAGCCCGGGACCCTGGCGGCGGCGTTGGGGCGGACGGAAGGGGAGCCCTTGCGGGGGCTGCGGTGGACGGCGGTGAGCGCCAAGGGCGCGCAGGAGGAGATGGCATGAAGTTCAGGAAGCTGGCGGTGCTGTTCGCGGCGTGCGGGGCTCTGGCAGCGTGCGGTGGCGCGGGAAGCCTGCCCACGGGGAACAATCCGGGCGCGCCCACGACGAATCCGGACGGCTCGGTGGACCTGCCGGGAAACCCGGTGGACCCGGGCTCGGGGACGACCAAGCCCGATCAGCAGGCCGAGTCCACCTCGCTGTGGCCGCTGACGACGGGCTCGACCTGGACCTATCGCATCACGGACCCAGCGAACGGGGTGTTCAACAAGGTGGTGACGGTGCGAGGCACGGAGACGGTGCCTGACACGTCGATGACGGCGGTCAAGGTGCACAGCAAGCAGGACCGCACGGCGACGACGGGCACGGTGTACGAGGAGAACTCCTGGCAGTTGGAGCTGACGAATGGGCTGGTGGTGAGGCTGCGCGAGGAGGACGTCACGGACGGCCTGCCGACGAAGACGACCACGTGGTCCCCGGCGATGATGAAGTCCCTGTCCGCGACACCGGCCTCCGTGCCCTGGGAGCACCAGGACAAGGTGCGGGAGCTGATCACGTATTCCGCGGGAGGAACGGAGGGGAAGGAGCCCGTCTACGTCTGGAAGGTACTGGAGAAGGACGTGGCGGTGACGACGCCCGCGGGCACGTTCACCAACGCCATCAAGGTCCAGCGCGACAAGCTGAACAAGAGCGGCGAGGTGAAGGAGGAGAAGCAGCGCATGTACTGGCTGGTCCCCGGAGTGGGCAAGGTTCGCGAGGAAGGGGAACGGACGGAGGAACTGGTGTCCTACGACGTGAAGAAGCCGTAGGCCGGTTCACCATTCAAGAGACTGCCTCGCGTGCGGAAAACACGTCGCGAGGGAGTCTCATTCAGTACCCACCGATCTTGGGCGGATTGTTCGCAATCCAGGCGTCCGTTATCGAAAACAAAATCGGGTCTCCAGTCCTGCGAGCAAGCTCGGCAAGCGCTCTCCCCGCATCTGCGAGACTCCAGCCTGAAGAATTCAGCGACATCCAAGCGCCCGAATAGTTTCCAGCCCGCAAACAGCCGTCAAAAACTTCTCGCTGCCGGTTCGACCTGAACCATTCCGGAGCATCAGGCTGGGCTGCGATCACGGCAGCGACTTCCCGCTCCCCTTCCAATCCCGCGAAATGGGTCAAATCTCGCTTACCAACCACATTGAATTTAGTGGGAAAATCCCCTGGATACAGCCGCTCGTCTTCAAAACAAGAGACTGGAGGATCGTGTCGAAACTCAGGCCTCTTCAATAAACCATACAACAAATCACCAGACTCCCAGGCAATTCTCTCCAATCCCTCAAGATCATCAACCTCCGCGACCCTCGCAAATTCTCTCAACCCATCCGTAACCTTCTCATCCGACACAACTTCATTGAGAGCAATCGTCGTCAACAGCTGCGTCAAGTCTCGCGCATACTCAGTAACCCGGCACCCGCCCTCAACGCCCACATGCACCATGGTCGTCCTGCGTTCCATACCCCAATGCCACCAATAGCCATAGTACGAGGGCCCTGATTGGCTACTCCAAAGAGGAATGAGGGCAGGAGGGAACCCATAGTAATGAAATGGAACATCGGCCACCTCATTCGGCAACCTCAACTCACCAGTCAAATACGCAACTGCCTTTTCAGGCAACCCCAAGCCGCGCAACACCGAAACATACTTACCACAATTCACGACATATTCATCATTATTCACGGACTCATCCCTCCACTACTTCCGCCTGCAGTCGTCCCAGAACTCCTGAAAGGAGGCAGCGGAGTTTGCGGCGCCCCAAGATCCAATGCATGAAGAGGACTGACAGGCTCCTCAAAGAAACTCCCGCCATTATCACCATCAGCATTCGCCATCCAATGAATGAGCGCATGTTGAGCACGCGTCGCCACTGGCAAGAGCTTTCTTGAAGTCAAAGATTTTTCCACAACCCATTAGAGACACTCAAACCCCCGGCGCAAGCCCACCCGCCGTCGCCTGCGGAGCAGCACCAGACATCATCATGGCCTGCTCCCCCCTGAAGAAGCAACGCCACAACGACGAGCCGCAGCATCAAACCACCCCTCATCAACACTCACCCCCCGGGATCCGAAATACCCTTTGCATACAAAACGGGATCCAACTCACCACACATCCACCTAGAACAAACATACGCCAAATTCCCAACCCAACGAGGACGCGCCCGTTCCTCGAAGACACGCCTCAACACCAAAAGCGCATCCCCCTTCAGCTCGGGCCACCTAGCAGCGACTCGAGCAATCGCCATGATCACCGGCCCAAGAACATCTTCACCCTCATCCAACATCTCAACAAGACGAGGAAACGACGGGAAATAAGCCCAGTGAACCGAAACAGAAAGCACTGCCTGCCTTCTCCAATCAGCATCAGGGCAACCAAAATACGCCAAGGCAAGTTCCATCACATCATCACCAGGAGCAGCCCCCTCCACCCCTCCCAAGTCAGACAGCCCTCGAAGGACCTCAAACTCATCATCCGACTGCAACATCGCCCTGAAGTATTCATCATTCATTGATTCGACATCCCCTTACAGGCTCTAACAAACATCAGGACAGAGCCGTCGTAGGAGCATGACGCAGCAGCCGAGGACGAGGAAGCCGAAGTGGACGTCGTCCCTGCGCTCATCGCGGACGCGGAGCCGGCGGAGCGTAACCGTCCGGCCGACGACGTGCCGGAAGGATTGAAGGCGGACCTCGGCCGTGCTCGGCGAGCGCCGCGAGGAGTGAGCTGTTTAGCGACAGAGCTGGAGGGGTGAATCCGGTGGGCCAGCAGCGCGTCGCCACTTCCACTCGTGGGGTAGCAGTTCACCGATGCGCGAGTGAGGGTGTGTCTGCACGCGCAGCAGCACGTCAGCGAGGTAGGCCTCGGGATTGACGCCGTTGGCCTCGCAGGTGGCCACCAGGGCGTAGAGGCCTGCGAGGTTGGCCCCCGCGGCCTCATGGCCGACGAAGAGGAAATTCTTTCGGCCCAGGGCCGCCTTGCGCAGCGCGGCCTCGGAGCGGTTGTTGTCCAGGGGAAGGCGCGCGTCGGAAGCAAAGCGCGTCAGGGCGTAGCAGAGGGCCTGGCCCATGGGGCCCTTGGGCAGGTGGCGCGGGGCCTGTGCTTCCATCCACGCGCGCAGTGTCGTGAGGATGGGGAAGCTTTGCTGCTGGCGCAGCTCGCGGTGCGCGTCGGTGCGCACGACGCCCGCGTCACGAGCCAGGGCCTCCACCCGGTAGAGGGCGAGGATGAAGTCCAGGGCCTCGCGGGCCTCGGGCGCGGTGGGCAGCGCCTCGAAGAAGCGGCGACGCACGTGGGCCCAACACCCGACGCGCACGCGCCCTTCGGGCAGCGTCACCGCGTTGTAGCCGGTGTACGCGTCCACCACGAGGGCCCCCGTGGTGCCTCCCAGGACTTCCTTCGGCGTCTTGCTGGCCCGGCCCAGGCTGAAGCGGTAGCCGATGAGCCACTGCCCTTCGGGCGTCTGGGTGAGGAAAGTCCAGAGGTAGCCCTGGCGTGTCTTCTTCACGTCCAGCACGCGCACGGGCGTCTCGTCGGCCCACACCACGTCCGCGGACGCAATGCATTGCAAGAGGTGCTGGCAGAGAGGCATCAGCACCGAGGCGGCCTGGTGGAAGAGGTCCGTCAGCGTGCTGCGGCTCATGGGCACCCCACCGCGCTCAATCCGCTGGGCCAACCGGTGCAGGGGCATGGCGTCCGCGCACTTCGACGTCGCCACGTGGGAAAGGAAGGCGGGGCCGTACTCGCCCCGGTCCACCACCCGGGCTGGAGGCGGAGCGGTGACGACGCCCCGGCCGCACGCGCACGCGAGGACTTCCTGCACGTGCACCTGCTTCTCGAAGCGGGCCGGCATGTACTCGTACACCACCGAGGTGCGGCCCTTGCCCAGGGGCTTCAAGTCCTCGCTACCGCAGGCGGGGCAGTGGCGCTCCTCGGCAGGCACCGCGTGGCGAATCTCCCGCGCCGGGGCCTCCTCGGCCTTGCGGGCGGCCCGCTCTTGCCGCTTCTGCTTCGCGGCCTCCGCCCGGGCCGCCGTCGAGTCCTCGTCCCCGCGCAACTCGGCGGCCACCGTGGGCAGCTTCTCCGCCCTACGGCCGAAGACGTGGCGCTCCAGCGTCGCCATCTTCGCCTCCAGCGACGTCAGGCGCTCCTTGAGTTCCTCCGCCTCCTCGCGCCAGGGGCAGAAGTGGTCCTGCGGCAGCTCTCGGGGCACCTGGCCTCAACACGCCACCGCCGTTCAGCGTCCCGGGACAGGTGCGTCAGGTGCCCGTGCGCCCGGGAGGCGTCCAGGCGGGCGGGCGTCGTACGTGCGCCACGTCGATGCCGTCCAGCAGCATGGCCAACTGCGTGGCGTCCAGCGTCACCGCCTGCGCGCCCGCGTCCACCGGCGGTAGCCGGAATCTCCCCGCCTCCAGCCGCTTGTAGAGAAGCACGAAGCCGCCCCGGCTCCACGTCAGCACCTTGATGCGGTCCCCTTTGCGCGAGACGAAGGCGAAGAGGTGCCCCGAGTAGACGTCCTCGCCCCAGGCCGTGCGCACCAGCGCCATCAGCCCGTCAATCGACTTGCGCATGTCCACCGGCTCCACCGCCAGCACCACGCGCACCGACGCAGGCAGGGCGAACACGGCTTAGCGCCCCAGCGCCGCGACGAGCCGGGCCACGTATGCCACGTCCGTGCCCACGGCGAAGCGCACCCGCGCTCCGCCCTCGGCCACCACCTCCAGCAGGGACTCCGTCGCCGCGGGACTCGCCGCCACCTGCACCGGCAAGAGTCTCACCGGCTCGGCTCGTGTCGTCGCGGCACGTCGTGCCCGGTACACCCACGACTGCAACGTGCTCAGCCGCACGCCTCGCTGCGCGGAGAACGCCTTCTGCGTCAGCCCGCTCGCCTCGAAAGCTTCCGCGACGTGCGCCCACTCCGGCTTCTCCACTGGCTTCGACATGCACCCCAGGGTCCACCGCGCCGACGCCTCACTCAACGCCTCTCAGCACGTCGTTGGCCGGACGGATACCGGTGATGATGCTCGAGGGGATGAAGTCCCGAAACGCACGTGCCTCCGTGGGTGCGGACAAGGGCTACGACACGAGGGACTTCGTCGCGGATTGCCGGCGCATGGGCGTGACGCCGCACATTGCCCAGACGACGGACCCGCGACATCGCTCGGCCATCGACCGGCGAACGACGAGGCCCGTCGGCTACGCCACCAGCCAGCGGATACGGAAGCGAATCGAAGAAGTCTGGGGCTGGATGAAGACGGTGGGCGGCTTCCGAAAGACGCGTTTCAAAGGCAGGGAGCGGACGGAGTTGGCGGCCTACCTGGTGGGCGCCGCGTACAACCTGGTGCGGATGGCGCGGCTGGCTGCCGCATAGCCACTCGCGCCCGCCGCCTCCCCCTCCAAGATATGGTTGAGATTGAAGTCAACGAGAAGCCCGGCCTCGTGCCAGCAAACCAGGCTTCTTCAACAGCCCGCTAGACCGCACGGACACTCAACCACTCAAACGACCGCACCGACACTGACACACGGCATCAATCAAAAAGCCCCTCATAAATAGGCCCAACCCGATACTTTCCGGACACCAGCACCTCGCCCCTACGAGCAAGACGTTTCGTGTCCTTCCCCATCAAGGTCGCAACCTCTGGAGCACAAGCAACCAAGATCCCATACGCCACCGCAAACACTCCACCCATCAAACTCTTCGAAGTCTCCTTCCCCTCCGAGTCCAATTCCCTCACAAGCACCAAGATGAACACCCCAAGCAAAACTGGGTCGACCATCACCTCGTCGGCAACCACATCGCCAATTCCACTCTGAGTCTCCACTGCCTTCTCCAAGGCTCGCACCTGAGAAACGAATAGCCGAGCTATCCTAGGCGACGGATCCCACACCACATTATCTTGCCACTGAAATAGCACTCCCACACTCACCTCCATCGAACCTTGATTTCAACATCTGGGTGTTGCATCCGAAGAGCATCCAGCGCAGCTTCAACGGCACCCCTGAACTCAGGCGTAACATCAGGATTTGTGAAATCCAATCCCAAGGGAGCATTTTCATATCCCGGCAAAAACTGCCTTGCCTTGATGTATTTTGCTATTTTCCCCTTCGACCCCAAAATATGCTTGGCCGCCCAGATGGCAGGATCTGGCACCATATTGTCACCTGCATCCTTCAGCTCCCAAAGGACCCCTTTCTCAATGCGATCGATATCAGTGATTCTATTTCCGGTAGCAGGATCGTACACATTATGTTCCGTCGCCCCATCAAAAGGTGTTGAATTTTGATTCTTAGGTCGAGTCTTCCCCTGTTTTTCAGCAACACCTGCCTTCTCCCCACGACTGTCGCTCTTGTGATCCGAATCACCCCCTTGCGCCATAACATAGGGAAGCATTGCCGATGGCGGTCTAAAGGCAATTCCAGGTCCAGCCATAGCAGTGGACTCAGCAGCATGACCTCCGCTGAAAGCAAAGTCCATGGGAGGTGCCGAGGGCTTTGACGGCAGGACTGACCGCAGCTCAAGAACCTGCACTGCGACTTGGGCCGGCTTATGAACCATCTGATAGGACTGCCGAATTTCCGGGGCGAGGTTCTCTCCCTCCGCATTAGGGTGTAAGGCACCGATTACAGCCATTGAAGCACCAATGCCAGCACGCAAATGCTCGTCTTTCAAAACCCACAGACGAAACGCAACTGCTGCTTCGCTTTGCGAACGATAATAAACTGCAGCATTTTGAATAAACTTACATGACCGGTAATTCTCCCGATACTCAGCCGTGGAATCACTCCACTCACTATCATGCAAAAGCAAGTCATCCACGAACCCAGCACCACAGGCGCCCACGGTATCTGACACAGCATCACGACCATCGGGGTCTGTATATCTCAGCGGATTCCCTGCAGCATAGAGCCACGAATTCAGCTCATTGGGCGTAGCCAGATATGACACACTCCCAATAGAGTCCTCGGAGAGGAAACGACCTATTCCCGTATCGAGCCACCGCTGCTGGGCGTATGTAAGCCCTGATTCAGCGTCCCAGGCGTGGCCGGTGTACCCGGGGCTCCCCTGAGTGGATGTGGGGGCCGTGCCGTTGCGGTAGGCGCCCCAGGCGTCGTACCGGTGCTGGGTGCCCGCTCCTGTCGCAGCGTAGCGCCCCACCGCACTGCCCAATCCATCGTGGGCAATGCGCTCGGCGCCCACAGCCACCGTCATGCCTCCGCCCTGCGTGTAAAGCAGCGCTGGCTGCCCCGCCAGACGCTCCTCCACCAACGCGCCTCCAGCCCACTGGTACGTCGACGTCTGCGCCCCTGTCGTCCGGGCCACCCGCAGCCCATCCCAGCCGTACTGGTATTGCGTCGTGACGCTGCCGCCCTCCCCCGCCACTTCGGACGCCACCGTCACCTTCGTCAGCCGTCCCGCCGCGTCCCAGCCATAGTCCTTGCGAGCCCCGCCCCGTTGCTCCGACTTCACCCGTCCTACCGGGTCCGTCACGTACGTCGCCAGCCGCTGCTGCGCCGGGTTCGGCTCCAACTCGTTGAAGAGTCCTTCCAGTCCACCCCTCGCGTCCAGCCCATAGCGCCAGTGCCGCTGCGCCACCGCCGTGCTGAATGCGTCCGGCGTCAACCCTCCCGAATACCCGGCCGCCGTCTCCTTCTCCTCCAGCCGCGTCCCATCCACCGCAAGTCGGTACAGCACCGCCCGCCCATCCTCGTACTTCACCCCCGTCAGCCGGTCTGCCCCGTCGTACCCGTACTCCGTCCGCTTCAGCATCCCTCCCGGAGCATCCCGGTAGTCCTCCGTCATCCGGTTGCCACGGGCGTCGTACGTGTATTCGAAGAGGCTCTTCAGCCCCACCGCCGTGGCCAGCGTGTCGCAAGCCGCATCCGCGCTCGCGTTGAGCACCGCCTTCAGCCGACCGCGCCCCTCGTAGCAGCGGCGCTCCACCAGGCCGCCGCCCTTCACCGACAGCAGCCTCCCGCCTCCGGCCTCCCACTCGAAGTCCGTCGTCCCCGCAGGGCCAATCGTCGAACTCAGCCGCTCCAGCGAGTCATACCCATACGTCACCACTCCCGCCGGAGACGTCACAGTCAGGCGTTGCCCACTGGGCCGGTACGTGTAATCCACCGCATCCGTGCCGCGTGCCTGTCGCGTCAGCAACCGCCGCGCGTCATACGTGTAGACATTCGCCAGGGTCTGCGTTCCTCGCGTCTCCTCCACTCGCCACGGCTGGTCCGCCGCCGTGTACGCCAGCGCCACCGCCGTCAACTCCGTATTCGGTGCGCTCGCAGCCCCGGGCTGGTACGCCACCCGCGACGGACGCCCACGGCCGTCCATCAGCGTCACCACCGTGTCGTGGTTCGCATCCACCTGCGTGGACACGCCCCCACTCCACGTCGTCAGCCACGTCGACGTCCCTCGCGTCCGCTGCACCTGACGCCCCAGGGCGTCATAGGAGAAGGTCTGCGCTGGCGTCGGACTGCCCGTCGGAGGCTTCACCTCCGTCAGCCGCAACAGCCCGTCGTACCCATATACAAAGGCACCCACCGCGGGATGCTGCGCCCCCAGCAACTCGCCTCGCGCCCCTCGCGAGTACGTCCACATCTGACTCTCACCGGGACTCTCCGCCCCGTACGTCACCGTCTCCAGCGTCCCGTTCGCGTCGTACGTATAAGTCGTCGCATCCCACGCGCTGGCCTTCCCGTAGCGCGCCAACAACTTCAGGCCTCGCGGACTGTACTCATAGTGCGTCTGTCTTCCATCCGGATGCGTCTGGTCCGTCACGCGCCCCGCGGCGTCATAGCTGTACTGCGTCGTCTCGCCGCCGTAGGACTCCGTCTTCAAAAGGCCATTCACATACGCGTACGTCGTCGCTGGCATCCCTGCCTTCTGCTGCTTCGCCAGTACGCCCGCGGCGTCGTAATCCCAGACGTCCGCATACCCTCCCTGCTTCAGCCACACCACGTTGCCCAGCGAGTCCACTTCCGCCTGCGCACTGCGCGTGTCGCTCTGGACCCCTGCGGTGTCCACGGTCGTCGTCGTCGAGGTGCGCTTCACCCACGCTGTCGTCGTCTCATACCGGTACGACGCGCCCCCCGACGCCCACGTCTCCTTCTGCTCCAACACCCGACCACGGTCGTCCCGCGAGTCATACGTCGTGCCCGCCGTCCACCCCGTCCCCTCCGTCACCACCCGTGACTTCTCCCACGGCCCCTCCCACGCCACCGTCACATCCCGGCGGGCCGTTCCACCCGCCACGCTTTCCTTCACCAGGCGGTCGCGCGCGTTGTGGCGCCGCGTCGTCACGATGGAGCCGCCAGCTCCCAGGACCGCCGTCTCCATCGTCTCGTGGGTGTCCGGGAGATAGGCATACGTCCACTCCATTTTCGGCGTCGTTCCATAGGCCGCCACCGTGCGCACCGCCGGCCTCCCCAACCCGTCGTACGTCTGCGTGCTCTCGTAGCCAGGGTGAGGACCGAGCTCCTTCTCCACCCGGCCCACGTTGTCCCGCACGTATGTCTTGGTGAAGTTCTCCGGGTCCTTCACCCGCAGCAGTTGTCCCGCCGCGTCGTAGGTGCTGAGCGTCACCGCCCCCGTCGGAGACACGTGCCGGTACACGTCTCCCCGCTCCGTATAGCGGTACGTGTCCACCGCCGCGTGGCCGTCCACATCGCGCCGTGTCTCCAGCACCCGGCCCGCCGTATCCATCAACTGCGTCTGCGTCTCCGTGCGCGGGCCGCTGCCCGTGTCGATGGTGCGCGTCAACGTCACCAGCCGCGCGGGGTCGTCATACGTCCGCGTCTCCACCAGCGACAGCGAGCGGCCATTCGACGTCTGCACGGTGCGCGTCGTGCGCGTCAGCCGCCCCAGCACGTCCGAGTACTCCATCTCCTCCACGAGCCCCAGCTCCGCGTCCTCGACCCGCGTCACCCGGCCTGCCGCGTCGTAGAGACGCTCCTCATGGACCGCGCCGTCCACCCGCTCGCTGTCTGTCTTCCTCGGACGCCCCATCGCATCCAGTCGCGTCAACGCCAGCGCGTGGTTTCCCGTGGCTCCCTGCACCCGGCGCACCACGTTGCCCTGCGCATCCAGCGTCACCGACTCCGTGTCGCCGTCCCCCCAATCCCACGACACCGCTCGGCCCGCTTCGTCGTAGGCCACCTTCGTCTCTCGCTTCAGCGCATCCGTGATGACCGTGGGATGCCCCTCCGCGTCCAGCGTGTACTGCATCTCCGTGACGCCATTGACCGTGACACGAACCAACCGGCCCGCGCTGTCATGGACGTTGACCCGCACGTCGCCCTTCGCATCCGTCGTGCTCTTCAGCTGACCATTCTCATACGCATACGAGGTCGTCACGATGCGCGCGGGGTCCCCCACACGCATGGACTCACTCATCAACTGCCCGTCCTCGTACGTCATCGTCCGCAGGTGCGCGGACGTCGTGCCGCCCGCCTCCGCATCCGCCTGTGCCAGCGTCTCCGTCACCGTCAGGACCGGCTTGCCCTCCGGCGACTGCGTCTCCGCGTACGCGTATGTCCACTGCTCCGGTGGCGTCCCGGACCGCTCCAGCGTCAGCACCCGCCCCAGCCCGTCGTACGTCCATGCTTCGTAGACGCCTGTCTCCAGCTCCTCGGAGCGCAGCACCCGGCCGTACGCGTCGTACGTCACCATCCGCGACAGGATGCCCAACCCCGTGGCCCCCTCCAGCGACGTCACCGTCTTGCGCGCCTGGCCCAGGCCGTTGAAGTCGTCATTGCGCACCGTGCGGCCCTGCGCGTCCGTGAAGCGCTTGAGCAGACCGTCCGCGTCGTACTCCGGCGCCTGGAACACCGCCTTCGTGCCCTCGGCGTTGGACAGCGTCAGCTCCGTCAAGTCTCCCGTCGCGTTGCGGGGGCTCGTGATGCTCGCCGACCCCAGCCCCACCTTCACCGTCGACGTCGTCGGCAGGCCGAAGCGTGCATCCAGCTCGAAGTGCACGAGCTTCCGGTCCACCCCCAGGCCCGCCACCGGCAGGCTGTTGTCCGGCCCCTTCGTCAACACGGCGTCCGTCAATTGCAGACTCGCGTCGGACATCATGTTCATCACGCGCCCGGTGGGCGACTCCGAACGGTCCACCACCACCTTCTGCCCCTTCGTGTCGCTCGGCCACTGCTGCTTCGTCTGCCCCGCGGGCGTCTGACTCGTGGACACGTTGTTGGACGTGTTGAGCTGCAGGTCCACCTGTACGTTGTCAGGCCGCGTGACGGAGCGCTTGCCACCCGTGCCGTACGCCATCGTCAGCTTCCCGCCCGCCATCCCCGTCTCCACCACCTCCGACACCACCTCGCGCGTCGACACATGCGGGTGCGGCGCCCGCGGCGACTGCCGCAGGTACCTGGCGGACCACTGCACAGGCCCCACCGCATCCTCCGTGGCGCCATGGATGAGCCGCGCCACCGACAGCTCGTTGAGCGCCGCCCAGCGCGCCGTCGCCCCCAGCGACTGGGGCACGGGCTCGTATTCGTAGCTGTAGATGAGGAACGGGCTCCCCGGCCTCCGCGCCGCCCGCGTGAGGTTGCCAACCCCGTCACGCGTGAACGTCGCCGTGTACGTACCTCCCATGCCTCCAGCCAGCGTCACGGTCTTCAGCCACTGGAAGCCCTGGCTGCGCACCATCAACCGCAACAGCGGAGAGACGCCGGGCGCCTGCAGGTCCACCGGCTCGTAGCCGAAGGCCAGCTGCACTTCCCCCGACTCTCCCCGCCGCGTCGCCGTCGACACCAGGTCCGACGACGGCAGATATGCGAGCGTCGTCCAGCCCTTGCCATCGGCGCGCCTGTGCGCATCACCGAAGCGCGTGAGCAGCCAGCGGCGCTTGCCCTCGTCCCAGGGGCCCATGGCCCTCCGGTTGAACTCGAAGCGCTCGCCCCGAGGCGTCGTCAGGACGACGGTGTCGCCCTCGGACGCCGCCACCGGCGCATCCACCGTCAGCGTGAAACCGTGCGTGTTGTCCGTCGTGCACGCGCTCGCGTTGCCCCGCGACGCGGGCTCCGACGACGGTGGCGTCACGCAGCCTGGGAAGCCGTAGGCCTGCCCGTTGACGACCACCACGTACCGGCCAAAGCGCTCCTCGCGGACGAAGCCCTCGAAGTTGTGACGCCAGCCCAGGCCCAGCGGTGCGAGCTCGTTGTCCTGGTTGTTGTACGTGCGCGAGAACCCAAAGGCCCCGTTGAGGAACGGCACGGAGAAGTCCTCGTGGGAGAACGACAGGTGCCCGTCCGACGCGCTCACGCCAGACACCGAGGCCTGCCCCACGGCCCGCGCGTTCGCGGCGTTGTAGGAGCCCTCGGGCTTGCCCAGCGCCGTTACCGTCCGTTCGCCAGCAGCGAGGCTCGCCGCGGACTCCAACACCAGGTACACCGGCCGCGCACCCAGTGGACTACCCGGCATGCTCGCCAGGTCGGACGGCAGCGCCAGTTGGAAGCGCCTCGCCCCCGACGCCGAGGCCTGCGGCGACAGCTGCAGCTGCTCGCGTACGCGGCCGCGCTCCGTCTCATCCACGTTGAACGACCCGTCCACCGCGCGTGACAGCAGCGCCTCCTTGAGGAGGTTGCCCATGGACTGCTCACAGCCAGGGGTGCTGCACAGCTTCAGCACTCCCGCGCTGAACTGCTCCGGCTCCACGAAGAAGTTGCTCATCGCCGGGCGGCCCACCGGACGGCCGATGGCCGCCGTGCCATCCGCGGCGTCCGGCTCCACGGCCGCCTCCGCCAGGTACTCCGTCGACGCCGCCAGCACGTCCTTGCGTGACGCGAGCCCGAAGAGATTGAAGCGGTAGAGGACGTTCTCCGCGTTCCCGCTCAGGTACAGCTCCAGGTACAGGATGTCGCTCGCGCTGAGCACCTCCGCCAGGTACTCGCCCCCGCAGTTGGCCACGAGGGTGTGGGCCACTGCGTCCACCTTCAACGGGCAGTCGATACCGAACGCGTCACTGCCCAGGCGCACCCGGTAGTCGCCACTCAGCGTGCCCGCGCGACCCGGGTCCTCCGGCTCCATCAGGTGGGCCAGGAAGTCATACGCCAGGTCGCGCTCCGCCGCGGCCGGCTCCGCCACCTGGGACAGGTCACGCGACGAACCGTCTCCCTTCGCTTCCACGCTCGTCGGCTTCAACCCGAGGATGCGGAACTCGTGCTCGCGCGCCATGTCGTACTGCTCGGACAGCGCACCCTTCGTGTCGTAGCGCTTGAAGACGTTCTTCAGGACCAGGGCCTGCGCCGGCAGCCCCGGCGGGTTCGTTCCCCGCGGGCTCGGCTCCTCGAAGTGCGGCGGTCTCGCCACGTCCTCGGCGGGGCTCACCCAACCGTCGCCGTTTTGGTCGCGCTCCAGCAACCGGCTGCCCACGATGTGCAGGTAGTAGTTCGCGCTCAGCAGGCTGTTGACGGTCTCCGTCTTTCCATCCGCGTTGAGCCTCCTCAGCGCCGCCTCCACGTGCACCGAGTGCTGCCCCGGCGCCACGGGGAAGGTCGTCACCGCGGGCTGCTCCACCGCGCTGCCCGTCACCCGGACGATCTGCCCGGCCAGCGGAGGCACCCCCGGCGGCACGTCGCTCAGCTCCTGGTCATCCTGGAGGCACGAAGCCAACTGGAGGGCCGACGCGGTCGCCGGCAGCTCCGAACAGAACACCTCCAGCGGCACGCCCGCGTCCGCGTCGTCGTCCGTCAGCAGGCCCGGCGCGCACGCGCCGCCGTCCGCATGGAGCCCACGCACGCAGGTGCCCCCGTCCGAGCCCCCATCCGGAGCGCCCGCTCCCGGGCCCGCCGCCAGTCGACGCTCCCGACGGACGCGCCAATGGGTCACCACCTGCACGTAGTCGTCGCGCGTCGTCCCGGCGCCGCCCGTGCGGATGAGGTGCTTCTTCGCCGCCTGCGGCACCCCGTCGTCCTGTGCGCGCCGCTGCACCCGCACGTCGATCTCCGGCGGATACAGGTCCACATCCCCGGGGATACCCAGCTCCTGCTGCGTGCAGTGGGAGATGGCGAAGGTCTGCGAGCCCTCCTGAATCTGGAGGGGACCGTTCGCGTCCGCCGGACACTTGCCGTCCACCCGGGCGTTGCGGTTGATGGCCGGCACCGTCACCGTCGCCATGCCTGAATAGCCCGTGGCGTGGTTGACGGCGAACACCACCAGCCGGTCTCCCTCCGACAACCGGAGGAAGCCGCTGTTGCTGTCAGTGCACTCGTTCTTCAGGAACAGGCGCTCCTCCGCCGTCCTGGCGCCCTCCACCGACAACTGCTCGCACCGCGTGCGCGTCGCCCGCGAGACGGAGTTCGTCGGCCCCAGCCGCAGCCGCGAGTACTGGCCCTGCGGCACTTCCGGCGGGTTCGCCGGATCCGGACACGCCTGGACCGACGGACGCGTCACCGCGTAGCGCGCCAACGGATGATCCAGGTCCCCTTCACGGAAGAAGTGCACCTCCGTCGTGGCGACGTCGGCCTCGGAGATGCGCAGCACCTCGCCTGTTTGAGGATCCCGCTGGGTCGGTGCCGCGCCCGCGCACACCGCCGGGATCCGCTGCCCATCCTTGTGCTTGAAGGTGATTCCGCCGTGCAGCAGCCGCACATCCACCAGCACGTCCGCCCGCGTCGCGCCCCCTGGGTACAGCCAGAACATGGGCGAGCAGACGGGGAACGAACCGCCCACGCTGTCGAAGCGCGTGTTGCCCTCCGCGTCCAGCCGCGCCACGAACCGGGGCCCCAGCGGGATGTCCGCGCAGGCGATGCTCTGCGTGTTGGGCGCGGGAACCTGCACGAGCGTGCTGTACTTGCCCGCCTCGCCCGTCTGCGCCGCGGTGTCGTTCACGCTGGTGATGTCCACGCGCACGCCCTGGAAGCGCGCGGCGCCGTGCAGCGGGTCCGCTTCGCCTTCGGAGCTCACCTCCGAGCGCCGCAGGAGCAGCGTCGCTCGCTTGGGGATGCCCACTCCGCCATCGACAGGGAGCGGCGTCAACGTCGCCTTCAGCTCGATGGCGCGCGTGTCGAACCGCGTGGCCCCCGTCAGGACGAGCGTCGTCGTCCCGGGCGCCAATGTCACCGCCGTGGCCAGCGTCGCTTCACTGGACTGCTGGACCGTCCACGTCGCGCCCGAGCCCGGCGCGAGTGGCGTGCCGTCCGGGGAAACACCCGAGAGGCTCGCGGTGACCATTTCGCCGCCCGGGTCCGCGAGGGCCGCGTTGGCGTCATACCGCGCGACGAAGCCGATGCCCTGCGTGTACGGCAGGTCCACCTCCACCGTCTGTCCGAGCGAAGCCTCCGCGGGCGCCGTCAATTCCAGGCGCGTCTCGTCCTCCGCGGGCGCGCGCACCACGCCCCACGCGTGGGCCGTCCCCCCAGGGAAGGAGTCCATCGCGCTCAGACCCAGCGGCACGAGGCCCAGCAGCCCCTGGGCATGGGCCTGCGCCAGGATCAAGCCGGCCACTTCCTGCCAGAGCGAGCGCTGCTTCGGCGGGGACGTCCGCAGGCCCAGCCCGCCGTCCGTCGCCCCACCGCCGCCCGTCGTTCCCCCGCCTGACTGGGCCAGCGCGGCCTCCACCTTCAGCTGCTGGGCGGGGGTGATCTCCATGTAGCCGAAGAACTCGAACGAGGACGAAGCCACCGGCCCGTCCGACACCACCGACTTGCGGTCCGTGCTCACGTGGGCGAAGCCGACGCGCTTGAGCGCCAGGCGCCGCTCATCGAACGCGATGAGCACCACCATGCGTCCGGCCGGCAGCTGCGTGTCCTCGGGGAGCGGGAGCGTCAGCGTCACCGGCTTGAGGAACTGCACGCGCTCGGGCCCCAGCTGCCACAGCGCCGCCAGCGATGCCCGGTCCTCCATGGGGACCGGACGGCCATGGGGCGGCAGCTCCGTCACCGTGAGGGTGCCCTCCGCCGAGCCATCCGCGAAGGTCAGGCCCCCCTCGGGCACGTCGAAGCGCAGCGCGCCATGCACGCCGTTGAACGTCAACGCCCCTCCGACCACGCCGTTCACCGGCTGCGCCGAGGCGCCCTCCACCGGGAAGAGCATCAGGGGCCGGTCCTGCGTCTCCTGCTCGGCCGACACGAAGAGCGGGCGACGAACCGTGGGCAACGACCGGCCATCCGAAGTGGCGCCTCCCTCGTAGCGCACCACCACCTGCTGACCGCCGCGAACGCCCATCAGCGCCCAGTTGCCATCCGGCCCCGTGCGCGTCGACTGGCCTGCCTGCCCCACCACCTCCACGCGCACGCCGGACAGCGGGAACTGGCGTTCGTCCAGCACCACGCCGCGCACCACCGTCAACGGACGGCGGACGGTGAACTCGCTGGCGAACGCCGTGGACTGATCCGGCCCCGTCGCCGCCTGCGCATCCTTGACGCTGACATAGATGCGCTCCCCAGCCGGGAGTGCCTCGCGCGCGACGAACGTCACCGTCTGCCCGCCGGGCGCCACCGAGTAGCCCCCCTGGAGCTTCTCGCCCCGCGCCCGCACCTCGAAGTGGCTGGCCACGGTGGCCGCGTCCACCGGCTTGTTGAAGGACACGCTCACGAGCGCGTCCGTCTCCACTCCCGTGGCCCCTGGCGCCGGAGCCACGCCGGACACCGCCAGCGGCTCATGCTCCACGTCGCGGTAGCGCACCCCGACGCTCGCCCGGCTGGACATGCCGTTGGCGTCCGTCGCCACCACTTCGATGGTGTTCGGGCCCAGGGCCAGCGCCACCTTCAGCGCGTAAACCCCTGGAGACACGAGCGTGGCCGGGAGCGAACCGATGGCCACCGTCACGGGCGCCGTCCCACCGCTCACCTGGACGCGTACGTCGATCTGATCCGAGTCCGCTTCGGTCCCATCCGCTGGCGTGAGCACGGTCACCTGCGGCGGCACGCTGGCGATGTTCAGCACCTGGTTGAGCACGCGACGGTTTCCAGCGAGGTCCTCCGCCACGATTTCAATGGTGTTCGCCCCCACCTGGAGCGGCACCGGCACCGCGAAGCTGCCAGCCACCAGGGTCACGGGCACGCCCGCCACCGTCACACGTGACAGGTGCGCATCACCCGCGGTCCCCTTCAGCAGGTACGGGCTCTGCGTCACCGTCGCGGGGTTCGTCGCAGGGGCCGTGATGTCGAGCCAGGGCCGCGTCCGATCCACGGACACCTCGCGCACCGCCGAGGCCACCCGCCCCCGCGCGTCCGTCACCTCGACCGTCAAGGTCTGGGGCCCTTCCAGAAGCCCGACGGAGGCGCTGAAGTACCGCGCCGCCACCGTCGCGGCGAAGCCATTGACCGTCACCTGGAGCGGCAGCTCACCACCCTCGACCTGGCCCGTCACCGCGAAGCGGGAGCCCCCCAACACCGCGCCCTCGTCGGGCGCCGTCACCACCAGCCTCGGAGCAGGCTGCGGCTCCGGAGCGCCCGCATCCAGTTCGAACGGAGGCCCCGCGTCAGCGCCCGTGGAACCACCGTCCTGCGGGCCCTGCGCCCCGCCATCCTGCGAGGGCTGCGTGCCCGCATCCTGACCGGGAGGCACGCCCGCGTCGCCGCCCCTGGGCATCCGGAGGAGCTGAAGCGTCCTTTGAACGCTCGCCCCGCCCCTGTCCGTCACCCGGATGACGACGGTCCGCGCTCCGACCTCGACCGCGAGGACATGGGCGAAGGTCCCGTCGGCGTGGACGACCACCGGGCTCCCATCCACCGTCACCACCGGCGTGTCGGTGGGGTCGGGAACAGAGGCTTCACCGCGAACCGTGACGCTGCTCTCCGTGAAGACGTAGCCGTCTGGCGGGTCCGTCACGATGAGCGTGGGCAGTGCCGTGGCGCGCGTCACCGTGCGCGAAAGAGACGTGACGTTGCCCGCGGCGTCCGTCGCGATGAGGGTCAGCGTGTTGACGCCCGCCGCGAGCGCGGCCTGCGTGGAGAAGGCCCCCTGAGCGTCGGGGGTCACCGGAATGCCAGCCACCGTCAGCGTCACGGGGGTCGCGTCCGCCACCGTCCCCGAGACCGTCACCTCGGCGGTGCTCACGACCGCGTTGTCCACCGGGGTATCCACCGCCAGGACCGGAGGAGACGTGTCGCGGTGGAGCTGCACCGGGAGCGTCCCCGTGCTTCCCAGGTTGTCGTACGCCACCACCTGAAAGACGTTGCTGCCCTCCGTCAGCGACACGGTGGTACGCCAGTTCCCATCCTCTCCATGGACGAAGGAGGTCTCCCCCACCTTCACATCCCCCACGGTCTCGTCGTCCGCCACATGGACGACCAGCTCCACGGAGGTTTGATTCGTCACCGTGCCGTTGGTGGGGGACACCAGTGTCAGCACCGGAGGTGGATTGATGGTGAAGCGGATCAGTTGGACGTTGTAGTTGTACGCGGCGTCACGGGCCACGATGTACAGCGTGTGGGGACCGAGGGCGGTCACCACCATGCCGTTGCTGAATTCACCAGAGTCCAGGCTGACGATGAACGCCTCGATATAGGGACTGGTGACCTCCACCGTGATGGTCACCGGACCGGGATACATCTGCTGATCCGCGACGCCCGTGACCACCACGGTGGGGGGCTCGGTGCGAATGGCGAAGTGGATCCGCTTCAGCGCGACGCGCCCCTGGGCATCCTCCGCCCTGACAAGCAGGTCGTAGTCGTCCTGAAGCGAAACCGGGTCCCCGCTCTGGAGAGGCAGACCATTCAAGATGGCGGTGGTGACGACAGGCGCCGCTCCTCCAGTCGCGCTGAAGACAGGGGTCACCGGTCCCCTGGTGACGAGCCCCTCGGAGACACCGCTGATCTCGAGCACCGGGGACTCGCTGTCCAGCACGACCGGCCGGCACTCGCGGCGGGTGTTGCCACAGCTGTCATGGATGGTGGTGGTGACAGCGTTGATGCCTTCGGTGAGGGCCATCTCGAACTGGAAGCCGTCATGCCCCACGAGCCCCGCGGTCTGTCCGTTGACCGTGACATCCTTCGTATCGATGCCAAACCGGCCGGAGAAGTGGGCGGGCGATGACGTGAAATACGCGCCCGGCTCCGGCTCGTACAGCATCAGGGAGGGGGGAATCGCGTCCGCGTCGAACACGGCCACCCGGGCGCTGCCGCCGCTGCTTCCCTGCACCTCCAGCCTCAGGGTGTTGTTGGCCTGAAGCGGGACGGCCGCGGCGAACGTCCGCCGTTCGGCCACGGGAACATTCGCGAGCAGATCCACGCCATTGAGCAGCACCTGAGCCGTGGTGTCCTCGCCCACCAGGTCCACCATCACGATGCCGAGCGTCTCCGAGCTCTTCCAGTCGAAGGAATCCTCCTTCAGGGGATCGCTGACCACCTGCGCCACGAGATTCGACAGGACGCACGGCAGGTTGGTCAGCGCCG
The DNA here is from genome assembly GCF_007352635.1 of Corallococcus sp. Z5C101001. Lineage (NCBI taxonomy): Bacteria > Pseudomonadati > Myxococcota > Myxococcia > Myxococcales > Myxococcaceae > Corallococcus > Corallococcus sp. Z5C101001. The sequence continues at coordinate 1,167,286 of NZ_VKLU01000005.1, forward strand.
CGACCGAGGCCCGGACCTCTCCGCTTCCAGTGGCTGACACCGTCAGGAGGCTGGGCGCGCCCAGCACCACCCGGCGCACCGCGAGGGGCGTGCCGGGAGCAAGCGTCAGCACCGCCTCGCCATCCAAGGTGACCTGCGCGGTCTGCACGCCATTCAGGCCCTGACCGTCGCCGTTCTGGACCACGAGCAGGGCCTGCTCCCCCGCCGCGCCGGGAATCTGCGCGCTGCCCTGGGTGCCGCCCGAGACCACCAGGGTGCCGCCGCGCCACGACGTATTCGTCGACACCGGCTCCACCGACGAACACGCCTGGGCGAGCGCCGGAGTGAGCGGCGCCCGGGACACGAACACAGGCGCCGCTGGCGCCACCGGTGCGTCCTGCTTCTTGCTGCAACCCGCCACCACCGTCAGCGCCAGGGCTCCCCAAAGCCACGCGCGTCGCATCCCCCTGCTCATCGCGACTCCCCCTCGGTCCGCCCAGACGCCTTCCCGGTGGACAGCCGCTCCGGGTAGCGCTTCACGGTGATGTCCTTGCGAAGCTGCTCCGTCCGCTCCTGCACGGCGTCGTTGCGGGCCTGCGCCGCGAGCACGCCCCGCACTTCCTCGAAGGAGGGCACCACCGTGCGCGGAGCTTCCAACGCCTTCGCCACATGCAACCCGAAGGGCGTCGTGAACGGGGCGGAAGGCACACCCGGCTTGAGCTCCGCCACCGCCGCGAAGAAGCGTGGATCCACCTGGCCCTCGCGCAGCACGCCCAGGTCTCCGCCCTGACTGCCCGTGGCCGCATCCTCCGACGTCTCCCTGGCCACCACCGCGAAGTCCTCACCTCCCACCAGCCGCGCATAGACGCGGTTGATGCGAGCCTGCGCCGCCACGCGCTCCGCTTCGGTCGCCTGCGGCTGCACGTAGACCACGATGTGGGCCACGTGCACTTCGCGCCGGGCCAGGGAATCCTTCTGGGCCGCGTAGCGCTGGCGCAGGGCCTCTTCCGTGGAGGCCTTCGCGCCCACGGACTCTACATACGCATGCGCGAGCACCTCGCGTCTCGCGGCCTCCAGACGTGCCGTGAGCGCCGGGTCCTTGAGCAGACCGTCGCGCCGAGCCGCCTCCGCGAGCAACGTCCGGTCCACCACCGCCTCCAGCGCGGCCTCTGGCGTCCCCCCCGCCTGCTGTTGCAGCGCGACGTCCGCGAGCAACACCGGCGTGTCCCCGACCCGCGCGACCTCCTCCCGCGATCCACACGCCCCCAGCCCACACACCGCCAGCACCAGCACTCCCCAAACCAGCCCCGGCTTCACTGTCCGCCTCCAGAGGACTGACGGACGAAATCGCCCGCGCAGTCACCGTCACCACAACTCCAGACATCGTTCCGAGCCGCCGCACCACCGCCGACCGACTCCAGCATCGCATGCCAGCCCCAGCGGGACTCCCAGTCCCCGCCGGGCAAGGACATCCTCTCCGCGCCGGCCAGGACCGAGGCCAGGAGCGGTCCGGAAGCCGGCGTGAGCACGGCCTCCACATCTTGCGCCTGTTGCTTCTGAGTCGCAGGAGGCGCCGCCGGGCGCCGGACCTTCGGAGCAGCGGTTCCGGAGCCCGAGGACTCACGGTCCTCGGGGGGCATTCCGCGCCCCATGGACGAAGAGCCGTGGTCGCGCTCCCTCGCCCTCATCGACGGGGCGATGTCGACGCACCGGTGCGCGGCGCCATCCGCCGCGCATGTCTGCGACGCGTTGCAGCTGAACCAGGGGCGGCCCGGATCACAGGGCTCGTCCCACGACAGGACGCCTGTGACGTGCATCGTCGTGTCACGCGTCCCGCTGACGATGATGAAGGCGGACCTGTCCCCATCGACGTAGAGCCTGTTCGTGCTCGGCACGCCGCCGTCGGCCAACGCCTGGACCTGTGTTCCTCCCGCGAGCGAGGCGCTGTCGGGCGTACCGCCCGCGAGGTCACTCCCCCCGGGAATGCCACCATCCGGCAGGCCGCCATCTGGCAGGCCGCCATCTGGCGCTTCCTCGGAGAACGCGCTGCGCATCAAGGACGGGTCCACCGCGACCTTGCAGGTCTGGTCGGAGAAGGCGCAGCCACCACTGCGCAGGGATACCGTGGCGAATGGAGCGTCGACGTAGACGTAGCCTGAGCCCGGCATCCGCACACCGAAGACCCGGTCGGGCGCGGCGGGACCGCACTTCTGCTCTTCATCCTTGGTCGCGCCCACCAGGGAGACCAGGGTGAACTCCGAGGTGACGACCAGGGGCGCGGCGCAGCTCTCACCGTCGCCCCCTCCCTCCACCTCGCCCGCGGCGGATCCACATCCCGGGTCCTCGGGCCAATCCTTTCCATTCACCCGGTCGTCATCGACGTCATTCGAGCACGCCGGCGGAACCGGGGGATCCGTTTCGTCGTCATCTTGAGGAGAGGAGCACCCCGGATCCGCCGGGTAGTCGATCAGCTCATCCTCGTCATTGTTGTTCTCGGAGTCGCTGCACTGAGCCATCCGGCAGCGCATCTCTCCATCCGTGGGCAGGCAATACGACCCGGACTCGCAGGCGAACCAGGGTTGGGTCGGGTCGCAGGTGGTCCCATCGTAGAGGGTCCCCGAGACCTGCAGCTGGGCATCCTCGGAGCCACTGACCACGAGGAAGTAGGTGCCGGCCTCCAATGACTTCGACACCCTCCCGGTCACCCCGTAGTCATTCGGATGATCGAAGTACCCTTTGCCGCACCTCAACTCGGAGGTCTCGAGGGGGCAGACCGAGCGCAGCGCGACGTTGGCGTAGTCCGCCCTGGCCGTGAAGGCGCCGTCGCCGGGGAAGTGGAAGCCGTAGACACGGTCAGGGGCAGGGACCGAGCAGCTTGATTCGAAGTCCGTCGACGCGGTGGTGAGCGACACGGACGTCAGCGCGGCGGTGATGACCGCCGGAGCGGCGCAGCTCTCTCCATTGCCCGGGACCTCCTGGCCCCCAGCCGCGAAGCCACATGCCGGGTCGTTGGGGAAGTCCATCAAGCCGTCCCCATCGTCATCCACGTTGTTTCCACAGATGGGCAGCGGATCCGGGTCCTCCTCCGAGGTGTCCTCCGGCGACGTGCATCCTGGATCGTAGGGGTAGTCCACCCGCCCGTCCGGAGGTGAATCGTTGTCCTTGCCGTCCATGCAGGCTGGCAGGTTGCAACGATGAACACCGTGGACGTCCGGCTCACAGGTTCCAGCGACGCAGACGAAGTCCTGCGAAGCCGGATCGCACTTCGCGTCCTGGCCCAACTGCGCGCTGAGGAGCTTGAGAGTGGACGGGCCGGTTGTTCCCAGTGGGTACTGGACGAAGATCCGTGCATCAGCAGACAGGTTCTTCACCGTCTGGATGCCTGTCTTGCAGTCAGAAGTCGGATCCTCGCACGCCTCCGTTACGACCGCCGGCGTCTGGGTTTCAAAAGTGAGCCTCTTCACGGGCCCGTCGAAGGGCAGCGACACCCAGGTTCCCGTGTTGACACCCGTATACCCGGAGCACCAGGGGGCGCCCGGCGCGGCCGCGGGCTCCAGGTAGGTCAACGGGATTCCGGCCGGCACAGGAAGCGCGCACCACTGTCCCGCGCCTGCCGCGAGCACGGGCAGGGTCTTCATGGCCGTCGCACGGAGTCCCGACTGGTCCTCCGCCTCCAGTTCGACCTGGACGGTCCCCTCCACATCCCAACGGAGGGGAAAGGCCACGTAGTCGCTGGGGGACGAGGTGATCGCATACAGGTCGCCGTCCACCCGGAACGACACCCAGGACACCGGCGTCAGCTCATCCGACAGCAAGCCATGGATTTGCATGTTGCGCCCGGCGACCAGGTAGCTGGTCGCGACCGTGACGCTGGGGGGGAAGTTGAGGCCCACGGGGTAGGTGGCAACCGTGCTGTCGCTCTCCCCCAGGGCGTCTTCTGCCGTCGCGGACAGGTTCGCCGTGAAGGGAGGCACTCGAGCAGTCGCGCACAGCGACTTGCAGGAAGCGCTATCGCAGCCCAACGACTGAGCCAGGAGCGTTCCGTTCAGGCGCAGCTCCACGCGAGTGAGCTTCGAACTGTCGGACACCTGCATGCAGAACTGCTTGGAGTACCCCTCGTACAAGGGCCCTGTCACGGTGGAGAGGGTCACCACCGGCTTCAGGTTGGGCAGGGCCTGCACGGTCGCGGTCTGCCGGCTCTCCCGGCCACCGCGATCCACAGCCACCGCGGTGAGCGACACCACGCCGGAGGGTCCGGCCGCTGGCAGCACGAACTGTGTGTACAGCAGCCCCTGGGCCGTGGTGGCGACCTGCACTCCATCCGCCAGCAGGCTCAGAGAGGCGAGATCTCCGTCCGGATCGGAGGCGTTCACCGCCACCGTGACGACGTCACCCGAGCGGGCCGACGACGGCGCGGAGAAGGAGGTGATCACCGGCGGCTCCCCGTCGGGCTTGACCGTGTATTCCACCGTATTGCCCAGAGTGCGCCCCTGCGGGTCTCTCACCTGCAGCGTCAGCGAGAGCTTCTGGGCCACGCGCTCCTGCGGGATGCGCAGGACATAGCGCACGCTCTTCCCGCTGCCATCGGAGGCCAGGACTTCGTTCGTCGCGACGGGGACCCCGTCCATCAACAGCTCCAGCGTGTACGGACCATTTCCCCAGTAGTAGGGGGCGCTCTGGATGACGTTCTCGAATGGCAGGGCACGAAGCACGGCCGGAAGACCGGTGGGCGCCACCGTGAACAGGGGCGTCGGATTGACGCTCACCTGCCTCTGGACTGAAGCAGTCCGGCCCGCCGCATCCACGAGCTCCGCGCGGAGCATCTCCGTCAAGGGGGTCTGCACCAGGGGCATCCGGACCGTCAAGGTGACGCCCGGATTCTCACCGCTCGTGATGGCCTCTCCCAGGTTCCTGTCCCCCAGCAGCAGGCGGACTGTCGCGGGAGAGACGACCCCGGTCGCGTTCAGAGACACCGTGGCCGCCTGCCCCGACAGATAGGACGCGCTGACAGTGCTGAAGGCAATGCCCAGCGGCTGCTGCGGCACCGGAGGCGCCGCCACCCGGATGTTCACGGGCGCGGAGAGCGTGGACGTGCCATTGGCGGAGCGCACCCGTACCTGGAGCGAAACCTCGGTGCCCACGGCGCCATCCAGGGGCACCGACATTGGCGACTGCGGATCGACGTCATCCAGGATGCCCAAGGAGCGGCCGTTCACCAGGAGCTCCGCGGTGTTCATCCCAAAGCCAGAGGCCGCGCTCATCACCAGGTACTCCGACCCAGCGGCGACCTCCGCGCCCGGCAGCGGCAACGCGATGCGGACCGACGGCGCAGCGCGCAGCGAGTCCACCGGGAAGCGGCGGACCCCCAGGTAGCCATCCGCGACAATCAGGTCCGACCCCACCACCACGGCGTCATCCGCGCGTCCCGCGGGCACCGCTCCCACCAGCCGGGGAGCGTCCGGGTCCGTGAGGTCGAAGAGCTGCACTCCCCCAGCCGCTTCGCTCACGATGGCCAGGCGGCCATGCAGGCGGAGCCGCGTCACGGCCCCCACGGTGGGCACGGTCGCCCGCCGCACGCCGCCGGTGTCCGTCACCTGCCAGGTCGTCAGCCCCGTGGCGTTGCCTGTCACCAGCAAGCTGTCGTCCAGCGCCAGCGCCAGCACCGGGAGCTCCGCCTGCGTCGCCCAGCGACGCAGGACTCCGGAGCCATCCACGCCCACCAGGGTCCAGCCCGCCGACCCCAATGCCACCGCCGCCTTCCGCTCGTCGCCCGAGATGTCCAACGTCCCGACAGACAGGGTGAGCCCCGTGGCCCCCGTGTCCGGAAGCAGCGCGAGGCTCGACACCCTCTGCGCCTTGATGCCCCAGAGGCGGCCCGGAGACACGCTGAAGCGTGAAACCTCACCCAGTTGGCTGAGCCCCGTCACCACGTCGATGGTCCCATTGCCTCGGTCCACCACGCGGTAGACCACGTTGCCGTAGAGGCTGAAGAGAGACCCGCCCGCCTGCTCGAGCTGCGTCGTGTTCGTGAAAGCAAAGCTCTTGAGGACCTCCAGCGTCCCCGGCTTGGACAACCCCAACTGCCGGACGCCCGCGCTCCCCACGGCGACGAGCACGCCGTCGTGGAAGGCCGTCAACCCCAGCGGAGCAGGCGCCACGGAATAGGTGGCGGAAGGCGTGGTGGCCACCGCTTCCTCACGTCCGGGCAGCGCTCTCAGCTCCACCCCGGCGGCACCCGCCGCCAACATCACATCTCCAGAGACCGCCAGATCGCGGGCCTCCAGGGAGGACGCGGCCACCAGGGCCACCGTCATGGGCTCACGCACGTCCGCGATTCGCAGGAAGCCGTCCTCGCACAGGACATAGGCGCGTCCATCCACCACCTGCATCGCGCGCGCCGGAGCCCCGAGCGGAGCGGAGAACGAGCCCCCGTCCCAGAACTCCCGGACGCGGAGGAAGCGATCCGTGGCAACCACGAGCCTGTTCCCATCCCGCTTCGCGGCGATGACAGACTCCCCTGCCGGCAGGTACAGGTTGGCGGGCACTGGGGTCGCAGGCCAGCTTCCGACCCGGAACAGCATCTGGACCCGATTGACGTCGAGTCTGGCGAGGTAGCCATCCCGTCCGCCCGCGAGCAACGTGCTCGAACCCCAGAGGTAGGAGGCCGGGGTCAGCACCGGCCGTGCGGGATCATGAAGGTCGATGAAGCTCGGGTACTCCAGGGGAAGCGATCCCTTGGAGGCGTAGGCCGTCCCCGCGAACGTGAAGACCTGCTCCAGGGAGCGCTCGACGTGCCCGACACGCCGGGGAGCCGTGGCGGTGGACACGTCCACGATGTCCAGGCCCAGGTCCCCGTAGGCGAGGAGCACCAGGTTGCCATGGACCGCCATGGAACGCGGGGGCGAGGCGGACGTGAAGCGGCCCAGGTGGGTCAGCGAGGGCACTGGCCCGCGCGTCAACTGCCCCACCTCGAAGCCCGTGGCCGTGCGGACATAGACGCGGTCCTCGAGCACTTCGATCTGCTCGGCGCCCGCGAAGTCCTGCGCGAACAGCGAACCCGGTTGGGGCGCGAGAGGCGCCACGACCTTCCACACCGTCGGCGTCAGCGACGGCGTGAGGCCCGCGCGGTCGGTGACCGTGACCTCCAGCTTCAGCTCCACACCCGGCTGGGTTTCCGGCGGCACGACATAGCGGAGCCGGCCGCTCCCCGTGGCGACGACAGTTCCATCCCGCTTCAGCACCTGCTGGATGCGCGCCACTCCACCCGCGTCCTGCGCCGTCACCGTCGACATCAGCGGGCTCCCGGCCGCGATCCGTCCCGCGGTCGGCTCCACCGTCACCGTCACCAGCGGCGCCGTGGTGTCGTCCACCACGATGAGGTCCTTCGTCCGCGGCGCGGACTCACGCCCGGAGGTGTCCACCGCGATCGCTTCGATCCTCACGGACGTGCTGCCTGTCACCTGCGGCATCAGCAGCGAGGCCACATAGGGTGCCGCCACCACGCGCTGCTGCTCCACGGCCTGCAGGTCCGGCCCGATGACGCGGAAGCGGACCTCCCTGACCGTCGCCGGAGAGGTCGTGGCGATCACCCGCACGCGCGTCCCCTCCAGGATGGAGGTCGACTCCACGGGCTCCAGCGCGCTCACGACCGGGGCGGTCCCCGTGTCGTCGAGGACCTGGAGTTGGGCGGACTTCGCCGGGCCATGGCGGCCCTGCGCATCCACCGCGACGGCGGTCACGGTCACCGTGCCATCCTGGGCGACCTGCGGCGCGCGCAGCACGCCTGCCCATGCGGGCGCGGTGAAGACAACAGGCGCACCTCCCGCCACCGACACCTCGACGCGGGCCACCTGATTCGGCGACGCCGCCACCGGGCGCACCTGGAACTCCGTGCCCTCCAGAACCCCGACGTCAGGAACCTCCAGCGCCACGAGCACCGGCCCCGCCCCAGCGTCCACCAGCGACACCGGCTGTGAGGCCTGGGCCCCGTTGCCAGCCAGGTCCCGTACCCTCAAGGACACCAGCGCCTCACCGACCGTGAGAGGCAGGTCCACCGACGCGGGCAGGACGTTGTCGAGCGTCTCCACGACGCGACCGTCGACCAACAGTTCGGCGGTGAAGGCATTCAGTGGCTCCGCGCCATCCGCCCATGTCGTCGTGAGCGCCAGGCGCGCGCCCGGCGCCGCGGTGGCAGCCAGGGCGAGTGTCAGCTGGGGCAGCCCGGGCCCACGCCCCAGGGCGAGCCGGGACAGCGTCGTCCCCTTCGCCGCGAAGACGGTGTTGCCCGAAGCCACCAGGCGTCCCTGCACTTCCGGGTACCGGCCCGCCACCCGCGGCGCCGCCCGAGCATCCAGCACCGTCAGCCCGGCATCGGAGCCCGCGAGCAACCATGGTCCGAGCGTCGCCACGGACGTCGCCGTGCCACCAAGCGGCTTCTCCCCCACCAGCGACAGCGTTCCATCCGTGAAGGCAAAGCAACGCGCGCTCGCTCCCACCACACAGGCCCGCTCGGAGCCCAGGGCAGTGACGGCGATGCCCTCGGTCTGCACCCACGCCACCCGCTTCGGCGCGGGAGGAACCGTCAGGTCGACCGCGGACAGATAGCCCCCCGCCAGCGCGTAGAGCCAGTCGCCCTGAAGTGCCAGCGCCGTGACGTTGCCCATGGGCAGGCGTGCACGCAGCGCGCCCGCCGGGTCGTATGACTCCAGTCCCTCATCGGTTCCGATGACGAAGCCACCGCGGAACGCGCCCACGGACGTGGGCTCGCGGCGCAGTGTCACGCTTCCGACCGTGGACAGGTCCTCCGCGTCCAGAAGCAGCAGCGTTCCCGCTCCCGCCAGGCGCGACACCACGGCCACTCGTTCACCCCGGACGGCGAGCCCCGCGGGCTCACCTTCCAGGCTCCGTCGCGACGCCAGCGTTCCATCCGCTCGCGACCGGCGCTCCACCGCCGCGCCGCCACCCGCGTCGTCTCGGAGGACGAAGAGTTCGTCTCCCTGGAGCGCCAGGGCCTTCACGGTGTCGACTCCGTCCAGCACGGAGCGCGACGCAGGGCCCTGCGCGAAGACCGCCAGGATCCCCTCGGATGCGGCCGCCACCGTGCCGCCCAGCCCCGAAGCCTGAGCCGCCACGCGGACCGGGGCACCTTCAGGCCCCAGCGGCAACACATTCCCCGTCGAGCCTGTCGAGACACCCGCATCCGCGACAAAGAGCTGCTGTTGGACGAGGGCGCCCACGCTCGCCGTGGCCAGCGCCGAGACCGATGCGCCACCCGCGAACACTGGCCCCTCCAACTCCACCGGCAACACGAGGGTCGGCGGCAGGGCATTGCTGTCCTGGACAATGATCTGCCGGAGCGACGTGGCCTCGATCCCTGCGTTGTCGCGCACCAGGGCCTTCACCGTGGCGCGGCTTCCCCCAGCCCCCACCGCGGGCGCCGTGAAGTTCGCGCTCCACGGCGGCGAGGTCAGGACGCGCTCCTGGGCATCCAGGGCGAGCACCACGTGCTTGATTCCGGCGGACGCGGCCACTTCGGCGCTCACGCTCACCTGGGTCCCCTCCGTGTAGGTCCATTCGCCCGCCGGAGAGACGAGGGAGATCATCGGTGCGCTGGCGGGCTCGACCGTCACCGTGAGCGACGGGGCTGTCCCTTCGTTCCCCCGGGCGTCCAACGCATGGGCCACGAACGTCACCGGGGTCGGCGCTGTCACCACGGGCGCGGTCCAGCGCGTCGACCAGGTCGGTCCAGTCAGCGTCTCCAGATCCACCCCATCCTTCGTGAAGCGGACGGACTTCACGGCGTTGTTGTCCGTGGCACTCACGCGCAGCTCCACCGCACGCCCCGAGGCCACCCGCGTATCCGCCGCCGGCGACAGGAATGCCACCACGGGCGCGGTGATGTCCGGCGTCACCGTGAGCAACACGGGCGCGGCGCTGCCCACGAGCTGTGCATCGTCCACGGCGCGGGCCGTGAGCGCGTAGGTTTCGGGTCCCGCCCCCACCCGCGGCGCCTTCAGGGCGTAGGTCAGCGGGCCGGTGGGATTCGTGACGAGCTTCAGCGACGCCTCATCGAGCCGCAGCTCCAGGCTCCTCACGCTTGAGTTGTCCGTGGCGACCACCACCACGTCGAGCGACGCCCCTTCCTCCAGGGTGAGCTGCGCGACCGCGGGCGCGGTGAAGGCGACCGTCGGCGGCAGGTCGTTCACCACCTGCACGGTGATGGCATCCGTCTGCTTGACGTTGCCCGCCGCGTCCTCGGCCCATGCCACCAGCGCCGAAGAGGAGCCCACCTTCCCCGTGGGCCAGGTGTACGTGAAGATGCCGTTGCTCCCAGCCACGGCGACCCCGTCCACGAACAGCTTGCGTGCGCTGATTTGACCGGAGTCATCCGTCGCGCGGACCTCGAAGGTCCAGACCGTCTGGGCGCTGAAGCGGTCGCCGTTCACCACGGGCAGGCCGGAGCCCTTCGCGATGAGCTCCACCGAAGGAGGCACGCCATCCACCGTGCGGAACGTCACCGTGCCGCCCTGCACGAGGGCATTGCCCACCAGGTCGGTGACGCCCTGCACGCTCAACGTGTACTGCGTCGTCTGCTCCAGGGCCGCGGACGGCACCAGGGTGAGGCTCCGTCCATCCGGGGCCACCGTCACCGTCGCCGCGACCTCGAGCCCCGTGAGGGTCCGCCGGAGCGTCGCCTGCGCTGCGCTCGCCGGGGCGATGGGCTCGTCGAAGCGGACCGTGAACCGAGACGCCACGGGCACGCTCTGTCCACCCGACGCGCCGGACGGCTCCCACGACACCACGGCGGGCGGACGCAGATCCGCGCGACTGACCAGCGCGCCCAGTGACACCGCCGCGGTCCCGGGCTGCTCCAGCCGCAGCGCCACGGGCCCGGCGGCCCCCGCGGCGAGCTCCACGGTCAGCGAGGTGCCCGTCAGGGCGACGACCTTCACGGGGGCCGTTGCCTCGAAGACCGCGAGCCCGCGCGTGAACCGCCCACCCGTGAACGTCACGGTGCCACCCTCGAGCGGAACCACCGCGGGCATGACTCCGCTGACGAACGGCTGGGCGACATAGGTGAACGCCCCGTCCCATCGCAGCCAGGGCTGCGTGCTGGACTCCAGCGCCACCGTCACCGGACCAGCCACGTCCGCCGCCGGCGTGTGGACGCGCAGCGCGGTATCGCTGCGGCCCGCTTCCGGAACCACGCCCGTGCCGCCGAAGTAGACCTTCGACACATTGTCCAACTGGAAGCCGGTGAGCAGCACGGACGTCCCACCCGCCACGTCCCCATGGTCGGGAAGGATGGACGTGAGTCCCATCGTGGTGCCCTCGGCGCCGCCGACGACCGGGAAGCGCCAGGGGCCTCGCAGGGTACCCCCGACCGCCCCGGAGCCCGCCAGCTGCGCCTCGGCCACGTAGACGGTTCCCGCCATCAGCGAAGGCACCGGCGTGTAGCCGCGCAGGTACCCCGTGCCGACAGACGATCCCGGGACGGGAGTCGAGCCGGCCACGGACTTCACCACCAGCGTGCTCGCCGTTGCCACCGACGGGGAGAGGAAGGGCGACAGCGTCATCGACACCGTCCCTCCGGGAGGCAGGTCGCCACCCGGCGCCGGCGATGTCGTCACCGCCACGGGATAGGGCAGGTGGAACGTCTTCATCGTGGACGCATTCGCCGCCACCGCGACGCCGCCCACCACCAGGGTGCGCGCATTCGGCAGCCCGCTCGCCGGGGCCCAGGTGCGCTCCTGGAACACGCCTGCGTCAGGCGCCGTCGTGTCCACCCAGGACAACCGCGTGCGTCCCCCCACCCACGCCCACGGCCCCGAGAGCGCCACGGACAGCGCGTCGTTGCCAGCCGTCTGCGAGTCCCAACCGCCCACCAACGCAGGCTCCCTGGGCATCGTGGCATCCACCAATCGGATGCCGGTTCCCAGCCCCAGGAGGACCTGGTTGCCCTCCACGGCCATGGACCACGCGGGCGCCGGCAGGTTGTCCACCTGCCCCAGCGTCTCCAACTGACCGCTGGTGAAGTCCCTCAGCTCCAGCCGCGACACGCCCCCCTGCTCCACGAGCAGTGCCAGCGCGCCCTGGACCCGAGCAAGGCCTCGGAGCATGCCGCCCGACAGGGTGGTCTGCGCGACCACGCGCAGCTGTCCGTCCACCCGGCCCAGCAGCACCACCTCATTGCCACCCGCGACCGCGACATAGGCCGCGTCTCGCGAGGCCACGACGGCCGTCGGCACCACGCCCTCGGGCACGAGCAGCACCCGCTCCTGCTCCTGCGGCGAGCATGCGCCCGGATCGACGCTGGCGCAGTTGCCCAGCGCGTAGCGCACCAGACGCCCGGGCCCCACGAGGTAGGCCTCGTCACCGCTGACCGTCAGGGCCGTGGCATTGGCCACGCCTGGGACGTCGTTCGGAAGGTCATACAGCGTCTCGTTCAGAGCCAGGCCGCGCACGACCAGCCTGCCACCCCGCGCCACCAACAACGTGCTGCCCACCCGGGCCATCGCATCCGCGCCCAGGGACGACGATCCCGTCTCCTCCAGCGTGAACGTGAAGGGCGTGGACCAGAGCGCACTCTGCTCCGTGGTGTCCGGGCCCGGCGTCGCCACGCGGAGGGGAACCGACCCCGTGAGGTTGTCCGGCACGCGGACGCGCAGCTGGGTCGCCGACAGCAGCTCGACCGATGGCGCGAGCACCGTGCCGAAGTACACCCGGCTCCCACCGTACAGCCCCTGTCCCGTCAGCGTGATGAGGCTCTGGCTGTTGAACTGCGCCGACGTCGCCGACACCGCGGTCAGCACCGGCGGCGCCAGGTAGCGATAGGCTCCCAGCCGCGAAACGGAGAGTCCTCCGGGGTTCACGATCTCGACCGCGGCGGGTCCGGCCACGCCCGCGGGCACCGTCACCTGGACGCTGCGGCCATCGCCGGACACCTCCACCTGTGTCGCGGGGGCGCCGCCGAACGTCACGCCGCAGCCAACCGCGAAGTGCTCACCCGTCAGCGTCACGCGATTGCCGCCCGCCTCCAGTCCGTGAGCCGGGAACACCCTCGTCAGCTCCGGCAGCTCCGCCGACACCAGCGAGGCCGTCTTGAAGCGCACATCCACGTCCGTGCCCAGCGCCCCACCGGACAGGTCCGCCAGCGTGGCGCCGACGTGCAGCCGGTATTGGGAGGACGGGCTCAGCGGTGAATACGGTTCCAGGACCACGTCCGCCCCACGCGTTGTCGCCACCACCCGCCGCGCGACAGCGACCGCCGCATCGCCGTTCGCCGACACCTTCGACAACGTCACGCCCTGCGCCGTGTTGACGTCGGCGAGGGTCGTCACGTGCACCCGGGGGGCCGTTCCCACCGACACCGTCTCACCCTCGGAGGGCGTCGTCCCGACGACCTCCAGGTGGTCCAGCTCAACGACCGACAGGGAGCCAGCCAGCGTGGCCGACGACGAGGGCGCCTGCGACAGCGGCAGCTCCACCGGCGAGCCCTGCCCATCCAGGAACAGCGTGCCCACCAGCAGGTAGTCACCCGCGAACGCCGCCGTGCGCGCATCGCCCACGACCTGCAACCGCTCCAGTGCCACCGGCACGCCACCCACCGGCACGGCGAAGCGCTGCACCTTGCCGCCGCCCCCGGACACGTACGCCACCCCGCCCGCCACCCAGGTCTGCTCGGCCGACATCCAGGTCCGCCCCAGCGGATCCGTCAGGACCAGCACGCCTCCCGCCGCCGGATGCGGCGGGTCCGCCAGCTCCACCATCTGCACCTGACGCGCCGTGCCCAGCGACGCGAATACGCGCGTGCCGCTCACGGCGAGGTGTCTCGCCGGCATGGACAACGGGAAGCCGTCGCCCAGTTCGGACAACGCCCCGTTCGCCGCGTCCAGCACGTGCAGCCGCGGCGTCGCCGGATTGCCGTCCGCCACCACCAGCAGAGACCCGTACAACACCATCGCCCTGGCGCCACCGGACAGGAGCCGCTGGCCCACCGGCAACGGTTCCGCCGTCTCTCCCAGCCGGTACATCGAAACGCCTGTCCCATCCGCGACGAACAACAGGTCGTCCTTCACCAGCACGTCGAACGCCCCACCCGTCACCGGAAGGGACGGCTGCGCGACCGGCGAAGCAGGGGTCGCGACATTCCACCGCAGCACGCCCGCGGGCCCCGCCGCCACGTAGAGCGCGTCGCCTGCCTTCGCGAGCCGCCGCGCCCCCCCCGCCGCGCTGAAGGTGAGGGTCTTCTCCTCGCGCAGGATGGGCAGCTCGTTCAGCCGCGCGATGAGCAGCCCGCCCTGCGTCGTGGCCCGGGATGCCTCGTACACGACCGAGCCATCCGCGTTGGTGAGGGCCGTCTCTCCGCCCAGCGCGACATACGCCGTGCCTTCGTCCACCAGCACGTGCGCCACGGGCAGGGTGGGCAGCCGCGAGACCGCGCCCGCTCCATAGAGGAACGGCAGCGGCTGGGACGCGGGCTGATCTGGAAGCCCCAGCGTCACGTCCACCAGCCCGGAGGCATGCGGCGGCGCCTTCGCCTCCGCGCGATCCATGGAGGACACGCGCACTTCGAACGACTGTATCCCGCCGAACGTCACCGTCATCCCCGGCTGGAAGCCGTGACCGGTGAGACTCACCACGACGCCGCCTTGCTGCGGCGCCTGCGACGGCGTCATGGCGACCAGTTGGAGCAGATCCCGGTAGAGGAAACCGCCCAGGCGCCGAGCCATCAGGCCTGACGGCTCGTCGATGACCTCCACCATGGCGGGCCCTGCCATCGCCGCGATGGACGGGGGAATCCGCACCTGCAGCGCGCTGTCGGAATACGACGTCACCTCCGCGTCCTGGCCGCCTACCCGCACCCGGGTGCCGGGCACGCCCGCCAGCGGCGCACGGAATCCGCCACCCTCGAGCGTGACGGTGGTGGTGACATTCGCCCGCCCGGAGGCGGGCTCCAGCCGTGTGATGACCGGCTGACGCGCGTCCAGGCCCGCGATGGTGAAGACGGCCTCCACCGGCGATGCCAGAGGCCGCGTGTCGAAGCCCTTCACGCCCGCCGTGATTCTCACGCGGACCTGGGACCCCGGCGGGAAGGCCACGTTCGGAGTGAAGATGGACGTCGAGCCGCGCGTGGCGAACACGGTCTCGTACGAACCCGCCGCACCGACCCAGCCCGAGCCCTCGTTCACGCTCACCTGGAAGGTGTTCTCCGTCACGCTCTCCTTCACGACCGGAAGGCTGAAGCGCGCTTGGATGGACCGCCCGGTCGGCACGATGCTGCCCGCGGCGGGCTCCAGTTCCACCGCCAGCAGGTCCGACGGCGGCACCTCGATGACGGTGCTGCGGCCAGCCGTGGCTGCGAACAACGAGCCACCCACGAAGCTCAGGCCCACCACCGGGCTTCCCAGGTCCGACGACTGGAGGACCTTGGGTGCGGACTCGTTGGACAGGTCGAAGACGTACAGCTTCGTCCCCACCGTCACGTAGGCACGGCCCGAGCGCACGAGCAGGCGGCTCGACACCAGCTGCTCATACGTGCGCACCCCGGAGAACACCGAGATGTGTCCCACCGACGCGCCCGTCCGTGTGTGGATGGAGAGCGTCAGGCCGTTGCCCTTGCCCGCGGCCACGGACGAGGTGAGCGTGTAGAAGCGATCCACGCCCAGCTCCAACGCCAGCACGTCGGCGTTGAGCGACACCGTGTCCTGGTTCTCCAGCCTGGGTCCGCCGCCATGGAACACCTGCACGCCGCCCCACGCGGCGCCTGGGTCCGTGACGCCCACGTAGATGAGATCCCCCTCCACCCGGACGCTCGTCGCGAGCGACCCTCCCGTGGACGCGCTGGCCGTCAGGAACGGCGCCTCTGGCCGAGACACGTCCACCGCCTGGAGCCCCATCGCGTCCACGGCCAGGAACGCCAGGGCACCGGAGAGGTCCAGCCCGCGCACCGCCGCCTGCGTGGAGAGCCCGCCCAGCCGCAACGGGTGCTCCTCCACCTTCACGTCGAAGAGCTCCAGCCCGAAGTAGCCGCTGTTGGCCACACCTACCGCGAGCTGATCGCCCCTCAGGGAGATCTCCGACGCCACGCGGGGCGGGAAGCCCGGCAGGTCCAGCGACGAGCCCACCGGCAGGTCGTACGAGAAATAACCCACCTGCACCGGGGTGCCGCCGGGGCGGGCGAGCCACACTGGCACCAGCGCCGGGTGGTCCACCGCGGGCGTGATGAACTTCAGCGAGGACAGGTCTCGAACATCCACATCCAGGTTCTGCGACCCCACCACGTCACTCCAATGGGGCGCCACGAAGACGCGCGTTCCTGGGGCCAGGGCCCGTCCCGACAGGGACACCGACACGGCCGTTCCGCCCGCCACAGGACCGTGGTCCGGGACGAGGCTCACGCCAATCCCCTCCAGGGGCTCCAGGTAGAGCACGGACGACGGCAGCACCGCGACCGGGCCCCCGGCGTTTCGGACCTCGAGGTCCGCCGGGCCCGCCACGGTGGTCGCCGGAGCCACCACGCTCAACTGACCGTCGCTGTCGACGGTGAAGGTCGCGGGATTGCCCCCCACGAAGACGGCGGACGTGCCAGTGAAGTGCGTCCCCGTCACGGTCAACGGTGTGCCTCCAGCCAGCGAGGCGGACGGCGGCGTCACCGCGACAAGCGTCGGGGTCCGGCTGCCGACAGCCGCCGTGTGGAACGCGAGCTGGAACGGGATGAGCAACGCGCCGCCTCGCTGATCCGTCACGGACGAGGCCACGGACAGTTGGTAGTCGCGGTCCGGCAGCAGGTCCTCGTCCGCATGGACCGTCAACACCGCGCCATCGACCGTCAACGTCACGTCCACCGTATCGCCGGGCTGGCCATTCGTGCCAGGCAACAGCCGCAGCACGACGCTGCTGTCCGTGAAGGACGGCGCGGCCAGGGGGCGGTTGAAGCGCACCGTCAGCGCCGCGGCCTCGGGCGGGACGAGCGCCCGGCGCTCGGGCTCCATCCCCGTCACGTAGAGGAACGGCACCGACAGCTCCGTCAGCTGATTGCGTCCGGCGAGCAACAGTCGGTCCTCCACCGCCACCACGTCCAGGGCCGGCTCCACATTGCCGCCGCTCACCAGCTTGGGCTGGAGCGGATCCGCCACGTCCACCAGCACCACGCTCCCCTCCGCGGCCGCGACGAAGAGCATGTCGCCCAGCAGGCGCAACCGCTGCGGGTGGCCAGGGGTGTTGGACATCGCCTCGTCGAACAGCAACGTCCGCACCAGGGACGGGTTCTCCGGGTCCGACACGTCGAAGAACAGGAGCCCCTGGTCCGCCGCGGCGACGATGGCGACATCGCCCACCACCACCACGTCCGTCAGGGCCGAGTTCGCGGAGATCGACTTGGACGTCGCGCCCGGCCTCGACGAGGCGAAGACGTGCAGCCGTCCGTGCGGCGTGTATCCCTCAAACGGATTCGCGTGGTCGCCCCCGGCATGGCCCTTGAGCGTGTTGAACGGCGGGGGCGGCAGCTCGAACGGATCTCCAGACCCCGTCGAGCAGTTGAAGGCACCCTCGTGCGAGCCCGTGACCACGAACGCACGGCCATGGGCGAACGTCGCGCCGAAGACGTCCTCTCCCAGCGCCAGCTCACCCACGCGCATCGGGTCGCTCGGCACGCGCGTGTCGAACAACACCATCTTTCCGTCGGTGCCGTGCGCCTTCGGACTGCCGGGGCACTGTGCCTTCGGGTCCAACGTCAGGGTGGTGCTCAGCAGCCAGGCGCCCGTGGGCGTCGGCAGCACACGGGTGGCGAGCGGCGGCGTGTCCGCGCTCCCATTGTCCAGCGGAGCCCTGCCCAGCAGGGTCAACCGCAGGCTCTGGGACGCATCCAGCACGGCCAGACCGCTCTGCCCATTCGCCACGAGCAGCTGTCCGCCCCGGACCGCCACATCCAGCGAGTCCGGCATCACCTCCACGTCCGGAGGCTCCACCTGCCCCAACAGGCCCATGCGCGTCGCGAAGAAGCGATCCACGAGCACGTCCGGAGGCTCCACGATCTGATTGCCGGACGTCCGAGGACGGCCGGGCTGCGAAGCGTCGAACACCAACGCCCGGAAGGACTCGGGGATGCGGCCCTTGCCGGTGAGCGCCCCCTCATACGTCTGGAGGAAGGTGTTGCCATTGCCGCTGGCACCCGCCGCCGCGAACACCTGGAGGGGGTCCGCCGGGTTGGCCACGAGCGCGTGAGGCGAGGCCGCCACCACGCTCTCCTCCCCGGAGAACGCCAGGCCATAGCCCACCTCCGACGTCGAGCGCACGCGAGACAGCCCATCCGGCGACACCAGCGTCACGTCCGCCGCGCCAAAGGAGCCGGGCGGAGCCAGCGCCGTCAGCTCATGGAACGAAGTCACCGCCACGTCCCTGGCGGGCAAGCCCCGCACCAGGACCCGCGTGGAGCCCAGCGCGTCCGCCCACTCCGGCAGGAACCCGTCGCCCGACACCCGCACGGTGCTGTTCCCGCGCGGATTGAGGAAGCGGGGCATGGCGCTCCCCACGCGCAGAGGCGCCACGTACAGGAAGCCGCCCGCGCGACGCGCGGAGAGGCCAGACAACTGCACCAGCTCCACATCCGCCAGACCCACGGCGCCCGGGGGCGTCTTCACGCGCAGCCGCGTGGTCGACCACTCCTGAACCTCCGCCGTCACCCCGCCCACCTTCACCATCACACCTGGCTCGAAGCCGCTGCCGAGCACCTCGACGCGGCTCCCCCCGGACGTGGGCCCCACGCGGGGCACCACCTGGGAGATGACCGGCACGCGCCCCGCCGCGTCCGCCACGCGGAACGACAGCGAGAAGGGCGCGATGAGTGACGCGGCCCCTGGCGTCTGGAGGGCTTGAGACACATGGAGCTGCATCGCGGCGCCCGCGGGCAGCGGCGCGGAGGGCCGGAACATCAACGTGCTGCGCTGGGCACTGGACGTGCCCACCTCCAGGGGCAGTCCCGGCACCGGCACGCCATTGGCCGTGAGCGAGAAGGCCGACTCCGCGGTGTCGGCCTTGATGGCCGACGAGAAGAAGACAGTCACGGACGGCAGGTCCGTGGCGACCACGTCCCCCTCCGCCACGCTCGCGCCAGAAACGGACAGCTCCGCCGCGTCGCCGAACTCCAGCGACCAGCCGAGGATCCCGCGCTCGCGCACGCTCACCAGCCGGCCCCCGGCCGTCGCCACGGCACGGGCGTCACCGCCCTGGGTGCCGATGACGTGGTAGAGCAGCTTCGGATCGAGCAGGTTGTTGAGGTCCACCACCGCCACACCCGCGGCCCCCGCGGCCACATAGGCCAGACGGCCCGCGAGCCGCACGTCCCAGGCGAAGCCCTTCACGTCCAGGCTGGCGAGGCGCACCGGCACCGGCTGCGACACGTCGACCAGCACCAGCCCCGCATCCCCCGCCGCCACCACAGCCACGTCCCCCAGCATCCGCACGCGCTGGGCGGACAAGGCTTCGGGCAATGTCGTCAGCACGGAGGGCATCGCCGCGACGTTCCACACCTGGAGCTGTCCCGGCCCCACCTTGAAGTCGGCCGTGCGAGCTCCCGTTCCCACCACGGCCCGGCTTCCCCATGCGGCCACCGCCTGCGCACCCGCGCTGACGTCCGCGGTGTGCACGGGAAACGCCTCCACGGACACGTCGAACGAATGAAGCCCGCTGGCCGCGGCTGCCGCCATCAGCCGCTCGTCCCTCACGTCCACGCCGAACACGCCGTGGGTGCCCGCGCGCACCGTCCGGAGGATGGACACCCTCGTCGCTGGATCATCCACGTCCACGACCGCGACCGAGCCCCCCTTGGCGACACCGTTCTCGTCGCGCGACACGAGGCCGACATAGAGCAGGTCCTTCGTCGCGGCCGTGCCTGGCACGTACGCCACGGAGGTCGCCTCGTCGGGCAGGTCCAGGTGCGCGACGACGCGGTCATCCCGGCCGTCCTTGTCCTGGTCCACCAGGCCGCCCCGCTGATCGAACGGGATGTCGTCGCCGTCGTGGTGGTACCGCCCCGACAGGCTCACGACGTCCAGTGAGCGCTCTCCCACGACGAAGGCCCAGTCATCCACGACCACCACGTCCCGGAGCGCGCGGGCCAACGGCACCGCGGAGCCCATGGGCTGGTCGAAGGTGAAGCCACCCGCCAGGGTGTCCTCGACGAAGACCTCCGGGGTCGCCGGGTCGAACTGACGGATCGTCACGTCCGCAGGACCCCGCAGGCCATTGGGCGTGAACGCTTCCAAGAGCCCCAGGCCCAGCACCCGCACGGAGTCCGCGGGACGGCCACCGAAGCGCACCTGCACGGTGCCGTTGGGAGAGAAGCCCTTGCCCGAGAGGAGCACCCGCGTGCCCCCGGTGGTCGGCCCTCGCGCGGGCGTGACCGCCAGCAGGTCGAGCGGATCCACGTAGAGATAGGCGCCCAGCAGCTCGACGTGGCTGCCGCCGCTCCGCTTGACGGTGATGGTGGCGGCACCCGCCGCCGCTCCCTTGGGAGCCTTGATCCGAGCCTGCTTGCCTCCATCGAACACCTCGAGCACGTCCGCCCGGACGCCGTTGAAGCTCACCTCCAGCTCCCGGTCCGACTGGAAGCCCTTGCCTTGGAGGAGGACCTCCGTCTGGACGGAGGTCGGGCCCTGGCGCGGCGACACGCTGTCAACCACCAGCGGCGCCTCGTCCGTGTAGAGGACGGTGGTGAACTCCGCCACGTAGCGGCCCGGCATGGGCGCGCCGTCCGCCGAGGAGAGGAGTCCCTCGACGCGCAGCTGATACGTCCTGCCGGTCAACAACGGACCGGCAGGGTGCACGGTCACCGTTTTCCCCGCCGCGGTCACCGTCGCCCCCACGGAGGTCCCCTCGGCGGAGCCATCCAGCAGGACCAGCCGGACGGTGCTGGCATTGGCGTTGGATACCGGCAGGTTGAGCGCCACTGTCAGCGGATCCGTCACGAGGACGTCATCCGCGCCATCGGAGGGCTGGCTGCCGGTCACCACGGGGAAGGGCATGGTGACGACACTGACCGCGTCCTGGGCCACGGGCTGGCCCACGCGCCCCACGGTCTGCTGGACGGTCGCCACGATCAGTCCTCCAGCCACCGCCACGTCGGACAGCTTCGACGCCGGGTACAGGTCCACCGCGTTCACGGACTGGGGCAGAGCGGGTTCGGAGGCCAGGAGCACCTGCACCAGCGCGGACGGCCCGTAGGCGGAGGCCACGCTCAGGTGCGGTCCCATCGCGACGCTCGTGAACTTCATGCCGCGCACCAGGGGAACCACCGGCGACGCGTCCCGGGGACGCGAGAGCTGGGCCAGCGAAAGCGTCCGCAGGGCCTCGGACGACACCCTCAAGCCGTTGCGGCCGGACAGGGCCACGTCCGAGGTGCCTCCTGTCAGCTCTCCCAATACGGGGAGCCCGGGCTTCGCGAGGTCCACCACCAGCAACCGTTCATTCGCTCCCGACTTCGCGGTGAGGACCGCGACGTGCCCGGACACCTGCACGTCCTCGATGGAGGGCGACAGCATCTGTCCACCGAAGAGGAACTGCGTCACCGAGCCCAGCAGCACGGGCCGCGCGGAGTCCTGCAGGGAGTACAGCACCACGCCGCCGTTCCCCGCGGCCATCAGCGCCAGGTCTCCCGCGATGGCCAGGCCCTTCGCCTGCCCCACCGACGGGAAGGCCGCCTTGAGCTTGGGCTGGCTGGGGTTGGCCGCGTCGAAGACGAGCAGCGAGGGCCCTCCCTCGCCCACGACGTCCACGTAGGGCAGCGTCGCCCCGTTCGCCACGACGTACGCGTAGTGGCCCCGGATGGCCAGGGCCGCCGGTTGATACGGAGGAGGGATGCCAACCAGCCCCTTCAAGGCCGCATGCGCGGGGTCGGACACGTCCACCAACGACAGCGCGCCGTGGACGCTCTTCTCCAACATCTGCGCGGCATCCAACGCGGACACATAGACGTTCGATGGGGACAGGACCCACGCCACCCCCTCGGACAGCGCCAGCTTGATGGGCGGCTCCGAGGACAGCTTCCCAGCCGGCCGCAGGGGGCCATCCACGCCGGGCACATAACGGCCCACGGAGGACGCCACCGCCAGGTCCGTGTACAGGTAGGCCCCGGGCGCGACCACGCGCTTCTCATCCGGGTTCGTGACCACCACATCCGCGGGACCGAACGCCCCCGGAGGCACCTCCACCGTGAGCAGGCCCGGTGACACTACGCGCACCGCCGGGGACAGCGTGCCACCCACCTTGACGGTCGCGCCGCGCTGGAAGCCCGCGCCGATCACCTCCACCGTGTTGCCGCCCGCGAGCGGACCGGTGGCCGGCGACACGAAGTCCACGTGCAACACCTTGAGGTAGAGGTACCCGCCGAACAGCGACCCTTCCAGACCATTGGGGTTGACGACCGTCACGGTGGCCGCGCCCTCTTCGGCGCTGGGAGGTGCCTTCGCCCTCAAGAAGAGGCCGCTGTCGTCGACCGTGACCTCGGTCGCCTCCGCGCCGGAGAAGAAGACCCGGGCGCCGGGCATGAGGTTCGTCCCCGTCAGCTTCACGAGCGTGCCGCCCTCCTGGGGTCCCGACGAAGGCAGGAGCTCCGAGACGGTCGGCGGCTCCGCGTTCGCCATGCGCGTCGTGAAGCGCGTCCGGAAGGCCATTCCCAGGGTCCAGCCCTGGCTGGACGCCAGTTCGGGCCCCACGGTGAGGAAGTACTCCGTGGCCAGCGACAGCTGCGACGTGGGACGCACGCGCAGCCGCCGATCCGTCACCTCCACCGTCACGGGAACCGGCGGCCCCACCACGGGATCTCCCGCGCGCAACACCACCGTGCCCTCGAGCAGGCTGGCCTGCGAGATCGCCTCCGACAGGAAGACGTCGATCTTCGCTCCATTCAAGGCATCGGCGGACACCGGCATCTGCCGCGCCCCGTCCTCCGGGGTGACGGACGTCACGACCATCCGCTGGAGCCCGAAACGCACGAGTTCGCGGTCCATCACCGTCAGCGCTCCGCTCGCGGCCCCCACCACCTGGGAGGCACGCGGCAGGTTGGCGCGCACGAGCGTCTGCGCGGTGCCCTGCGGGGGGAAGGTGGACACCGACAGCATGCCCTTCACTGGCTGCGAGTCCTGGTCCGTCAGCCCGCTGGTGGCGAGCACGAGATTCCCCGACACGCTCACCGATTCGAGCCCCGTGGCCAGCAGGTCCTTGCGAGCCGGAGCGTGCGACAGCAGCGACACGAGCCGTGGCGCCTCCGGGCGCGAGAAGTCCACCTCCGCCAGATACGCACCGGCGCCCTGACATGCGACGAACGCACGCGAGCCCACGGCCGACACCGCGCTGGCCGCGCCGGGCACCGCGACGAAGCTGCGCTCCGGCGACACCATGGGGAGCTTGGGATTGCGCAAATCGAGGATGCGCAACCCACCGCTCCCAGCGGCCACCAGCAACAGGTGGCCAGACACGAAGACCCCCTGCGCGCCCTCCGCGCCCACCACGGGAACCGTCCGCACGCGCTGCGGGAGGTTCGGGTCGGACAGGTCCACCACCACCACGCCCGCGGTGCCATTGGCGACGTAGGCGAGCCGGTCCTTCACCGCCACGCCCCGGACGTCCGTGCCAGGAAGGTCCACGCTGCCCAGGACCTTCATCTGCCCCGGATTCACCACCGACAACAGCGGCGGGATGTACTGGCCCTGCAGCGTGTGTCCCGGCGTCAGCACCAGCGCGTGCGTGCCGTAGAAGGCGACCGCCGCGGGGGGAGCCGTGAAGGGCACGTAGGACGACTGTTGGATCGCCCCCGTGGAGAGCTGGGCGTAGACGAGCGCATTGCCCTGGAGCAGTTCCAGGCTGTTCAGCCCCTGCGCGCCCACCACCACCCGGCCTGTCTCGTCCGCCGCCACGGGGCCCAGCCGTCCGGAGCTGAAGGGACTCAGCCGCGCCAGCGATGGCTGCAGGCCCAGCTCCACCTCGACGGTCGGTGAGGTTCCCTTGTTGCCTGTCGGATCATCGGCCGTGGCGTAGAGGGGCAGCAGCTGCCCGGCACGGTCGTTCGGCAGCAGCGCGCTTCGCGAATACAAGGGCCGGCCCGCGGGGCCTGGCTGCGACTGCGTCGTGGAGTCCACGAACGTGCCATCCACATAGAACGCGACCTCGCTCACCTGGACGTTGTCGCGGGCGGCGGCCTTCAGCACCAGGAGGCTGCCGCCGGTCACGACGTCGCCCGCGGGCGGATCCACCCACTCCACGTCCGGAGGGACGGTGTCGCTCACGGTGCCCACGTCCACCGGGGCGGACTCCGTCTCCTGGTTGGCATTGTCCACCGCGACCGCGGTGATGACGAATCGCCGGTTGCGGCTGCCCACGGGGGCGACGAACGTCCCCACGTAGACGTCGGGGGCTCCCGGAATCCCCGCGGGGTGCTCGGCCACATCCACCCGCTTGCCGTCCACCAGGAAGATGACCTTCCGGATGCCGGTATCCGGGTCCAGCGCCTTCGCTTCGATGCGGACACGGCCGCCGTCGAAGACGTTCGTTCCGGCGAGCGGCTTCTGCAGCACCACCGTGGGCTTCTGGTCCTTCTTCACCAGCACGTCCAGCGGGGCCGACCACGCCTCGCGCCCCGCCACATCCAGCACGTGAGCGCGCAAGCGCACCGTCTGGTCCACCTGCGCCGCCGGTGCCTCGTAGGCGAAGGTGAAGGGCCGCAGGTAGCGCCGCGCGACCTCCGTGGCTCCGGCTTCCGGCCCCGCGTGCAGCGACACGTGCGCGACGCCCAGGCTGGCGTTCGACACGACCGCGGTGAAGTCCGAGGCCAGGCCCACCACCACATCGCTGGATCCCTGGAGTGCCACCGCCAGGGGCTTCTCGTTCACGACGGTGAGCTCCGAGCGCGCCTGCTTCTCGTTGCCGGAGGTGTCCACCGCGCGAGCGACGAACGTCAGCGCCGTGTCGGGGGCATTCTCGGGCCTTGTGGGCACGCGGTAGGTGAAGCGGTACGGCGGCACGGGTAGCGTGGCCAGCGGGGTGAGGGGACCACTGCCCTCCTGCACCGAGAAGACCACCGCGGCGACGCCGACGTTGTCCTCGGCCACGACCTCCAGGTCCACGTTCATCCCCGCGACGATCTCCGAGTGGTCCGCGGGAGTGAGGAAGCGCACCGTGGGCAGCTGGGCGTCCGCTTGGACTTGCAGGGTCACCACCGGAGCCTCGGCCACGTGGCCGAACGTGTCCTTCGCGCGGGCGCGCACGGTGAGGGGGTGTTTGGCGGAGCCGTACGGCAGCGGCACGCGGAACGAGAAGGGCTTCTCCGTGGCGGTGTAACGCAGGGGGCCCGTCACCCCGCCCTCGACCACCGCCTCGACCCACGCCAGGCCGACGTCGTCCTGCGCCGCCAGCACGAGGCCGAAGTCCCGACCCTCGGTGAGGATGTCGCCATCATGCGGCTGGGCCACCGCGACCGTCGGGGGAGCGTCCTCCCCCACGGGCAGCACCACCACCTGGCTGAAGACGGCATGGCCGTACGTATCCACCGCCTTCGCCTGGAGGGACAGCGTCTGTGCCCCGGGAGGCACCGTCACCAGGAAGGTGAACGGGGGCTGGTACACGGGAGGCAGGTCCTCGTCGTTCATCCGCAACTGCACCGACGCGATGCCCACGTCGTCCTCGGCGGCGACCGAGACCGCGACGCGGCTGCCCCTGACGACAGTCCGGCCATCCGGTGGTGACACGATGGCCACCGAGGGTTCGCGGTCGCGGACCACCCGGATGGGCTGGATGAAGGACGCTGTCTTCCCAGATATGTCCCGGGCTTCCGCGGCCACGAAGTAGTCCATGTCCACGCTGCCCAGCGAGGGCAGCGCGGGCGCCACCGCCTGGGCGGTGATGAGCGGCGCGTAGATGTCCACTTCCGAGGACGGGAACGCGTTCTCCTGTGGGAAGCCACCGGCGGTGTGGAACACTTGGAGCTCCGCCATGCTGGGACCCGCGAGCAGCTTCACCTGCTCCACGAAGACGTTGTCCCAGGCCGCCGCCGACACGCGGAACGAGGTCTTCTCCACCACCGCCTGGCGGAGCGTGGGCAAAAGGACCTGCACGGAGGGGCTCTTGTCGTCCGCCACCACGAGGGTGGACCGCTCGACGACGGAGGCGTGGCCCTCCTTGTCCGTGGCCACCACCCGCACATCGAAGTACGTCTGCGAGCGCGATGGATCCAGCGCGAGGAAGCCGGGAGGCAACCGGACGCGGCCGCCATAGGATTTCAGCCTGGAGATGTCCCGGTAGGGCGAGTTCTCATCGCCGGCGACCAGTGCCTGGAAGGCGGCTCGCACGCGGACGTCCACGGGAACCGGCAGCCCGTTGATCAACCCGTCCTGCAAGACGGGAATGGGCGCGCCCTGCGCCCCATCGATCTGGAGCGCGGACTGGCCGTTGAGGAAGAACTCCACCTTCGCGACGCCCGTGTCGTCGCCCGCGAGCGCCTGCACGAAGAGCTGGATGCTGCCTTCGACGAGGGTGGCGTTCTGCTCGGGCGCGGACAGGGCGAGCGCTGGCGCCTGGGGCTTGCGCCCCTCCACCACGAGCCGGGCCATTCCCACGTTGCCAGCCGTGTCCGTCACCGTGACGCGCAGCACGGAGGGAGCGCCGTCCCACGCCACGGGGGGCGTGAACGTCACCGGATGCGACACACTCGCCTGGGCCGGCGCGACCGTGCGCGAGACCGGGGGGGCATCGCCAAACGCGGTGGTGATGAGCGCCACCCCCACGTCATCCGAAGCCTCCAGGGTCAGGGTGGCCGGGATGCCCTGCACGAGCCGCACGAGCCCGCTGTCCAACTCCGTCGCGGACACCGACTCCACCGCGGACTCGAGCTTCACCCACCGCACCGTGGGCGCCGTGTCCGCGCGCACATGCACGAAGGCCGGAGGCGACAGGAACGCATTGCTCGCACGGTCCCTCGCCACCACCGTCAAGGCCACGGGAGCCCCGGTGGCGGTGGGCTGGAGCACCAGCGTGCGCTGCGCCGAAGCGGCGGGGCGCGTGAACGATTCGCGGACCGCGCCATCCACCAACAGCTCCGCGGACTCCACCTCCACGTTGTCGCGGAAGGACACGAGCACGGAGACGGGCATGCCCGCCACCACGGAGCCCCCGTTGGACGGCTGGAGCACCGCGGCCACCGGGGCCTCCAGGTCGGGCTGCACGCTGACCGTCCGGACCGCGCGCGCGCGGTGTCCCTGGCCATCCCCCGCGAAGGCGGTCAACACCGCCGTGCGAGGCGCCCAGCCCAGCGGAGGCCTCAGGGCGAGCTGCGGCTGCAGCGCGCGGCCCGGCAAGGACGCGATGACGTTCCAGCGCGCGGTCGCGAGCCACGTCCCGGCCGCCACCGCCCGCACCTGCACCGAGCCCGCGTCATAGACGAGCTGCGTCCGGCTGATCTCCACGGCCGCCCCAGGCGCGCCGCCGGATGACAGCTCCACGTCGATTTCATCCACCGTCAGGGCGGCCGGGAAGCCCAGGTCGACCTCGTAGGACGGCGCCTTGAACTCCACCTCCCGGTGCCCCGCGCTCAGCGTCGCGAGGAAGGTCTTCACCTCCGGAAGGGCCTCCGCTCCAGCGCCCAGGCGGTAGCGGTACCCGACGCGCGCCTTGAGCGACTGGCCGGACGGCGGCGCGACCACCTTCAACTTCGCGCGGCCCGGCTGGTTCCCCAGCCCCGCCGCTGGGGGCACCACGCGCACTCGCCCTGAGGTCACCTCCAGTTGGGAGGTGCGCCCTTCGCCCAGGGACCAGGTCAACAGGGAGGCGAGCCCCGCGCCGGTCGCGCCCGGCGTCGCCACGTCGAACGCCTCTGGTGCTCCGTCAACGGGGGTGGCCTCGGACGTCGCCAGCACCGCGAAGCCGGACTCCACCTTCACGTCGTCCCGCAGCTCGGCCTGGAGGGACTCCGAGCGCTCTTCGGTGAGGACCGCGCCCGCCGCTGGGACGAGCCACGACACCGTCGGCGCGGCGTCCGGCATCAGCACGCGGGTGAGGACCTGCTCCGTCGCCTTGCCCGTCGCATCCACCGCCCGAGCCGAGAAGACGAGCGGACGGGAGCCGGAGGCCAGCTGCGGCAACGCGACGCTCACGGTCGCAGTGACCGTCGCTCCCGGGGTGATGGCCGGCAGCGTCAACGGGGTGTTGTCCAGCCGGGCTTCGAGTGTCTTCACCTGGCCGTCGTCACTGGCCTGAAGCACCAGCTCCACGGTCGTGCCCGCGACGCACGTCGTGTCATCCGGCGTCTTCCGCAGGGACAGCGTCAAGCGGGGCGCCTCGCGGTCCACCTTCTCCTTCACATCGAGCGTCACCTCGGTGTCGGCGGAGTTGCCGGCGGGGTCGAACGCGCGCGCGATGAGGTGGTGCCGCGTGGGGCTCAAGGTGGGCAGGGACACCGTCCCCGCGTAGGTGCCCACGTACTCGCGGCTGAGCAGGATCGTCCCCGGCCCCAGGGGGTCGGGGGTCCGCACTTCGTCGAAGCGTTCATCGACGTTCGGCAGCGACACCGCGGGCGTCAATGGGTTCCCGTCCACGAGGATGGCCACGGAGGACACCCGCACGTCATCGCGGACCTCCACGCGGACGCCCAACGTGCCCCCGGACACGACCTCCACGGTGCTGGCGGACGGAGCCACCCGGCTCACCCTCGGCTTCTGGGTGTCAGGCGCCACGGCCAGGGTGACGGTCACGGGCTGCGAGTCCTGCGGCTTCGTGTCCCTCGCGATGACGCCCACGGTGGCGGGTTGCCCCAGGTGGACGATGGGCGCCCGGACCACCACGGTCTGGGGCTGGGTGACGTTCCGAACCGGCCCCGTCTCGGGCAGCGTGCCCTGGAGGATGCCGCCAGACACGCCCACCCAGCCGATGACGCCGTCGTCGTCGCCGAGCGACACCGTCATGCGAACATCTTCGCCCTCTTTGTAGGGGCTGCCGGGAGGCGGGGCGAGCAC
Source organism: Corallococcus sp. Z5C101001 (assembly GCF_007352635.1). Taxonomy (NCBI): domain Bacteria; kingdom Pseudomonadati; phylum Myxococcota; class Myxococcia; order Myxococcales; family Myxococcaceae; genus Corallococcus; species Corallococcus sp. Z5C101001. Next base: position 1,196,262 of record NZ_VKLU01000005.1, read on the forward strand.
CGTCACGGTGGGCGGCGCGTCCTCGACCACGAGCACCTTCAGCGTCCGCTCCGCGGTCCGGGCTGGCGAGCCCTGCGACCCGAGGTCCGACGCCACGGCGCGCAATGTCACCTCCTGATTCGCATCCCCTTCGGCCAGCGGGACCTGGAACGTGTAGACCTGATAGAGCCCCTGCACCTCCCCGGTGGTGAGGCGAGCCACCCGGGCCGCGCCTCGGTACAACTCCACCCACGCCACGCCCACGTTGTCGGAGGCCACCACCTCCACCTTCAGCGAGCGCTTCGCGAAGACCCTCGCGCCCTCTCCAGGCGAACGGAACCCCACGAGCGGCGCCTGGTCGTCCTCGACCAGGTGGATGATCCGGGTCGCCTCCGCCTGATGCCCACCGGAGTCGGTGGCCACCGCGCGGAGCGTCTCCGTCCGGGCTCCGCCCGTGAGCGGGAGTTCGAAGCGGTACGGCGCCGCCACCAGGGACGCCACCCGGGTGGCCCCCAGGTAGAGCTCCACCTGCTGCACGGCCACGTCGTCCGTCGCGTTGACCAGCACTTCCAGGGACGTGCCAAGCGTCGCGGAGGTCTCCGCGCCCGGCCGCACGAATGCCACGCTCGGCGCGCCATCCGCCTTGGACTGGAACAGGATCTCCGGCGAGATGCCCACATTGCCGGCGGCATCCGTGGCATGCACCCGCAGCCGGTGGCTTCCCAGCGTGGCGATGGACGCCTTGGGGAGGATGAAGTGGGTGATGAACGAGCCTGACGTGGCGCCGTTGCGGGCCGGGGCGGAGTCCGTGAAGACAGGCTGGACGGCGCTGTCGAGGAAGAGCTCCACCTTCTTGACGCCCACGTCATCCAGGCCGGCCGCGGTCACAAGCAGATCCTGGGTGGTGACCACGGAGGCGTTCATCAGCGGCGTGACAAGGGACACCGAGGGCGGCAACAAGTCCGGGGACGCGGTCAACCTGCGCGTCACGGCGGTCTCCATGCCAACGGAGTCTCGCGCCACCGCCTTGAAGACCAGGGTCCTGCCCACGGCGTCCACGGGCACGAGCACCTCCGCGGCGTACGGGGCCGCGCTGGACAGGCCCACCACCACTCCGTCGACGTACCAGGTCACCTGCAACGGCGGCGGCGAGTCGTCCGACACGTCCGCGGTGAGCAGCACGCGGGAGCCCGCGAGGATGGGGTCGGAGATCCCGGGGCTGACGATGTTGATCTGCGGCGGGCGGTCCGCCTTCACATGGGCCCGGAACCCCACGCTGCGCGCGTTGCCGCCCACATCGATGGCCTGCACCGCCACCTGCACGTCCGACCCCAGCAGCGAGGTGGGGGGCGTCCAGGTGAAGGTGAACTCCGTGGACCCGGAAGGCGATCCTTCGAAGGACGCCTTCGCGAGCCGCTGGGTGGCGACCGTGGCCCCATTGACCATCAGGCGCACGTCCACCCCGAACGCCAGCGCGTCGTCCGCCACCGCACCGCTCACGAGGAAAGGCGCGCCCGCGGTGACATCCACGGGCGACACGGCGGGTGTCTTCAGGGTGACGAGGGGCGCGGAGTCCGCCGCGACACGGACGGGGAGCGACTGCGCGGGAACCGGAGCGCCGAAGCCGTCCACCGCCTCCGCGCGCAGGATGACGCCGGTGCCGGCCGCCGTCAGCGGAGGGATGAAGGTCACCTCCCAGAAGGGCACCAGCAAGAGCTGATCCACGCCCTTCTCCGACTTCAACGTGCGAACCTCCACCCGGGGAGCGGAGGCCAGCCCGAGCGGCGCGCCATCCACGGTGAAGCGGACGGACTGGAAGTCGCTTGGGGACAACGAGCCCTGCCGCCAGTCGCCGCTCGTCACGCGCACCGTCTGGGGCAGGCCGGCGACCAGCACCTGACCCGCCTCGGGCGCGTCGTACACGAGGGTGCGGCTGCTGGGCGCCGGCGCGCCGGTCACCGGGATGCGCAGCTCGGCGGCGGCGCTCTCGTGGTTCGCGGTGTCCACCGCCACGGCGCTCAGCACCAGGATCGCCCCCACCGTGGAGGGCGCCTTGACCTGGAGGGTGAAGGGCGCTTCGGTGTCCGTCACGGTGGGAACACCGTTGACGCGGAACTCCACCCGTGTGACGCCGACGTCGTCGGTCACCAGGGCCTTCACCTCCAGCTCACCTCCAGCCACCACGGAGCTGGGCGCGCTCAGCTTCACCTCCGGAAAGGCGTCCCGCGCATCCACCCAGAGCGACACCTCGGCCTGGTCCGGGTACTTCGCGAACACGCGCGTGGGCTGGGCCTGAAGCGACGTGACGCGACCTTCCGAGGACACCTGGAGGCGTGACGCATCCTCGGAGCGCCACTGTGTTCCCAGCGCGGAAGGTGAGAGGTCCACGCGCTGGCCGTTGGAGAGCGTCCCCACCAGTCGCAGTTGCAGCGAGCCTCCCACCCTCTCGATGACCGCGGGCGCCTCCGACGGCACGGGGACGACCTCCAGCGACGCCAGGGTCGCGCTGGAGTCCACGAGGACGGGCACCTCCGCGGTGAGCCCCGCGTAGTGCACGCGCACCACGGTCTCCCGCGCCGAGCCGGTGGCCCGCGCCACCACCTGACCATCACGCGTGACCATGGCCACGGACGGGTCGTCCGACTCATAGGTGGCGCCGCTGGCCCCGCCGCTGACGTCCACCTCGCCCGCGATGGCGAAGACCGCCGTCACCTTCAGTGGCACCCGCTGCCCGAAGCCCTCCGACAGCAGCAGCGACGTGGGGCTGGCGCGCAGGAACAAGACCGGATCGAAGGCGGCCGAGTCGGTGAACTCCACCGTGGAGGTGTGCACCGTCCGGCCGAACGCATCCACCAGCGCCACGTCCGCCACCACCACGCCATCCGAGGGGATGCGCTCTCCCTGCACCGGCACCGCGAAAGCCACGCGGCCTGGCGCGGCCACCCGGGGGCGCGCGACCAGCCGGCGCCCCACCGCGAACGCATGCGACTCCACCTCCGCGAGGTCGCCCTTCACGGTGCGCAGCAGGGCCGCGGACGCGCCCAGCACCGTCAGCTCCGCGCGCGCCACGCTCCCCTGGAAGGCCACGTCCACCAACAGCTGACCGGTGTCCACCGACGCCCGGGCCCGCACCGCGTCCGGCGCGAAGGCTGGCGGCGGATGGGTCGCATCGAGCACGACCTGCACCGCGGTCGCCGTCGCGCCCTCGTCAGCCACCGGGGTCGCGGAGACCACCAGCCGGCCGTCCGCCGGAAACCCCTGCGACAGAGGAACGAGCACGTGGAAGGGAACCGCGCCGGCCTGATCGCGCGACACCATCACGCGCGCGAGGTCGACGAAGACTCCCTTCGTGGCGGAGGTGCCCTGGAGCGTCACGGCCACCTGGGACGCGCCGCCGTCGACCTCGAAGCCCAGCTCGACCGAGCGGGCCCCTGGCTGGATCGACCTCAGGGGATAGACGGACGCGACCGAGGGCGCGGCCTGGGCCAGGGCGAGCCCCGGCATGGCGCAGCCCAGCACGAAAATCATCGCCGCCAACGCCCGCAGGCGCGGTGTGGAGAAACGCTCCATGGGTACTTCCCCCTCTCCCGCCGACGCGTCAGGGACGCGCCGTGACCTCGACCTGTACGTCCGAACCACTCCGCAGCCGCGCGCGCAGCGCATCGAACACCTTGCGCTGCCGCACCGGCGCCAGCCGCCCCTCGACCTCCGCCCGCACTTCCTCATACGGAGGGACCCGCGCGGGCCGGCGCTCCAGCAGCTGCACCACCGCGAAACCTTCCTCGGTCTCCACCACCGGGGAAACCTGCCCCGGCGTCCTCAGCGCGAACGCGGCCGCCTCCAGCCGCCGGTCCGGCAGTTCGCCCCGGGCGAACACGCCCAGGTCGCCGCCACGCGCCCGCTCCGGGCCATCCCCGCTCGCCTGCACCTGGGCGAGCGGCTCCTTCTGGAGACGCCGCGCGAACTCCTCCGCCCGGGTGCGCGCCCGGGCGCGGTCGCCCGCGCTGCCCTGCCGTTCGAAGCGGGCCAGCACCCGCCCCAGGTGGATCCGCTCCGGCTGTTCGAACTCCTGCCGGTTCGCGTCGTACCAGCCTCGCAACTCCTGCTCGGTCGCGGCGCCAGCGGATCGCTCCTCCTGGGTCAGGAGCGCCTGCACGATGAGCCGCTCCTCCAGCTCACGTACCTGCCGGGCGATGTCCTCGCGTCCCGCCAGCCCCTGGCGCTTCGCCTCCGTCACCAGCAGGCGCTTGTCCACCAGCGACCAAGCGAATTCACGCTGACCGGCCTCGCTCGCGAACTGCTCGCGCAGGGCTGGCGGCAACCGCCGCGATTCGCGCTCCCACTCCTCCCGGGTGACGACGCCTCCGTCGAAGCGGGCCACCAGTTCGCGGGGAAGCGGTGCCTTCGGGCCGGCCGACGCCGTCGTTTCGAGAGGCCGTCCTTCACAGGAGCTCAGCGCGAGCAGCAACAACGCGCGGTGGAGGGTGTGAACAGGCGATTGCAAAGGATTCCTCTGAGACGGAGAAGACAGCCACAGTGTGCACGATCTGGCGTTTGAGCAGCAATAGCACGTGCCCCTGACGCGTTTGAATTCACCGCCGCCTCTTTGTTACGGTTCCCCGTGACTCGCAGCCGGGCGTTGGGGCCCAGGCTCGCCGGAATTCCCTCCAGGGATTGCATTTCATGAATATCGCCAAAATTGCTGCCGCCACAACAACAGCCCTGTTTCTCCTGAATGCATGCAAGGGTTCAGGAATGTCACAGGAGGGGAGCACAAATGACCCAGTGGTGGCGCGAGTGGGCTCGGGTGCAATCACCGCGAGTGAATACAAAGCAAGACTCGAAGAGCAGCCGCCCCTTATCCGGTCCCGCTACGGTTCGCTGGAAATGAAGAAAGAGTTCCTTGACACGCTGGTCCGCTTCGAAGTGCTTGCGCAGGAAGCCCGCCGTCAGGGGTTGGAGAAGGATCCTGAGTTCCAGGCAGCAGTGGAGAAGCTGCTGGTCCAGCGGCTGGTTCAGAAGCAGGCGGCGAGCGTGACGACCGTGCCCCCCACGGACGACGAGGTGCGCAAATACTATCAGGAGCACCTCACGGAGTTCGTCCGGCCCGAAAAGGTACGGGTAAGTCAGGTGTTCCTGGCGTCCGCGGAAGGGGACGCCAAGCGGGCCGCGGTGAAGGCGGAGGCGGACAAGTTGGTGGCGGAGATCCGCAAGCAGGAGGCGGGGCCGGTGAAGACGGCGTTCGCGGAGCAGGTCCGGAAGCGCTCGGACGATGCGGCCTCTCGGGATGCGGGAGGCGAACTGGGCCTGTTGACACAGGAAGAACTGGCGGCGAAGTGGGGCCAGCCCGTCGCGGATGCCACCTTCGGACTACAGACCCTCGGCGAGGTCGGACTCGTGGCGTCCTCGCGCGGGTTGCACCTCTTGAAGCTGACGGCCCGGCAGCCGGGCTTTTCCCAGACGGTGGACCAGGTGAAGCCGCGCATCGAGAGCCGCCTGATGGTCGAAAAGCGCTCGCGGGCCATGGATGATCTGATGGCGGGGCTGCTGGGCAAGACGAAGGTGGAGGTCGATGAGAAGGTATTGAGCAGCCTTTCTGTCGACAAGGATGGCGTGGGCAACGCGCAGTCTTCGCCCTGAGGAGGACAGCGGCCCAGCCTTTCCATCGCGAAGGCAGGGCCCCCTTCGCCCTTCCCTGCTGGCAAGCCGAGGAGGGCTTCGTCGACCCGCTCTTCGCTTCGGCGAAAATAGCGAGCCCTGCGTCGGAAAGACGAAGCGGGACAAGGCGACGACGGTCATGGCCGCTGCAGACGGAGCTGGTCCTTCTCTCGCCATTGCGCGGCGAGCGCTTCTCCCCACGCAACCAGCCTCTTCGGAAGCACCCTCGACGAGAGCCTCATCGACGAGCTTCCCCGCGACTCATCGGCGACAAGGCCTATGACGCTGAGTCGCTCGGCGATCGGCTGTGGCACGAGCAGGGAGTGAAGTGGATTGCTCCTCAGCGCCGGGAGCAAGCCAAGGGCCCAGGATGGGCGCGAGATGCGCCAATACCGTCGACGCCGGAAGGTGGCGCGGCTCTTTGCCTGGCTCCAAAACTTCTGGGCGTGACCCGGCGGATTCAAGCGGTCGTCGCAACGCCTCTTGGTTGAAGTGAACGTAGATGAGTGTTCAGCACCTCGGAAGGTGTC